>NZ_JBTLMN010000001.1:0-1544818 GCF_054462275.1 Micromonospora sp. SD19
TTGCGGGTCCACTGCGTGATCCGCGCGCCGTCGTTGGTCGCCAGGTTGTACACGTCCAGGGCCTTGCCGCTGTTGCGATTGATCAACACGTACCACGCGTTCGTGTCGACAGTCGCCGCTGCGGCGGGCGACGACACCACCGCTACGGCGGCGCCACCGACCATCAACGCCGCCGCGCTGGCGGCGAGGAGACGGGGCAACCACCAACGTTGCCGCCGCGACGGCGGTGCGATTGTTGGAGACCTATCGAGGGCAGACATGATCCTCCTCCAATGACCAAGAGCCGAACGGCCTGCCCGGGGGTGGGCGTACCGCGACGCGTGGCCGAGCAAACAGGCGTCAAGAAGTTAGCGTTAACAAGATGCCGGCGAGCCCTGGCGCACGCCTGATTCGAGATCGACGAGGCAGGGCTTGCCCGGAAAGCCAAGGTGTCGTCGTCCTTAGGCATCGACTGTGAGCGATAACATGCCGTTCGTCAAGACGTAACGTGCTGGGAACATCAACGGTCGTCGAACCACGGATCTTGGAGCGGAACACCCTCGACCGACTTCCCGCAGGCATCGCCCCAGATCCCCGCCCAGAGCACGACCACCGCCCTTGAGGCGGCGTCGAGCGCGCGTTAACATCGACGTTTGCCCATCGCCTGGGGAGCCGTGCGCCGTGGCCATCAGCGCGGGCGTCCTGGTCGGCATCACCCTCACCGACACCCGGCGCCAACGGCGTGCGGTGTCGGCGGCGCCGGGTGGACGAGTGGTTGATCCCGCAGTCCAGCCGTCTGTTGACGTCGAACGTGGGGATGCGGTCCGACCACCCGGCGCGAGCGCCCGAACTATCGGCGGCTCCACTGCTGGTTGGTCTGTCCGGTGCAGGTCCAGAGGACGAGCTTCGTGCCGTTGCCGGTGCCCATGTTGTAGGGGTCCAGGCAGAGGCCGGACTGCACCCCGGTGATGGTGCCGTTGGCGTTCACGTTCCACTGCTGGTTCGTGCCGCCGTGGCAGTCGTAGATGGTGACCTGGGTGCCCGGGGAGGTGCCGTAGCCGGCGGCGTCGAGGCACTTGTTGCCGTACACGGTCAGGGCTTTGCCGCTCGTGTAGGTCCACTGCTGGTTGGTACGACCGTGACAGTCCCACAACTGCACCTGCGTGCCGTTGGTGGTGGACGAGCCGGGGACGTCGACGCAGCGGCCGGACAGCGCACCCACGATCGCGTTGGTCTGCCCGGAGCCGGTGCCCGGGTCGCCGATGCTGCCGGGCACCGACTGCAACGCGCTGTACCAGCGGGCGGCCATCTTGTCGTAGCCGCCGGAGGTGGGGTGGATGCCGTCGATCAGGTCGCCAGTGGTGAGGGCGCTGTGCATGTCGACCAGGCGCACCCGCTTGCCGGCGTTCACCTTGCTCTGCACGATGCCGGGGATCGCCGCGTTGAACGTGCGGACGGCCGCCTCCTGGTTGCTGTTGGACAGCGGGATGATCTGCGCGACGAACACGTCAGCGGTGGGAGCCGTCGTCGTGATCCGGTCGATCAGGGTGGAGAGCCGGTTCGGCGCGGTGCTCACGTTGTAGTTCTGCAGGATGTCGTTGGTGCCGATGTGCAGCAGGACGGTCCGCGGCCGTTGGGTGTTCAGCCAGCCGACGATGTTCGCGTCGATCTGGTCGATCCGCCAGCCCGGGTGCCCCTGGTGGTCGTGGTCACCCAGGCTGGCCGGCCCGTTGAACTGCGACCCGACGAAGTCCACCGTGTACCGACCGTTGACGAGGCGCTGCCAGAGTCCGATGCGGTACCCACCCGGCACCTGGGTGCCCTCGGTGATGGAGTCGCCGAGCGGCATCACCCGTACCCCGCCGTTGGATTCCGCGCTGGCCGGACCGGTCGAGGTCAGCACCCCGGCGAGGACGACCCCGAGCGCGGCGGTCGCCGCGAGCCATCTTGCCCTCGTTCGCATAGATTTCTCCCCTGCAGTGGTAGTGCTGACCGAGGAGTCAGGCCGTGGCGACCGTCACCACATCGGCATGACGATGCCGTCGCAGCACTGGGACGGGTTTGTTAACGCTAACAGCGATTCATGTAAATTCTTGTCGCTGACCTCGCCCACGTCAAGCGTGCCAGCACCCTTGGGTAGCGGCGCCGAACCAGCGCGACGCCCGCGCCCCTGCTGGCGGCGGTGATCCACGTCAACCGAGCCGACAGATCAACCAGTTCGTGGCCGAAGAGAGCCGGATCAGCGAGAACGTCGCCAGCACGAACAGCACCATCGAACACGGCGGCGGCGTCTACAACGGCAGCGGCACCGTCGTACTGCGCCGCACCCACGTCGACCGCAACCGGGCCATCGGCTCAAGCTCGCAGGGCGGCGGGATCTACAACAACGCCACCCTCAACCTCACCGAAAGCAAGATCACCGACAACATCTCCACACTGGCACCCGGCGGGATCTTCAACGACGGCGGCCAGGTCACCGTGGACCAGAAGACGGCCATCACCGGCAACCGGCCCACCAACTGCACACCCAGCTCACCGCCAGTGCCCAACTGCTTCGGCTGATCAGGCGAGGCGCACGGTACGTGGGTTGTCAGACGGGCATCCGGTCCCGCACGGGTTCGATCATGACGATCGGACCGCTGCGGGACCGGACACCTGCCTACGGGACGACTTCAGCTCAGCCCCGCAAAGCGGGGACACCAACTGACGGTGCAGGGCGCATTGCGGCGACCCGAACTGCGCAGACCTACGCCCGTTCAGTGCCCCCCACCAGGAGAGCGGGGCCGCCAACCGACGACCCAAGCGTGATTACGGAAAGCGACGACACCAACCTGGCAGCCAGCGCCCGACGGGGGTGGCCAACAAAAAAACGTCTGGCCGCGTTTCCGCAGGCCAGACATTTTATGATCTTGTGCGCCCGAAGGGACTCGAACCCCTAACCTTCTGATCCGTAGTCCGAAGTAGATATTAGTCTTCCCCAAAGAGCACTCTACGCCAAATCGAGTCGGTCCACAACCTCCCTAGTCCAACCCCGTCCAGCCACGTCCTTGCTGGTCCGGGCACTGCGTGCGACTACCATCGCTACCCATCGATTAGCGCGAGGGCTCGCGATAGCTGATGAAATTCGGCTCCGTCCCGGTAAATCCACGCCCGTCCCCCGTCGCCCGAGCAGCCACCGAGCAGCCACGGATCTACCGAGGCGTTGGTCGACGTTAGCCAGCCGGCGGTAGGTGCCCGATCGATCGGATCGCAGATCGACTGCCTCGGCCAGAAGTCGCCTTACGCCGCGCGACGGTTTTAGGCACGCACTGTGGTGGTTCGGAGCCGACAAGTTGGAGCCGGACGGGCACGGCGGGACGGAGGGGATGCTCGTCGGACGAGCAGCACGATCGCCGCGGACTCAACCGTCGCCGCGCCCGGCCGCCACCGTTCGAGCAAACGGCATCACCTACACGTGCCGCCGTAGCTACCGGCGGGCCGAGACAACGTCGATAAGAGTTCGACTCAGGGTGCGGCCTACCTCGGCAGCCCCCGGACCGAGCGCCGCCAGGGTCACGAGCTCGTCAGGTGGCACCCGGATCGGGTCGTTCGACAGCATCAGGCTGGTGACCCAATGACGGGGCTGCCCGCTGACCCGGCCGCCCGACATCAATCCCTCGGTACTGACGCCGACGCCGATGGCCACCTGGTCGCCCTCGAATCCCCCAGTCCACCGACGAGACGCAGCAGTCCGGCGATCTGATCAGCCAGGGCGTCGGGGTCGCGGCCGACGGCTTGCCCACGCCGGAACACTGCACCGGCTTGCGACCGCCGTGGCCACCCACTACGCGTGTCACCGCTGCCCACACAATCCCGAGTAATCGGCAGCTATCTCTCGGGTCTCCTCCCAGCTGGCAATGTACCGGCAACACGGCGTTCATCAGTCATTGACATCGATTGATTCGTGTGGTTAGCGTGAGAGCGCTCTCACGCGTTGATGGCTCGCATTGCTTGTCCAGGAAGAGCACTCTCGGTCGCCCCGGGCGGGAGTGTCCGTCGCCCACTCGCCGTGTCCGTCCGCGGGGTCGCCCCGGGCATGGCGTCGATCCGTCATCCCCAATGGAAAGGCGAGGCTCCCCGACATGAAGATCAGGAATGCAGGTTTCGCGGACCGAGCGCTGTCACGCAGCCGCCGGCGCCTCATGGTCCTCCTCACCGCGGCCGTCACTGCGCTGGTCGGCAGCGTGGTCATCCAGCAGCAGCCCGCACACGCCGCGTGGAACCTCGTGTGGGCCGACGAGTTCAACGGGTCCGGCGCGCCCAGCAGCGCCAACTGGAACTACAACGTCGGCAACGGCCTCAACCCCGGCCTCAATACTTTCGACGGCTGGGGCAACGGCGAGTGGGAGTGGTACCGCCCCGAGAACTGCACGCAGTCCGGCGGCAACCTCGTGATGCGCGCCAACTGGCTCACGACGCCCATCACGGTCAACGGCCGCAACTTCTACCAGACGTCGTGCCGCATGACGACGGACACGAAGAGGTCCTTCCAGTACGGCCGCATCGAGGCGCGCATGGCGCTCCCGACCGCCGCCGGCTCGTGGCCGGCTTTCTGGATGCTCGGTGACTCGTGCGACGAGACGTCCACGAGCGCCTACAACCCAGCGCAGACCTACTACGACCGCCTGCCCACCAACTGGGCCAGTTGCGGCGAGGTCGACATCATGGAACACGCGAACGCGAACGCGACCGTGACGAACAACATCTTCTGGGATCTCCGGACCGGCGTGTTCCCGTGGACAGCGGGTCAGAACGCCAACTACGTCGCGAACCCCGCCGTCAACAACGCCGCGGCCTTCCACGTCTACGCGATCGAGTGGACGGCCGCGCAGATCCGCTGGTACATCGACGGTGTGCAAACGCACGTGATCGACACGACACCGGCGACCTTGGAGGAGTTCCGCAAGCCGTTCCACGTCATCTTCAACCTGGCGCTGGGCGGCACGTACCCCGGACAGAACCCCGTGCAGAGCCAGTTCCCGCTCACCGCATCGATCGACTACGTGCGCTACTACCAGGACGGCGGGGGCACGACGCCGCCTCCCACAGGCGGACCCGCGACGCAGATCAACGGGCCGGGCGGCAAATGCGTGGACGTGGGCGGAAACGACACGGGCGGCAATGGCGCGGCCGTGCAGCTGTGGACGTGCCAGGGGCCTTCTGTTTCAAGGGACCAGCAGTGGAGTTGGGACGGCCAGACCCTGCGGACGTTGGGCCGGTGCCTCGACGTCACCGGCGCGGGTACGGCCAACGGCACGAGGGTGCAGCTCTGGGACTGCAACGGCAGCGGCGCACAGAACTGGGTCCAGGAAGGTAACCGGTTGCGCAACCCGAACTCCAACAGGTGCCTGGACTCCCCGCAAGGCTCGACAGCGGACGGCGCGCGACTGCAGATCTGGGACTGCAACGGATCGGCCGCACAGTCCTTCGTGAAGGCCGCGTGACGGCCGGCCGAGGGGCACGCTGACGGTCAGGGCGCGGGAGCGGACAGGCTCCCGCGCCCTTTTCGGGCGCGTTCCGGGATACGACCAGCGCCGGGTTTGTCCGGCGCGCTTCGGCCGGCACACCACGGTGTCCTTCCTGACCGCCGACGAGGTCGACGCTCTGCTCGCCGCCCTGGGCCTGGCTACATCGCTGCCGGTTGCTCACTCCACAGCGAGCCTTGGTCGGCACGGAAGCCGCCCGAGCGGTGCGCCCATTCGTGCAGACGACTTCTGTGGCCAGTTCGACACCACCATGCCGAGTGCCTGGCCGCGCGGCTGAGGACCATCGCAGGACGGTTTGTACGAAGGACCTTCGGCATGGCGCGCTGGTCAAGAGCGTGGGCCCCCTCCCCACCTGGGTGCGGCGTGCGACGGGCGTGGTGCGCCGCCTCGACGGGCTGTTCGGCCATGAAGCGGTAAGACCAGATGCACCAGCATCGCTCGGACTACTGCAGCCTGGGCAGGTTCTAGGGGCGTGAATGGGGCAAGCCCTCGCCATCTCCGTCCTGCGGCTCGGAAGTCCTCAGTCCGCGAACGTCGAAGGGCGCTTCTTGGGGTTCGTATACCTCGATCAGCGTTGCGGGCATCTTGCAGTCGTGGGTCAGTTCGTCAATGGCGGCCCGGCATACCAGTTCGGATGCGGCCACCACTGCGCTTGGGGGCGTCGGGGAGACGGGCGCGTCACAGCCGTGTTCGTGAGTTTCGCCTGGTTGGGAAGCTGCCAGAACCGGTTCGAGATGGCGTTCCTTGCCGCGCAGGGGGAAGCGGTCGACCCGAGCGATGGCGCCCGCTCGCTGGAGGCAAACGGAAAGAACGGGCGTTGGGATGCAGCTACTTGCTCTCGTGAGTAGCGCCGTGGCGCGCGCATCTGCCGTGGCGTCTACGACCAGATGATGTTCGCGGAGTAGCTTCATCGCCTGTTGAGGTGTGGCTAGCCTGTCGACGGCGCCGTCAACACTGGTGGTGTCGAAGCCTAGGGCAGCCAATCGGGCCTTCACGGCATGGACTTTCGCGAATCCGACCAGGCTTTCCCCGGCCAGGTGGCGTACCAGGTTTCCTGGTCGTAGCAGTTGTGGATCAAGCATCGTTAGTTGTCGTATGCCGTGTCGGAACAGCAAGTCGGCGACGAACGATCCGATCGCGCCGGTGCCAACGACCGCGACGCGTCGGTCAGCCAACTTGGTCGCGGCCGGGCCCGCTCGCAGCATCCGGGTCGTCAGGCTCGTGTCGGCTCCCTCGCAAGAATGGACCTCGATGGGCGGCGTCTGAGACGGTGCTGGCCTAACAGCCAGCGTCAGGACCCCGTCCGCGCCATGCCGGCGGTAACGCAGAACCACGAATTCAACGACACCGACTGAAATGAGCCAGATGAGGTGCCGAGCGTCTGCGCCCAGGGTCTGACACAGCGATGAACCGTCCTGCACCGGCCGGTCCAGATGGCCAACGTCGGCGATCCAAGCGAGGCCCCGGTGCCTGCGGCCGATCTTCGGGCTACCGCCACTTTTGTCTTGGGCCCCTCGTCGCTTGCGGGGGACAGGGCGGTTTGGTGGCCGCTGCGCTTCGTCGCTGATCGTCACGCGGAGACCGTTGGCTGTGGCTTGGGTCCGAACGCAGCCTCTGACGGTGGCGAGCTTGTCGAGGTCATAGAGCAGGAGACGTGGGTCGCTCGGGAGGTACCGTTCTAGGTCACAATCGGTGTCGTCAGGCCAGCCGGCGTCGGTCTGCCTGAGCCAGGCGGCGACCCTGAGTAGTAGCTGGCTTGGGCTACGCCAGGGTGCGTTGTCAACGGGCACGTTTGACGACCAGAGACACAGCGAGCCGTCGAAGTCACGGTGGAAGGTCAGCTCGAGCGGCATTCCGGCGTCGAGGATGCGGACCTGCGGAGGGCCGAAGGGGAATGCGTCGGTGAGCGCGACTTCGATGGTGGCTGTCTTCGCCCCCTGCGTGCTCGAGGACCGCCACCTCAGCGGGCCGATCAGCGTGTCTCCATCACCGTTGAAACCGTGGGCAGCGAGCCCTCGACGGAAGGTCTCTCGCTCGTCGGTGAGTTCTTGTGCCCAGGTGCCGGTCATGCGAAGCGATCGTTCCCGGCCGGCACGGCTGTAGCCACTGCGTATTGACGGGTCAGACTGGGGCTTGCGCTCAGGGCGTGGTGCGCTGCGGCGGCGGGACTCGGGCCGAGAGCTCGGGCAGTTCGGGCGAGCATGTCGTCGGTGTGCTGGGCGTTGGCGATCGCTGTGAAGTCGCGCAGCGCTGCCTCGATCCACTCGAAGAAGCGTCGGGCACGGGCAGGGTGTCCGATCCACCGGTCGGCGAAATTCTCGCCGGGTTCGACCGGGTTGGCGATGACGTGTTTGCCGAATTTGTAGTCGACGTGTGTGGGCATCTGCTCGACGACGTGGTGGAGCACGTTGAACAGGCCACCTCGGGGTTCGTAGGACTGGGCGGCGAGGGTGGTGATGATGATCGATGAGGGTCGGTTGCCAAGATCATCGGTGAAGAAGATGTCGCGGTGGCGCTTCAGTGCTTGAACCGTCCGCTGAAGCGTCGTCTTATAAAACCGCCTCGGCAGCGCCTCGATGTCCATCTGTCTCTTCTCAGCGATCTTGAAGGCCCCTGCCTTCCACTCGTCGTACTGGATGTCGAGGAACCAGTCCGCATACTCAATCGGGGCCGAGGGGTGCCACTTGGAAGCTTCGGTGTCGGTCACCAAGATGCCAGTTGGCTCGGCTTTGGGGTTGGGGATGGCCGGGAGGATGTCCATGTGGAACGGCAGAGTGTCGTGTTGGAAGGTCCAGCACCGGCGACCCTCGTCGTCCAGGCTGAGGCCCAGCTCCGGGTGCTCCTTCGCGAAGTGCTTGAGGGCTTCTCCGACGTCTGCCTTGAGGTCGTCCTGCGACGTGTCGGACTTGTCGAGGTCGTGTCTGCACACCATGTCCAGGTCATACTCGTCGCGTCGGTGGATGAGCGCGGTGACGGTGCCCAGCCTCATGGATCCTTGCGGGTAGAGAGCGCCTCCGGTTTCACTGTCGGCCCAGTAGTCGCGGAGGAAGCCGCACGCCGCCTTGTATGTGGCTTCGGCGACTAGGAATTGATCTTCGGGGATGTCGAACGATTCGATACCTGCGCCGAGCACTCGGGCAAGCTGATCATCGTGGCTCATGTTCATGGCGGGTCCTCCAGTGCGTGATGATGGGGTCTTGTGCTGGCGGCTCCGACCGGTTACCAACCTCTTCGGAGCGACGGCGAGACCATAACGGACGCCTACGACAAGAATCGGGTGAGCGTGTTGCCGCAGCAGCCCAAGCAGTCACGGCCCAAGGTCACAGAGCAGAATAAGATTCTCGTTTGGGCCAGAGCCGCAGGACGGTGCACCTTCTGCAACTTGTCTCTTGTCGAGGCGACCGAGATAGGCGAAGCGGTGCCGATAGGGGAGCTCGCACATAACGTCGGCTGGTCCGAAGGCTCCCCGCGCGGCGAAGCCCCGTTACCCTTCGAGCAGCGGGCCGACGCAAGCAACCTGATCTTGGCTTGCAGGAACTGCCACAAGCCGATTGATGACGGCGGCGTGGCGGGGCGCTATACGGTAGAAGAACTGAAGCGCCGCAAGCAGGAGCACGAGAGCCGAATTGAAAGTCTCTCAGCTATCGGAGCCGACCGCTCCGCCTACGTGCTTCGCATTGTGGGTGATGTTCGCGGCGTCCCCGCCGAGTTGGCGCGGTCGACTGTGTTAGCCGCAACCACAGCGGCAGGGCTCTACCCGAGGATCCTCCCCGGCAGCCACTGGGACTCCGACGCTGATCTTGACCTGCGCAATCGAGGCAGCCTGAACCGGACTGACTTCGAACGCTTGGCCTGGGAAATCGCCGACTTCACGAAGCGCGTGCACGACGGGGTGCGTCGAGACGCCGTTACCCGCCTTGCCGTATTTGCTTTCGCACGCATCCCTCTACTGATTGCCTTGGGCTCGCGCCTCGACGACAAGGTGTCCACCATCGTTTTTCAACGGCATCGCACTGACACTATGAACGCATGGACCTGGCCAAGCAACCAGAAGCAAATGGTCCTGTTCCGGGTTACACGAGTCCGAATGGGCGAATCACGTCAGTCCGTCACCCTGGTCCTGAACCTATCCGGCACCATCCACGAGCAAGACCTGCCCACGGAAGCAGCAGTGAATCATCACATCTACTCGATCGCGCCGGTTCCGCCTGCCGAATCAGGGCCGACTCTACTCTCCTCCCCTGCCGACCTTGCGTCCTTTGAAGGGATCTTGCGCGAGTTCCTGGCGAGCGTCGAAGCCGACCATGGACGGTTGGACGAGATCAACGTTTTCGCAGCAGTTGGAATCTCGGCCGCAGTCACCATCGGGAGGGTGCTCATGCCACACGTCTCACCTGCTCTGAACGTCTACGACCGGCGCGACGACGGGACGTTTTTCCTGGCGCTCCAAGTCCGGCGCTAGGAAGATGTTCGTCTGACTGCGTACGAGGCCAGAGTCGCCGATGGGAGCGCTGGCTTGCCATTGGCTGAAGTTCAAACCCACTCCCGCATTCAGTTGCCCCTCGTCAAGGTGCCTGAATGTCGCGAACGATCCGGCGCACAGCGTTGCCGACGTCCGCCGCATCAGGGGGATCCGCTCTTGCCCCATGAGTCGGTGTGGAGATCCTGGACGACCTGTGCGCCACCGACTGCACCAAAAGTCGGGTTGGGCCTGTACGTCATCCGCTCCCCTCGTACCTGACAGGCGGAGGTCCGATGCCCTGACAGGCGGAGGTCCGATGCGCCGCGGCGTCGCCGCATCGCCCGCCGACCGCCCTCGGGTCAACCCAATCACTGGGCGCAGCCGCCTCTTCAGCACCGCACCCGCAGGTCTGGGCCCTGTGCCTGGAGTACGACCGCAGCGCCCCGTGCTGCGGTGGCTCCTGGAGATGGGATGAAGCCCCTGGCCACACTCGCCCACCGGCATCTGATCTTCGAGGAGGCATGGCGGCCCAGCGGCGAATTGGCGTGCGAGGATGCCGACCACGGCGGCGTCCGGCAGGCTCCAAACTGGAGCCTCAAACCGCGACGCGAAAGGAACTCGACTGGTGGTCATGGACCTAACGACGATCGCGCAGGCCGTGAATCCTGCCGGCACCCAGCCGCCTACGATCACCATTGCCCTGGCCGTCCTCGGCTCCAGCGTGGTGGCCGGCCTGATTGGTGTCATCCTCGGCAACACCCGGGCGAATGCCACGGCACGCCGGGAACGCTATGCCCAAGCCGTGCGCACCCTCGTCGCCTGGGCCGAGTACCCCTACCGCATCCGTCGCCGGACCAGCGACGACGCGGCCACCCTCACCGCGCTAGCCGACCGTGGCCACACCTTGCAGGAGCAACTCGCCGAATCCCGCGGATGGATCGCCGCTGAGAGTCGCGCCATGAGCGAGGTGTTCGACGCCTGCCTCGGCGCCATCAACCCCCTGGTCGGAACCGCTTGCGTGATCGCCTGGCAAGGACCCCCCATCAGCAAGAGCGCTGAGATGCTGCTAGGCGACTTCGGACCTCGCGGGATCAACGCCATTGTCGCGCGGATGGAGTGCGCGATCATCTACCGCTTTGGTCTGCGCCGCCTCATGTGGCGCCGGTGGGTGCTGCGCAGGCTCCGTCAGCGGGCTTGCCTACCCGAGACACTCCCGAACACGGCGGAATAAGTCCGTACTTGCCGTCTGGGTCGATCAGCAACTCGACGCAGTCGTGCCAAAGGCCGATGGTCTCAATACCGGTGACCATGCACGCGCTGGCACCGAACGGCCGTTAAGAGGAACGGCCTGCCCTACGGGTACTGGTTGTCGTCAACGATCCCTTGTACGGCCGACAGGGCCGCATCGAGTGGGATCCGCTCTTGCTCCACGCGTCGGTGTCGGGTCCACGTCTCCTCGGTCAGGCATTGGTAGAGGGCCTTTTCGGCATCGGTTAGGAACGGCACGGGTCGCGGCCTGCGGGCTTGCAGCGGCCGGCCCTGGGTATCGCTGTTGGTCCCGAATCGCTCCCAGCGGCTGTAGGCGGTCAGGTCCATGAACAGCGATGCGGCGGGTACGCCGGCGGCGCGGAACTCGTTGAGAATTTCTAGGCCGTCGGCGTCCATGTCGCCCCAGTAGAGGACGTGCTGGGCGGTCGTCAGCCAGGGCAGCGCGGCGATCGCGCCGCCACCGCGGCCGACGCCCTCGACGCTGATGCCGCCGTCGAAGGCGGGGAACTGGATGGCGGTGTCCTTGTTCTCGGAGATCACCACCACCCGTGGTTGGTACTCCGGTTGTGCCCGGTCGCCGATGGTGATCGAGTCGTGTCGGCGTCCGCCTGCGGCAAGGTGGACAGGGTCGAGATAGGTGAAGTGGACTCGGGGCGGATGTGGTGGCAGCAGCCCCAGGACGTCTTTGCCTGAGAGGCGGCGTACCAGACCCAACCGATGGTTGAGCCATTTGGCATGCAACCCCTCGATCGGCACTTGCCGGGGAGTGAGTCCGGCCGCGTCGTGTTCGGTGAACCACGCTCCGGCGCGGCGCAGCAGATCGAAGTCCACCTCGCTGAGCTCATCAACTGCGGCGACTGTCGCGGCGAGCAGTTGCGCTTGGACAAGGTGGGGGAAGCCGCTAGTGAGGAGGGCGCTGCGGTGGCGGCCTCGTTCTAGGCGCTGCGGCCAATGCCCGCCGCACAGTCGTGCGGCGTGATCGACGTCGGTGACGACGAGGTGGGTGGGGAGTTCCTGGTCGGTGTTGTGGACTCGCCGGGAGCGTGTGCGCAGTGAGGTGCCGTGCGTGGCGCTCCATGCTCGCCATGTGGCGGCCCAGGTCACCGGAAAGGCGAAGTCCTTTTCGAGGCTGGTTGAGAGGGGTTGTCCTAGCGGGAAGGCATGCGGCCAGGCCTTTGGTGGCTGGCCGGGCTGTTGGAGAGGTACTGGTCTCGGGGGCAATGCTGTGTCGTGCGCTGCCGACAGCGACGCCACCGCATGAGGGTCGGCCAGGCAGCGCGCCCAGGTGTTGGCGAGCCGTCGCTCGATGTCGGTCAGGACCTGCTCAGGAGATTTCATCGGGCGGTTGCCTCACCGTCTCGTGGGCCGCTGTCTGCCGTGGCGCGGGCGCCGTTAATCGGGCTGCGCGCGATCGGTATGGCCGGTGAGCTGCTGGCCGTGTGCTGTCTGACGTCGCTGATTCGGGTGACGAAGGAGTAGTGGGTTGTCGTGTTCTTGGTGATGGCCAGGAGTTCGTCCATGTGTGGCTCAAGCGCTGTCACCTTGTCCAGCGGCGCGCCCACGATCAGCTGGAAGCCCAGGCCTCGCCACGCCTGCACGGCGCGGCCGGCGAACTCGGCATCGGACTTGACGAAACCTTCGTCCAGGAAGACCGGCGCGAACCGCGGGCGGGTCCGCAGTTCGTCACCGAGACGGAACCGCAGTGCCGCGCCGACGATGAACGCCACCAGTTCCTGGCTCTCGCCGCCGCTCTTGCCGCCGAGCGAGGAGTGAGTGCTGAGAAGTTGTCCGGTGGCGTCGTACCGTTCGGCGGTGATCTCGACGTGGCGCCGCACGTCGAGCAGTCGGTCGCGGTCGCTGAGCTCGGCGATCGCGCGAGGGTCGTCCCGGCGGCGGAGGCGGCCCATGAACTGTTGCAGTTCGCGGAAGCGTTGTTCCGTCTGGTGTTCGGGTAGGTCTCGGGTGGCGCCGGACGACAGTGTCCGTAGCTCGCGACGGAACTGGACTACAGCGGTGGGGGTCAGGCGCCGAAGCTTGATGCGCAGCCGGTCGCGGTTGGCGCCGAACGGCAGACTGCGGAGGATGCCGTTGATCGGATCGAGGCGTTCCTCAATCTCGTCGACCGAGGACTCCATGGCCCCGGCGAGCGGGACCAGGTCCTCGCCACTCCACTTCATGAGACGCTGACGCCACTCTTCCCGGCGCTCGTGCAGACCGGTGGTGAGGATGGTGTCCAGAATCGTGGCGTAGTCAGAGTACGACGCGACGCCGCGGCCAAGATTTGGGTCATCGAACTTCACCTGGTAGGCGGTGAAGATCCGTTCGAGTTCGACCTCAGCGTTACGCGCCTGGCTGTCGGCCTTTTCCGCTTCGGTGTATAGGTTCTGCAGGAGCCGACCCAGGTGGGTCGGGAACTGATCGAGGTCATCGGGGTCTGCCGGGGCGACTGCCTCGATAAAGTGCCGATCGAGTGCGGCGGCCTGGGCGTCGGTCAGGACCACCCGCTGGTCGTGAATGATTCGCTGAAGCTTTCCGTCTACCGCGCTGTGCTGCTCATGCAACCAGGACATCCTCTTGTCAAGGCCGGATTCCTCCTGCCTGAGCTGGTAGCGGACTTCGCGGGCTACCTCCAGCTGCTGGCCGAGGTGGTCAATGCGCCGTTGCAACGCCTGCAGTTGGTCGTCGGCGTCGAGAATTGTTTGACGTGCCCGGTCGAGACTGGTGATGCGCGCTACGGCGCTGGCCACGTCGATGTCGTCCCAGATGGCTGCCCGGACCGCGTCGTAGGCGCTGCGGCGGGCGTCCAAGTCGCTGCGCTCGGCGTCGATCACGCCTCGCCTTTGGTCGATCTGGACTAGCTCCTTTTCGATGTCGGCCAGTTCCTGGTCGATGTCGGCGAGGGCCTCCTCGTTGCTGAATCCGATGATGTTCGCCTGTTCGCGCCGGCCGTGCGTACCGCGCGTCCCGAAGCGGGTCTGGCCGGCCAGCGTCACCCGATAGCCGGGTCCTTTCAGCTCGTCCGAGCTTTCCACGCAGAGGGCGTTTCGGGCGGGCTCAGACACGTGTTGGCGCACCCACCCGGAGAACGGGGAGTCTTTGAAGATCAGTTTCCCGGCGAGCCGGTCTGGGTTGCGCTCAGCGTGGCCGTCCTGGCCGTGCGCCACCCCTTCGAATGTCAACCGGCCGCGCAGGTGGAGCGGGTCGATCGCCGCGGAGAACTCCTCCAACCTGTCTTGAGGCACCAGCAGCAGCCGGGCGCTCGCCCCAAGGACCGTTTCCACCGCGGCCCGCCACCGCCGCTGGTCTGCGTCGATGTCGATCAGCTCAGCGAGGAACGGCAGTTCAGCTACATCGATGCGAGACGCCCGCGCGACGTCCTGGCGTAGGTCATCGAGATACTTCGGGACGCGTCCGGCCCGACCGGCCAGCGACGCACGATCCTCGGTCAGCTTCCTGCGGCGTTCAAGCAGCGGAAACTCGCGGTCCCGTAAGTGTTCGCGGCGGTCTCGTAGCGCCCCTGCGGCGTTCTCGTAGTCGCCGAGAAACGCCGCGGCCGTCTCTTGGAGGCGGGCGAAGGCGACCCCATCGTCCAGTGGAACGCTCAGCTTGGTAGTGCGTTCGGCCAGTGCTGCCCGCCGTGCCAGTCGTTCATCGCGGCGCTGTTTCTCCTGGATGGCCTGCTGGGCGAGACTCTCCAGTTCGCCACCGCCGGCCTCCCGATGGGCGGTGATCGTGACGGCCAGGTCATCCTCGAGTGAGGTGACGGACGACGATGCGCGGGCGAGTTCAGCGGCGTTGGCCTCCTTTGCTCGCTGGGTGCCGGCAGTCGCCGTTCGCAGTAGCGCAGCCTCACGATCAAGGCTCCACAGCACGATCGGGGTGTCGCCCGCCGCGGTGAGACCGAATGCCTCGATTTGCGCGGTTGTTGATCGTGCCGTCTCGAGGTCGGCGTGCTTCTGGGTGATCGGGCCGAGGATGTCGGCTTTCTGCTGCTCGGTCTGCATGGCAACGTAGGCGACTTCGAGGTCGTCGAAGTGGCTGATCGCTTGATCGGCCGCGTCGTACGTCGCTGGCCGCTCCAGGACCATCTCCTTGTAGAGCTCGTCGACAGTTCGGATCTGATGGCCGGACTGGATCCGCACCAGCAGTCGCAGGGCCTTCGCGCCGTCGCCGTTCGCGCCGATGCCCAGCCGTGTGTGCAGGCGGGCGGCGAAGGAGGCGTAGCTGTCGTGTGTCACCAGGCCGGGGAAAGCCGTCTTGAGGGACTTCGGCGCGAACAGTGAGGTGGCGTGCTCGGCGAGGTCTGCCAGGTCGAGGTACCCCTCGTAGGTGGCCATCCGCATGGTGATGTCCCCGGCCTGGGCCGCTCGCGTCGAGACGTGGTACACCCGTAGCGCGGTGAATCGGCGGGCGTGGTCGTCGATGAACGTCATGGCCACCGCGCCCCAGGTGGGTCGGCCGTCGCCGCGGAGCACCTTGGGCCGTTCTCGGCCGTTGTCGTCGGCGGTGGTGTCGGTCTGGCCGCGCAGGTAGGACAGCAGGTTGCGCTGCTCGGCGCTGCGGGCACGGCCGGCGACGGCGTCGTTGGACGCGCCGTTGAAGGATGTGTCCGACGGCATCATCAGGGCGATATACGCGTCTAGCAGGGTGCTCTTCCCCGTGCCGGACGCCCCGGAAATCAGCGTCGCGCCGGTGTGGAAGTCGAAACGGACCCGGCCTTCGAATCCTCCCCAGTTCACCAGCTGGAAAGCCTCGGCCTTCCACTGCAGCGTGCCGTCGGTGGCTCCGGCGACGTAGAACAGTGGAGTTGGTGATGACGTGGTGGCGGGCGGTGAGAGCACGGCGGCGGGCAGCAAAGCGGGTTGGACCTCGTCGTCGATCGTCACGGTGCCTCCTCGTCGCTGATGGCGGCGTCGGTAGCGTCCGGATCGCTGCCGCCGACGGGGCCGGTGGCAGACTCGTCGCTGGCTTCGCCTTGGTGTGGTGCCTTGAGCCATCGCAGCAGGTCTTGCAGGCGTTCCAGGGGCAGTACGACGTCGATGGCGGGGCTCACCTCGAACCGCTCGGCGGTGCTGGCGCCGATCAGCAGTCCGGCTCGGAGGAGACTTTCGATGGCCTTGACGGCGCGTCGGCCATCGGCGGCGTGATCGGTGGCGTGTGCCGGGCGGAGCGAGACGATGTGCTCGAGGATGTCCTGCCGGTCGACGTAGGTGCGGGAGGTGCCGGCGGCTTCTTCCGAGCGGCTGCGGGTGCGCAGGTACACCAGCAGGATGGTCTCCTCGCGGCTCCACGCGGTGTCATGGAGGAGGGTGGGAAACTTGCCGCCGCCTTCGGGGACTGCCGGGCGTTTGTAGGCGACCTCGCGCTCGGCGTCCAGGTGGAGGTTGAGGAACAGGTCGTTGAGCCGAGAGCGGAACAGCCGTGGGTTCGCCGTGAGCGTCTTCCATTCCTTGGGGTGGCTCTGCGCGGTGATGAACCGCTGCTTGAGCAGTGCGACCAGCACGCGGCGTTGCGGCAGCTCAAGCCCGCCTTCATCGCCTTCGAAGAGTGAGACGCTGCTGGTCAACTCCCGCTCGGGGTCGTCCCAGCCGATGGGGAGATCCCCGGTCTCGCCGGTCGAGGAGGTCTCATCGATGCTCATGCGGGCTCCGATCTGGGCGCTCGGCCCGGGCGGTCGTCTGCGGGCGCGGCAGAATCTGGGCTCCGCGGGCCTGGGGTAATCACTGGGACCGCGAAGTCGCGTCGGGTGCTGTCCGGGCGCAGCGTGCGGTACACCTCGGTGTGCTCCTCGTCTGAAACGAAGTCGTCCATGTTCGTGGTCAGGTGAAGCAGACCGAAGATCTCGACGGGCCGGCGTAGCGGTGCGTCCAGCGCGTCGAACAGCCGCCCTAGGGATGCCAGAGGCTCGTCCGAGGCGAGGGCGTCGTGAACGGCGGCGCGTAGTTGGTCAAGCGACGGGCCGCCCTGCGCCAGCAGGTCCGCCAGGGTGAGCCCGTCGGGGCGTTGCGTGGTGACGTCCCGCAGTGGCGGTGGCCCGGCGTCGTCGTCCGGGTTGTGGAATCGTTCGCGGAGATGGGTCACGTCTAAGCGGGCGGGGAGCAGCGGCAACGCGACGGTCGTGCGTGGCCCGGCTGAGGTCATCCATCGTGCGAGTTCGCCGTCGAGTTGGCGCAGGGTGTTGTCCAGCTCGCGGTCGCGGACGGCGTTGTGGGTCTGGATGTACTCGCGCAGCGTCGCGGTGACACGGTTGCGTTGGGCGAGCACCGCGTCGATGCCGCGCCGGATCAGCCCGACAGTGCCGCGCAGATCGCGGCGGTCGACGTCGTTGAGGATGTCCTCGGCCATAGGATGGCTCAGCAGCGCCGAGAGGTCTTCGCGCAGTTGCAGGAGCAGCTCGTCGTCTCGGAGCAGGGTGAAGGCGCCCTCGAATGCTCGGCCCTCGGCGGTGGCGGTCATCAGTGAGTCGGTGTGCCGCAGGTAGTCGTCGATTACCTCGCCGGCGTGGCGGTCTTCTGCGCGAAACGAGGCCAGGATCTGCGTGCGAAGGGCGGTGAACGCCTCCTGCACGCGGGCGAAGTCGCTCGGCAGCGCCGCCACCAACTGGAGCAGTTCCCCGTATCCCTCGAGCATGTAGTCGGCTGACACGTGCGGCAGGTCGGCGCCTTCCAGCAGGCGGTCACGCTCGCGGGTCAGCCGGGCGATCTCGCTGTTGAGGATGTCTACCCGGGCGCCGCGGTCCGGGTTGACCTCGGTGTTGAACCGCCGCACCGCGTTGACGATCGTGGCGATCCGGTGCTCACTGAGGCTGGCGCGTTCCCTCGTGAGGTTCGTGACGAGGTTGAGGGCGTCCTGGGCGTGGCTGGTCAGCGTGTAGACCTCGGCGCCATCGTCTTCGACGCTGCGGACAAGCCACTGCCCCCGCATCCACCGCATGCACAGATCACGACCCGTGCCGGATGGGAGATCGGTCAAGCCCGCGATCCGCAATTGATCAAGGTAGGTGTCGACCTGCGCGTGGAGTCGAGCGGTGGAGATGGTGCGGTTGTCCCGTGTGAACGCGCTGCGCAGCATCGCGATCACCACTTTCGCGTGGCCTCTGTACAGAAGTGTGAGGGTCGGCTGGTCGAAAGCGCCAGCGACGCGGGCGAGCTCGCCGACAATGTCGCTCACCGGGCGCGATCAACTCTCGATGTCGGCCTGCAGGAAGGCCGTCGCGGCCTACGGTGTGGCCCAGCCAGGTAGGACGGCGACCTGCCGACGCATCGCACAGCGGCGAACGTCGTGACTCGCCCGCAGTCGCATCTCATGCAGCATCCCATCGGCGCGCTGTTGATTCGCACCCGATGATGCCAGCCGCGTCCGACAATTACCGGAGTCGTACAATCGTTCTAAAATTGTTCCCGTCCGACCAATCCATGATCAGATTTCATGAGTCGTGACGTTTGCCTGAGCGTTTACGCAAACTGCGACTCCGAGATCCCCCGACCATCAACGGACACGGTCACGTTTCACCTCATTCCATTTTTACTCGACGGATGCCGAATATTTCGGGTTGAAGCCCTCAGTCGCTCCCTGCGGTTTCGCGACGATGAGCCCCTGACCAGATCAGAGGGGGAGATCATGAACAGTCAGGGTGTCGTCGTGAAGCGGTGCCGGTGTGTCGACCCGGAGACGGGCCGGCGGCGCGGCGCGTCCTGTCCGCAGCTGACGCAGCGCGCTCACGGCAGCTGGTACTTCCACTGCTCAACCCGCAATCTGCTCGGGCAGACCGAGCGGATCCGCCGGGGTGGCTATGCGTCAGAGGCGGCGGCGCGCACGGCGCGCGACGAGTTGCTGGCGTTGTCCCGGGAGGAGCAGGCCGGCCGGTCCTGGACGGTCACCCGCTGGTTGCGGTACTGGCTGTCGACGAGGACCCGGATCCGGCCAACGACACGAATGCACTACAGCCACGACGTCGAGCGGTTCCTGATCCCGCACATCGGCCAGCTGATCCTCGGTGACCTGAGCTCACGGCAGCTCGCCGCGGCGTTCGGGCAGATCGCGGCCACCCGCAACCGGTCCGGGCAACTGCAGAGCGCCTGCACGTTGCAGCACATCCATACGACGCTGCGGGCGGCGCTGACCGGCGCCGTGCGCGAGGGCCTGCTCGTCACCAATCCGGCTCGCCACCTGGAGCTACCCGCGCGTCCCCGTCCACAGGCCCAGGTGTGGACCGAGGCCCGCGTCGCCGAGTGGAGGGCCACCGGTGAGCGGCCCACCGTCGCGGTGTGGACACCCACACAGCTGGCGGCCTTCCTGGACTACGTCCGCGACGACGGCTTGTTCGCCCTGTGGTGGCTGATCGCCCTGCGGGGTCTGCGCCGCGGTGAGGCCGCCGGCCTGCGGTGGAGCGAGGTCGACCTGCACGCGGGCCAGTTGTCGGTGGTGCGGCAGCGCACCACCGCCGGCTACGACGTGCACGAGGGGCCACCGAAGTCCGCGACCAGCCGCCGGAATGTGGCCTTGGACCAGCACACGGTGCGGGTGTTGCGTCAGCACCGCGAGCGGCAAACCCAGCGGCGCGACGCGCAGGCCACGGCTGGGAAGGTGTGGCATGACAGCGGTTACGTGTTCACCGGCCCCGACGGGATGCCGATCCACCCGGGCTATCTCACCCAGCGGATGCGGCTGCTGGTTGACCGGGCTGGGCTGCCGCCGATCCGGCTGCACGACCTGCGGCACGGCGCGGCGACCCTGGCGCGGGAGGCCGGCGCCGATCTCAAAGCGGTGCAGGACCAGCTCGGGCACGCCACCATCCAACTGACCGCGGACATCTACACCAGCGTCCTGCCCGAGTCTCAGCGCGAGGCCGCGGAAGCCACCGCGCGTCTGGTCCTTGACGCTGGAAAACCTGGCGAGGAGATCCGGCGCCAGCTCAGCCACAATCCGAAGCCACCGCAGGAACGCGCCGCGGAGGCGCGGCCGACGGCGGCACCTGCCTGCCGCCCTCGGTGGAAGCCGTCCTCGGCCACAGGAGGCGCCAAGCTTCGGTCCTCGGCAGGCCGGCGGTGGCCCGGGCGGGCGCATAAATCCCGCTGACAGGTGTCATCGCTGGAGTTTCCGGGCGGCGTGGCGACAGTCGAGCATCGCCGTCGCTTGCCGCTCAGGGTCCAATGGCGATCGTGCGTTAATGGTGAGCTAGAAGGGTGGATCTGGGGCCATCTGCGTCATACCTGAGTCGTGAAGCGTCCGGAGTCGGTTGCAGAATGACCAGATGTGATCAGGGCACATTCCAGTTGCGAAGAAGTGAAGATGACGGCTGACGCTCGCGAATTTTTCGCCCTTGAGGTACGGCTTGTCAATTACCGTAACGATAGCCCCGATGCGAGAAGTCTGCCGCGTCGCCTCAGCGAGGACATCCGCGTAAGCCTCCTCAAGCTCTGGGCCCACCCATGCGGTTGGTATCCGGAAGAAGAGCAGGCCGGTATCGTTTTTAGGAATTTGCCTGGCGGCACCCTTGACGGTATTTATTACCGTTTTCGGGGACCATGGAGTACGGTCATCTTTAGCTTTCGCCTCAACTGGAACCAGTTTGCGCTCCATCAACGCGAAGGCGTCATAGTCGCTCCCCTTTACCCCGACCTCCTTCCTGGTTTGGACGTACGGGCTGGCAATCTGTAGGATCCAAAGAACATCAAGTTCGAAGGCAGCGCCACTCAGCTCGCGCGTTCGCACACCGTCAAGGACTGAGTCAAACCAGGAGAAGCTCTGCAACTGATACAGGCGCCTCGCCAACTCTTGAACTCGATGCAGCGCTAGTACCTTCAGGAGTTTAGGGCCATCCAGTCCGACGTAGTTTCGAGCTTGATCGCTCAGGCTCGAGTTTATGATATTCTGCTCGACCCACTTCACCCCTAGGTGATCCGCGATGACGTCCTCTGCCAATAATTGGTTGAGCGCTCCGACCGAAATGGGTAAATCTGGCAGTTGTCGCGCCCCGCCGACGATCCGCCACACGGCTTCATCATAATGCGCCCAGCAACCCTCGAATTCAGCATCCGTAAGGGTGGAAGGATCTATTCCCGCACCAGACATGAATTCCTTGAATGTGGGAATCCAACCCAATCGCTGATACCGTTTTCGCATTGACTCACCTCCGGCCGACCTTGTCCTGGGTCTACAGGAGTCGCCGTACCTTTGCAAGACATTTACGGTGAGGCGATTCGCCGCAGCGCCCTGCTCGTCGTGCTAGACGGCAGCACCGCTCGCAGTCAACGGCTCGACAGCTCTCCATAGCTGGACACCGGTAATGCGTGGTCGGCAGATTAATGGATAGGTCTGCACAATTCGCCCAAGCGCGCGTCCGAGGATCATAATCCTGCAGCGGCGGCCGTCATCGAGGACGGCGGCATTGCCAACCTGGACCCTTGGCGCATCTGCGACGACATCCGCTTCTACCGGGGGCCGCTTCGTACGGCGTGTGACGTGCGTGATGTCGGATGTCCGACCGCGCTGATGACAGCACATCCGATCTTGACGATGATCTTTTGCTCGGTCGTGCCCGCAGACCGACGTCATCATGCTGGCACTGGGGATCGACAGGCCGAGTAGGGGAGCAACGAGTCGTGAGCAAGTTGACGTTGCCAGACAAGACCTTCTTAGAGGCCGTCCTAGGCATGAGTGGTGGATATGTCCTTGACCTCACAAACACATCACTGGCGCAGCTCTTCGACGACCTCGGAATCGACATCTACGAGGATAAGTACGCCGAGTGCGGAGTGTCGAAGGCGAACAGGTTGAGGACACTATGGAAGATCAGCTCAGATCGCGAGGTCGCATTAACGCTAGGCACCCTCGCCGACTACATCGAAGCGAAGCAGGCCGCTCCGGGCTTTTCAGGCTTTTGCCAGGAAATCACGGATGATCAGATCGCCAGGATCCGAAAGATCGCGACGGAACTCGATAGCGCACTATCTGCTGACTCCACTCCCGCCATCTTCACCACCCAAGCGACGGTTTTAAAGAACAAGATTCAGGTGGAGATACACGGGGAAATTTATGACCATATCGGGCAGTACTTGGCAACCGGTGACTACTTCCATGCCGTCGAGGAGTCCTACAAGCTGGTGCGCGGAAAGCTCCGCGAGATCACAGGCAAGGAGAAGGCCTCAGACGTCTTCAACAACAGCGCCCAGAACACCGCACACTACGAAGCTCTGTTCGGTAAGGCGACACCCGCCAACGATGCCGAAGCAGACTTCTTCCGAGGTATCGGTTACCTCCACTTGGGTGTCCAGCATCTCAGAAACGAGAAGGCCCACACGCCGGCAACACCTCTCGAACCCAACCTTGCCCTGCACTACATCTCGCTGGCGAGTCTCGCCTACGACTTGATCACACGATACGTCAGCGAAGACACGATCAAGGAGCTTGAAGACCTAGTCCTCACGAAGCGTCACAGCTATCGAACCGCAGGCGCCTTTTACCATGACTTCGAGGATGGCAAGTGGCTGCGCAACTTGGCGCTCCCTACCAAAGTTCGGTCCTCGGCGGTGCGCAAAGTGCTCAAGACGAAGTGGCTGGACGAGGCTGACTTCACCCGGAGCTACGACCACAGCAACATCATGCTGATGCGGCTTGAGATCGTGGTCGACGAACTCACTGAAGCTGACCTCGACCGCTTGCTGGATCTACCGACGAAGGACTCGTTCGGCAACGACCAATCGGCAGGTATGCAGCAGTTCTTGGAGTTTGTTCAGAAGGAGTATCCGGATACGATTTCACAAAAGGCGAAGGACTGGCTCGCCCAGGAGCAGTCCTGACGAGTGCCCGTCTGGTCTGCGGTTCGGATGCCGCCGGCCACTTCAGCGGTCGGCGAAGACGAATGCGCCCTCGACGTTCGGCGCTGGCCGGTGCGTCATTTCGGCCTCGACGGCGAAGCCGGCAGCCACCAGCCAGGCCGCCACCCGGCCCGGCGGGCGACGGTGCACGTGCCTGCATCGGGTGGCCGCCGTAGCCCTCCGTCTTCAGTCGACTGCCGTCACCGAATGTGAAACCCGAGCAGCACGACTCCGCCGGGCCCAAGCACCCGGCGGAACTCGGACAGAACCCTCGTATCTCGTCGTCGGGGACGTGGATCAGGGAGAACCAGGCGAGCAGGCCGGTCAGACTTCCGTCGAGCAGGTCGAGGTGAATCATGGAGTTCACCTCGAAACGTAGGCCGGGATGATCCCGTCGAGCCACCTCGATCATCGCCGGTGGAAGGTCGACACCGAACGGATCCAAGTCGAGGCCGTTTAATGACCGGTGAGTCGGCCCGGGCCGCAGCCGACGTCAGCGGCCGTCCCCGTTCCCAGGGCTCGCACCAACTCGGTGAAGAGCGCGAGAAAGCCCGCTGGAACGGCTCGCCAGCAAGAGCGTCGCGCAAAAGGTCGGCGTAGCTGACCGCCACCGTGTCGTCGACGAACGGCCCGGCAAGCCCTCCGGCGCTGAATCGAGCGCGACCTGTGCGACGGACTGGCAGTCCGTCTATCCCTCAACGCCACCACAGAGAATGTGACCAGTCCTCACAAATACCTCCTTAGCGCACAAGAAGGGGAGAACCGTGGCTGGTCCGGGAACTATCTACAAGCGGTGTGGCTGCCGACACAACGACACCAAGAAGCGGCTCGAGAACAACTGCACGCGCCTGCCGGAACGCGGCCATGGCACTTGGTACTTCGCCTGCTCCGCGACCGACGCGTTCGGCAGGCCGGCGCGTGCCCGTCGAGGTGGCTTCCGGTCCAAGACTGCCGCCACCCAGGCGCGGAACGAGTGGCTGAGCCAGACCGGTGAAGAACGCACCGCGCAGGGATGGACCCTCGAACGGTGGCTGCGATATTGGCTGTCCACCCGCACCAAGATCAAGGACACCACCAGGGCCCAGTACACACGGGACGTCGAACAGTTCCTCATTCCCCACATGGGCAGGATCACCCTGGCCGACCTCAACATCCGCCGAATCCGCGGCGGCTTCGACGACATCGCACAGACCACCAACGGACGCGGCCAGCCACAGTCGCCCTCATGCCTGCAGCATCTGCGGACCACTCTTCGCGCGGCACTTAACCTCGCTGTCCGGGAGGGCCTCCTCGACGCCAACCCGATCCGGCACCTCGAACTCCCGTCCTACCGCAAGCCACACGCCCAGGTGTGGACACCCGCACGCGTCGCGGAATGGAGGGCAACCGGTCAACGGCCAGCGGTCGCCGTCTGGACCGCGCCTCATCTCGCCGCGTTCCTCGACGCGGTGACCAACGACCGGCTCTTCGCGCTGTGGTGGCTCATCGCCCTGCGCGGCCTACGTCGCGGCGAGGCATGCGGCCTGCGCTGGTCGGACATCGACCTCGACCACGGCGTTCTGTTCATCTTCCGCAGCCGCACCGTCGTCGGCTACCAGGTCATCGAAGGAGAACCCAAAACGACTGCCAGCACGCGTGCCGTCGCTCTCGACAAACACACCGTGGCCGTGCTCCGCGAGCACCTTCGCCGCCAGCGTCAGCAACAGGCCGCCCGCGAGGCGGCAGGCAGAGCCTGTTACGACAGCGGCTACGTGTTCATCCGCCCAGATGGTCGGCCACTGCACCCCGAATACGCCACACGGCACTTCAGTCGACTCGTCAAGCGAGCCGACATCCCGCCGATCCGTCTCCACGACCTCCGCCACGGCGCCGCGTCGCTCGCCCACGAAGCCGGTGCCGACCTCAAAACCGTGCAAGATCAGCTCGGCCACGCAAGCATCGTCACCACCGCTGACACCTACACCAGCGTCCTGCCATATGCCCAGCGTAGGAGCGCCGAAGCCACTGCGCGACTGGTTCTCGCCGCAGCCCGCCGCACCCGCGAAAAGATCAGGAAGACGGGCCAGAGCAGCCGCCCCACACCCCGCCCAAAAAACAAGCGCACCACCCGTCGAGCACCAGCGACCTCACCACGGAAGAGCAGGTCAACGCACATGCGACCCAAGCATGATTACGGAAAGTGACCGCGCCCACATGACACCCACGCGACACCCACTATCCAACCGGGACGATCAACAAAAAACGCCTGACCGCGTTTCCGCAGGCCAGACGTCTTATGATCTTGTGCGCCCGAAGGGACTCGAACCCCTAACCTTCTGATCCGTAGTCAGATGCTCTATCCATTGAGCTACGGGCGCTTGTGCTCAGCCAGTGTACACACCCGGCTTTCGCGCGGAGACTCCGGGATTCGAACCCGGGAGGGGCTTTAAGACCCCAACCGCATTAGCAGTGCGGCGCCATAGACCAGACTAGGCGAAGTCTCCCTGGTGATCCTCAGACCACCGCGCCCGAGGATACAGGTCGCCACCCACCGGGAGCAAAACGACTTCCGGGGTACGCCCGCCAGGGCCGCCCGCCCTCGGTGATTCCACGCTGTGCGACGGCGTGATCGGGACTACGCTCCATCGATATGCAGGAGCAGCCGCCCAGCGAGTCGACCCGTCGAGAGCCTGCTGAGGGAGCGCGTCGGCGCTCCCCACGGGCCACCTTCAGGCCGCCGATCGTGGCCGAGCCGACGGTGGCCGAGGAGCCGACCGGGACGGCGGAGTCCACCGAGGCGGCGGCATCCCCGGCAGCCGCGCCGGCGAGCCCGCGTCCTCGACGGGCCAAGGCCGCCCCGACGGTGCTCTTCCAACCACCGGATCCGGACCGCCCACTGCCCCGACAGCCTGGACGCGCACCGGCCGACCTGACCACCGACGCGACAGCGGGTCAACCAGAACCGTCGAACGGTGACGAACCAGGCCCGCCGAAGGCCCGCACCACCCCCACCCGCAAGGCAGCTACCCGGAGCGCGGCCGAGCCGCCCGCCGAGGCGATCCCGACCACGCCCGCGCCGCGCAAACGTGCCGCGAGCCCCACCAAGGCCGCGAACACCAGGGCCGCGAGCCCCACGAAGGCCGCCAGCACCACAGCCACGAGCCCGAACGAGGCGACGAGCCCCAGCAAAGCGGCGACCCCGGCCAGAGCCGCAAAGGCCACCAAGCGCGCGGCCGCCCCGCGCAAGAGCACCACGCCGGCCGAGCCCGCCCCCGAACCTGTCGCCGAGCAGGTCACGGCACCGGCGGCACCCGTCGCGCGGCAGGCTGAGCCGGCTCTGGGGCGTACCCCAGAATCGGAGCTGCGGGCGGTCGTCGCGCGCGTGCTCGACCACCCTGGCTTCGCGCCGGAGCTGTTGGCGCTGGCCGCGGTGCGGGCGTTGGGGCCCGGCGCGGCCGGATGGGCGGCGGGGTTGCGCACCCGGTATCCGGACGCGTCGGCGGACGGCCTGGGACGGTTGGCGACCCGGCGGTTCGTCCGTTCGGCGGGTGCGGGCGGGGCGACCGCCGCGCTTGCCGGTGTCTTCGCGCCGCTGGCCGAGTTAGCCGCGGTGCTGTGGACGCATGCGGAGCTGGTGCTGCACCTGGCCGCGGCGTACGGCAAGGATCCGACGCATCCCGACCGGGCCGTCGACCTGCTGGTGCTGACCCAGGTGCACCCGGACCGGGCGAGCGCGGTGGCGGCCCTGGCCGCCGCGGAGTCGGCGGGCGACCCGGTCGAGGGGGCGTGGCCTCGGGCGGCGGAGGCGGCCTGGCGGTTGGCCGCGCCGCTCACCGCGCAGGCCGGTGGTTGGGTGGCGTTGCGGCTGGTGGCCCGGTTGCTGCCGGGGGCGGCGGTGCTCGCGGCGGCGCTGGGTGACGCGGCGGCGGCCGACCGGCTCGCGGCCCGGGCGGTGGCCGTCTATCGACCCGGTCGGGGCTGACCGGTCAGAGCCAGTCGAACCATTCGCGGGGCAGCAGCGCGTAGCCGACGAAGGCGAACACGTCGAGCAGTGTGTGCGCGATGACCAGCGGCATCACCCGCCGGGTGCGCAGGTAGAAGAGGCTGAACACCACACCCATGACGGCGTTGCCGACGAACGCGCCGAAGCCCTGGTAGAGGTGGTAGGAGCCGCGGAGCAGCGCGCTGGCCGCGATGATCGCGGCCAGCCGCCAGTGGAGCTGGCGCAGCCGGGTGACCAGGTAGCCGACCACGATCACCTCTTCCAGCACGGCGTTCTGCACGGCGGCGAGGATCAACACCGGGACCGCCCACCACACATCCGGCAGCGCGGCCGGCACCAGCGTCGCGTTGAGGCCCAGGTGGGCCGCGACCCAGAACAGCGCCAGCCCGGGTAGGCCGATGAGCGCCGCCAGGCCGGCACCGCGCGCCACGTCCTGGCCGGGCCGCCGGGCGTCCAGGCCGAGGGTCCGCGCCGGGTCGCCGGGGTCACGGCTGAGCAGGTGTACGGCGAGCAGCACCGGCAGCAGCGCGAACACGATGCCGAGCAGTTGGTACGTGAGGTCCAGCCAGGGTCGGGCCGACGCCGAGGTGTTCAACGAGGCGGTCTGCTTGGAGAGCGGACCGTCGGCGGTCAACTTCGCGATGATCGACACCACCGCGTAGATCGCGGACTGGCCGAGGGAGAGGCCGAGGACCAGCAGCGTCTCGGTGCCCAGCAGTCGGCGGGACACCGGGCGGGTCAGCTCAACGGTCACCGCACCACTCTGCCCGACGGGCGGCGGCGGTGACATGGCCGACCGGCCAGCATGAGCCGATCGCACATTCTGTGCGACCAGTCGACACTCTCCGTGGAGATTCTATGGGCGCCCGATCCGTTGCCGTCTGGAGAAGGAGCGCCCGTGGACAACCTCGCGCGGTTGCTGAAGGAGAGTTGGGCCCTGGTCGAGGACGACCGGGTCCGGTTGAGCGGTCACTTCTACGCTCGGCTGTTCCTGCTCGACCCCGCCCTGCGGCAGCTCTTCCCGGTGCAGATGACCGGCCAGGGCGACCGCCTGCTCGAAGCGATCATCGCGGCGATCCACACCGTCGACGACCCGGAGAGCTTCGACGAGTTCCTCCGGGCGTTGGGTCGCGACCACCGTAAGTACCACGTCGACGAGCAGCACTACGCGACGATGGGCACCGCGCTGCTGGACGCCTTGCGCAGCATCGCCGGTGACGGCTGGAACCTGGAGTACGACCAGGCGTGGCGGGAGGCGTACGCGGCGATCGCCGCCCTGATGGTGGCCGGCGCGGCCGCCGACGACGACCCGCCGTTCTGGCACGCCGAGGTGCTGACCCACGAGCGGTACGGCCCGGACACCGCCGTGCTGACCTGCCGGGCGTTGCAACATCCGCTGCGCTGGCAGGCGGGGCAGTACGTGAGTCTGGAGGTGCCGCGCTACCACCCCCGGGTGTGGCGCAACTACTCGGTGGCGAACGCCCCGAACGACGACAACGTGCTGGAGTTCCACGTGCGGTCTCCCGGGGCCGGCTGGGTGTCCGGCGCGCTGGTCCGGCGGGTGCGGCCGGGTGACCTGCTGCGCCTGGCGGCGCCGATGGGGTCAATGACGGTGGACCGCGCCTCGGAACGGGACATCCTCTGCGTGGCCGGCGGCGTCGGGCTGGCACCGATCAAGGCGCTGGTGGAGGAGCTGGCCACCTTCAACCGGACCCGGTGGGTGCACGTCTTCTACGGCGCCCGGCAGGCGGCCGACCTGTACGGCCTGGCCGCGTTGCAGGAGTTGGTGGCCGTACACCCGTGGTTGTCGGTCACCCCGGCGTGCAGCGAGGACCCGGACTTCGACGGCGAGCAGGGCGACATCCCGGACGTGGTGGCCCGGTACGGCCCGTGGACCACGCACGACTGCTACGTCTCCGGTGCCGCCCGGATGGTCCGGTCCACCCTGCGGGTGCTCGCCGCGGACGACGTGCCGCCGCCCCGCATCCGCTACGACACCTTCGGTGACCTCTAGACGTTCCTCCCCCCACACCGGGGCGCGTGCCCCTGCCCCCTGGGGCACGCGCCCCGGTCCCTCGTCGGTCAGTAACTCCACGGGTGGGCGGTCTCGCGGTACTCCTCCACCGGCACCAACGGCACGCCGGGTGCCATCCGGTCCACGTAGAGCCGGCCCTCCAGGTGGTCGACCTCGTGTGCGACAAGGCGGGCCATGCCGAACTCGAACGAGGTGATGATCCGGCTGCCGTCCCACCGGGCGTGCTCCACGTCCAGGCGCAGCGGTCGGGGCACCAGGCCTCGGTGGTCGAAGAAGGAGAGGCAGCCCTCGTACTGCTCGTCGGTTTCCAGGTCGGCGTCGACCACCCGGGGGTTGAGCAGCACGACCGGCTCCGCCGCCCGGTCGGGGGGCCGCACCACCGCTGCCGCCCGGTCGATGCCGAACTGCGGGGCGGCGACCCCCACTCCCTTGCTGAACGGGTGCAGCTCGTCCAACCGGGTCAGGATCGCGGTGAGCCGGTCGACAACGGCCCGGGCCCCCCGTTCCTCACTGGGCAGATCGAACGGGCGGGCACGCTGGCGGAGCAGATCGGCGCCGCGTTGCAGCACGCCGAGGCCGCGCATCCGGTCGCTGGGTCGGACCCGGGTGGCGCCGGGTCCGACGTCCGGTTCGGTGTCCGGTCGGGCCCGGAAGCGCCACTGCATCCGGTAGCGGGCGTTCAACGGCGGGTCGTCGGTCTGCCAGTCGTAGATCGCCCGGTCGTCCTCGTCGTGACGCTGCGGGGCCGTCCGCAGCGGGCCCTCCTCCGCGCTGAGCGAGGTCTCCACGCCCCAGACCTGTGGGTCGAGCGCCGCCGGCAGGTCCAGGCGTACGGCCAGCTGCCGGGTGGGCAGCCGGACGGCTCGCTGGAACCAGAGGCCCCACTTCTCGTGCCCGACGCTGTACGCGTACTCGACGGTGGCCCGGTCACCCGGGTAGAGGGGGAAGCGCCGCTCTCCGTTCTCGAAGAGCAGCCAGATCTCCTTGAACGCGTCCCGGTCGTGTTTGGCCCGCCAGTGCATCGGCTCCGGGTCCCCGCCGCCGTCGTCCCGGCGGGCCTGTATCTGCAGCTCGGCGAAGGTGAGGGGGTGCTCCCGGTGGTGCCGGTTGGAGCGGCCGGGGTCGTTCGGGTAGCGGTCGACGGCGACCCGGACCAGGTAGCGGGTGACCGGCTCAAGGCCGGCGTTGTACAGCTCCCGGCGGATGACGCACCGGTAGCCGTCCTCGGTGTGGGTGAGGGTGGCCAGTTCCCGTTCCACGACCAGCCCGGTGCCGGGTGGCAGCCACTGTCCCGGCAGGTACGGCCCGCGGTGCGGCTGGCCCACCCGGGCGTGCCGTAGGTCGTCGTACTCCCGGAAGCGTTGCCAGATCGCGCCGCTGGCTTCCAGGACGGCCTCGGCTCGGCGGGCGAAGTCCTCGGTGGGGCGGTGCCGGCGCCCCTCGACGTGGCTCACGTAGGACGGGTCGAACCCCATCAGAACGGCCAGTTGCTTCTTTGACAGCCCGCGCCCGGTCCGTTGCCGGGCGAGTTCGGCCGCGAAGGAGTCGGCAGCCCGTTCGAGGGGTGAGGTCGTCATCAGCTTCCTCGTGGCCGGGGATATAAGTTTCACGTTCCGTGCCCGAGCACACACTCATGTGGCATCTTTTCGACACACCGCTTGACAATTCACCGAAGACACCAGCCGTGTGGCGGCGTTTCCCAGCATCGGCTCCGGGTAGTAGCGAGGCGTCACACCCGCCGGATGCGGAGTGACCTGCGCCTCCGGGATTGGACCAAGGTGAGCCTTCCCTTACGGTCGCAGGTCTGGTTAGGCTAGCCTTAGCTCAGGACGGCACTCGTTCGTCCGCCGGGGCGCACTCCTCGGTCACAGAGACAGGGGACGACTCAGGTGACAGCGGTGATGCCGAGGCGGGAGGCCGCCACCACGCCGCTCGCTCCCGTCACCGCCGCGCTCCGGGCCATGTTCGGCACCGACGACCTCCCCGGCCTCGCCCGGGGTCTGCTGGTCGAGGACGAGTTCGGCTGGTCGCCCGCCACCACCCTGATCGACGGCAGCCGACTGCCGGAGCTGCTGAACGGCGCCGCCGTCCGCTGGGGCGGCACCCCGCACGCCTGCGCGGCACTGGCCTGGAAGTCGTACAGCTACTGGGCCGCGCTGCCGGTCGTGCTCGGCTGGGCCTCCGCCCGGCGGGTGCCACTGCTCGATCCGGCCGATCTCCTGATCCACTTCGAGGACCACCGGCAGCTGCTCACCATGGGTCTGCGGCGGGGCACCACGGTGGCGGTGCTGCCGAACGACCCGCTGGCGCTCGCCGGCCTGCCGGAGGTGCGGGTCGTCGCCGACGAGGCGGAGCTGCTCGCCGCACTGCGCGCGTCACTGCTCGACGCCCATCTGGCGCCGCTCATCACGGCGATCCAGTCCGAGGTCCGGGTGGGCACCCGGACGCTGCTCGGCTCGGTCGCCTCCGGCATCGCGCACGGCATCCTGCGGGCCGCCGACGGTCTGCCCGGCTCCACGGTGCAGAGCATCGAGACCCTGCTCGGCGCACTCGACCTGACCGACCTGATCGAGTTGGTGCCCGGGCCGACCGGTGAGCCGACAGTGCAGCGGCGCACCTGCTGCCTCGCCTTCACCCTGCCCCGGCCGAAGGTCTGCCAGGGCTGCTGCGTCCGCTAGGTAAGGGCTGGGCAGACGCGGCTCAGTCGGTCAACGACCGGACGTCCCACACCCACACCCCACCGGTGAAGACCGGTTCGATCCCGGTCAGCTCGGTCATCCCCCGACGCAGCGCGGCCTCGTGCTCGTGTGGCCCGAGGATCACCACCCCCGCCCGCCAGTAGCGCAGGTCGTCGACCGCTCGGACCCGACTCTGCGGGGTGATCGGCGGCACCGCGCCGGTGCGCCGGATGGTGGCGAAGAAGTTGCTGGTGGGGCGCGGAACCGCCCCGAACAGCGCGACCTTCGGCGGGTCGGCGTTCGGGCGGGTGTCCGGGCCGAGGAAGTAGCCCCGTGCCAGCGGCATGTCCAGCCGGGTCGACGCGGACCAGCGCAGCGGCTCCGCGTACGTGGTGTCCGGCAACGGCAGGGTGACCACACTGCGCCCACCGCTCACGTACGGACGCCAGGCCCCACTGGTCACGAAGGTGGGGATCGGGTCGAGGCGGGCCACCGGCAGCGGGGTGGGAACGATCGGCAACAGGGCCATCGTGAGCATGGTGGCGGTGACGAAGCGGATCTGTCCCCGGGCCACCGGGTGCGCGTACGCCAACTCGCGGGCCCGTTCGGCGCCGTAGGCGAGCAGCAGCCCGATGATCGGGGTGATCGCCAACGCCCAGCGCGTCGGCACCACCGAGTGCAGGATGGGCAGGTTCTCCAACGCCGCCCAGGGGCCCGGCACACCGGTACCCCGGTTGTTGAAGCGGACCTCCCGACCCAGTGAGAGCACCGCGAAGAGCAACCCGAGCCCGGCCAGCGCGAGCACCACTATCGAGCGGCGCAACCACCAGACCAGGGCGATCACCAGCACCACCAGTGCCCAGCCGAAGAAGCTGTTCTCCTCGGTCGGGTTCTTGGCCAGGCCCGCTGCGGTGCGCGCGTTCCCGGCGAGGGACTCCCGGGAGTACGCGACGAACGAGGCCAGGTCACTGGAGTAGCCGCGGATCAGGCGGGACAGCCCGGAGTACGCGTCCGGGCCGAAGAACTGCACGTACAGGGGGTACGCCAGCAGGAGCGCGGCGATCCCGGCGGCGAGGGCCAGGCCGGCGAGGAAGGACCGGGCCCGTGACCGGATGTCCGCGCGGCCGACGGCGAGCACACCGATGACCACGCCGAGCCCGATCGCGGTCATCAGCAGGATCTCCAGGTTGAGGAATGCCTGCCAGACGATGACGAGCGCGAGGAGGACCCCGTTGCGCAGCCAGCGGCCCGGTTCGCCGAGTCGTAGCGTGCGCCAGATGATCAACGGGACGACGAACTGCGACACGATGTTCGGGTGACCATTGGCGTGCGACACCATCGCCGGCGCGAACGCGCAGAAGCCGGCGCCCAGCCAGGCCGGTCCCCGGCTGCCGATCAGGACCCGGGAGAGCACGAAATACCAGGCCGTGGCGGTGGCAATCATGCCGACGGTGAGAAAGACCAGGAATGAGGCGCGCGGCCCGAACAGCAGGGTGATCGGCGTCATTGGCAATGAAATGGATAATACGGACGTATTGGCCATCAGATTCACGCCGTCGGGCACGTTCATCTGATTGGAATGGAACGGATACGCAAAGTGCGTGACTACTCGCGCACCGTGGGCCATCATCCATTCGAACTGCGACTGGTCGGACTGGTTGTCCCGCACATCGCTGCCCGGGTCCAGCCAGAGTCGACCGGTGACCCAGAAGCCGAGCACCACGAAGCTCAGCACGGCGGCCAGATCCGCCCATTTCCCCCTGCGGGAAGGCCGAACGGCACCGGAGGCCCCCTCCGCCGGCGGCGCGGCGGCCGGGCCGTCGCTGCCGCTGGGCACGTCCGATTCAGGAGTAGTCATGACAATTCATAGGGTAGTCAGCGCATGGCACCGCCGTGACATGTTTCGGGGTACTGCCGTACTATGTGCCGGGTTCGCCGACCGCCGATCACGAATCCACCCCCCCGACCACAATTCGGCCACCCCGATGCCCCGATTCTTCTGCCGTCCCAGCGGATGATTCACTCTGTCGGTCCAGGCACGGGTCGAGTTCATATCGTGAGGAATCGACGCATGGCAGAAATCACTGGGGATCAGCGCGTGCAGTCCGAGGTGCTGGAAGGCCTGGCAACCGCTGTCAACCACCGTCGCTGGTTCATCGAGCTGGCCGTGCCGTACCTCGGCGACGACCCGATCGAGATCGGCAGCGGCCTTGGTGACTACGCGCTGGAATGGTCAGAGCGGCTGCCCCGGTTCACCGCCACCGAGGCCGACCCGGACCGGCTGGTGCAGCTCAAGGAGCGCCTCGCCGACCGTCCGAACATCGACGTCCGGCAGATGCTGCTGCCGCACAACGGCCGGGGCGACTACAGCGCTGCGGTCTCGTACAACGTCCTGGAGCACATCGAGGACCACGTGGGCGCGCTGCGGAGCATGCGCGACCTGGTCCGACCCGGCGGCGCCGTGATCATCATCGTGCCCGCGTTCCAGTTCGCGATGGGCCCGGCCGACATCGCCACCGGGCACGTCCGCCGCTACACCAAGAAGACGCTCGGTGCGGCGATGGCCGACGCCGGCCTGACCGTCGAGAAGATCCACTACGCGAACGCGCTCGGGCTGATCGGCTACTTCATGGCCACCAAGGTCTTCCGGCTGATGCCGAAGGAGGGCCCGATGGTCAAGGTGTACGACACCCTCGTCCTGCCCGCCACCAAGGCCGCCGAGCAACTGGTCCTCCCACCCTTCGGCCAGTCCGTCTTCGCCGTGGCCCGAGTCCCCTCCTGACCCCACCGCCGCGCGATCTTGCGCTTTCGGTCGTCGCTATGCCCTTTATATCGGGAAAGTTGGGACAGAAAGTGCAAGATCGCGGCGCCTGGGCGGCGGTTACTCCTTGATCTGGTACGTGGGGCGGATTACCGCTCTCGCCAGGGTGTGGAACGTGAGGTTGAAGCCCACGTAGGCGGGGGTGGCGTCCGGGGTCAGGTCGAGGCGCTCGACGTCCACGGCGTGCACCGCGAAGACGTACCGGTGCGGGCGGTCGCCGGGGGGCGGAGCCGCCCCGCCGTAACCCTGGTCGCCGTAGTCGTTACGCACCGAGAACGCCCCGCCGAGGTCGGCGCCCGCCGCGCCGCCCGCCCCGCTGGGCAACTGGGTGACGCTGACCGGCAGGTTCACCAGCACCCAGTGCCAGAAACCGCTACCGGTCGGCGCGTCGGGGTCGTAGCAGGTCACCGCGAAGCTCTTCGTCTCAGCGGGAAAATCCGACCAGGTCAGCTGCGGCGAGACGTTGTCGCCCCCGGTGCTGCCATGCGCGTGCCGGGCGTCCATCGGCTCGCCGTTCTGCACGTCGTCGCTGGTGAGCGTGAACGAGGGCAGCGTCGGCAGCAACTCGTACGGGTCCGGGGCGATCGGTCGTTCCAGGGTCATGGGGACGCGTCCTTCCGATGTGCGGAGATACCAGCCCCTTCATACCCCGCTGCGGCCTGTCCGACGAGCGGCACTGTGGTTTTCCGGAGCTACGGTGGAGTTTCGGGCAACGTCCTCAGGGGGACATCGTGGCCGGCATGTGGCGGGACTTCGTGGTGGCCGTCTTCACCGCGTTCCGCCGCCGGGACGAACAGGCCATCGCCGACGAACGGCGACGCGCGGTCGAGCGACTGGCCGACGAGACGATCCGCCAGCAGCGTCGGACCACCGACCCTCCGCAGTGACCGGAACGTGGGGCCCAGCGGCAGCACAGGGCTGCCGAATGAGCCTTCCACCGGCTCCCGGAAATGGCGTCGTCAGCGTATCGCCACCATCAATCCCCTGGCCGGTGCCGATGTCGTCTACCCGACCTTGGCTGACCCTCAACGAGCGAACCTGCTATCTCTGAATAACGGCGAGACGTCGGCGATATGAGGCGGCAACCCCGCTCGACTGCTAACGAATCCGTGGAATATTCACCGGCCGGGCAGAGACGACGGCAGGGTGTGGGCGACTGATCAGTAGGCCGAGTCACGGAGGAACCGAGTGACTGTCATCGCGGACGGCATCCTGGTCGTCAACTCTCTGCGGTACGCACCACAGTGGGCAGCTGCCGAAATCTTCGCACTGGCGAGAGCGGGACACCTCACACTCGAATCAACAGCAGAGGGTGTGGCAATCACCCGCACCGACAAGGCCACCACCGGCATGGAGCTCGAGGAGCGACTGCTGCTCAATGCCGTCTCGCCACAGGCCGTGCTGCACACCGAACACCAGGTGCCGGTGGCGCAGACAGTCACAGCGCTCACCTGCCAGTTGCTACGCCACCGGGGGCTTGCCCGCAAGCTGAGCCCCCGCCGGTTCATGCGCCGGGTGAGCATCTGCAGCTATGCCTTCTCGACCGCCCTCGGGATAGCGCCGATCGCCATCTTCCATTCCGTCAATTCGGTGTGCCTGGGGCTCGCGCTCTTCGCGACGGGGGTCATGAGTTGGAACACCAACGCCGGTGTCAACAAGGCGAGGGCGCGGGCCGTGCGCTTCACACGGCAGGGAAAACGGCAACACAAGCGGCTCAAGAAGCTCAGCCGTCGTCTGATAGCCAGGTCCGAGCCGAGCCAGGAGGATCTACTTGCCCACGAACTGCTCTGGACCATTCACGTTCCACTCGTTCATGCCCCGACCGAGGCACCGCAATGGTTCACGGGCGAATGGCCCACGGATGCGGCGGAACGAACCGCATTGCTGCGCACGATGTTCGAATCCATCGCGACGGGATTGAACCAGCCCGCCGACAAGAAGGGCCGTTTCGCGTTGGACGAGAACACCATGAAGGAAGCCGAGCTGTATCTGACCATCGATGGCATCAAGGAGACGGGTCAGATCCTGGTCGGTGTCGACACCGGCACGGACGTCGACTTCTCGCCGGGCGGCCCGTAGTCAACGCCCCCGGCAGCCGAGCTGATCACCACCGGGTTGGTGGCGGAGGGTGTGGGATTCGAACCCACGAAGACATCGCTGCCTTACCGGTTTTCAAGACCAGCGCCATCGGCCACTAGGCGAACCCTCCTGGACCGCCACCCGTGGGCGTACGGCCACGCATAGTCTGCCACGGCTCACTCCGGGCGGCCCAGCGTCCCTCCCCGCTGCGCCGGCCAGGCATCTTGGCCCGTCCACTGTGGGCTGGAGGGTGCGCCTGCGGCACCGGGTGAGATCGGGAAGACTGGCCCCATGCGAGCCATCACGATTCCGGAGCCCGGTGGTCCCGACGCGCTGGTCTGGGCCGAGGTGCCCGACCCGGAGCCGGGCCCCGACGAGGTGATCGTGGATGTGCGGGCCACCGGGGTCAACCGCGCTGACCTGCTGCAACGGCAGGGGCACTACCCACCACCGCCGGGCGCGTCGGCGTACCCCGGGTTGGAATGCTCCGGGGTGATCACGGAGGTCGGCGCCCAGGTCGCCGGGTGGGCGGTCGGGCAGCAGGTCTGCGCGCTGCTGTCCGGCGGCGGGTACGCGGAGCGGGTCGCGGTCCCCGCCGGGCAGTTGCTGCCGGTGCCGGCGTGCGACCCGGTCGACGCGGCGGCGCTGCCCGAGGTGGCCTGCACGGTCTGGTCGAACCTGGTCCAGGTGGCCCGGCTCGGCGCGGGCGACACCCTGCTGGTGCACGGCGGGGGCAGCGGGATCGGCACCTTCGCCATCCAGTTCGGGGCGGCCCTCGGCGTCACGGTGCTGACCACCGCGCGCGAGGCCAAGCACGCCCGGCTGCGCGAACTGGGCGCGGCGCACACGATCGACTACCGGGAGCAGGACTTCGTCGAGGAGGCCCGGAGGGTCACCGACGGGCGCGGCGTGGACGTCATCCTCGACATCATGGGCGGGTCCTACCTGGGGCGGAACGTCTCCGCGCTGGCCACCGGCGGCCGGCTCGTGGTGATCGGGATGCAGGGCGGGCGCAAGGCCGAGTTGGATCTCAGCGCGCTGCTGGCCAAGCGGGCGAGCGTCGCCGCGACGTCGCTACGGTCCCGACCGCTCGCGGAGAAGGCGGAGATCGTCCAGGGGGTACGCGACGAGGTGTGGCCGCTGGTCGAGGCGGGCCGGATCCGGCCGATCGTGGACCGGCGGCTCCCGATGACCGAGGCGGCGGAGGCGCACCGGCTCGTCGAGTCGAACGACCACTTCGGCAAGGTGCTGCTGACCCGCCCGCCGGGAGGCGGGTCAGCCGTCAGCTGAGCGAGCCCGCCGGGAGGCGGATCGGCCGTCAGCTCAGCGAGCCCGCCGGGGTTGGGGCGTCCGTCGGTCGGGGCAGCACCAGTCGGGCACCCGGGCCCTCGCCGGCCAGCGTGTCCTCGGGGTTGTTGAGCGTGCAGCGCTGCAAGGACAGGCAACCGCAGCCGATGCAGCCGTCCAGGTCGTCGCGGAGCTTGGTGAGCAGCCGGATGCGTTCGTCCAGCCGGCTCCGCCAGCTCGCCGAGAGCCGCGCCCAGTCCTGTGGGCTGGGGGTGCGGGCCTCGGGGAGCGAGTCGAGTGCCTCCCGGATCTCGTCGAGCGAGACGCCGACCTGCTGGGAGATCCGGATGAAGGCGACCCGCCGCAGCTCGGCGCGGGCATACCGGCGCTGGTTGCCGCCGGTGCGGTCGGCGCGGATCAGCCCGAGTCGCTCGTAGTAGCGCAGCGCCGACGGCGCCACCCCGGAGCGGGCGGACAGCTCACCGATCGTCAACAAATCCGGCATCACCAGGTCCTTGAGTTGAAGTGCACTTCAACTCACACAGTAGTGGCATGACCACCGCACTGACCACCGACAGCAGCGCCCGCCTACCCGGGTTGATCCGCCGACTGAACGGCGACGAGAAACACGCACCCAGCGCGCACTCCACCATTGACGTCCTCCAGGTGCTCTACGACCGGGTGTTGCGGGTCACCCCCGACACCGTCGACGACCCGGAGCGGGACCGGTTCCTGCTCTCCAAGGGCCACGGACCGGCCGCCTACTACGCGGTGCTCGCCGCGCACGGCTTCATCCCGGACACCTGGCTCGACGACCTGGCCGGGCCGGCGAGCCGGCTCGGCCACCACCCGGACCGGCTCCTGGTGCCCGGGGTCGAGATCGGCTCCGGCTCCCTCGGGCACGGGTTCGGGCTGGCCGTCGGCACCGCGCTCGGCCTGCGCGCCCAGGGGCTGAGCAAACCCCGGGTGTACCTGCTGCTCGGCGACGCCGAACTGGACGAGGGATCCAACCACGAGGCGATCGCGTACGCCGGAGCGACCGGCCTGGACAGCCTCACCGCGGTCGTGGTCGACAACGCGTCGGCCAGCCACGGGTGGGCCGGCGGCATCGCCAGCCGGTTCACCGTCAACGGCTGGACTGCCGACACCGTCGACGGCCGGGACCACGAAGCCCTGTACGCGGCGTTGACCGGGCACCGGCCACGACAGCCGCACCTGGTCGTCGCCCGCATCGGGAGCAACTGATGACCGACATGCGTACCGCCTTCATCGACACCACCACCGCGCTCCTCGACGAGGATCCGCGTACCGCACTGGTGCTGGCCGACATCTCGGCGAGCCAGTTCGCCCCAGTCGGGCACCGGCACCCGGACCGGGTTCTCAACGTGGGGATCCGGGAGCAGCTGATGATCGGTGTGGCCGGCGGGCTCGCACTGACCGGGCTGCGTCCGATCGCGCACTCGTACGCGACGTTCCTGGTGGACCGGGCGTACGAGCAGATCAAATTGGATCTGGACCATCAGGGCGTGGGGGCGGTCCTGGTCAGCATCGGCGCGTCGTACGACGGGTCGGCGGAGGGCCGCACCCACCAGTCGCCCGGGGACGTGGCGCTCTTCGACTCACTCGGCGACGGCTGGACGGTCCGGGTGCCCGGTCACCCGGACGAGGTGGCGCCGCTGCTGCGCACCGCCGCCACCACCGACGATCCGATCTACCTGCGCCTTTCCGAGCAGCGCAACGCCGAGGCGTACCCGGATGCCGCCCGGCTACGGGTGCTCCGGCGGGGCGGGACGGACGCGCCACTCGTGGTGGCGGTCGGGCCGATGCTCGACCCCACAGTGGCGGCGACGGAGGGGATGGACGTGACGGTGGCGTACACCCACACGCCCCGGCCGTTCGACACGCGGGGGCTGCGGGCGCTCGTCGACACCGATGTGGTGCTGGTCGAGCCGTACCTGGCGGGGACGTCGAGCGCGCTCGTCAGTCGGGCGCTGGCGGACGTACCGCATCGACTGCTCGCCCTCGGGGTGGGTCAGACCGACCTGCGACGGTACGGGAATCCGGCCGACCACGCCCGGTGGCATGGTCTGGACGCCGACGGTCTGCGGCGGTCGATCAGCGCGTTCCTGGGGTCAGTTGGCGGCTGAGGCGGTGGGGCGGCGACGAGCGCGCTCGCGCCCGAGGATCCAGATCGCCTCGACGCCGTCCTTCCAGGTGATCTTCTTGCCCTCTTCCCGGCCGCGCGCCCGGTAGCTGATCGGCACCTCGTACGGCCGGATCCGGCGACGCAGCAGCTTGCCGGTCACCTCGGCCTCCATGCCGAAGCCGCGCGAGCGCACCTCGAGTGACCGGTAGAGCGCCACCGGCATCAGCTTGAAGCAGGTCTCCAGGTCGCCGATGTAGGAGTTGAACAGCACGTTCGCCGCCATCGTGACGCCCTTGTTGCCCATCACGTACCAGAAGCTGTAGGCGCTGTGGCTGCCGAAGGTGCGGTTGCCGTAGACCACGGTGGCCCGCCCGTCGAGCACCGGGTCGAGCAGCTTGGGGATGTCCTGCGGGTCGTACTCCAGGTCAGCGTCGAGGATGACCATGTAATCGCCCTCGGCGTTGTCGACCGCCGTCTTGATGGCGGCACCCTTGCCGGCGTTGCGCTGATGGGTGATGACCCGCAGGCGGGCGTCGTCGGCGCGACCGAGGACCTCCCCGGTGCCGTCCCGGCTGCCGTCGTCGACGACGACAAGCTCGACCTCACAGGGATAGTCAACCGCCAGTGCCTGCTTGAGGGCATCCGCGATGCGTTCTTCCTCGTTGTAGACCGGCATGAGGATCGAGAGCTTCACGGGGATCTCCACGGTGGCGGCAACACGTCGGCCATAGCCTAGCCTGGTTGGTTTGTTCATCACCTACCGCCACTGCGGGGCAGTCGACGTGGCGGGTTCAGATCAATGGTGTTTACTTCCGCCATGTCGGCTGCCGGCTCCCTGCTCGCGGTGGTTCCCGCCGCCGCGGTGCTCCTGCTCACCGTCGCGGCGAGGCCACGCACGGTGGGCGCTGTGGCACCGCTGCGGCTCGCCGTGGTGCGCGCCGTCCTGCTCGCCGGGGCGTACGCGGTGCTCGTCGTCGAGGTGCTCGGCGCGACCCACGCGCTGACCCGGCCCGCATTCGCCGTCGCCTGGCTGTTCTTCCTGGTCGCTGCCGCGCTGGCGGCAGGTCTGCGCTGGCGACGGGAGACCCGCCTCGGGCAGTCGGCGGCCGCCGTACCGCTGGCGGTGCCGGTCGGCGCGGTGGTGTCCGGTGGTGGCTCCGAGGTGTCCGCCCCGACCGCCGAGCGCGGTGAGCCCGCGCCCGCGCCGCCCCGGGCCGGTCGGGGGCCTGCCGGTCTGCTCGCCGCGGCGGTCGACACCTGGCGTACGGCCCGACCGGGCGAGCGGCTCCTCGCCGCCACGATCGGCGGGCTGGTCCTGGTGGAGTTGCTGGTCGCGCTGCTGGCCGAGCCGAACAACTTCGACTCGCAGACGTACCACCTGCCGAAGGTGGAGCACTGGGTGGCCCAGGGTGACCTGGACTTCTGGCCCACGGCTATCCACCGGCAGGTGACCATCCCGCCGGGGGCCGAGTACCTGCTGCTGCACCTGCGCCTGCTCAGCGGCGGGGACCACCTGTACAACCTGGCGCAGTGGGTGGCCGGGGTGGTCTGCCTCCTGGTGGCCGCACGGATCACCGCTCAGCTCGGCGGTGGCCGGCGGGCCCAGTTGCTCACCGCGTTCGTGCTGGCGACCACGCCGATGGTGGTGCTCCAGGCGACCAGCACGCAGACCGACCTGGTCTGCGCGGCGTGGGTGGCCTGCGCGGCGACCCTGGCGCTGGACGGGCTGCGTCGACGGACCGGCTGGGGCACGCTGCTCGGGCTGGGGGCGGCTACCGGGCTGACCGCGGTGACGAAGACCAGCGGCCTGATCGCTGTCGGTCCGCTGCTGGTGCTCTGGGGGTTGGCCCAGCTACGGCTGGCCCGGACCGGGAGCGCGGCGGCGACCGAGTCGGCGGCGGAGGGCGCGGCTCGGCGGTCCCGGCCGGTCGGCGGGCTGGCCCGCACGGTCGGCGGTTCGGTGCTGATCCTGGTGGTCGCGGCCGTGGTGGTCGGCCCGTTCCTGGCCCGGGTGACAGTCGAGTTCGGCCACCCGCTGGGGCCACCCCGGCTGCGCGAGTCGATCCCGATGGAGCGGCACGGCCCGGCGTCGGTGGTGGTCAACGCGCTGCGGATCGGGCACACCGCGTTCGACACGCCGCTGGCGCCGCTGCGCCGGGCCGGGGCCGAAGTGATCATCAGTGGTGCCGAGGCGATCGGGGTCGATCCGCAGGACCGTGCGATCACCTTCGGCCGGGAACTCTTCCCGGAGCCGGCCTGGTACCCGGACGAGGACCGGGTGGCGTTTCCGCTGGCCGGGGTGTTGGCGGTGATCGGCGCGGTGATCGCGCTCGGCCGGCCACGGCAGATCGCCCCCGAGCGGGCCGGGTCGCTGCGGGCGTACGCGGTGGTGGTGCTGACCGCCGTGCTGCTGCACACCGCGATGATCAAGTGGCAGCCGTGGGGCAACCGGCTGCTGCTCTACGCCGTGGTGCTCGCCGTGCCCCTCGCCGGCCTCTGGTTGGACGCGCTCTTCCGCCGCCGCTCGGACGACCCCGCACCAGCGGCTGCCGGCGGCGCGTCGGTGGGCGGTCGGGGACGTCGTTCGGTGGCCACCGTGGCTGCGGTCACCGTGCTCGCCACCTCGGCGTTGGCCGGAGTGCTCGCGCTGTCGTACGGCTTCCCGCGCCGGCTGGTCGGTGCGGGCTCGGTCTTCACCACCTCGGACTGGGACACCCGGTTCCTGCGCCGACCGCAGTGGGCCGACGAGTTCCGCTGGGCGGCGACAGCGGTCCGGGACAGCGGCGCGCGCCGGATCGGGTTGGTGCAGCAGAACGACAACTGGGAGTACCCGTGGTGGCTGCTGCTGCGGCAGCCCGACGGTGGCTCGCCTGAGCTGGTGGCGTTGCAGTCGGTGCTGCCGGAACGACCGCCGGCCGATCCCGCCTCGGTCGACGCGATCGTCTGCACCGGCGGCAAGGCGGCCTGCGCCAAGCTCGTTCCGGCCGGCTGGCGGCTGGAGTTCCGCGGCTACGTCGGCTACGCGCTGCCGCCGGGCCGCTGAGCGGGACGGCCGACCGGACGCCGCCGGGCCGGGAGCCCGGTGCCGTCGGACTCGGACGGTCCGCCCCGGCGGCCCGGAACGGACCAGCACGGCCACCGAACCGCCGGACCAGAGGCCCGGATAGTCCGATCCGGGCGGTTCTGCATCCCGCGCGCAAGGATCCGAAGCGCATTCACATCTGTTGATCCGCACGTTACCGTCTGGTAACTCAATCGACGTCCCGCGATTGAGCCGAAAGGAGTGCGTCGATGCCTGCAATCCCCGCCAGGCCCGAACGCGCGACCCGACGACGGGCCATCACCGTCGCCGTCGCCGTCGCCGCTCTCGTGCTACCGATGCTCGCCGGACCGGCCACCCCCGCCAGTGCCGCCGACCGACCGACCGTCCAACCACTCCCCGCCAACCTCGAAGCCATCCGGGCCGCCGAGGCGACCGCCCTCTACGGCAGCCCCGCGATCCGCCCGATCGAACAACGCCGAACCGCGTTGATCACCATGGGTGACAGCGAGATCTCCGGTGAGGGGGTCGGCAACTACGTCCCCGGCACCCACCAGGACGGCAACTGGTGCGACCGCTCGTACGACCAGGCGGTGTTCCGCACCGGCATCACCTCGGACGCGCAGTACAACATCGCCTGCTCCGGTGCCACCCCCTGGAACCTGATCGCCGGCGGCCCCACCCAGCACAACGAACTGAACCAGGGCGACTACCTGGGCATCAAGGCGCGCAACACGCACGTGAAGCTGATCTGGGTGGTGGTCGGCGCGAACGGTGACGGCACCATCCAGTTCGGTCCGGTCGCCACCGACTGCGCCGTCCGCAGGGTGTTCTTCCAGGGCGCCTGCTACCCCACCTACACCGACCAGTGGACGATCCGCACCGACGGCAGCCGACAGGCGGTGGAGTCGGCGCTCACCGACATCCGGCAGACCATGACCAAGGCCGGCTACCTGCGCTCGGACTACGAGCTGGTGCTGATGTCGTACCCGAGCCCCGGCAGCCCCGACGTCGAGGACAACCCCAACTTCCCCGGCTGGTACGCCGGCGGCTGCCTGCTCTACCTGGCCGACGCGGCGTTCGCCCGGAACAAGGCGGTGCCGATGTTCGAGTCGGCGCTGCGGTCGGCCGCGGCGAACACCGGCACCCGCTACCTGGACGCCAGCCGGCTCTTCCACGGGCACGAGGTGTGCACCGACAACACGTCGGTCCGCGGTCTGTACATCGAGGTCGGCATCTGGAACGAGAACGCCGCCCGCCAGTCGTTCCACCCCAACGCCCGTGGGCACGGCATGTTCGCCCAGTGCATCACCCAGTTCTGGAACTCCGGGCAGACGCGGGCCAGCTGCGTCGACCCGGCCAGCACCGGCAGTGGTGTGCTCTACCCGGGGCTGATGGAGTTCAAGCAGTTGCGCAACCTCGCCACCGGCACCTGCGTCGACGGCAAGGGCTACGACTCCCGCAACGGCACCGTGCAGCAGCCGTACTCCTGCCACGGCGGGCGCAACCAGGGCTTCTGGTACGACTCGACCCGGCGGTCCCTGCACTCGGAGCTGTCCCACGACCGGTGCCTGGACGTCGCCAACAGCTCGATGACCGCCGGCACCGCCGTCAACATCTACGACTGCAACGGCACCGGCGCGCAGCAGTTCGTCTTCTCCGGCAACCAGATCAGGCCGGCCGCCGCGAGCAACCTCTGCGTGGCGTTCGACAACCCGTTGCTGGGCAGCTCCCGCCTGCGGTTGGCGACCTGCTCCAGCAGCACCCGACAGCAGTGGTCGTTCGAAGCCCGTACCGCCGCGAACCCGGTCGGCTACGGACACGACGACTTCATCGGCTCCCGCGTCTACTGAGTGGGGCAGGGGCCCTGGCGTCGACCAGGGCCCCTGCGCTCACTTGGCGCGGGGAACGAGGATCAGCCGGGCCACGCCCTTGTCGCCGTCCTTGGCGCCGGCGACGCCGAGCGTCGCGCCGACTTTGACCTCGCTCGGCTGCACGGTGGCCCGCCGCTCGACGACCCGCAGGTCATCGCCGAAGGTCCAGGTCATCGTGAAGCCGTCGGAGGACTTGACGGTCATCGAGTCGCCGTCGATCGCCGTCACCTCACCGCGCTGCACGGCGACGGTCCGCGTACCGCCGTCCTTCGTCTTCACCACCGCCTCACCGTGCAGGGTGTTCTTCCGCAGCAGCACGCGGGCCTGGCGCCGCTTGCGCCACTCCTCGCCGCGCTTCTCCCGGCCCTTCTCCTGGGCGGCGGGGGATCCGCCCGGCGTCGGGGTGGCCGGTGCGGCGACGGTCAGTACGTCCAGGTCGTCGGCGTCGAAGCCCATCGCGGTCAGCGCCTGACCCTCGACTCCCATGGCGGCGGCGACCTCGACGGCGGTGTCCCGGGCGGGCTGGCTGGCCACCTCGGCCGCGCCGCAGCCGCTGACGCCGAGCGCGACCGCCGCGAGCAGTGCCGTGGTGCCGGTGGCGATACCCCAACGTGGCATGACTCTCCCTCTCGTCAGTGGAGCCCTCAGCCTTCCTGGGAACGACGAGCGGAGCGTCAAGCCGATGTTCGGGTCAGGTAAGGATCACCGGGCAGCCGGACCGTGAAGGCGGCACCGCCCTCCGGCGCGTGCCCCGCGGTGATCTCCCCGCCCAACCGGCGGACCAGCCCGGCGGCCAGCGCCAACCCCAGGCCGCTGCCCACCTTGCGCACGCCCCGGTACCGCTCGTGCAGCGCACCGCGTTCGAAGGCCACCGCCAGGTCGTCGTCGGTGAAGCCCGGCCCGCCGTCGCGGACCTCGAACACGCCGCCGTGCGCCGGGTCCGCGCCGGCCGGCCGGACCGCGAGCACCACCGGCGACCCCGGGGGTACGACCCGCAGCGCGTTCTCCAGCAACCCGTCCAGCACCTGCCGGATCCTCCCCGGATCGGTGTACCCGGGCACCGGCCGACCTGGCGTCTCCACCCGGAACGGCACGCCCACCGCCGCGCACCGACCGGACCAGGTCGGCTCCGCGTCCACTGCCAACTGGGTCAGGTCCACCGGCACCGGTTCAAGGGGGAAGTCGGCGGCCTCCAGCCGGGCCAGCGCCAGCAGATCACCGATCAACCGGTCCAGGTGCTGCGCCTCGGCCAGCACCGTCCGGCCGGTGTCCACCGTGTCGTCGGCACCGAGCACCCCGTCGGCGAGCGCCTCGGCGTACCCCCGGATCGCTGTCAGCGGGGTGCGCAGCTCGTGCGAGACGGAGAGCAGGAACTCCCGCTGCCGGCCCTCACTGGTGGCCAGCGCGGCAGCCAGCCCGTTCAACGCCTCGGCCAGGTCGGCGACCTCGTCCGGCGGCTCGACCGGCACCCGGACGGCGCGGTCACCCGCACGCAGCCGGGCGGCGGCGGTGGCCGCGACACGGATCGGCCGGGCCAGCCGGCGGGCCAGCAGCAGCCCGGCCACCACACCGGCGGTCAACCCGGCCAGCAGCGGCAACCAGAGACTGAGCAGCACGCGCGCCCACAGCCCGGTGGCCAACGGGCGGGAGAGCACCACCCCGTTGCCGCCGGCCAGCGCCCGACCCTCGACCAGTGCCCACTCACCGTTGACCGAACGGCGAGCCGACACGTTGCGGCCCTGCCCGATCCGCTGCACCACCCGGGGAGGCAGGCCCGGCCGGTCGGCGGCACCGCGCCTGATCAGGTACGCGTCGATGCCCTGGTCGCGCAGTTGCTGGATGAGGCGTTCCTCGTCGGCGCTGCGACCCCGGTCGAGGCGGGTCCGCAGCACCTCGGCGGCGAGCCGGGCCTGGGCGGCGAGCGCCTCCTGCTCGCCCCGCTGCACGCCACGGATCGCCAACGGCACCGCCACGATCGCGGTGACCAGCACCGACACCAGCGCCACCGCACAGGTGACGAGCACCGCGCGGGCGGTCAGCGTACGGCCGAACCGGCCTCGTCGCGGTGCGGCGGGTGGGGTGGCGCCGACCACCGGCAGGGCCATGGTCGGCGACTCGACGTGCCCGGGGTGATCACGCATCGACCGCGTACCCCACCCCGCGATGGGTGCGGATCACGCTGGCCGGCCCGAGCTTCGCGCGTACCTGGGCGACGTGCACGTCCACCGTCCGGGTGCCGGCGTGCGCCGCGTACCCCCAGACCCCGGCCAGCAGCTCCTCCCGGGTGAAGACCCGGCCGGGCCGGGCCATCAGGTGGGCGAGCAGGTCGAACTCGGTGGAGGTGAGCTGCACCGGGGCGCCGGCGGCGGTGACCGTACGGCGGGCCGGGTCGAGCGTCACCGGGCCGACGACACGTGCCCGGTCCGCGGCCTCCGGGCCACCGGCGGTCCGGCGCAGCACGGCGCGCACCCGGGCGACCAGCTCCCGCGGGCTGAACGGCTTGGTGACGTAGTCGTCGGCACCCAACTCCAGGCCGATGATCCGGTCCACCTCGTCGTCCCGGGCGGTGAGGAAGATGACCGGAGTCCAGTCGCCGGCCTCGCGCAGCCGGCGGCAGATCTCGGTGCCGGGGAGGCCCGGCAGCGCGATGTCCAGCACGCAGGCCACCGGACGCAACCGGCGGGCCGCGCTCAGACCGGCCTCGCCGTCACGTTCCAGGTGGACGCCGAACCCGTCCCGGGTGAGGTAGAGCCGGACCAGGTCGGCGATGGCCGGCTCGTCCTCCACGACGAGGACGAGCCCGCGATGCGGCGTTTCGGCGGTCACCGGCCCATGATTGCCGACCCGGTGGGCCGGGTGCGATCGGTGCGTGTTCGAGTTCGGTAAAGGCGGTGCGAAGCCCGACGGGGCGTCAGCTCACCAGGACGGAGCGAACATCCCGGGCCGCGCGGCGGCCGGCGTGTCACCGATGCTGGCGACGACCCGCGCGCCGGTTGGCCGCAGGCGGGTCCGGAACGCCTGGTTGAGCAACGCGTCGAGCTGCCAGACCTGCTTCGGGTGGCTGGTCCGGATCAGGAACCGCTCACGGATCCCGTCGATCGCGGTGGCCGCCATCTCGACCGACTGCAACCGCGGGTCCGGGCTCCAGGTGACGTTGCTCAGCTCGCGGAGCTCGGTGTTGAGGTGCAGGCGCAGTCGGTGCAGGAGGCGGGTCTGCTGGGTCACCACCAGTCGGCGGTGCGTGAGCAGCAACAGGTAGTCGCCGGTGACCGGGCGGTCGGGGCGGCTGCAACGGGTGACCAGGATGGTGGCGTCACCGGAGCCGACGCAGCGGCGGAAGACCGGCATGTGCCGGCTCACCGTCTGCACGGCCAGGCCAGCCTCGGCGGCGGCCGGAAGGAACGTTCGGGAGAAGACGTCCATGACCTGCCCAACGACGTCCCCAGCGGGGTGACGTGGGTCACGGAGCTTTTTTGGAAGTTCCACGCCGCCAGTCGCACTGCCTGTCCGATTTTCGACTCGGACGGGTAGTGGTCAGACGGTGGGCTGAAGTGGACTGGCGGCGAACAGCTCCTCCAGCCAGCCCGGGACAGCGGCGGCGTACTCGGCGCGGGACTCCGCCGCCGTGTCCAGCGCGCGACGCCAGGAGAGCGACCGGCTCACCGGCCCCAGGGCGATCGCGAGGTCGGCGGCCTCCACCAGGGTCCGCCGGTCGTACCGGTCGGTCCACGCCTCCAGGTAGGCGTCTCGCAACCGAACCAGTTGGGCGTCGTCGGTGGCGAGCTTCCTGGCGTCCGCGACGGCACGCAGGGTTACCAGCAAGGTGCCGAACGGGTGCGCCACCGAGGCGTCGCCCCAGTCGAAGTAGCGGTAGCCGTCCCGACCCGCGAAGACGTTGCCGTCGTGCAGGTCGTCGTGTTGCACGGTGGCCGGGATGCCGATGTCGGCGAGCCGCCGGCACCGCTGCGCGTACGACGGCACCTCGGCCCGCAACCGCTCGTGCAGCTGCGGGCTGAGCCCGCCCTCGGCACCGATCAGTAGCGCCTCGCGGTCGTCGAGCAGCTCGACGAAGAGGTCGGCCAGCACCTCCGGCCGCTGGTCCGGCACGCCCCGGGCGACCAGCTCGTCGGCGTGCGGGGCGCTCGCCAGTTGCAGCGCCGCGTACCCGGGCAGCGCCCGCTCCCAGTGCGCCAGATCACTGTCGCGCGCCAGCACGTCGCGCAACGACTCGCCACCGTCGGGCAGCAGCGACCAGCCCTGCTCCGGGTCCACAGCGATCGGCGCCAGCACCCGGTCGGGCGTCAACTCGGCGAGCGCCGTGATCAGGACCGCCTCGTGCACGGTGCCGGGGTTGTTGGCCTTGAACCAGACCGGGCCGTCGTCGGTGGGCACCCGCCAGACCAGCGACCAGGGCCGCTCCCGAGGCTCCACCAGCCCGGTCACCCGGCGACCGGCCCGGCTCAGCTGCGCGTCGACCCAGGAGCGGGCCCGCATCTGCCACCGTTCGTCGGACCAGTCGGGGGTGCGCTCACCGGGGATCGTCGTCACACCGGGCACCCTAGGTGGCCCTTCCCGGCCGGGGCCACGTCTTTTCCGACCGCGAGTCAGACCAGCTCGACGATGGTGGCGTTGGCCATGCCACCGCCCTCGCACATGGTCTGCAGGCCGTAGCGGATCCCGTTGTCGCGCATGTGCTGGAGCATGGTGGTCATGATCCGGGCACCGGAGCCGCCGAGCGGATGACCGAGGGCGATCGCCCCGCCGCGCGGGTTGAGCCGCTCCGGGTCCGCCTCGGTCTCCGCCAGCCAGGCCAGCGGCACCGGCGCGAACGCCTCGTTCACCTCGTACACCCCGATCTCCTCGATGCCCAGCCCCGCGCGGCGCAGCGCCTTCGCGGTGGCCGGGATGGGCGCGGTGAGCATGGTGACCGGGTCGTCGGCGGCGACCACGGCGGTGTGGATCCGGGCCAGTGGGCGAAGGCCGTGCCGGCTGGCCCAGTCGGAGGTGGTCACCGCGAGGGCCGCGGCGCCATCGGAGATCTGGGACGCGGAACCGGCGGTCACCACGCCGTCGGCGCGGAACGGGGTCGCCAGCTCGCCCAGCTTCTCCAGGGAGGTCTCCCGGCGGATGCCCTCGTCGGCGGCGAACTTGCCGCCGTCGGCGAGCGGCACCGCCGCCAGCTCCGGGTCGAACGCGCCGGCGTCCTGTGCGGCGGCCGCCTTCTTGTGGCTGGCCAGCGCGAACTCATCGAGCTGGGTACGCGAGAGGCGCCACCGCTGGGCGATCAGCTCGGCCCCGACCCCCTGGTTGAACGGCAGCGGCGCGTCGTCGGCGAAGCCCTCGACGCCCCGGTAGCGGGCGCGCAACTGGTCACTGAACGGCATGCCGCCGGCCACGCTGGAGCCCATCGGCACCCGGGTCATCGACTCGACTCCACCGGCGACCACCAGGTCGGCCTGGCCGGAGAGCACCGTCGCGGCGGCGAAGTGCAGGGCCTGCTGGCTGGAGCCGCACTGCCGGTCCAGTGTGGTGCCGGGCACCGACTCGGGCCAGCCGGCGGCGAGCACGGCGTTGCGGGCGATGTTCCACGACTGCTCGCCGACCTGCGACACGCAGCCCCAGAAGACGTCGTCGACCTGGGCCGGGTCGAGCCCGGTGCGCTCGGCGAGGGCGCGCAGGACGTGCGCCGAGAGGTCGACGGGGTGGACGCTGGCGAGGCTGCCCTTGCGCCGCCCGACCGGGGTACGAACCGCGCCGACGATGACCGCGTCACTCATGTTTACTCCCCGGTAACTTGGGCTGCCCCGATCCTACGTCGTCCCCGGACCGACCGTCCGCCCACACCTGCACGAGGTGCCGGAATCCGGGGGCCGCTGGCATGCTGGGCGGGTGGATGAGACCTCCCCGGTACGACAGTGGCGAGTGCCGTCGACCCTCCCGGCGGCGAAGCTGGCCGGTGCCGTCCTGCTCGTCGCGCTCGGGTTGCTCTTCGCCGACGGTGACCCGGTCCGCCTGACGGTGGCCGCCCTGGCCGCCGCGGCGCTGGCCGGCTGGGCGGTACGTGACCTGGTCGCGCCGGTCCGGTTGGCGGTCGATCCAGCGGGGCTCACCGTCATCCACGGCTTCGCCGGGCGGCGGCTGCTGCCCTGGTCGGCGGTCGAGGCCATCGCCGTCGACCGACGACCCCGGCTGGGGCTGACCAGCGAGACCCTGGAGATCGACGCGGGCAACTCGCTGCACCTGTTCGGCCGCTACGACCTGGGGGCCACCCCGGAAGAGGTGGCCGCCGCCCTGCGGGCCGCCCGCCCGGTCAGCTGATCTGTCAGCTGAGCAGTTGGGCGGTGCGGAAGAGGACCAGCGCGAGCAGCACCGCCAGGATGATCGCCCCACCGGCGACCTGCACCAGCGTCCGCCGACCACGCGGCGCGTACGCGAGCACCAACGCCATCAACGCGCCGACCGCCAGCCCGCCCAGGTGCCCGGGGATCGAGATGCCCGGCACGGTCAGCGTGAACACCAGGTTGATCACCAGGATCGGGATCACCTGAGAGATGTCCCGACCCAGCTTGCGTTCGATGATGATCAGCGCGGCGAAGAGGCCGAAGACCGCCGTCGACGCGCCGGCCGTGGCCGAGTTCTGCGCGCTGAACAGGTAGGCGGCGACGTTACCGCCCAAGCCCGCGATCAGGTACAACGCGCCGAAGCGCAGCGGCCCGAGGTTGGCCTCCAACGACCGGCCGAGCACCCACAGCGCCCACATGTTCAGCAGCAGGTGGATTACGCCGTAGTGCAGGAACATCGCGGTGACCAGCCGGTACCACTCGCCGTCGGCGATGCCACCGAGCGTGCCGTCCGGGAAGAACGCCAGCCCGAGCACCGAACCCCAGTTGGTCAGCGGGGTGCTGCCACCCATGAGGCCGCCGAAGCCGGAACCGCCCACCGCCGCGTCCCCACCCCGGTCCGAGGCGATGGAGAGCAGCATGAGCAGCACGTTCAGGGCGATGAGGCCCTTGGTGACATAGCCGTGCCGGCCGGCCGTACCGCCGCCGAAGGCGGTACGCGCCGGCCGGACACTGCGACGCCCCTCGTTGACGCACTCCGGGCACTGGTGCCCGACCGAGGCCTCCCGCATGCAGTCCGGGCAGATCGGCCGGTCGCAGCGGGTGCAGCGGACGTAGGTCTCCCGACCGGGGTGCCGGTAGCAGACCGGGGTGGTCGGTGGCGACTCGCTCACCGGGCCGACCCTCCGTCCGCCGCCGCGCGGTCCACCGGCCATGCTCCGGAGCGCTCAATCATGCGAGCAAAGGTACCTCGCCGGTCGCTCAGGAAGCAGACCGCTCGATCTCGACCCGCTCGATGACGACGTCCTGGAGCGGACGGTCGCTCGGGCCGGTCGGGGTGTTCGCGATCGAGTCCACGACCTTCACCGACTCCTCGTCGGCGACCTGGCCGAAGATGGTGTGCCGGTTGTTGAGGTGCGGCGTCGGGGACACGGTGATGAAGAACTGCGAACCGTTGGTGCCCGGTCCGGCGTTCGCCATCGCCAGCAGGTAGGGACGGTCGAACCGCAGCTCCGGGTGGAACTCGTCGGCGAACTTGTAGCCCGGCCCGCCCCGACCGGTGCCGGTCGGGTCGCCCATCTGGACCATGAAACCGCTGATCACCCGGTGCGAGATGGTGCCGTCGTAGTACGGACCGTTGCCCGGCTGACCGGTGCGCGGGTCGGTGTACTCACGGTTGCCCTCGGCCAGGTCGACGAAGTTGCGGACGGTCTTCGGCGCGTGGTTGGGGAAGAGCTCCAGCCGGATCGGGCCAGCGTTGGTGTGCAGGGTGGCGTAGACAGCCTCGGCCACGGGTACTCCTCACTCGTTGGTCAGTTCCATGCGGATCCTCCCATGTGCCCGATCTGGCATCGCGGAGGCATCCGAAGGTGGAGGATGACGAAGGAACAACTCCCAGGAGGTAGGACCGTGTTTGGATTCGGGCGGCGGCAGTCCCAGGCGCAGTTGGCGAAGGCCGAGCTGAACCAGAGCATCAGCCACCTGATGCAGGCAGCCAACCACGCCGCGAAGGGCGCCGGCGCGACCGTCGGCCCGCGGGTCCAGGTGGCCCGGGGCTACGTCGGGCCGACCGCGGTGAAGGTACGCGACCGCGCGGCGACCGGCTGGGGCACGACTCTCACCACGCTGGCACCGCTGGCGGCGGCAGCTCGTGACGGCGCCGCTCAGGCAGGGCCGCTGACCAGGAAGGCCAAGTCGAAGACCATGCGGATCACCGGTAAGAAGAAGCAGCCGCGTCGTCGCGGCTCGATGATGACCGGCCTGTTGGCGGCGGGTGCCATCGCCGGCCTGGCCGGCGCGGTCGCGTTGCGCCGCCGCCGGGAGCAGCAGGAGTGGGCCGAGTACGACCCGACCCGCAGCACCCTGGAGCCGATGCGCGACGAGGTCGACTCGATCGAGGTCCGTACGCCGTCCGCCGCCAAGGGGTCGGACGGTTCCGCCATCTCCGGCGCGGCGGGGATGACCGGCGCGGGCAGCTCGGCGGTGGCCGGCGGTTCCAGCGCCAGCACCACCGCCCCGGCCAAGCAGACCGGTGTCCGCCCGACCGACAAGGTCCCGTCGGTCGCCGAGGGCGCCACTGACGTCTCCGGCCGGCCGACCGACGACCTCACCAAGGCGCTGGGCAAGGACACGGCCCGCACCAACGGCCGCCGCTGAGGTCAGCGACAGCGCGTGAAGCGCCGACGAGTGGGTCCCCCCGCTCGTCGGCGCTTCCGCGTCACGGTCAGAGCCAGCCGTTGCGGCGGAACCAACGGTAGAGGGCCAGCGAGACGCCGAGCATGAGGGCCAGGACGACGGGATAGCCGTACGTCATCCTCAGCTCGGGCATGTTGTCGAAGTTCATCCCGTAGATGCCGGCGATGGCGGTCCACACCGCGGCGATGCCTGCCCAGGCGGCGATCTTGCGCATGTCGTTGTTCTGGTCGACGGTGACCTGGGCCAGCCGCGCCTGGAGGATCGAGTTCAGCAGGTCGTCGTAGGAGTTCACCTGTTCCACGGTGCGGCTGAGGTGGTCCTGCACGTCCCGGAAGTACTTGCGGATCTCCTTGGGCACGTCCCGGTTGACCTGCGAGGTCAGCGTCATCAGCGGCCGTTGCAGCGGCACCACCGCCCGCTTGAACTCCACCAGCTCCCGCTTCATCTGGTAGATCCGCTGGATCCGGCCGTGGCCGTGCCGGTCGAAGACCTCCGCCTCCAGCATGTCCAGGTCGTCCTCGATCTGGTCGGCCACCTCCAGGTAGAGGTCGACCACCCGGTCGGTCACCCCGTACGCCACCGCCCACGGGCCGTGCAGCAGCAACTCCTGCTTGGTCTCCAGGTCGGCGCGGATCGGGGCGAGTCGGCAGGCGTCCCCGTGCCGGACGCTGATCACGAAGTTCGGGCCGATGAAGAGCATCACCTGCCCGGTCTCCACCACCTCGGAGTTCTCGGTCAGCTCGGTGTGCTCGCAGTACCGGGCGGTACGCAGCACCAGGAAGACGACGTCGCCGAACCGCTCCAGCTTGGGGCGCTGCTCGGCCTTGACCGCGTCCTCGACCGCCAGCTCGTGCAGGCCGTACGTCTCCGCGATGGCGGTCATCTCGGCCAGCTCCGGCTGGTGCAGACCGATCCAGACGAAGCCGTGCTCCTCGCGGCGGGCCGCGGCCAGCGCGTCCGCGTACGTCCAGTCGCCGGGCTGCCGTTTGCCGTCGACGTAGAGCGCGCAGTCGACCACCGCGCTGCGGCCGGGGCCGGTCGGTGCCGGGACGGGCGGCGAGCCGTCGGCGTTGAGGATGCGGGTCATCGCCCGCACCGGGGAGGGCCACGCCCGGGGTCGCAGCACCCGACCGGTGGCCGACGGTGCCGTCCGGTCCCGCTCTGTCCGATCCGTCATCGCGTCACCTCCCGCGCTCAGCTGCGGCTTGCAGGCTACGCCGACCGGAGTCGAGGACCGGTGTGACGGCGGTCGCGTGGGGGGCGGCGCCGGGCGGGCCGGGCCGCATCGGGGGGTGTGCGGGGGACGACACGGCCCGCCCGGCACCTGTGGGGGCGGGAGGTTGTGCTGCCGCGTCCACCCGGGCGGGGCCGGCCCGGGGACCGGGCGGTGATGTCCGCAGCTGACGGGGTGACGCTCGCAGCATTGTGGGCCAGCCGGCCGCCCGGAGGGGAGCCCCGGGACGGCCGGCATCGTCGTTCTGTCGGGAACCCGACAGATAATGTCAGTCCCGGACGGCCTCGACGGCCTCCGCAAGCCGCCGGACGCCCTCGTCGATCCGGTCGGCGGTCACCGCCGAGAAGGCCAGCCGGAGCGCGTGCCGCCCGCCGTCCACCATGAAGTCGCTGCCCTTGACCACGGCGACGCCGCGCTCGGCCGCCGCCGGGGCGAGCCGGTCGACAGACACGTCCTGCGGGAACTCCACCCACAGGAAGTAGCCACCGTCGGGCTCCACGAACCGCGCCTGCGGCAGGTGCCGGCGCAACGACTCGGCGAGCACCTGGGCCCGTTCGCCGAGCGCCGCCCGGACCGTCTCGATCGAGCGGTCGATGTCACCGGAGACGCAGAACTGGTGCACGATCGCCTGGGACACCATCCCGGGGGAGATGTAGAGGCTCGTCGCGTTCTTCGCGATGGCGGCGATCAGGTCGGCCGGGCCGACCAGGTAACCCACCCGCACACCCGGGCAGACCGTCTTGGTGAAGCTCGACGCGTGCACCACCACGTTGCGGGTGTCCAGCGAGAGCATCGACGGCAACGCCTCACCACGGAAGCGGATGTCCGCGTACGGGTCGTCCTCGAAGATCGTGAACTCGTACTCGGCGGCCAGGTCGAGCAGCTCCCGGCGCTTCTCCAGCGACAGCGTCATGCCGGCCGGGTTCTGGTAGTTCGGGATGACGTGCGCGAGCCGGGGCCGGACCCCGGACTCCAGCAACTTGCGCAGCTCGGCAGTGTCCAGACCATCCGGTTGGACCGAGATGCCGTGCAGCTCGCTGCCCATCCGCTGGAGGTTGAGCAGCGTCCGGTCGTACGTCGGGCGCTCCACCACCACCGCGTCGCCGGGGCGGACCAGGTGGTCGAAGAGGAACGCGTCGGCCTGGAGAGACCCGTTGGTGACCAGCACCTGGTCGGCCTCGACCCCGTGCTTCTCGGCGATCCACTTCCGCAGCGGGAGATACCCGACGGAGGTGCCGTACGCCGTCACCCCCGCGGGGTCGGCGTCGAAGGCGCGGACGGCGGCGGCCTTGAGCCCCTCGACATCGACGATGTCCAGCGAGGGAGCCCCACGGGCAAAGGAGATCAACTGCTCGGCGGTCATGGATGTTGAGCGTACGGGCGGCGACGGGGAACGCGCGGTCGGCACGGCGATGTCCGCATCCTGAGCCACCGGGTCGGGTGACCCCGCTGGACCGGTCGGCGGCAGATCAGACCGGAAGGGCGAGCGCGTCGTGCTGCGCGGCCCGGGAAAGTCCCCCCAGCTGCACGCCGAGCGCGTCGAGAAGCTGACTCCAGTCGAAGTAGGAACGCCAGGCGGTGATCCGGCCCTTGCGGGCCCGGACCACGTCGGCCACCTCCCAGCTCACCACCCGGCCGGTGGGAGCGACGGTGCCGTACGGGGAATGCAGGGTGCCGGTGTGGGTGCCGGTCAGCCGCAGCTCGACCGCCGCGCCCCCGCCGGTGCGGACCGAACCCATCGGGTCGACCCGCAGATCTCCGAAAGCGCCGGTCCAGGTGCGCAGCAGCGCGGGCAGCTCGATCGGACGGACCGTCACGCCCGGCATGGCGTAGAACGCCTCCGGTGCGTAGAGATCCGGCAACCGGGCCACGTCCCGACGCAGAAGCATCGCGTACTGCTGCTCGACCAGCCGTTCCGCGTCGCGCATCGGGACCTCCCCCGCGGGCCACGGCATTTCCGCGCCCGCACGGGGATGTCTACCCATCGATCCGGCCCGGCACACCACCCCCGGTCAGGTCGTGGCGACCGCCTGGTTCTCCGACCAGACCCGCATGATGTCCCGCACCGAGATCACGCCGGCGACCTCCCGGCCGTCCAGCACCACCAGGTGCCGGAATCCGCCCCGGGCCATCGCGGCGGCGGCCTCGGCCACTGTCCACTCCGGCCCCGCGTAGACAACGTCCCAGGTCAGATGGGCACCGGTGCGTTCCACGTCGCAGTCCAGGCCGGCGCCGATGGCCTTCAACACGTCGCGTTCGGTCATGATCCCCACGCCCTCGGAATCCGGGTCGATCACGACCGCCGACCCGACACCACGGGCCGACATCATCCGGGCCGCCTGGCGGAGCGTGTGCTCCGGACCGACGACGAGGACCTGGCTGGACATCGCATCCCGTACCTGCATCACGCATCACTCCTTTGGGACGGTGGCATTCGGTACAGACATGGTGGTCGGTGGATGTTTCCGGGACAAGAGCGGCATCGCACAAGCTGCGGACGCTGGCTACTGTCGGATGGTGTCCACCGAGCCCCTGCGCTGCGCCGGCGCGCTGATCGTCGACCATGACGGCCGCATCTTCTTCCAGCGCCGCTCACCACACCGACGCCTGTTCCCCAACTGCTGGGACATCGTCGGCGGCCACCTGGAGCCGGGCGAGGACATCGACGAGGCGCTCCGCCGGGAGATCACCGAGGAGACCGGTTGGGTCCTCTCGCACGTCCTGGGCCAGGTGGGCGAGTACAGCTACGTCGGCGACGACGGCCTGGCCCGGACCGAGCACGACTTTCTGGTCCGCGTCGACGGTGACCTCGACCGCCCGAGGTTGGAAGCCGGTAAGCACACCGAGTACCGCTGGCTGGCCGAGCACGAGCTGACAGTGCTCGACGAGCACCGCGACGTCAACGACGGGCTGATCCGGCGGATCGCCGAGGAGGGCTTCGCCGTCCTCCGGTCGATCGGTCTGTGAACACCGTCGCGCTGGCGCCCCACCGGATCGCCGGGCTGCTCGCACCGGCGGTGGACCGGACCTTCCGCGCCGGCATGCTGGCCGGCCGGGACGGTGGTGGCGCCGAACTGTCCCAGCGCTACGGCGGGGTCACGGCGACCGGCTTCCTGGTCGACCTGCGCACCCGACTGGCCGCACCCGGTGGCACCGTCGACGGGCCCGGGTTCGCGGCGATCACCCGCTACCACGACCCGGTCGTCTGCCGGCGAGCCGTGGACAAGCAGGTGGCCCACGGGATGATCTACCGCAGCCCGGACGGCACCCTCTCCGCCACCGAACGCGGCGCCGCCTTCCTCGCCGAGCTCTACCAGGTGCACGCCGAGGTCACCGAGGAGCTGTGGGCCGGTCACGACGACCGGGTGGCCCGACTGGTCGCCGTGCTCGGCCGACTGCTGTCGTACGCCCTGGTGCTGGCCGACGAGGAAGAGGACCGGGGTGGGTCGGCCTTCGCCGCGCTGGCGCCCCCGTACGAACCGGACGGCACCCCGTCGGGCGTACTGCTGCTCAACCGGCTCGGCGCGCTGCGACACCACCGGGCCGACGCGCACGCCGCCGCCTGGGCCGCCGCCGGGCACACCGCGTCGAGCATCGCTGCCCTGCCGCCCGGCCCCGAACGGCTCGCCATCGAACTGGAGACCGACCGGCGGGCCGCCGGCCCGTACGCCACGCTCGGCGCGGAGGAGCGCCTGACCATGCTCGCCGACCTGGCGGCGTTGCCCGGCTGACCGGTTGGCCGGAGCGACGCACCCGGCCGGGGCTATCCTCCAGCGGTGACCGGAGCAGGACGAGGGAGGATGTCGCGATGATCGGAATGGTGCTCGCGGCCGGCGCGGGACGACGGCTGCGCCCGTACACCGACACCCTGCCCAAGGCGTTGGTGCCGGTGGACGGCGAGACGACGATCCTGGACATCGCGCTGGGCAACCTCGCCGAGGTCGGGCTCACCGACATCGTGATCGTCGTCGGCTACGCGGCGGACGCGGTCCGCGACCGGCAGGCCGACCTGGAGAAGCGGTACGGGGTCACGCTCACCCTGGTGCACAACGACAAGGCCGAGGAGTGGAACAACGCCTACTCGCTCTGGCTGGCCCGGGAGTACTTCGCGCGCGGGGTGCTGCTGGTCAACGGGGACACCGTGCACCCGGTGAGCGTGGAGAAGACCCTGCTCGCCGAGCGTGGTCCGGGCATCCTGCTCGCCGTGGACACCCTCAAGCCGCTGGCCGAGGAGGAGATGAAGACCACCTTCGACGCCGCCGGCCAGCTCACCCGGATCACCAAGATCATGGATCCGGGCGAGGCGTACGGGGAGTACATCGGCGCGACGCTGATCGAGCCGCAGGTCGCCGACGCCCTCGCCGACGCGCTGGAGGCCACCTGGCGACGGGACCCGAACCTCTACTACGAGGACGGTTACCAGGAGTTCTCCGACCGGGGCGGGGAGGTGCGGGCGGCGCCGATCGGTGACGTCCCGTGGGTCGAGGTCGACAACCACGCCGATCTGGCCCGCGCGCGGGAGATCGCGTGCCGCTACTAGCTCGTAGCGTCCTCACCCCGCTGCACATCGACGTGCGACGCGGGGCGGTCGCCGACCTGGGCGCGATCCTGGCCGACGGGCGGATCTCCTCCGGGGGCGACGTCGCGGTGGTGGTCGGTCCGGGTCAGGGTGCCCAGATCGCGGAGCTGATCCGACCGTCGCTGCGCTCGGCGGACGTCTTCACCGTCTCCGGCGGGACCTTGGACGCCGCCGACGACCTGGGCGGCAAGCTCCGCGCCCGGTCGTACGACGCGGTCGTCGGCATCGGCGGCGGCAAGACCATCGACGTGGCCAAGTACGCGGCCACCCGACGCGGACTGCCGATGGTGTCGGTGGCGACCAGCCTCGCCAACGACGGGATCGCCTCCCCGGTGGCCAGCCTGATCACCGACGGGATCAAGGGCTCCTACGGCGTGCACATCCCGATCGGGGTGATCGTCGACCTGGACTTCGTGGACAGCGGCCCGGACCGGCACAACCGGGCCGGCATCGGCGACGTGATCAGCAACATCAGCGCGCTGGCCGACTGGGAGCTGTCCCGGCAGGTACGCGGTGAGCCGGTCGACGGGCTGGCCGCCTCGCTCTCGCGGGCGGGCGCCGAAGCGGTGCTCAACCACCCGGGCGACATGAGCGACGACGCCTTCGTGATCGTCCTCGCCGAGGCGTTGATCTCCAGCGGCCTGGCGATGGCTGTCGACGGCACCAGCCGCCCGTGCAGCGGCGGCTGCCACGAGATCATGCACGCTGTCGACTCGCTCTTTCCCGGCACCGCCTCGCACGGCGAGCTGGCCGGGCTGGGCGCGCTGTTCTGCACCTGGCTGCGCGGAGACCTCCGCCGCTTCGGCGAGATGTCTGCCTGCCTGGCCCGACACGGTCTGCCCCGGCTCCCCGCCGAGGTGGCGCTCACCGACGACCAGTTCATCGAGGCGGTGCAGTTCGCGCCGCGTACCCGCCCGGACCGGTACACCATCCTCGAACACCTGGCACTGTCGCCTACCGAGACCCGGGAACGGCTGGCAGACTACGCCGGTGCAATCCGCGACCAGCTTGGCTGACCCCCGTCCCACCATCGCCGACTTCCACCGGGTCAACCGGGGTGGCGGCCTGTTCAGCGAGTCGATCAGCCAGTGGCTGGGGGCCGTCTTCGCGCTGGTAGCCCAGCGGCTCGGCCTGCGACCGACAGCGTTGACCATCACCAACCTGGTGCTCGGGCTGGCCACCTCGGTCACCGTGGTGGCGCTCGCCGGCCCGGTCGCCGCCGGGGACGTACCGGCCTGGCTGGTTGGTCTGCTCGCCCTGATCGGCTGGCAGGTGGCGTACTCACTGGACTGCGCGGACGGGCAGCTGGCCCGGGTGACCGGCCAGGGCAGCGCGGCCGGCGCCCGGGTCGACGTGCTCTGCGACGTGGCCGCGCAGATCGCCCTGGTGGCCGCCCTGGCCGCCACCGCCGTGGCGCAGCAGCCGTCCACGCCGACCTGGCTGGTGGCGGCCTTCGCCGGCACCTGGATGGTCAACCTGGTCACGTCGGTGATGCAGGCCGGGCCGAACGCGGCCAGCATGGTCACCTCGACCTCGCTGCCGGTGCGCCTGGTGAAGCTGGTCCGCGACTACGGCGCGGTTATCTTCGTGGCCGCCCTGGTGCTCGCGGTGGCCCCCGCGCTGGCCCTCTGGGTGATGATCGCCTTCACCATCGTCAACGGCGGTTTCCTGCTGGCCAGCATCGCCTTCTCCGCCCGCGCCTCGCTACGCTGACCGCCCCGCCCCCCCGGCCGGGCATCCGCCCCGCCCCGCTCCAAGATCCACACAACTTCCCTGATGTTGCTGCCTCCAGCCGCCGGCACACCGCAACAACCCTGAAGTTGCTGCCTCAAGCCGGCGGCGGGGCGGCGAGCGGCGCGGGTTCAGACGTGGTGGGGGGCACGGGACAGGCCCGCGTAGATGTCGATGAGCCGCTTGGTGACGACGTCGGGGTGGAAGGTGCGCTCGTAGCGGGCGCGGGCGGCCGAGGCCAGTCCGGGCGCACCGGCTCGGGCGACCGGCAGGGCGGCTGCGAGCGCGGCTGGCTCCGGCGCGACCACCCAACCGGCCTCGCCCTGAGCGATACCGGCCGGCATCGCCGACCGCCCGACCCCGGGGGCGATCGGCGAGGCGACCTCGGACGCGACAGGTGAGGCGACCGTTGAGGCGACGGCGGCCGGGCCGGTGCCGGCGGGCTCGTGCGGGGCGTCGGCCCCGACCAGGTACGGAATGCCGCCCAACGCCGTACCGAGCACCGGCCGGCCGCTCGCCAACGCCTCGATGATCACGGTGGGCAGCACGTCGTGCCACATCGCGGCGGCGATCACCACAGCGCTCGCCTCGACCGCTGCCTGCACGCCGGCCCGGTCGAGCTGGCCGAGGTAGACCACGTCGGGCCGCTCGGCGGCGGCTGCCTCCACGAGGTGGCGCAGCTCGCCGTCGCCGGCCACCCGCAGCGTGCCCAGCGAGCCCACCGGGTGCCGACGCCAGGCGTCCAGCAGCAGGTCGACGCCCTTCTCCGGGGAGAGCCGGGCCATGTAGAGGAACCCGTCACCGAGCGGCGCCGGCCGACCCGGGTCGGGTACGGAGTTCGGCTTCACCACGATGCGTTCGTCCGGGATGCCGTAGTCGCGCAGGTGGTCGGCGATCGCCGAGGTGAGCGCGATGTACCGGTCCACCGAGCGCCAGGTGCCCCGGTGCACGGCCAGGGTGGTCGCCATCAGCGCGCTCTGCACCGCCGAGTCGCGGTAGCAGCGGTGCTTGATCGCCGGCACCCCCAACGCCCGACCCTTGCAGTCCTGGCAGATCACCCCGTCGCGGAAGTAGATCCCCGAGGAGCAGACCTGCCGGTAGTTGTGCACCGTCTGCACCACCGGCACGCCGTGTCGGTGCGCGGTCCGCACCACCCAGGGCGAGAGCAGGGGGTACGGGTTGTGCAGGTGCAGAACGTCCGGCCGGTGCTCGGTGAGCAGGCGGCTCAGGTCGTGCTGGGCGCGCGGAGCCCAGATCGGCGAGATCGGCAGCAGCGCCTTGGCCGCCTTCGACATCGACGGGATCTCGTCCGAACTGCGGATGAAGGGCAGCACCTCGACGCCAGCGGCGGTGAGCTGAGCGATCTCCGAGTCGACGATCGTGTTCTCACCGGAGGGCTGGGCTTCCCGGTACCGGTTGTGCGCCACCACGATTCTCACTGAGCTTGCCTTTCGTTCGCGACCGTGCCGACTGTTGCTCGCGACTGCGGGGCTCGCAAGCTCACTCCTCGCGCTCGCGGTGGGAACTCGCAAGCTCATTCCTCACGCTCACGGGAAAGAAGGCTACCGTTGGGTCGTGCCCGAGCTACCGGAGGTTGAGGCGCTCGCGGGTTACCTGCGACAGCGCGCGGTGGGGCGGCGTGTCGATCGGCTGGAGATCGCCGCGATCAGTGCCCTGAAGACGTACGAGCCGGCGCCGACCGAGGTTGCCGGCCGGGCGGTGGTCGACGCCAGTCGGCACGGAAAGTTCCTCGATGTCCTCTTCGAGGGTGGCCTGCACCTGGTGGTGCATCTGGCGCGGGCGGGCTGGCTGCACTACCGGGAGGCGTTCCCCGCCACCACCCCACTCCGCCCGGGCAAGGGCCCGATCGCGGTGCGGGTACGCCTCGACGACGGTTCCGGCTTCGACCTCACCGAGGCGGGCACCCAGAAGAAGCTGGCGGCGTACCTGGTCACCGACCTCGCGGCGGTCCCCGGGGTGGCCAAGCTGGGCCCGGACGCGCTCGCCGCGGACCTGCCCACCTTCACCGAGCGGTTGCGGAGCCGGCGGGGGCAGGTCAAGGGGGTGCTGACCGACCAGTCGGTGCTGTCCGGCGTGGGCAACGCGTACTCCGACGAGATCCTGCACGCGGCGAAGCTGTCGCCGTTCGCGATCACCGATCGGCTCACCGACGCCCAGCTCGCCACGTTGCACGCCGCCACCCGGCAGGTCCTCGGTGACGCGGTCGAGCGGTCCCTCGGTCAGCGGGCCGCCGAACTCAAGGGCGAGAAGCGCTCGGGTCTGAAGGTGCACGCGCGGACCGGTCTGCCCTGCCCGGTGTGCGGGGACACCGTGCGCGAGGTGTCGTTCGCCGACTCCAGCCTCCAGTACTGCCCGACCTGCCAGACCGGCGGGAAGCCGCTCGCTGACCGTCGGTTGTCCCGTCTCGTACGGTGAGTAATTACACTCGGTGATCACCGAGTGGAATCGCCCTCACTGTGCCGAAGCTCCGGTCCGCCGGTCCCGCCGTTCGGGTATCCATCGGTATAGTGGCCCGGTCCCCGGCTTCTGAAATGGTGTGGAGCCGGCCAGATCCCACCGTAACCATCGGTCGCCAATCTCCTTCGGGGCGGCAACCGGTCGGGCTCGCGTGGGAGACTGGGACGGTGGGCGACCCGGGCCTTCACGCCGAGTGAGCGGCCCGTGTCATGCGGGAGGACATGGGTGAGGTGACGGCAAGCCTCCAGCGCCCGGTATCCAACGAAGGCCGGAGCAGACTCGTGCGGCACGTCGACAGCTTCGAGATCCAGCCGCCGACGCCGACTACGCACAACGGTGTACCCCGGTCGGCGTGGGCCAGGGCGCGACGTCGTGTCTCCCGTTGGCACCGCCCCTACACGGCCATCCTGGTGCTGCTCGACTTCGGCGCGGCGGCGTTCGCCAGCTGGATCGCCATCCAGCTCTTCGACCAGGCCGCCTCCGGGTTCTCCGGCACCAAGCAGGACCCGACCTGGTTCCACACCATCTCCTACCTCCTGCTCCCGCTCGGCTGGGTCGTCATCCTCTGGGGCAACCGGGCGTACGACCGGCGCTATCTGGGGCTCGGGCCCGACGAGTACAAGCGGGTCATCCGGGCGTCGGTGACGGTGGCCGCGAGCGTCTCCTTCCTCGCCTTCGCCACAGTGACCCAGCTCTCCCGGTTCACCGTGGGCACCGCGCTGGTCGGTGCGGCGCTGCTGATCCTCTGGGGCCGGTTCGTGGCCCGCTGGGCCCTGCACTACATCCGCCGGCAGGCCGGCCAGGCCGCGCACCGGATGGTGCTGGTCGGCACCCTGCCGGAGTGCCTGGAGGTCTACGCGGCGGTCACCCGCAGCCCGTCCGCCGGGCTGATGCCCGTCGCCATCCACATCACCAACGGGTACGCGGCGGCCCGGGGGATGCCGACCCCGGTGCCGGTCTACTCCGGCCGAGACGTGCTGGCCCTGGTCCGTGAGGTCGGCGGGGACACCATCGCCGTCTGCGGGTCGGCCAGCGCCGAGCCGGGTGAGCTGCGGCGGCTGGCCTGGCAGCTGGAGGGTTCCGGCGTCGACCTGGTGGTCGCCCCGCAGCTCACCGACATCGCCGGCCCCCGGGTGCACATCCGGCCGATCGAGGGTCTGCCGCTGCTGCACGTCGAGGAGCCGACCCTTTCCGGGCCGGCGCTGCTGGCCAAGAACCTGCTGGACCGGGTCGCCGCCGGCCTCGGTCTGCTGCTGCTGATCCCGCTCTTCCTGGCCATCGGCGTGGCGATTCGGATCTCCGACCCCGGGCCGGTCTTCTTCCGGCAGCCTCGGGTGGGGCACGAGGGGCGCACGTTCCGGGTGTGGAAGTTCCGGACCATGTACGTCAACGCCGAGGAGCGGCTGGCCAGCCTGGTCGACCGGAACGACACCGACGGCATGCTGTTCAAGATGAAGGAGGACCCACGGGTCTTCCCGGTGGGCCGCTTCCTGCGGGCCACCTCGCTGGACGAGCTGCCCCAGCTGATCAACGTGCTCTGGGGCGAGATGTCGCTGGTCGGGCCCCGCCCGCTGCCCGCCGACGACGGCGACTTCCTGGGTGACGTGCGCCGCCGCCTGCTGGTCCGCCCCGGCATGACCGGGCTGTGGCAGGTCTCCGGCCGCTCCGATCTGTCCTGGGACGAGTCGGTCCGACTGGACCTCTACTACGTCGACAACTGGTCGCTCGCGTACGACCTGAGCATCCTGTGGCGCACGGTCGGGGTGGTGCTCGCCCGCAAGGGCGCGTACTAGAGGCTTGGCGCGCCGGCCCGCAGGGGCGAGGATCGCTGCGTGGCTGCCAACCTCTCCGCCGTGGTCGGCGTCGTCTCGCTCGTCACCGCGCTGACCGCGGCCCTGTTGGCGGTGCTGCGGCTGCGGGCCCGCCGGGGCATCGCCACCGCCACCCAGCGGGCCACCTACGAGGTGCTGCACACCGCCGGTCTGGCCGCCGAGCCACTGCGCGCGGGGCTGAGCGAGGCGGGCGCGACGAAGGCCGTACGTCATCTGCGGGCTCTGGTGGGCGCGGCCGGTCTGGCACTCACCGACGCCGACCGGTTGCTGGCTCTCGACGGGCGCGGCACGCACCACGGGGAGCAACTGCTCGCGGCGGCCCGGCGGACGGTGGACACCGGCCGTTCGACGGTGCTGGGTGAGCAGGATCTGCACTGCGACCGGGTCGACTGCCCGATCCGGGGGGCGGTGGTCGCACCGTTGCTGGGGGCGGACGGCCGGGTGGTGGGCGCGCTCGTGGCGGTCGCGGACAGCCCACCGCCTCCGGGGTTGGTGCAGGCCACCCTGGAGACGGCGCACTGGGCCGGCAACCAGCTCGCCCTGGCCGAGTTGGACTCGTCGCGGGAGCGGCTGGCCCGCGCCGAGATCCGGGCGTTGCGGGCGCAGATCAGCCCGCACTTCATCTACAACGCGCTGACCGCGATCGGCTCGTTCGTGCGCACCGACCCGGAGCGGGCCCGGGAGCTGATCCTGGAGTTCGCGGAGTTCACCAGGTACTCGTTCCGGGCGCACGGGGAGTTCACCACGCTGGCCGAGGAGCTGCGGTCGATCGACCGGTACCTGACCATCGAGCGGGCCCGGTTCGGCGACCGGTTGCAGGTGCGGTTGCAGATCGCCCCGGAGGTGCTGCCGGTGACGCTGCCGTTCCTCTGCCTCCAACCGTTGGTGGAGAACGCCGTTCGCCACGGGTTGTCCCGTAAGCCGGGCACGGGCATGGTGAGCATCGAGGCCCGGGACGCGGGGGCCGAATGTCACATCACGGTGGAGGACGACGGAGTGGGAATGGATCCGACCACGCTGACCGCCGGCATCGCCGAGCTGGCTCGCGGCATCGGCGACCCGGGTGACGACACGAGCCAGCACGTCGGCCTCTCCAACGTCGACGAGCGGTTGCGCTCGGTCTTCGGTGACCGGTTCGGTCTGGTCGTGGAGACCGGGCTGGGTTCGGGTACGAAGGTGAGCATGCGGGTGCCGAAGTTCCACCCCGGCGTGCGGGCCGGCTCGTGAGCGAGCGAGCCGGGACGGGTGTGGTGAACGCGTCCGGTTTCCTGCGCGTCCTCGCCGTCGACGACGAACCGCCCGCGCTCGACGAGTTGGCGTACCACCTGCGGGCCGATCCCCGGGTGGCCCGGCTGCACACGGCCTCCGACGCCACCGAGGCGTTGCGGTTGTTGCGCGACGCCGACGTGGACGTGGTCTTCCTGGACATCCGGATGCCCGGCCTGGACGGCATGGAGCTGGCCCGGGTGCTGCGCCGCTTCGCCCGCCCACCGGCGATCGTGTTCGTCACCGCCTACGACGACGGCGCTGTGGACGCCTTCGATCTGGGCGCCACCGACTATGTGCGGAAACCGGTTCGCGCCGATCGGCTGGCCGAGTCGTTGCGCCGGGTGATCGGCTCGCGGGTGGTGCCGTCGCATCCGGCGGCGTTGGCCCGCGCGGAGGAGGACCCGACCATCCCGATCGAGTTGGCCGGCACCACCCGGATGTTGCCCCGCTCGGCGGTGCGGTGGGTGGAGGCGCAGGGCGACTACGCCCGATTGCACACCGCGGAGGGGTCGCACCTGGTGCGGGTCTCGCTGGCCACGCTCGCGGAGCGCTGGGCGGATGCCGGTTTTGTTCGGGTGCACCGGTCGTACCTGGTGCAGTTGAAGTTGATCGCGGAGTTGCGGCTGGTCAACTCCGGCTACGTGGTGGTGATCGACTCCACCGAGCTGCCGGTGAGCCGGCGGCACACCAGGGAGTTGAAGGACAAGCTGGTCAGGGCTGCGAAACAGGACTGGAGTCGCTGAGCCGGGAATGAGAAGCGGTGTGCCGTACGTTGTACGATAGATCGTACGACTTCCGGGAGGCCCGCGTGACCGAGACCCCGTTCAACGCCGAATCCGAGTTCGACAACCAACTCGACCGACTGGTGCAACTCGGCTATCCCGCCCTCGCCGGGCTGACCGAGAACGCCTTCCGCGACCTGGTCGCGCCACTGCGGGCCAGGGCGGCCGAGGGCACCGCCGGGCTGCCCGCCCCCACCGACGCCCGGGTGCCGTTCCTGCTGGTCATCACCCGGGATCTGATCGGGGTGCCGGAACGGGTGGCGCTGACCACAGTGGCCGGCAAGCGCAAGCCCGGCGTCGTCGACCGCAACTACGCCGAGGACGACCTGCCCCGCTTCGACCCGATCAAGGAGTTGGAGGTGCCCGCCGGGCCGGCGTACCTGCTCTTCGACGTCGACCGGGGCGAGGAGTACCGCAACCTGGCCCCGGCCACCGCCCTGGAGGGGATCACCGCGCAGGGCCGGCTGCCGCTCAGCATCGACGAGGGGCTCGCCTTCATCACGCTGCACCCGGCCGCGTTGGCGAGCAACAGGTGCTTCTCGCTGATCGGCTCCCGCTGCGGCGACAAGCGGGTGCCGGCGCTCTGGATCAGCCAGGGCGCGCCCAAGCTGGGCTGGTGCTGGTACGGCAACCCGCACACCTGGCTCGGCTCCGCCTCGGCCCGGCCGGAGCGCATCGGCCTGGACTGACCGTCGACGCGGCGGGCGGGCGGCTCCCGGTGACGGGTCAGAAGATGTCGGCCAGCGGCAGGGCGAGAGGGAACGGCCGCTCGGCGCGGTAGACCTCGCCGACCGGCAGAACGACCTGCTCGCGGTAGCCGCCCGCGCCGTTCACCAGCACGGTCAGGGTCTGCTTGCGGGGCTCCACCAACCAGTAGAGCGGAATGCCGACGGCCGCGTACTCGTGACGTTTGAGGACCAGGTCGCGGCCGGCGTTACTTGGCGAGATCACCTCGACGACGAGGAGCACGTCGGCCGGGTCGAGCGCGGCGCCGCCGCTGTCCAGTGCGCTCTCCGTGGCGACGAAGAGATCAGGCACGAGGTACGACGAGCGTTTCGCGCTGACCCCGATGTCCTGACCGACGAGCACACCGGCGGGGGCCTGCCGGTCGAGGGCACGGCGGAGGCGGTTGGCGACCGCGCCATGGAAGACGTCCGCATGGGGGGACGCGAGCAGGCTCCCGTCGAAGATCTCGTAGACCTGGTCGTCCTCGGGGAGGCTCTGGAGGTCGTCCACCGTCCAGGCGTCGCCCCAGCCGGGCCGGGCAGGGTTGGTCACCGTCACACCTCCTCTCTACCGGACCACCCTGGCAGCTCAGTCGGTTGTCCACAACGAGCCTCGGGAGTTCCCACACGCCAGCCGGCGTGATCCCCGAGTTATCCACAGGCGTGAGCGGTTCTCCACAGGTTATGCACAACGCCACCCACCGATGTGCACACCGCACTGCTTGACAATCGCGTACGGCCGGCGAGACTGCCGGGGTGGCCAAGCAACTCCCGGACGTGGGGTCAGGCGCTGCGGTGCCGCCGCCCCGGCGGTCCCGGATCGTGCTGGCCGAGATCACCCGGCAGGACACCCGCGCCGAGCGGACCCGCACCGAACTGGCCCAGCAGACCCAGGTCGGCGAGGCGCTGGTCCGCGGCCTGGTCCGGGCCCAACTCGCGTTGGCGCTGCGGCTGTCCCTGGTGGTGGCCATCGGGTTGGGCGGGCTGCCCTGGCTGTTCGCGATCGCGCCCTCGCTCGGCCGGACCACCGTGGCCGGCGTCAACCTGCCCTGGCTGCTGCTCGGGGTGGCCTCCTTCCCGTTCCTGATCGCCGTGGGCTGGGCGTACGTGCGGCTGGCCGAACGCAACGAGCAGGACTTCACCGACCTGGTGCAACGGCCGGAGCGCTGAGTGGGCAACGACTTCGTGGTCCCGGCCATCGTCGCGGTCACCCTGGTCACCGTCGGGATCGGCTTCTACGGGCTGCGGTTGGCCCGGACCACGTCCGACTTCCTGGTGGCGTCCCGGGCGATCAGTCCGACGTGGAACGCCGCCGCCATCGGCGGGGAGTACCTGTCGGCGGCGAGCTTCCTGGGCATCGCCGGGCTGGTCCTCAAGTACGGCGTGGACGTGCTCTGGTACCCGGTCGGGTTCGCCGCCGGCTATCTGGCTCTGCTGCTGTTCGTGGCCGCGCCGCTGCGCCGCTCCGGCGCGTTCACCCTGCCCGACTTCTGCGAACTGCGGCTGGGCTCACGTCGACTCCGCATCCTGGCCACCGCCTTCGTGATCTTCATCGGTTGGCTGTACCTGGTGCCGCAGCTCCAGGGCGCCGGGCTGACCCTGGCCACGGTGGCCGGCTCCCCGTACCCCCTCGGAGCCCTGCTGGTTGCCGCCGTGGTCACCGCGAACGTGGCGCTGGGCGGGATGCGCGCGATCACCTTCGTGCAGGCGTTCCAGTACTGGCTCAAGCTGACCGCACTCGCCGTACCGGTGATCTTCCTGGCGCTCCAGTGGCAGGCCGACGGGCGGCCGGCGGTGACCCCACCCGACGGGCCGACGTTCCGGGCCGCGACCACCGTCGTGGTCGAGCACCGGGCGACCCTCACCCTGCCCGACGGCGACATCCGGGAGGTACGCCCCGGCGACGAGCTGACCTTCGCCGCCGGTGACCCGGTGCCGGCGGTGTCCGGGGCGGCCACCGACGCCAACGACTGGTTGCTGCCCAGCGCCGCCGGTGCCGACGACCGGGGCCTGTTCGCCACGTACTCGCTGATCCTGGCCACCTTCCTGGGCACCATGGGCCTGCCGCACGTGCTGGTGCGCTTCTACACCAACCCGGACGGCGCGGCGGCCCGCCGGACCACCCTGGTAGTGCTGGCCCTGGTCGGCGTTTTCTACCTGCTGCCCACCCTGTACGGGGTCCTCGGCCGGATCTACACCCCGCAACTGCTGCTCAGCGGCCAGACCGACGCGGTGGTGGTGCTGCTACCCGGCGCGGCCCTGGGTGACGGGCTGGTCGGGCGGCTGCTCGCCGCGCTGGTCGCCGCGGGCGCGTTCGCGGCGTTCCTCTCCACCTCGTCCGGGCTGCTGACCAGCGTCGCCGGGGTGATCTCGACGGACGTGCTCGGTCGGGGCTCGGTACGCGGTTTCCGGCTCGCCACCGTCATCGCCGGTGGTGTGCCGGCGGTGCTGGCACTGCACGTCTCCGGGCTGGACGTGTCGCAGGTCGTCGGGCTGGCCTTCGCGGTCGCCGCGTCGAGCTTCTGCCCGCTGCTGGTGCTCGGCATCTGGTGGCGCGGGCTGACCGACGTGGGCGCCGCCGCGGGTGTGGTGGTCGGCGGCGGCGCGGCGATCGGCGCGGTGCTGGTCACCGTCCTCGGCCCGCCGCTGTCCGGTTGGCCGGCCACGCTGATCGCGCAGCCGGCCGCCTGGACGGTGCCACTGGCCTTCACCGTGATGGTCGCCGTGTCGATGGCGACCCGCAGGCGGGCCCCGGCCGACATCGCCGCCACCATGCTCCGCCTGCACACCCCCGAAGCCCTCCGCATGCAGTAAGCGCCAGGACCGCGCCGATCTTGCACTTCCGGTTGTTGATAAAGGTGGTTATGTGCCTTGTGTCGGGACAGGAAACGCAAGATCGCGATGTGGTCCGCCTCAGGGAGGATCGCGGGTCCGGCCGGCGGCGGAGGGCGTGACTGGCGATGGGCGGATAACGTCGGCGCATGACTGTTGAGCACCCCGCGCTCGCACTGCGTGGCCTGGCCAAGCGGTTCGACGGCACGATCGCGGTGGCCGGCGTCGACCTGGACGTCCCCGCCGGCTCCTTCTACGGCCTGCTCGGCCCGAACGGCGCCGGCAAGACCACCACCCTGTCGATGGCGGTCGGGCTGCTGCGTCCGGATGCCGGCTCGGCCTGGGTGCTCGGCCACGACGTCTGGCAGGACCCGGTGACCGCCAAGCGGTTGCTCGGCGTGATGCCCGACGGGGTCCGGCTGTTCGACCGGCTGACCGGGGCGGAGCTGCTGGCGTACAACGGCTTGTTGCGGGGGATGGACCCGGCGGTTGTCGACCAGCGGGCAGCCGAGCTGCTGGACGTGCTGGCGCTCGGCGACGCCGGTCGGACCCTGGTGGTGGACTACTCGGCGGGCATGAAGAAGAAGATCGGCCTGGCCTGCGCGCTGCTGCACGGCCCCCGGGTGCTGGTGTTGGACGAGCCGTTCGAGGCGGTCGACCCGGTCTCCGCGGCGCTGATCCGGGACATCCTCACCCGCTACGCGGCCGGTGGCGGCACTGTCGTGTTCTCCAGTCACGTGATGGAGGTCGTCGAGCGGCTCTGCTCGCACGTGGCGATCCTCGCCAGCGGCACCATCAAGCGGGTCGGGACGATCGACGAGGTCCGTGGCGACCGTTCGTTGGAGCAGGTCTTCGTCGAGGTGGTCGGCGGGCGCACCGCGACCGGCGAGGAGTTGTCGTGGCTCTCCCGGTGAGCGCTGACGCCACCCCCGCCGCGCCGGCACGGCCGGTCTCCGCCCGCCACTTCGTGCGGCTGAAGCTGCGGGTGATGGCCAACAACTTTCGGGGCCAGGGCTGGCGGATCGCCATGTTCATCGGCGGCGCGTTGCTCGGGCTGTGGTTCGCCGCCAGCGGTTTCTTCCTCTTCGCCGCACCTGGCCTGACCGACAACGGCCGGTACGCGGTGCTGGTCGCGGCGGCCGGCGGCGGGCTGCTGGTGCTCGGTTGGCTGCTGCTGCCACTCGTCTTCTTCGGCGTGGACGAGACACTCGACCCGGCCCGGTTCGCGCTGCTGCCACTGCCCCGGCGCACGTTGGTGACCGGCCTGTTCGTGGCGGCCCTGATCAGCGTCCCGGTGGTGGCGGTGCTGGTCGCGGCGTCCGGGCTGGTGTTGACCGCCTGGTCGCTGGGTGGCTGGTCGGCGGGGGTGGTCGCCGCCGTGGGGGTGCTCGCCGGTTTGCTGCTCTGTGTGGCCGCCAGCCGGGCGGTGACCAGCGCCTTCGCCACCATGCTGCGGTCCCGACGGGTCCGCGACCTGGCGGCCGTGCTGTTGGCGGTGGTCGCCGCGTTGCTCGGCCCGTTGCAGATCTTCGGCCTCGCCGCGCTGCGTGAGGCGGACTGGGATCGGCTGGCAGGTGTGGCGACGGTGATCGGTTGGACGCCGCTGGGCGCGCCGTGGACCGCCGGCATCGACGTGGCCCAGGGGCGGGTGTGGGCGGCACCGGTCAAGTTGCTGATCACGGTGGTGGCGCTCGTCGCCCTGCTGGCTTGGTGGTCCCGTTCGCTGGAGTCGGCGATGGTGGGTGCGGCGAGCGCCGGTAAGGCCCCGGCACGACGAGGGGTCGACGGTGGCGCGGTCGCCCAGCTGTTTCCCCGGGTCGCCGGTTGGGCCCGCCGGGACCGGTTCGGTGCCCTGGTCGCCCGGGAGGCCCGTTACTGGTGGCGGGACGCTCGCCGCCGGGCCAACCTGATCACCATCGCGGTGGTCGGCATCTTCGTGCCAGTGATGATCAACGTTACCGGCGGGGACTTCGCGGCCGTCGGCGACGAGGGCTTCACCGCGGCTGCCAGTGACAGCTCACCGGTCGTGGTGACCATCTCGATGGTCTTCGTGGGGGTGCTCGCGGCCGTCACCCTGGCCAACCAGTTCGGTTTCGACGGCAGCGCGTACGCCGCGAACGTGGTGGCCGGGGTGCCCGGCAGGGTCGAGCTGCGAGCCCGGATCACGGCCTTCTCGCTGTACGTCCTGCCGATGTTGACGGTCGTCGCGGTGGTGCTGTCGTTGCTGCTCGGTGAACCGGGTTGGATCGGGCTGACCGCCGGTGCCCTGGTCGCCACCTACGGCGTCGGGCTGGCAGTGAACTGCCTGGTCTCGGTGCTCGGGGCGTACTCGCTGCCGGAGACGAGCAACCCGTTCGCGATGAACAGCGGCGCGGGCCTGACGAAGGGGCTGCTCACTCTGCTGGCCATGCTCGCCTCGGCGGTCGCCGCGGTGCCGATGGTGGTGGCCGCCGCGCTGCTCGGTGACGCCTGGCTCTGGCTGGCCCTACCGGTCGGCGCCGGTTACGGGCTCGGCGCGGCGCTGCTGGGCGCGTACCTGGCCGGCGACGTGCTGGACCGCCGGATGCCGGAACTGCTCGCCACCGTCACCCCGCGCCGTTAACCGGCGCGGCGGCCCGGGGTTTGGGCGGCGTCGGCGACGAAGCCGCGCCAGGCACCCGGGGCGAAGGCGAGGATCGGGCCGGAACGGTCCTTGCTGTCCCGGACCAGCACGACGCCGGGCAAATTGTCGGCCACCTCGACGCAGGCACCGCCCGTGTCGCCGGACCTGGTCGACGTCCGCCAGCGGGGTTGAGCAACGGTCATGGCGTCACCTTCAGCTTCCGGATCAGATCCAGCGAGGCGCTTGTAGAGAGTGCTTCGCCGAGCAGGCTATCCCATTTCCGACCAATCAGACGGACGACGTCCGGGTCGTCGATGACGTGCCCACGAGCGACATCCTCAACGTAGGTGACCCGTTCCCCGTCGGGCAGTTCAGCGAGCAGAAAGCCGCCGGTCAGCCCGACGTGAGCACCGGCGTCGAGTGGCACGACGTGCAGCCTGACGCTGGGCATGACGGCGAGTTCCATCAGCCGACCGAGCTGAGCGTCCAGTACCGCCGGCCCGCCGACCGGGCGGCGTAGAGCCGTCTCGTCGAGGACGAAGACGCACTGCGGCGACTCCGCCCGCTGCCACAACTGCTGTCGTTCCATCCGGACCGTGACCAGCTCGTCCACCACCTTGGTGGGATTCAGTCCACCAGCGGAAATGACCGCGCGGGCGTAGTCCTCGGTTTGCAGGAGCCCCGGAATCAGGCACGGCTCGAACTCGCAGAGCCTGATCGCCTGCTCCTCATGATTGCGCCATGGAACGAACCACGTCGGCAGCCGCTGGCGATCGGCAGCACGCAACAGTTCGGCGAGGAGGCCGCCGGTGGCTAGGGCCTCGTCGGCGGCGACCGCGAACTCCATTGTCGGTCGACGTCGGCCGGTCTCGATGGCCGCCACTGTGGATGGACTCCACTTGGTGAGGCCCGCCAGAGCTTCCTGGGACACCTCGGCACCGGCTCGGGCGGCCTTCAACGCCCGCACCCACATTTCGACGTTCATCCTTACCTCTCCGGTAAGTACGTGACTGCGTTGCGTAGTAATCCCTGGCATCCTCCCCTGTCCGCGCCTTTCCGTCCAGGGTGGAGAGCACGCGGCCCGGCCGGTGGAGGCGACGTCCCGGCGACTGGGTCCTGCGTTCGGGCCGCCCCGGTCATCCCCCCGATCGGGGCGGCCCTCGTCGACCGGGAGGAGATGAGCCATGTTCCGATTCATCCGGGGCAGGAACGAAGCGCGGTGGTCGTACCGGAAGAAGAAGGTTGCGGCACCGCCGGCCGTGCCGGGCGCGACCGGCTCGGAGCGCTCGGCAGGCCCGCCGAACCGAGCACCCGCATGGGCGAACGGGCCGACGGTCGCCTTGCCGCGACCAGGCCGGGCCGGCTGGCTGACCCCGGCGCAGACCTGGCGGGCGAACGGTGGTCGCTGGTGAATCCCGCAGCCCGGCAGCCGGATCGGGCCCCAGACCGCGCAAGCGACCGGACGGAGCATCGCCGCAGGGATCGGTGTCTCACTGCGAGCGTGATGCCCCTGAGGCATCAATATGACTCAGCGGCATCACGGTCATTCGGGCATCGCCCTCCGGCGAGCGGAGCGCGCCGGAGGCGGGCGACTCCACCGCCCCGGACGGCCGGAGAGCCGAGGTGAGCAGGCCGCACCTGCCGATGCGGCCGCTCTGGCGGTGTCGCGGCTGCGGGGCGCCCTGGCCGTGCCAGCCGGCGCGGCTGGCGCTGCTCGCCGAGTACCGGCACGACCGGGTGGGGCTGCTCGTCTACCTGGGTGCCCTGATGACGGAGGCCGGCGCTCAGCTCACCCGGCTCCACGGGCGACCCGCCGACCTGCACGAGCGCTTCCTTGGTTGGGCGCGGGGCCGGGGCGGCACAATGTTTCACGTGAATCATGAGCCGGGTGCCGAGATCCACCACACCGATCCGTTCGCGGTGCCGACCGGGCAGCGGTCGCCGGTACGCCGGCTGCGTGGTCGGCTCGCCGCACCGGTGACCCTCTGGACGGCGCCCGGTCCGGCCGGGCTGACCGTCTCGTCGACCCTGGTGGCCGAGGGGGAACCGGACCGACTGCTCGGGTTGATCGACCCGGAGTCCGACCTCTGGGCGGCCGTCGAGGAGTCGGGTCGGTTCGCGGTCACGCCGCTCGGCCCGCCGCACCGGCAGCTCGCCGACCGGTTCGCCGGCCTCTTTCCGGCTCCGGGCGGGCTGTTCGCCACCGGCGACTGGGTCGAGACGTCGTACGGGCCGGTCCCGGCGGACGGCGGCGGCTGGGCCGGGTGCCGGCTGGACACCGCACGGGAGTACGGCTGGGGCCTGCTGGTCGAGGCCACGATCGAGGCCGTCGACCTGGCCGAGGAGTCCGTCCCGCTGCTGCACTACCGCGGTCGCTACCACGAGTTGCCGGCCTGACCGGGGCGTCTCGTCCGGGCCCGACCGATCACCGCAGTGACCTGAGTCACTTGGCGCAGCCAGCCAACCGCTCGGCGCACTCGCCGACCGTCGTCGATCTCAGCCTTCCCTGCCGGGGAGTGCGCTCTTTACGGTGCGCGAAACTCCTCTGACGCCTGTGAAGGTGGTGATCCACAGATGTCCACGGACACACCCGCTCCGGCTGCTTCCGAGTCGGACAAGTACCTGGCCGTACAACGGTCGGACGAGTTCGCCGGGCTGCGGCGTGCGCTGCGCGGCTTCGTCTTCCCGATGACCGTCGCGTTCTTCCTGTGGTATGCGCTCTACGTCATTCTCTCCGCGTACGCCCGGGACTTCATGGGCACGAAGCTGTTCGGCAGCAACATCAACGTCGCGCTGGTCTTCGGCCTGCTCCAGTTCGTCTCCACGTTCCTGATCGCCTGGCTCTACTCCCGGTACGCGGACCGGAAGATCGACCCCATCGCGGACCGGATCCGCGCCGAGATCGGGGAGGTGACCCATGAGCACGGTCCACGCGGTTGAGACGTTCCTCGCGGCGGAGGCGGGCAACCACACCGCCCGCAACCTGACCATCACGCTCTTCCTGGTCTTCGTGGCGGTGACCCTGGGCATCACCATCTGGGCCAGCCGGCAGACCAAGACGGCGACCGACTTCTACGCGGGTGGCCGGTCCTTCTCCGGTTTCCAGAACGGCATGGCGATCGGCGGCGACTACATGTCGGCCGCCTCGTTCCTCGGCATCGCCGGCATCATCGCGCTGTACGGCTACGACGGCTTCCTCTACTCGATCGGCTTCCTGGTCGCCTGGCTGGTGGCCCTGCTGCTGGTGGCGGAGCTGCTGCGGAACTCGGGCCGGTACACGATGGCGGACGTGCTGGCGTTCCGGATGCGTCAGCGTCCGGTGCGTACGGCGGCGGCGGTCTCCACCATCACGGTGTCGATCTTCTACCTGCTCGCCCAGATGGTGGGTGCCGGCGCGCTGGTCGCGCTGCTGCTCGGTATCCGGCCGGGGACGACCTTCCTCGGCATGGACGCGGACACCGCGAAGGTGGCCACCATCATCATGGTCGGCGCGCTGATGATCATTTATGTCACGGTGGGTGGCATGAAGGGCACCACCTACGTGCAGATCGTCAAGGCGTTCCTGCTCATGGGCGGTGCGCTGCTGATGACCATCCTGGTGCTGGCCAAGTTCAACTTCAACCTGTCGGCGCTGCTGGGCCAGGCGGCCGAGGCATCCGGTAAGGGCAGCGCGTTCCTCGAACCCGGGCTGCGGTACGGCGTGGAAGTCGCCGGCAACTCGACGCAGACCTTCTACAACAAGGTTGACCTGCTGTCCCTGGGCATCGCCCTGGTGCTCGGCACCGCCGGCCTGCCGCACATCCTGATCCGCTTCTACACGGTGCCGACCGCCAAGGCGGCCCGCAAGAGCGTGCTCTGGGCGATCGGCATCATCGGCACCTTCTACCTGCTCACCCTGGCCCTCGGCTTCGGTGCGGCGGCGCTGGTCGGCAGCCAGGCGATCACGGCGCAGGACAAGGCCGGCAACACCGCGGCGCCGCAGTTGGCCGAAGCGCTCGGCATCGACTTCTTCGGCGGCGAACTGGGCGGGGCAGCCCTGCTGGCGATCATCGCGGCGGTCGCCTTCGCCACCATCCTCGCGGTGGTCGCCGGGTTGACGCTGGCCTCGTCGTCCAGCCTGGCGCACGACTTCTACGCCAACGTGCTGAAGAAGGGTGAGGCGTCGGAGCGGCAGGAGGTGCGGGTCGCCCGGATCTCCGCCCTGGTGATCGGCGCGGTGTCCATCCTGTTGTCGATCTACGCGCAGAACCTCAACGTGGCGTTCCTGGTGGCGTTGGCCTTCGCCGTCGCCGCCTCGGGCAACCTGCCGGCGATCCTCTACAGCCTCTTCTGGCGGCGGTTCAACACCTCCGGCGCGGTGTGGGCGATCTACGGCGGGCTGCTCTCGGCGGTGCTGCTGGTGTTCTTCTCGCCGGTGGTCTCCGGTGCGGCGACGTCGATGTTCCCGGACCACGACTGGCAGTGGTTCCCGCTGTCCAACCCGGGCATCCTCTCCATCCCGTTCGGTTTCCTCTGCGGGTGGATCGGCACTGTCATCTCCAAGGAACACGACGAGGACAAGTACGCCGAACTGGAGGTGCGCGCCCTCACCGGTGCTGGCGCGCACTGACAGCGGTACCCGACAGGGGGTCCCCTGTTGACGCACGACGTCAACAGGGGACCCCCTGCACCAATTCGACGGTCGGTAGGCTGAGCGGTATGAAGGTTGCTGAGCGCTTTGGTTCCGGTCACCGCGTCCTCGTCACCGGCGGAGCGGGCTTCGTCCCGTCGCACCTGGTAGACGCCCTGATCGCCCGAGGTTGCACAGTGGTGGCGCTGGACAATTTCGTGACCGGCTCCAAGGAGAACGTCGCCCACCTGCTGGACCGGCCGACCTTCACCCTCGTCGAGGCCGACATCTCCGAGGGTCTGCCGACCCACCATCCCGCGCTGGCCGAGCGGTTCGACGCGATCCTGCACATGGCCTCCCCGGCCAGTCCCACCGACTTCGCCCAGCTGCCGGTGGAGATCCTCCGGGTCGGCTCGGTCGGCACCCTGCACCTGCTGGAGCGCGCGGTCGCCGACGGCGCCCGGTTCCTGATGGCCTCCACCTCCGAGGCGTACGGGGACCCGAAGGAGCACCCGCAGCGCGAGACCTACTGGGGCAACGTCAACCCGATCGGGGTCCGCAGCGTCTACGACGAGGCCAAGCGCTTCTCCGAGGCCGCGACGATGGCGTACCACCGCTACCGCGGGCTCGACGCGGCGATCGTCCGGATCTTCAACACGTACGGCCCGCGGATGCGCCCGGACGACGGCCGCGCCATCCCCACCTTCATCTCGCAGGCGTTGCGCGGCGAGCCGATCACCGTGCACGGCACCGGCAACCAGACCCGGTCCATCTGCTTCGTCGAGGACCTGGTGCGCGGCATCCTGCTGCTGCTCGACTCGACCGAGACGGGCCCGGTCAACTGCGGCACCGAGCACGAGCTGACCATGCGACAACTCGCCGAGTTGATCGTGTCGCTCTCTGACAGCAGCTCGAAGGTGACCTATGTCACCCGGGGCTCGGACGACCCGGAGATGCGCCGGCCGGACCTCACGCTCGCTCGTGAACTGCTCGGATACGAGCCGTCGATCGCGCCCGAAGATGGCCTGCGACGCACCATCGAGTACTTCCGGACGCGGCTCGGCTGACCGGATCCGCGCGTACCGGCCGTCGCTGAGTGTCGCCTGAAGGCGGTAGTGGCTTCGGCTACGTACCCTGAGTTACATGTCCGCGACCTCGTCTGCCGGCGTCCCGCATCCGTACCTGCACCGCAGCGCCGGGCGCGCGTCGGTGCCCGGCCCCGACCGGAGCGCCTCCGGGCGTGCCCGCCCGAGCGAGGCGCGCTTCTACCCGTCGCACGACGAGGAGCAGCTGCGGCCCGGCGGCCCGAACGGGCCCACCGGGCCTGGGGGCCCGGGTGGCGCCGGTGGGCCGGGACGGCGTGGCCCGCGACCGCGCTGGGGGCGGATCGCCCTGGTGGCGGGGGTCGCGGTGCTGGTGCTGGCGCTGCTCGGCAGCGTCGGCGCCTGGCTGTACGCCCGCAACCTCAACAGTGACCTGGCCCGCACCGACCCGTTCGCGGAGATCACCGGCGGTCGACCCGCCAAGACCGTCGATGGCGCGCTCAACATCCTGCTGGTCGGCAGCGACTCGCGGGATCCGGACGCACCGGTCGACACCAAGAGTCAGTGGCGCGCCGACACGATCATCGTCATGCACATCCCGGCCGACCACCAGGAGGCCTACCTGGTCTCCATCCCCCGGGACCTGTACGTGCCGATCCCGGAGAGCGCCGGAGCGGACTGCGGCTCCGGTTCACGCGCGAAGATCAACGCTGCGTTCGCGTTCGGTGGGCTGCCGCTGGCGGTACGCACCGTGGAGTGCTTCACCGATGTTCGGATCGACCACGTGATGGCGATCGACTTCGGCGGTTTCAAGGAGGTCACCGATGCCCTCGGCGGGGTGGACCTGAAGGTGGAACGCACCATCACGTCGATCCACAAGCCGTACCGGACGTTCACCAAGGGCACCAACCACATGGACGGCGCGGAGGCGCTGGACTGGATCCGGCAGCGCAAGCAGTTCCCGGACGGGGACTTCGCCCGGATGCGGCACCAGCAGGAGTTCCTTCGGGCGCTGATGGACAAGGCGGCCAGCACCGGCACGCTGGCGAACCCGAAGAAGCTCAACGACTTCCTCAAGTCGGTGACCGCGGCCGTAACCGTCGACCAGTCTTTCTCGGTTACAGACATGGCGCTGCAGTTCCGTAACCTGCGCGGCCAGAACCTCACCTTTGTGACCAGCCCGAACTCGGGCAGCGACACCATCAACGGCGAGTCGGTGGTGGTGTCGGACCGGGAGAAGGCGCTCGCGATGTACCAGGCCATGTCCGCGGACAAGATGGCCGACTGGGTCAAGGCCAACCCGCCGAAGAGCAACGACGGCGGCTGACGCCAACCCGAGGGGCACCAGCCGTTCGGGTCATCGAACAGCGACGATCGTCTGAGTCTGCGAAATTCGACGTCCGGATTGACCCGGGATGAACTCGCCAAGTCGATTTGATGTACGTACAGTGGTGCCGCCCCCTCCTGATCACGAGCTGGAGCACGCATGCCGGTTCAGGCCAGTCGTCGCCCTTCTTCCCCCGGGTCCGCCGCCCCCAGCGGTCGAATCGCTGCGGCCATACCCGCACAGTCGCGCCCCGGTGGTGGCGGGCCGGGCTCGCGCCCTCCGGGCGGCGGCGGTGACGGTGGTGACGACCGCCCGGGTGGCGGTGGGTCGAAGAAGCGGACCAAGCGCAAGGACCCGCTCTGGGCCAAGCTGACAGTCGTCTTCGGTGCCGTGTTGATGCTCAGCAGCGGCGTGGCCATCGTCGGCAGCAAGGCGCTGATCGGGCAGGCGACGGGCGGCATCGCGAAGGGCAACCTGCTGGGTGAGGCGGGCAAGTCCGACGCCGAGGGCGGGGCGAGCCTGGACGGCCCGATCGACATGCTGCTGCTGGGCGTGGACGCACGCGAGCGCTGGGCCGCCGACGACGTCCGCTCGGACAGCATCATCATCCTGCACATTCCGGCCACGCACGACCAGGCGTACCTGATCTCGATCCCCCGGGACACCGAGGCGCAGATCCCGGCGTTCGAAAAGAGCGGCTACGGCGGCGGCTCCGGGAAGATCAATGCCGCGTTCCAGGCCGGCGCCGCGAACGGTGGCGGCTGGGAGGGTGGCGCCCAGCTGATGGCCCAGACGATCAAGCGGCTCACCGGGATCAGCTTCGACGGCGCGGCGATCATCAACTTCGGTGGCTTCAAGAACGTCATCGACGCCCTGGGCACGGTGCGGATCTGCGTCACCCAGGAGGTCAAGTCGCTGCACATGTCGTACGTCGACGGCAAGCCGATGTGGAACGCGGACGCCAAGAAGACCGGCAAGCAGCGGACCCCGGTGGTGCACAAGAAGGGCTGCCAGGAGATGGAGGGTTGGGCCGCGCTCGACTACTCCCGCCAGCGCAAGACCCTCAAGAACGGCGACTACGACCGGCAGGCGAACCAGCAGCAGCTGATCAAGGCGATGGCCAAGAAGGCCACCGAGGGTGGGATGCTGACCAACCCGGCCAAGATGAATAACCTGATCAAGGCGGCGGGCAAGGCGTTCGTGCTGGACACCGGCGGCGTGCCGATCGAGGACTTCATCTTCACCATGCGCGGGGTCACCGGCAACGAGCTGACCATGCTCAAGACCAACAACGGCACGTTCAACGCCAACGGCAACAACACCGAGGGCTTGAACGAAGAGACGATGGCCATGTTCCGGGCGGTCAAGCAGGACAAACTCGCCGAGTTCGTCTTCACCCACCCCGAGGTGATCTCCACCCGCAAGTGACGCCGGTAGTCGCGGAAAAGCAGCGACGACCCCGTCACCGCCCGTAGCCTGACGTGAGCAGGTTTCACGTATCGGCTGCGGGGAGGCGGTCACGTCCAGGTGGGGACGGAACGCAGCGGGCCGGGCCGGAGCGGCCCCGTCCGCCCGGTCACCTCGCGCCCGTGGGTCGCGCATCATGCTCGGCGTCGGCCTGGCCCTCGTCCTGCTGGCCGGGCTCGCCGTGGCCGGGCTCAAGACGCTCAGCCACCGGTACGACCGCACGGTGACCAAGGAGCAACTGCTCGACCCCGACGCCCGTACCGCCCGCACCGACCTGGACGGGCCGCTCAACTACCTCCTGGTCGGCTCCGACCGACGACCCGGCGACAGCGGCCCGGACCAACGCTCGGACACCATCCTCATCGTGCACGTCCCCGCCGGGCAGCGGGAGGCGTACCTGGTCTCCATCCCGCGTGACCTGCTGGTCGCCATCCCGCCCGCCAACGGCTTCGGCGGTGGCCAGGACAAGATCAATGCGGCGTACGAGCACGGCGGCGGCGGGCAGGCCGGCGCCCAACTGCTCTCCGCCACCCTGCACCGGCTCACCGGAATCCAGTTCGACGGCGCCGCGTTGATCGACTTCTCCGGCTTCCGGAAGGTCATCGACCTGCTCGGCGGGGTACAGATGTGCGTGGACACCGAGGTCCGCTCGATCCACACCAACCGGGTCTTCACCACGGGCTGCCACCAGATGGACGGCGCGCAGGCGCTGGACTACGTCCGACAGCGCTACGACCTGCCCGGCGGTGACTACGACCGGCAGCACCACCAGCAGCAGCTGCTCCGGGCGATGCTGGACAGCGCCGGCAGGGCGGACCTGCGAAGCAACCCCGTCAAACTCGACCAGGTGCTGCGGGCGGTCGGCAGCTCGTTGACAGTCGACACCAACGGCGTACCCCTGGAGGACCTGCTCCTCGCGCTGCGCGCGCTGCCGCCCGACGGGATGCGCGGCGTCCAGGTGCCCTCCTCGCCGCAGACCATCGACGAGGTCTCGTACGTGGTGCTCGACAACGGGGGCAACGGGCTGTTCGAGGCACTTCGCGACACCCGGGTGCCGGCCTGGGCGCAGGTCAACCCCCGCTGGGTGACCCGGTTGTGACGGTGTCGACGGCCCGGTCGGTGCCGAACCGGGCCACGAGGATCTAGTGTTGCTTCCTGTGTTCGGACCCCAGGTTCCCACCGTGCCCGTGACCGAGATCGCCGACGAGACCTACCTGCTGGACGTGCGGGAGGACGACGAGTGGGCGGCCGGCCACGCCCCCACCGCCCACCACCTGCCGATGATGCAACTGCCGGCCCGACTGGCCGAGGTGCCCACCGACCGGGAGGTGGCCGTCGTCTGCCGCTCCGGCGGGCGCTCCGCGCAGGTCGTCGCCTACCTGATCAACAACGGCTGGGAGCAGGTGCGCAACGCCGACGGCGGGATGCGCCAGTGGGCCGCGGTCGGCCGACCTGTGGTCGACGCGAACGGGCAGCCCGGCCAGGTCATCTGAGGCCGGCGCAATGGGCGGGCCACTGGTCTTCGCGCACCGCGGCGCCTCGTTCGACCTACCCGAGCACACCCTCGCCGCGTACCTGCGCGCCCTCGACGAGGGTGCCGACGGCCTGGAGTGCGACGTCCGGCTGACCCGGGACGGGCACCTGGTCTGCGTGCACGACCGACGACTCGACCGCACCAGCAACGGCCGCGGTCTTGTCAGCGCGCGCACGCTCGCCGAACTGGACGCCCTGGACTTCGGCTCGTGGCACCCCGGCAGCGCGCCGGACGGCGACCTGCCACCGGACGAGTCGCACACCCGGCTGCTGACCCTGGCCCGACTCCTGGACGCGGTGCTCGCCGCCGGCCGGCCGGTCCGGCTGCTGGTCGAGACGAAACACCCGTCCCGTTACGGCTCGAACGTGGAACGGCGACTGGTCAACCTGTTACGCCGGTACGGGCTGGCCGACCCGACACCGGACGATCCGGTGCAGGTCACCGTCATGTCGTTCTCCCCGTTGGCGGTCCGTCGGGTGCGCGAGCTGGCCCCGACGCTGCCCACCGTGCTGTTGCTGGAGGTGTTGCCGCGCTGGTTGCGGTTGGGTCGGCTGCCGTTCGGCACCCGGATCGCCGGGCCGGGCATCAGCCTGGTCCGGGCCCGCCCGCAGCTGCTGCCCGCACTGCGCGCGGCCGGCAACCAGGTGTACGTCTGGACTGTCAACGAACCGGCCGACCTGGAGTTGGTGCTGACCGCCGGGGTGGACGGGGTCATCACCGACCGGCCGGCGTACGCCCTCGCCCGGCTGGACCGCTGAGCCGATCGGCCGGGCGGGGGTGCCCAAAACCGGGACGGCGGGGCAGACTCGGCACATGCCGGAGCGTATCGATTTCCCCGCTCTCATCGCCGGCCACACCGTCGTGATCGAGATGATCAACTCTGGGGACGCGGGCCTGCCGGTCCTCACCCAGCTGCTCCGGGTGGCCCAGCCGGCGCTCGGCGCGACCGGGATGGCGTTCGTCGAGTTCGGTCCGACAGGTGGCCGGGTGATCGCCGCTACCGGCGTGGCCGAATGGGCCCTCGGCCGACCACTGGCTGTCGACGACCCGGACACCGTCTGCCTGCTCGCCGGGCCACGGGTGCGCCAGGTGCGGGTGGGTGACCTCAACGGCAAGCTCGCCGGCGAACTGGCCGGCAGTGGCCTGCGTCGGATGGTGGTCTCCCGGGCCGAGATCGGCGGCCACACCGTCGGCAGCCTGCACGCGCTCTATCCCGGCGACGACGAGCCGGGCCCCGAGCAGCAGGGGGTGGTCGGCTACCTCGCGTCCTGCGTCGGGCACATGTACGGCGACCAGAGTGGCCTGCCGGTGCACGGTGACGGCCCGGTGGTGGCCGCCCTCGCCGACGGGCTGGCCGTCGTCGACCGGGACGGGCACGTCCGGCTCTGGAACCCGGCCGCCGCCCAGGTCACCGGCCGGACGGTCGAGCAGGCGCTGAACCACCCGTTGCCGTTCCCGCTGCCGCCCTCCGGGCAGGTTCGCGACCACCGACTGCCGGACGGCCGCTGGCTGCGGATCACCTCCGGCGAGCTGCCCGGGCCGGGCACGTTGCGGGTGGTCACCTTCCGCGACATCACCGACCAGCAGCGCCGCGATCACGACCGGGAGCTGTTCGTCGCGGTGACCAGCCATGAGCTGCGCACCCCGGTAACGGTGATCAAGGGCTACGCGGACACCCTCACCGACCACTGGGAGTCGCTGACCGACGTCGACCGCCGGCAGGCCGCCCGGGTGATCGGGCAACGCGCCAACGAGCTGGCCCGGCTGGTCGACCGACTGCTCAGCTCCGCGGCGGAGGTGGGGCCGGGCGACGACCCGCCCACCCCGTTCGACCTCGCCGAGGCGCTGCGTTCCGCCGTCGTGGACCTGCCGGCGGAGCTGCGCCGCCGGCTGGTGCTCCGCCTCCCCGGCGATCTGCCCAAGGCCCTCGGTCACCGGCCCAGCCTGGCCACCGTGCTCACCGAGTTGACGACCAACGCCGGTAAGTACTCGGCACCGGACTCACCCATCGAGATCACCGCCTCGGTCGACGGGCAACTGGTCGCGTTCCGGGTCAGCGACCAGGGCATCGGCATCCGACCCGAGCACGTGGAACGGGCCTTCGACAGGTTCTGGCAGGGCGAGTCCGGTGACCGTCGCGGATACCCGGGTGCCGGGCTCGGCCTCTATCTCGTCCGCCGGATCGTTGAACAGCAGAATGGATGGGTATCCCTACGTCCGAGGAACGGCGGCGGTACGGTCGCAGAGGTGCGGCTACCACGCGGTTGACCGAGGGTGGCGCGACGTGGAGGCGACGGTGGCAGCGGCAGCGGTAGCGAGGGATCAATCCTGGTGTGTGGTGGTTCCCCACCACCCGGGTGGGGCACGGCTGGCCCGACACCGGCTCGCCGCGGAACTGGCCGACGCCGTACCCCCGGCGCTCCTGGCGGACCTGATCGCGGTGCTCGCGGAACTGGTGGGCAACGCGGTACGGCACGCCAGGCCGCTGCCCGGCGGCGTGATCCGGGTCGCCTGGCGGCTGCGGCCCTCGCCCGAGGGCGCACTCATCCAGTTGCGGGTCACCGACGGCGGCGGCGCGAACAGCGGGCCCCGACTCCGGACGGCCAGCCCGGACTCGGCGGACGGGCGCGGGCTGCACATCGTGGCCGGCCTGGCCACCCGCTGGGGCGTCGAACAGGACGGCATGGGCCAGCGCGTCTGGGCGGAGTTCGACCTGGCGCCGGCACCCCGACCCGACCTGGTGCCGGCGGGCTGAGGACGGCCCGGGCGGGTCCCGGCCACGGCGAGCCGCTCGGGGCTCTAGGCTGTGACGCCGTGAGTAAGCGTCGAAAGAGCCAGCGCACCGCCGCCGACACCACCCCCCGCCGCGACAAGGTGCGGGACATCTTCGTGCCGCGTCCGTTCGACGGGCTGGTCGACGAGTCCGAGTGGATCGCGCTGCGCGAGTTGGTGCCCGCCGCCTCCGCCCCGCTGCGGCTGGCGCCCGCCGTCATCGAGGAGTTCGGTGACCGGGCGGTGACGCTCGCCACGGTGCTGCCGATGGCCGCCCCGGCGATCACCAAGCCGGACGGCCGGGTGCTCATCGGTCTCCAGCGCCACCAGCAGTCCGGCGACGTCTCCCGGGATCTGGCCGACGCGTTGCTCAGCGCGTTGCGTACCGAGCCGGGCGGCCAGGTGGCAGTGCCGCCACTGCCCGGGCCCGGGCCCCGCCTGCAGGACATCCTCGTGGACGGTCCGCTGGACATCACCATGCACGACGGTTTCGAGTTCTGGCTCGACCCCGGGGCCGCCGACGACCCGACCGTCCAGGCGTCGCTGGAGCGGGCGAACGCGGCCATCTACCCGACGGTGCGACTGACCGCGGCGAAGGCCGCGTACTGGTGTCAGGTGCCGGAGAAGGCGCACGTGCGCTGGGTGCTGCCGGACGACGAGGACGGCGCCCTCGACGCGTTGGCCCGCCTCGGCGCGGCCAGCACCCTGACGCTCGGCGAGCAGACCAAGTTCGCCGGCATGTTCCGCGCGCACGGTCGACTCGTACCGGTCTGGGACCTGCCGGAGGACACCCCGGCGGCCGAGTGGGAGGAGCCGGTGGCGCAGTTCGCCAAGCGGTACGCCGAGGCGCTCACCGTCACCGACCCGCTCGACGCCGCCGACCGTCGGGCCCGTCAGGGGCTACTCGGCCGCCAGCTCACCCTGCGCTGAGCCGGGCGGTCCCGTTCAGCCGTTGACGGGTAGCGGCTCGCGGGTGATCGGGCAGGACATGCAGCGCGGCCCGCCCCGGCCGGAGCCCAGCTCGGACCCGGCGATCGGGATCACCTCGATGCCGGCCCGCTCGAGTTGGGCGTTCGTCTCGGTGTTGCGCTCGTAGCCGACGCAGAGCCGTGGGGCCAACGCGAGGGTGTTGTTGCCGTCGTCCCACTGCTCGCGTTCGGCGGTGACCGGATCCAGCCCGGTGTCGATGACCCGGAGCAGGTCGAGGTCCATCGCGTCGGCGGCGGCCCGCAGGAACGGTGCCGGCCCGTCCACCCGCGGGTCCTCGCCGTCCCCGCCGGCGATCACCGTGTACGCGGACAGCGTGCTCGCGATGTTGGGATACATCAGCACGGCATCCACGTCGACCATCGTGCACACGGTGTCCAGGTGCATGGTGGCGCGCTCCTGGGCGATCGGCACCACCAGGATGGTGTGGGCCAGCCCGGCGGCGAAGACCTGCCGGCCGAGGCGCTCGGCGCCGGCCGGGGTCGTCCGCTCGCCCACCCCGACCGCCAGCACCCCGGGTGCGAGCAGCAACACGTCGCCGCCCTCCAGGTGCTCCAGGCTGGGGCGGTAGACGAACTCGGTGCCGGCGAACCGGGGGTGGTGGCGGTAGATGGCGTCGGTCAGTGTGGTTTCGCGGCGGCGGGCCGGCATGGCCAGGCTGGTGACACCCACCCGGTCGCCGATCCACAGCGACGAGTCGCGGGTGAACAGCAGGTTGGGCAGCGGGTCGATGACGAAGTCGTGTCGGTCCATCAGCGTGTAGACCAGCCCACCCGGCCGCTCCGAGCTGATCCGCAACTCCTCGTGGGCCAGCCCGGCGGTGAGCACGTCGGCCAGGGCGGCCGGGTCCAGGTAGGAGAGATGGTCGGCGACGCGGGCGCGCAGGGTGTCGCCGAGCCGTGGGGAGCGCAGCACCTCCTCGGTCAGCTCGGCCCGGGCGTCCTCGACGGCGAGCGTCTCGGCCAGCAGGGTGGCCAGGTAGAGCACCTCCACGCCGCGCTCGCGCAGGGCGGCGGCGAACGCGTCGTGCTCCTCCTGGGCGCGTCCCACCCAGGGGATCGCGTCGAACAGGAGCGAGTCGTTGTTGCGTGGGGTGAGCCGGGCCAGTTCGGGGCCGGGCCGGTGCAGCAGTACGGTGCCGAGCCGCCCGACTTCACTGTCGACGTAGTGGGTCACTCCCGCAGCGTAGGGCAGGGTTTAGCGGCATCCGAGAAAAGAACTGTGGATGAATATGGCATTCATCCACAGTCACTCCGGCGTTCCGGCTTGCCGAACACCGGTAGTGGCAACGTAGGGTAGTGAGGACATAACTTCGAGGGACCTTTTGCCGGAGGTCGCGATGACTGTCTTTCCCGCACGACGAGCCGTACCGTCCGCTCGGGCACTGCCGCCCGTCGCGGTGCCACACCCCCGCGTCGAGGCGCCGGGGGTTCTGGAACCGGTCCGTCCGACACCGCTCGAATGGGCCCGCCGTCGTCGGGCCGAGCGGGGTGCCCGCCGCCTGGAGGCGGCCGGGGCACGGGCGTTGGGCCAACTCGACCATCTCGGGCCCGCCTGGCACGTGATCGAGTGGCCGCGCACAGACGTGACAGACGTGCTCGACCGCGGGCAGGACGACCGGGCCGGGTTCCTCGCCATCGGGCCGAGCGGTCTCTTCGCCGTGACCATCGCCGACCACGGCCGGGCCAGGGTGCTCGTCGCCGGCGACGTCGTGCAGATCAACGGCAAACGGCCCCCGTACGTGGCCGAGTCCCGCCGGGACGCCAAGCGGGCCAGCAAGGCCCTCTCCGACGCGGTGGGGCTGCCCGTCCCGGTGACGCCGGTGCTGACCTTCGTCGGCTCCGGCGTCATCAGCGTCTACGGCCTTCCGAAGGACTGCCTGATGGCCACCCACCGGGAACTGGACCGGTTGCTCGTGGCCGGAGGCAGCCGGATCAGCCCGGCCACCGCCGAAAAGCTCTCCCGGGTCGCACAGCACCCCAGCACCTGGCTGAACGGCACGTACCGTCCAACGGCCGACTACCGGTGGTACGACGAGGGCCGAACGGCCGCTGACAAGCCGGCCCACCGCCGGTAACGTCACCGGCGACGCCACGCGGCTCCGGTCCCCCTTCACCTCACCGGTCTCCGCGCCGTCGCCGGTCGCCTCGGTCAACCCCGCGCGGCCCGGTGACCCGGTGCGCTCGGTGATTCCGTCGGCGACCCGCTAGCGTGGACAGTCGATCGGTGCACATAGGAGGCGCGGTGGCCCACGTCGAACTTTCGCTCTCGGAAGCGTTCGTGCCGGCGGCGCGGGCCTCGACAGAGCCGGAGTCCGACAACGTCGGCCAATGGTCGTCGACAGTCTCCCGGGCCGATGAGCCGTGTCTGCTGATCGACGCCGACACCCGGGTGGTGGCGATCTCCACGGCCGGCTGCGACCTGCTCTGCCTCGGCGAGCCGGACGGGCTGATCGGCCGACCGCTGCTCGACGGCGGGCTGCGCCTGCTCGACTTCACCGCCAACCGGGGCGAGCTGACCGAAGCCGAGATCGACAAGATCCCGCCCCTGCTGGCGCTCTCCTCCGGCCGGCTGGCCCGTGGGCTGCTCCGGGTGCAGGCCGCCTCGGCGAACAGCTCCGACGCGACAGTCGACGCGATCTCCACCCCGCTGCTCACCGACGGCACCGTGGCCGGTTCACTCACCTTCTTCTCCGAGGTCTGACCTGCGGCGGAGTGTGTCGTGTGCCGCACGCGGCGTTGCCCGGGCGGGCCCGCCGGAAGGCCGTAGGGTGCCTTCATGTTCGATATCGCCCTGTTGCCGGGGGAATACGCTGTGTGCCGGATGGCCGCCGGCAGCACCCTGCCGTACGCGCTGTCGAGCGGGCTGCGCGGAACGGACGTGGTGACGGTGAGCTGGACCTCCGACGGCATCTCCGTGATCTGCCCGATCGACCGGGCACCGGCACAGGCCGTACTGGAGACGACCTGGCGTTGTCTGCGGGTCAGCGCCCCGGTGGCGCTGGCCGGCGCCGGCAGCCTGGCCGCGCTCGTCGACCCGCTCGCCGAGGCCCGGGTCAGCGCCGTCACGTTCTCCACGTTCGACACCGACTATCTGCTGGTGCCGACCGTCCGGCTGACCGAGGGAACGGCGGCCCTCCAGCGTGCCGGGCACCGCGTCACCGGTTGACCTTCACCCGATCGGCCGCTCACCCTACGATGGGCTCGGCCACCCCGGCCGCGACGAATTCTCCGATGTCCCGAGGATCGGCCCGTGCCGTTCACCCCACCCCACCCCGCTCCCCCCGCACCGCAGGCGACGATTCACCCCCCACCGGCGACTGACGAGCGAGCAGCGCATCGCGTACCCACGCCGGCCATCACCCGGGTCCTGCCGATGGTGCTCGCCGTCGCGGTGCTGGCCGGCTGCGGTGCCCCACCCGGGCTGGGAGAACCGACGGGCGTGGCCACGCACACCGCGAGCCCGACGACACCCGCCCCGAGCACCGCACCCACGACCACGCCGCCCACTGCACCGCCGCTCGCCACTGTGACGCCCACCGCGGACGCCGGGTTGGTCGCGACCGCGTGCCGCAACGGGCCGACCGGGCAGCGGGTGCTGCAACTCTTGCGCGGCCAGGCCGGAGTGCTTCCAGCGAACGTCCGGGTGCGGGTCCGCACCGGGCCACTCTGTGCCGGCGACTGGCAGTTCACGGTGCTGGAGGTGACCGGGCACGAGGAACTCCAGGTGGTCACCCGGGGCAAGGCCAGCGCCCCGGTGCTGGTAACCGCCGGCACCGACGTCTGCACCGTCGAGGTACGCGCCGTCAGTCCGGCCGGGATCCGCACCCTGGCCTGTGACGCCGGCCCGGCCAACGGGCCAGGTGCGTAGGCTGATCGGCATGCCGGGAACACCGCCGACGCGATTCGTCTACCTGGGGCCGGAGGGCACCTTCGCCGAACAGGCCCTGCGCTCCCTGCCCGCCGCCGAGCGCGGCACCCGTACACCCGCCCGGAGCGTCGGCGAGGCGCTGGACAGCGTCCGGGCCGGCGACGCCGACGCCGCGCTGGTGCCGCTGGAGAACTCGATCGGCGGCGCGGTGGGCGTCACGCTGGACGAGATGGCCGAGGGCGAGCCGTTGGTGATCACCCGGGAGGTGGTCCTGTCGGTGGAGTTCGTGCTCGCCGCGCGACCCGGCACCTCGCTGACCGCGATCCACACCGTGGCGGCCCACCCGCAGGCGTCCACCCAGTGCCGGGGTTGGCTGCGCGACCACCTGCCCGACGCCGTGGTGGTCGATGTGCTCTCCAACGGCGCGGCCGCCGCCGGTGCCGGCACTGGCGAGTACGACGCGGCGATCTGCGCGCCGATCGGCGCCTCCGGGCACCGCCTCACGACACTCGCCGACAAGATCGCCGACCACCCTGACGCGGTGACCCGGTTCGCGCTGGTGTCCCGCCCCGGGCCGCCCCCGCCGCCGACCGGTGACGATCTCACCTCGCTCGCGGTCTACATCGCCCACGACCGGGTCGGCGCGCTGCTGTCCGTGCTGATGGAGCTGGCCGTCCGGGGCGTCAACCTGACCCGGATCGAGTCCCGTCCGACCGGCGAGGCGCTGGGCCGCTACGTCTTCTTCCTGGACTGCACCGGCCACGTGGCCGACGTACGCCTGGGCGAGGCGTTGCAGGGGCTCCGTCGGGTCTGTGCCGACGTCCGCTTCCTGGGCTCCTATCCCCGGCACCGATGGGCCGGGACGGCGGGCCAACGCCCGGTCCCCGCGCCGGCGGGCCTCTCCGACGTCGACTACGCCGACGCGGCGGCCTGGCTGACCCGACTACGTACCGGTGAGCTGACCTGACCGGCCGGGCGCCCCCGAGGACCGGGAGCGCCCACGCCGCCGTGGACGGCTCAGCGCCGCTGTGGTGGTCAGCTCAGCGCCGCCGTTGTGGTCAGCTCAGCAGGCCGCCGAGCAGGCCGCCCTCCTGCTGCTGCTGACCGCTGCCCATGACCGGCGGCTCCTCGGACGGCTGCACCACGACGAAGCCCTGACCGGCGAAGCTCATGGTGAACGACTCACCGGTGCGACGGCCGAGCAGGGTTCCGAGGCCGAGCTGCTCGGCCCGGTGGTAGCCGGTCTGGAGGTTGGCCGACCAGCAGACGGCGGCCTGCGGGTCGACGTACGTCGGGGCGTCCACGTTGAGCACGACCGGGGTGCCCTTGGTGGTGATGGCGATCCGTCCGTAGCCGCTGAAGACACAGTTGAAGAGGCCGGACGATGACGCCATCCCGGCACCGCCGACCATCCTGATGTCGTACTGGAGGGTGGAGTCGAAGGCGAGCACGCTGCTGCCGTTGATGGAGAGGGCGTCGCCCGGCTCCAGGTCGATGATGTGCACGTCCTTGGCCAGCTCGGCGAGGAAGACGTCACCCTGGCCGGAGACCTTCATCAGCGGGACACCCTCGCCGGTGAGCTTCTGCTTGAGGAACTTGCCCAGCCCGCCCGAGCCCAGCGCCTGGAACTGCACATTGCCCTGGTAGGCGACCATCGACCCGACCCGGGCCATCGCCTCGCCGTTGAGCTCGATCTTCAACATCTTGGAGTTCTGCAACCGCATGCCGGGCTGCGCGGACTCCTTCTCCAGATTCTCCGTGGAGAACAGCTCGCTGCGCATGAAAGGGCCTCCTGAATAGGGTCGCGTTCGCTGCACCGACGGTAGGCGACCCCGGCAAGCACCAGCCATCGGTTGGGCGGCGCGTCGCGGCCGTCGAGCGGCGGGGGCGGGAGCAGCGGGGCATCGAGGGCGGGGGCCGGGGCGAGGCCGGGGCGAGGCCGGGGCGAGGCCGGGGCGAGGGCGGGGGCGGGGGCGCGTCGAGCGCGGGGGCGGGCCGGGGCGGCCGAGCGGCGAGCGGCGGGGGCGGCGGGGCGGCGAGCCCGGGCTCAGCCCCAGCCGAGCGCGTGCAGCCGCGCGTCGTCGATGCCGAAGTGGTGGGCGATCTCGTGCACGACTGTCACCGCCACCTCGTCGATGACGTCCTCGTCGTTGTCGCAGATCCGCAGGATGGGATGGCGGTAGATGAAGATCCGGTCCGGCAGCACCCCGGAGTAGTCCCAACCGCGCGTGGTGAGCGCATGCCCCTCGTAGAGGCCGAGCAGGTCGGCCTCTCCCGGTGGCGGGTCGTCCTCGACCAGGATCACCACGTTGTTCATCAGGCCGAGCAGTTCCTCGGGCACCTCGTCGAGGGCTTCGCCGACCAACTCCTCGAAGCGCTCACGGCTCATCTCCACCGGCACCTCGCCCATTGTGCCCGACGCGGGGGCAGGCGGCCCGGCTCTGCTGGACGACCATGGCCGTCATTCGCCCCCGCACGCCGTCATTCGCACCCGCACGGAAGAAGCGACCACCCGGGAACGGGCGGAGGCTTCTTCCGTGGACGTACGCGGTGTGGGTCGGCTTGCTCAGGCGGCCAGGCGGGCGCTCAGGGTGATCTCGGCACCCGGCGAGAGCAGGCGGGAGATCGGGCAGTTGGCCTTGGCTGCCTCGGCGAGCTTCTGGAACTCCGCCTCGTCGATGCCCGGGATCTGGCCGACCGTCTCCAGGTCGATCCGGGTGACGGTCATGCCGGCGTCGGTCTTGTCCAGGTGCACCTTGGCGGTGGTCTCGACCGAGGTGGCCGTCGAGCCCGCGTCGGCAAGCGCCTTGGAGAACGCCATCGAGAAGCAGCCGGCGTGCGCGGCGGCGATCAGCTCCTCGGGGTTGGTGCCCTCACCCTCCTCGAAGCGCGACTTGAAGGAGTAGTTGCCGGACAGGCCGCCCTTACCGGTGCGGACGGTGCCCGCGCCCTCGGTGAGGTTGCCCTGCCACTGTGCTGAAGCGGTACGGATTGGCATGGGGCAAACGCTAGCGGAAACGCGACCGCCGAGCGACAGACCGGCGCGCTCGCCAGCCCTGCGATCCCTGTCACCACCAGCTTGCTGTGCCATGATGCGACCCAGGCCCGAGACCGGCGGAAGGGTGGCCGATGTCCGAGGAGCTTCCAATCCCCCGGCAGGGCGATCGGTCCGAGGCCCCCGCCGTGATCGAGTGGGGTGCCGTCGACACGACCCGCCGGGGCCGGTTCGCCTGGTCCCTGGCCGGCCTCGCGCAGGATCCTCGGCTGCCGCTGCTGCTCGCCGGTCTGGGCGCGGTGGCCGCGATCGCCTCACTTCTCGGTGAGTGGCTCGTGATGAGCCTGCCGAACGGCGGGCCCGAGGGGAACTCGACGATCGAGGTGCCCGCCGGGGTGTCCGAGGTCGGTGGCTTCGGGGTGGGCTACCTGGTCGGCCTGCTCGCCCTCGTCTGCACCGTGGTGCTGGCGTTGCGGGGCACGGCGGCCGTGCGGCCGAACGCCCGGCTGGCCGGTCTCGCTCTGGCCGGTGCCCTGTTGGCACTGCTGGTGGCCGCCACTGCCACCCTCGACGACCCCAGCCAGCGGGACTTCTTCTACTCGCCCGACGACGGCTTCCGGGCCGAGTACGGCCGTGGGCTGGTGATGGCGTTCGCCGCCTGTGTGCTGTTCGCGGCCGCCCTGCGGCTGGCGCCTGCCGCACCCCCCGGCGCGTTCGACCGGCCGGACGAGGACCGGTCCGCCGACGGGCCAGCACCGCGCCCCTGGCGCCGCCGCCGCAACCCCGACCCGATCGAGGACGGCCTGCCCGCCCCCGCCGACCTGACCGTCACCCCCGCCGCCCCCTTCACCCGCCCCGACCCACAGCACTGACCTCCACCGTCACCCCCAGCCCACGTCGATAACAGCGCCCCACCACGCCCTGGTCCCAGGTCCCACCCCACCACGCCGGGTCCCAGGCCCCACCCCACGGCGCCCGAGTCCCAGGCCCCACCCCACCCCACCGCGCTCGAGTCCCCGGCCCCGGCCCACCGCGCCCGGCTCCCCGGCCCCGGCCGACCCCCCACGGCCCCGCGCCCAAGCCCTCGGCCCACCCCCGCCAAGATCGTGCTTGAACATTGATGTAGTGGTATCCGCGCGGCCCGCAGGCCACTACTTCCTTGATTGAGCACGATCTTGGGATGAGCGGGGAACTGGCGGTCGCACCGGCCCCGCTCGCAGCCCGACATAAGGCCCAAACATAGCCCGGCGGCCCAAAGCACAAGATCGCGGACCGCACGGCGGCCCAAAGCACGGCGACCCAAGCGCGAAATCACGGACAGCGCGAGGCAGCGCGAGGCAGCGCGAGGCAGCGCGAGGCAGCCGATGCAGCGCGAGGCAGCGCGAGGCAGCGCGAGGCAGCGCGAGGCAGCGCGAGGCAGCGCGAGGCAGCGCGTAAAGGCTGCGGCACGCGGGGGACACCGCAGGGGTGCCGGGGGTTGGCGTCCGATTCGCCTGGAAGCCATGGTTGGGGCCCTTTTCGCGAGGTACGGTTGCTGCCCGCCGTCACGCCGGGCCGCGCTCTCCCTGGCGATGGCAGGTGCGACGGCGGCGGGCGAAGGAGGAACGATGACCCGCCCGGGACTGCCCAAGTTGATCGCGACCGACCTCGACGGGACGCTGGTCCGCAGCGATGACACCGTCTCCGCGTACACCCATGGGGTGCTCGACCGGGTGCGCGCCGCCGGAATTCCGGTGGTCGGCGCGACCGGACGCGGCCCTCGGTTGAGCGAACTGACCCGCAACGACATCCGCGCCGCCGACTTCCTGGTCATGGCCGGCGGCGGATGGGTGGTCGACCAGAGCGACCCGAGCGGCCCGGTGGTGCTCCGCGACGAGCGGTTGCCCGCCGAGGTGCTGGCCCGGCTGCTCGCCGATCTGGAGGCGCAGGTCGGCCCGCTCACCGTCATGGTCGAGGCGTCCGACGAGCACGACGCCCCGCTCTGGGGTGACTACCACGAGAGCTGGCCCTACCAGGACCGCTTCGAGGCGCGCACCCGTGACGAGTGCCTGGCCTCCGACGTGATCAAGGCCTTCGCCCGGACCGCCGACCACCACGTGGACGAGCTGCTGGCGGTGGCCCGCGAGATCATCCCGCCGCAGGTCGCCACGCTCACCCAGGCCGGGCTCGGCTTCGTCGAGATCTGCCCGCCCGGCGTGGACAAGGCGACCGGGCTGACAGTGGTGGCGCAGACCCTCGGGGTCGACCCGGCCGACGTGCTGGTCTTCGGTGACATGCCCAACGACCTGCCGATGTTCGGATGGGCCGGCTGGTCGCGGGTGGCAGTGGCAAACGCGCACCCCGCGCTGCGCGCCGTCGCCGACGAGGTGACCTTGCGCAACGACGACGACGGGGTGGCGGTGTATCTCGACCGGCTACTGTCCCGGTAATGGGAAACACGCCCCGCCTCATCGCCACCGACATCGACGGCACGCTGATCCGCGACGACCACACCGTCAGCCCACGCACCGCCGACCTGCTCGCCCGGATCTCCGCGGGAGGCACGCCGGTCGTCCTGGTCACCGGCCGTCCGGTCCGCTGGCTCAAGATGGTGTACGACCAGCTCGCCCGGCCGCTGCCGGCGGTCTGCGCCAACGGCGCCGTGGTCTACGACCCGTTTGAGGACGAGGTGGTGCGGGCCGACCCGCTCGCACCACAGCACCTGGCGGAGGTGGCCCGGAGGCTACGGGCCGAGGTGCCCGGGATCAGCTTCGCCGTGGAGATCCTGGACAGCCGGGAGATGCGGCACGAGGCGCACTACCCGCTGCGCTGGGACGCCGACGCCGACGGCATCCGGCCGATCGAAACGCCGGAGGAACTGCTCTCGGTGCCGGCGGTGAAGCTCCTCGCCCGCGCCGGTGAGCAGGACCCGGACGCCTTCGCCGAGCTGATCGCCACGGCGGTGGCGGGGCTGGCCGAGGCCACCCACTCGTCGTCCTCGGGGCTGGTGGAGATCTCCGCGGCCGGGGTGACCAAGGCGGCGGGGCTGGCCTGGTACTGCGACCAGCTCGGGGTGGCAGCGGCGGACGTGCTGGCCTTCGGCGACATGCCCAACGACGTACCGATGCTGACCTGGGCCGGCCGTGGGGTGGCGGTGGCCAACGCGCACCGCGCCGTCCTGGCGGTCGCCGACGACGTGACGACGGCGAACACCGAGGACGGCGTGGCGGCGTACCTGGAGGGGATTTTCGGGGTGGACTGAGGTCAGAGGTACTGACCGGTGTTGTGACCCTCGCCGCCGCCCGGCTGGCCGATGCCCGGCATCCCGGGGACGATTCCGCCGGGGCCGCTGGGCAGCGCCTGCCGGCCGCCGCGCATCTGCTCCAGCTGCACCCGGGCGGCCATCTGCTGGGCCACCAGCGCGGCCTGGATGCCGTGGAACAGGCCCTCCAGCCAGCCGACGAGCTGGGCGTGCGCGATCCGCAGCTCGCCCTCGCTGGGGGCCTTGTCCTCGGTGAAGGGCAGCGAGATGCGCTCCAGCTCGTCGCGCAGCTCGGGGGCGAGGCCCTCCTTGAGCTCGACGATCGACCGCTCGTGGATCTCCCGCATCCGGTGGCGGCTGGCGTCGTCGAGAGGTGCGGCCTTCACCTCCTCCAGCAGCTGTTTGATCATGCTGCCGATCCGCATCACCTTGGCCGGTTGTTCGACCAGGCGGGTCGGGTCCTCACCCTGGCCCTCGTCGGTCTGCATCGTGCCGATCGGCCGACCGTCCGGGCCGACCACCACCACGGTGCCGGACTGGCCGGAGTCGTCGGGGCCGGGCTCGTCGTTCTGTCCAGCTGAGCGCGCTTCGGTCATGGGGTCCATCTTTACCCAGTGGGCGCGGGCCATGCCCCCCGGGACCGACTCCCGGGGCCGAACCACCCCTGCGGGGCGCGCTACCGTCGCGCCATGCCTGTCGACCCGCGCGCCGTGTTGACCCGGCCGGCTCCGGAGCCCGACCGGACCGTGGCGTACGGGGACGACCCGAATCAGGTGGCCGATCTGCGCCTCCCGACGGGGACCGGCCCGGCCCGGCCGCTCGTCGTCGTGCTGCACGGGGGGTTCTGGCGGGCCGAGTACGACCGGCGGCACACCGGCCCGCTGGCCACGGCCCTCGCCGCCCAGGGCTACCCGGTGGCGCAGCTGGAATACCGCCGGACAGGGCAGCCCGGTGGCGGCTGGCCGGGCACCCTGACCGACGTCCTGACCGGGGTGGCCGAACTGCCCGTGCTGGCGGCCGACGCGCTGCCCGGCCGGGTGAGCCCGACCCCGCCGATCCTGGTCGGGCACTCCGCCGGGGGTCACCTGGCGCTGTACGTGGCGGCCACCGCCCCGGCCACGGTGGGCGGGGTGCTCGCCCTGGCCCCGGTGGCCGACCTGGGCGAGGCGTACCGGCGCGATCTGGACTCCGGCGCGGTCGCCGCGCTGCTCGGCGGCGGCCCGGAGCAGGTCCCGGACCGGTACGCGACGGCGGATCCACGGATGTTGGTACCGATACGAACACGCACAGTAGTTATGCACGGTTCAGACGATCATCAGGTGCCGGCGGACATGAGCCGGGATTTCGTAGCGGAAGCCAGTGCCGCAGGATCCGATATCTCCCTTGTTGAACTGCCTGGATGCGAGCATTTCGGGCTGATCGACCCGGAGTCCGTCGCCTGGCCCCAGGTCCTCGCTGTGTTGCGGTCCCTGCACGATGATCACTAGCCATTGACGCAGCGTCGCGGACCAGGTAGAACGCCGGAGGGGCGGTGTTCGGCCCTGTAACGCTTCCTTGGAAGGAACTCGGTGTCGCAGATGAATCGCAGGCGGGCGCTCCAACTGTTGGCCGCGCTCGGTACCACCGGGTTCGTCGCCGGGTGTGGCTCAGACAGTGACGCCGAACCGACCGCCAACCGCAGCCCGGTCAAGATCGGGTTGATCACGCCGCAGGCCGGCGGTTTCAAGAGCATCGGCGACGACATCACCAACGGCTTCCAGCTCTTCCTCGACCTGCACGACCAGCGGCTGGGCGGCCACCCCGTCGAGCTGCTGACCGCCGACGAGGGCGACACCGCGAAGACGGGCAAGGCCGCCGTCGAGGGCCTGCTCAAGCAGGGCGTGCTGGCGCTCACCGGCGTGGTCAACTCGGCGGTGATGGTCGGCATCCGGGACACCGTGGAGCAGGCCCGGGTCCCGCTGATCGGCTCCAACGCCTCACCGAGCAGCCTGCAGAGCGTCTTCTACATCTGGCGGACCTCGTACGTGCTCGACGAGGCCGGCCGGGCGCTCGGGCGTTACCTGCGCGACCAACTGCCGGCCAACGGCCGGGTCGCGATCATCATGCCGGAGAACGTCGGCAGCCCGGACGTCGTACGCGGCTTCAAGCAGGAGTTCGGCGCGACCGACCCGCGGATCAGCGACCCGGTGACCTACACCAACGCCACCGGCAACCCCGGCAAGACGACGTACGCCTCGGACATCTCCAAGGCGCTGGCCAAGAAGCCCACCGCGGTCTTCTGCTTCTTCGCCGGGGCGGCCGCCGTCGAGTTCATCAAGCAGCTGCGGGAGAAGTTCGCCGGGCCGATCTACGCACCGGGCTTCCTCACCGAGGGCACCGTGCTGGAGAACCTGAAGGACAACGCGCTGGGCATCCAGACCGCGCTGAACTACTCGGCCGACCTGAACAACACGTCGAACCGGGTCTTCGCCTCGGCGTACCGCAAGAAGTACCAGGTCACGCCCACCACGTACGCGATGGCGTCGTACGACGCGGCGCAGGTGCTCGACCAGGCCATCCAGCTGACCGGCGGGAAGCCGACGCCGCAGCAGGTCAACCTGGCCCTGGGCAAGATCGGCCAGATCGACAGCCCGCGCGGCATCTGGCAGTTCAACCAGCCGCGTACCCCGCAGCAGAAGTGGTACCTGCGTGAGGTGCAGCGCGACGGTCAGGTCATGTCGAACGTGCTGATCAACGAGCTGGCCACGCTGGGCTGATCGCCCCCGCAAGCACGTCTCGGGGCCGGTCTCCCACTGGGAGACCGGCCCCGAGACGTTAGTGGGTCAGTGCCGCAGCTCGGCGATGCAGCACTTCACGCTGCCGCCGCCCTTCTTCAGCTCGGCCAGCTCGACGGGGACCGGCGTGTACCCGGCCGCCTTGAGCTTGCCGGCCAGGCGGGTGGCCTCGCTGTTGAGGACCACGTTCGCGCCGTCGCTGACCAGGTTGAGCCCGAAGGCCATCGCGTCCTCGTCGTCGGCGATCACCGCGTCCGGGAAGAGTTGGGTGAGCACCCGCTGGCTGGCCGCGGAGAACGCGCCCGGGAAGTAGACGATGTTCTCGTCGTCGATGGCCGCGAGCGCCACGTCCAGGTGGTAGAAGCGCGGGTCGATCAGGCGCAGCGACACCACCGGACGACCCAACGCCTCCTGCGCCTCCGCGTGCGCGGGGATCTCGGTGCGGAAGCCGTGCCCGGCCAGGATGAGTCCGCCGTGCGCCTCCGGCACGTACGCGAAGTCGCCCTCGCCCTCGTTGGTCTCGCTGGGTGCGATGAACCGCCAGCCCTGCGCCTCGTAGAAGGCGTGGTGGGCGGCGGCCTCGGCGGCCCGCTGCTCGTGCTTGAACCGGGCGCCGTAGACGCTGCCGTCCACCACGAAGCCGCCGTTGGCGGCGTAGACCATGTCGGGCAGGCCCTGCTCGGGGGTGAGCAGGTGTACCTCGTGGCCGAGGCCGACAAGCGTCTCGCGCAGCCGGTCCCACTGCTTGACGGCCAGGTCCCGGTCGACCGGGGTGGTCACGTCCATCCACGGGTTGATCGCGTACTCGACCGCGAAGTAGTCCGGCGAGCACATGAGATATGTCCGCTTTCGCGGGAAACGCTGCTGGTTCACGGTCACCAAGAGTAGGTACCGTGGAACGTTGAAAACAGCCACAAGTGTTGCTTCCCAGAGGCGGAACGTTGCAGATAGACGCGGTAGACCAGCGGATCATTGCGTTACTTGTCGCGGACGCCCGCGCGTCGTACGCCGACATCGGCGCTCGGGTGTCACTCTCCGCCCCAGCGGTCAAGCGTCGCGTCGACCGACTACGCGCCACCGGCGTGATCAGGGGATTCACGGCCGTCGTTGATCCGGCCGCCGTCGGCTGGACGACGGAAGCCTTCGTCGAGCTGTTCTGCGCCGGCCGGACCACCCCGGCGCAGATCGGTGTGGCCGCCCGCCGACACCCCGAGGTGGTCGGCGCGTACACCGTCTCCGGGGAGGCGGACGCGCTCGTGCACCTCCGCGCCGCCGACATCGCCCACCTGGAGGCAGCGCTGGAACGACTGCGGGCCGAGTCCTTCGTGACCTCCACCCGCAGCACCATCGTGCTCTCCCGGCTGGTCGAATCGCCCGGCGTCGGGCCGTCCGCCGGCACCTCTTGACCTCAACCCGAGTTGAGGAGATGGACTGACCCCGAGTGGGCGAGGCAGCCCATCGAGGCCGAGGGGGCTGTCATGCGGGCGATCTGGTTACGGGAGTTCGGCGGACCCGAGGTGCTGGTCCCCGGCCCGGCGCCCGACCCGGTGCCCGGACCCGGGCAGGTGCTGATCGACGTCGCGCACGTGAACATCACCTTCATCGAGACGCAGCTACGCTCCGGACGCCCCGGCCCGTTCCGGCTCACCCCACCGCTGATCCCCGGCAACGGCGTCGGCGGGGTGATCACCACGGTCGGGTCGGACGTCGACCCGGCGCTGACCGGGCGCCGGGTCGTCAGCGCCACCGGCGGCTCCGGCGGGTACGCCGAACGGGCGGTGGTGGACGCGTCCGCGCCCTTCGAGGTGCCGGCCGGGCTGGCACTGGACGACGCGGTGGCCCTGCTGGCCGACGGACGGACCGCCACCCTGCTGGTCGAGGCGGCCGGCGTTCGCCCCGGCGACCGGGTGCTGGTGGAAGCGGCGGCGGGCGGCGTGGGCAGCCTGCTCGTGCAGCTCGCGGCGCGCGCCGGCGCACAGGTGATCGGGGTGGCCGGCGGCGCGCGCAAGGTGGACCTGCTGCCCGGCCTCGGTGCCGACCTGACGGCCGACTACCGCCTGCCGGGCTGGGCCGACCAGATCCGGGACGTGGTGGGCGGAGTCGACGTGGTGTTCGACGGCGTCGGCGGCCCCATCGCCCGGACGGCGTTCGAGCTGCTGGACCCGGGTGGCCGGATGGTCAGCTTCGGGCTGGCCAGCGGCGGGTGGTCCCCGGTGTCGGCGGAGGACGCCACGGCGCGGCACGTCACGCTGGTCCGGCCGGACGTGCCGCCCGCGCGGATGCGCGCGTACACCGATCAGGTGCTGGCGGGCGCGGCGGCCGGCCAGCTACGGCCGCTCATCGGCCAGCGCTTCCCGCTGGAACGCGCGGCGGACGCGCACGCCGCCATCGAGGCGCGCGCGACAGTCGGCAAGACCCTGCTGGACGTGAACTGACCGGGTTCAGAGGTACATGCCGGTGCGGTGCTCCGACTCGTCGCGCCGGACCGGCTTGTCACCCTCACCGAAGAACCGCTTGCCGCCGAACTCGCCGTGCAGACGGTCGTCCAACTCGTCGGCGAGACCGGTCATCACCTGCACCGCGAGCATCAGATGGGTGGCCTGGAAGTTGCGGCCGAACACCGGGATGGACGCCCAGACCGTGTCATCGGCGCAGTAGAGGCGGCCGATCGGCATCCGGTTCGTCAGCTCGGAGAGCTTCACGTAGAGCCGCTCGGTCGGCTCCACCTCGGTGAGCACCGGGGAGAACACGTCCACCAGGGGCGGGTTGTCCCGCACCCGCACGAAGACCATCGCCGAGCCGGCGCGGATGGTGATGTCGCCGTCCGAGTCGATCTGCAACCGGTCGGTGTCCGACTTCAACATCGTGGAGACCACGGTACGGACCCGGTCGGCCAGGTCGAGCACGTCGTCCCGCTCGACCTGAGCGGCAGCCGCCTCGGCCAACGCCTCCTCCAGGTCCGCCTCGACATCGGCGTCCGGGCCGAACTCGCTACGCGCGGTGCCCAGCGGGTCCACCGTCAGCGGTTCGCCCTCGGCGTCGTGCACCAGGTAGACGAGGAAGGCCGGGTGCGGGGCACCGTAGACGTCCCGCAGCGTGCGGGAGAGCAGCGTGGCCACCTGGGTCGACTCGCCCGTCGTGGCGTTCAACCCGAAGGAACCGCCGGAGCCGGCGACCACCCCGGGCGGCGACCAACCGAGCGCGACCATGTCCGCCACCGCGCCCCGGTCCAGTCGGTACCCCGCCGGCAGGGTGGCGTTGCCGACCGCGCGGGCGGACAACACCCGGTCCGCGTCCACGTCCACGCTTATCGAGTAGACGGCGTCACCGGTGCCGGAGGCCGTGGGATCGAGGGTCACGTCGAGGTGCGCGCCGACGGGAAGTTCCCGCAGCCGCACGGCGAGCGCGCGGGCGAACTCCCGCCACGCCTCGGTCACCTTCGCCCGCAGGTCGGTGGTGCTGGGCTCGTCGAGCAGGATCGATTCCGCCGGCTCGGTCGAAGCGCCGGGCAGCTCACCGTGCGGGGCCGAGGGGTGGTCAGCCGTCATGATCGCCTCCGTCCGTCACGATCACCCTACCCACGCCGCCGGTAGGCCGAATCAGCCCGGACCGGGATCGGACAGCGGCGGTCAGCGGGCCGTCGGGTCCGCGGGGTCGGCACCCAACTCGACCGGCCAGGTGCCCGCCAGCGCGCTGAGCCGGGCCGCGGCGTCCGCCGGCTCGGCACCCCGGCCGACCGCCAACCCGAAGAGGTACGCGGTCACCGGCGCCCCGGGACGCAGCACCTGGTGGGCGACGTCCCGGGCCAGATCGAGCACCGCCGGCACCGGCACCGCGGCCGGGTCCAGATCCAACTCGGCGCACACCGCCGTGACCCAGTCGTCCATCACCGTCATCGCGCCCACTCCTCCGCCCGGCGTACGTCCTCGTCAGTGTCGCAGTCGAACCACGGCGGCGGCCCCTCGCCGGACCAGGCCACCTCCCGCACCACGAGACCGGCCAGCAGCGCCCGGACCGGCGCCCCGGACAGGCTCCCGCCCCGCTCGACGGCCAGCCGGTCCAACGCCGCCCGCAGCGCCGCGACCCGCCAGACACCACAGAGCGACTGCCGCCGCCCGTCCCCGTCCACGAAGCACACCCCGTCCGGTCCCCGCTCGCCGCCGCTGGGCGGCGGTGCCGACGCGGAGCGGTCTCCGGCCGGTCCGGTGCGTGCGGACTCACCGTCGAAGTGGTTCAACAGGTCACTGATCGCGGCCCGGGTGAGCAGCGGCAGATCGCCGGCGAGCAGCGCGACAAGGGCGATGTCGGGATCCAGCAGCGCCAGGCCGGCCGCCGCCGCGGCGACCGGGCCCCCGCCGGGCGGGTCCTCCCGGACGACCCGCACACCCGCCGGCACGCCCTGGGCCGCACCGACCAGCACCCGCGGCGTCGCGTCGGCGACGGCGGCCAGCACGCGGTCACGCATCGGCCGACCACCGACCGGAAGCGCGGGCTTGTCGACCCCGCCCATCCGTCGGGCGGCCCCACCCGCGAGCACCACTGCTGCGTACGTCCCCACCCGGCCACGGTAACCGTGCCGGCGCTCGGATGCGCCAGCCCAACCCGTCACCCTGGTGATCATGGAGTTGTCGCTCGACACGCCGACAACACGCGCGGACAACTTCATGATCAACGCGCGGGGTGGGGGTGGGTGGGGTTGGGGTGGGTGGTTCGGGGTGGGGTGGGGGGAGGATGGCGGGATGGGACGGGCAACTGATCGCAGGGGCGTACTCCGGATCGACCTGGACGCGGCGAGCGCCGGCCGCGGGTCGGTCCGCCGGCCGGACACCCTCGCCGTGGAAGAGCCGCTGGAGATCCGGGTCGGCGCGGCCGGCCCCGGCCGACGGCGGCCGCTCGCCGTCACCATGCGTACCCCCGGCGACGACCTGGACCTGGCCATCGGGTTCCTGCTGACGGAGGGGCTGATCCGGTCGACCGACGACGTGCTGACCGCGCAGCTCTGCGCCGGCGCGGAGACACCGAACACGTACAACGTGGTGGACGTGGTGCTCGCCCCCGGAGTGCCGGAACCGACCACCGACCCGTCCCGGAACTTCTACACGACCAGCTCCTGCGGGGTCTGCGGCAAGGCCAGCATCGACGCGGTACGCACCCGGTCGCTCTTCCCGGTCTCGGCGGACCCTCTCAGCGTGCCGGCCACGCTGCTCGCCGACCTGCCCGACCGGTTGCGCGCCGCCCAGCGCGGCTTCGACCGGACCGGCGGGCTGCACGCGGCCGGCTTGTTCACCCCCGACGGCGAACTGGTGGTGCTGCGCGAGGACGTGGGCCGACACAACGCCGTGGACAAGGTGATCGGCTGGGCGGTGCGGGAGCGCCGGCTGCCGCTCGCCGGGCACCTGCTGCTGGTCTCCGGGCGGGCCAGCTTCGAGCTGACCCAGAAGGCGTGGATGGCCGGGCTGCCGCTGCTGGCCGCGGTGTCCGCCCCGAGCACCCTCGCCGCCGAGTTGGCCGAGGAGGCGGGCATGACACTTGTTGGCTTCCTGCGCGGCAACACGATGAACGTCTACGCCCGCCCCGAACGGATCACAGTCTGATCACCAACTGGTCGAGCAGGTCCAGCCGGATCACGGCGTCGCGGGCCAGCAGGAAGCCCGCGATGCCGAGGATCCAGCCGAGCATGCCGCCGGAGTGGCGCGCGATCCAGGCGTTGAGCCGGCCCAGCACCGGCTCGACCAACCTCGGCCACGCCATTCGCGCTCCGAGCAGCAGCACCGCCGGCAACACCATGACCACGCAGTAGGCAGCGAGCAGACCCACCATCTGCGCCGCACCGACCTCGGAGGTGGTCAGCAGGCCGACCGCGCCGAGGTACGGCAGCATCGTCGCCACCTCCGCGAGCGCGGCGAGGAGCGCCAGCCCCACCAGCCAGCGCACCGAGGAGTCGCCAGCTGTGACGCGGTCCCGCCACCGCAGCACACCGCCGCCGCGTGGGCGTCGTTTGCCGTCGTACCGGAAGCTGAGCGCGAACAGCCCGACCCCGAGAACGAGCTGCGCCCAGAGCACCGGCCGGTTGTCCATCGCCCCGCCGAGGACGTCGGCCAACTGGCTGCCACCCAGGGCGAGCAGCAGCCCCACGGCGAAGTAGAAGACGGCGATGGTGCCGAGGTAGACGAGGATCCGCCGCGCGTTGATCGTCCCGGGTGCGAGCAGCAGCCAGACCGGGATGAAGAGGGTGCCGATGCTGGTGCTGTCGATCAACGCCAGCCCGGCCAGCGACAGCAGCAACTCGGGGGTCATGTCGTACCGACACGGTTAACGGCCACGAGATCATTCTCCGGCGGTGGTGAGCCGGCCGCGTCGGCCGTGGACAGGAGCAACGCGTACATCCTTCGACGGAGGGCGGTGCCGAGGGAAGCGGCCAGGGCCCGCCCTGCGCATGATCGACTCGGGTTCGCGTCGCAGCCTTGTCGCTCGTCAGGCCAGCTGGAGGATGCTCCAGTTGGTGGGGAGCACCTTCGCCGCGGCCTCGGGTCGCGCCGTCGCGTAGTGCGCCTCGTGGGTGAGTGCCGCACGGGCGGCATGGCCGAGCGAGATGTCACCGTCCCCGGCGCGGGCCAACGTGCCGGTGTCTCGCACGTCCTCGGCGTCGAGAGGCAGCAGGCGGATCATCGGCGCGGTCATCATCAGGGCCAGCAGCGCGGCATCGATCTCGTCGGTCGCGTTTGCGAAGGCGACAGCCAGGCACGTCGCCGGTACGGCCACCTGCCGACCCTCGTCGGCGACCTCCAGCATCAGCTCCCCCACCGATGGGTTGCCCTCGAGGTAGGCCGTCAACGCCGACGCGTCGAAGACGGCAGCGATCTGATCGCTCATCCCGCGCGGCCCAACATCCGGCGTCCTTCGGCCAGGGCGTCCGCCGGAATGGGCGTCGCCAGCCGCTCCCGCCACCGCGCCCGGCCCGCCTCGGTCACCTCGATGCCGGCACGCCGCAGCACCTCGTCGAGGTGCATGACCTCCATCTGGGCTCGTACCGCCGCGGTGATGGCGGCCGAGACGTTGGGCTGCCGATCCAGCCACTCCGCGACGTCGTCGGGGAGGCTCACGGAGCGCTTGACGGTCATGTCCGCCAGCCTACCAATTCTGGTAGCACCCGCGGTATTACCAAGCGTGTGATCGGACCGGTCAGCGGCGGCCACGTCGGCTCCGTCTGCGGGGACGGATGACCCCGGGCATCCCGACCGACGGCCAGCCGTCCAGCTCGGCCGGGGGCACGCCGCGCCGGATCAGGTCGTCCAGCAGCAGGGCGAGCGAGTAGCCGGGGTGCAGACCGAGCGTGCGTTCGAGCGCGACCGCCGCCAACGCGCCCTGCCCGGCGCGCCAGGCAGCGAACGCCAGCAACGCACCGGGCGCGGCGGTCAGCTCCGGCTCGGCCCGGCGCAGCACGTCGGTCCACAGGGCGATGTCCCGATCGCGACCGTCGGTGCGTTCCCAGGCGTGGTCGCGCACCGGCAGGTGGGTCAGCAGCAGGCACAGCCAGGCGACCTCCGCATCGTCGAGCCGTTCACCGCGCCGCTGCCGGCGTTGCGCCTCGCGAACCGCCGTCACCCCGGCGGAGCGCACCGCTCGACCGCCGAGCAGATCGCTGGCGGGCGCGCCCTCGATCAGGTCGACGAGCCGTTTCTCGGCCCCGACGGCGGCCGCGCGCAACGCGTCCCGGGCCGGCCCTTCGACCGGCGACACCTGCGCCACGAGGGCGGCCCGGTCCGGGAGAGCCACCTGGCCGGCGAAGACCGCCGACGCCGTCACCTGGTTGATCTCCGGGTCGTAGCGGCGACCCTCGGGTGGGCAGCACTCGGCCTCGGTGCAGAGGTAGGACCACCACCGGCCGTCGGTCACCCGCAGCGCGTCGAGCACCTCCAGGCCGACACCGGTCAGCGCGGCGCGTACGGCATCCACGCTCGGGGTGACCCGGTCGGGCGGGCCGTAACCCACGACCGTGGCAGCCTCCGCGCCCTGCCGGTGGATCACCCCGGCCAGGTGTCGGGCCCGGTCGAGGGGATCCGTGGACGGCTCGGGCAGGTCGGCGCGGGCGGCGAAGATGATCTGCCGACCGCGCAGCGCCACCGCGACCACGCTGTCGGCGGGGTGGAAACCCAGCAGGTACGGCACGGCGGCGATCAGGTCGGCGGGTGAGCGGACGGCCAACTGGGGGCGTTCGGTCGAGGTCATGTCGGAAGCCTGCGGCGGGGGCACCGGGCCCGGCCACCCCTGTGGACGACACGCGGCTTATCCACAGTTACGCAGCGTGTTTTCCCTGCTCATGCCACACCGACGAGTGCCGAAAGAGCGCCGATGTCGTCGGGCGACACCTGGCTGTCGTAAGGAGCGGTTACCGTGCGCTGATGGACCTGGCGTACCTGCGCGCGCATCCGGCGCACCTCCCGACCTTCCGGACCCATCAGCGGCTCCGGGAGACGCCGGTCGCCGGTGGAGACATCTGCGCCGCCGCCCGGCTCACCCTCGACGACGGCCACTCCGTCTTCGCCAAGTCCTGGCCGGAGAACGCCGACCGACCGGTGCCGGAGGGCTTCTTCGCCGCCGAGGCCGCCGGCCTGCGCTGGCTGCGGGAGGCGGGCGCGGTCGCCGTACCCGAGGTGATCGTGGTGTTGCCGGAGCTGCTGGCGCTCGACTGGGTGGAGCCCGGCGAGCCGACGCCGGAGGCCGCGGAGCGCTTCGGCCGGGAGTTGGCCGGGTTGCACCGGGCGGGCGCGACCACCTTCGGTGCGGCCTGGCCCGGTTTCATCGGCGCGCTTCCCCAGGACAACACCCCCACCGAGGGGCGCTGGTCGACCTGGTTCGTCGAGCGGCGCCTCGCCCCCTACCTGCGACGCTCGGTCGACGGCGGTGCGCTCAGCGGGGCCGACGCCGATCTGGTCGAGCAGGTGATCGGTCGCCTCGACGGGCTCGGCGGCGACGAGCCGCCCGCGCGCATCCACGGCGACCTGTGGCCGGGCAACGTGCTGTGGGGGGCCGACGACCGGGCCTGGCTGGTCGACCCGGCGGCGCACGGTGGGCACCGGGAAACGGATCTCGCCCAGCTCGCCCTCTTCGGCGGCATCCCCCACCTGGGTCGGGTGCTGGCCGCCTACCAGGAGAGTTGGCCGCTGTCGGACGGTTGGCGGGACCGCGTGCCGCTACATCAGCTGCATCTGCTGCTTGTGCACACCGCGCTCTTCGGCGCCAGTTACCGAGATGCGGTCGTCCGGACCGCCCGCGCCGTCCTGGGCCGGGCCGAGCGCGCTACGGTCGACAGGTGAGCGCCGCCCCGGGGTCCGACGGCGTCCTCGTCGACCGGTACGGCCGCGTCGCCCGGGACCTGCGCGTGTCCCTCACCGACAAGTGCAACCTGCGCTGCACCTACTGCATGCCGGCGGAAGGGCTGCCCTGGCTGGCCGGCCCCGAGCTGCTGACCGACGAGGAGATCGTCCGGCTGGTCCAGGTGGCGGTCGAGATGCTCGGCGTGACCGAGGTGCGGTTCACCGGCGGTGAGCCGCTGATCCGACCCGGGCTGGTCGACATCGTGACGGCCGTCGCCGCCCTCCAGCCCCGCCCCCGGGTCTCGCTGACCACCAACGGCATCGGCCTGGACCGGCTGGCCCCGGCGTTGCGCGCGGCCGGCCTGGACCGGGTGAACGTCTCACTGGACACCCTGGACCCGGACCGGTTCACCACGCTCACCCGCCGTCCCCGCCTCGACGCGGTGCTGGCCGGGCTGGCCGGGGCGGCGGCAGTCGGCCTCAGCCCCGTGAAGATCAACTCAGTGCTGATGCGAGGTGTGAACGAGGACGAGGCGCCAGCGCTGCTCCGCTTCGCCCTCGATCACGACTACCAGCTGCGGATCATCGAGCAGATGCCGCTGGACGCCCAGCACGGTTGGGCCCGCGACACCATGGTCACCGCCGAGGAGATCCTGGCGTCCCTGCGTACCGCCTTCGATCTCAGCCCCGACCCGGCCGAGCGCGGTGCGGCACCGGCGGAGACCTGGCTGGTCGACGGAGGTCCCGCCCGGGTCGGTGTGATCGCCAGCGTCACCCGCCCCTTCTGCGGGGACTGCGACCGCACCCGGCTGACCGCCGACGGTCAGGTCCGCGCCTGCCTCTTCGCCACCGAGGAGTCGGATCTGCGCGCCGCGCTGCGGGCCGGCGCGGACGACGACGAGCTGGCCCGACGCTGGCGTACCGCGATGTGGGGCAAGCGCGCCGGGCACGGCATCGACGACCCGACCTTCCTCCAACCGACCCGACCGATGTCCGCGATCGGGGGCTGAGCATGCCGGGGACACCGCTGACCGTCCGCTACTTCGCTGGCGCCCGCGCCGCCGCCGGCCGCGCCGAGGAGGCCGTCCCCGGTGGGCGGTCACTCGACGACCTCACGGCCGAGCTGTCCCAGCGCCACGGCGACCGTCTCGCCAGGGTGCTGCGGGTGGCGAGTTTCCTCGTGAACGGCGTCACCTGTCATGATCGTCAGGCACCCCTACCGGCCGGGGCCACGATCGATGTCCTGCCCCCGTTCGCGGGCGGCTGAGGGAGGCGCGCACACATGATGGCGGTTCTGGGGTTCGTGGCTGTCCTGGCGCTGGTCACCGGTCTCATCCACCTCTACCTGTGGAAGCGGCTGGTTCGGGACACCACCACACCGGGTCGCTGGCGACGGGTCGGCGCGATCACCGCCGTGGTGCTGGCCGTGCTGGTGCCGGTCACCCTCGCCGGGACGCAGGCCGGGCTCTACTGGCTCGCCTGGCCGGGCTACCTGTGGCTCGCGCTGATGTTCTACCTGCTTGTCGTGCTTGTCGTGCTGGAAGTGCCGATGCTCGTCGCCCGGCTGGTGCTGCGCCGCCGGGTGGTTGCCGCGGAGCCGACCACCGCCGCGCCCGAACCGGTACTGGTCGGTGCCGCCGGGCCGACCGACCCGCCGGCCGCCGGCGCTGTCGCGGCACCGGACCACGACCCGTCCCGTCGGTTGCTGCTGGCCCGTGGGGCGGCCATCTTCGCCGGCCTCACCGCCACCGGCATCACGGGGTACGGCGTCCGCACCGCCCTCGGCCCGCCGCAGCTGGACCGGGTGCGGATCCCGCTCGCCAAGCTCCCCCGCAGCATGGACGGTCTGCGCATCGCCACCGTCTCCGACATCCACCTCGGCCCGCTGCGCGGCCGGGCACACACCGAGCGGATCGTCGCCGCGATCAACCGGCTCGACGCGGACATCGTCGCCGTCGTCGGTGACCTGGTGGACGGCTCCGTCGCCGAACTCGGCTCGGCCGCCGCGCCGCTGCGCGACCTGCGCTCCCGCTACGGCAGCTTCTTCGTCACCGGCAACCATGAGTACTACTCCGGCGTCGAGGAGTGGGTCCAGGAGGTCGACCGGCTCGGTCTGCGGGTGCTGCAGAACCGGCGGCAGGAGATCCAGGCCCGGGGTGGGGTGCTCGACCTGGCTGGCGTGAACGACCTCAGCGGGGCGGGCACCGGCCTCGCGGCCGGTCCGGACTTCGCCGCCGCCCTCGGTGACCGCGACCCGAGCCGGCCCGTCGTCCTGCTCGCGCACCAGCCTGCGGCTGCGATGGAGGCAGCCAGGTACGGCGTCGATCTTCAGTTGTCCGGGCACACCCACGGCGGGCAGATGGTGCCGTTCAACCTGGCCGTCCGGCTGGAGCAGCCGGTGGTCAGCGGGCTCGGTGAGGTGGACGGCACCAAGGTCTACGTGACCAACGGCGCCGGTTTCTGGGGTCCGCCGGTCCGGGTCGGCGCGGAGCCGCAAATCAGTCTGGTCGAGCTGCGCTCGGCATAGCGGAGGTCACGTCCGCGCGTGGCGGCGGGTGGCCGGCGCGGCGGGCGTGACAGGATGCGGCGTGCCCCCGTTCAGCGCCGTACCCCCCGGTGGCCTACCGCCATTCGTCGCGGACCTGCACATCCACTCGAAGTACTCGCGCGCGTGCAGCCGTGATCTCACCACGCCGAACCTCGCGTGGTGGGCCCGGCGTAAGGGCATCGGCCTGCTCGGCACCGGCGACTTCACCCACCCCGCCTGGTACGACCACCTGCGGGAGACGCTGCGCCCGGCCGAGCCGGGGCTCTACCGACTCGACCCGGAAGCGGAACGGGACATCGCCCGCCGACTGCCACCCCGACTCGCCTCGACGGCGGAGGCGGACCCGGTCCGGTTCATGCTGAGCGTGGAGATCTCCACCATCTACAAGCGGGACGACCGGACCCGCAAGGTGCACCACCTGATCTACCTGCCGGATCTGGACGCGGTGGCCCGGTTCAACACCGCCCTCGGCCGGATCGGCAACCTCGGCTCCGACGGCCGGCCGATCCTCGGACTGGACTCCCGCGACCTGCTGGAGATCACGCTTGAGGCCAGCCCCGACGGTTACCTGGTGCCCGCGCACATCTGGACGCCGTGGTTCTCCGCGTTGGGCTCGAAGTCCGGCTTCGACGCGATCGCGGACTGCTACGCCGACCTGGCCGAACACATCTTCGCCGTGGAGACCGGGCTCTCCTCCGACCCCGCGATGAACTGGCGCGTCGGCAGCCTGGACGGCTACCAGTTGGTGTCCAACTCGGACGCGCACTCGCCACCGGCTCTCGGCCGGGAGGCGACAGTGCTGACCGCGGAACGGGACTACTTCGCCGTTCGGGAGGCGCTGCGTACCGGTGACGGCCTGGCCGGCACTGTCGAGTTCTTCCCGGAGGAGGGCAAGTACCACGCGGACGGGCACCGGCTGTGTGGGGTGAACTGGTCTCCGGAGCGCACCCGGACCGCCGGCGGCCGCTGCCCCGAGTGCGGCAAACCGCTCACCGTGGGTGTCCTCAGCCGGGTCGAGGAGCTGGCCGACCGTCCGGCCGGGCACCGGCCGGCACACGCCCGGGACGTCACTCACCTGGTGCCGCTGGCCGAGATCCTCGGCGAGATCAACAAGGTGGGTGCCCGGTCGAAGAAGGTCGAGGGGCGGTTCAACGAGTTGCTCGCCGCACTCGGCCCCGAGCTGGAGATCCTGACCACGACGCCGTTGGCCGACATCGAGCAGGCCGGCGGTGAACTGCTCGCGGAGGGCATCGGGCGGCTGCGGCGCGGCGACGTCCGGCGGGTGCCCGGCTACGACGGCGAGTACGGCGTGATCACGCTCTTCGACCCGGCCGAGCTGGGCGCGCAGGAGACCCTGTTCGACGTACCGGTGCCGGCGCAGCGACGGCCCACGGAGCCGGCGCCCCGGGTCGCGGCAAAGCGCCCGGCGGCGGCGAAGTCGGAGCCGAAGCGGAAGCCGGCCCCGACGCCCGCGCCGCCGATCGCGTCGCCGCCGTCTCCGCACGAACCGTTCGAGCCGATGCTCGCCGGCATGGAGGAGGTCGGTACCGGCCTGCTGGACCGGCTGGACGCCATGCAGCGGGTGGCCGCGTCGGCACCTGGTGGCCCGCTGCTCATCGTGGCCGGTCCGGGCACCGGCAAGACCAGGACACTGACCCACCGGATCGCGTACCTCTGCGCGGAGCTGAACGTCTTCCCCGAGCACTGCCTCGCGATCACGTTCACCCGCCGGGCCGCCGAGGAGTTGCGGCACCGCCTCGACGGCCTGCTCGGCCCGGTCGCCGAGGACGTCACAGTGGGCACGTTCCACGCGCTGGGGCTGCTGATCCTGCGGGAGAACACCGCCGCTGCGGGCCTGCCGGCCGACTTCCGGATCGCCGACGACGCCGAGCGGGCGGCGGCCCGCACCGAGGCCGGCGACGACAGCGCCACCTACACGTCCCTGCTGCGTAAGCAGGACCTGGTGGACCTGGACGAGCTGGTGACCCTGCCGGTGGAGTTGCTGCGGGCCGACCGGAAGCTGGTCGAGCGGTACCGGGACCGCTGGCGGTGGATCTTCGTCGACGAGTACCAGGACGTCGACGAGGTGCAGTACGAGCTGCTGCGGCTGCTCAGCCCCACCGACGGCAACCTCTGCGCGATCGGCGACCCGGACCAGGCGATCTACTCGTTCCGGGGTGCCGACGTCGGCTACTTCCTGCGCTTCTCCGAGGACTTCACCGACGCCCGACTGGTGCGGCTCAACCGCAACTACCGCTCGTCGGCGCCGATCCTGGCCGCCGCGGTGCAGGCCATCGCGCCGTCCTCGCTGGTGCGGGGTCGACGACTGGACCCGGCCCGGCTCGACCCGGAGGCCCCGCTGGTCGGGCGCTACCCGGCGGCGTCCGTGGTCGAGGAGGCCGACTTCGTGGTGCGTACCGTCGACGACCTGGTCGGCGGGCTGTCGCACCGCTCGCTGGACTCGGGTCGCATCGACGGCCGGTCCACCTCGCTGTCGTTCTCCGACATCGCCGTGCTGTACCGCACCGACGCGCAGGCCGCCCCGATCGTGGACGCCCTGACCCGGGCCAACATCCCCGTGCAGAAGCGTTCCCACGACCGGCTGCGGGATCGGCCCGGGGTTGCCGCCATCGCCCGGGAGCTACGGCACGCCGACGGTCTGGCCGGCTCGCTGGCCGCCCGGGTGCGGCTGGCCGGTCAGGTGGTCGCGGAGCGGTTCGCCGTGCCCACCCTGGACGGCGCGGGCAGCACCGTCCGCCCCGAGGACGTCCGCTCGGCGGTGGACCTGCTGACCCCGTTGGCCCGGCGCTGCGGCGACGACCTGGAGACCTTCCTGTCGCAGTTGGCGACCGGCGCGGAGGTGGACGCGCTGGACCCGCGCGCCGAGGCGGTCACGCTGCTCACCCTGCACGCCGCGAAGGGCCTGGAGTTCCCGGTGGTCTTCCTGGTCGGCGTCGAGGACGGGCTGCTGCCGCTGCGCTGGCCGGGCTCGACACCAGACGACGACGCCGTCGCCGAGGAGCGCCGGCTCTTCTTCGTCGGCCTGACCCGGGCCCAGGACCGGCTGTACGTCAGTCACGCGGCCCGCCGCATCCGCCACGGCGCGGAGCGCGACTGCGCCCCCTCGCCGTTCCTCTCCAGCATCGACCCGGGCCTCTTCGAACGCTTCGGCGAAGAAGAACCCCGCCGCCCAAAGGACCGCCAACTCCGCCTGATCTAACCCCCGCCCCCTCCTCCCCCCAGACCCCGCCCCTTAGCTGCGCCGATCTTGCGCTTTCTGTTGCCCTTCTGCGTGGAGATGCACCTTGTGCCGGCACCGAAACCGCAAGATCGACGAGGGCTTGCGGCGCAGGGCTTGCGGCGCAGGGCTTGCGGCGCGGGGCTTGCGGCGCGGGGCTTGCGGCGCGGGGCTTGCGGCGCGGGGCTTGCGGCGCGGGGCTTGCGGCGCGGGGCTTGCGGCGCGGGGCTTGCGGCGCGGGGCTTGCGGCGCGGGGCTTGCGGCGCGGGGTGGGGGTCAGGTGAGGAGAGCGGCGAGCCAGGCGCCGGTCAGCAGGGCTGGGCCGAGGGGTAGCGCGGTGTCCCGGTGCACCTTTCGGGCGGCCAGCAGGCCGAGGACCAGGACGCCCTGCAGGACGTGCGGCAGCAGAATCCCGGCCAGCAGGGCGTCCCGCCCCAGCCAGCCGAGCGGCAGGCCGAGGACGGTGGCGAGTTTCACGTCGCCGAAACCCAGTCGGGACCCGGGCAGCACTGCCAGCAGCACGTGCGCCGTCCCCGCGACCGCCGCGCCGCCCAGCACGCCGAGCAGCCGGCCGGGAGCGTCGGACAGCACCGCCGCAACTGTCAGACCCCCGAGGGCCAGCAACCCGGCAATGAGGACCAGCGGGTCGGGCAGCCGCAGGCAGGCCAGGTCGACCCGCGCGAGCACCAGACCGACCGCCCCGACCGCGAGGAAGACCGGTAACGCCGGGTCGTCGGCAGCCGCGCCGGCAAGGCCGACGAAGACGCTGGCCGCCACCATCGGCGCGACCCAGGGCCGCCGGAACGGCTGCGGCGGTGCAAACGCCCACGACCCGGCGTCCGCCGTGGCGAAGCGCCGCGACATCAGGGGTACGACGAGGCCGACCAATGTGCCGAGCAGAGCGATCGACACCAGCGCGGCGGCCGACATGGCCCGGACGTTACCGACGCTCGCGCACCGGCGTGACCCCCGATCGTGATCCCGTGCCGGACCGACGCGGCCGTTCGGTGACCACCACCACCGCGACCCCGGCCACGATGACGGCACCGCCGAGCAGCACCTGCGGGGTGACCGGCTCGGCCACCAGCAGCGCGCCGAGCACCACCGCGACCGCCGGGTTCACGTAGGCGTACGTCGACACCAGCGAGATCGGCGCGTTGTGCAGCAGCCAGACGTACGCGGTGAAGGCCACCAGTGAACCAGCCACCATGAGGTAGCCCAGCGCCAACCAGGACCGGGTGCTGACCGCCGCCGGGTGGAAGTCGGCCAGTTCGCCCCGACCGGCGGCGACGACCGCCAGCACCAGCGAGCCAGCCACCATCTCGTACACGGTGGCCACGAAGGGGTCGGCGGGCATCCGGATCCGTCCGGACAGGAACGACCCGACCGACCAGGAGGCGGTCGCCGCCACCACAGTCAACGCCCCGACCAGCGGCACCGCGCCCGAACCACCGCCGGGCAGCACCAACAGGATCAGGCCGACGAAGCCCACAGTGACCCCGGCGAACGTCCAGAGCGGCGGCCGGTCCCCGGTGGCCGAGCGCAACAGCACCACCAGCAGCGGCACCGTGGCCACCAGCAGCGCGGCGATCCCGGACGGCACCGCGACGCCGGGCGGCCCCGATTCGGCGAGCACCACCAGGCCGTTGCCACCGGCGAGCAGGAGCACCCCGACCAACGCGACGGAGCCGAGTTGCCGTCGGTCCACCCGCAGCGCGCCGGGGCCCCGGCGCAACCGCAGCACCACCGCCAGGATCAGGCCGGCCACCGCGAACCGGAGGGCGGCCGACAGCAGCGGGGGCAGCGTCTCCACGGTGATCCGGATGGCCAGATAGGTCGACCCCCAGAGCAGGTAGACCACGATCAACGCGGTCCAGATCAGTGCCGGTGTGGTGCTGACGCGACGGCCGGCGAGGGCCGTGGCGCTCGGTGGAGGTGAGCTCATCAGTGGACCACGCTACGGTGACCTCGGAGTCCGCGTCGCGCTTTGGTGGCCGGCCTCTCACCACTCGTGCAGGAGGGCGGCATGACGAACTACGGACAACCGGGAGGCGGCCACCCGGGGCCGTGGCGTGGCCAGCGACCCGATGAGACACCAGGTCATCCGGTGCAGCGGCAGTACCCGCCCAGGCCCGAGTCGTACCCACCGACGCCCGAGTCCTACCCGCCGGCGGTCTCGTCGTATCCGCCCGGCCCGCAGGGGCCCGGGTCATACGGCGAGCCGACCTACGGAGGCGGTCCGGGAACGCAGTACGGTGCAGCGCCCGGCGCGCCCTACGGCGGCTCGTACCAGCCGACACCGACCTACGGCGAGCAGCCGCCGTACCGGCCCGACGACCCGTACGGCGAGGATCCGGCACCAGGCCGGCGCGGCCGGGGGCCGCTGATCGCGGTGCTGGCCGTCGTCCTCGTGGTGCTGGCCGTCGCCGGTGTGTTCTGGTTCCGCGATGGGCAGAGCGACCCGGCGCCGGCGGCGGCGCCGAGCAGTCCGGCGGCGGTTGCCGGTGAGCCCAGCGCGGACGCGGTCGAGCCCGCGCCGAGCGCGGCGGCGCCGGAGTCGTCGGCCGATCCCCGGTTCGCCAAGGTCGGCCAGTGCGTCCGCAACGACGGCGCCGCCGGCGGCAAACCCAAGCTGCTGATCAGCGGTTGCACCGCGAAGTCGTACGAGGTGCTGAGCCGGATCGACGGCCCGACCAGCGGCGAGCGGGACGCCGAGACCAAGTGCGACAAGGTGAAGGGTTACACCAACTGGTATTTCTTCGACAGTGAGCTGGACACTCTCGACTTCGTCCTCTGCCTCAAGCAACGCTGAGACCACCCACCCCCGGGGATGACATGACGACCTACGGACCTGCGGGTTCCGATCAGCCGGACGACCCGTACCAGCGCCCGCCCAGCGGGCCTGACAGCTCACCACCGGTCGACCCGACCGTGCCGCAGTGGAGCACCCCGCCGGCCTCCGACGATCCGACCCGGCAGCAGTGGAGCACCCCGCCGGCCTCCGACGACCCGACCCGGCAGCAGTGGGGTCCGCCGCCGGCCGACGCGGAGCCACCGACGGCACCCATGTGGGCGCCGCCGCCCACCAACCCGGGGCCGCAGTCCGACAATCCGGAGCCGCCGACCACTCCGATGTGGGCGCCACCGCCGACCTCGGGCCCGGGTTACCCGCCGCCCGGGCCGTACCCTCCGCCGGGCCCGTTCCCGCCGGCCGGCCCGACGCCCGGTCAGCCAGCCGGTCCGATACCGGGTCAGCCACCCGCCCCGTGGGGTCAGCAGCCGCCCGGCGGCTACGGGATGCCGCCCGCCGCGCCGACGAAGACCGGCCGCAACGTCGCCCTCATCATCGCGGCGGTGGTGCTGCTGGTGCTCTGTCCGTGCCTCGGCCTGGCCGGTTGGGCGGTCTGGAAGGTGGCCGACGCTGGCAGCGATGCGGCGCGTACCCCGTCGACGAGCGCTCCGGTCGTGCCACCCGCCCTGCCCAGCGACGCGCCGCCGTCAGCCGCGCCGTCTCCGGACGAGGAGTTCGCGCGGGGCGACTGCGTGGTGAACGACGGCAGCGAGGACGACGCGGAGCTCCGCAAGGTGCCGTGCGGCCCGAACACGTATCAGGTGCTGCTGCGCATTCCGGCGACCACCGACGGCGACCGGTGTGAGGTGCTCGCGCCTCAGGCGACAGCGAACTACGTGCACGACAACTCGGTCGACCTGTTCGACTACGTGCTCTGTCTGAAGAAGCGGTAGCTCCGAGCTGGGCGGCCGGTCCGCCGATTGGCAAAACTAGGGCTGTCTAGCGTGGACGCTAGACAGCCCTAGTTTGTTGTCGACGGTTCCGACACGCCGGTAGCCCCATCTATCCATGTCTAGCCCCGCAGCTAGATGGCCCGATAATCTGCGATGCGTGGATCCGGTCCGCAACCCGTACGCGCCGGGCGCCGGCCAGCGCCCGCCCGAACTCGCCGGGCGGGGGCGGGAGCTGGACGTCTTCGACATCGTGCTGGAGCGCATCGCCCGCGGCCGACCCGAGCGCAGCCTGATGCTCACCGGGCTACGCGGCGTCGGCAAGACGGTCCTGCTCAACACCCTCCGGTCCCAGGCGATCAACCGGCTCTGGGGCAGCGGCAAGATCGAAGCTCGACCGGACCAGTCATTGCGCCGACCGGTCGCCGCCGCGCTGCACATGGCGGTGCGCGAGTTGGCCCCCCGCCACCGCGCACCGGACCGGATCGACGCGTTCCTCGGCGTCCTCAAGGCGTTCGCCCAGCGGTCCACCCCGACCGGCCGGGCCGGTGCCGCCACCAAGCTGCGCGACCGGTGGCAGCCCGGCATCGACGTGCCGGCCGCCAGCGGTCGGGCCGACTCCGGCGACATCGAGATCGACCTGGTCGAGCTGTTCAGCGACGCTGCGGCGGTGGCCAGCGACGTGGGCACCGGTATCGCCATCTTCATCGACGAGATGCAGGATCTCGGCCCGGAGGACGTGTCGGCTCTCTGCGCCGCCTGCCACGAGCTGTCCCAGCTCGGCGCACCGCTGATCGTCGTCGGTGCCGGCCTTCCGCACCTGCCGGCAGTGCTCAGCGCCGCCAAGTCGTACTCCGAACGGTTGTTCCGCTACCAGCGCATCGACCGGCTCGACCGGATCGCCGCCGACCAGGCGCTCTGCGCGCCCGCCGAGCGCGAGGAGGTCGAGTACGAGCAGAAGGCCCTCGACCTGCTCTACGAGAAGTCCGGCGGCTACCCCTACTTCGTCCAGGCGTACGGCAAGGCGACCTGGGACAACGCGCCGCGCTCGCCGATCACCGCCGCCGACGTGCGGGTCGCCGCACCCGAGGCGGAAGCTGAGCTGGCGGTCGGGTTCTTCGGGTCCCGGTTCGAACGGGCCACTCCCGCCGAACGTGAGTACATGCGGGCGATGGCCACGTTGTCCGCGGTGGAGGGCGAGCCCGGCGCGGTGGTCCGCGACGACATGGACGCCGCGGTGCCCACCGCGGAGATCGCCCGAGCCCTCGGCCGCAAGCCGGCCAGCCTCTCCCCGGCCCGGGACGCGCTGATCAAGAAGGGGTTGATCTACTCAGGTGAGCGGGGCACCGTCGCCTTCACGGTCCCGCACTTCGGCCGGTACCTGCGGACGCAGCCGGCCTGACGCGTCGGCCCGGTCAGACCTTCGACCAGGGCGCCGGAAAGAGCACCTCGCCGCGCGGCGGCGGGCCTTCCTCGCTGGTGGACGGCGGCAGCACCAACGCCTGCCACGGCTCACCGAGGCCCGCCCACGGACCGGTCAGGCCCAGCTCACTCGCCGGGCCGAACCCGAACCGGCGGTAGAAGGCCGGCGCGCCGAGGACGACGACGAGTCGCTCACCCAACTCGGTGGAGGCGTCCAGTGCGGCCTGCACGACCGCTGTGCCGTGCCCGACACGTTGCCGGTGCGGCGCGACCGCCACCGGGCCGAGCGCCAGCACGGGCACGTCGGCGCCTCGCTCCGGCCGCAGACGCACCCGGGTGAGCAGCGCGTAACCGACCACCTCACCGCCGTACTCGGCGACCATGGCCAGCTCCGGCAACCAGGCGGTGGTGTCGCGCAGCTCGTCCACCAGGCTGACCTCCGGCGGCGTCGTCACGTCCGGGCGGGCGAAGGCCGCGGCCAGCACGCGGCGCACCGAGCCGGCGTCGGCCGGGTCCTCGGGGCGTAGCCGCAGCGTGGTCACCCGCGCGACGTTACCCGTCGGTGCCCGTCCATCCGTGACTGTCGCTCGATTCGGCGTGGCGTACGTGTACGAACACCAATCCGATCCTGCGGTTGCCCGGGTAGCAAACGCCGCGACGGGGTATGACTGATCCATGACGCCCGTACGCTCCCTCGCCCGCGCCATGCTGAGCGGCATCTTCGTGGTCAGCGGGTATCGCAACTTCCGCGCTCCCGGCCGGCTGTCGGCCGCCGCCAAACCCGTGACCGACAAGGTCGCACCGATGCTGAAGAAGGCGCACCCGAGCTTCCCCACCGAGACCGAGACGTTGATCCGACTCAACGCCGCCGTGCAGGTCAGCGCCGGGTTGATGCTGGCCACCGGCCGGTTCAGCCGACCCGCGGCGCTGGTCCTCGCCGGCACGCTGGTGCCGGTGACCGTCGCCGGGCATCCCTTCTGGAAGAACGACGACCCGATCGCCAAGAACAACAACCAGATCCACGTCCTGAAGAACATCGGGCTCCTCGGCGGTCTGCTGCTCGCCGCGGCGGACACCGGCGGCAAGCCGGGGCTGCGGTGGCGGACGGGCCATCGCATCGGCCACTCTCGACGTTCCGTGCAACGCGCCGTCCGGACCGCCCGACGCGAGGCCCGAATCGCCGTCCGCTCCGCCTCCACCGCACGTCGGCTCCCCGGCTGACCTGCGTCGATCCGTCTCGGTCTCACCCCCACCCCCCGCTAAGGGCACGAATTACCTGAACCACCCGGTAGGCGTTAACGCGGTGGAAATGTCAAAAACATGTGTGGGATCGGACACGGTCGCATAACGCGGGAGGCACTGACGTGAGGCGCCGTTCTAGGCTCCGTGCAGGACCTGGACGGATAGGACAACCTTGGTACGGGGGTGGCCACGCCATGCCGACGGATGTCGGTAGACGGGCGGACCGCCTCGCCCCAATCCAACGGGTGACGCGCGGGATCGACCGCGTGACGCGCGGGATCGATCGTAGGAACGTCGTACGGGGTGCCATCGTGGCCGCCGTCGCCTATGCCGCATGGCTCGCCATCGGCGCTTTCGGGCGACCGTACAACTTCTTCGACATGAAGATCTACCACGGTGCCGTGGTGTGGTGGGCGAGCGGTCACGAGCTCTACGAGTTCATCGCGCCCGAAACCACGCTCGGGTTCACCTACCCACCCTTCGCCGGGCTGGTCATGTTGCCGATGGCGCAGCTGCCGATCGACGCGGCCGGCCTGGTCAACGCCGCCGCCAGCATCGCCGCGTTGGCGCTGGTGCTGGCCGGGCTGCTCCGACCCATCGTGGACCGGCTGGGGTGGCCACTGTGGTTCACGGTGGCCGTGGCGGTGCCGCTCGCGGTCGCCATCGAGCCGGGCCGGGAGACGCTCGGGTACGGCCAGGTCAACATCCTGCTGTTCGCCCTGATCATGGCTGACCTGATCGGCCTTCGCTGGCGGTCCCGCCGGGGCACCCACTACGCCGCCACCGACGGCCCGCTGCTGCGCTTCGTCTACGGCGGGGCCTGGGCCGGGGCCGGGATCGGCCTCGCCACGGCTGTCAAGCTCACCCCGGCGCTGTTCATCGCCTACCTGCTGATCACCCGTCAGTGGCGGGTGGCGGCCACCGCCATCGGCACCACGATCGGCGTGACGCTGGGGACCTTCGCGATCGTCGGCGACGAGTCACGGACCTACTTCGGCAGCGTGCTGTGGCAGACCGAACGGGTCGGCGCGGCGGACATGACGCCCAACCAGTCCCTCGCCGGTCTGCTCGCCCGGCTGTACGACTCGATCGAGACTCCGGGGCTGTTGTGGCTCGCCTTCTCGGTGCTGGTCCTGGCGCTGGGCCTGTCCCGGGCCGCGAGTTCCCGCGCCGACGGTGACGAGCTGACCGCCTTCACGCTTGTCGGTCTCACCGCGAACGTGATCAGCCCGATCTCCTGGACGCACCACCTGGTCTGGGTGATCCCGGCGATCATCGTGCTGGCCGACGCCGCTGTGCGTCGCCGCGAGGCGAGCCGGGGGACACCGCAGCGCACCGGTCAGGGGCCGGTCTTCGGCGGGCTCCCCGGGGTCAACGGGCTCCGCCCGCCGATCTGGTACCCGACGCTGACCGGGCTGCGCCACGGCGTCGCCGCGATCGGGCTCTACCTGCTCTTCCTGATCTCGCCGATCTGGCCGTACGAACACCAACTGCCGGAGATGTCGCACTACCAGGACGGTCTGTTCGGCGCGCTGATGGAGAACTCGCTCGCGCTCGCCCTGATCGTGCTGGTCGCCGCGCTGCCCTGGCGACCGGGTGCGGAGCCCGCGTTCTACGGCGACCGGCTGTCCAGGGCCGTGGCGGTCAACGGTCACCGCTGACGGGTGGGGCAGGTGACCCGTCAGGGGCAGTTGACCCATTCCTCGGTGCCGTCGGTGAAGACCTGCCGCTTCCAGATCGGCAGTCGCGCCTTGACCTCGTCGACCAGCCGGGCGCAGGCCGCGAAGGCCGCCGCCCGGTGCGCGGTGCTCACCGCGGCGACCAGCGCCACGTCACCGATCGCCAGGGGGCCGACCCGGTGCGAGACCGCCACCGCGTAGACGTCGGGCTCCGCGGCGATCTCGGCGGCCACCTCGCGCAGCACCTGCTCGGCGCTCGGGTGCCCCTCGTACTCCAGGCTGGTGACCTGGCGGCCGTGGTCGTGGTCGCGGACCACGCCCTGGAAGGACACCACCGCGCCGGCCCGCCGGTCGGCGACCGCGGCCTCGTGTGCGGCCAGGTCGAGTGGCCGGTCGGTGACCTCGCCGAAGGTGACAGCTGGTGCGGTCACGACGCACGCTCCCCGGGAAACAACGGCAGTGGCACGATCGGCACCCGGTCGCCCGGCTCGCCGCTGGTGCCGGGGCGGATGACGGCGAACCCGTCCGCGCCGGCCACGCCCCGCAGCATCGCCGAGCCGACGTGGCGGACCGGGGACGCCACCCCGGCGGCTCGGTCCAGTCGGACCAGCGCCAGGTGGGTGTGGTCACCGCGGCCGGGCACCGCCTCGGCCAACGTGGCCTGCGGCAACACCGGCATCGACCGGCCCTGGAGGCCGGCGAGCAGTGGGGCGACCAGCGACACCAGCGCGACGATCGCGGACTGCGGGTTGCCCGGCAGCCCGGCCACGAACCGGGCACGCCCGTCGGGGCCGGTCAGCCGGGCCAGCAGCATCGGGAAGCCGGGGCGGACCGCCACCGTGTTGACCACGTAGTCGGCGCCGAGCGCCTCCAGGGTCGGGTGCAGGTGGTCGACCGGACCGTTCATCGTGCCGCCGGTGGTGCAGACCAGATCGGCGTTCGTCAGCGCCGAGCGCAGTGCCGCCACGTGCGCGGGCAGCGTGTCGGCCACCGGGCCGACCACGTCGGACGGGCGGACCTGGCAGCCGTAGCGCCGCAGCCACGCCGGCACCGAGGGGCCCAGCGCGTCGCGGACCCGACCGGCCGCGGGCGGGCCCGCTGTCAGCAGCTCGTCGCCGAAGACCAGCAGCGCGGCACGCGGCGCCCGTCGAACCCGCAGCGTGTCGTGCCCGCAGGTGGCCGCCAGGCCGATCACCGCCGGGTCGACCGGCGTGCCGGCCGGCAGCAACACCTCATCGGCGTACGCCTCCTCGCCGGGTTTGCGCCACTCGGGCGTGCTCCGGGGAACGCCGCTGACCAGGCCGTCAGCATTTTTCGACTCTTCCACGCGCAGCACGGCGGTGGCCCCCTCGGGCACCATCGCACCGGTCGCGATCTCGACGGTCGTGTCGTCCTCGGTGAGCGGCGCGGGGGTGCTGCCGGCCAGGACCCGCCCGACGACGCGCCACGGACCACTGCCGCGCACCGCCCAGCCATCCACGCTGGAGGTCGGGAACGCCGGCAGGTCGGTGCGGGTGGTCAACGGCTCGGCCAGGGTCGACCCGTCGGTGTCGACGAGTGGTCGGGCGACGGTGGGCAACGCGGCGGCCAGGCCGACCGCGTAGACCCGCGAACGCGCTTCCTCCCACCCGGCAGGCGGGGGTGCGCTGACCCGATCCGCGTTGGGTGCGGTTTCCGTGCTCACCGACCGAGCCTATCGGCACGGACCGACACCCGTCCGGGCCTGGCGTGCACCAGGTGGCCCAAGCGGTTCAGTGATCCCCGCCGCGAAGCTGGTCGACGGTGTGCCCGAGGATCGGCCCGAGAACGGCCAGGCCGTCCCGGGCGCCACCGGTCGAGCCGGGCAGGTTGACCACCAGCATCCGACCGGCGACCCCGGCCAGGCCCCGGGACAGCACCGACGTCGGCACCCGGTCACGGCTGTGCGCGCGGATCGCCTCGGCGATGCCGGGGACCTCGTAATCCAGCAGGCCCCGGGTCACGTCCGGCGTCCGGTCCGACGGGGTCACTCCGGTGCCACCGCTGGTCACCACCACGTCGACACCGTCGGCGCGGGCGGCCCGCAGGGCCTCGCCGACCGGCTCACCGTCGGGCACCACCACCGGATCGTCGACCTGGCAGCCCAGCTCGCGCAGCCCGGCGACGAGCAACGGCCCGCTGGTGTCGGCGTAGACACCGGCCGCTGCCCGATTGGAAGCGACGATCACCCGGGCCCGGATCACTGCCGGTCCTCCGGACGAACCCACTCGCCGGTCTTGCCGCCCTCCTTGCGCAGCACCCGGACCGCCTCCACCGAGGCCGCCGGGTCAACCGCCTTGACCATGTCGACCAGGGCGAGACCGGCGACGGCCACCGCCGTCAGTGCCTCCATCTCCACCCCCGTGCGGTCCGCCGTGCGGGCAGTGGCCGTGATCTCCACGGTGTCGGTGGTCAGCCGCAGGTCGACGGTGACGCCGTGCAGGGCGATCGGGTGGCACAGCGGGATCAGATCCGGAGTGCGCTTGGCCCCCATGATCCCGGCCAGCCGCCCGACGGCCAGCGCGTCACCCTTGGGCAGACCGTCGCGATGCAACAGGTCGATGACCTCGGGTGTCGTCCGCAGAAGACCGGCCGCGACGGCCAACCGGCCCGTCACCGCCTTGGCGGAGACATCGACCATGCGGGCCGCGCCGGCGCGATCGACGTGGCTGAGCTGCGCGGGTTCGGTCACGGGCGTGAGCCTATCGGTGCGGTACGACGGTGGTCGGAAGGAGCGACGTCACGCTGACGATCGCACCGGGTGCTGACGGTGCGACGGCCCGACGCCGCCCCTTCCTGACCGACCCGCCGCCGAGGTCGCTGGGGGGACCTGGCAGCGGGTGCGTGTCGGCGACCCGGTTCTGCCCAGGAGCAGAACCTCCCCCGTTCGCCGATACGGCCAAGAAGTTACCGGGCCCGGCGATAAGAAATCGATAAGAGCCGTTAGACCTGATCAGGGCCCTGAAGTCACAGTTGTGGAAGCCAACTCGGCGAGGCGGCGTTCGGCCTCGAAACGCTCCGGCACCCCCATCCGCCGGAAGATCGCCAACGCCCGCTCCCAGTGCCTGCGGGCCTCGGCCGGGTCGGCGCGGGCGAAGCAGTCGGCGAGGCCGGCCAGGGCACGCCCCTGCTCGTACGGGTGCGAGATCCGGGTGGCCAGTCGCAGGGCGGCCTGGTGCATCTCGACGGCCTCGCCACCTCGCCCCTGCGCCAGCAGGGTACGGCCGAGTTCGTTCAGCGCGGCCGCCTCGACGTGTCGTTCCCCCGAGGTGATCGACAACTGTCTGGCCGCCTCGTGCTGCTGTTGGGCCTCGACCAGACGGCCGAGACCGCGATAGGCGATCCCGAGGTCGTTGCGCACCTCGGCCTCGGCGTACCGGTGGCCGGTGCGATCGCGCAGGGCCAAGGAGGCCATGAGGATCCGGATCGCCTGTGGAAGCTCACCCATCCGGACACGTACGCCACCGATGTGGCTCAGCGCGTTGAGCAGGTGAAAATCCTCGGAGTTCGTCCGGGCCCAGGCCAGGTGCAGGCGGTGCAGGCGCAGCGCCTCCTCGTAGCGCCCGAGCATCATCAGTGCCATGCCGAGATTCGGTAGGACCATCGGTGCCCTGCCGGCGCCGTACCCCTTGTAGTCGCGCAGGCACTCGAAACCGACGGTCACCGATTCGGTCAGGTTGCCACCCCACCAGTAGACGGCCGCGAGATTCGCGCGGTACCGAGCCGTGGCCAGCACGTCCCCCGACTCCGTGGAGAGGGCGACCGCGCGGGTCAGGTAGTCGAGCGATTGCCGGATGTCACCGGTGCGCACGTAGCCGGAGGCGAGATAGTTGTTCATCAACGCCATCGCATAGATGTCCCCGGTCGCCTCCGCGGCGGTCAACGCGTGACGGTGGGTCAGCAGGATGTCCTCGAAGTACCCACGGATGTAGCAGAACCGCCAGAGGGCCCGGGCCAGCCGCCAGGAGTACTCGTAGAAGCCCGAGTCGAGCGCGGACAACACCATCGTCACCAGGTCGGTCCGCTCGGCCTCCAACCAGTCGGCGGTGGGCTCACCAATGGCCGCGACCAGTTCGGGTCGTCCGTAGGGACGGTGCGGGACGCCGAACTTCATCACGCCGGGCTCCAGCGTCTCGGCGGCCGTCAGCGCCGCATCAAGCGTGAAGTCCAACAGTTGGGCCAGCCCGAGCCTTCGATCACTAGCGGAGTCGGTACGGGAGCACAGCTCCACGGAGTACTGGCGCATGAGGTCGTGTAATCGGTATCGCGCCGAGTCCAGGTCCTCCACCAGGTTGCTGTCGACCAGGTCGTCGAGCGCCTGGTGCGCTTCCGCGATGGTCAGTCCGGTCAGTGCGGCGACCGCCGCCGTGCTGAAGCGGTTACCGGGATACAAGCCCAGGAAGCGAAAGACACGCTTGGTCGAGTCCGGGAGCGGTTCGTAGGAGGCGGCGAAGGCGCCGGTGACGGTGCTCGCCTCCTGCGCCAGGTGGTGCAGCACCAGGGGGTCGCCAGCCATCTGCTCGGCCATCTCGGCCAACCGCCAACCGCGACGGTGGGCGAGCCTGGCACCGGCCAGCCGAATCGCCAGGGGGAGATGCCCACACAGCCGGACCACGTCGGCGGCGGCCGCCGGCTCGGCCTCGACCCGGTCATGTCCGACGCTCAGTCCGAGGAGATCCACACTTTCCTGAGGGCTCAGCACCGGCAGCGTCTGCGAGGGCCCCACATCCGGGTGGGACAAGCGCCGACGCGAGGTCACCAGCACGACGGCGGTCGGCTCGGTCGGCAGCAGGGGCACGATCTGGTCGCTGTTCGCGGCGTTGTCGAGAACTATCACCGATCTCCGCTGAGCGAGTTCCTGTCGCCACAACTCCACTCTGGCGTTCAGGTCGACAGGCACCCCGTTGGCGGGTACCCCGAGTTGTCGCAGCAGAGTGACCAGGGCAGCCGCTGGTTCCACCGGCTTCTTCTCGCCATGCCCGCACAGGTCGATGAAGAGCGCGGCGTCCGGGTACCGGGCGGACAACTGGCGGGCGAGGTGCACGGCGAGGGTGGTCTTGCCGCTACCCGCCATGCCATCGATGATGTGCACGGCTGGCACCCGCTCCTCGACCCGGCGGGTCTCCGCGAGCAGCCCCGACACCACGTCCTCCCGACCGACGAAGTCGGTGACCGCCCGGGGAAGGTGATCCACCGGCCTGGGCCTGGGTGGTTCCGCGGAGGCCACCACGGCCGCGGGGGCGGGCACGTTCGAGGCGGTGGGCGCACTCAGGCCAGTCGGACGGACCGCGGCGCTGGCTTTCGAGAGCGACGCAGCCACGGTGAGGATCGTGCGGTGGAGCGCCTGAAGCTCGGCACCCGGGATGATTCCAAGCTCCTCCGCCAACCTGGCGCGGACCTCGCCGTACGTCCCGACGGCGCCGGCGTGGTCGCCCCGCTCGTACAGCGCTCGGATGAGAAGCACGTACGCGGGCTCCCGGAGGGGGTACCGCACGATGATGTCCCGCAGCAGCGGGATCGCCAGGTCGTCCCGGCCCGATCTCAGCTGCACGTCAGCGAGGAGTTCCATCGCCAACAGCCGCTCCTCCTCGGCGGTCGCGGCGTGCGCGGTGAGCACCGGTCCGAGCGGGATGCCGGCGAGCATCGACCCATGCCATCGCCCGACGGCGCGCCCCAGCAGTTCCAGGGCCTGATCCAGGCGGCCGGCCATCAGCGCTTCCCGTCCGGCGACGCGTTCGGTCTCGAAGAGACACATGTCGACGGATTCCGGCCCCACTGCGAGCCGGTAGCCGCTCTGCTGCCGGACGATGACACCCCGACCGGACTCGAAAGCCTCGAACGTTCGACGCAGATTGGCCGCGTAGGTCCGTACGTTCGCCACCGCAGAGCGCGGTGGGGACTCCGGCCACAGCTCGTCGACCAGGTCGCCCAGGGTCACCAGTTGCCGGGGCTGGACCGCGAGCATCGCGAAGACAGCCTGCTGTTTGGGTGTACCCAGGTGCAGCTTGTCAGCGAGCAGTCGTACTGAGAGGCCGCCCAGAAGTTGAATCTCCACCCGTCCCCCTGCTCCAGCGGGGTATTCAGCCGATCACGCAACGAAGCTTACGGGCACCGGAAGGAACGCCCGACGCCAATCAGTCCGTCGATGCGAGCGCTCCACGGCCATCCACTGTGACGAGGTCGCCGAGTGCAATGCGAACATTGCAAGAACCGTCCGTTGCCTTAGCGTTCTCGACCCTTGCCACGTCACGGAAAGAAGGAACGAAAGCCGCAACTGCTGGCTTCCACACCCGGGCCGCACCTTGGGGCAGCGCCAGGGTCAGCCACGTTCACCGGTCAACGCTTGCGCCGACACTCGACGAGTGGAACTCCTGGCTGAAGCTGGTGAGCGGTTGGCCGAATCGGCGGATGAGTTGCGGCACCGGAGCACCCACACTGAGGGCGCGGTCTAATCGGTCGGCAGGGCTCACGACATTCCGCGACGGAGCGGATGCAGGAGGCGAACATCCCAGCGCTCTCCGCACCGGAACGCAAACAGAATGTCACTTATCAGTACGGGATTAACTAATGTTGAGGATAACGACATTTATCATCCCTAACTAGGGCCAACCCCATTTAAGCTCCATTCGTAGAGAGTCGGCGCCATCGGAGCCCGACAGCCGTACGAAGGAGAGGGTGGGTGAAATGCGCGGAAACGAGTGGGGCTGACATCGGTGCAGGACTTCTGCATCGTCCGGCGATATGGTGCTAGCACGACAGGCGAGGTAATCCAGGAGTTGCGTGGCCTCTTCACAACGACGCGATGACGGGACCGATCGACGGCTACGGCTGATCGTCGGTCTCCTCGTCGTTGCTGCCGCAGTCGTCACGTTCGCCTCCCTGAGGCTCACCTTCCCTGCGGTCGAGGCTCCGACACCAGACGGAGCAACCCTGGTAACGCTGACCGCCATGATCGCCCTGGGTGCGTTCGTCAAGACGCGCGTACGGGTCCGATCCGCGGTGCACCTCATCAGTTGGAGCGAGGCGGCCATCGTCATCGCGGCGGCGATCGCCCCCGTCCCGTGGGTTGCGCTCTGCACCTGCGTCGGGATCGCCATCGCCTCGGCCCGTCTACCACCGATCAAGCTGGCCTTCGGCGTCGGCAAGAACATCCTCGTCGCGGCTGGTGCGGGCCTAACCTTCGCCGTGCTCGACTGGACCTGGCCCGACATGCAGGCCCCGCAGTTGGTGGGGGTCCTGGCGCTCGCGTACCTCCTCGCGTCACTACTCGACGAGCTGCTGGCGATCCCCGTGATCGCGCTCGCCTCCGGCACCAAGATCTCGACCCAGTTCCGCAGCAACCTGGATCTTCGCCTGGCTGGTTACGCGGTCCGGTTCGTGGTGGCGGCACTGACCCTGCTCACCCTCCAGATGGACCCCCGGTTACTGCTCGCCGTCCCACCCCTGGTCCTGAGCCTGCACCTGGCCTACTCCGCGCGCATCCGCGGTCGCACCGAACAGCAGGCGTGGCAGCGGCTGGCCCGCACCACCGACGCGCTCAACGTGGTCGACCTGGACAACGTCCTCACCACCGCCGTCACCCAGGCCGCCGAGTTGTTCTCCGCCGACGAGGTCGAAATCGAGCTGCGTGACGGCGGTCGCACCGTACGCGGGGGCACCGGCGGCATCACCTTCGACGGCCCGACCGGCACCCCCACCGGCGTGGACGGCACCGTCGTCCCCGCGCCGCTGGAAGGCCACGACCGCACCGTCGACGTCGGCATGCTCCGACTGCGCTTCCGCGGCCCGGTGCGACTCTCCGAACGGGAGCAGTACACCCTGCGCACCTTCGCGTCCGCGCTCTGCACGGCCGTCCGCAACGCCCAGGCGTACGCCGAACTGGCCCGGGTGGCCGACGAGCACGCGTACGCGGCCTCACACGACGCGCTGACCGGCCTGGCCAACCGCCGACAACTCCTCGACGAGGGCACCGAGCAGTTGAGCACCCGACACGCCGACGGTGTGACCGCGCTGGTGCTGATCGACCTCAACCACTTCAAAGAGGTCAACGACACGCTCGGGCACGCCGCCGGTGACCAGGTGCTGGTGCAGGTGGCCGACCGGTTGCGCGGCGCGGCCCAGACGACCGACCTGGTGGCCCGCCTCGGCGGCGACGAGTTCGCCGTACTCCTGCGGGGTCTGCCGGCCCCGGCGGTGGCCGCGCACCGGGCCGAGACGCTGCTCGCCGCCCTGCACGAGCCGTTCGAACTGGACGGCATGCGCATCAGCGTCGAGGCCAGCGGCGGGATCTCCGGCGCCCCGTCCAACGGCGGCATGGCCGAGCTGCTACGCCGCGCCGACGTGGCCATGTACCAGGCCAAACGGGCCGGACAGCGGATCGCCACCTACGCCCCCACCCGGGACACCGCCGACCTCGGCCGCCTCACTCTCGGCGGTGACCTGCCCCGCGCGGTCGCCGACCACGAGTTCGTCGTCAACTTCCAACCGATCGTCGACCTGGGCACCGGCGAGGTGACCAGCGCGGAAGCTCTGGCCCGCTGGCACCACCCCGTCCACGGCCTGATCGACCCGCTGCGGTTCCTGGAGGCGGTGGAGCGTTCCGGCCTGCTGCCGGCGTTCGCCGAAGCGATCCTCGACCAGGCGCTGATCGCGGCGGTGAGTTGGCGCGACGCCGGCTTCGACGTACCGGTCGCTGTCAACGTGTCCCCGCGCAGCCTGCTCGACGCACGGTTCCCGGGCTCGGTGCTGGCCCGTCTGCGCGCCCACGACCTCCCACCGGACCGGTTGGTCCTGGAACTGACCGAGACGCTGACCCTCAGCCAACTCGACGTGGTCGACCGGGTGCTCAGCCGGCTACGCGACGAGGGAGTCCGGTTGGCGTTGGACGACTTCGGCACCGGCTACTCCTCGCTGTCCCTGCTCTCCCGGATCCCCGTACACGAACTGAAGATCGACCGGAGCTTCGTGACGACGATGGAGAGTTCGGCGGAAGCCGCCGCCGTTATCCGTTCCACCCTCGACCTGGGACGCAGCCTCGACCTGGACGTGGTCGCCGAGGGAGTGGAGAGCGAACCGCAACGGCGAGCCCTCTGGGAGTTGGGCTGCGTCGCCGGCCAGGGCCACCTGTTCGCCCGACCAATGCCGTCCGGCACCCTGCTCGCGGCGATGCAACGCGGCTCCGGCGGCCGACCGGGCACCCTCGCCGCACCGCTGCACGACGCGGGGGCCGTGATCCGGCTGAGCCAGAACCGCCGCCAGGCCGGCCGCTCCCGACCCGACCGCCTCCCCCACCTGCCCGCCTGAGCAGGCGACGGCCCGGAGCGCGGGCAGCCCGGTCTGCCAGACTGTCGCGCGTGATCGCCGACGACCCGACCGCCCGCCGCCGTCGCTGGCACTGGCGGACGCTCGACAACGCCGCCGGAGGGCTCGCCCTCGATCTCGGCCTCTACGCCGTCTCGGCCACCTTCGCCGCGATCACCGCGGTCACGTCGACCCTGCTGCCGCACCGCGCCTGGGGCGCTGTCGCCGCCGTCGGCTACCTGCTCGCCACGCTGACGGTCACCGCCCAACTGCTGCTGCGTCGACGATCCCCGACCTCCCGGCTGACCGGCCTGCCAGCCCGCTGGACGGTCACCGGTCTCGCCTGGGCCGCCACCACACTGCTGCCGCTGGCCTGGCAGAGCATCGACCGGGCCGGCGGACGCACCGACCGGGCCCAGGAGGAGGTGCTGGTAGTGGAACAGGCCGGCAACCGCCTCCTGGAACACGGCACCCCGTACCTCGGACCCGACGCCATCGCCGCCCTGCCACCCGGCGAGCAACTGATGGGCTACACCCCGTACCAACCCGGCATGGCGATGTTCGGCCTGCCCAGAGCGCTGCTCGACACCTGGTGGACCGACTCCCGGGTCTGGTTCGCGATAGGCACCGCGCTGGCCCTCGCCCTGGCCGTCGCCGCCCTCCGCGGCACACGAGCCACCGCCGGCCAGCCCACCACCACCGCCGCCACCCACCAGCGGGACGCCGCCCTGCTGCGCGGCGTGCAGGCCGCCACCGTCCTGCCCATCTGCGCCCTCACCCTCGCCACCGGCGGCGACGACCTACCCGTACTCGCGCTCTGCCTGCTGGCCCTCGCGTTCGCCGCCACCGACCGACCCGGCCGGGCCGGCCTCGCCGTCGGGCTCGCCGGCGCGCTGAAACTGTTCGCCTGGCCGGTCGCCCTGGTCCTGATCATCTGGGGCCTGACCCGCCGCGCCGGCACCCGCGTCGCCGCCGGCGCCATCGGCCTGCCCGTCGCCGCACTACTCCCGGCCCTGCTGGTGGACCGCGACGCCCTCACCGAGAACGTGCTGCGCTTCCCGCTCGGCCACGGGCTGGTCACCAGCCCCGCGCAGTCACCGTTCCCCGGCTACCTGATCGCCAGCACGCTACCCGCCGGCCGACTCATCGCCGCCGCGCTGCTGGTCGCCGCCGGAGTGGCCATCGCCGTCCGGCTCGCCCGCCGCCCGCCCCGCACCGCCGTCGCCGCCACCCTCATCTGCGGGTACGGGCTGCTCGCCGCCATCGCCCTGATGCCCTCGACCCGCTTCGGCTACCTGCTGTATCCACTGGCGCTGCTGACCTGGGCACCCGCGCTGCACCGCCCGGCCCACACGCCGGCCACCCCGCTTCCCGACGTTTGGCCCGGTCGGAGCACTTCGGCGTAACTTCCGAGCGGAACGACCCGTCAGGGCGTAGACCTGAAGGCATGACGACGTACCGCGACCGGGCCGACGCCGGCCGGGTGCTCTCCGAACGGCTCAGCGCACTCATCGGCGAACCAGACGTCGTCGTCCTCGGCCTCGTGCGGGGCGGCGTACCTGTCGCCCGAGTCGTCGCCGAACGGCTCGGCGCGCCACTGGACGTGCTGGTCGTCCGCAAACTCGGCATGCCGTGGGCCCGGGAGGTCGCCTTCGGCGCACTCGGCCCGGGCGGCGTCCAGGTGCTCAACGACCTGGTGGCCGGCCGGCTCAGCAGCGACGACATCGCCCAGGTCAGCCGGCAGGAGCAGGCAGAGCTGGAACGCCGGGAACGGCTCTACCGGGGCGGGCGCGCACAGTTGGACCTCACCGGACGGACCGCGGTGATCGTCGACGACGGCCTCGCCACCGGCGCGACCGCCCGCGCCGCCGTCGAGGTCGCCCGCCAACTCGGGGCGCACCGGGTCGTGGTCGCGGTCCCGGTCGGCGCGCAGGAGGCGTACGAGCTGCTGACCGCCGAAGCGGACCAGGTCATCTGCGCCCAACGCCCACCCGACTTCGGCGCGGTGAGCGTCTACTACGACGACTTCCACGAGGTGTCCGACGAAGAAGTCACCGAGGCGCTCACAGCAACCGCTTAGGTGCACCAGGTACCGTCGGGAGATGAGCCTCACCTGTCCCAAGTGTCACGGAGAAATGCGCCAGTACGAGCGCAGCGGCGTCGTCATCGACCAGTGCGGGGAGTGCCGAGGCATCTTCCTGGACCGCGGCGAACTGGAGAAGCTGTTCGAAGCGGAGGCCAACTGGAGCCGCCAGCAGGCCGGTGGCGCGCCAGGTCAGCCCGCGCAGCAGCCGGCCGGCTACCCGCCGCCGCCCCCGCCTCCGGCGCACCAGCCCGGGTACGGCAACGTCCCGCCGCCGCCCCCGCCCGCCCACGGCTACCCGCCGCAGCCGGCCTACGGCCACCCGCAGCAGCACCACGGCTACCACGGCCACTACCGGCAGAAGAAGCGCAAGGGCTTCCTCGACGAGATGTTCGGCTGAGCCGAGGCAAGCCTTCGCCCGGGTCGATCCACGCGTCGGCCCGGGCACACCACCGGTGACCATTGGCGGGCGGCAGGCTTCATGCCAGGCTGAATCGCATGACCGCGATCCGACCGCACGAGGCGCTGGCCCAGGCGTACGACGGGATCACCGCGGTGGTCGACCGCCTGGACGACGCCGGCCTGCAACGAGCCACCCGCTGTCAGGGATGGCTCGTCGCCGACCTGCTCCTGCACGTGCTCGGCGACGCCCAACGGGCACTCGTCGCCCTGGCCAGCCCCGTCGACGGCCCCGCCGACGTCGACGACGTGAGCTACTGGCGGGACTTTCCCGGCGACGACGACACTTCCGCCCGGCACGCCTGGTGGGTCCGCCGATCGGCCGCCGCCTTCGACCGTCCGACCGGGATCGTCGACCTCTGGCGGGACACCGCCCCGGCCTCGGTCCGCGCCGCCGCGTCAGCCGCCCCTGACGGGTACGTGACCACACAGGGCCACGTGCTGCGGGTGCCGGATTTCCTCGCCACCCTGACCACCGAGGCCGCCATCCACCACCTGGACCTGACGCTGGAACTCCCCGACGCCCCGCCGCCCGGCCCACTTGCGGTACGCGTCGCGGTGGCGACCATGGACGGCCTGCTCAGCGACGACACGGTCAGACCCACCGCATGGGACGACCATGACTTCCTGCTGAAGGCCACCGGGCGGGTGCCGCTGACCGACCGGGACAGGCTGGAGCTGGGCGAGTCGGCGGGCTGGTTCCCGCTGCTCGGCTAGGGCCTGTTTCATAAGGGCGGTCGAGCCGAGGCGGAGTCCGGGCGGCGATCCGGCAAGGCGCGGTTTCGTCCGGATACCGGTGTCGTATCCGGACGAAACCGCAACGCCGCCGGTCGTCGTCCGGGCCCGCCGCAGGCCGGCCAGTCCTTATGAAACAGGCCCTAAGCCGTCGACGGTGCCGTGCGGTCAGCCGATGGCCATGTCGACGAAGCGGGACAGGTGCAGCTGGGCCGCGACGGTCACCGTGTCGGTGGGGCCATTCCGATGCTTGGCAACAATAAAATCCGCCTCCCCGGCCCGCGGCGACTCCTTGTCGTAGTAGTCGTCGCGGTGCAGCAGGATGACAACGTCGGCATCTTGCTCGATCGAGTTGTGGGTGGCGATGCCGTTGGCGATGAAGTTGTGCTTCCCGAGCACAGTCGCGTCGAACACTTCCTGCTCACCGAGCGACTCGATGGACACTATCGAGTCCCAGAAGATGTCGTTCGTCGCGTGCAGGTCGAGGTCGGCCGCGTCGAGGACGGTGGCGATCGCCGCCAGTCGGGAACGGCTGGGCGCGCGCTTCCAGAGGGCGCTGCCACAGAACTGGGTGCCGATGGCGGCGGCGAACTCACGGTGGGTCATCCCCTGCTCGACCAAGATCTCCTTCACCCTGGTCCACACCTCGCGCGGCACGGTGTCAACGTTGGTGTTGCTCTCCGTCGACTCCAGAGCAGCAAGCAGAGCGGCGCAGCCCTCCGAGCGCTCCCCATGGACGCCAATCTCGCGCAGGAACCTCAACTGGTCGTCCCGACCGGAGATGTCGAGCGTGTACTGAGGGCGGTGTCCCACGACTGGTACGACCCGCAGCCGGGCTGTAATGCCGTACCTGAGGAGCAGTCGAGAGATGTCTTCGAGCATTCGTCGGCTCGTGGACGCGAAATAGACGCGCCCTCCGCGGCCGGTGTTACTGACGGTCACCGAACCGTCAGTAGCCCAGAGGTGCCGCAGGAAGCTGGTGATCTGCTCCTTCGGCAGGCTGAAAACGCCAGCAGGGATGAATTTCTCGTGTGACCTCAGACCGAAGAGGCCCAGCTCGTCCAACCAAGCCGCGATCGGGTTGCGCCGACCGCGAGCCAGGCGGTACGGCGCTGGCAGGCGGAGGGTTGTGACCCTCGCGGCCGCGTAGTCGTCGCGGACGGCGGAAATCCCGAAGTGCTTCGCTGCTTCCGTCACGGCCTGCAGGTTCAGCTCATCACGACTTGCGTACCGGATGGGTTGGCGGCGCACGAACGAGCCGTCGCCCAACAGGTGAGCCAGCATGACCACCTCGGCATCGACCCACGGGCGGGTGACCATTGGAGGCGGTAGGTGTCGCGGCGTGGCGATGCGATCTCCGGGCGACAGCTCACCGAGCGGCACCCACCCGGTGAACGCGAGGAAGGGGTGGTTCGCTGTGGCATCGATCTGCTTGCCCGATGCGAGGGTCAGCCGGAACACCTCGCGGGTGCCGCTGGGGAAGACGTGGGTCATGGTGCGGGGCGTATAGCGAAGGCTCTCGTCCAACGCCCAGACCGGGATTTCTTTAGCGTTGCTTGACAACAACTCACCGAGCGTGATCTCGGTGTTGTCATCCGCTCGAACCACCCGGGTCTCCGCCGTGAGGCAGCCTGATTCCCGCAAGTCGGACAATTGGGGTCGCTTGTCGGTGCGCTGCTCGGGACCACGGTTCAGCTGACTGACCGCGATGACAGGGCACTCGACCTCCTTGGCCAGCAGCTTCAAGCCACGGGACAGGTCGGCGACCTCCTGCTGGCGACTCTCGGTGCGCTTCGGCGAGGTCATCAGCTGGAGATAGTCGACCACGATCATCTTGAGGTCGTGCCGCTGCTTGAGCCGCCGGGCCTTGGCCCGGATCTCCATCAGGTTCATGCTCGGCGTGTCGTCGACGAAGAGCGGCGCCTCGCTGATCTCGCCCATGCAGCGGGCCAGCTTGGTCCAGTCGTCGTCGGAGAGTTGGCCGCTGCGCAGCACGTGCAGCGGCACCCGCGCCTCGGCGGAGAGCAGCCGCATGACGATCTCGACCTTGCTCATTTCCAGCGAGAAGATGGCCGCAGCCTGGTTGGCGCGAATAGCTGCATTTCGGGCAAAATCCATACTTGCCGTAGATTTGCCCAAACCAGGCCGGCCGGCCACGATAATAAGTTGGCCGGCGTGCAGACCGTTGAGCAGCCGGTCCAGGTCGCTGAAGCCGGTGGGCACACCGGTCATCACACCGCCCTGCGCGCCCACCGCCTCGATCTCGTCAAGCGTCGGCTGCAACATGTCGGCCAGGACCGCGAAGTCCTCACTGACCCGGCGTTCGGTGACGTCGTAGACGGCCTGCTGAGCGAGGTCGACGACGTCGTCCACGTCGCGGCTGCCGCCGCTGGCGGTGCCGTAGCCCAGTTGCACGATCTTGGTGCCGGCCTCGACCAGTCGACGCAGCACCGCCCGCTCACTGACGATGCGGGCGTAGTACGCGGCGTTCGCGGCGGTGGGCACGCTGGCGATGAGCGTGTGCAGGTACGGCGCGCCGCCGATGCGTACGAGATCCCCCGAGTCGGCCAGCGCCGCCGCGACCGTGATCGAGTCGGCCGGCTCACCGCGCCCGTAGATCTCGAGGATGATGTCGAAGATGGTGGCGTGCACCGGCCGGTAGAAGTCGTTGGTCTTGAGGATCTCGACGACGTCGGCGATGGCGTCCTTGGAGAGCAGCATGCCGCCGAGGACGCACTGCTCGGCGGCGACGTCCTGGGGCGGGGTCTTGTCGAACTGGCCATCCCGCTGCGAAGGTGGCTGGCCTCCGCCGGAGCGTGGCTCTGCCCGCATGTCGTCGGTGACCGACACGGGTCCCCCCTCCACTGCGCCGGATCCAACCCCAGCTCTACCGCTGGGGTACGACACTTCTCGTCCGACCGGGCCGGTCGATCGGGGGCCATCGCCGGCGGTCGAGGGCCAACCATACGGACCCCGAGGTCAGAGACTCAACAACGCCGGTGGACGAGCCTCGGGACAACCTGTGGATCCCGGTGGACAGCATGTGCGCAGCGTGTGCACAGCCTGTGGAAAACCATTGGGGAATTCTCGGCCATAGCTCGCTGACCTGCGGGGAAATGCTCCCCAGCCTGTGGAGGAGAATATTTCGGTCGGGCCTGTGACACGATCGTCCCGTACTATCTCCAGCGAACGGCTACACCTGGACAGCGGATTCCGCTTTCGGTTCAGAAGGGTCACACTCCGGCCGTGAATTACCGGGACTGGGGACGCGGCGATGGCAGCCCGCGCGAGCGCCAGCCAACCGCCTCGTGGCGTGAGCCCGCGGCGTCTGTTCCGGTTGATCCGTACGACGAGGACGGGCGCTACCGCACCTCCAGCCGGCGCCGTGCGTTGGACCGCGGCCAGGACGAGCCTGTCGACGCCTACCTGCCCCGGTGGGCGCTGGAGTCGGGGGTCCGGCACGCGGACGGCGGCGGTCGTCACGCGGCACCGGACGAGGACGATGACGAGCTCGACCCGCCGCCCTCCGGTGCGGGCCGGCGGTCCGCCGAGTCGGCGACTTCGCAGTGGCGGGGCGGCGACACGCGTCGGCGGGAGCAGCCGGCGATCGGCCCCGCGCCAGACTCGGACCACACCCGGGAGTGGACGCTCGACCGACCGCAGGATCAGGGGTACGCCGGCCGTCGACGGGCCGACGCCGGTGGGGACGAGCCGGTCTCCGGTGCGGTCTCGGACCGTCGTCCCCGCCGCGCACCCGCCGGCCGTCCGCAGGTGATCTGGTCGGGCGGGGATGTCGAGTCCGCCCCGACCGAGCAGGTGCCGGACGAGGCGCCGAGCCGCCGACCCAGCCGGCGTAGCCGTCGTGCGGCGGAGGAGTCCTGGACCCGTCCGGCGGCCGACCCGTGGGTGCGCGGATCGGACCGGGTGGCGGAGCCTGAACCGTCGTACCCCCCGGCGGTGGACCCGTGGGACGCCTCGGGCGTGCACGCGTGGCCGCCTGCGGCGGGAGCGGACGGCGGGGACCTGAGCGGGCAGTGGTCGGCGGTGGAGAGCGTCGGTGGTTGGGAGCGGTCGGACCGCACCGGCCAGTGGGAGCGGTCCGCGATCGAGGATGACCAGTGGGACCGTACGCTGCCGCCGCGCTCGGATCGTTCGGTGGCGGCCGAGGGTTGGCCGAGCCGTGAGGACGGTTTCTGGTCCGGCACCCGGCTGGCCGACGACGACCCGCGGTGGATAGATCCTCCGACGTCTGCGCCACGGTCTCCGGTGGTGGGTTACACCGCTCCTCGACCGCGCAGCTCGCCTGCACCACGGGCCGGTGTGCCGGGCGCGGGTGCGCCCCGGCGTCGGGCGGACCGGCCGGCGGTGGGCTCGGCGTCGGTGCGCCAGCGCGTCGAGTCGGCGGCCACTGGTGCCTGGGCGCGGCGTCTGGAGGACGACCTGCTGGACCCGGACCCGGGCGGGTCGGTCCGGCCCCTGTTGTACACGGCGGCCTGTTACCTGGTGCCGGCGATGCTGATCTTCGTCTGGTTGTTGACGTTGGACAGCCAGGCACCGGCGGGTTGTGTGACCGACATCAGCGGGGGTGGGTGTGACTCGGCGCGGTCCCGCGCGTTGGAGTCACTGCTCGCCGGTTCGCCGCGCTTCGGTTTGGCGCTGGTGAGCAGTCTGGTGGTGGCGGCGCTGCTGCGTCGGGTCGGTACGACGTGGCGGTCGGCGACCATCGCGGTTGCCGCCGCGGTGGTGGGCGGCGGCCTCTCCACGGTGCTGATCAGCGCGGTGACGGGCCAGCCCATCGGGTGACCCGACGGCCGGGCTGCGGGCCGGGCCGCGCTGGCGGTGTGCGGACCGGGGCCGCGCGGGCCATCCGGGTCCGGGCAGCGTCGGATCGGATGACGTACGCACGAGGGCCCGCACCGATTACTCGGTGCGGGCCCTCGTGGTGGTGTTGCGGACGTCAGCCCTGAACGACGTTCAGGTTGAACGACGCGGTCACCTCGGGGTGCAGCTTGATCTTCACCGGGTAGGTGCCGGTCGACTTGATGTGACCGGGCACCTCCAGCCGACGCCGGTCGAGGACCGGGCCGCTGGCCGCCTTGACGGCGTCGACGATCTCGGCCGGGGTGACCGAGCCGAAGAGCCGCCCGCCGTCGCCGGCGCGGACCTTCAGGTTGACCTTGAGACCCTCGAGCTGAGCCTTGACCTCGTTGGCGTGGTCGAGGTCGCGGATCTCGCGGGCCGAACGGGCCCGCTTGATGACCGTGACCTGCTTTTCCGCGCCCTTGGTCCAGGCGATCGCGAAGCCCTGCGGCAGCAGGTAGTTACGGCCGTAGCCGTTCTTGACCTCGACGATGTCGCCCGGGGCACCGAGGCCGGACACTTCCTGAGTCAGGATGATCTTCATATCGGTGCCTCCTCTCAGCGGGTGGTGGCCGTGTACGGCAGGAGCGCCATCTCACGGGCGTTCTTGACCGCGCGGGCGATCTGCCGCTGCTGCTGCGAGGTAACGCCGGTCACCCGTCGAGCGCGGATCTTGCCGCGGTCGGAGATGAACTTCCGCAGCAGCGCGGTGTCCTTGTAATCGATATAGGTGATCCCGTCCTTGTCGAGCGGGTTCACCTTCTTCTTCGGCTTGCGAAGTGCCGCAGCCTTGGCCATTGCACGTGCTCCTGGTTTGCGATCGCGGGCGCTCGGCGCCATTAGAACGGTGGCTCCTCGTCAAAATTGGCGCCCGAACCGGCACGCGCGGGAGAGGGAGCGGCCGAAGCCCAGGGGTCGTCGAAGTTGCCTCCGCCGCCACCCTGGTTGCCACCACCACCGCCACCGAAGCCGCCGCCACCGCCGCCGGAGCGGGACATCTTCTGCACCTTCGCCGTGGCGTAGCGCAGCGACGGGCCGATCTCGTCGACCTCGAGCTCGATGACGGTGCGCTTCTCACCCTCGCGGGTCTCGTACGACCGCTGACGCAGCCGGCCCGACACGATCACCCGAGCGCCACGCTGCAGCGACTCGGCGACGTGCTCGGCGGCCTGCCGCCACACGGTGCAAGCGAGGAACAGCGGCTCGCCGTCCTTCCACTCGTTCGACGCCTTGTCCATGAAACGGGGCGTCGAAGCGACTCGGAACTTGGCGACCGCAGCCCCGGAGGGGGTGAACCGCAACTCGGGGTCATCGGTCAGATTGCCGATGACCGTGATGGTGGTGTCTCCTGCCATGACCATCTCCTCGCGCACTCAGCGTCTCGTCGTACAGGCTCCCAGAGCCCTACGACAGAGTCGCGGAGGCTGATCCGGACGAACCGGGGGTTTGAAGGCTTAGCGCATTTCCGGTCGGAGGACCTTGGTGCGCAGCACGGACTCGTTGAGTCGCAGCTGACGGTCCAGCTCGGCGACCGCAGCAGGCGTGGCCTGCAGGTCGACGACGGCGTAGATGCCCTCTGCCTTTTTGTTGATCTCGTACGCGAGGCGCCGGCGGCCCCACACGTCGGTCTTCTCAACCGAGCCACCCGCGGTCCGAATCACGTTCAGGTACGTGTCGAGCGACGGGGCGACGGTGCGTTCCTCGAGGCTGGGGTCGAGGATCACCATGATCTCGTAATGACGCAAGACGTGCTCACCTCCTGTGGGCTAAGCGGCCACGGTCCTTCCGTGGCAGGAGGTCTTGTGTCGTGGTCCGCACGCGCCGAGGGAACCCGGCCGGACGCGGACAACCTGACCAGGATACCCGGTCCGAACGATCATGCCCGGGGTGGTCGGGCCGGCACCCGGACATGCCGACGGGGGCCCACCGTCCGGCCGTCAATCGGCCGGTGGTGGACCCCCGTCTACGAGGCCGCGGGGCGTCCGGTCCGCATTCCTTGGGTGGGACCTGGGGAGGAACGACCACACCGATGAGGTTGGACCGAAGACGCCCCGCGGAGCTTTATCGTGTTGTTATCTGACGATACAACAGCACTCGTACCTTGTCGGGGGAAAAAGCACAATTTTCCGAGATCGTCGTCGCTCGGTGGCCGCTGTGCGATGGGGTCGCCCCCGCTGCGCCGGGCCGCGCGGCGGGGGTGACCTCGCTGTCGGCCGGCGACCGCCGATCACCGGGTGCGGCGCTCGCGCCACAGGCGGCACCGGAATGCTGGTCGCCGGTTCACACCCATCAACGATCGTCGGTCCGTCCGGTGACGCGACACCGCCCCGGCCGTCGCCCCGGCCGTCGGGGTCGCGACGTAGGCTCGCTCGCATGCGTATCGGAGCCCACGTCGACTCGACCGACCCGCTGGCGGAGGCGGCCGCCCGGTCCGCCGACACCGTGCAGTTCTTCCTCTCCGACCCACAGGGTTGGAAGGCACCCAAGCCGCGCGAAGACGCCGAGCGGCTGCGCGCCGCCGAGGTCGACCTGTACGTGCACGCGCCGTACGTCATCAACGTGGCCACGCTCAACAACCGCATCCGGATCCCGAGCCGAAAGCTGCTGCTCGGGCACGCCACCGCGGCCGCCGCGATCGGCGCCAAGGGCCTGATCGTCCACGGTGGGCACGTCAACGCGGGCGACGACCTGGCCGTCGGCTTCGACAACTGGCGCAAGACCTTCGCGTACGCGGCAGACTCCGGCGGCTTCGGCGTGCCGGTCCTGATCGAGAACACCGCCGGCGGCGACAACGCCTGCGCCCGACGGCTGGACGCGCTCGCCCGACTCTGGGACGCCATCGGTGACCACGAGGTCGGCTTCTGCCTGGACACCTGCCACGCGTACGCCGGCGGCGAGGAGCTGCTCGGCCTGGTCGACCGGGTAAAGGCGATCACCGGGCGGATCGACCTGGTGCACGCCAACAACTCCAAGGGTGCGTTCAACTCCGGCCAGGACCGACACGACAACCTCGGCGGCGGGACTATCGACCCGGAGCTGGTGGTGGCGGTGATCCGGGCGGCCGGCGCGCCGGTGGTCGTCGAGACACCGGGCGGCGTGGCCGGCCAGGCCGCCGACATCGACTTTCTGCGTGAGCAACTCGGAGCGGAGAGCCCGGCGGCATGACGAGCGGACAGCCCGGGACCGGCAACACCCCGCCCACCCCCACCGGCGCGGACACCGAGAGTCGACCCGCCACCACGGCCGCGCCGGGCACGCCCACCCAGCCGGCTCGCCCCTCCGACCCGGCTCGTACCTCCGACAACGCCGCCACCGAGACCACCGCGGGCTCGCCGCCGGACGTCGGTGCAGGCAGTGGAGCCGCCCCGAGTGGCGACCCCGAGGCCGCCCCCGCGACGAGCGGTCCCGCCAGCGACACGGCCCGGCGCGGCGACACGAAGGCCGCCACCAAGCAGGACGCCGCCCAGGGCGGCAGCACCACCAGCGCCAGCACCGCCAAGGACAGCACCACGACCAAGGACACCGGCGCGACCAAGGACAGCACCAGCACCAGCACCAGCACCAAGGACAGCACTGCCGCCAAGGACAGCGGCGCGACCAAGGGCGGTGACGCAGGCAAGGGCGGTGACGCAGGCAAGGGCGCGAAGGGTGACGACGCCGACGGTCCGGACAAGGCCGACGGCGAGGCGAAGCCCGTCGGCCCGGAGCGTTGGGAGGCGTTCGCCTCCGCGCCGGAGCCACGGCCCTCCATCTTCACTAGGGCCGGCCGCGCCGTCGGTCGGTTCCTGATCCACGAGTGGACCCTGGCCACCCTCGCCGCCACGGCACTGGCCGTGCTGATGACCTGGCCGACGCTGCGCTATCCGCGCTACACCCTCCCGCAGGACTACTGGGACCCCAGCCTGCAGGCCTGGCAGATGGCCTGGTCCGGGCACATCCTGCTGGCCGACCCGGCGCGCCTGTGGCAGTCCAACACGTTCTTCCCGGAGCTGTGGAGCTTCGCGTTCTCCGACACCCTGCTCGGGTACGCCCCGGCCGGCATGCTCGGCAGCGGTCCCGAGGACGCCATCCTGCGCTACAACATCATGTTCGTGTTGGCGCACGCGCTCGCCACGCTCGGGGCGTACGCGTTGGCCCGACAGCTCGGGGCCGGCCGGATCGGTGCCGCCGTCGCCGGTGTGAGTTACACCTACGCGCCGTGGCTGCTGGCCCAGGCCGGGCACCTGCACGTGCTCTCCAACGGGGGCATCCCGCTGGCACTGGCGATGTTGGCGCGCGGGCACGGTTGGTCCCTCCGACACGGTTACCGACCGGAGCGACGGCATGACGGCTGGGTCTACGCCGGTTGGCTGGTGGCGGCGTGGCAGCTCAGCCTCGGCTTCGGCATCGGGTTGCCGTTCGCGTACTTCCTGGCCGGCACGGTGCTGGTCGCTGCCGTCCTCTTCTTCGCGCGGCGGCTGCGCACCAGGCAGGCCGTTCCGTTCGGTCGCCGGCTGTTCACCGCCGATCTGCTCGGCGGGGTGTTGTTCGCCGGTATCGGCCTGTTGATGGCGTTCCCGTTCTACAAGGTGACCGAGCTGCACCCGTACGCCGAGCGCACCATCGCCGACATCAGCATCTTCTCGCCGCCGGCGTCGGGCTTCGTGACGGCGCCCGCGGAGTCGCGGATCTGGGGTGGGCTGCACGAGGGGGCCCGGGCGGCACTGCCGTGGCACCCGGAGATGACCCTCCTGCCGGGCTTCGTGCTCTACGCGCTCGCCGCGGGTGGGTTGTTCTTCTCGGTCTGGCGGCTGCGGCAGCGACTGCTGCTGCTGGTCGGGGTGCTGGTGACGATGGCCTTCGCGATGGGCACCCGCTTCTTCGACGGCACCTTCACCTACGTGCCACTCTTCGAGCACCTGCCGGGCTGGAGCGGGTTGCGTACCCCTGGGCGGTTGATGCTCTGGACCACGTTGTTGCTCGCCCTGCTCGCGGCGGGCGCGGTCACCGCGCTCACCGACCGGGTCCGCGAGTTGACCGCGCAACGGATCCCGTCCTGGCCGGGGCCGTGGCTGCGGATGGCCACCCTGCTGCCGCTGCTGCTGGTCACCGTCGAGGGCCTGAACACCACCCCGCATCCGGTGGTGCCGACCCAGCCGGCGGCGATGCGTTCGGCGGAAGGGCCGATGCTGGTGCTGCCCAGCAATCAGAGCCTGGACCAGCACGTGATGCTCTGGTCGACCAGCGGGTTCCCCGACGTGGTCAACGGTGGTAGCGGCTTCACACCGCGCCAACTCGACGACGTCCGTCGGGTGAGCCAGTCGTTCCCGGACCAGACGAGCGTCGACTACCTGCGCACGCTCGGCGTCCGCACTGTGGTGCTGCTGCGCGGCCAGGTCGCCGGCACACCGTGGGAGATCACCATTGACGCCCCGGTCGAGTCGCTCGGCATCAGCCGGCAGGAGGTCGGGGACGCGGTCGTCTATCGGCTCTGAAGCTCTTCATGGGCGGGGTTTGCGGGGGGATCCCGCCCGGCTCCGGGCGGTCAGGCTTGATCCCTGCGCCGGGCGGGCTCCCCCGCAAACCCTGACGTGGTTCCGGCCGTAGTAGACCTTCAGGCTCTGGGTCAGGTGGTTGGGACGGGCTCGGGTTGCGGTTCGCTGCTCGTCTCTCTGCGGCGCCACCGGTCTATCCAGGGCGCGTCTGGTGCGCCGTCGAGAACGCCGCCGTCCGGGTCGTCCGGGTAGGTGGCCCGCACCGCGTCCTGCTCGGGGTGCAGGATCTCCCGCACCACAAACCCGCAGAGCACCACCACAGTGGCCAGCCGCAACGTCGAGGCCAGCACGAACACACCCTCCGGGAAGACCGGACGGCTGGTCGCCGCGCCGAGCAGTTCGCCGTAGAAGGCGACGAAGTAGCAGACCTCGGCGATCTGCCAGGCCAGGAACGCGCCCCACTTCGGCCGGGCCAGCACCACCAGCGGGAGCAGCCAGAGGACGAACTGCTGCGACCAGACCTTGCTGAAGATGAGGAACGCCGCCACCACCAGGAAGCCGAGCTGAGCCAGCCGCGGTCGACGTGGTGCCCGCAGCGCCAGCACGGCCACGCCGAGGCAGGCCAACCCGAACAGCGCGTACGACAGGGTGTTGAGGGTGGGGATGTTGGCGTTCAGCCACTCGAACGGACCGAGCTGGGCGGGGTCGTTGCCGACCTTGCCGTCCAGGTAGCGCCCGATGTACCAGAGCGTGCCCCAGTCGATCGGCCGGGTGGTGTTCAGCTCGAAGAACCGGTCCCAGTTCTCCGGGTACGCCCGGGCGGCCGGCAGGTTCACCAGCACCACGGCGGCGACCGCCGTACCGATGGCGGTGAGCGCGGCGCGGACCCGGTCGGCCCGTAGCGCCAGGATGAGGATCGGCCCGAGCAGGAACAGCGGCCAGAGTTTCGCGGCGCCGGCCAGCCCGAGCAGTACGCCGGCCACCGCCGGTCGTTTCCGGGCCCAGGCCAGCAGGCCGAAGGCGGCCAACCCGATGGCGAGCAGGTCCCAGTTGACGGTGGCGGTGAGCACCAGCGCCGGGGCCAGTGCGAACAGCGCCGCGTCCCAGGGTCGTCGGCGGCGCAGTGCCAGGATCACCGCCACCGTGGCCACCGCGAGCGCGCCCAGCACCAGCGCGTTGAGGTTGTAGAACCACTGCCCCTGGTTGATGCTCGGGTCGCCGTCACCGATCGCGTGCACCGGCAGGCCCAGTGCCCCCATGAAGTAGCCGGTCAGCACCGGGTACTCCACCGGGTGGTCACGGTAGGGCACCTTGCCCTCGTTGAGACCTTCGGCGTAGTAGAGGGCGAGGACGTCGGTGTAGCAGAACCGGGTGTACTGGACGTTGTTCTGCCAGGCGCCGTCCTGACACGGCGACTTCTGCACCCAGTGCAGCGCGAGCGTCAGGCAGGTCAGGGCCAGCACGATCCGGACGGCGGTCCAGAAGCGGCGCTCCCGACCGGCTGGCCGGTTCAGCGCGGTCGCGTGGTCGCCCAGTGGGCCGCCGATCGCGGCGGAGATGCCGCGGACGAACCCATCGGAGCGGGACGGGTGGTCGATGGTTCCGGCTTCGTCGATACCGGGCGTCGACTGGGTGCTCATGAAGAGGCATCCTGCCGTACGACAGGGGTGCCCGTCCCGTCCCGGCGCGGAGTTCCGGGTACGAAAACGCCGCCGCCGGCCGGGACAGGTCGTCCGGCCGGCGGCGGCGTCGTGCGCTGGTGTGGGTCAGTCCCGGTTGGGTGGCAGGCTGGGTAACAGGCCACCGCCGGCGCCACCGGGATTGCCCCCGGGGTTGCCGCCCCCGCCGGGTGTACCGCCGCCCCCGGGGTTGCCGCCCCCGCCGGGGTTACCACCGCCCCCGGGGTTGTTGTTGCAGAACAGGTCGATCAGCGGGTTACACGGCTGGTTGGGTTGATTCGACGGCGGCGGCGGTGGGGGCGGAGGCGGAGGCGCTTCGCCGTTTCCGGAGTCCGGATCGCCGACGTTCGCCGCCGGCGGGAAGTCGAGCTTCGGTTTGCCCTTCAGCGCCTCGTTCATGAACCGCTCCCAGATGTCGCCCGGGAGGTTTCCACCACTGACCTTGCGGCCGTCCTTGAGGATGAGTGGCTTGCGGTCCCGCACGTTGCCCACCCACACCGCGGTGGCCAGCTGTGGCGTGTAACCGATCATCCAGGCGTCGCCGTTGTCCTCGCTGCCGCCCTTGAGTTCCCAGGTGCCGGTCTTGGAGGCCGCCTTGCGACCGTCATCGAGCCGATGGTTGACAGCGGCCGGGTAGTCCTTCAGCACTGACGTCACGTCGTCCACGACGCTCTTGTCGATTCTGCGCTTCGAGTCGAGCTTCTCGCTGTAGACCTTGTCCCACTTACCGGTGTTCGGGTTCTGCTTCTCGACCGAGTAGAGGAAGTGGGCCTTGTTGTAGACGCCGCCGTTGGCGAAGGTGGCGACGCCGTTGGCGTGGTCCAGCACGGTGATCGGGTACTGGCCGTAGCCGACCACGTTGAAGAACGGCTCCGGCGTGACGTCCTTCGCGTCGGTCTTGGTCAGGTCGTAGGCCTTCGCCGGGTTGGTGTCAGTACGCCACATGGTGGTGACACCGGCCTGCTTGGCCATGTCGACGACCTTGTCCGCACCGATCTCCTCGGTGACGTAGTAGAACGGCACGTTGAGGGACTTCAGCGTGGACACCCTGAGGGTGCAGGAGTTGCCGCAGGAGGGGTTGTCGGTGCCGGCGTTGCTGACCTTGAAGGTGCCTGTCGGCTTGAAAGCCTTGCCCTTCCACCGGGACTCGAGTGACTTCTTCTCCTTGAGCGCCGCCGCCAGGGTGTAGATCTTGAAGCTTGAACCGGGGGAGTGACCGCCACTGATCGCCCCGGTGGAGTCGGTGTTCTTGCCGGCATAGTCGGTGCCGGTGCCGTTGTCACCGCCGTAGTACGCGACGACCCGACCGTTGGTGGGGTCGATCGCCACCACCGCGGCCATGATGTTGCTCCGCTCACCGGCCAACTCGGAGCCCTTGGACTTGCGCTGGGCCGTCTCGACCGCCGCGGCCTGCATCTTGGTGTCCACCGTGGTGCGGATCCGGTAGCCGCCGGCCATCAGCGCCTGGGAGCACAGCGGCTTGGCGTCGGTCACCTCCGCGTCCTTCTCGACGCAGATGCCCCTGTCCCGCATCTCCTGGCGGACGTAGTTGATGACGTTGCCGTACGGGGTGTCGACGCCGAAGTCGACGCCGATGCCGCCCTTCTTCGGGGCCTTGATGCTCTTCATCGGGTACTCCGTAGGCCGCGGCTCCTTGCCGGGCACACCGAGCCAGCCCTCCTTGACCATGCCGTCGATCACGTAGTTCCAGCGGTCCTGGGCGTCGGTCGGGTTGATCGCCGGGTCGTACCCCTGGTGGGTGGAGCTGGGTTCCGGTTGCTTGATCAGGGCTGCGAGCACCGCGCCCTCGGCCGGCTTGAGGTCCTTCACCGACTTACCGAAGTAGGTCTGCGACGCCGCCTCGATGCCGTAGGCACCCCGGCCGAAGTAGATCACGTTGAGGTAGTGCTGCATGATCTGCGGCTTCGTGTACTCGTCGTTGAGCTTGGAGGCGAGGATCGCCTCCTTCACCTTCCGGGCGTACGTGTCGTCCTTCAGGTTGTCGTAGGCGTTACGCGCGTACTGCTGGGTGATGGTGGAGGCACCCTGCTTGTCGCCGCCGGAGAGGTTGTTCCAGCCGGCACGGGCGATGCCCTTGTAGTCCACACCGGAGTGCCGGTAGAAGTTCCGGTCCTCGGCGGCGGCCACCGCGTCCTGCACGTACTGCGGAATCTGGTCGATGGTGACCAGGGTGCGGTTCTGATCCCCCACCTTGGCGATGATCGTCTTGTTGTCGAAGGCGTACAGCGTGGTCGCCTGCGGCGGGGTGATCTCGTCCGGGAGCACCACGTTCGTCGAGTAGTAGGTGAACCCGACCACGCCGATGCCGGCGAGCATGATGAAGACGGCGAACCCGGCGATCAGCAGGTTCATCCGCTTGCGCTTCTTGGCCCGCGCCGCGGCACCCGGGTCACCCGGACCACGACCGCCCCGACCGGGACCGCCCGGGCCTCCCGGCCCATTGGGCCCGCCCGGCCCACCGGAGACCGGTGAGACGCTCGCCCGAGCGACCGCCGCACGACCGCCGACCGACGCGGAGCCGACGCTGGCCCGGCCCGCCGAGGCGGTGCCGACCGAGGCGGCCCCGACAGCCGCGGCGCCGACCGCCGCCCGTCCTGCCGGTGCGCCCGGCGCCGGGGAGACGGGCACCGAGGCCCGACCGGCGCCAGCGCGACCGGTGGCGGCCACACCCGGTGCCGGCGATACCGGCACCGAGGCCCGTCCGGCCCGGCCCGGCGATGCCGAACCCACCGAGGCGGATCCGGCGGCCGCGCCGCCACGCGGCGGCACCGAGGCGGAGCCGCCAACCGTGGCGCGACCACCGGCAGCCCGTGGTGTCACCGAGGCCCGGCCTGGGGTTGCCGTGCCTCGGTCGGAGGCTGACCAGCCACTCCCGCCGGAGTCACCGCCGGGTCTGCGGTACGCGTCGTCCGCGCCCGGTCCGGGGTCACCGTCGGGACCCGAGTGCTGGGTCCGTCCGCGCGCAGAACTGGGATCGCCGTACGAGTTCATTCCTCACACCCTGCCGGTCGCGGTGGGGCGCTGCTGCGCCGCCACCGGGTTGCCGTGAGTTGCTTCACCCGGGGCGCCGGCACGGGGGTGCCGGCCGACCGGGGTCATTGCCGTATCAATCGGGCCAATCGGACCACCATCCAGTCGACCGTCCCGGGTTACGTCCGCGGCCCCGGGGCCGGTACAACCAGCTGAGATCACCGTTGCGCCTCTCGCCTCCGCCGGCCGGCGCCTTCGGCGCCCGCCGCGTCCTGCTCGCCGGTGCCGTCGCTGTCGGCGGCCAGACCGTCCCGGCCGAGCAGGTACTGCTCGACGAGATGGTTCCAGTCACAACCGAGGCACACCTCCACCACGAAGACCTGGAACTCACGCAGCGTCATCGCCAGCACTGGCAACTCGGCAAGTGTCCGGGCCTGCCCGGCGGACTGCTTGAGTTCGTCACCGTAAATGTAGTGGACGAGGGTCAGGTTTTCGCTGCGGCAGATCGGGCAGCGCCGGTCGGTCGGCTCACCATGGAACCGAGCGGCGTTCTTCAGGTACGGCGATGCGTCGCAGACGTCGTACGTGCCGACTCGGCCGGCCAGGAGCTCACGCAGCACCGCTCGCTTCTGAAGCGAGTAGTCGACGACCTGGCGCTGCGTACGCATGCGGAGAAGGGTACGCGGTCCGGCCCGAGCAGGCGACCGCGCTCACATTCCGTGACGACGACATCTCGGAACGGGGGTTTGCCCCGACCCCCGCGACCCGCTAACGTGCGATGTATCGGTCCGATACATCGCGGCGGTTATCACTCCACGCCGGAGGGTAAAGAGAGGGTGGCCCCGTGCTCGAGTTCGCCATCCTCGGCCTCCTGCAGGAGTCTCCGATGCACGGCTATGAGCTGCGCAAGGAGCTGACCGCCAAACTCGGCGCGATCCGGGCGGCGATCAGCTACGGCTCGCTCTACCCCACGCTACGCAGGCTGCAGGCGGCGGGATGGATCACCGAAGCTGCTGAGACGCCCGCCACTGCCGAGGAGGTTCCCGCGCTGACCAGCCGACGAGGTCGGGTGGTCTACAAAATCACCGCGGAAGGCAAGGAACGCTTCGCCCAGCTGATCGCACAGGCCGGGCCCGAGACGTACGACGACACGGGCTTCGGGGTGCACTTCGCGTTCTTCGCCCGGACCGACCAGGCGACCCGACTGCGCATCCTGGAGGGTCGCCGCCGCAAGATCGAGGAGCGTCGCGAAGGGCTTCGTGACGTGCTGGGCCGGGCGGCCGAGCGCCTCGACGCTTACACGCTGGAACTGCAGCGCCACGGTCTTGATGCCTGTGAGCGCGAGGTCCGCTGGCTGGAGGAGCTCATCGCCAACGAGCGCTCCGGCCGAGCCCCGACGGTCCCGAACACCGGGACAGCCGGCGGCCGACGAGAAGACAACAGCCCGCCTCCGCCTGGAGAGACCAGGAATGAGCGGCCGTGACAGAAAAGAAGGAGGCAGACGCTATGGGCTCCGTCCGCGTCGCCATCGTCGGTGTGGGTAACTGCGCCTCGTCCCTGGTTCAGGGCGTCGAGTACTACCGGAACGCCAACCCGAACGACCGCGTCCCGGGTCTCATGCACGTCGCCTTCGGCGACTACCACGTCAACGCCGTGGAGTTCGTCGCGGCATTCGACGTGGACGCCAAGAAGGTGGGCATGGACCTCGCGGAGGCGATCGTCGCCAGCGAGAACAACACCATCAAGCTCTGCGACGTGCCGCCGACCGGCGTGACGGTGCAGCGCGGTCCGACTTTCGACGGTCTGGGCCAGTACTACCGCGAGATCGTCGAGGAGTCGGACGCCACCCCGGTCGACGTGGCGCAGGCGCTGCGTGACGCGCAGGTCGACGTCGTCGTCTGCTACCTCCCGGTCGGCTCGGAGCAGGCCGCCAAGTTCTACGCCCAGGCCGCGATCGACGCCGGCTGCGCGTTCGTCAACGCCCTGCCGGTCTTCATCGCCTCCGACCCCGAGTGGGCCCAGAAGTTCACCGACGCCGGCCTGCCGATCGTCGGTGACGACATCAAGAGCCAGGTCGGCGCCACCATCGTGCACCGCGCCCTCGCGAAGCTCTTCGAGGACCGTGGCGTCGAGCTGCTGCGCACGTACCAGCTCAACTTCGGCGGCAACATGGACTTCATGAACATGCTGGAGCGCAAGCGCCTGGTCTCGAAGAAGATCTCGAAGACCCAGTCGGTGACCTCGCAGATCCCGCACGAGATGAGCAAGAGCGACGTGCACATCGGCCCGTCGGACCACGTGCCGTGGCTGGACGACCGCAAGTGGGCGTACATCCGCCTCGAGGGCCGTTCGTTCGGTGACACCCCGCTCAACGCCGAGCTCAAGCTCGAGGTGTGGGACTCCCCGAACTCGGCCGGCGTCATCATCGACGCGGTCCGGGCCGCGAAGATCGCCCTGGACCGGAAGATCGGCGGCCCGATCCTGTCGGCCTCGTCGTACTTCATGAAGTCCCCGCCGGTGCAGTACGCCGACCACGACGCCCACCAGGCCGTCGAGGAGTTCATCGCCGGTGAGGTCGCGCGCTGACGCGCTGAGTCACCAAGCAGGTCGAAGGGCCGGGTCCGCGTGGACCCGGCCCTTCGCCGTGGGTCCGCCGCCATCGCGGGTACGAGGGGCGGTCCCGTGATTCACGGCACCTCTTCCGGAACCACAGGTGACCGGGCGGCTGGGCGCGCCGGTGGCGATCCTCGTCGCGGTGGTCCTGCCGACCCTGCCACCGGCCAACGCCTTCTTCCGGTCACGGACCCCGGTCGACCCGCTGTGGCCCGGCGCAACGACACCCGGCACCGGCCGGGAGGGGTCGCCCAGCGCCGGCTGAGGCCCGCCTGGGGTGGTTCAGGACCAGGCGCGTCGCAACGAGACCCCGGCCTCCAACTCCAGCAGCTTGACCTTGCGGGGCAGGCCCCCACCGAAGCCGACCAGCTTGCCGCCCGCGCCGACGATCCGGTGGCACGGCACGATCACCGGGATCGGATTGCGGTTGCAGGCCACCCCGACCGCCCGTGCCGCCCCGGGGTCGCCGACCAGGCGCGCCACCTCCCCGTACGTCAGCGTCTGCCCGTACGGAATCCGCGTCATCTCACGCCACACGGCGCGCTCGAAGTCGGAGCCGCGTGGCGGCGACACCGGGACGGTGAACCCGGTCAGCTCACCGGCGAAGTACGCCCGCAGCTCGTCGACGGCCTGCCGGGACAGCGCGTCGTCGGGCGCCTCGGCGGCTGCCTCGACCCGCCCGAAATGCGCACCGCAGACGCTGGTGCCGTCGGTGGCGACGGAGAACTCACCGATCGGTGCGTCGAGCACGGTCCAGCGCATCCACCCATTCTCCCTGTCCCGGACTCCTTCGCCGGCGCGGCTACCAGCGCCGGGCCGAGTCCCACTACTCGGCGGACCGGATCGCCTCCGCCGCCCGCTCGGTGAGGGTGGGCGCTGCCCTTTTCCGATCACCGTCAGCGACTCGGCAGCGGTAGATCATCTTGCCCTCTCGCCGGCCCGTTCGGCGTTGCGCGGCGTCGATACCGTCAAGGTCGTGGCATCGGGGACGCTCATCTTTCTGATCATCGGCGGGGCAGGCATCGGTGTGCTCGCACTCGCCCTGCTCGGCACCGAACTGCTCCAGTTCGGGCACCCCGACGTGGACGGGCCGATCTCGGTCGAGACGGTCGCCGGCTTCGCCGGGGCGTTCGGGTTCGGCGGCGCCATCGTCAACGAACTGCTCGGTGCGCGTACCCCAGGCATGGTCGTCGGGGCGGTGGTCGGTGGGGTGCTCGCGGCCGTGCCCACCGGATGGTTGGCGTCCCGGCTGAGCCGGGCGGCGCGCAACATGCGCACCGACGCCACCCCCACCCGTGACGACCTGGTCGGCGCGCTCGGCCTGGTCGTCACCCCGGTGCCGGCCGACGGGTACGGCGAGGTCCGCGTTCGCCTCGCCGGCCAACCGGTCAAGCTCAGCGCCCGCGCGGACCAACCGATCCCGATCGGCGCCCAGGTCTTCGTCGTGCAGGCGCTCAGCGAGACCAGCGTGCACGTCGAGACCTACTGATCAACCCCTCGTAGACGGGACTGCTCATATGGCACTACTCATCGCCATCGGCGGCGCGGTTCTCCTCGCGCTCATCCTGGTGCTCTTCGTGCTCTCCCGGATCAAGGTGGCCGGGCCGAACGAGGCGTTCATCGTCACCGGCCGCAAGGGCCGCACCACGCAGACCGCCGACGGTGGGCGGTCCACCGACACCTCCGGGCAGAAGGTCGTGCTCGGCGCTTCGGTCTTCGTGCTGCCGGTGGTGCAGAAGCTCCAGTCCCTGGACCTGTCCAGCCGACGGATCGACGTCGGCATCCGGGGCGCGGTGAGCAAGCAGGGCATCCGCGCCGACCTGCACGGGGTGGCGATCGTCAAGGTCGGCGGCACCGAGGACGCGATCCGGGCCGCCGCCCAGCGGTTCCTGCACCAGCAGGACGAGATCGACAACTTCACCCGGGAGGTGCTGGCCGGCGCGCTGCGCTCGATCGTCGGCCGGCTCACCGTCGAGGAGGTCATCCGGGACCGGGCGGCGTTCGCCAGCGCGGTGGCCGAGGAGGCCGAGCACTCGATGACCAACCAGGGTCTGGTGCTGGACACCTTCCAGCTCCAGGACATCCTCGCCGAGGGCTCCTACCTGCAGGACCTGGGCCGGCCCGAGGCCGCCCGGGTGCTCAAGGACGCGGCGATCGCCGAGGCGCGGGCCCGGCAGCAGGCCGAGCAGGAGCGGCTGCTCGCCGAGGAGGCCATCGCCGAGGCGAACCGGAACCTGGCCCTCAAGCAGGCCGGCATCCAGGCCGAGATCGACGCCGCGAAGGCGAAGTCCGCGGCGGCCGGGCCGCTCGCCCAGGCCGAGCGGGACCAGGCGATCCTCTCCGAGCAGCAGAAGGTGGCCGAGCGCAACGCCGAACTCAAGCAGCGCCAACTCGACACCGAGGTGCGCAAGCCGGCCGACGCCGCCCGGTACAAGGTGGAACAGGAGGCCGAGGCGGCCCGCAACGCTGCGGTGCTGCACGCCGACGCGCAGCGCCAGTCCGTCATCGCCGCCGCGCAGGCCTCCGCCGAACAGGCCCGCCTCACCGGTGAGGGTGAGCGGGCACGGCGGGCCGCGCTCGCCGAGGCGAACGCCATCGAGGGCGCCAAGGAGGGTGAGGCCGAGCAGCGTCGGCGCTCCGCGATCGCCGAGGCGGTGGAGCGGGAGGGTCAGGCCGAGGCCGCGGCCATCCTGGCGAAGGGTGAGGCCGAAGCGGACGCGATGGCGCGCAAGGCCGAGGCGTTCGCCGCGTACGGCGAGGCGGCCGTGCTGGACCTGCTGGTCAAGGTGCTGCCGCAGGTCGTCGAGGCGGCCAGTGCGCCGATCGGGGCGATCGACAAGATGACGGTCATCTCCACCGACGGCGCGTCGTCGCTGACGAAGTCGGTGGCCGGCAACGTGGCCCAGGGCCTCCAGCTCGGCAGCGACCTCACCGGGATCGACCTGCCCGGCCTGCTGGCGCGGCTCGGCTCGGCGTCGACCCCGGCCGGCAACGGTGCCGCATCCGTCGACGGGAAGGCCGTCGAGAGCCGCTGACGCCATCGTGGTTGGTCAACCGCATCGACCAGAAGACGGCTCCCGCCACCGGTGAGGTGACGGGAGCCGTCGGCTCAGGAAACGTGACCGAATCAGGCGGGAGGCGCCGGAACGGTGTGACCGGCGAACTCTCCGGCCGATGCGACTGACACACCACCTGGCGGAACCTGACGCTGGTACACCCGCGTGGCGTCGCTGAAGTTCCGGTAGACGATCATCCACCCGTTGCCGCTGCTGTTGACGATCGGGCTGACAGTCGGATCGGTTGCGGCCGGGTCGCTGTAGTCCGGATTGACGCGCGCCCAGTCACCCCAGCTACCCGAGCCGGCGGATGCCTCGAAGACCCGGTAGATCTCGTTGTCCGAACCCCGCACCACCACCGCCGTCCGTCCGAGTGCCGGATCGAGGATCACGGCGGGCGGTCCGGCGGCGATCTGGGCGCCGATGCCGTTCCAGTTGGAGGACCATGTACCGCTGAGGTCCTGCTGCTTCACCACCACGGAGCCGTCAGCGGCACGGGCGAAGATGGCCGTACGGTAACCGGGGTGGACGAGCGCGGCAGGAGCACCGGTAACGGTGCCCCCGAGATCTGTCCAGGACGACGACAAGGACCCGTCGTTGGCGTAGACAGTGGTCTTGACCGAACCGGCAGCGGTGGTGCCGATGATCCGCAGGCTAGTGTCGATGTTCACCGCCGTGACCGAACCCACCAGGCCGGCGCTGCCCAGGCTCGCCCACCGAGGGCTGCTGTCCGACTGCCGGTAGTGCCAGAGCCGGCCGTCGACGTCGACGCCGAAGATGACACTCGTGCCGTCGGTGAGCATGGCTGCCGTCGGCGGGCCGGCCATCGATCCACCGATGGTGGCGATCGGTCCCCAGGTCGCCGCGCCCTCGGCGGTCTGGCTGCCGGCCCAGATGGTGGCGTTGGTGTGCCGGACGGTCACCTGGACGGGCTTGCCGCCGGGCTGATTCAGCGCCGGTTGCCCGGTAAGAGCCTCCAAACCGGAAGCGGGGTTCCACTGGATGCTGGAGAAGTCGTCCGGGTTGCTCTGGTGACCGATCCGCAGTCGCCCAGAGTTGTCCACGAAGGCGTACTCGATGGTTCCGACGGCGGTACCGGCCGGCTTGGCCTGGAGCACCGAAGTTCGGGAGTACGTGGCAATCGGCAGGGGGGTCACCGGGTCGGCGAACCAGCCCTGGAGATCGACCACCAGATGCACGGTGCCGCTTGAGGTGTTGCGGAAGCGCACCTTCCCCTCGGAGTTGACCTGTGCTACCAGGAGGCTGGATCGCGCCGACTCACCAGCGTTGAATTGAAGTGCCGGGCCGAGAATAGAGGGATCCGTCCCAAAGGAACCCTCTGCGACGCTAAAGGCCCCGCTTGCGGCAGGCCGGACAGCTGTGGCGTTCAGGACAACGCCAGCAACACCTCGGACCGGCAGCCCATTAGTGCCGCCGACAGCGACATCAACACTGGCACCGGCCGCGATCGGCGCCCCATTACCGATGCTGCGGGTGTCGATCAGCCGGCTGGCATCCACCGCGCGCAGGCCGGCCCCCGTCGTCGGGCTGTCGGTGAAGTATCCCTGCACCGTGATGACGACATCGATCGCCGAACCAGCGTTGACGAGCTGGACGACGTGGCTGCCGTCTCCCTTGAGCTTCACACTCACTGCCATCGAGGTGTTGCCGGCCCGATAATCAATGCCAGTGGCGGAAAGACTGTCCGAACCGATGGTCAACCAGCCGCCAGACGTCGCGCCGATGACGGCCACGTCCACCAGCACCGCCTTGGCAGTGCTCGGCAGCGCGAATGACCCCCCACTGGGCTTGCGTTGCCCCAAGGTGACACTCCGAGTTTCGCCGCTCGCCAGTTTCCGCGGTAGCCCCCAGAACCTGTGGCGGGTATCGGTCATCACCATGTGATCCATCGCCACGAAGCCGGAACCGATTCCGCCGGTGTTGGTCGTGAAATAGCCCTGCACGTCCAACTTCAGGTTGACCTTGCCGGCTTGGTTGTGTAGGGCGATCTTGCCGTTCGCCCCGACCTTCACCACCACCGAATTCGAGATGACCTCACCGGTTGAGGCGTTCAGCGATGAGGCGGCTGGCCTCGTGGCCTGGTCCGGGTAGACAGTCACAAAAGTGTTGACCGTCGGGCTGATCGCCGTCACGTCGACCAAGAGCGCGCTGACCCCGTTGGCTGGCACACCGCCGACTCCGAGAGCACTGACAGTGGCCACGGTATCTGCGTCCCGAGGGCCGGTGTAGCCCCCAGTACCGCTGCGGGTGTCCAGCAACACGGTTTGGTTGATTGGTACGTAGTCGCCGCCCTTACCTGCGGCGTCGGCATGGACCGCCCCAGCCGGAACGACTACTGTTCCGACGGCCATAAGGAGAAGGACTGCCAGTAGCCTTACCACTGCCGTTCGATTACTGACCCGATAATGCAACGGTACCGCCTCTCGTAAGTTTGGATCGAACTTCCACCCCCGATGTTGGAACAGGGTGGGGTCGAACGGCATGAAGTCGTGAATTGCCACCTCAATGCCTGAACATTGGCCCCGCCCAGCCAGGTGTGAGCAACGGCAGGACAGGGAGCAGCACGCCGAACGATTGGCGCAGAACAGCAGTTCCGGCACCCGACGGTGCGGCAAGACAAACGGAACTGGGGAAAGAGGGGTTAGGCGAAACCCCCGCCGACGATCACGGCTTCAGCGTGATGCGCGATCGCAAACAGACCAGGAAGGCAAGAGATTCGAGATGAACCCCGCGCATACTCCGTGGCAGCGGCCAGATGATTGCCCTCGCGATGGGGCCGGCCAGCAAGATTCCAGCGCGTAGATGGTCATGCGTCACACCCCCGTGTGCTGCTCATCATCAATGTGCCGCTGTACATTCGCAGCGCAGACGACTCACTGTCAAGAGGTGGTTCCAGGGTGTAGGCAATGCCCGAAATGACCTGGGATAGTTACGGTGGGTCACCGATAGCTGGAGCGACGCCACAAGGCGCATCTGAGTCGATCAACCCGAGCCGACCGGCGGCTCAACCGATGATGCCCTCGGCGCGGGCCCAGCGCAGCAGTTCCGCCTCGGCGGCGTCGCGGTCCAGCGGGCCGCGTTCGAGGCGCTGCTCCTTGAGGTGCTTCCACGCCCGGCCGACCACCGGCCCCGGCGGTACGCCGAGCAGCTCCATGATCGCGTTGCCGTCCAGGTCGGGTCGGACCCGCGCCAGGTCCTCCTCGGCGGCGATCCGGGCGATCCGGTCCTCCAGCGCGTCGTAATCGGCCGCGAGCTGGGCGGCCTTGCGCCGGTTGCGGGTGGTGCAGTCCGAGCGGGTCAGCTTGTGCAGGCGGGGAAGCAGGTCACCGGCATCGGCGACGTAGCGGCGCACCGCCGAGTCGGTCCACTCGCCCCGCCCGTACCCGTAGAAGCGCAGGTGCAGCGCGACAAGCGCGGTCACCTTCGCGGTGACCTCCTTCGGGTACCGCATCGCCTTCATCCGGGCCTTGGTCAGCCGCGCGCCGACCACCTCGTGGTGGTGGAAGCTGACCCGGCCGTCGGACCCGACCGCCTTCGTCGCCGGCTTGCCGACGTCGTGCAGGAGGGCGGCCATCCGCAGGATGAAGTCGCAGCCCTCCTCCTCGTAGGAGACCGCGTTCTCGACGACCGTCAACGTGTGCTCGTAGACGTCCTTGTGCTGCGCGTGCTCGTCGATCTCCAGCTTCAGACCGGTCAGCTCCGGCAGGAACCGCTCGGCCAGCCCGGTGTCCACCAGCAGCCGCAGCCCGGTGATCGGGTCCGCGCCGCAGAGCAGCTTGGTGAACTCGTCGCGGACCCGCTCGGCGGTGATCCGGTCCAGGTCGGCGGCCATCTCGGTCATCGCCAGATGCACGTCCGGGTGCACCGCGAACCGCAACTGGGCGGCGAACCGGGCGGCCCGCAGCATCCGCAGCGGGTCGTCGCCGAACGACTCACCCGGCGTGCTCGGGGTACGGATCACCTTGGCCGAGAGGTCGGCCAGCCCGCCGTGCGGGTCGGTGAACCGGTGGTCCGGCAGGCTGACCGCCATCGCGTTGATCGTGAAGTCGCGCCGCTTCAGGTCCTCGTCGAGGCTGGTGCCGTATACCACCACCGGGTTGCGGCTGACCTGGTCGTACGACTCCGCGCGGAACGTGGTGATCTCCAGCCGGAGGCCGTCGCGCTGAGCACCGATGGTGCCGAACTCCCGACCGGTCTCCCAGATCGACTCGGCCCAGCCCTTGATGATCCGCAGGGTCTCGTCCGGGTGCGCGTCGGTGCAGAAGTCGAGGTCGTCCCCGAGTCGACCGAGCAGGGCATCCCGCACCGAACCGCCCACCAGGTGCAGCTCGTGACCGGCGCGGACGAAGCGGCGGCCCAACTCGTCGGCGACCGGGGACACCCGGAGCAGTTCGGCGACGGCGTTGCGCTGCGCGGCGGTGAGTTCGCGGCGGTCGGCGGCATGAGGAGCGGAGGCTTCGGACATGGGATCGCCAGCTTATCGGGCCGGGGTGTGATCCGATCCGCCGGGCGCGGGTAACGGGTGGGGGTTGACTATGGTCTGTGGCGTGCGGGTCGGTGTCCGACCCGACGTACCCCTGGGAGGCTGGAGATGAGCGGCGGGCTCTACCGCAGCGCCAACGCCGCGAACGACGGCGGGGCCGGAACCCGTCCCGGGGACGGTGCCACCTTCATCTCCGCCGAACCGCTGAACCAACCGGCCATGGAGTCGACAGCGCCGCCGCAGGAGCAGGTGGGCGAGGCGAGCGCCGCGACCAACAGTGCGGTGATGGCGATCGGCAGCCTGGTCAGCCGGGGTACTGGTTTCCTACGCAACCTGGTGATCGGCGCGGCGCTCGGCGGCGCGCTGGTCGGTGACGCGTACACCACCGCGCAGATCCTCCCGGGGATGGTCTACGAGTTCCTGCTCGGCGGCGTCCTCACCAGCGTGCTGATCCCGGTGCTGGTGCGACGGCGCAAGATCGACAGAGATGGCGGACAGGCATACGCGCAGCGACTGCTCACCCTGGCGGTGCTCGCGCTTGGCGCGGCGGCCCTGCTCGCACTCCTGTTGGCATCGCCGCTGACCTGGCTTTACGGGGGCGAGGAATCGGCTGACGGCTACTCCGGTCTGGTCACGGGGCTGGCCCGGCTGATGCTGCCGATGATCTTCTTCTCGGGGTTGAGCGCGCTGATCAGCGCGGTGCTCAATACCCGGGGGCACTTCGCCGCCCCGATGTGGGCGCCGATCCTCAACAACCTCGTGGTGATCGGCACCGCCGGTCTCTACATCGCGATCTTCGGTGCGGAGATCGTCAAGCCGGAGGACATGACCACTGGGCGGGTTCTGCTGATCGGCGGCGGCACCCTGCTAGGCGTGGCCATCCAGGCGATGGGTCTGCTGCCCGCCCTGCGCAAGGTCGGCTTCCGCTGGAAGCTTCGCTTCGACTTCCGCGAGCTGGGGCTACGCGAGCTGGGCCGGCTCGGAGCCTGGATGATCTGCTATGTCGCGGTGAGCCAGGTCGGGCTGATCGTGCTGTTCAACCTGCTGAACCGGGCCGGTAAGGAGAACGCCGCCGGCCCGCTGATCTACAACAACGTGTTCCTGCTGCTGATGACCGCGCACGGCATCATCGCCGTCTCGATCATCACGGCGCTGATGCCCAGGATGAGCGCGGCCGCCGCCGACGGCCGGTACGCCGACCTCGCCGCCGACCTCTCCCGGGGTACCCGCACGGTCACGGCGGTGCTCGCCCCGATCGCGGTCTGCTACGCCGTCCTCGCCACCCCGATCGCGTTCACACTGTTCCGGTTCGGCGCGTTCAACGAGGACAACGCCACAGCCACCTCGGTGGTGCTGCTCGCCGCGGCGCTGGCGCTGGTTCCGTTCGCGGTGAGCCAACTCTTCACCTTCGCCTTCTACGCGTTGCCGGACACCCGCACCCCCGCCCTGATCAACATTCCGGTGGTGGCGCTGCGGATCGGCGTGCAGATCGTGCTCTTCGTGGCTTTCTCGGCGAGCTTCGCCGGCGCCGGCATGATGATCGGCAACACGGTCTCCTACCTGGCCGCGGCGATCGGCTCCGCCTGGCTGCTCCGACCGCGGGTTGGCCGCATCGGTCTCGGCGAGATCATGCGGACCGGCGGCAGGGTGGCAGTGGCGGCGCTCGGTTCGGCAGTGGTCGGCCTCCTGGTGGTGAAGCTGCTGCCCGGCGACGACACCCCGAGCCGCCTGCAGGCGATCGTCCAGCTCGTGATCGGCGGGGCGGTGATCGGCGGGACCTACCTGGGTCTGGCCATGGTGCTGCGGATCGGGGAGATCACCGAGGTGGTCGGGATGGTTCGCCGCCGCCTCGGTCGCTGAACGCCAGCACCTGATTACAACAAGTTGGCACTCATACGGACCGTGACCGCGGATCACCAGGCTGGGGATGCTTCTGTGGATAACTCCGCGATTCGCCGGTCAACCACCGCTTCAGCCTGTGGATAACCAACCGTACGGCTGAGCGTGGCGAACCGATCGGTGGGAACGTACGAGGCAGCGCGAGCGCCAGGCCGGCCCAGCCCCGGCTTCGGTCACTTGCGGTGAAGCCGTAGATTAGCTAGTACATGTGCCAGCAACGTGGCTGACAACGGTCGTAACCGGACGACTTCTCCGACTGCCGGAACCCCGCCAGTTACAGCGGGAAGATGACATGTCGGAGAGACGGGCAACCCGGGTAAGGTCGCTCTCGACGGGTACGGCAGGGGCCGACGCTGGGCGTCGACACCGGTCGGCCGGTTCCTTCAACGGCAGAGCGGGAAGCCACATGCCCAGCAGTTCGGGTTCATCGATCGACACGATCACCGAGGGAGGACGGGTGACCCAGGTCGGCGAGGGTCAGGAGGCGGACGAAAGCGCTCCTCCGGTCATGACCTTCGGTGCTCCCACGGCCGGTGAAGTCCTCGCCGAGCGGTACGAACTGGTTGAGCACATCAACAACGACAGTGCGGGTCGGCTGGTCTGGCGCGGGGTCGACGTCATCCTGCGCCGTCCCGTTGCCGTGGTGCTGCGCTACCCGGGCGGTGACTCCGCCACCGAGATGCTTCAGGCCGCCGTCGCAGCCAGCCGGGTCATCCACCCCAACCTGGTCGGCGTCTACGACGCGATCGACGAGGCCGACCGGGCGTACGTGGTGCGCGAGTGGGTCGACGGGCAGTCCCTGCGGGATCTGACCACCGACGGCCCCCTGGATCCGGCTCGGGCCACCGCCATCGGCAACGCCGTCGCGAGCGCGCTCGCCGCTGTGCACGCCACCGGCATGGTGCACGGCAACGTCCACCCCGGCACCGTCATGATCAGTGACGAGGGCCGCGTGGTCCTGGCCGATGCCCGCACCGACGGCGCCGACAGCCAGGAGAACGACATCCGGGCGGTCGGCGGCATCCTCTACTTCGCACTGACCGGCTCCTGGCCGCACACCGAGGCACCGCTGCGGGGCGCCACCGCCGGCCACGGCCGCGCCGCGATCCCGGACGCTGTCCGAGACGCCTCGGGTGCCATCGCGGCACCCCGCCAGGTCCGGGCGGGCGTCCCGGCGTACCTGGACGACCTGACCATGGATCTGCTCGACGCCGAGATCGCGCCGCCGTCCTCCGACGTGCTGGCCGCCGAGTTGGCGCGACTGGACGTGCCGGCCGAGGATGAGCACTACCTCGACAACAGCGGGCCGCTGCGGTTCGCCGCCGAAACCGGAGAAGAGCCGTCGCCGCTGGCCGCGGCGGGGGGTCGCAAGGTCGCCGTCGGCATCGCCGGCCTGTTGGCCGTCGCCCTGGTCGGTCTGCTGATCGGAATCATCGCGTTGGGCGGCGACGACGACGACCCGAAGTCGAACCCGGTCGCCGCACCGACCTCCAGTGCCCCGGCCGGTGACGCCACCCCGGCCGCCGCGACGGCGCGCAAGTTGACGGTCAAGGATGTCCGGATCATCGACCCGGACAGCAAGAACCGCAGTGAGGTCCGAGGCGCCGAAAAGGTCATCGACGGTGACGAGGACAAAGGCTGGGAGACCGAGACCTACGTGAACAGGCCCAACTTCGGCAACCTGAAGAAGGGCATGGGCGTCTGGATCGACCTCGGCGAGCCGCACACCGTCAAGTCGGTGCAGGCGGTGCTGTCAGCCACCGGTGCGTCCGCCCAGCTTCTCGCCGGCACCACCAACCCGCCGTCCAGCACCAACGGTGACAAGCAGTTGGTGGCGAGCTACAAGACCGCCATCGGCCAGCCGTTCGAGGACCACGACGGCACCACAATGACGTTCAACGGCTTCGACGCCGACCAGAAATACCAGTACCTGCTGTTCTGGATCACCGAGCTGCCGCCGTCGGAGGGCGGGTTCAAGCTGGGGGTGCAGGAGATTACGGTCCAGGGGTCGTGAGCCGGGCGCCACGATCCGGGCACCGCACTCGCTGGACGCGGTGATGGACGGGCGTGCCGCCGCACCGGACCTGGAGCTGCTGCGCGCGCACGTCGCCGGCGACCGGGACGCCTTCGCCGAACTGTTCCACCGGCACCGCGACCGGTTGTGGGCGGTGGCCCTGCGGACGCTCGGCGACCGTGAGGAGGCAGCCGACGCACTCCAGGACGCCCTGCTGTCGGCGCATCGGGCGGCGGCCCGGTTCCGCGGTGACTCCGCCGTCACCACCTGGCTGCACCGGATCGTGGTCAACGCCTGCCTGGACCGGATCCGCCGCCGGCAGGCGCACCCCACAGTGCCGCTGCCGGACGGCAACCGCTCCGAGGACGGATCGGGCACCGGCCGGCTGGAGCCGGCCGCACCGGCGACGGACCACGACACCGTGCTGGTGGTCCGCGAGGCGCTCGCCGCGCTGCCCGTCGAGCAACGCGCCGCGCTGGTACTGGTCGACGTGCAGGGCTATCCGGTCGCCGAGGTCGCCCGCATCCTCGGCGTCGCCGAGGGGACGGTGAAGAGCCGGTGTGCCCGGGGCCGGGCACGGCTGGCCGTGCTGCTCGGGCATCTCCGCCCCGCTGCCGCCGCGACGTCTTCGGCCCGACCGGACCCGACCGCCCCGGGCGTGCCCGGCGTCACGCCGGGGAACCCCAGCCCGGTGGAGGGCGTCGGATCGAGGTCAGGCCGGTACCGGCGGGACGCCAACCAGGAGGACACGTGACGACCGAGGGGTTCCGGGAGGTCGACGCCGACCTCCTCGCCGACTACCTCGGCGGGGCGTTGGACGGCACCCCGCAGCAGGACGAGGTCGCCCAGCTGGTCTCCGCGGACCCGTCCTGGGCCGAGGCGTACGCGCTGCTGGCCCCTGCCGTGACCGAGGTCCGGGCGGACCTGACCCGCTGGGCCGAGCCGTCCCCGCAGATGCCACCGGCGATCACCGACCGGCTGCTGGCCGCGTTGGCCTCCGCGCAGCCGACGAACGACACCTCGACCGGGGACGCGCGCACCGCCGCGTCGAGCGTCGATCCGGCGACACCCGTGGTCGTACCGACGCAGGGCGGTGCCGGTCGACGGCCGGCTCTCCCCACACCCGCCGGGGGGCCGGGGCGCGGGGTGTCCACCGGCCCGGGTCGCCGCCGGCGCGGCTGGGCCAGCCGTGGCGCACCCGTGGCCGCTGCCGCGATCGCCGTCATCGCCGTCGCCCTGGGCCTCAACCAGCTGTCGATGCCCGCGTCGGACGACTCCGGCAGCGCCCCCGCCATGGATCGGCCGGCCAGCGCGCCCGAGGGCGCCGCGGGGGCCGGGACGGTCCGGACCACCGGGCCGGCGCTGCGCAGTGGTACGAACTACACCCCGCAGGCCCTCGGCAATGCCTACGACACGGGTTCGCCGAGGACACCCGCCACCAGCCGGGCGACCGGCAGCGCCCCGGGCGGGCAGCCGCAGGTGGATGCCGAGGGCGAGCGTCGGCCCTCTCCGGACGGGTCGGACCAGTTGGCCCGGCTGACCGACGAGACGGCCCTGACCAGTTGTCTGGCGAGCGTCGCGGCGGAGCACGGATCGGTGCCACTGGTGGTCGAGGTGATCGACTACGCCCGCTTCCAGGGTGACCAGGCGCTGGTCATTCGCTTCACCGATGCCACCGGAGGCCGGTGGGCCTGGGTGAGCGGCCCGGAGTGCGGAGTGCCCGGGTCCGGCTCGGACAGCAGGTATTCGGCGCGGGTAGGGTGAATCCACGGTCGATGGCACGATGACCGCTCACGTGACCTGACCCACCGGATGCCCGGCTCGGGAATCCCCGGTTCGTACGATGACGTTCTGGAAGTCAGCTGCCGGCCTCACCCAGGCGTCGGCAACTCGGATCGGCATCGGTGCTCGCGCCGACGCCGAACACACACAACTCGGGAGACGGCAGTGGACGAGGTCCGCAACCTGATCATCATCGGCTCCGGGCCGGCCGGCTACACAGCGGCGGTCTACGCCGCACGCGCCAATCTGAAGCCGCTGATCATCGAGGGCGTGCAGTCCGGTGGCGCGCTGATGACCACGACCGAGGTGGAAAACTTCCCCGGCTTCGCCGACGGCATCCTCGGCCCCGAGCTGATGGACAACATGCGCAAGCAGGCCGAGCGGTTCGGCGCCGAGTTCCTCACCGACGACGTGACCCGCGTCGAGCTGGTGGACACCGGCGACGCCGGCTCCGGCGCGGTGAGCACCGTCTGGGTTGGCGAGACCGCCTACCGGGCCCGGTCCATCATCCTCTCCACCGGTTCGGCGTGGCGTCCGCTGGGCGTGCCCGGTGAGCAGGAATACCTGGGCCACGGCGTCTCCGCGTGTGCCACCTGTGACGGCTTCTTCTTCCGCAACCAGCACATCGTGGTGGTCGGCGGCGGCGACTCGGCGATGGAGGAGGCCACCTTCCTCACCCGTTTCGCCGATTCGGTGACGATCATCCACCGCCGCGACTCGTTCCGGGCCAGCAAGATCATGGCCGGCCGGGCGCTGAGCAACGAGAAGATCAAGGTGGAGTGGAACAGCACCGTCGAGGAGATCCTCGGCGACGACGGCAAGGTCACCGGCGTCCGCGTTCGCAACGTGCACACCGGCGAGACCAAGGTGATGGACGTGACCGGCGTCTTCGTCGCCATCGGTCACGACCCTCGCAGCGAGCTGTTCCAGGGCCAGGTCGAGCTGGACGACGAGGGCTACGTGAAGGTCGACGCCCCGAGCACCCGCACGAACGTGCCCGGTGTCTTCGCCGCCGGTGACGTGGTCGACCACACCTACCGTCAGGCGATCACCGCGGCCGGCACCGGGTGTGCCGCCGCGCTCGACGCCGAGCGGTTCATCGCGACGCTCAGCTGAAACAACGAACACATCCCGGAGGAGGGGCATAGTGGGAACAACCAAGGCGGTCACGGACAAGAGCTTCGTCGCTGACGTGCTACAGGCCGACAAGCCGGTGCTGGTGGACTTCTGGGCGGAGTGGTGCGGGCCGTGCCGCAAGGTGTCGCCGCTGCTCGAGGAGATCGCCCGGGAGATGGGTGACCAGGTCACCATCGTCAAGCTCAACATCGACGAGAACCCGGAGACCGCCCGGGCCTACCGGGTGATGTCGGTGCCGACGCTGACCGTCTTCAAGAACGGCCAGCCGGTGCAGTCGATCGCCGGTGCCAAGCCGAAGGGCGAGCTGGTCCGGCTCATCGAATCGGCCCTCTGACCAGCAGAAACTCACCCGAACCCCGTACCCGCTCGCCGGGTGCGGGGTTCGTCGTCTTCCCGGCCGCAGCGACGACGTATTTCGCCGCCCCAGCCACCTCGCCGTCCCGGAGCGCATAGCCTCAAGCCTGGGCCGCCCGGCCAGCCAGTGTCGTGCAGAGGGGGTCGTGCGTGCGTCCGATCCGACCCGGTGACCGGGGACCCGCGGTCACGGAGATCCGTACCATCCTGACCGGCCTCGACCTGCTCGCCGCCGCCGGCCCGCACACCGACGAGTTCGACCTCGACACCGAGCGGGCGGTCCGCGCGTTCCAGCAGTCGCGGGGGCTCAGCGTGGACGGCCGGGTCGGAGCCGAGACCTGGCGCGCCCTGGACGCCGCCCGCTGGCGGCTCGGCGCCCGCACCCTCTACCACGCGGTCCCCGAGCCGCTCACCGGCGAGGATGTCCGGTCCCTGCAGGAGCGACTGCTGGAAATGGGGTACGACGTGGGCCGCGCGGACGCCATCTACGGTGTCCGGACGTCGCGGGCGGTGGCCCAGTTCCAACGCGAGGTCGGGCTCACCCCCGACGGCTCCTGCGGCCCACACACCATGAACGCGCTGCGCCGGATCGGCCGCAAGGTGGTCGGTGGCCGCCCGCAGTGGCTCCGCGAATCCGACGCGATCCGACAGTCCGGGCCGGCGCTGGTGGGTAAGACGGTCGTCATCGACCCGGGGCACGGGGGCACCGACCCCGGCATGGTGGTGCCCGACGGCTCGCTGCGCTGGACGGAGTCGGACCTGGTGCACGACCTGGCCAGCCGCCTGGAGGGGCGGCTCGCCGCCTCCGGGGTGCGGGTGCAGCTCACCCGGGGCCCGTCGCCCGACAGTTGCCTGCCGGACGCCGAGCGGGCGCTGCTCGCCAACTCCCTCGGCGCCGACGTGTTCATCTCCCTGCACCTGGACGGCCACGCCAACCCGGACGCGGAGGGCGTGGCGACCTACCACTACGGCACCGACAACGGGGTGACCTCGGCGACCGGTGAACGACTGGCCGGGCTGGTGCAGCGGGAGATCGTCGCCCGCACCGGGCTGCGGGACTGCCGTACCCACGCCAAGACGTGGGAACTGCTGCGACTGACGCGGATGCCCGCCGTCCGGGTCGAGGTCGGCTACCTCACCTCGCCGACGGACCGCGCCCGCCTTGTCGACCCCCGGTTCCGGGACCGGGTGGTGGAGGCGATCGTGGCGGCGGTCCAGCGGATGTACTACCCCATCGAACGAGACGTCCCGACCGGATCGCTCGACGTCAGCGAACTGCGTGCCGTGGTGACCGCCGGCACCGTGGTCGACTGATCGGCCCTCGGTCAGCCGTTGGTGGAGCGGGTGGCCGGGGCGGGACGGACCGGCCGGAGCAGCGTCTCCGGACTCATCGAGCCGAGCAGTTTCTCCAGCGCGTACTCGACGTCGGACTTCCAGCTCAACGCCGTCCGCAGCTCAAGGCGCAACCGAGGAAAACGCGGATGCGGACGTACGGTCTTGAAGCCCACGGAGAGGAAGAAATCGACCGGTGCCACGCAACCCCCGGCCGGGTCGTCCGCGTCGCCGAACTTGGCGTCGCCGAACGCCTCGATGGCCTTGATCCCCCGCTTGGTCAGATCCCGGGCGACACCCTGCACCAACATCCGGCCCAACCCGCCGCCGGCGAACGCGGCGACCACGTTCGCGGTCATCAACAGTGCCGCGTCCGCGGAGACCGGTGAGGTCGGGAACGCCATCGAACGGGGCACGTAGGCGGGCGGGGCGTACATCACGAAGCCGGCCGGCATGCCGTCGACGTACGCGAGCTTGCCGCAGGAGCCCCACTCCAGCAGCGTCTGGGAGACCCACGCCTCCTTCTCCAGGCCCGGGTCGCCGGCAGCGCAGGCCCGCTCCGCGGAGACCGGGTCGAGCTCCCAGTAGACGCACTGCCGGCACGGGCGCGGAAGGTCTTCCAACGTGTCGAGGGTCAGGCTGACCAGACGTCGCGACATATGGCGCATCCCCACAATAGGCTCGGTGGTGAGACCGGCATGGAACGACAGCGCCGCCTTCCTGCCCCCGACGAGCGATCGTACGCCGCCGATCGGCGGTACGGGAGGGGACGCGCAGATGCTCACCCCCGAGGGGGACGCTGACGAGGTCCGCCATGTGGTCGGTCTGCCTCTGCCCGACCGCTGCTGGGCTCCGGCGGACTACGATCGACAATCGGTGTGCCCTCCGCCATGGTCAGCGGTGTGCGGGGTACCCGGGGCGGGAGCCACCCGAGCAGCGATCGAGGTGAGGTCATGACCGGCACGACACTCGACGACTACACCGACCGGTACGCCCGGCGGGTACGCGGGATGACCGCCTCCGAGATCCGAGCATTGTTCGCGGTGGCCAGTCGCCCGGAGGTCGTCTCGCTTGCCGGCGGCGCTCCGTACATCGCCGCCCTTCCGCTGGACGCGGTCGGCGAGATGCTCGGCCGGCTCGGCTCCGAGCACGGCGTGACCACCCTCCAGTACGGCATCGGTCAGGGCACCCTTGAGCTGCGCGAGCGGATCTGCGAGGTGATGTCGCTCTCCGGCATCGACGCCGGGTGCGGCGCGTCCCCGGAGGACGTCGTGGTCACCGTGGGCGGGCAGCAGGCACTGGACCTGGTGGCCCGGCTCTTCCTCGACCCCGGTGACGTGGTGCTCGCCGAGGGGCCGACGTACGTCGGTGCGCTCGGCGTGTTCCAGGCCGCCCAGGCGCAGGTCGTCCACGTACCGATGGACGCGGACGGGCTGATCCCGGAGGCGCTGGAGACCGCTATCGCCGACCTGGCGCGGGCCGGCCAGCGGGTCAAGTTCCTCTACACGATCCCCACCTACCAGAACCCGACCGGTGTGACGCTCAGCGAGGAGCGCCGGGAACGGGTGCTCGACATCTGCGAGCGCGCCGGCCTGCTCGTCGTCGAGGACGACCCGTACGGGCAGCTGGGGTTCGAGGGTGAAGCCCCGGCCCCGTTGCGGGCCCGCCGCCGGGACGGCGTCTTCTACCTCAGCACGTTCTCCAAGACCTTCGCCCCGGGGCTGCGGGTCGGCTGGATCCTGGCGCCGCACGCGGTCCGCGACAAGCTGGTCATCGCCAGCGAGGCGCAGATCCTCTGCCCCAGCGGTTACGCCCAGGCCGCGGTGGCCACCTATCTGAGCACCATGCCGTGGCGGCAGCAGCTCAAGGTCTACCGCGAGGTCTACCGGGAGCGCCGGGACGCCCTGCTCGACGCGATGGCCGACCTGATGCCCGAGGGCACCAGCTGGACCACACCGACCGGCGGGCTGTTCGTGTGGGCCACGCTGCCCGACGGGCTCGACTCGAAGGCCATGATGCCGCGCGCGGTCGCCGCCCGGGTCGCCTACGTCCCCGGCACCGGTTTCTACGCCGACGGCACCGGCACCGGCGCCATGCGGCTCAACTTCAGCTTCCCGCCGCCGGAGCGGATCCGCGAGGGCATCCGCCGGCTGTCCGGTGTGATGGAGCAGGAGATCGCCATGCGCCGGGTCTTCGGCGCCGTGGGTGGCGCCGCCGGCCGGCGCGGCCGGGCCGGTTCCGACGTGCCCGGGCCCGACTTGGCATGATGCCGGCATGGGTACGACCGTCGAGCATCTCCTCGTGACCGAATCCGCCGTCTCGGCCGACCTCCGCGTCGTGGTGCTCGCGGGCGGCCTCTCCTACGAACGGGACGTGTCGCTGCGCTCCGGTCGTCGGGTGCTCGACGCGCTGCGCGCCGTCGGCGTGGAGGCCGAGCTGCGCGACGCGGACGTGGCGCTGCTGCCGGCGCTCGCGGCCGACCCGCCGGACGCGGTGGTGATCGCACTGCACGGCGCGACCGGCGAGGACGGCTCGCTGCGCGGGGTGCTGGATCTGTGCGACATCCCGTACGTCGGCTGCGACGCCCGGGCCTCCCGGGTCGCCTGGGACAAGCCCTCGGCCAAGGCGGTGCTCCGCGAGGCCGGCATCCCCACCCCGGACTGGGTGGCGCTTCCGCACGACCGCTTCTCCGAGCTGGGTGCGGTCGCCGTCCTGGACCGGATCGTCGACCGTCTCGGGTTGCCCCTGATGGTCAAGCCGGCGCAGGGCGGGTCCGGGTTGGGCGGAGCGGTGGTCCGGGACGCCGCCGCGCTGCCCGCCGCCATGGTGGGCTGCTTCGCGTACGACTCCACGGCGCTGGTGGAGCGGTACGTGCCGGGGATCGACGTGGCGGTCTCCGTCGTCGACCTCGGCGACGGCCCGCAGGCGCTGCCGCCGGTGGAGATCGTGCCCCGCAACGGCGTGTACGACTACGCCGCCCGCTACACCGCGGGGCGGACCACCTGGCACGCCCCGGCCCGGCTGGCCCCGGAGGTGGCAGCCACTGTCGCTGACGTGGCCCTCGCGGCGCACACCGCGCTCGGTCTCCGGGACCTCTCGCGCGTCGACGTGATCGTGGACGCGGCCGGCCAGCCCCACGTGCTGGAGGTCAACGTCTCGCCGGGCATGACGGAGACGTCCCTGCTTCCGCTCGCCGTGCAGGCGGCCGGACTGGACTTCGGTCGGCTCCTCGGCACCCTGGTCGCCCGGGCGGCGGCCCGCCTCACCACTCACTGACCGACCTGTCAGCCCGTCGCGGCGAGCGCGGGTCGACCGTGTGGTTGACCCGGCGGGCCAACCACACGGTCGGTTCCAGATCAGTGACCCGCGCGTACGTCTGGTGTGTCGGTGCCGTTGGTGCGCGCTGCTGCGCCCGGGTCGCTGGGGATGCTCGTCCTGCCGGCAGCACCGGAGGCACCGCCGTTGGCGAGGTCGGAGGCGGCCGGGATGGCGGGGGCCGAGCCGCCCTCGTCGACGCGTGCGCCCGCCGAGTCGACGTCTGGCGCGTCCGCGCTTGCGCCCGCCGGGCCGACGCGGAGCCCGTCGCCCGGCCTTCCCGCCGGGTTGTCGGTGGGCGTTGCCGCCGCCTTGTCGGTGGGCGTCCCCACCGTGGCGACGCTGCCGGGTGCGGCGCTGCCGAACGCGGCGCTCTCGGATGCGGTCCTGTCAGATCCGGTCCTGTCGGATGCGGCGTTGTCGGAAGCCGCGCTGCCGGCGGGGGCGGTGGCGTCCCGGGCCGGGACGGCCGGGACACCGGCAGGGTTGGTGACGGGTGGCGTCCGAGCAGGTTCAGCCGCCCGGTCGGCGACGGTGGTCGCCGTCGAGCCGGCACCGGCGTTCGCCTGCGGGACCGGTCCGACCGCCGGCACGCTGTCGGCGTCAGCGGAACCGGACGGGGAGTCCAGCACCGGTTCCGGAATCTCCTCTGCCGCCTCGATGACCGAAACCGCGTCCGCTGCGGCTGCTGCCGCTGAGGCAGCCTCGGCTGCGGCGGCGGCATCCGCGGCAGCCGACTGGGCCAGCAGACTGGACGGCGCCTGCCACTGGATGCGGGGTGGCTCGGCGAGCGGACGGCCACCGAACTCGGCGAGCCAGGCCGCTACCAGTGCCAGATTTTCCCGCCACTGCGCCTCGGAGATCGGCGGCAGGATCGAGTCCCACAGCGACAGGAACGTGCCCCGCAACTGGAGGCGACCGTACGGCCGGGCGAGGAACCACATGTGCAGGTGAGCGGAGCCGTCGCCCCAGCGGTTGACGTGCACCCGGGCGACGCCGTCGAGCGAGCGGATGGCCCGCTCCAGACGCACGGTCATCACGCCCAGTTCGGCGGCCAGCAGGTTCGGCAGGTCACCGAGGTCGAGGTGGGTCCGCGATTCCAGGATGAGCACCATAGGCAGACCGGTGGGGCGGTCCATGGCGCGTACCCGCCACCGCTCACCCACCCAGATGTAGGCGTCGTCGGGCGCGTTGCAGGCGGTGCATTCCCGGAGACCCTCACCCTTCCGGGGCGGTTCAACCGGGACCGGATCATCGAGCTGCTTCACGTGGAGGTCACCCTCGAAGGGAAATGACGGCCACTGGGTGAAGTCCGGGACTGAGGGAGGGGTGTCGTGCACGACGCTGACCCTAACCGAGTCTGGCACCGCTGTCCCTACCTGTTTGAGCGGTCCTGAGCCACCGGATCATCGCGCCACCGCCGCTCGGGCTCGAGTGGTCGCGCGGGCACCGAGAGGCGATATCCACAGGCTGCCGAGGTCCTCAACACGGGCCGTCATCCACAGGCCCGCACCCGCTCCCACGCGCTGTTTCACGTGAAACGGGGGGTGCCTGTGGACAACCGGTGTGGATAACTTTTCGACCTGTCGGTCGTTGTCGCCAACCCGCGTCCGAGGCGGTTCGGGCCGCCTCGGAGGCCGGCGGCTGAACGGTGCCCGCAACGCCGACGCGTGGGGACGCGGAGGCGACCCAGCTGACCGTCAACCCGACCCGCAGGGGTCGATTGACACACCGACGAGCCGGTGTCGCTGTTTGACGTGAAACCGGCGCAGGGCGGCGGCTGGCGTCGCTGCGCGGATTGCCTCTGGTGGGTCCGACCACGAACCCAGGCCCTTCGGCTCACCCGAGGATCACCGCGGAGGCGCCGTGCAGGCCACTCAGCGGCTCGCTGTCGCGTCGAGCGGGGCTGGGGGTGGCTCGGGTCGACCCCAGCATTCCGGAGCCTTCTGTGACCCGTGCAGGAGATCGGTTCGCCACTGCGGCGTCCACCGACCGCATCTGCGCGGTCGCCGTTCCCGAAGACGTGGACGGCCGGGCCGTCTGCCCCCGCGTACTCCGAGGCGCTCCTCGGGGGGCCGGCTGAGCGATTCGGCGTCCGTCCGGTCCGCCGATCCGTTGAGCGAAGCCGCCGGCTGTTTCACGTGAAACGTGACGACCCCGGGATGCGGAACGGCCGCGCCCCCGGGTGGGGTGGCGCGGCCGTGGGTGAGCGGGCTGGGCTCAGTCCCCGCTCTCCTCCTGCTGCACGCCGATGATCCCGACGATCCGCTCCAGGTCGTCAACGGTCGCGAACTCAATCGTGATCTTGCCCTTGCTCCGGCCGATGTCCACCTTCACCCGGGTGTCGAACCGGTCGGACAGCCGGTCGGCGAGATCGGTCAGGGCCGGCGCGTGCGCCTTGGGCCGCCGCTTCGCGGCCTGACCCTTCGCCGGGCCGTCGTTCAGCGTCAGGGCGACGATTTCTTCGGTCGCCCGAACCGACAGCCCTTCGGCCACGATCCGCAGGGCCAGCTGTTCCTGCGCCTCTGACTCGTCGAGGCTCAGCAGAGCGCGGGCGTGCCCCGCCGACAGGACGCCGGCGGCAACCCGGCGCTGCACCTGGGCGGGCAGATTCAGCAGTCGGATGGTGTTGGAGATCTGCGGGCGGCTCCGGCCGATCCGCCGGGCCAACTCCTCGTGGGTGGCCCCGAACTCCTCCAGCAGTTGCTGATAGGCGGCGGCCTCTTCGAGCGGGTTCAGGTTCGCCCGGTGGATGTTCTCCAGCAGGGCGTCGCGGAGCATGGCGTCGTCGCGGGTGTCCCGGACAATCGCCGGGATGCTCTCCCGGCCCACCGCCTGGGCGGCCCGCCAGCGCCGCTCGCCCATCACCAGTTCGTACTTCTCGTCGTCGAGCTGCCGTACGACGATGGGCTGGAGGAAGCCAACCTCCTGGATCGAGGTCTTCAGCTCCTCCAGCGCCTCCTCGTCGAAGACCTGACGCGGCTGCTTCGGGTTGGGCATGATCGCGTCGACCGGAATCTCGGCGAATCGCGCACCCGGCACCGGGCTGAGCACGGGCTCCGGCTCGTGGACTGGCACCCGGGCGGGCACCGCGGAGACGGCGGCCGTGGTGCCCGCGCCGTCCGGGCGCTCGTTGTCCGGCTCGGCCGTCGCGGTGCCAGCGGCACCCGAGACCGGCCCGGTCGGGATCAGCGCCCCCAGGCCCTTACCCAGACCGCCCCGAGGACGGTTCTTCATGCCACGCCTCCCAGCGACTTGTCCGCACTACGCATTCCGGCCCACCGGCTCCTTGACGCCCCGCTCGGCGATCTCCTGAGCCGCCTCGAAGTAGCTCGTGGCGCCCCGCGAACCGGGATCGTAGGTCATCACCGACTGGCCGTAACTCGGTGCCTCGGAGACTCGGACGTTGCGGGGGATGACCGCCTGGAGGACCTTGTCGCCGAAGTGGTTCCGGACGTCCTGCTCGACGGCGTCGGCCAACCGGGTACGGCGGTCGTACATGGTCAGCAGGATGGTGGAGACATCGAGTTTCGGGTTGAGGTGCTGGCGTACCAGGTTGATGTTGTTGATCAGCTGGTTGAGCCCTTCCAGCGCGTAGTACTCGCACTGGATCGGGATCAGCACCTCCTGCGCGGCAACCAGAGCGTTGACGGTGAGCAGACCGAGCGAGGGTGGGCAGTCGATGAAGACGTAGTCGAACTCGCCCGGGTAGGCGGCGATCGCCCGGTCCAGACGCGACTCTCGGGCCACCACCGACACCAACTCGATCTCGGCTCCGGCCAGGTCGATGGTCGCGGGCACGCACCAGAGGTTGGGGATGCCCTCGACCGCCTGCGCCACCTCGACCAGCGGCACGCTGTTGATCAGGCAGTCGTACACGTCGGGGATTCCGGTGTGGTGCGGGACGTTGAGCCCGGTCGAGGCGTTGCCCTGCGGGTCGAGGTCGACCACGAGCACCCGGTTGCCGTGCAGGGCGAGCGCCACCGCAAGGTTGACGGTGGTGGTGGTCTTACCCACGCCGCCCTTCTGGTTGGCGACGCACATGACCCGGGTCCGGTCCGGCCGAGGCATGGTCACCTCGCCACTGGGATTCAGGATCTGCACGGCGCGCATCGCCTCCATAGCCAACGGTGGGTCATCCTCTTCGCGCGTCGGGGTTTCACGTGAAACGTACGTGGGGTCGGCCGCCACGGCGGCCAACGACTCGGTCGAAGCGACCGGGGCGTCGGCGACCACCGGCGCGGCGTCCCGAACGGCAGCCGCAGTGGGTTGGTGCGGGACCGCCGGCTCGAATCGAACCGCCGCGGCGGTGTTGCGCCGACCCGAGGTCGACCGCACCTCGGCCGCGTTGATCGGTCGACTCGACGCCTCCGGCGTCCTGCGCCCACCCGGTGGGTCCGCGAGGGCCGAGCCGTCCGGTCGCCCCGTGCCCGTCGGCGGGTCGAGTGCCGGCGGCGGATCGCTGTCGGTGGGTCGGTTCGATGGCCCGGTCGCGCCGGGCGACCAGCTCGGGTAGTCGGTTTCACGTGAAACGGGATCGCTGGTCGACCCGGTCACGCGTGGATCGTCGTACCTGCCGTCGTCATGCACCTGTCATCCCTGCCCGCTTCGGATGGTCGGTCCGCGCCCCGGTCAACTCGGCCGCGTCCACGCCCGCAACCCGGAGCGTACGGCCCACGGGAGCGGTCGGAGACCCGCGACGTCCGTCATCCGCTACACACTATCGACGCGCGGTCAGCCTACGGCGGACGGGCGCGGCCGGTCCACGTCGGGTTCTCATCCCCTCGTCCACCCGTACCGGTACAACGAGGCAACCCACCGGCCGGAAGCCCGATGGCGCGAAGTGTCAACCTCGGCGGGGACGCCCGCCCCGGGCGCGCTTCTTCGCCGCCGGGCGGGGCGGACCGACCATCCGCTCGCGCACGATCTCCACCACGGTGGTGGGTGGATCGATCACACCGACGCCGCAGAGCCGCACGGTTGGCTCCCCACCGCCGAGTCGCGCCACCACGTCGGCGTGTTCCTCGATCTCGGCGGCGGCGGACGAGCCCTTGAGCGCCAGCAGACGGCCACCCCGAACCGCCAGGGGGAGACTCCAGCCGGCCAGCCGATCCAGGGGCGCGACCGCGCGCGCGGTCACCACGTCTCCGCTGATCGGCTCCCGGCCGCTCGATCCGCTGGCTGCCTCGTCGGCCCGGCCCCGGAACACCCGTACCGACCTGGCCAGGCCGAGTTGCTCGACGACCTCGATCAGGAACGAGGTCCGTCGGGCCAGCGGCTCGATCAGGGTGACGGTGAGGTCGGGGCGGGCGATCGCCAGGACGAGACCCGGCAGGCCGGCTCCCGAGCCGACGTCGAGCACCGTCGCGCCGGACGGGATCCGCTCGGCGACCGCAGCACAGTTGAGCAGGTGCCGATCCCAGATGCGGGGGGCCTCCCGGGGGCCGATCAGGCCGCGGACCACCCCGTCGGTGGCCAGCAGTTCGGCGTACGCGGCGGCCAGGTCGAGACGGTCGCCGAAGAGGGTGAGCGCGGCTGGCGCCAGCTCGGGCGGCAACGCCGCGTCGGCCGGTGACGGGGCGGTGTCGCTGCCCGTCGTGCCAGCGTCGGCGTCGGAGGTGACGGGGCGGACAGCGGACGGCCCGGGCGGCGTGCCGCCCGGGCCGGACACGGCTTCCGCCGTGAGGTCGTCGTGGGTCACCCGGTCAGTCCGCCGGCCGTACGACGATGCGCCGGTTCGGCTCCACACCCTCGGACTCGCTCGCCACGCCCGACATGGCGTTGACGACGTCGTGCACGCACTTGCGCTCGAACGCGGACATCGCCTCCAGGCGGACCGGCTCGCCGTACTCCTTGACCTTCTCGACGGCGTTCTTGGCGACCGCGGCGAGTTCCTTGCGGCGGTTCGCCCGGTAGCCGCCGACGTCGAGCAGCAGCCGGCTCGGCGTACCGGTCTGCCGGAAGACGGCGAGGCGGGTCAGCTCCTGGAGCGCCTCCAGGGTGGCCCCGCGCTGACCGACCAGATTCTGCAACCGCTCGCCGACCACCTCGACCATCGGCCGGCCGGCGGCGACCAACTCGTCGATGTCGCCGTCGTAGTCGAGGATGTCGAGCAGGCCCTCGACGTAGTCAGCGGCGATCTCGCTCTGCCGGAACAGGTCGCCCTCGCCCACAGCCTTCTTCGCCCGGGTGCCACTGCCAGCGGCGGTGTCGGTGTCGTCGTCCGCCTCGGTGTCGTCGGCTTCGGTGTCGTCGCCGTCCACCGCGAGCGTGGCGGTCTCCTCCTCGTCCACTGACTGCTCGGCGCGGGGGATGCTGGTCTCGGTCACGGTCTCATCTCCGTACTCGCTCGGCCGGACCGTCGGGTCCGACTGGTTTCCCGGGGCCGGCTGGAGGTTGCCGGTGCCCACAGGCACGTCTGTACGGGCAGTGTCGCCCGTGGCCGCGCGGTGCGCGGTCGGTTCCACCCGGCGCCGGCCGTACGGCGGCTGCGCGGTGCGGAACGGGCCGCCGCCGGATCACCGGCGGCGGCCCTCACACATCAGCCCTGCCGCTTGGCGGGGCGGCTCTTCTTCGGGTTGTTCACCGGCTTGGCGCCCGGCTTCGGCCCGGCCACCTTGGGTGCTGCCGCCTTGACCGGCACCGGCGGGGCCGCCTTGCCGCGACCGAACAGGCCACCGGACTTGGCGGGCTGCACCGGGTTGCGGGAGGTGGCGGGGGCGGCGGTCTTCGCGGTCACCGGCGGCGGGAACTTCCGCAGCACCCACTGCTGCTGGCCGAGGGTGAAGAGGTTGTTGGTGACCCAGTAGATGATGACGCCGATCGGGAAGATCGCGCCGGAGATCAGCAGCGACGCCGGGATGCCGTAGAGCATCAGCCGCTGGATCATCCGCTGCTGCGGGTCCTCCGCCCAACCGGTCTTGAGGATCATCTGACGGCTGGTCAGGTAGGTGGTCGCGATCATGACCAGGACCAGGACACCAGCAATGATCTTCACGGTGCTGCCGTTGGCGCCCAGGCTGGCCAGCTCGTCGGCGGTGGAGCCGAACTTGCCGGCGATGGGAGCGGTGAAGAGCTTCGCCTGCGAGGCGCTCTGGAACTGGTCGACGGTCCAGCCGTAGAGGGTCTTGTTCTGCTTGTCGGGATCGAGCCGGCGCAGCACGTGGAAGAGACCCAGGAAGACCGGGATCTGAAGGAACATCGGAAGGCAACCCATCAGCGGGTTGGCCTTCTCCTTCTTGTACAGCTCCATCATTTCTTTCTGGAGCGTCTCCCGGTCACCCTTGTGCTTCTCCTGAAGCTCCTTGACCTTGGGCTGGAGCGCCTGCATCGCCCGCTGCGACTTGATCTGCTTGACGAAGACCGGGAACAGGATCACCCGGACGGTGACCACCAGGAAGACGATGGCCAGGATCCAGGCGAAGTTGGTGCCGAGCACCGCGCCGACCGGCACCCCGATGGCGTCCCAGGCCGAGTGCCAGGTCAGCAGGATCCACGAAATCGCGTAGTAGATCCAGTCGAGACTCAATTCGGGGCTCCAGTCACATCAGCACGGCGGCGGCCGCCCGGCTCCGGCACCGGGTCATATCCACCAGGGTGAAAGGGGTGGCAGCGCAACAACCGCCGGACCGCCAGCACGGCTCCCCGGAGCGCGCCGTGTCGAGCGACCGCTTCCTGGGCGTACGCACTGCACGACGGGTAGAACCGACAGCGAGCCGGCAGTGCCGGACTTATCCACCGACGGTACGCGATGATGGGCGCGATCAGCACCTTGGCACCGGTTGTCGACGGGCGGGGGCTGGTCTGCTCGGTGTCAGTCATCGGGACCGCCGCTCCCGGGGCGACCTGGCGACCGCGATGGCGGCGTCCAGATCGGTGGCGAGCCGGGGGTACGACGCCTGCGCCGCGGCGGGCAGCGCCCGGACGACCAGGGTGCTGCCGGCGGGCAGGGCGGTCAGCCGTTCCCGGACCAGCGCCCGCAGTCGGCGGCGGACCCGGTTGCGGGTCACCGCGTTGCCGACCGCCTTGGACACGACAAAGCCGGCACGGGAGGGCGCAGACGACTGCTCCGCACTGTTGTCCCGTACCGGCTCCGGCGAGGTCGGTGTGCTGGGGTCGACGGTCACCGGCATGGCCAGGTGGACCACGACGGCGCCACGTCCGGCGCGTCGGCCACCGCGAACCGCTGCGGCGAAGTCAGTGCTGCGCCGCAGTCGCTGTGCGGCGGCCAGCACGACTGCCCACGTCCCCTGGACCGGCCCGGTCGGCTCAGGCCGACAGGGTGGTGCGACCCTTGGCGCGACGGCTCGACAGGATGGCACGGCCGGCACGGGTGCGCATGCGCAGCCGGAAGCCGTGGGTCTTCGCGCGCCGGCGGTTGTTCGGCTGGTAGGTGCGCTTGCTCACGTCAGGCTCTCCGTTTTCGTACGCGCCCCGCGCGACGGGATCGCCGGGGTCGTGTGGTGGTCCAGGCCACCGCGACGGTGGCCCACGATCGGTGCTGTCCGGCGGGGCGGGACCTCGGCGGTGCGAGGATGCGACCGCGGACAGCAAGCACCCATCACCCTAGCAGAGGGCGAGAAAGCAGCCGTTCCAGCCTACGCAGGGGGGCAATGGCCGTCAAACACCCCGAGCAGCGGACAACGGGACGCGCCCGAGGCGGGAGGACGGTTTTCGCTGATGCCGACAAGGGCGCCGCCGCGTCGCCGGTTGATGGCGCAGGGACAACGCTGTTACCGTGCCCGATTGCGGTGAGCGTCGGAAGCTCCGGTCGTCGCACAGGCAAGACCGGACAAGGCAGTGAATCGTTCGGCACGGTGAACCCGCTTCAGCGCCCGTTCAGGCAGGGGCAGGTGCCACCCGCGTCCGGCGGTGGCCACAATCGGTCGGTACACAGGCTGTGGATAACTTGTGGATGACCACCGGTCGATCGTCCGGGTGGGTGTTGTTCCACCCGCGAACGCGGCGGGCCCGGGACGGCCGGCTGGCAGACAGACAGCGGCGGCCGGGAGCAGAGGCGAGGGGGTGGCACGACGGTGGCCGGTACGACCGACCTTGCCGCGGTGTGGTTAGCGGCGACCGACGAACTCGCCGACGAGATCATCTCCGCCCAGCAGCGTGCCTATCTACGGCTGACCCGGCTGCGGGCGATCGTCGAGGACACCGCGCTGCTCTCCGTCCCGGACGCGTTCACCCGCGACGTGATCGAGTCACGGCTGCGCCCGGCGATCACCGAGGCGCTCACCCGCCGGCTCGGCCGACCGATCCAGGTCGCGGTCACCGTTCGGGTGGCCGAGGACGCCACCGGCCGACCGGCTGGCACCGTCTACCGCAGCGCTCCGGAGGTCGGGCAGCTCGACCTCGACGTCCCGGGCGTCGCGTCGTTCGACGACGACCAGGACGCTCGGCCGGCCGCCGACGCGATGATCCCCGAGCAGTCACCCGCGCCGCGTACGCCCGATCCGGGTCCGCCACCCGCGCCGGCGGGTCCGCCGCTCGCGCCGACCGTCGACGGGCACCGCTCCGGGCTGATCCCGGCCAGCAGGGACGGGCAGGAGGCGTTGTTCAGCGCCGCCTTCGCCGAACCCATCCGGCCGAACCGGCCGGGCCCGGACCGGCGCGGCTACGACGAGCAGGCGGCCCGCCTCGACCCACCCGGCCCGGACACCCGGCCCTACGAGCCCCGCTACCGGGATGACTCGGCGTCGCCACGCGACCAGCACGTGATCCGCTCGCTCCCCCGGGACAGCGGAACGGACAGCGGCCCGGGTCGCAGCGCTGTGGACCACCGCAACGGTGGCCGCGACGACCGCCGGTTGCCCGGTGCCGACACCGGTGGCAACCGGCTCAACCCGAAGTACATGTTTGAGACCTTCGTCATCGGGTCGTCCAACCGGTTCGCCCACGCGGCGAGCGTGGCGGTGGCGGAGTCGCCGGCCAAGGCGTACAACCCGCTGTTCATCTACGGGCACTCGGGGCTGGGCAAGACCCACCTGCTGCACGCCATCGGGCACTACGCCACCACGCTCGGCAACGCCCGCTCGGTCCGCTACGTCTCGACCGAGGAATTCACCAACGACTTCATCAACTCGCTCCGGGACGACAAGACCAGCGCGTTCCAGCGGCGGTACCGCGACGTCGACATCCTGTTGATCGACGACATCCAGTTCCTGGAGAACCGCGAGCGCACCCAGGAGGAGTTCTTCCACACCTTCAACACGCTGCACAACGCCAACAAGCAGATCGTGATCACCTCGGACCGGTCGCCGCGCCAGCTCGCCACCCTCGAGGACCGGATGCGAACCCGGTTCGAGTGGGGGCTGCTGGCCGACATCCAGCCGCCGGATCTGGAGACCCGGATCGCGATCCTGCAGAAGAAGGCGGCGCAGGAGCGGATGTACGCCCCGCCGGACGTGTTGGAGTTCATCGCCTCCCGGGTGTCGAACTCGATCCGGGAGTTGGAGGGCGCGCTGATCCGGGTGACCGCGTTCGCCAGCCTGACCCGGTCGACGGTCGAGCTGTCGCTGGCCGAGGAGGTGCTGCGGGACTTCATGCCCGACGGCGCCGGCCCGGAGATCAACGCCGACCAGATCATGGCCTCGACGGCGGACTACTTCGGGGTGAGCCTGGAGGACCTGCGGGGCCAGTCCAGGTCCCGTGTCCTGGTCAACGCCCGCCAGGTGGCCATGTACCTGTGCCGGGAGCTGACCGAGTTGTCGCTGCCCCGGATCGGGCAGGCGTTCGGTGGCCGGGACCACACCACAGTGATGCACGCCGACCGCAAGATTCGTCAGCAGATGGCCGAGCGCCGCTCGCTCTACAACCAGATCGCCGAGCTGACCAACCGGATCAAGCAGAACAGTTGACGGGTACGACCGCCGTCGCGGCGGTGCACAACCTGAGGACACGCCCGGCCGGATCTCCGGTCGGGCGTTCTTTTGGGTCAGTCAGCTGGACTCTCGACATGGTGTAGACCACAGGATCGAGGCCGTGACCGCCTCGATCCCCACTCGTTGTCCACAGCTCGTTATCCACCGTCGGTGGATAACTACGGTCCGTCCTCCGCCAGTTACCCACAGGCTGTGGAGAAACCCTGTGCACGAGGCTGTGGACGCCTGGGGACGACGGTCGGGTTATCCACCGGTCATCATCAACCTGTGTACGGGCTGTTGAAGGTTCTGGGGATGACGGCAATGGTGATCTTCCCCGCGATCCACAGGCTTGGGGAGAAAGTCGGTGGATTACCGGTGGACAACCGGTGGACAACGGTGGACAACCGGCCGCCGTCGCCGGGCTGTGGACACAGAAGCCGGTTGTACCCCCGGTTCTCCACAGCTAAATCACCGGTCGATAACCTGTCTGAGCTGCGCAGACCTCGGTTTTCCACAGTTTGCACAGGTGCGATGAAGACGATGAGTTATCTCTTCTAAGAGAACAAAAACCAATCATCACCGTTGGGCTTTCTGTGGATCGGGCCGAACGCTGTCGGATCAGCCCGTCAGCATCGACACGATCCATGGGGTCGGGCGCACAGCCGATGTCCCTGCGCCCTAAGGTGCGATGGGTACCCGCACGGTCGGGCGGGACGGTAGGCAGCGGTCGGCATGAGAGAGTTGTCGCTGACGTCGACGCGGAGGCATTGATGAAGTTCCGAGTGGAGCGCGACGCGCTCGCCGAGGCTGTGGCGTGGACCGCGAAGAGCCTGCCCAACCGGCCGTCCGTACCGGTGCTCGCCGGGGTGATGCTCCGCGTCACCGACGGCAACCTGCGGGTCTCCGGGTTCGACTACGAGGTCTCCAGCCAGGTGACCGTCGAGGTGCAGGGCGACGCCGACGGCGCCGCGCTCGTCTCCGGCCGCCTGCTCGCCGAGATCACCAAGGCGTTGCCGGCCAAGCCGGTCGACATCGCCGCGGTCGGCGCGCACCTCGAGTTGGTCTGCGGCAGCGCCCGGTTCACCCTGCCCACCATGCCGGTGGAGGATTACCCCGCGCTGCCCGAGATGCCGCAGAGCGCCGGCACTGTCGACGCCGCCGCGTTCGCCACGGCGGTTTCCCAGGTGGCCATCGCGGCCGGCCGGGACGAGACGCTGCCGATGATGACCGGTGTCCGCGTCGAGCTGTCCGGCGACACGTTGTCGATGCTCGCCACCGACCGGTACCGGTTGGCGCTGCGCGAGATCCAGTGGCGGCCGGACGACCCCGAGGTGAGCATCAACGCCCTGGTGCCGGCCCGCACGCTGAACGACACCGCCAAGGCCCTCGGCCCGCTGGGCGGCGAAGTCACCCTCGCCCTCGCCCAAGGGGCTGCCGGTGAGGGCATGGTCGGTCTCGCCGGCGGCACCCGTCGTACCACCAGCCGGCTGCTCGACGGCGCCAACTACCCGCCGGTGCGGTCGCTCTTCCCGGCCACGCACAACGCCGAGGCCCGAGTTTCGGTCAGCACGCTGATCGAGGTCGTCAAGCGGGTCGCGCTGGTCGCCGAACGCACCACGCCGGTGCTGCTCAGCTTCAGCGCCGACGGTCTGGTGGTCGAGGCCGGCGGTTCCGAGGAGGCGCGGGCGAGCGAGGCGATGGAGGCCACCTTCACCGGTGACCCACTGACCATCGGCTTCAACCCGCAGTACCTCATCGACGGTCTGGCAAACCTGGGCGCTCAGACGGCCGTGCTCTCGTTCGTCGACGCCTTCAAGCCCGCGGTGATCTCACCCGCTGGCGAGGATGGCGAGGTCATTCCGGGGTACCGGTACCTCATCATGCCGATCCGCGTCTCGCGCTGATCGCGCCCAGCAACACCCAGATCCACGGAGGTAGAAACACATGCAGCTCGGCCTGGTAGGACTCGGCCGTATGGGCGGCAACATGCGGGAGCGGTTGCGTTCGGCCGGGCACGAGGTGGTCGGCTTCGACCACAACGCGCAGATCAGCGACGTTACGACCCTCGCCGGCCTGGCGGAGAAGCTCGAGTCCCCGCGCGCGGTCTGGGTCATGGTGCCCGCGGGTGTCACCGACGCCACCATCGACGAGCTCGCCGAGGTGCTCGGCGAGGGCGACATCATCATCGACGGCGGCAACTCGCGCTTCAGCGACGACGCCCCCCGCGCCGAGCGGCTCAACCAGCGGGGCATTGGCTACCTGGACGTCGGCGTCTCCGGAGGCGTCTGGGGCCGGCAGAACGGCTACGGGCTGATGGTCGGCGGTTCCCAGGAGCACGTGGACCGTCTGATGCCGATCTTCAACGCGCTCAAGCCGGAGGGCGAGTTCGGTTTCGTGCACGCCGGCCCGGTCGGGGCCGGGCACTACTCGAAGATGGTGCACAACGGCATCGAGTACGGCCTGATGCACGCCTACGCCGAGGGCTACGAGCTGATGGCCGCCTCGGAGCTGGTGACCAACGTGCCGGGCGTCATCAAGTCCTGGCGGGAGGGCACCGTCGTCCGTTCCTGGCTGCTCGACCTCCTGGACCGGGCGCTCGACGAGGACCCGGAGCTGGCCGACCTGAGCGGCTACACGGAGGACACCGGCGAGGGCCGGTGGACGGTCGACGAGGCGGTCCGGTTGGCGGTGCCGCTGAACGTCATCACGGCTTCGCTGTTCGCCAGGTTCGCCTCACGGCAGGACGACTCGCCCGCCATGAAGGCCGTCTCCGCGCTGCGTCAGCAGTTCGGTGGCCACGCCGTGCACAAGCGCTGAGCGGCGTCCACAACCTGTGTACGTTCACCGGCTGGAACTGGTCGACTTCCGCTCGTACGAGCGGGTGGCCGTCGACCTCCAGCCGGGGGCGAACGTCCTGATCGGCGCCAACGGTGTCGGTAAGACCAACCTCGTCGAGGCGCTGGGCTACGTGGCGACCCTGGACTCACACCGGGTCGCCACCGACGCGCCGCTGGTCCGGATGGGCGCATCGTCCGCGGTGATCCGCTGCGCTGTGGTGCACGACGGCCGCGAGCTTCTGGTCGAGCTGGAGATCGTGCCCGGCAAGGCCAACCGAGCCCGGCTGGGTCGCTCACCGGCGCGACGGGCCCGGGACGTGCTGGGGGCGCTGCGGTTGGTGCTCTTCGCCCCCGAAGACCTGGAGCTGGTCCGGGGCGACCCGGCCGAGCGTCGCCGCTACCTGGACGACCTGCTGGTCAACCGCCAGCCCCGGTACGCGGGTGTGCGGGCCGACTACGAGCGGGTCGTCAAGCAACGCAACGCCCTGCTGCGTACCGCGTACCTGGCCCGCAAGACTGGTGGGTCCCGGGGCGGTGACCTCGGCACCCTGGCGGTCTGGGACGCCCACCTGGCCCAGCACGGCGCGGAGCTGCTCGCCGGCCGGCTGGAGCTGGTGGCCGCGCTCAGCCCGCACGTGGCCAAGGCGTACGACGCGGTGGCCGCCGGTCGGGGGGCGGCGAGCATCACCTACCGGCCGTCGATCGAGCTGGCCGAGTCGACCACCGATCGGGCCGCGTTGGCAGAGGCGCTGACGGCGGCCCTGGCCGCGTCCCGTTCCGCCGAGATTGAGCGGGGCACCACCCTGGTCGGTCCGCACCGTGACGAGTTGGCGTTGAGTCTCGGCCCGCTGCCCGCCAAGGGGTACGCCAGCCACGGCGAGTCGTGGTCGTTCGCGCTCGCGCTGCGGCTGGCCGGGTACGACCTGTTGCGCTCCGACGGCATCGAGCCGGTGCTGGTGCTCGACGACGTCTTCGCGGAGTTGGACACCGGCCGCCGGGAGCGGTTGGCGGAGCTGGTCGGCGGGGCGAGTCAGCTGCTGGTGACCTGCGCGGTGGACGATGACGTGCCGGCCGCCCTGCGCGGCACCCGTTACCAGGTCGGCGAAGGGACGGTACGCCGTGTCGGATAAGCCAGGCACCGAGCGGTCGGCGGCAGGCGACGCCGCGGCTGCGCGTACTCCGAAGGTCGCTGCGGAGTCGGCGGGCGGTGAGCCGGCGGCGGCCGCCAGCGGGCCGGAGCTGGCCCGGGCGGTGCTCGACGCGGCGCTGTCCCGGCGGCAGGCGGCGGCCCGCGCCCGGCGTGCGCCCGGCGGTGGCGACGCCGCCGGCGGCTCGGGCCGGCGGTTGCGTGGCTACTCCGGCCCGGGCCCCGACCCGCGCGATCCGCAGCCGCTCGGCGCGGTGCTGAACCGGCTGGTCAAGGCGCGCGGCTGGCAACAGCCGGCGGCCGAGGCCACCGTGTTCGGCGCCTGGGAGCGGGTCGTCGGCGCTGAGGTGGCGCAGAACAGCCGCCCGGTGAAGTTGGAGAACGGCGAGCTGACCGTGGAGGCGCGCTCGACCGCCTGGGCCACCCAGCTGCGGCTGCTGGCCGGCTCGCTGCTCAAGCAGATCGCCAGCGAGGTCGGTCACAACGTGGTGCGCAAGCTGCACATCCACGGGCCGGCCGCGCCCTCCTGGGGGAAGGGCCCACGCCGGGTGCGCGGCCGGGGCCCCCGCGACACCTACGGCTGAGCCGCCGGCTCAGCCGCGCCGGTCCGCCTCGCGGGCTGCCCGCTTGCGCTCCCGCTGCTCCCGGGTGTGGCGCTTGCGCTCGGCCAGGTCGCGTTTCCACGCTTCGCGGGCCTCGGCCGAACCGCCCTGCACCGCGCCCTGCACCCCTTCGGCGGGGCCGGCGAGGTGCCGGAAGGCCCACCGCATCAGTCGGCCGCCCTCGCCCGGGGCCCTGGTGACCGCGCCGTCCTCGCTCATCTGCCGCCTCTTTCCGGGTCACGTCGTCCCGCCGGGTCAGGCCCGACGCACGAGCAGACCGTTGGGGTACGAATGATTGGTGCACCAATTATCGGTACGATAGTCATCGTGCGGAGGGAGGGCAACCGATGAGCGAACGACCGGACGGCGTCGACCCGCTGGCCCTGGAGCAGCAGGTGTGCTTCGCCCTCTCGGTCGCCGCGCGCAGCGTGGTGGCCGTCTACCGGCCGCTGCTGGAACCGATGGGGTTGACCCACCCGCAGTACCTGGTGATGTTGGCCCTCTGGCAGCACGCGCCGTTGTCCGGCCGCGACCTCAGCCGCCTGCTCCAGCTCGACCCGGGCACGCTGTCACCCCTGCTCAAGCGCCTTGAGGCGGCCGGCTACCTGCGCCGGGAACGCGACCCGAGCGACGAGCGCAGCCTCGCCGTCACCCTCACCGCCAGCGGCGCCGCGCTGCGGAGTCAGGCCGAACTGATCCCGGCCGCGATCGTGCAGCGGCTCGGGCTGCCCGTCGAGGACCTGCAACACCTGCACGCGGTGCTCACACAGCTGATCTCAGCCGCCAACCGGCCGGCCGGCCCGGAGACGGACGCGGCGGCTCAGGCGTCGGCGTAGACGGCGAACCCGCGCTCGGCGCAGCGCCGGTAGAACGCCGCCAGCACGCCCAGCTCGGCGCAGGTGAAGTTCCACTGCGGCGGATCGCCGCGCTCGTCGCGCAGCGCGTCGAGCCGACTCTCCAGCCAGCGCAGCTGCTGTTCGGCCAACCGGCCGTCGCCGAGCAGAGCACGCAGCACGGTGCTCACCGACTCGAAGGTGACCGCCTCGCCGGTGGGGCGGTGCGCGGCCACGAACCGTTCGATGCCGCTCGCGATCCAGGAGCAGCCGTCCGGGTCGATCACCGGGTCCTCGTCCTCGGCGGCGGCGTCTGTGGCGTACAACACACCTTCGAGGCCGAGTAGGAGATCCACCAACTCGGTGTACGCGGTCGCCCGGATGGTGCCGGTCTTCGCGATGAGCTCGGCCAGCGCCGCGGTCGGCGCGGAGATGCGCGGTAGGTCGACGATCTCGCCGAAGTCGACGAACTCGGCCGGCGCCACCGGATCGTAGAAGCGGCCGGTCCGCGGCCAGTGCACCGCGACGTTGTCCAGCCCCATCTGTCACCTCTTAAAGAGCACGTGTCGGGTCGATCGGGTCGATCGTCCCGGTTCCAACCGGTAAAGATCAAGGCTGGTTCCGGGGCGCCGCAAACGTACGGCACTGACGGTTCGGCCGCGACCCCCGACCCGCCCGACCGCGGGTCAACCCGTTCCGGGGCGGCGCGTGCGAAGCGGGCCTGGCGTGTGGGGGGAGTCGTGGGCGACGGGGTTCTGCCGGCTATGGACTTCTCAGCCGCCTCGCTGAGGGTGCCGAGTGGTGGTTCTGTCCTCCGCGCACAGTAGGATTGACAGTGAGACGAAGACCCGGTGCGGGAGTGGGACGGGGCCGGTGGCCCAGGTTCATTCTCCACGTCGGGTCGAGCCGATCGCGATCCGCGGGCAACCGCGGCGACCGGCGCGTTCGACCCGCTGTCCGGAGGTCTCCGGCGCCGGTCCGCGCGCCGACGTCGCGTCCTGTCCGCCGAACCCGCGCCCGACGCGCCCCTACCGGCGCGGCTGACGCGAGAAAGTGGCCGAGGGTGGCAGCGCAGGACAAGCAGGAGTACGGCGCAGAGTCGATCACCGTTCTCGAGGGGCTGGAGGCCGTTCGCAAGCGGCCCGGTATGTACATCGGGTCCACCGGCGAACGCGGTCTGCACCACCTCGTCTGGGAGGTTGTCGACAACGCTGTCGACGAGGCGCTGGCCGGATACTGCGACACCATCGACGTGGTGCTGCTCGCCGACGGCGGCGTCCGGGTCACCGACAACGGCCGTGGTTTCCCGGTCGACCTTCACCCGAAGCTCAAGAAGCCGGGTGTCGAGGTCGCGCTGACCGTGCTGCACGCCGGCGGCAAGTTCGACGGCAAGGCGTACGCGGTCTCCGGTGGTCTGCACGGCGTCGGTGTCTCCGTGGTGAACGCTCTCTCCACCCGAATGGCCGTGGAGATCCACAAGTCCGGTTTCGTCTGGCGGCAGCAGTACACCAACTCCAAGCCCAGCCCACTGGACAAGGGCGAGGCCACCGACCGCACCGGCTCGGCGGTCTCCTTCTGGCCCGACCCCGACGTCTTCGAGACAGTCGACTTCGACTTCCAGACCATCTACCGGCGGCTGCAGGAGATGGCCTTCCTCAACCGGGCCCTCCGCATCCACCTGCTCGACGAGCGGGTGGCCGAGGAGGAGGACGGCCGCCAGCGCGAGGTCACCTTCTTCTACGAGGGCGGCATCGCGGACTTCGTCCGGCACCTCAACGCCTCGAAGAGCCCGATCCACAAGACCGTGGTCGAGTTCGAGGCCGAAGAGGAGGGCATGTCACTTGAGATCGCCATGCAGTGGAACGAGTCGTACGGCGAGTCGGTCTACACCTTCGCCAACACCATCAACACCCACGAGGGCGGCACGCACGAGGAGGGCTTCCGGTCCGCGCTGACCAGCGTGGTCAACCGGTACGGCACCGACAAGAAGCTGCTCAAGGGCGACGAGAAGCTCTCCGGCGAGGACATCCGCGAAGGGCTCGCGGCGATCATCTCGGTCAAGCTGGCCAACCCGCAGTTCGAGGGCCAGACCAAGACCAAGCTGGGCAACACCCCGGTGAAGAGCTTCGTGCAGCGGGTCTGCAACGACCGGCTGGTCGACTGGTTCGACCGCAACCCGGCCGAGGCCAAGATGATCATCACGAAGGCCTCCCAGGCGGCCCGGGCCCGGATCGCCGCGCAGCAGGCGCGCAAGCTGGCCCGGCGCAAGTCGCTGCTGGAGTCCGGCTCGATGCCGGGCAAGCTGGCGGACTGCCAGTCGACCGACCCCCGCGAGTCCGAAGTGTTCATCGTCGAGGGTGACTCGGCCGGCGGCTCGGCCAAGCAGGGTCGCGACCCACGGACCCAGGCGATCCTGCCGATCCGCGGCAAGATCCTCAACGTGGAGAAGGCCCGGATCGACCGGGTGCTGAAGAACAACGAGGTCCAGGCGCTGATCACCGCGCTGGGCACCGGCATCCACGACGACTTCGACATGGAGAAGCTGCGGTACCACAAGGTGGTGCTGATGGCCGACGCGGACGTCGACGGCCAGCACATCCAGACGCTGCTGCTCACCCTGCTGTTCCGCTTCATGCGTCCGCTCGTCGAGATGGGGCACGTCTACCTGGCCGCCCCGCCGCTCTACAAGATCAAGTGGAACAAGAAGGGCGATGACGCCCAGTACGCCTACTCCGACCGCGAGCGGGACGGCCTGATCCTGCTGCGTCAGCAGAAGAAGCCGAACGCCAAGCCGGACGACATCCAGCGCTTCAAGGGCCTCGGCGAGATGAACTATCCCGAGCTGTGGGAAACCACCATGAACCCGGCGACGCGTACCCTGCGTCAGGTCACTCTCGACGACGCGGCGACCGCCGACGAGTTGTTCAGTGTGCTGATGGGTGAGGACGTCGAGGCGCGCCGGTCGTTCATTCAGCGCAACGCCAAGGACGTGCGGTTCCTGGATATCTGACGGACTGCGCCGGATCGGCCGGGCACTGCCCGGCCGATCCGGCGGTCCACAGAGTTATCCACAGCTTGGCCGGTATCCACAGCGGTTATCCACAGCACGAAAACGACTCTGAGTCTGATAAGGGTATACAGTGACCGATTCTCCCGAGTCCACACCGAACGAGCCCGAGGTTCCCGCCGAGGCCATCGCCGCGGTGGTCGCGCACGACCGGATCGAACCGGTCGGGCTCGAGGTGGAGATGCAGCGCTCCTACCTCGACTACGCGATGAGCGTCATCGTCGGTCGCGCGCTGCCGGACGTCCGGGACGGCCTCAAGCCGGTCCACCGCAAGATCCTCTACGCGATGTTCGACTCCGGCTACCGTCCGGACCGCGGCTACGTGAAGTGCTCCCGCGTCGTCGGTGACGTGATGGGTCAGTTCCACCCGCACGGCGACTCAGCGATCTACGACGCGCTGGTCCGGATGGCGCAGCCCTGGTCGCTGCGCTACCCGCTGGTCGACGGCAACGGCAACTTCGGCTCACCCGGTAACGATCCCGCCGCCGCGATGCGCTACTGCCTCACCGGGGATGTCCGGATTCGCACCGCTGACGGTAGCGTGCGGATCGCGGACGTGGTGGCCGATGCGGCGCCGTCCAGCGAGACCGACATCGACCTCAAGGTCCGCGACCGCAACGGCGACCTGGTTCGCGCCAGCAAGTTCTTCCATTCCGGCGAGCACCCGACGCTGCGGCTCCGCACCCGCGAGGGGTACGAGCTGACCGGCACCCACAACCACCCGGTGCTCTGCCTGGTGGACGTGGCCGGCGTGCCGACCCTGCTGTGGAAGCTGCTCGCCGAGATCTCCCCCGGCGACCGCGTTGTCCTCCAGCGCAGCGTGCCGGACGAGATCGGCTACCCGATGCTGGAGCACGTCGAGGCCGCCGTCCTCGCCGGCGCCTTCGTCAGTGAGGGCTGGGTCTCCCCGAGCCGCGCCGGGTTCAACAACGTGGACCGGGAGTTCTTCGTCCGTGTTCTCGCGGCCTACGACCTGGCCGTCGGCGGCCCCCGCTACGTGAGTGAGCGGGTCATCGCCTCCGGCAGCACCCTGCACGAACTCGATGTTCAGGACCTCACCGCGCTGCGCGAGAGCCTTCTGGGCGACATGATGGGCGCGCGCAGCGCCGCGAAGTTCGTTCCCGAGTTCGTCTGGCAGGGGCCGGCAGCGGTCAAGCGGGCGTTCCTCCAGGCGCTGTTCGAGGGCGACGGCTCGTCGTCGCTGCTGCCGCGCAACACCATGCAGATCTCGTACTCGACTCGCAGCCAGCGATTGGCGGCCGAGGTCCAGCAGTTGCTGCTGGAGTTCGGCGTGGTCAGCCGGCAGACCCGCTACGACAGTGGCGAGATCAAGGTCGTGGTGACCAACCGGCGCGACGCGCGGATCTTCGCCGCGCACGTCGGCTTCCTCGGCCGTAAGCAGGCCAAGCTGGAGGCCGAGCTGGCCCAGGTGCCGGCGAGCAGCACGGCGCTCTCCAGCGACCACGTGCCGCTGGTCGGCGACTTCATCCGTGAGCACGGCGCGACGCGCTGGACGGAGCAGGACTGGCTGCGCCGGCACAACGTGGACCGCGTCGAACGGTGGGAGCGGGACCGGGATGAGATCGCGGCCCGGATCACCAACTCCGAGGTGCTCGACGTGGTCGAGCCGTTGGTCGACGGCCGGTTCTACTACGCCGAGGTGGCGCAGATCACTGACGCCGGTGTGCAGCCGGTCTACAGCGTCCGAGTCGACACCGACGACCACTCGTTCGTCTCGGACGGGTTCGTCAGCCACAACACCGAGTGCAAGCTCGACCCGCTCGCGATGGAGATGCTGCGGGACATCGACGAGGACACCGTCGACCTGCAGGACAACTACGACGGCCGGGCCAAGGAGCCCACCATCCTGCCGTCGCGGATCCCCAACCTCCTGGTGAACGGCTCCGAGGGCATCGCGGTCGGCATGGCCACCAAGATCCCGCCGCACAACCTGCGGGAGATCGGCGCGGCGGTGCAGTGGTGCCTGGAGCACCCGGACGAGGACGAGGAGACCACCCTCGAAGCCCTGCTCGGCATCGTCAAGGGCCCGGACTTCCCGACCTACGGCCTGATCGTCGGCACCACAGCGATCCAGGACGCGTACCGCACCGGTCGCGGCTCGATCCGGATGCGCGCCGTGGTGGAGGTCGAGGAGGACAAGCGGGGTCGCCCCTGCCTGGTCGTCAGCGAGCTGCCCTACCAGGTCAACCCGGACAACCTCGCCGAGCGGATCGCCGAGCTGATCAAGGAGGGCAAGCTCGCCGGGATCGCCGACATCCGCGACGAGTCCTCCGGTCGTACCGGCATGCGGATCGTGCTGGTGCTCAAGCGCGACGCCGTCGCGAAGGTCGTGCTGAACAACCTCTACAAGCACACCCAGCTCCAGGAGACCTTCGGCGCGAACATGCTGGCCCTGGTCGACGGGGTGCCGCGCACGCTCAACCTGGCGCAGTTCATCCGCTACTACGTCGAGCACCAGATCGACGTGATCCGCCGGCGGACCGCGTTCCGGCTGCGTAAGGCCGAGGAGCGGGCGCACATCCTGCGCGGTCTGGGCAAGGCACTGGACGCGCTGGACGAGGTGATCGCCCTGATCCGGCGTTCGCCGACCGTGGACGACGCGCGGCAGGGCCTGATCCGGCTGCTGGAGATCGACGAGATCCAGGCGACCGCGATCCTGGACATGCAGCTGCGCCGGCTCGCCGCGTTGGAGCGGCAGCGGATCGTGGACGACCTGGCCAAGCTCGAGCTGGAGATCGCCGACCTCAAGGACATCCTCGCCAAGCCGGAGCGGCAGCGGAAGATCGTCTCGGAGGAGCTGGGCGAGATCGTCGCCAAGTGGGGCGACGACCGCCGGACGCAGATCATCCCGTTCGACGGCGAGGTCTCGATGGAGGACCTCATCGCCCGCGAGGACGTGGTCGTCACGATCACCCGCACCGGGTACGCCAAGCGGACCAAGGTCGATCTGTACCGCTCGCAGCGACGCGGCGGTAAGGGCGTCAGCGGCGCCACGCTGCGGCAGGACGACATCGTCAGCCACTTCTTCGTCTGCTCGACCCACGACTGGATCTTGTTCTTCACGAACAAGGGCCGGGTCTACCGGGCCAAGGCGTACGAGTTGCCGGAGGCCAGTAGGGTAGCCAAGGGCCAACACGTGGCCAATCTGCTCGCCTTCCTGCCCGACGAGCAGATCGCGCAGATCATTGAGATCCCGAACTACCAGGTAGCCCCCTATCTGGTACTGGCCACGAAGAACGGCCTGGTGAAGAAGACGCGGCTCGAGGAGTTCGACTCCAACCGTTCCGGCGGCATCATCGCGATCAACCTTCGCGATGAGGACGAGCTGGTCGGTGCTGCGCTGGTTGCCCCGGAGAACGACCTGCTGCTGGTCTCGAAGAAGGCACAGGCGATCCGGTTCAACGCCTCCGACGAGGCGCTGCGGCCGATGGGCCGGGCCACCTCGGGCGTGATCGGCATGCGCTTCACGGACGACGACGTCCTGCTGGCCATGGAGGTCGTGCGGGAAGGTTTGGACGTTCTGGTGGCCACGAACGGGGGATATGCCAAGCGCACCCCGATCGAGGAATACCCGGTGCAGGGCCGGGGAGGTAAGGGCGTGTTGACTGCGAAGATCACCGAACGGCGCGGTGGTCTGGTTGGCGCGGTGGTGATCGATCCGGACGACGAGCTGTTCGCGATCACCAGCAATGGTGGTGTCATTCGGACTCCGGTGAAGCCTGTACGCCGTACGCGTGACCGGAACACAATGGGGGTCAAGCTGATGGACCTCCCGGACGGCGTGACTATCGTGGCGATTGCTCGCAATGCCGACGAGCCTGACGAACAGGACTAGTTGAATGACGGAGACACAGGCGAAGTCGGGGAACACGGGGACCTCGGCCAACCCGGTCGACGAGGAGGCCGCCAAGGGCGGCACACCAGCGACCGGCCGCGCGGCCGTAGGCCGGGCGACGGTCCCCGCCGATGCGCCTGCCCCGAAGTTCACCAGGGCTCCAGGTATGACGCCCCCGCCGGAGCAGCCGGGCGAGGACGACGGGGCGGGTGACAAGACCGAGGCGACGCCCAGCGCCGAGGCGCCGACGTCGGCCGCCGCCAACCCTCCGGGTCCGGCGGCGACACCCTCGACCCGTCCGACGACCACCCAGCCGATCGGTGTCCGGCCCGGCCAGGCGACGTCGGCCGGGTCCACCGGCACCCAGCCGCGGATCACCCCCGGCATGACCCAGCCGCAGCCGGAGGCGGCGCGTGGCACTGCCACTGCCGGCCGTCCGGCCAGCGGCGGTGGCCTGCCGCCGGGGATCGGCAACCCGTCCGCCGTGGGGGCCGCCCGCGTCGGTGACGCGGTGCGCGCGGCGCGTACGTCGGTCAGCTCGGCCGCCTCCCGCGGGCCGCGCCGGGCCCGGCTGAACCTGAAGCGGATCGACCCGTGGTCCGTGATGAAGTTCGCATTCGCGGTGTCGGTGGTGCTCTTCATCGTCGTGGTGGTCGCCACCTCGGTGCTCTACCTGGCGCTGGACGCGATGGGTGTGTTCCAGAGCGTCAACGAGAGCCTGAGCGACCTGGTCAACGCCGGTGGTGGGCAGAGCACCAGCGGCTTCCAGATCACCGCCAAGGGCGTGATTCTCAGCTCGGCGCTGATCGGCCTGGTCAACGTGGTGCTGTTCACCGCGCTGGCCACGCTCGGCGCGTTCGTCTACAACGTCTGCGCCGACCTGGTCGGCGGGATCGAGCTGACCCTCGCTGAGCGGGACTGAGCCAACCGGGACGCCGGAGCATCGCGGAATGCGGTCGCTCCGGCGTCCCGTGCTCAGGTAGGTTTTTGCCGGCGACGACGGGCCCCGGCTCGCAGGCTCGGACCCCGATTTGGGGCCGGCAGAGCGGATGGGTTAATCTTGCTCGTCGCAACGCGGGGCTATAGCTCAGTCGGTTAGAGCGCAGAGCTGATAACTCTGAGGTCGATGGTTCGATTCCATCTAGCCCCACCGCAAGTCGTCCGACGGTAGTCGAGCGCGAGGGGTCGCCCCATGTTCAAGAAGCTGCTGATTCTGGCTGGCGTCGTCGGTGTGGCCGCCGTCGTGTTCAACAAGATCAAGGCGTCGAACGATGAGCGTGCCCTGTGGCACGAGGCGACCACCGCGCCCGACCTGCGCTGACGTCCGGCCCGGCGACGAGTGATCGTCGCGGTGGCCACCACGGGGCCCTAGCTCAACTGGCAGAGCACTGCCTTTGCAAGGCAGGGGTTAGGGGTTCGAGTCCCCTGGGCTCCACCAGCACCTTCCCCGGTTGATCTCGGTCGGAGTGCAGCCAAGCCGGTTACGCCGTCCCCTCGTGGCCGAGAATCCGGTCGATGGCCGAGGCAGCCTGACGAGCCCGCGCCGGCAGAACGTGGCCAAGGTGTCGGCCTTCATCCGGATCGTGGAGTGCCCAAGCACCTCCATCACCGTCCGCAGCTCCTCGCCCTGGTCGAGCAGGAACGTGGCGAACGCGTGCCGCAAGTCGTGCAGGTGCGATGTGGCGACCTACGGCTTCGAGGACCTCCAGTTCTACAGTGAGGTCGCCCAGCCGATCGAGCACTGGTCACTGCGCGAAGAGGTCGCCGACGGAGCCCTCCGGGACCAGGCCAACCCACATTCTGACCCGACACGCATCCGCGACACAGATCGCTGCTGGGCCGGAGCTGTAAGGGGCATCCATGGAATCACCTGCCACCCCGACGTGGGTCATGACAGTGGAGTATGCCGGCGTGTCGCCTGCTTGGTGTGAGGACGACGGCGCCACGGATGACTCACGTGTGAACCCGATCGCCATATCGAGAATAGGCGATCATGCGACCACCCTGAGCGCGGTCGTCGCGGCCGTCACCGAACAAGAGGCCCGCGAGATCGGACTGGTCGGCCTCGGACGTTGGGCGCATCGGATCAGCCTCAGCACGCACAATCCGACCGTGGTGGCGCTGTTTGCCAGGGGCATCGGATAGTCGGAACACCCCGGCGCTACTCGGTTCGTCTGGTTGAGGTCAAGGCAAGCCGGTCGGTCCAATCCGGAATGGATGGACCCGGGCGACGCGCCACGCCGTGGGTTTAGCCCCCTGTTCGCAGGGGATCCGCGCTCATGCGGATAGACATCGACGAGCCGAATGCTGTCGAACAGTTCTGGGAAGGGATGCGGGAGGTCGCCGCCGCCGCTACCCGGCACCAGGACGACGACCTGTACCAGGCGATCGTCAAGATCGGCAGATCCGCTCTGGCCCAGGGGGTCGAACTGGTGCCGTCCAGTGGCTTCTTCCTGCAGTGCCCCGTCTGCAGCGCCAGGTCAGGCCAGCGCTGCATCAACGTGCCGGCCCACCCGTTGAGCGAGGACGCACTCCATCCGGCGCGCGTTGAGCTGGCCGAGAAGGCGATCAGCGGTGAAATCCCACTGCCTGCGCCGATCCGGTGACCACTCTTCCGACGACGCGGAGCTGTCTCCGTGACGTGACTCGTTGGGTGATTCGCACGGCCGGGATCGGCGGCGCGGTCAGGCGGGCTGGGTGAGTGCGATGGTTTCGCCGCGCGTGATGGTGCGCACCTGCCCTGCCCAGCCACGACGGCGGGCCTCCTCGACGAAATGCGCCAGCGGGGAGCGGAAGACCGGATAGTCGTCGTAATGGATTGGCACGGTCAGCCGCGGACGGACCAGCTCCACCAGGTCCGCACCCTGGCGGGCGTCCATGGTGAGCAGGATTCCGGCGACCTTCGTGCCGCCGAGGTGGATCAGCATCGCGTCGATGTCCGGGTAGCGTTCGGGGATCGCGGTGAGCAGCGGCCGGTTGAGGGTGTCGCCGGTGACGTAGAGCCGGAATTCCCGCCGCCCGGAGCGCTCCACGTCGATCATCGTGCCCATCACGTCGGGCATCAGCAGGTCGAGCACGCCCGGGCCGTGTTGTCCGGGCATTGAGGTGAGGCGCACTGTCGTACCGTCGCGGTGCAGTTCCCGGGACGACCACGTCGGCAGGCCCTGTGCGGCCTGGAAGCCCCAGCGGCGCAGCTTGCGTTCCGCAGCGGGGGTGGTGACGATCGGCAGCTCCCGGTCCAGTTCCCGACGGGCCGCCCGGTCGAAGTGGTCGCCGTGCAGATGGGAGAGGACCACCGCGTCCAGTTCGGGAAGCTGGGCGATCCGCAGTGCCGGGTCCGTGCGCCGGCGCGACCACAACCCCTTGCCCAGGTACGCCCGCTGGCCCCGGTGCAGAAAGTTCGGGTCGGTCAGCAGGGTGAATCCGCCGATCCGTAGCACCGTCGTGGCGGTACCGATGAACGTCACCTGCGGTTGCTCTGCCACGGTGTCCACCTCCTCCGGCTCCGGTACCCCGGTGAGCCGGCGGCATGCGGCGTGCCGACGCTCAGTGCGTCGAGTCGCTGTTGTCAGTCGAGGCGGTGTCGGGTCGGGCCTGGGGCACGTGCTCCATCAGCTTCGTGAGTGCGCCGTTGGCGAAGGTGGCACCGAGCGCCGACCCGGCTCCGATGGTCCAGCCGACCGGCCCGAGCGGGGTGCAGCCGAAGAACTGGCTCACCCCCGGCGTCTGCACCACCACGACCAGCACGCCCAGTGATGCCACGGTGGAGGCCAGCACGGCCGGGCTGGTGCCGCCGGCCAGGATGGTCTGCCCGAGTTGGGTGCCGACCAGGGAGACCAGGGCGACGGTGCCCGCCCGTTGGCGGCGTCCGGTGTAGCGGGCCAACGTCCAACCCGCTGTCGCCCCCAGCGTGGTGGCCGTCGCCCGCAGCCCGATCTCCCTGGTGAGGCTCTCGCCGAGCGCCCTGTCCGGGCCCTCCCGCAGCAGCGCGTCGGCGCGGTCCGACGCGGGTGGCCGGACCGCGATGGCCAGCGCCGGCGCCAGGTCGGTGAGCAGGTTGACCAGCAGCAGTTGTCGCCCGGTGAGCGCGGAACGGCCGGTCGCCGCGGCGCTGAGCACACTGAAGGCGATCTCGCCGAGGTTGCCGCCGACCAGGATGCTCAGCGCGTGCCGCACCGACGACCACATCGCCCGCCCTTCGATCAGGGTCGCGATGATGGTTTCCAACCGGTCGTCGGTGACCACCAGGTCGGCTGCGGCGCGGGCGGCCGGGGTGCCCCGTTGGCCGAGGGCGATGCCGACGTCGGCCAGCCGGATCGCCGGGGCGTCGTTGGCGCCGTCGCCGGTCATCGCCACTGTCCGCCCGCACTTCTGCAACGCTTGGATGATCCGCACCTTGTGGGCAGGGGTGCAGCGGGCCACCACGTCGGTGTTGGTCAACCGTTCCGCGAGCGCGTCGTCGTCCAGTTGGTCGAGTTCACCGGCGGTGACCACCCGCTGTTCGTCGTGGTCGCTGATGGTGGCGGCGATCGCCTCGGCGGTGGCCGGATGATCGCCGGTGATCATGATGGTGTGCACGCCGGCCTGCCGGATCCGGCGTACCGCAGGGGCGGCGCTCTCCCGCACACCGTCGGCGAGGGCCAGGAAACCCACGAAGGTGAGCCCTCGAACGTCGGAGTCGGTGACCGTCGAGTCGTTCACCGGGCACTCGGCGACGGCCAGGATCCGGTTTCCGGCACCGGCCCGGTCGGCGAGCATCCGTTCCAACTCGGCGCGGCCGGCGTCGTCCATCGGCTCCTGACGGCCGTCGGTGCGTCGGGACGAGCAGCGGGGCAGCACTGTCTCCGGAGCACCCTTGACGCTCAACAGCAGGTGACCGTCGGTCCGTCCGATGCTCGCGTGGTAGCCGCGGGACGGCTCGAACGGCAGGCCCCCGGCAGCGTGCCAGCCGGCGGCACCGGTCTGCTCCACCACGCCGGCCTCCCCGGCGCCCCGCCGGACCGCCCGGTCGGTCTGCAACGCCAACTCCTCCGGATTCTTCGCGGCGGGGGTGGCCCGCAGCGCCGCGGCCAACGTCATCCGGAGCCGGTCGTCCAACCGGTCCACCGGCGCGTACCGGTCACCGACGCCGTCGCCGACTCCGGCGAGCAGCAACTGGCCCTCGGTGAGGGTGCCGGTCTTGTCGAAGCAGAGCACGTCCACCCGGCCCAACGCCTCGATGGTGCGCGGGTTGCGGACCAACGCGCCGTGCTCGGCCAGCCGCCGGGCCGCGGCCAGCTGCGCCGCGCTGACCAGGAACGGCAACCCCTCCGGCACCGACGCCACGGCGAGGTTCGCGGCGGTCGCCGCCGTTTCGGCCAGGGGTACGCCCCGAAGCAGGCCCGCGCCGGCCACCGCTATCGCGGAACCGGCCGCCAGCGGGATGGCGGTGCTGGTCAACGAGCCGAGCCGAGCCTCCACCCCACTGGTCGGGGGTGCCTGCCGCACCAACGCGAGGCTGCGCCCGGCCTCGGTGTCGTTGCCGGTCGCCACCACCACTGCGGTGCCGTGCCCGGCGGCGACCGTGGTGCCCTCGTAGAGCATCGAGTGCCGGTCGGCGACGGCGGCGGCGACCACCGGCCGGTTGGACTTGGCGACCGGCAGCGACTCACCGGTCAGCGACGACTCGTCGGCCTCCAGGCCCACCGACTCGAGCACCCGGCAGTCGGCGGGCACCGAGTCTCCCGGTTCGAGGGCGATGACATCCCCGAGGACCAGGTCCTCGGCGGCGAGCACCTGATCGGCGCCGTCCCGGCGGACCCGTGCGGTCACCGCCGACCGCGACAGCAGCTCCGCCAGTGACCTCTCGGTGTTGCGTTCGTGCACCGCTCCGATCAGGGCGGACCCACCGACCACGCTGCTCACCAGCGCGGCGTCGACAAGTGAACCGAACGACGCGGAGAGCACCGCCCCGGCGGCCAGCACCGGGGTGAGTGGGTTGGACAGCTCGTCCAGGAAGGCGCGCAGCAGCCCACCACTTCCGGGTTCGGCACCGCCGTCGGCGCCCGAGCTGTGGCGTCGGCGCTGCGCTTCCGCGCTGGTCAGGCCGTCCGGCGTGGAGCGCAGGTGGTCGAGCACCGTACCGACGGGCATCAGGTGCCAGGCGGTCGTCACCGGTGCCGGGGTGTCCGACTGGTCGTGCAACCGGCGGGCCTGCCAGACCCCGTTCGCGAAGGCCAACCCGGCCGCGCCGTTCACCGCGACGAGCGACCGGCCGGGCAGTTCGGTCGGCGGGGCCGTGAACGCGCCCAGCGCCCCGAGACCGGTGCCGGCCATGGCCAGCCGAATGTTCTGCTGGGCGGTACGCCGGGCCACCCCGGTCGCCTCGATCACCAGGGCCACCACCCGCAGGTCGGCACCGACCAGCAGGTGTGCGCCCCACGGGGGCAGCTCCTCCGGCGCGGCGAACCCGAGACCGCAGTCGGACGCGCCGAGCGCCTTGCGGTCGGCGGAGACGAGCATCACCATCGCGCCGTCGCGCTGTAGTCCGCGGACCGACTCGACCAACTGGTCCCCGCCGGGCAGCATCGCGTCGGCGAAGCCGTACCGCTGCTCGTCGCCACCGGCAACGATCAGCCGCAGGCCGGCCCGCCGCGCGGCGGCCGGCAGCCCGTCGACACCGGGTGCGGGTTCCGGCTCGACCCGCAGGAGCGCGGCGAGCCGGTCGCCGTGGGCGAGGCCGAGCAGTTGGCCGCCGGCCGAGCGCAGCCGGCCCGCGTCCGCGATGGCGTCCAGGTGGTTCGCGGGCATCTGGTCCAACGGTCCGAGCCGCCAGCCGTCCGCCGCACGGGAAGCGGCCGGATCGTCGGGGTCGAACAACGCGAAGGCCCGCTCGGCCACCTCGTCGACGTCCGCGTCGGAAGCCGGCGCCAGGTCGGCGAGTACGCCCCGGTCCGAGCCGAGCACCGCGGCGTCGAGCACGAGCGTGTCGATCCGGTCCAACTCCCGCAGCACACTGCGGTCCATCGCGATCACCCCGCGCCGCGCCAGCATCCGGCCGAGCTGGGCGGCGTACCCCTCACGTCCACTGCCGGGCGCCTTCGGCAGCGCCGACAGGCCCAGCGCGGCGGCCCGCTTGCGCCCGGCGAAGGGCACCGCCGCCGCGCCGGCCGCCGCGCCGGCGGCGAGCATCCGGTTGATGTACCGCTCGACCGGGCCGTGCGGCTTGGGTCGGGGACGGTCGGCTATCGGCCACCGGGCGACGGCACGCTCGGGGTCCCCGGTCAGTCGGGGTTCCGCGTTTTCCCAGGCGGAGAACTGGGCCCGGTCCTCACCCCACTCCACGAGCCGTTGGGCGCCGTCGAGGACGATGCCGGTCCAGCGGCCGGTGAGACCCTGCACCACGGCCTCGGCCAGCGGGAAGAGGACCTCCGCGCGCGGGTCGGAGCGCAGTGTCCTGCCGAGGAACGCGTGCAGCTTCGGTTGCAGGTCGACCGCCGCCAGCACGCCGGCCACCTCACCGGGCAGCGGCGCGAACGGCAGGATCCGGGTGGCCGCCCAGAGGGTCAGACCCAGCGCGTCCGAGGCGAGCGCGCCGAGGGTGCGCGGGTTGTGGGGGCCCTCCTCGGGCGGGTGCGGGGGTGGGATCTCCGGATCGGGCTCGTGATCGCAGGTCCGTTCGACCCGGCTGATGGTGGCGATGAGGTCGTCGAGATCCGGTTCGGGGGCCTGCACGGCCACCACCACCCGCCCGGATGGAGCGTTCACCCTGGCCCAGGCCACCCCGGGCATCCGCTCCAGCGCACCCTCGACCTGCCGGGCGAGCTGGTCGCCGCCCTCCTGGCAAACGCCGTGTACCTCGATGTGGTGCCGACCGGGGCGTGACCAGACCCGACGCCGGCTGAGCCCGACCGACCGGGCCAGCCGGGTCGCGGCCGACCCGACGGTCCGGGACGCCTCGCCGATCAGGTGCGGCACGCCGAAGGACGGCAGGATGCGGCCGGCAGCGCGACCCGCCGCCGTCATCGAGGCGTACGGCTGGACGGACGCCAGCCCGGCTCCCTGTTGCCGCTGGTCCTGACCTTGGCCATGTCGTCCTCCCACCGCGCTCACGTCCGGCGGCCTGGCTTCCCGACCTGCCATCCGTTATGCCCCCTGAGCGGCGGAATTTTCCGTCGTCGCTGGCGCATGGACAGGTTGGGCCGTGGAATCCGACGAGCATCACCGGACATGGGGAGGCCGGCATGAGCACGCTGACGCGACATCTCAACGGTTCGCGGGAGAACATGCGGATGTACAGCCGTCGGGTCCAACTGCCGATGCTGGGTGACGTGGCGGTCCCGCCACCGGACAAGGTCGTCTACTACGCCGGGCTCGGCGTGCTCGCCGCGCTACAGGTCATCGAGTGGCCGATCGCTGTGGTGATCACCGCCGGCCACGTGTTGGCAGACCAGCATTTTTCCGGTCTGGCGCGCGGTCTCGGGGAGGTTCTGCAGGACGCGTGACGAGAGCCGGGTCACCGGACGGTTGACATGAATCAGGGTTGAGGTCGCATGCTCGGCCGATGTCGAGCACAGCCGTCACCGCCGCACCCACCGCACCAGGGCTCTTCGCACCCCGGTTCCGCGCGATGACGGTGGGCAGCGTCGCGTTGATCTCACTGCTCGCGTTCGAGGCGTTGGCGGTCGGTACGGCGATGCCGACGGTCGCCCGCAGCCTGGACGGGCTGGCGCTCTACGGGATCGCGTTCGGTGGCCCGTTCGCCACCGGTGTGCTGGCCATGGTGGTCTCCGGAATCTGGTGCGACGCCCGGGGGCCTCGCGGACCGATGTGGCACGGCGTCGCCTGGTTCGTGGTGGGGTTGCTGATCGCCGGGACCGCCCCGGTGATGAGCGCGCTCGTCGTCGGGCGGGTCGTGCAGGGTTTCGGCTCCGGGCTGCTCTCGGTGGCGCTCTACGTGATCGTCGGGCACGCGTACCCGCAGGAGCTGCACCGGCGGATCTTCGCGGCGTTCGCTGCGGCGTGGGTCGTACCGTCGCTGGTGGGGCCGGCTGTCGCCGGCCTGATCGTGCAGTACCTGGGCTGGCGGTGGGTCTTCCTGGCGGTGCCGGCGGTGGCGGTGCCGGCGGTGCTGCTGATCCATCCGGGCCTGCGGTCGTTGGGCCGGAGTGTGGCCGCGAGCCCACCGGCGGGCGCGCTCGGGCGGATCGGTTGGGCGTGTGGGGCCGCGGTGAGTGCCGCACTGCTGCACATCGGGGGACAGCAGCGCGGTGCCACCGCCCTGGTGCTGGTCGCGCTCGCCGTGGTTGGCCTGCTGGTCTGCGCCCCGCGACTGCTGCCGGCCGGGTTCCTCCGGGCGGCCCGAGGGTTGCCCACCGTCGTGGGGCTGCGGGGCCTGGCGTCGGCGGCCTTCGTCGGCGCCGAGGTGGTCATCCCGCTGATGCTGTCGCGGGAGCGGGGCCTCTCGCCGACAGCGGCCGGACTGGTCCTCACCGTCGGCGCGTTGGCGTGGTCGGTGGGCTCCTGGTTGCAGGGCCGCATTCCGGTGCCGGCATCGCGGGCCACCCTGCCGCGCGTCGGGCTGGGCTGCATCACGATCGGCACCGCCACTGTGGCGCTGGCCGTCCGGCCCGAGCTCCCGGTGGCTGTCGCCGTTGTCGGTTGGGCGGTGGCCGGTCTGGGCATGGGGTTGCTCTATCCGTCGTTGTCGGTGCTCACGCTGGAGTTCTCCGCGCCGGGTGAGCAGGGTCGCAACAGCTCGTCACTGCAACTGAGCGACTCCCTCTTCGCGGCCACCGTGCTCGCTCTGACCGGGGCTGTGCTGGCGGCCGGGAGTGCCCCCGGCCCGGCCAGCTACACGACGACGCTCGTGGTGGCCGCTGGGCTGGCCCTGCTCGGGGCGGTGCTCGCCGGCCGGGTGGTGGTGGGCGGGGGTGTGCGACAAGGCGGGTGATCCGCGGATTCGGCCGCGTCCCGGCTGCCGGTGCCGGAAGGATGGCGGGCGATGAACCTCCTGACCGTCCTGCCGCTCGCCGTGGTCATGGTCGCCGGGACGCAGCTGGTGGTGGCGGTCTTCCTCGCCTCGTCGGATCGGCCCCGGGCCGCGTCGCTGGGCTTCCTCACCGGCGCGGGGCTGGTGGTGGCCGCCGGGGTGACTGTGGCGTGGTTGGTGACCCGGCTGGTGGGTGGAGTGGCGGCCGACGCCAGCGCCGTCGCCGGGAAGATCGATCGCGGTCCCGCCATCGACCTGGTGGTGCTGGCCCTGCTGGTGATCCTGGCCGTGCTGATCTGGCTACGCCGCAACCGGTCCGGACCGCCGCGCTGGCTGGGCGGCATCGAGCGCGCCGACGCGCCGCAGGCGCTGCGGCTGGGTGCGCTGCTCTTCGTGGCGACCCCCACGGACGACCTCACCATGGCCACCGTCGGGGCGAGCGTGGCCCGTCACGATCTGCCGTGGTGGCACCTGGTGCCGTTCGTGCTGTTCACAGTGCTCCTGCTCGGGCTGCCGCTGCTGGCGTTGCTGCTGCTCGGGAGCAGGGCGGCGCGGGTGTTGACCCGGATGCGGGAATGGGCCGAGGGGCACGCCTGGATCGTCAGCGAGATCGTGATCGCGTTCTTCGCGCTGCTGACCGGGTTGGACCTGATCCGGTCCGGCTCAACCGCCGCCCTCCGCTGACACGTACGGGGGAACCGGGCGGAGATGAGCGCAACAACGGTTCACGTTCGTCTTACCGTGACGCCATGTTCGCTGTCGTCACCACGGTGATCCTCTACGTCTTCGGTTTCGTCTTCCTCTACGGCGTGATCCGGCTGGGTGTCCGGCACGCGTTCGAGGATCTGGAGTTGCAACGGGCCAAGGCCCAGCGCGAAGAGGAGTTGGCGGCCGCCCGCGACCGCTCCTTCATGCGCGACAACGCTTTCCTCGCCGGCAGTTGAGCGCCGGATCGGTCCGACCCGGCCCGGTGGCGTCGCCGGGCGGACGGGGAGCCGCCGGACGGTTCAACGTCGCGGATGCGAGGATCGCACCCGTGATGGGAACGCTGAAGACGGAACCGGCCCGCGCCCGCCTCGATCTGCTCGCCCCGCCGGTCGCGGAGGCAATCGCCCAGTGGCCGGCCAGCGCCCCGGTGGACGTCAACGACGTGCTGGTCGCGCCGATCGACGCCGACCTCGCCGACACCGCGGCGTTCTGCGCGGCGTACGAGGTGGGGCTGGACGTGTCGGCCAACTGTGTCGTGGTGGCGGGCAAGCGTGAGGGTGTGGTCCGTTACGCGGCCTGCATCGTCCTGGCCACCACCCGGGCCGACGTGAACGGCGTGGCCCGCCGGGCGTTGGACGTCCGCAAGGCGAGCTTCGCCCCGATGGCCGACGCTGTCGAGTTGACCGGCATGGAGTACGGCGGCATCACCCCGATCGGGCTGCCGGCCCAGTGGCCGATCCTGGTGGACGCGCGGGTCATCGCCACACCGCACGTGATCGTCGGGTCCGGCGTACGGCACAGCAAGATCGCGCTGCCGGGGCCGGCGTTGGGCGCGCTGCCCGGAGCGCAGGTGGTGGAAGGGCTGGCCAGGCCGGCCTGACCACGCATCGGCATCGATGTCGTTGCACGTGAAACATCGTGATCATCGATGCCGGATGCTGGCCGCTGGTGACTCAGTGTGAGTGGGCTGCGGATTCGCGCTGCTCCACCTCGGCCAGCGCGGCGAGCAACGTCTGCACCTCCTGCGCGCCGGAGACCGCGTACTTCCCGGCCAGCACGAAGGTCGGCACGCTGGTGATGCCCAGGGCCTGAGCGTGGGCCAGGGCGGCGGTGACGTCGGCGACGCGTTCGTCGGAGTCGAGGAACCGGCGGGCGTCGGCCGCGTCCAGGCCGACCTCGCCGGCCAGGGTGGCCAGCGCCTCCCGCGACCCGACGTCGACGCCGTGGTTGAAGTGCGCCTGGTACAGCGCCTCGACCATCTCGGCGGCCCTGCCCTGGTCGCTCGCCCAGGAGACCAGCCGGTGCGCCTCGAAGGTGTTGGCGATCACCGCGCGGTCGTAGTCGAGCCGCAGCCCGTCGGCCGCCGCGACCTGGGTCACGTGGTCGACCATCTGCCGGGCGCGCCCCGGGCCGCCGAACTTGCCGGCCAACGCCTGCACCAGCGGCAGGGGCTGCGGCACCGGCGACGGGTCGAGCTGGAACGGCCGGTAGTGGACCGTCACCTCGCCCGGGTAGCTGGCGAGGGCCTCATCCAGGCGGCGCTTGCCGATGTAGCACCACGGGCAGATGACGTCCGCGTAGATCTCGATCTCCATGACCGGTGCCAACCTCGCGGTCAGCCGCGTTGTTCCCGGATCTGACGCTTGAGACGACCCAGGATCGCCGTGCCGCCCCGGACCCGCAGCGGGCTGATCGCCTGCGCCAGCCCCATCCGCTGGTAGAGGTCGTCCGGTACGGCCAGCACCTGCTCGGCGCTCGCGCCGGCCAGCCCTTCGGCGAGGATCCCGGCGAACGCCCGGGTGGTGGGCGCCTCCGGCGGGCAGTCGAAGAGCGTCTCCACGGTGCCTTCCGGTGTCACCCGGGCGCGCAGGAAGAACGCCGTCTGGCACTCGGGCACCTGCTCCATGCCCTCGCGCTCCGCGGCACCCTCCGGCAGCGCCGGGATGACGTCCGCGTATTCCAGGAGCATCTCCAGCACCAGGTCGCGCGGCGCGGCCGCGAACTCGTCGACGATCTCGGCCAGTCGGGCCGGCATGTCAGCCATGCGTCGAGGCTACCGCCGTGGTGCCGGAGCCCCGGTCACACAGTGGGCGACTGCTCACTGATCTCGCTGAGCGCGCTGGTGGGGTCGAGCTGCATGGCCAGGTCGCCGAGCGAGACGATCCCCACCAGCTTGCGGTCACTGTCACAGACCAGCACCCGTCGGATGCCCCGATCCCGCATGAGCGCCGCCGCCTCACCTGCCGTGCAGTGCTGCTCGATCATGACGACCTCGCGGGTCACTATCGCGCCGATGGTGGTGGCCGCCGGGGAGCTGTTCTCCGCCACGGCCCGCACCACGATGTCCCGGTCGGTGAGCATGCCGGCGAGGCTGGCGCCATCGGTGACCACCACATCACCGATGTCGGCCTCCTTCATCACCCTGGCCGCCTCGTCCAGAGTGGTCTCGGCCGGCAGGTACACCACCTGCTTGGTCATCACGTCGCTGACCCGGTAACCGGTCATGAGAGCCTCCGAAGACGTTTCCACCGATCCGACTGCACTACCCAGTGACGCCGTGGCTACACCAGGCTCGCACGTTCCTGGCGTACCTCGTTGACGAGTCGATCCAGCAGACCGTCCAGCGGCAGCTCGGTGCGCTCGCCGCCGGCCCGCTCGCGCAGCTCGACGTACCCCTCGGTGAGTCGGCGGCCGACCACGACGGCCCGGGGGATGCCGATCAGCTCGGCGTCGGTGAACTTGACCCCGGCCGAGACGTGCGTGCGGTCGTCGACCAGCACCCGCAGGCCGGCCGCGGCGAGCCGCCCGCCGAGCTCCAGCGCCGCGTCGAGCTGCGGGCCCTTGCCCGCAACCACCAGGTGTACGTCACACGGCGCGATCGCCGCCGGCCAGACCAGCCCCCGGTCGTCGTGGTGCTGTTCGGCGACGGCCGCCACCGCCCGGGAGACCCCGATGCCGTAGCAGCCCATGGTCGGCCGGACCGGCTTGCCGGCCGGCCCGAGCACGTCGACAGCGAAGGCGTCGGTGAACCGGCGGCCGAGCTGGAAGATGTGCCCGATCTCGATGCCCCGCCGGATGGTCAGCTCGCCCGTCCCGCAGTCGGGGCAGGGGTCGCCGGGGCGCACGTCGGCCGCCTCGATGGTGCCGTCGGGGGTGAAGTCCCGTCCGCAGACCACGTCGGTCGCGTGCCGGCCCGGCTCGTTCGCCCCGGTCAGCCACGCCGACCCGGCCACCACCCGGGGATCGACCAGGTAACGGATGCCCAGCTTGTCGAGCAGCTGCGGCCCGATGTAGCCGCGTACCAGCTCCGGATGCTCGGCCCACTCCTCGAAGACGGTCACCTGCGCCGGGTGCAGTGCGGCACCGACCCGCTTCAGGTCGACCTCCCGGTCACCGGGCAGCCCGACCACCAGGGGCACGGCCCGTTCCGCGCCCGGCTGCCGGACGGACAGCACGACGTTCTTCAGGGTGTCGGCGGCGGTCCAGCCGTCCCGACCGCCCAACCGGCGCGCGTTGGCCAAATCCACGAGGCTGGCGATCGTCGGGGTCTCCGGGGTGTCGTGCACCTCGGCGGCCGGCTGCGCGGCCGGATCGCCGGCGGCGGGCACCCGGGTGAGGACCGCCTCGGTGTTGGCCGCGTAGTCGCAGGAGGTGCAGCCCACGAAGGTGTCCTCGCCGACCGGCGTCGCGGCCAGGAACTCCTCCGACGCCGAGCCACCCATCGCGCCGGACATCGCCTGCACCACCGTGTAGTCCAGACCCAACCGGTCGAAGATCCGCCGGTACGCGGAGCGGTGCCGGGCGTACGCCTCGCGCAGCCCGGCCTCGTCCAGGTCGAAGGAGTACGCGTCCTTCATCAGGAACTCCCGGCCGCGCAGCAGCCCGGCCCGGGGCCGCGCCTCGTCGCGGAACTTCGTCTGCACCTGGAACAGCGTCACCGGGAAGTCCCGGTAGGAGGTGAACAGGTCCTTGACCAGCAGCGCCGCCATCTCCTCGTGGGTGGGCGCCAACAGGTGCTCGGCGCCGCGCCGGTCGGCGAGGGTGAAGATGTCGTCGCCGTACTCGGCCCACCGGCCACTCGTGCGGTACGGCTCGGCCGGCAGCAGTGCCGGGAAGTGCACCTCCTGGTCGCCGATCGCGAACAGCTCGGCGCGTACCACCTCGGTGATCCGGTCCAGCACCAGCTTGCCCAGCGGCAGCCAGGTGTAGCCGCCCGGTGCGGCCCGACGGATGTAACCGGCACGCAGCAGCAGCCGGTGACTCGGCACCTCCGCGTCGGCCGGGTCCTCGCGCAGGGTCCGCAGCAGCACTGTCGACATGCGTAGCAGCATCCGGGCAGCCTACGGTCGATGCGTCAGGCTGAGCCATCCCGTTTCGACATCGCGGATATCGGCGGCGCAACACCCGATATCGGCGATCCGGCGTCGAATCAGGCTGCCGGGCGGCAACTGGGCAATGACCTCCGACACGTCGCGGATTCGGGGCGGCACCGGGCGATCCCGCGGTGACAGACTGGTCGCCGCAGGCAACAAGTGGCGTGAGGGAGGCGCGGGTGCGCTGGCGCAGTTTTGTCGCGGTCGGGGACAGCTTCACCGAGGGCATGGACGACGCGTACCCGGACGGCACCTACCGGGGCTGGGCGGACCTGGTGGCGACCCGACTCGCCGCCGAGGCGGGCCCCGACTTCCGGTACGCCAACCTGGCCATCCGGGGCCGGCTCTTCCCCAGTGTGGTCGCCGAGCAGGTGCCCTCCGCGGTGGCGATGAAGCCGGATCTGATCAGCTTCGCGGCCGGTGGCAACGACGTGCTGCGGCGCACCTTCGACCCGGACACGCTGGTCGCCCGCTTCGACGAGGTGGTCCGGCAACTGCGCTCGGGCGGCGCTGACGTGCTCCTCTTCCGGTTCGCGGACGTGATGGCCCGGCTGCCCGGCCAACGCCTCGTCGCACCCCGGGTGCAGCTGCTCAACCAGGCGGTCGGCGAGACCGCCGAGCGGCACGGCGCCATCATGGTCGACCTGTACGCCGACGACACCTTCCTCAACCCGATGCTCTGGAGCACCGACCGGTTGCACCTCTCCCCGGCCGGCCACCGGCGGGTCGCCGGCCAGGTGTTGAACGCCCTGGGGGTTGGTTGCGACGAGGAGTGGCTGATGGTCCCGCCGCACCCGGCACCCTCGCCGTGGCTGGCCGCCCGCGCCGCCGATCTGCGGTGGGCCGGTCAGCACCTCGCCCCGTGGGTGAAGCGGCGGTTGACCGGTCGGTCGTCCGGCGACACGGTGACGGCGAAGCGCCCGCAACTCGGCCCGCTCGTCGACTGAGCGTGCTCACCCTGCACACCGCGGCCCTGCTGTGCCGCGACCGGGACGGCGAACCGGTGCCGGAGCACGCTGTGCTGGTCAGCGGCGACCGGGTCGCGGCCGTCGGCCCGCTGGCCGAGTTGATTGCGGCGTACGCCGGGGCCCGGATTCGCCGTTGGCCCGGGACGCTGGGGCCGGGTCTGCTGCACGACGGTCCGCTACCGCCCGCACCGACCCCGCGCGAACGGGTGCACGCGCTGTTGCGTACCGGGGTGACGGCGGTCCTGGCGGAACACCTGGCCGACCCGGCGCTGCGGGCCGCCGCCGAGCGGAGCGACCTGCTGGTGCTGCCCACCGCCGTGGTGCCGACGCTGCGTCCGGACGGTCGGGCCGACCTCGCGGTGCACGGCGACGACGGCACCTGTCTGGTGACAGTGGTAGCCGGTCGGATCGTCCACCGCCGCGCCTGAACGATCCCTGCCGTCTCCACTGTGGAGTGCACTGATCGAATCGGGGTCGCCCGATGTCCGCCCGCCCCGATAACATCCGCTGCCCCCGCTGATCGGAAGGCGGGGACATCGGGGAAAGGTGGCTGGGGGATGACCCTCATACCTGGCACGACGACATCCGCACGACCGCTCCGGGCGCTGCTGGCGACGGGGCTTTCCGTGGCGGTCGCCGCCGGGACGCTCACGCTGACGGCCGTGCCGGCCGCAGCGAACGACGTACCGAACGCGCCTGCCATCGACGACAACCAGCCGCCGGGTGTGCCGACCGAGCTGCAGACCTCCGGCGAACCGTGCACCACGGCGGAGCCGTACCAGTGGTGGCAGAACGACGACCTGACGCTCTCCGCCGTCCTGCACGACCCGGACATCGACGCGAACGGCGGCACCGACCGGTTGACCACCACCTTCGCGCTCTGGCCGGTCGACGAGCCGGCGGCCCGGATCGAACGGTTCGGGTACAACGGGCGGGACGGCGATCGGGAGAGCGGCCTCTTCGAACGGGAGGTGCTGACCCACGACCGGGTGTACGCGTGGCAGGTCCGGGCGGCGGACAGCCAGGCGACCGGCGAGTGGAGCGGCCTCTGCTACCTCCGGACCGACTTCCAGGGCCCGGAGGCCGCGCCGGTCGTCACCTCCAGTGACTTCCCGGTCGACGGTTGGCACCCGGCGTTGCCGGGACAGTTCACCTTCGACGCGGCGGCCACACCGGACGCTGTTGGTTTCCGGTACGAGCTGCTCGGCGGCGACGGTGTCCAGGTGGTGTCGGCGGACGGGCCCGGCGGCTCGGCCACTGTCACGCTCCGCCCGGAGGCGGGGCCCAACACCCTCGTGGTGTGGAGCCTCGACGCGGCCGGGAACCGCTCGCCCGAGGCGCGGTACGAATTCCGGGCCAGCGATGTCGCGCCGATCATCACCGGCAGACTCACCGAGATCGGTGTGCCGACCACGTTCACGGTGCAGCCGCAGATGGCTGGGGTGGTCCGATACCGGTTCCAGTTGGACGGCGACCCGGAGCAGACGGTGGAGGCGGCGGCCGACGGCACCGCCACGCTGACCGTCACCGCTACCCGGGGTGGCTACCGGACGCTCTCGGTGACCAGCGTGACCGCCGACGGCGTGACCGCGACCGCGTCGAGCAATTTCCGGCTGAGCACCGCGCCGAAGATCACCGCGACGGTCTATCAGCAGGGCGTCACCAGTGGGGGGCCGGGCGTGCCCGGGGTCTTCACCTTCACCCCGCGCCAGCCCGACGTGGTCAGCTACCGCTATCGCTTCGGCACTGTGACCAGCACCGTGGCCGCGGCGGCCGACGGCACCGCGTCGGTGACCTGGGCGCCGACCAAGGCCGGTTTAACCTCGCTCACCGTCTGGAGCATCGACGGGGACGGCACCCAGTCGGACTCGGCGTCGTTCACCTTCTTCGTCGGCAACCAGCCGCCGAGCAGCTAGCCGGAGCAACCCGGCGGGCGGCCCAGCCGGGCGATCGTGACCCGGCGAATGCCGGCCGGCCCACCATCCCGTGCGGGGGTGGTGGGCCGGCCGGCGTTACAGCGGTCGCGGGCGGCGATCCGGCGTACCTTTGGGATCATGTCTGTGCCGAACGATCCCGATCCCCGCCTCCAGTCGTACGCGGACCCGCAGCGGTTGGTCACCACCGAGTGGCTGGCCAAGCATCTGGGCGACGAGGGCCTCGTCGTCGTCGAGTCCGACGAGGACGTGCTGCTCTACGAATCCGGTCACATTCCCGGTGCCGTCAAGGTCGACTGGCACCTGGAGTTGAACGACCAGGTGACCCGGGACTACCTGGACCCGAAGAGCTTCGCCGAGATGTGCGCGGCGAAGGGCATCGGCCGGGGCGACACCGTCGTCTTCTACGGCGACAACTTCAACTGGTGGGCCGCGTACGCCCTCTGGGTCTTCTCGCTCTTCGGCCACGCCGATGTGCGACTGCTCGACGGCGGTCGGCAGAAGTGGATCGCCGAGGGACGCGAGGTGACCCGCGACAAGCCGGCCCGCCCGCGCGCCGACTACCCGGTGCCGCTGCGCGACGACGCCCCGCTGCGGGCCTTCCGTGAGCAGGTCATGGCGCACATCGCCGCCGGTCGGCCACTTGTCGACGTCCGCTCGCCGGGTGAGTACACCGGCGAGATGCTGCACATGCCGGACTACCCGCAGGAGGGTGCGTTGCGCGGCGGGCACATCCCGGGTGCGGTCAGCAAGCCGTGGAAGTCCGCCGCCAACGAGGACGGCACGTTCAAGTCCGCCGACGAGTTGAAGGCGATCTACGCCGACCAGCTCGGGCTGAGCCCCGACGACGACGTGATCGCGTACTGCCGGATCGGGGAGCGGTCCAGCCACACCTGGTTCGTGCTGCGGCACCTGTTGGGTTACCCGCAGGTGCGCAACTACGACGGCTCGTGGACCGAGTGGGGCAACCTGGTCCGGGCACCTGTGGTGAAGGGCGACCAGCCGGGCGGCCTGGCCGCCTGACCGGCACGACCGTCCCCGCGTGACAGTGAACGTCGCGCGGGGACGGTGTTTCAGCCGGCCAGTGCGATCGGGCCGCGCAGGTCGCGAACGATGCCGGTGATCTCGCCGGTCTCCGGGTGCCAGCGGGCCAGGGCGGCCGGTTCCAGTCGGAGCAGCACCGCGCCCCTGCCGTCCCAGCCCAGGACCTCACAGCAGCCCTTGGCGCGATCCCGGCCGAGGTCGAGCAGGTGGAGTACGGCGCCGGTCCGTGCGTCCAGCACCGCCGCCCCCTCGGCACCGTTGATCTCGCTGCTGGTGATCCAGGCCGCCCGGGCCAGCCGTTCACCGTGCAACCAGCCTCGGCCGTAGAACTCGTTGACCTGGTAGGGCGAGGGCAGCTGCGAGGCGTTGACCGGCTGTTCGGAGCGGAGTTCGCCCTCCCGGGCGGTCCGGCTGCGCAGCATCAGGCTGGTCCCCTCGCCGTGGGTCTCGATCAACGGGGCCTCCCGGCCGGCGTCCGGGTCGGGTGCGATCAACTCCCAGGTCGACACGTCGATGATGCTGGCCGCCCCGGTGACCCGGTCCACCGCGTACGTCCGGTCGTCGCCGCCGACCAGCACCCGGTCGTGCGCCCACACCACCAGCTCCAGGTAGCCGTCGAGCGGGATCCGGCGGACGGCCGCCGTGCTGAGGTCGATCAGGACCAGCTCTTTGGTCTGCGCGAACGCGGCCTGCCGGCCGTCCGGCGACAGCACTCCCGGCTTCAGCGCGCCCGCCTCGTTGCCGCTCGCGTCGCGGGTCGGTGCCAACGTCACCACGTCGAGGCTGCGCACCACGCCGTCGTTGCCGAGCACCCGGACCGGGCCGTCCGCGCGATTCTCCTCGTCCACCGGCTGGAACAGCGCCACTGCCCGCTGGACCGGTCGCTCGGAGAGCGGCACCGTCGCCGGAGCGCCGAGCCGGGCCAACGGATCGGGCGGGAAGGTCAGCTCGGCGGGCGGCTTCTGCACCGGACCCGCGTGGGAGGGGTCGACGGTCGGGGTCACCGTCGGACCCACCGGTGGGACCGGCGCGGGATCGGCGGGCGGTCGCAGCGCCGCCACCGTGCCGCCACCGACCAGCACCACGGCCAGGGCGACCACCGCGACGGCCCGCCGGGTGCGCCGGGTACGCCGAGCCCGCTCCCATCCGGCGGCGGCCGGCTGGCTGGGCAGCACGTCCTCGACGCTGACGGTCAGCAGTCGGCGCAGCTCCTGCTCGTTCACGGGTTCACCTCCAGACCGCTGGCCAGATCGGCCGGGCCTCGACCCGGTCGGGCGTCGCGGGCGAGGTCCGGGGCGACCTCGCGGAGTCGGCGCAGCGCCGCGTGGCACTGGCTCTTCACGGTGCCGACTGTCACGCCGAGCGCCTCAGCGGTGGCGACCTCGGTCAGATCCTCGTAGTAGCGCAACACCAGCACGGCTCGCTGCCGTGGGGGCAGCAGGCCCAGCGCGTCGTGCATCGTCAGCCGTAACGCGCCGTCCCGGTCGTGGGCCACCTGGTCCGGCGGCGCGGCGCTGAGCCACTCCCGCCGTCGGCGCCGCCACCACGACACCGAGTCGCGGTAGAGGATGGCCCGCACGTACGCGGAGGGGTCGCCGTCGCGGACCGAGGACCAGCGCAGCGCCAGCTTGAGCAGCGCGTCCTGGAGGAGGTCTTCGGCCTGGTGCCGGTTGCCGCAGATCAGGTAGGCCGCGCGGAGCAGCCGGTGCTGGTGGTTCTCCACGAAGGCGAGGTAGCCGTCGCGTCCGTCGTCCCTCGTCGGCGCCATCCGCCCCCCTCCCGGCCGTCGCGCGGTACGCGTCAACAGGCAGACGCACGGGAGGGGGAAAAAGGTTGGGTCAGCTCGGCGGCGTTCCGGTCAGATAACGCTGCAGGGTCGGCGCGACCCAGGAGACCAGCTCGTCCGGCGTGGTGTCCACCATGGGCGGCAACCGGACGATGTATCTGGTGAAGGCGAGACCGAGGACCTGACTGGCCACCAGGCCGGCCCGTCGGGCGGTCAGCGTCGGGTCGGTGCCGAAGGTGGCCACTGCGGCGGTGAGCTGGTTGGCGAAGATGCCGCGCATGCGTTCGGCCGCACCGGGATTGGTGCTGGCGGCCCGCAGCAGCGCCACCAGGGTCTCGTCGCCCTCCCACCGGGCCAGGAAGTGTCGGACCAGCACCTCACCGAGTCGGGCGGGCGGCACCGAGGTCAGGTCGGGCAGGCGGAGGTCGAACTCGGCCGCCGCCGCGAAGAGCCCTTCCTTGCTGCCGTAGTAGCGCATGACCATCGACGGGTCGATCTGGGCGTCGGCGGCGATGGCCCGGATTGTGGCGCGTTCGTAGCCGTCCGCCGCGAACCGTTCCCGGGCCGCTCGCAGGATCGCCGCCCGGGTGGCGTCGGAGCGGCGGGGCTGGGTCGGCGGGGCGGACGAGGTCATGCCAACGACCGTATGCCAACACTTGTTGACACGCAATCGTGAGGCGCTCTAGCGTGGCCAACAAGTGTTTGCCAACACATGTTGGCAGCCGTCTTCTGGAGGTGGCCATGCTGCCCACGAGCACTGACGTCCTGGTGGTGGGTGCCGGCCCCACCGGTCTCGCCACCGCGTTGACGCTGGCTCGGCGCGGGGTCGAGGTGACAGTGCTGGACCGCCTCGCCGCGCCGCCAACGACCTCCCGCGCCGCCGTCGTGCACGCGTACACCCTGGAGGTGCTGGACCGGATCGGCGCCGCCGCGCCGCTGATCGCCCAGGCGGTGCGGACGCCTCGTTTCACGGTGCGCGACCGGGACCGGGTGCTGCTGTCGGTGCCGTTCCACGAGCTGCCGTCCCGCTTCCCCTACGCGCTGCTGATCTCCCAGGCGGTCACCGAGACCGTGCTCACCGAAAAGTTGGCCGAGCTCGGTGTCCAGGTACGACGGCCGTGCCAGCTCACCGGGCTGAGCCGCGTCGGTGACGGCATGCTCGCGCAGGTCGACGGGCAGGCGGTGCGCGCCCGGTTCGTGGTCGGCGCGGACGGCCTGCACAGCACGGTCCGGGAGTTGGCCGGCATCGGCTTCACCGGCAGCAGCGACGAGGAGTCCTTCGTCCTCGCCGACGTACGGGTGCACAGCGTGCTGCCCCGCGACGAGGCGGCGCTCTTCCTCGCCCGCCCCGGGCCGTTGGTCTGGGCCCCACTCCCCGGCGGGGTGGTTCGGATGGTCGCCGCCGTGCGGAACGCACCGCCCGAACCGGATGCGGCCTACCTTCAGGCGCTGCTCGACGAGCGCGGCCCGGTACGACGACCCGACCGGGTGACCGACGTGGTCTGGGGCTCCCGGTTCCGGGTGCACCACCGGATCGCCGACACCTTCCGAGCCGGACCGGTGTTGCTGGCCGGTGACGCCGGGCACGTGCACAGCCCGGCCGGCGGGCAGGGCATGAACCTCGGCATCTGCGACGCGGTCGCGCTCGGCTCCGCGGTGGCGGACGTGCTCGACGGTGGCCCGGAGACGCTGCTCGACGACTACGACGCCCGGCAGCGACCGATGGCCGAGGACGTGATGAGCTTCGCCGCCGGGCTGACCAGGTTGGCGGCCGTCTCCCCGGCCGGCCGGCCCGCCCGGGACGTGCTGCTCCGGCTGCTCGGTGCCGTTCCACCGGCCCGTCGACGGATCGCGCTGCGCCTGTCCGGGCTGTCCCACCGCGAGCGAACGCCGAGCTAGGCCACGTCGCTGCGGCTCAGCACGCCGGGTGCGGCCGACCGCAGCGTCCGCCACGCGGTCAGGGTGACCAGCGCGAACGTCACCGCCGCCGTGCCCGCCACCGGCACCGTGCCGTACGCCGCGGCGGCGAGCCCGGCGAGCGCCGCCCCGAGCGGTGCGGTGAGCAGACCGACCATCCGCTGCGCCGCACCTACCCGGCCCAGCAGCTCGCCCGGCACCTGCCGCTGCCCGTACGACGCCCACAGGCTGTTCCACACCACTGTGCCGGCGGCGAAGACGGCCAGCGCGATCCCACCCGGCACCGGATGCCGAGCCAGCGCGAAGCCGGTCAGCGCCATGGTCTGCCCGGCCAGCACCACCCGCAGCGCCGGCACCGTGCCGAGCCGGGCGGCGAGCCGCCCCGACCCGAGCGCCCCCGCCAGGCCCCCGAAGATGGCTGCGGCGGCGAACAGCCCGTACCCGGCCGGCGGCACCCGCAGCACATCCAGCGCGTAGAGCACCAGCACCGCCATGATCCCGCTGATCGCCAGGTTGCTCGCCGCGGTGAGCAGTGTGAGCCGCCACAGCGTCCGGTGCGCCCGCAGCCAGCGCAGCCCCTCGACGATTTCGCTCCACACCGAACCGCGCCGCCTCCGCACCCTGGTCCGTGGCGCCGGGGCGAGGGCCAGCACGAGCACCGCGGCCACCGCGAAGGTGACGGCGTCGAGGGCGAACGGAAGGGCCGGGGCGACGGCGAACAGGACACCGGCGGCGGGAGCCCCGAGGAAACCGCCGGCCACCGCTGACCCCGCCTGGAGCCGGCCGTTCGCCCGGGGCAACGCGTCCGGCGGCACCACCGCGGGAAGCAGCGCGAACGAGGCGGAGTCGAAGAGGGTGCCCAACGCGGCGAGCAGGAACGCCGCCACCAGCAACACCGGGACGCTGACCCGGTTGAGCGCGACCACCACGGCCAGCGCCGCCACCACGCCAGCGCGTACCCCGTCGACCACCGCCATCGTCCGACGGCGGTCCCAGCGGTCCGCGTACACCCCGCCGAGCAGACCAAAGAGCAGCGGCGGCAACTGCCCGGCCACGGTGACCGCCGCGATGATCCGGGGATCGCGGGTCACTGTCGCGGCCAACAGGGCCAGCGCCGGGGTACGCAGCGCGTCTCCGAATCGCGACGACACGGCAGCGGACCAGAGCAGCCGGAAGTCCCGGCCGAGAGCAGTGGCGGTCATGCCGGTGACCGTGCCGGTTCGACCGGGTCGAGGGTCAAGCCACCACAGTGCGGAACGACCGTCAGCCGCCGCTCCACCGCAGGCAGTTCCCGGTCTAGGCTTGCCCGGTGACGGTGGAGCAGCAGGCACGGGGTGCGGCGGGTGCGGGCCGGCGCAGGTCCCGCAAGGACGAGATCCTGGAGATCGCGGTAGGTCTTTTCGCAGCGCGCGGATATCACGGCGTGTCGATGGACGACATCGGTGCGGCCGCCGGGGTCACCGGTCCGGCGCTGTACCACCACTTCGCCGGCAAGGAGGCCATGCTGGCCGCCGCGCTGATCCCGGTCAGTGAGGGGTTGCTGGCAGGTGGGCGGGAACGCGCCGCCGGCCGGTCGGACGACCCGCGCGGCGTACTGGAGTCGCTGATCGACTTCCACGTCGAGTTCGCCCTGGCCAACCCGGCGGTGATCGCGTTGCACCTGCACGAGCTGGACCGCCTGCCCGAGGAGCCGCGGCGGCGGATCCGCCGCCTGCAACGGCTCTACGTCGAGGAGTGGGTGACGGTGCTCACCGCGCTGCACCCGGGCATGCCCGATGGTGAGGCGCGGGTGCTCGCGCACGCCGCGTTCGGCCTGATGAACTCGACGCCGTTCCTCGGCGGTGAGGTGGACCGGCGACGTCGTGCCGAGCTGCTGCGCGGCGCGACCCTGGCCGCGCTGCTCGCCTGAGCCGACTCGTCAGAACCGTGCCGGTCATGATTCCCTGACATCGTCCCACCATCCGGACGCCGGGAGGAAACATGATCGAGTCACTGCTGGTCGCCAATCGGGGCGAGATCGCCCGCCGGATCATCCGGACCGCCAAGCGGCTCGGCATCCGCGCGATCGCTGTGTACTCGGAGGCCGACGCCGACCTGCCGTTCGTCGCCGAGGCGGACGAGGCGGTCCTCATCGGCCCACCGAACCCGGCGCTGAGCTACCGCAACACCGAGGCGATCCTCGCCGCCGCGAAGTCGACGGGCGCGCAGGCCATCCACCCCGGCTACGGCTTCTTGTCGGAGAACGCCGAGTTCGCCCGTACCGTCGAGGCGAGCGGCCTGATCTGGGTCGGACCTGACGCGGACGCGATCACCGCGATGGGCGACAAGATCAATGCTCGGAACCTGATGGCGGCGGCGGGTGTTCCGGTCGCGCCCGGCACCACCGACCCGGCCGCCGACCTGGATGCGGCGGTGTCGGCCGCCGCCGAGATCGGCTACCCAGTGATGGTCAAGGCCGCCGCCGGCGGTGGCGGCATGGGCATGGGCGTGGCCGTCGACGAGGCCGCGCTGCGCACCGAGTACGACAAGGTGCGCGCGTTCGCCGAGCGGATGTTCGGCGACGGTTCGGTGTTGATCGAGCGGTACTTTCCCCGGGTACGGCATGTCGAGGTGCAGATCCTCGGTCTGGCCGACGGTCGGGTGGTGGCGCTCGGCGAGCGGGAGTGCTCGGTGCAGCGGCGCAACCAGAAGCTGGTCGAGGAGTCCCCGTCGCCGGCGGTCTCGCCGGAGCTGCGCTCCCGTCTGCTGGCGGCGGCGGTGCGGGCCGGCGAGGCGGTCGACTACCGCAACGCGGGGACTGTGGAGTGCCTGTTGGTCCCGCGTCAGCGGGACGCTACTGGCGCTGCTTCCGGTTCCGAGGAGTTCTTCTTCCTGGAGATGAACACGCGGTTGCAGGTGGAGCACCCGGTGACCGAGTACGTCTACGGCATCGACCTGGTCGAGGAGCAGTTGCGGGTGGCCTCCGGGCTGGCGCCGACGTTCGACCCGGACGCGTTGACCCCCGGTGGTCACGCCATGGAGATGCGGATCAACGCCGAGGACCCGAAGCGCTTCCTGCCCGGCCCCGGTGTGATCAGGACATGGGTGGAGCCGACGGGCGAGGGGGTCCGGGTGGACTCCGGCTACACCGAGGGCAACACGGTCACCCCGTTCTACGACAGCCTGCTGGCCAAGCTGATCATCACCGGCGCGACCCGAGCCGAGGTGCTCGACCGCGCGGAGGCGGCCGTCGCGGCGTTCCAGATCGAGGGCCCAAAGAACAACGTCCCCTTCTTCGCCGAACTGCTCACCAACGACGAGTTCCGCTCCGGCACCTACGACACCGCCATCGTCTCCCGCATGCGCTGACCCCCACCCCACCCCACCCCACCCCACCCCACCCCCACCCCCCCCCCCCACCCCGCGCGGTGATCAAGAGGTTTGCGTCAGGATTCGTGCCGAGGATGACGCAAACCTCTTGATCAACAGTGGAGTGGCATGCTGGGGGAACCCCTAAGCACTGCTTTCGTCACAGTGAGGTGACCCCTTATGGTGGACCTGCCGAGTTTCGTCTCGATCCGTGAGGTCGGGCCACGGGACGGGTTGCAGAACGAGGACCCGATCCCGACCGACGCCAAGGTGCGGCTGCTCGACGCCCTCTCCGGCACCGGTGTACGCCGGATCGAGGCGGTGTCGTTCGTGCACCCCAAGGCGATCCCGCAGATGGCGGACGCCGACGAGGTGTGGCGGCGGGCGGTGAAGGCCGACGGGGTGCGCTACTCGGCGCTGGTGCCGAACACCCGGGGCGCGCAGCGGGCCCTCGCCGCCGGGTTCACCGAGATCGAGGTGGTGGTCTCGGCCAGTGACACGCACAACCGGCGCAACGTCAACAGGTCCACCGACGAGTCGCTGGACGACATCGCCGAGCTGATCGACCTGCTGCACGGTGCCTCGGCGCGGGTCGAGGTGATCGTGGCGACCAGCTTCGGCTGCCCGTACGAGGGGGACATCGACCCGCAGCGGGTGGCCGGGATCGTGGACCGGGTGGTCCGCGACGGCGCGGACCGGGTCGCGTTCGGCGACACCACCGGCATGGGCACCCCACGCCGGGTCCGCGAGCTGCTGACCGCGGTACGCGACCGCAACGCGCACGTGCCGGTCCTGCTGCACTTCCACAACACCCGGGGTACGGCGCTGGCCAACCTGTTGACCGCGTTGGAGCTGGGGGTGACCGAGTTCGACGCCAGCGTCGGTGGCCTCGGTGGCTGCCCGTACGCGCCGGGGGCGAGCGGCAACCTGGCCACCGAGGAGGCCGTGCACATGCTGCACGACATGGGCGTCGACACCGGCATCGACCTGCCGGCGCTGATCGAGGTGGCGGAGTTGGCCGAGGAGCTGCTCGGCAAGAAGCTGCCGTCCGGTGTGCTGCGGGCCGGCCCGCGTACCCGGCTGACGCCGCTGCCGAGCTGAGGACGCGACGAAGGGGCCGGCGCGGTCGCCGGCCCCTTCCAGGTGCCTGGTCGCTCAGCTCACCGGGGTGAGCGTGCTCGGCCAGCTGTCGCGGAAGATGTCCGCGCTGCGGTCGGTGGCGCTGAACGTGCCGGCGAAGAGGTTGCTGACCCGGCTCGCCTCGGCGCTGCTCGGGTACGGGTTGGTGCAGCTGGTGCCGGCGCTGCCGCCGGACATCAGCAGCGAGCAGTTCCCGTTGTAGTTGTCCGGCAGGCCGAGGATGTGCCCGATCTCGTGGGTCATGATCCGCAGCACGCTGTACTGGGCGGCCTGCTGGGTGTCGATGTAGACCCGGCCGTTGCCGAGGCTGGTCCGCACGGCGTACGAGCCGCCGCCGGTGATCCGGTAGATCCGCAGGTTCGAGCCGCAGTTCGCCGTGAGCGTCAGGTTGACGGTGGCGTTGTTCCAGATCGTGGCGGCCTGGTTGGCGACGCTGGCGTAGCTGCCCGCCTGGCTGGTGTTGTAGCAGATGGTCATGGCGGCGGACGCGGGCGCGGGGTTGGCGACCGTGAGGCCGAGGGTGGTGAGTGCCGTCGCGAGCAACGCGACAGCGAGCCGATTGAGTCGTGAGGTCATCGCTGACTCCAATCCGGGAGGAGGGGTGTCAGGAGCCTAGCGATACTCATTCATGTTATTCAATGTCTTGCTCTCGGCTCGACTGTCTGATTCGCTCGTAGGTCGCCGACAGTCGTGCTCATGCGCTAGCCTAACGATCGTTCAGGTCGTTCTGGCGGAGGAGTCGGCGTGACGCTCGACGGTGAGGCACTGGAGCAGCTGCGCAAGCGCGCCCGGTCCGGCGGCGCGGACAAGTACCACGCCGCCAACGCGGCCAAGGGCAAGCTCTTCGCCCGTGAACGGGTCGCGCTCCTGGTCGACGAGGGGTCGTTCGTCGAGGACGGCCTCTACGCCAACGCGCTCGCCGACGGGCTGCCCGCCGACGGCGTGGTGACCGGCACCGCCACGATCGACGGCCGACAGGTCTGCCTGATGGCCAACGACTCCACAGTCAAGGCCGGCAGCTGGGGCGCCCGCACCGTCGAGAAGATCATCCGCATCATTGAGCGCGCGTACGGCGCCGGTGTGCCGATGGTCTACCTGGTCGACTCGGCCGGCGCCCGGATCACCGACCAGGTCGACCTCTTTCCCGGCCGGCGGGGCGCCGGCAAGATCTTCTGGAACCAGGTCCGCGCCTCGGGCTCGATCCCGCAGGTCTGCGCGCTGTTCGGTCCGAGCGCAGCCGGTGGGGCGTACATCCCGGCGTTCTGCGACGTGGTGGCGCTCGTCGACGGCAACGCCAGCATGTATCTCGGCTCCGACCGGATGGTCGAGATGGTCACCGGCGAGAAGACCACCCTGGAGGCGATGGGCGGGGCGAAGGTGCACACCGCCGAATCCGGAGTGGGGCACTTCCTCTGCAAGACCGAGGCCGACGCGCTCGACGTCGTGAAGACCTACCTGTCGTACCTGCCGGCGAACTGGACCCAGCAACCGCCGGCCGCGCCGGCGGTCGCCGCGCCCGCGAAGGCCGACCTGGCCGCGCTGGTGCCGGCCAGTGAGCGGCAGGCGTTCGACATGCGGCGGTACGTCAAGGGTCTGCTCGACGAGGGCTCGTTCTTCGAGATCCAGGCGCTCTGGGCCAAGGAGTTGACCATCGGCTTCGGTCGACTCGACGGCCAGGTCGTCGGCGTGGTCGGCAACAACTCGATGTTCAAGGGCGGCGTGCTCTTCGTCGACTCGGCCGACAAGGCCACCCGGTTCGTGCAGCTCTGCGACGCGTTCAACGTGCCGCTGCTCTTCCTCAGCGACGTACCGGGCTTCATGGTCGGCAGCGCTGTGGAGAAGCAGGGCATCATCCGGCACGGCGCCAAGATGATCACGGCGATCTCCGAGGCGACGGTGCCGAAGATCTGCGTGGTGGTCCGCAAGGCGTACGGCGCCGGCCTCTACGCGATGGCCGGCCCCGGCTTCGAGCCGGACGCGACCATCGCCCTGCCCACCGCGAAGATCGCGGTGATGGGCGCCGAAGCCGCCGTGAACGCGGTCTACGCCAACAAGATCGCCGCCATTGCGGACGAGGACGAGCGGGCCGCGTTCGTCGCCACCAAGCGCGCCGAGTACGAGCAGGACATCGACGTCGTCCGGCTCGCCAGCGAACTGGTGGTGGACGCCATCGTCGAGCCGCACGACCTGCGCACCGAGCTGGTCCGCCGGTTCGCTGCGGCACGCACCAAGGACCGGCACTTCTCCCGCCGTCGGCACGGCGTCACCCCGGTCTGATCATCGACTCGGGCCCGCACAGCGACCCGCCCTCGGCGTCACGAGCGCCGAGGCGGACCGTCCTTACAGGAGGATGAGATGGACTTCCGGCTCACCGACGAACAAGAGGCGCTGCGCGAGAGCGTGCGGGAATTCGCCCGCGAGGTGGTCGCCCCGGTCATCGCCGAGCACTACGAGCAGCACACCTTTCCGTACGAGGTGATCCGGCAGATGGGCAAGATGGGCCTGTTCGGCCTGCCCTTCGACGAGCAGCACGGCGGCATGGGCGGCGACTACTTCGCGCTCTGCCTGGCGCTGGAGGAGTTGGCCCGGGTCGACTCGAGTGTGGCCATCACGCTGGAGGCGGCGGTCTCGTTGGGCGCGATGCCGATCTACCGCTTCGGCACCGAGGAGCAGAAGGCGACCTGGTTGCCCCGGCTGCTCAGCGGTGAGGCGCTGGCCGGCTTCGGTCTCACCGAGCCGGGCACCGGCTCGGACGCCGCCGGCACGCAGACGCGGGCGGTGCTGGACGGCGACGAGTGGGTGATCAACGGGTCGAAGGCGTTCATCACGAACTCCGGGACCGACATCACGGCCATGGTCACTGTCACCGCGGTGACCGGCACGAACCCGGACGGTTCCAAGGAACTGTCGACGATCATCGTGCCGACCGGGACGCCCGGGTTCACCGTGGCCCCCGGCTACTCCAAGGTGGGGTGGACCGCCTCGGACACCCACGAGCTGACCTTCGACGACTGTCGGGTGCCGGCCGCCAACCTGCTCGGCGCTCGGGGTCGGGGGTTCGCGCAGTTCCTGCGGATCCTCGACGAGGGCCGGATCGCCATCGCCGCGCTGGCCGTCGGTCTCGCGCAGGGCTGCGTCGACGAGTCCATCAGGTACGCGAAGGAACGGCACGCCTTCGGTCAGCCGATCGGCGCCAACCAGGCCATCCAGTTCAAGATCGCCGACATGGAGTTGAAGGCGCACACCGCCCGGTTGGCCTACTACGACGCCGCCGCGCGGATGCTGGCCGGCGAGCCGTTCAAGCGGCAGGCCGCCATCGCGAAACTGCACGCCAGCACGATCGCCGTGGACAACGCCCGGGAGGCCACCCAGATCCACGGCGGGTACGGCTTCATGAACGAGTACCCGGTTGCCCGGTTCTGGCGGGACTCCAAGATCCTGGAGATCGGCGAAGGCACCAGCGAGGTGCAGCGCATGATCATCGCTCGGGATCTGGGTCTCTGAGTGGTCCAGCCGAACTGATCAGCCGGTCGTTCTGGACGGGCTGTCCGTACGGCTGTCGGGTTTCGGCGAGCGGGCGTCGGTAGCCCGACGTTCGACTGCCGATGGTCGGAGTCGATCCGTACTCTTCGAGCCCATGACTCCGGATCATGACTGGTCGCGGAGCCCGGCTGGGCGGACCACACTGCCGGAGCTGCTCCGCGGGCATCGACGCGCCGCCGGCCTGACCCAGGCCGAGCTGGCGTCCCGGGCCGGGGTGGGCGTACGGACGGTGCGTGACCTGGAGCGTGGCCGGTCGATCCGGCCGCAGCGCACCACCGTCGAGCTGCTCGCCGGGGCGTTGGCGCTGACCGGCGCCAGCCGGGCGGCGTTCCTGGCCGCGGCCCGCGGCGTCGGTGCCGAGCCGGCCCCACCGGACGTCGCGTCGACGACGTTCGCGGTCAGCGGCAACGCCGCGTCGGCCGCACCCGCCGGCCCGGCGGTCGCGCTCCCGCCGCCGGTCGCGTTGATCGGCCGGGATCGCGACCTCACCGAGCTGGCCGCAATGCTGACCGCCGAGCGAGGGCCCCGGCTGGTGAGCCTCGTCGGGCTGGCCGGCGTCGGCAAGACCGCCCTGGCGACGTCGGTGGCGCACCTGGTGGCCTCCGACCACCCGGGCGGTGTCGCCGGGGTGCTGGTCGGCGAGGGATCGGACGGTCCGGACGTGCTCGCCGCCTCGATGTCAGTACTCGGTGTGGCGCGCCTGTCCGAACTCGTGGCCCGGCTCGCCGGACGGCCGGCGCTGCTGCTGATGGACGCGGTGGAGCACGCCCCGGGACCGGTGGCCGCCACCCTGCACCGGTTGATCGGCGCACTGCCCTCACTGCGGGTCCTGGTGACCGGGCGACACCCGGTCGGGTTGCCCGGTGAGCGGGTCTGGCCGGTCGCGCCGCTCGACGTGCCACCGCCGGAGGCCGAGCACGCCGGACTCGAATCGTGGCCGGCGGTCGCGTTGTTCACCGCCCGGCTCGCTCAGGTGCGCCGGGAGCCGCCCACCCCCGCTGAGCTGCCGGCGCTCGCCGCGTTGGTGCGCCGGTTGGGCGGGCTGCCGTTGGCCATCGAGCTGATGGCCGCCCGGGGTCGGCTCCTCGACCTCACCGAACTGCTCGACCGGTACGGCGACCGGGTGCTCGACCTGGCCACTCCGGTCGACGCCTCCACCCACCCGCGCTGGGACGCACCGGAGGGGCGCACCGGTCGCACGAGCGTGCCCGACAACGGTGCGGGGGGCGCGGTAGCGGTCACCCTGCGGGACGCGGTGGCGTTCAGCTACCGCCTGTTGGCGTCGGACGAGCGGGCCGCGCTGCGGCAGCTGGCCGTCTTCGGCAACCGCTGGTCCGTGGAGTTGGCCGAGGAGATGCTCGCCGACGAGGCCGACCGGGACGGCACCGTGGCGATCGACCCGGTGCCGCTGTTGGACCGCTTCGTCGAGCTGGGGCTGCTGAGCGTACGCGGAACCGGGTCGTTCCGGTTCCGGCTGCTGGACGCGGTCCGTGACTACGCCGTCGAGCAGGCGACCGGTGAGGGCGAGCTGACCTGCATCCGGCGTCGACACGCGGAGGTCATCGCGCGCCTGGTGGCACGGACCGCCAGTGACCTGGTCGGCCCACGGCTGCCCGACGCGGTGCACCGGCTGGACGAGATGAGCAGTGACATCAGCTCGTCCTTGGCCCACGCGGCCACCGACGACCCGTTGACCGCACTGCGGCTGGCGGCCTGCCTGACCCGCTGGTGGCGGTTCCGCGGACGCGATGTCGTCGGGCGGCAGTGGCTGCGGCGGCTGTTGGCGGACCCGCGGACCGGCGACGCCGACCCTCTCCTGCGGGGCTGGGCCGCTCTCGGGGCCGCCCGGCTGGCTGCCGAGCACGGGGCGGGGGCGGAGGAGCTGTCGACGGCCCGCGCGGCGCTGGACACCTTCCGGCGGGCCGGCGACGTCACCGGGGAGTTGGAGGCGCGCAACGTGCTCGGCACCCTGCTGATCTCCGTGGGGAGGCAGGAGGAGGCTCGCGAGCAGGCCGAGGCGCTGCTGCGGTTGGCTGCCCGCAACGGCCGGACCCGGGACCTGGCGGTGGCCCAGAACAGCCTCGCCTGGCACGAGATCCGCGCCGGCGACCTGGCTGCGGCCCGCCGCCGGCTCGCTGCTGTGGACCGGCTCGCCGTCGAGAGCGGGGAGCGGCGACTGCGGGTGCTGGGCTGGGCCAACCGTGCCGAGGTCGCCCGGCTGGAGGGCTGGTACGCGGACGCTGTCGACCGGGGCCAGCGGGCCATCGAGGCCCTGTCCGAGCTGGGTGACCCCGGGCGTCGCCGTCGGGTGCTGGGGACCGTCGGGCTGGCGCTCGCCCAGGACGGGCGGGTCGCGGAGGCGACCGAGGTGCTGGCCGAGTTGCGGGCCGGGGGCGTGGAGTCGTTGCCGGCGCGGCCGACAGTGCCGCGACAACGGTCGGGCGACGCGACGCTGAGGTGGGGTGGGCCGGAGGCCGGGCTGTGCGCGCTGATCGAGGGGAACCTGGCGCTGCACCGGGGTGACCGGGAGTTGGCCGCCGAGTGGTTCGCCGCCGCCAGCGACAACGCGGGGCAGGATCGCCGCGACGTGGTGGAGGCGCTGGTGGGACTGGCCGCGAGCACTGCGGACCCGACGGTGCTCGATCGACTGGACCGGGTCTGCGTGGAGACCGGCATCCGGCTGTTGCCGCAGGAGTCGGGCCTGCTCTACGCGCTGGTCGCCGACCGGGACGGGTCGACTCGCTAGGAGCGACGAACCGGGTGTCCTCGGGAGGATCGCGACGGGAGAGTGGCGCGGGCGAAGAGCCCCCTTTGGTGCTACCCCTCGCTGATCGCCCGCGCCGTCACCCCCCGGTGATCCCCGGTGCAGGAAGCCTGCCACCGATGCGATGGCAGAAAGTCGGCTTGGACCGAATTCTCCAGCTTGGCTGGGTCAGTTCTGCCGGTCTTTCTGCCGCCGTGCAATGGCGGTGACAGTGCTTCTCACTGTCGTCGGGCGGCGCTGTCGGCGTCGGCGCGCTGCTCCGGGTCGACGTCGTCACTGCCGGCGGTGGCGCACGGATGCGCGGCGTCGCGGACCCGTCGCAACCCGTCGAGGAGGGCCGCCAGCGCCTCGGGGTCGAGTTGCCCGGTGAACCACTGTTCGATTATCTGCAGGTGGCCGGGCAGCGTCTCGTTCAGGCGTTGCATCCCGGCGGCGGTGACCACCGCGTACGAGCTGCGCCGGTCGTTCGGGCAGGCCCGGCGGGTGAGCAGCCCGTCGCGCTCCATGCGGTCGACCACCCGGGTCACTCCGCTGGTCGACAGGGAGGTCTGGGCGGCGAGGTCGGTCATCCGTAGTTGGTTGCCGGGCGAGCGGGCGAGTCGGGTGATGACCTCGAACTCGACCGCGGAGAGGCCGTGCTCCTCCAGCTGGGCGGTGAACCGGGCGGACAGCCCGGCGTGTGCCTCGAAGAGCAGGCCGACGGCGGTGATCCGGGGATCGTCGAAGACGTTGGTCACCCGTTCATCATACCAGTGCTTGACACGGGGAATATTGTTGCGGTTATAGTTGCTCACGCAGTCGTTGGGCTATTAAACAATCTCCTGGAGGACAGCAGCATGACCAGCAGCATCGATGCGGTTACCCGCGACTGGGACGGCCTCACCATCCCGGCGGCCGGCACCTACGCGCTCGACGTGGCGCACAAGCGGGTCGGCTTCGTTGCCCGGCACATGATGGTGAGCAAGGTTCGCGGTGAGTTCAACGAGGCGACCGCCACCATCACCGTTGCCGAGGACCCGCTGCAGTCGTCGGTCGTCGCCACCATTCAGGCCGCCAGCGTCGACACCACCCAGGCCGACCGGGACGCGCACCTGCGCAGCGCCGAGTTCCTGGACGCCGACAAGTTCCCGACGCTCGAGTTCCGCAGCACCGGGGTCAAGTCCCGTCGCGGCAGCGAGTTCGTGCTCACCGGTGAGCTGACCATCAAGGACGTCACCCGTCCGGTCGAGCTGGAGGTGGAGTTCGAGGGTGTCGGCCGCAGCCCGTTCGGCCAGGACATCTTCGGCTTTTCCGCGAGCACCGAGATCGACCGCGAGGAGTTCGGCCTGACCTGGAACGTCGCCCTGGAGACCGGGGGCGTGCTGGTCAGCCGCAAGATCAAGATTGAGATCGAGGGCGAGGCCGTCCGTCAGGCCTGATCCCTCGGGGATCGCCGGAGGGTCAGGGGCATCCTCCCGGGTGATCCGGCACGCAGGGCCCGCGCCGTACGTCGGCGCGGGCCCTGCGTCGTCTCCGCTCGTGGTAATTGTCACGAGTTGATCGCACCGCCACCGGGTCCTGCAGGGCGACGACGGGGTACAGATGGCGCCACGAGCGCGTCCGCGCCGGTCGACGCCGGATCACCGGCGTCGGCCTCTGGCCCCGGTCAGGTGGGCGCTCTTACCGTGGATGCTTCACAAAGCGCTTCCGGGACGGCAGGATCCCGACCGCGCCGGCCGTCGGGAGGACACATGGGCAGGGACGTCTCAGAGGGCGCCTTCACCCGGGATGATCGCGTCCGGTATCGGCAGAAGGTGCGGCGGTGCCTGGACGTCTTCGCCCTGATGCTCGACGACTTCGGCTTCGACGCGGACCGGCCGATGACCGGCCTGGAGATCGAACTCAACCTGGTCGACTCGGCCGCCGAGCCCGCGATGCGCAACGAGGAGATCCTCGCCGACATCGCCGACCCCCTCTTCCAGACCGAACTGGGGCAGTTCAACCTCGAACTCAACGCCGAACCCCGACTGATCGAGGGCACCGGCTTCGCCGACTACGAGAACGACCTGCGCGGCAGCCTCTCCCGGGCCGACGAGCGCGCCGCCAGATCCGACGCGAAGATCGTCCTGGTCGGCATCCTGCCCACCCTCACCGAGGGGCACCTGGTCGAGGACAACCTCTCCACCAACGAGCGTTACCGCGTGCTCAACGACCAGATCGTCGGCGCCCGTGGCGAGGACATCGAACTGGACATTCGCGGCGTCGAGCAGTTGCGGACGCACACCGACTCGATCGCCCCCGAGGCCGCCTGCACGAGCCTCCAGTTCCACCTCCAGGTCGCCCCGGACAGCTTCGCCGACTACTGGAACGCGTCCCAGGCCATCGCCGGTGTGCAGGTGGCGGTCGGCGCGAACAGCCCCTTCCTGTACGGCCGCCAACTGTGGGCCGAAACCCGGATCGCCCTGTTCCAGCAGGCCACCGACACGCGCCCGGACGAACTGAAGGCCCAGGGCGTACGACCCCGGGTGTGGTTCGGCGAACGGTGGATCACCTCGATCTTCGACCTCTTCGAGGAGAACGTCAGGTACTTCCCGCCGCTGCTGCCGATCTGCGAGGACGAGGACCCGGTGGAGGTGCTGCACGCCGGCGGTGTGCCACAGCTCGGCGAGTTGCGGCTGCACAACGGCACTGTCTACCGGTGGAACCGGCCGGTCTACGACATCATGAACGGCCGCCCGCACCTGCGGGTGGAGAACCGGGTGCTGCCGGCTGGTCCGACGGTGGTGGACATGCTGGCCAACGCGGCCTTCTACTTCGGGCTGGTACGCGGTCTGGCCGAGGCCGACCGGCCGATCTGGAGTCAACTCACCTTCAGCTCGGCCGAGGAGAACTTCCACGCCGCCGCCCGACGTGGCCTCGACGCCGTGCTGCACTGGCCCGGGCTCGGCGACGTGCCGGTCACCAAGCTGGTCCTGGACCAGCTGCTGCCCACCGCCGCCGCCGGCCTGGACGGGTTCGGTGTCGCCGCGGCGCAGCGGGACCGTCTGCTCGGCATCATCGAGCAGCGCTGCCGTACCGGCCGCAACGGCGCCGTCTGGCAGACCGAGGCGGTCTGGGCGGCGGAACGGCACCATGGCATGGACCGGACAGCTGCCCTGCACCACATGGTCCAGCGCTACGCCGAACTCCAGCGCACCAACCAACCCGTCCACACCTGGCCAACCCCCTAACCCCCGTGCGGGTTGATCATCAAGTTATTGCCACCTCGCCCGGCGTGTCATGGCAAAAACTTCATGATCAATGGAAGGGGTCGATGGGTGGGCTTAGGTGGGGGGTTGGCGGCGGGGTGGTCGGGAGCGGCGGGGGCTGGGGGTCGGGACTGCTGCTTCGGTGCTGGGGCGGGCCGGGTCGATGTCGTCCGGGTTGGTTCGCGGGGCGGGGACCTGCGGTACGGCGGTCGCCTCGCCGGGCAGCGAGCCTGAGCCGGGCAGCGAATCCGTGCGGGGCGTCTGCGTTGAGGTGTCGGGCTTCCGGCGCCGGGCAGCGGTTCCGGCCGTCGAACCGGAGGCCGTCGAACCGGAGGCCGTCGACCCGGAGGCCGCCGACCCGGAGGCCGCCGGGCCGGGACCGGTGTCGGTGACCACTGCCGGGTCGGCCAGCGTGCCCTGAGCGACCGGGGCCGGGTCGGTGACCGTGCCCTGAGCTGCCGGAATCCGGTCGGCCCGACTCTGTTCGGCCGGGTGGCGCCGCTCGGTCGGGTGATGTCGCTCGGCCCGCTCGCCGAGGCGGGCTGCCAGCACCGAGCCGCCGATACCGGCGATCACCGCGTACGGGGCGATCAGCTGGGTGGAGAGCTGCGCGGGGCCGAGCGTGGACCAGTGCGGCAGTGTGGTCAGGTAGGCGAGTGCGACGAGCATCGGACCGGCCGCGCCGGAGGCCGCCGCACCCACCCGGTGCCCACCCGAGCGGGCGGACCGACGGGCGGCCAGCACCCCGATCAGCAGCGCGGGCACCAGGGCCAGCAGGGCGCCCGGCCAGTAGATCTGCCCCCCGATCCAGTACCGGGCGTGGTCCGGGTCGAACTGCCAGGTGCCGAGTTGCGCGCCGGTCAGCCCTCGTCCGACGCGTACCCCGTCGATCACCGAGATCACCGCGAGCAGCCAGAGCCAGGCTGCCGTCGCTGTCACGTTGACGGCGGCGGCTCGGGAGCGCAGCGCCCAGATCGCGACGAGGACGCCGATCAGGATGCCCAGTGTTGCCTGAACGGCGGCCGTCCGTTGCGGTGCGCCGGTGTCCGCGCCGGTCGCGACCCGCGCGGGTACGGCGATCAACAGCACCGTGACCAGCCCGCCCAACCCGGCACCGAGCGCCAGGGCCACCCGCCGCAGCAGGCCCCCGCGGTCGTGCTCCGGCGACTCGGCCACCGGCGGTGGTGTGCTCGTCACCCCGGCCGGGGCGGCCCCGGCTGTCGGTGGACGCGGGTCGACCGGGGGCTCGTGTTCCGGCTCTCGGTCACCGGGCGGCGTGCCGTCGTGGCGGTCCGCATCGTCGGTAGCGGTCTGCGCAGAGATCGCGGTCTTCGCCGGAGCGGTGCGTTGGTGGAGCCGCTGCGCGCAGACCGCGCCGAGGACCGTCGAGCTGGCGGCGAGCCAGGTCGCCCAGGCGAGCCCGTCCGCCCAGGCGGTGTCGGTAGCAGCGGCATCGGTGGGCGTCCAGGTGATGACGCCGAGCCCGTAGCCGAAGCCCAGTTGTGCGGCACCCGCGCCGGCAGCGACCCCGATCGCCGTCGCGATCGACACTCCCCAGCCCTGTCTGGCCATGCCGGGCAGCGTAACGTCCCGTCGTCGGCGCGGCGAGTCGCAACGACCCGCCGGTGTGGGACGCCGGCGCGGCGGATTGGGCGGCGGGCGGTACGGTCGCCGGTGATGAGGCGGTGGGCGTTATGACGGACACGAACCCGGGTCGGCAGAATGCCGCCGGTGGCGGTGCGGGCCGGGCCAGCGTCGTGCTCGGTGGCGGGTTGGCGGCGGTGCTGCTCGCCGCGGTCGGTGCGACAGGTGGCTGGTTGCTGGCCGGCGAGGACGAGACACCCTCCGGTGATCCGCTGGCCGTTGCGACCACGTCGGGTGCGCCGACCGGCCGGACCACCGCACCGCGACCGAGCAGCGGACGGCCGACACCGTCGGCGGTCCAGACCTCCGCCACTGCGACCAAGGGTGCCGGTCTGACCGTGCCCCCGGTGATCGGCGCCGACTTCGAGCAGGCCCGGGAGACGCTGCGCAAGCAGCGGTTGGGTTGGCGGTTGGTCTTCGGTGGCGGCGTCGGTCGTACGGTCGAGAGCACCACACCGGAGGTGGGCACCGAGGTTGCCCGGGGGACGACAGTGCAACTACAGGTCGCCGGGCCGGCGCCGGCCGCCGAGGTGCCGGACGTGGTCGGCGAGAGCTGCGCGGACGCCGCCGACGAGTTGGTCGACGAGGGCCTGTACCCCCGCTACGTCACCGGACGCAGCGGGAAGGTCAGTCGGCAGGAGCCCACCGAGGATGGCTCGGCCCGGTGGAACGACCAGGTCAGCCTCTGGTGTGGCGCGGACTCCGTCGAGCAACCGACCACGAAACCCACGCCCTGACGCCTGGCCGGCGGGTCCCGCTTCCCGGCGGGTGCCCGCCGCTCGGCCTCGTCGACAGCCGGCGCGGCTCGGCACGCTGATCCCCGCCGATGGCGGTGTGGACGACTAGGTTGGCGGTCGAGGGCCGTGACGCCCGTCCGGGTTCGGGAAGGGACGTGCGATGAGCGACGACCGCCAGGAGCCTCCCGTCGGTGACGACGACGACTTGACCCGTCCCCTGCCCGCCGACGCTGACCGGCCGGGCCCGCCGGCCGACCACACGGCGCCGATACCTCCGCCGTGGTCCGGGCGGGCGGAGGTGCGCTCGCCCCGACCCGATGACTCCGCCGGAGAGTGGTACGTCGAGGAGCAGGGTGGTCGGCGGTGGTGGTCGCCGATCCTCTGGGGCGTCCTGGCGCTGCTGCTCGCCGGCCTGATCGGAGGCGCGCTCTGGTTGGTGCGTTCCCCGCAGGATGACGACCGGGACGATCCGGGGTCCACCCCGTCACTGCCGCCGACCAGCGCCACCAGCGCCCCTGCGACCAGCGCGGCCCCCACCTCGGCGGCACCCACCAGCGAGTCCCCGAGCAGCCCGGCCACCACGGACGCGCCGGACGAGGTGCCGGTGCCACCGCTCACCGGCCTGCCGCAGGCCACCGCCGAAGGGCTGTTGGATCGGCTCGGCCTGGCCCACCGGGTGGTGTTCCGCCCGTCGGAGCTGCCGGCGGGGACGGTGGTGGGCACCGAGCCGGGGGCGGGCGAGTCGGTGTCGACCGACGATGAGGTGTTGTTGATCGTCTCGCAGGCCGAGCCTCCGAGCGGGACGACCCCGACCACACCCAGCCCCACTGTGACGCGTACGCCGTGACCGCTTGTCACCACATCCGGCGGCGGGTGCCGACGAGGCCGATGCCGGCCAGCGAGATGGCCAGGCCGAAGATGCCGGACCAGAACAGCGAGCGGCGGATCTCTTCGGCGTCGTGTCCGGCCGGAGCTGCTTCGGTGAGCTCCTGACGGTTGTCGGACTGGCCGCCGGCACCCAGGCCGGATACCGCCCCGGTCGGGTCGGCACCGCCGTAGTGGTCGGCCGGCGCGTGGGTGTCGATCCAGCCCGGTTCCTCGTCGACCGACTGACCGTCGTCAGTCGGCGGGTCGGAGTCGAGCACGGTGATCTCCGGTGCGGGCACCGGTGTGGTCAGCCGGGTGGACGACATCGCCGGGTCGCGGACGAGGACCAGCAGTGTCGCCATCGCCCCGAAGAGGGCGAGGAGTCCGATGGCATAGGCGATACGGGAGCGGTGGTGCCGCCGCAGGGCGGGCTGATTGACCATGACCATCCCAGGGTCAGGGTCCTGGACGAGCGGGTGGAACGGTGCCGGGGTGGGCGTACCTGATTCTATGGCGACGGCACGCCCACCGGCGGCGGATCTGCTCGGTCAGCCCACCCGGACCGGGGTGCGCGCGACCGGGCGGCGGGTCCGCACGGTGTGCGGACGGGGTTCGGGGGCGGCGTGCAGCTGCTGCAGCCCTTCCCGCTGGACGAAGATCGACCGTCGGGTGACCGCGTCACCCGCCGCGTTCAACTCGTAGCCGTCGAGCCAGAGCCAGCCGTCATAGGTCGGCCAGTCGAGCACCCGGATCACCCGGAACTTGATCGGCCTGAGGAACTGGACACTCGCCGCGCGAGTCACGTGCAGTACGTCACCGGTGCGGGGAAGCACATGGGCTCCTGGGGAGGATCGGCCGGCGGCTGCGCCGGCGGTGCCTGAACGGGGGACGTCTCGGCCGGTGACGGGGTCGTGCCTCGTGAACCGGTGGTGCGGATGGCGGTGGTCGGGCCGTACCCCGCTGGTGACGTGCCGCCACCCGACCACCACCCGGTTGCTTCCGGGAACCGCGCCCGCCGCCGCAGCTTGCCGGCTTGCAGCGGCGGGGTCATTACCCCGGAGCAGGTCTCGTTGTCGTCGGCCGGACCCGCGTCGGGCTCGGCGCCCCCGGATCGGTGGGGTCACCACTGGGAGGGACCGAACGGGGACGCTGAGTGATCCGTGCCATACGGACAGAGTGCATCAGTGACGTGCTTCATGCAAGTTGCACGTCGACTTTTGCCGATACGTGAGCGTGTCGCGCGAAAGGCCTATTGAAGCCATCCGCATCCGGGCGGCACACTGAGGGCCGGTTTCGCCCGTCGCGGCCGGCCGAGGACCGGCACCACTCCCCTCCGTCGCGAACGCTCGCCGGTCGACGATCGCGCCCCCGGCGGGTGTCACCCAGTGGCGCGTTACCGGAGGTAGCCCGAGTGGGGTCGAGCAGCCAGCGGCGGGGACCAGTGAGTCACGGGTCGCGCGATGAGTGAGCGGCGCAGTCCCACCATCAGACGGCGGCGGCTCGGGGCCGAGCTGCGCCGCCAGCGGGAGTCCGCCGGAATCACCATCGAGGTGGTCGCCGAACAGTTGGAGTGCTCGGCGTCGAAGGTCTCCCGGATCGAGACCGGGCACACCACGGCCACCCCTCGCGACGTGCGGGACATGCTGCGGATCTACGGCGTGGTCGGCGCCGAGAGCGACGAGCTGGTGCAGATCGCCCGGGAGGCCCGCCAGAAGGGTTGGTGGCACCCGTACAGCACGGTGCTCGTCGGCGCGTACGTCGGGCTGGAGGCGGCCGCGAGTTCGATCCGGGCGTACGAACAGCAGGTCGTTCCGGGCCTTCTGGAGACCGAGGAGTACGCCGGTGCCATGATCCGCGCCGCTCGTCCGGACTTCACCGCCGATCAGGTGCACCAGAGAGTGCGTGTCCGTCTGGGCCGTCAGTCGTTATTGACCCAGGACGATCCGGTCGATCTGTGGGTGGTGCTCGATGAGGCGGTGGTAAGTCGGCCGGTGGGCGGGGACGAGGTGATGCGCGGCCAACTCAGACGGTTGGTCGAGGTGGCCGAGTTGCCGAACGTGACGCTGCAGATCCTGCCCTTCGAGGTGGGTGCGCACGCCGGCATGGACGGCACGTTCACGATCCTCAGCTTCCCTGAGCCCGGTGATCCGGATGTTGTGTACGCGGAGAACGCCACGGGTGGGCTCTTCCTCGAGAAGAGCGACGAACTACAGAAGTACAGCTTCATCTTCGATCACATCCGCGCTGCGGCCATACGTCCGGAGGAGTCCGTCGCACACATCGCAAAACTGGCAGAGGAGCCGTTGTGGAAATGGCGACCAAAGGGTTCCCGGTGGACCTGACGCAGGCAGCGTGGTTCAAGAGCTCGAAGAGCGGGCCGAACTGTGACAACTGCGTGGAGGTGGCGTACGTGACGGGGGCGGTCGGAGTGCGGGACTCGAAGGACAAGGCGGGCCCCGCCCTGGTCTTCGCGCCGGGCGACTGGCACGCCTTCGTCGCCGGCACCCGCGGTGGTGTGTTCGGCGTGGTCTGACCGAGTGGTCAGTGAAGTCCCCGTCCGGTTCGCCGGACGGGGACTTCACCGTGTCCGTCCCCGGTAGGTACGGCGGACGGTCGCGGGTCCCGACGGTGGCCGGCGAGGTTCCGTCGGGATTCCCGTCGCCACAGCGCCCCCGTCTCGTTGAACCGGTCGGTACGGCGCTGGTCGACGACCCGCCGCACCGACCCGCAACCGAGCGAGTAGGCGAGACGGATGACGACGATCGGTTCAGAAAATCTCACCAACGGCCCGGCGAAGCCGGAGCGGTTCGGTGGCAAGTACCGCGGCGCTCGTCGGGACACGGTTCTGACCGAGGTGGTCTCGACCGACCAGGAGTTGACCGGGCGGGAGGGCGCCGCCGAGACGACGGATCCCCCGCTCTCGCTGCCCTCACTGGACCCGAACCCGCTGATCGAGCCGTCGTTCCCACCGAGCGGCTGGCCGGTGGAGCCGCCCCAGTCCCTGGCTGACCACCCGTTGCTGCGTGGCCTGCTGATGGAGTTGCCGCCGAAGGGCACCGTGCCCTCGCAGGACTGGCTGGATCGCTGGTTCGAGGCGACCAGGTCGATCCTGGAGTTGCTATACGTGCAGAGCGCCAGCCGCCCGCGCTGACCGTGCGACGGCCGGCCGGGCCCGCTCGGCGAGGCGGTTGTGCCGCAGCGCGTGCCGGACCCCGATGGCGATCACCGCGACCGCGCCGACGGTGATCGCCGGTCCGGTGACCCCGGGGTCGGCGCCGAGGTCGGTGCCGGCCGCCGCGACCAACGCCGGCACGGTGGCCAGGGCGGTGACCTGTAGTGGCAGCCCGACCAGCGGGTGGGCCGCCGCGGCGCGCAGCCCGTGTGGCGCGGGGGTGGCGGGGGCGCTGGCGAACGCGCCGGCACCGGCACGCAGCCGGCGGATCCGTCGTACGGAGCAGACCGTCGCCACGAGCGCCGGGCCGGCGGCGAGGGTGAGCCCGGCGGCGGCCCGGTCGACCGGCGCGGTGCCCGCGCTGAACAGGCCGCCGCCGAGCACGGCCGCGGTGAGCGTCGCGCCGGTGAGGGCGAGCACCAGCAACCATCCGGTACGCCGGCGCAGCACGCGGGTGTTGCGCAGCCGGGGCAGGCCGTCGGCAACGATGCCGGCGGCCAGCCAGACGGCGGCGACCGGGAGCAGGATGGTGAGCTGACTCTCCATGCTCGAGAGTCTTTCCCGAATCTCGGCGAGGCGAATCCGGGCCGGTCCCCCGTTCGTCCCGGACGCCGGGCCCGTAGGGGGTCATCACTCGAAGGTTATGGACGTTCCGACATGTTTAATTGCCCCGCTGCTGATCTACCCTCAGCTAAATCGGCAACTGTCGATTGATGTTGGGACCGGTGGTCACGTTCCGCCGCCGGTCAGAGGGAGGTAGGAGATGGGTCTTCCACGAAGGTCCGTGCTGATCGGGGTGGCCGCGGCGACAGTGCTGGCCGTCGGCACCCCGGCCCTGGCCGCCGAACCCGTCGGTGTGGTTCGGGCCGCCGGCGGAGCCACCGCCGTGCCGGACAGCTACATCGTCGTACTCAAGGACAGCGCCGTGGCCCGGGACCGGGTCGGCGACACCGCGAAGCGGCTCTCCGGCCGCCACGGCGGCACTGTGGCCCGCACCTACGGCGCGGCGCTGCGCGGCTTCGAGGTCACTGTGAGCGCGAACGCGGCGGCGCGGATCGCGGCCGACCCGGCGGTGGCGTACGTCGAGCAGAACCACACCGTCTCGATCTCCGGCACGCAGGCCAACCCGCCCTCCTGGGGTCTGGACCGGATCGACCAGCGCAACCTGCCGTTGGACAGCTCCTACACCTACCCCAACACGGCGAGCAACGTGCACGCCTACATCATCGACACCGGCATCCGGTTCTCCCACAACGACTTCGGCGGCCGGGCCACCTCCGGCTACGACGCCGTCGACGGCGGGTCGGCCGACGACTGCAACGGGCACGGCACGCACGTCGCCGGCACCGTCGGCGGGTCCGCGTACGGGGTGGCCAAGGCCGTCCAGCTCGTCGGCGTACGGGTGCTGAACTGCTCCGGTAGTGGCACCAACGCCGGTGTGATCGCCGGCGTCGACTGGGTCACCGCGAACGCGATCAAGCCGGCCGTGGCGAACATGAGCCTCGGCGGTGGCGCGAACAGCTCCCTGGACAACGCCGTGCGCAACTCGATCGCCTCGGGCGTCACGTACGGCCTGGCGGCCGGCAACGACAGCGGCGCGAACGCCTGCAACACCTCGCCGGCGCGCACCACGGAAGCCATTACGGTGGGCTCGACGACCAGCTCGGACGCCCGGTCGTCGTTCTCCAACGTCGGCACCTGTCTGGACATCTTCGCGCCCGGCTCGTCGATCACCTCGGCCTGGTACACCAGCAACACCGCCACCAACACGATCAGCGGCACCTCGATGGCCACCCCGCACGTGGTCGGAGCGGCGGCCCTGGTGGCCAGCGCCAACCCGAGCTGGACCCCGGCTCAGGTCCGCAACCAACTGGTGGCCAACGCGACCCCGAACGTGGTGGGCAACCCCGGCTCCGGCTCGCCGAACCTGTTGCTCTACGTGGGTACCGGCAGCACCCCGCCGCCGCCCACCGGCTGCACCGGCACCAACGGCACCGACGTGTCGATCCCGGACGCCGGCTCGGCGGTGACCAGCTCGATCACCATCTCCGGCTGCGGTCGCAACGCTTCCTCGGCCTCCACGGTGGCGGTGAACATCGTGCACACCTACCGCGGTGACCTGGTCATCGACCTGCTCGCCCCGGACGGCAGCTCGTACCGGCTGAAGAACAGCAGCACCTCGGACAGCGCGGACAACGTCAACGCCACGTACACGGTCAACGTGTCCGGTGAGGCCGCCGACGGCATCTGGCGGCTCCAGGTGCGCGACACCTACTCGGCCGACACCGGCTACATCAACACCTGGACCCTGACCGTCTGACCGGTCTCCCACGACCGAGGCCCCACCCGGCACGCCGGGTGGGGCCTCGCGTCGTAGGGCTCAGACCGAGAAGGGTCGTAGGGCTCAGACCGAGAAGCTGGCCGGCCGCTCGGTGGCCGGCGCCGGCGGGCGGGCCTTCCACAGGCCGAGCTTCTGCGCGACCAGGCGGCTCAGGTAGGCCGGGTTGAGGATGATGTAGCGGCGCCAGAGCCGCTTCGGCTCCAGACCGAGGCGCCAGAACCACTCCAGGCCGACACGCTGCATCCACGGCGGGGGCTGGCGCAACAGCCCGGCGTGGTAGTCGAAGGCCGCGCCGACCGCCATCAGCGGCATGTCGAGCAGTGGCCGCATGGCGTACGTGAAGACCTCCTGGCGCGGGCAGCCGAGGCCGACCAGGACCAGCCGGGCACCGCTGGACCGGATTCGGTCGGCGATCTCGGCGTCCTCGCCGGGCTGGACGGCACGGAACTTGGACGGCTCCACCCCGGCGATCTTCAGCGCCGGGAACATCCGCTCCAGGGCCGGGATCAACCGGGCGAGGGTCTCCTCGGTCGAGCCGTACAGGTAGACCGGCAGCCCTTCGTCCGCGAACCGCGACAGCACGTGCAGGGTCAGGGTCGGCCCGTACACCCGGTCGCTGAGCCCGGCGTGGTGCAGCAGGTTGAGCGCCCACCGCACCGGCTGCCCGTCCGGCGTGACCACGTCGAAGGAGTTGAGCCGCGCGTTGTGCGCCGGGTCGAGCACCCCGGTCATCACACCGTGCACGGCAAGCGCGGTCAGCGCGAGGGGACGCCGTTCGTGCGCCGCGGTCACCACCGCGTCGGTCGCCGTGGCGTAGTCGGTGGCGTCGACCAGGACGCCGAGCACGTTGCGCTTGGTTCGGCTGCTCACGGCTGGGCCACCCACTTGTCCACGTTGGCCTCGTAGATTTCCCGCAGGATCATCGGCACGTCGTAAGTGATCTTCCAGTCCGGATACTGCGCCTCGAACCGCGCCATGCTGCTGACGTACCACTGGTGGTCGCCGGTGCGGTTCTGCTCGACATAGTTGATCCGCGCCTCCCGGCCGGTGATCTCCTCCGCGATGCGGAACGCCTCGATGTGGGAGGTGTTGGAGTGGCGACCGCCGCCGAGGTTGTAGACCTCCGCGGAGCGGGGGGCCCGGAAGAACGCCTCGAACGCGGTCAGCACGTCGTGGGAGTGGATCGCGTCCCGGACCATCTTGCCCTTGTAACCGAACAGGTTGTACGTCCGGCCCTCCATGACGCAGCGCATCAGATAGGCCAGGAACCCGTGCAGTTCGGCGGCGGAGTGCGCCGGGCCGGTCAGGGTGCCGCCCCGGAAGCAGGCGGTCTTCATGTCGAAGTAGCGCCCGTACTCCTGGACCATCACGTCCGCGGCGACCTTGGAGGCGCCGAAGACGGAGTGCAGTGAGTGGTCGATCGACATCTCTTCGGTGATGCCCTGGTACCAACGGTGGTCCTCGGGCAGCTCGTACCGGGTCTCCAGCTCGACCAGCGGCAGGCTGTTGGGCCGGTCGCCGTAGACCTTGTTGGTCGAGCAGTGGATGAACGGCACGTCGATCGCGTGTCGGCGGGTGTTCTCCAGCATGTTGAGCGTGCCGCCGGCGTTCACGTCGAAGTCCGTGTACGGCTCCTTGGCGGCCCAGTCGTGGCTCGGCTGCGCGGCGCTGTGGATCACCACGGCGATGTCCGAGCTGTACTTCTTGAACACCTGCTCCAGGCCGTCCCGGTCCCGGATGTCCACCGCGAAATGGGTGTAGGCGTTACCCAGGTCACGGCTGAGCCGTTCAAGGCTCCAGGAGGTGGAACCGTCCTCGCCGAAGAAGTACCGGCGCATGTCGTTGTCGATGCCCACGACATCCAGACCGAGGCCGGCGAAATGCCGGACGGCCTCGGAGCCGATCAGACCACCCGACCCTGTCACCAACGCGACACTCACACGCCACTCCTGGTCCATCGGAGGCAGAATCCATCGGAGCATAGCGTGACGTCCGGCACGCCCCGATATGACGGAAGGGCTCCGCATATGCGGAGCCCTTCGTCGGTGGTGGGGATGGGGGGAGTTGAACCCCCACGCCCTTTCGGGCACACGGACCTGAACCGTGCGCGTCTGCCATTCCGCCACATCCCCGTGGCACAACCCGGAACACCTTAGCCGCCCTGGCCCCGCTGTCGCCAACGGGCCCCGGGAATACTACGCTGTTCCCGGCGCTCGCCACGAGCGGTTACCGTTCGTGGCGGACGAAAGATTAGCACGACAGTCCCGGCCCTTCCGAACGGGTCGAGAGCAGCCGGCCGAGCGGCGTGTGAGCTGCGCGCGCGCCGGCCGGATACCATCATGTCCTCGGGACCCGAGGAGGAGCCGGTGAGCGTGCTGCAACGCTTCGAGAAGCGTCTGGAAGGCCTGGTCGAAGGGGCCTTCGCCAAGGTCTTCAAAGGGGTGGTCCACCCCGTGGAGATCCTCAACGCCATGCAGCGGGAGGCCGAGGCGCACAAGGCGATCCTGGCCGGTGGGCGCACGTTGGTGCCCAACCGCTACGTGATCGATCTCTCGCCGTTCGACCATAGTCGGCTGGCGCCGTACGCCGCCGCGCTGGCCCAGGAGTTGGCCCAGTCGCAGGCGGAGTTCATCGGCGAGCAGGCGTGGACGGTCTACGGCGACGTGATCGTCGAGATCGAGCGAGGTGAGGGCCTCGACACGGGCATGTTCCGGGTCACGGCCGAGGTCTACACCGGCGGCGAGGTCGCCCCGGTGTCGGCACCCGGCTACGACGCCGGCCCGCCCGCCTACCCCGCGTACGACCAGGGCGGTGGCTACGGTCCGCCGCCCGGGCACGGCGGCGGTCGCAACGTGCGGCTGGTCTCCGGCGACGGTCGCACCTATCCCCTCCAGATGGGGTCGACGGTGATCGGTCGTGGCGACCAGGCCAACCTGCGGCTGCCCGACGTGGGCATCTCCCGGCGACACGCCCGGCTGGATTTCGACGGGGGCCAGGTCGTGCTGACCGACCTGGGTTCGACCAACGGCACCATGGTGAACGGGCAGCGGGTCTCCGCCGTCGCGCTCAACCCCGGTGACATGGTCCAGCTCGGTACGACGACGCTGACCTTCCGCGTGGACGGCTGAGCCGCCTTGCCGGAACTGGTCATCACCGTTGCCCGGTTCGGGTTCCTGATCCTGCTGTGGATCTTCGTGTTCACGGTGGTCGGCGTGATCCGCCGGGACCTCTTCGCGGGCGCCCGGTCCGGTCGCCTGGTGGCCGCGCCACGCGCGGTGGGCGCCTCGACGGGGCAGGCGGCCAAGCCAGCGAAGGTGAAGCGGGGTAGGGCGGCGCACCAGTTGGTGGTGACAGCCGGTCAGCTGGCCGGCACCAGGATCACTCTCGGTGAAGCTCAGATCACCATCGGTCGAGCCGAGGACTCCACCCTGGTCATCACCGACGACTACGCCTCCGCGCGACACGCCCGGCTCGTGCCGCGTGACGGGCAGTGGTACGTCGAGGACCTCGGCTCGACTAACGGCACGTACCTCGATCGCGCTAAGGTCTCCGGACCAACCCCCGTCCCCCTCGGCGTGCCGATCCGGATCGGCCGCACTTCCCTCGAATTACGGCCATGACTCTGACCCTGCGCTATGCGGCCCACAGCGACCGCGGTCTGATCCGAGACGGCAATCAAGACTCCGTCTACGCCGGGCCGCGGTTACTCGCCGTTGCCGACGGCATGGGCGGTATGGCCGCCGGTGACGTCGCCAGCAACATCGTCATCGGTGCCATGGCGCCGCTCGACGAGGACGTCCCGGGGGACGCCCTCGTCGATGCGTTGCGTTCGGCCGTGGGCACCGCCAACCAACAACTCCGCGACACGGTGGACGCCAACCCGCAGTTGGAGGGGATGGGCACCACGCTGACGGCGACCCTCTTCACCGGCAGCAAGCTGGGAATGGTCCACATCGGTGACTCGCGGGCCTATCTGCTGCGCAACGGCGAGTTCGCGCAGATCACCAAGGACGACACGTACGTCCAGATGCTCGTCGACGAAGGCCGGATCAGCGCCGAGGAGGCGAGCAGCCACCCGCAGCGGTCGCTGCTCACCCGCGCCCTCGACGGTCGGGACATCGACCCGGAATACTCGGTCCGCCAGGTCATGCCCGGCGACCGGTACCTGATCTGCAGCGACGGCCTCTCGGGTGTGGTCAGCGCCGAAACCATCGGCGAGACCATGCGGGAGTACGCCGACCCGCAGCAGTGTGTCGAGCGGCTGGTGCAGCTCGCGCTGCGCGGCGGCGGGCCGGACAACATCACGGTGATCATCGCCGACGCCACCGACCAGGACATCGTCGAGGCGACCCCGATCGTCGGCGGTGCCGCCGCCCGGGACCGGGGAATGGCGACCTCCGCCGACGACTCGACCCCGGCCGCCCGAGCCTCGGCGCTCTCCGCGCCGCGCCCGGCCGCGCCCGAGGAGCCGGCGGCCGCCGACGACGAACCGGACCGGCCGAAACGACGCCCGGTGCGGACCGCCGCCATGGCGCTGGCCGTGCTGGTGATCGTCGGCGGGGCGGCGTTCGGCGGCTGGACGTACACCCAGCGGCAGTACTACGTGGGAGCCACCGAAGAGGGGCAGGTCGCCGTCTTCCGTGGGGTCCAGGGTCAGATCGCCGGGATGGACCTGTCCAGCGTGCACCGCCGCAGCGGCACCCGGCTGGACGACCTCACTGTCGCCGCGCAGGACACCGTCAAGGTCGGCATCCGGGCCAAGAGCGAGCCGGACGCCGAGCGTCAGCTCGCCGAGCTGACCAGCGACACCCCCAGCAACCCCAACCTGAAGCCGCTCTGCCCACTCGACCCGACCGCCGCCGGGGCCAACACGCCCACGCCCACGCCGACGCCGATCGGTTTGACGCCGACCCCGAACGGCAGCCCGAGCGTCAACGCCTCGTCGACCCCCAACGGGGTTGTCAGCGCAACCCCGACCGCCGGTGCCACCACCGCTCTCGGGGGGGCCGGCGCGACCACCACACCCGACGTCACGCCCTCAGACTCGGCCACGCCGGCGCTCGACCCGGCCAGCTGCCGGTCTCCTGAGTGAGCGTCGGCTGAGATACCGAGGACTCCACCCGTGACCGTAGCGGCCACACCGGCACCCTCGCCCGCCACCGCGGGCGAGCAATCCGGCGTACGCCTGGCGCGGTCGCGCCGCAACGCCGAGCTGTCCCTGCTGCTGCTCGCGATGGTGCTGGTGGCCGCGTACGGGGCGACCGTCGAAGCGAACCTGCTGGACACGGTCACCTCGGACTTCTGGATGCCGGCCGCCGCGCTCGGCGCGGTCTTCCTCGGCCTGCACCTGGTCATCCGGTTCCTCGCCCCGTTCGCCGACCCGGCCCTGCTGCCGGCGGTGGCCCTGCTCAACGGGCTCGGGGTGGGCTTCCTGCGCCGGATCGACCTGGGCGACGCTCCGGTGGCCGAGCGCGAGAACCTGGCCGTCTTCGCCGGGCAGGGCGGGCGCCAGCTGGCCTGGACGCTCGGTGCGGTGATCCTCGCCGCCGGACTGCTCGCCATCATGCGTGACCACCGGTCGATCTCGCGGTACGCGTACACCCTGGGGTTGGCCGGTATCGTGCTGGTGATGATCCCGGCGGTGCTGCCGTCGAGCATCTCCGAGATCAACGGCGCGAAGCTGTGGATCCGGGTGGGCAGCTTCTCCATCCAGCCGGGTGAGTTCGCCAAGCTGGCGCTGCTGGTCTTCTTCGCCTACTACCTGGTGCGCAAGCGTGAGGTGCTGTCGCTGGCCAGCCGGCGCTTCCTCGGCATCGACTTCCCCCGTGGCCGTGACCTCGGCCCGGTGGTCGGCGTCTGGCTGATCAGCGTCCTGGTGCTGGTCTTCGAGAAGGACCTGGGCACCTCGCTGCTCTACTTCGGCATGTTCGTGGTGACGCTCTACATCGCCACCGAACGGGTCAGCTGGCTGCTGATCGGCCTGGTTCTCTTCTTCGGCGGCGCGTACCTCGCCTACGTCCTCGGCTCGACGGTGGGCGGGCCGTTCGCCAACTTCTACCTGCGGGCGGAGATCTGGCTGGACCCGTTCGCCGACCCGACCGACAAGGGCTACCAGCTCGTGCAGGGACTGCTCGCCCTTGGCACGGGCGGGCTCTTCGGTGCCGGTCCGGGCGGCGGTCAGCCGGAGATCCTGCCCGAGGTGCAGAACGACTTCATCTTCGCCGGCATCGGTGAGGAGATCGGCCTCTTCGGTCTCTCCGCGCTGCTGGTGGTCTACCTGCTGATCGTGGAGCGTGGGCTGCGTGCCGCGCTCGCCGTCCGGGACTCGTTCGGCAAGCTGCTCGCCGGTGGTCTGGCGTTCACCCTCGGCCTCCAGGTCTTCGTGATCGTCGGCGGGATCAGCAAGCTCATCCCGCTGACCGGTCAGACCACCCCGTTCCTGTCCGCAGGCGGGTCGTCGCTGATGGCCAACTGGCTGCTCATCGCGGTGCTGCTGCGGGTCTCCGACGGCGCCCGCCGTCCGGTGACCGGAGGAGGCGGCGGCAAGGCCGTCCGTCCCAGCGGCAGCACGCCGGAGCAGCTGCACGGTGCTCCCACGGAGGTGATCAAGCCGTGAACGCACCCCTGCGCCGCGTCGGCGTCGTCGTCATGGTCCTGTTCGGTCTGCTCTTCGCCAACCTCAACTGGATTCAGGCCTACAAGGCGGATGAATACCGCACCAGCGACTACAACCGTCGGGTCCAGGTCGCCGAGTACGACCGCAAGCGCGGCAACATCGAGGCCGGCGGCACAGCCCTTGCCACCAGCAAGGAAACCACCGGCAACCTGAAGTTCCTGCGCACCTACCCGGGCGGCGCCAAGTACGCCCACGTGCTCGGCTACAAGCCGGTCAACCTCGCCGATCAGGGCATCGAGCGGTCGGAGAACGACTTCCTGGCCGGCACCAGCGACCAGCTGATCGGTGACCGGTTGAAGGACATGTTCACCGGGGATGACACCGGCGGCGGCAACGTGCTGCTCTCGCTCTCCAAGAAGGCCCAGGACGTGGCGTACGACCAGCTGGGTGACAACAGGGTGGGCGCGAAGCGCGGCGCGGCGATCGCCATCGACCCGCGTACCGGGGCGGTGCAGGCGCTGGTCTCCATGCCGAGCTTCGACCCGAACCCGCTGGCCAGCCACGACAGCAACGAGGCGGCCGCGGCGTTCAACAAGCTGGAGAAGGACCCGACGGAGCCGTTGAAGAACCGCGCGCTCGCCGAGACGCTGCCGCCGGGCTCCACCTTCAAGATCGTGGTCGCCGCGGCGGCTCTGGAGAACGGCGTCACGCCGACGACCCAGATCCCGGCCGGTTCCAGTTACACCGCGCCCACGTCGGGCACGCCCATCCGCAACGCCGATCCGTCGATCTGCCCGGGACGGCAGGTAAGCCTGCTGGACGCGGTCACCTACTCGTGCAACACCGGGTTCGCCCAGCTCGGCGTGCGGCTCGGCGCTGACACTGTCAAAGAGAAGGCCCGGCAGTTCGGCTTCGAGCAGGAGGACCTGACCGTCGGCCACCTGGGTGAGGGCGGCCTGCCCACGGCGGCCAGCCGGACCGGGGACATCCAGAACCCGGACGGCAGCACCGACCAGGCCGCACTGGCCCAGTCCTCGATCGGCCAGAACAACGTCCGGATGACCCCGCTCGAAGGCGCCATGATCGCTGCGTCGATCGCGAACAACGGCAGCCAGATGCGGCCGTACCTGGTCCGGCAGTGGCTCGCACCGGACCGGACCACCAGCTACTACACCGCCAAGCCGCGGGAGCTGCGCCAGCCGGTCAGTTCCCAGGTCGCCACCGACCTGCGCGAGATGATGGTCAGCGTGGTCCGGAACGGCACCGGCAAGAGTGCCGCGATCGGCGGCTACACGGTCGGCGGCAAGACCGGCACCGCCCAGTCCGCCCCGGATCGACCGGACCACGGCTGGTTCATCGGCTTCGCGATGGACAAGAACGGCAACCCGGTGTCCGCGGTCTGCGTGATGTTGGAGCAGGCCGGTCCGGGTGGTAGCGGCGAGGCCGCCCGGATCGCCGGTCAGATCATGCGGGCCGCCATCACCGACCCGGGGGGTCGCTGACATGCTCAGCCCCGGCGTGCAGCTCGGCAACCGCTACCGTCTCGACGAGCGGATCGCCAGCGGCGGCATGGGCGACGTCTGGCGCGGCACCGACCAGGTGCTCGGCCGGACGGTCGCGGTGAAGAGCCTGCTGCCCGCGCTACTCGACGACCCGGACTTCGGCGAGCGGTTCCGCGGCGAGGCCCGCACCATGGCCACCATCAACCATCCCGGCGTGGTGGACGTCTACGACTTCGGCAACGACCAGCAGATCGCCTTCCTGGTCATGGAGTACGTCGAAGGTGACGCCCTGTCGTCGACGTTGAGCCGGGTCGGCCGGCTCACTCCCGCCCGGACGATGGCCCTCGTCGCGCAGGCCGCCGACGCGCTGCACGCCGCGCACGAAAAGGGCATCGTGCACCGCGACGTGAAGCCGGGCAACCTGCTGGTCCGGCCGAACGGCACGCTGGTGCTGACCGACTTCGGCATCGCCCGCTCCGACATGGTCGGCCAGCTCACCGCCGCCGGTTCGGTGCTCGGCACCGCCTCGTACATCTCGCCGGAGCAGGCCACCGGCGGCGTGGCCACCCCCGCTTCCGACGTGTACGCCCTCGGCGTGGTCGCCTACCAGTGCCTGGCCGGTCGGCGGCCGTTCGAGGGCGACAATCCCCTCGACATCGCGATGCGGCACGTCCGGGAGACGCCCCGGCCGCTGCCGTCCGACATCCCTCCGCAGGTGCGCGCCCTGGTGGAACGGGCGTTGGCCAAGGACCCGGCCGCCCGCTGGCCGAGCGCCGCCGCCCTCGCCGGGGTCGCCCGTCAGCTCAAGGCCGCGCTGTCCCAGCAGGCCCGGGCGGCCGGTAACTCCGGGCCGGTCTCGGGCGCGCCCGCCTCGCCCGCCGCGCCCGGCCGGGCCCAGGTGCCGCAGGCGCATCAGATGCGTCCGCCGGCTGCCCGCCCGCCGGTGGGCGGGCCCAGGCCGACAGCGATCGCGCCCGCCCAACAGCCACGCCCCACCGCCGTCGCGCCGGCCGTTCAGCCAGCCCGGCCGCAGGGCGCACCGAACGGCTACCCGCGCGGTGCCGCTGCCGTGCCCGCCGGGCCACCCCGACAGGAACACCCGCCGGCGTACGTCCGACAGGCCGGCCCGGCAGTGCCGTCACCCCAGCCGCAGCGGTCCCGCCCCGGGATGGTGCTCCTCGCCATCCTGCTCGCCGTGCTGGTCCTGCTCTGCTCGGGCGTGATTTCCTACAACCTACGGAAGCAGTCGCAGGCCGGTGCATCGGCCGGGCTGGCGCCGCACACCGTGGCGTCCGGCGCGCTACGACTCGACGAAGGCGACGATCCGACCCGGACGTCGTACCGTCGGGAGGTACGACTCCAGCCGGGCGACGGCGGGACGACGACGAGCGAAGGACGACAGACGCGATGACAGCGCAGGCCCGCCTGCTCGGTGGCAGGTACCAGGTCGGCGAGCTGCTCGGCTATGGCGGTATGGCCGAGGTGCACCGCGGTCGCGACCTTCGGCTCGGTCGGGACGTCGCGATCAAGATGCTCCGCACCGACCTCGCCCGGGACGCGACGTTCCAGATGCGGTTCCGTCGGGAGGCGCAGAACGCCGCTTCACTCAACCACCCGGCGATCGTGGCGGTCTACGACACCGGCGAGGAGACCGCGCCGACCGGCGAGACGCTGCCGTTCATCGTCATGGAGTTCGTCAACGGGCGGACCTTGAAGGAGGTCCTCGGCGCCGAGGGCCGACTGCAGCCGCGCCGGGCGCTGGAGATCTGCGCCGACATGTGCGCGGCGCTGGAGTTCAGCCACCGGCACGGCATCATCCACCGGGACATCAAGCCCGGCAACGTGATGCTCACCCAGACCGGCCAGGTCAAGGTGATGGACTTCGGTATCGCCCGTGCCCTGGCCAGCGGCGCGACCACCATGACGCAGACCAGCGCGGTGATCGGCACGGCCCAGTACCTGTCCCCGGAGCAGGCCCGCGGCGAGGCCGTCGACGCGCGCTCCGACGTGTACGCGGCCGGCTGCGTGCTGTTCGAGCTGGTCTGCGGCCATCCCCCGTTCGTCGGGGACAGCCCGGTCAGCGTCGCGTACCAGCACGTACGGGAGACGCCGCCGACGCCCAGCGACATCAACCCGGACGTCACGCCGGCCGTCGACGCGATCGTGCTCAAGGCGTTGTCGAAGAACCCGCTCAACCGCTACCAGAGTGCCGGCGAGATGCGGGCGGACCTGCTCCGCGCCGCCGCCGGCCGGCCCGTGCTGGCCACCCCGGTGCTGCGCGAGGCGGAGACGGTGGCGATGGCCCCGGCCGGCGGTGGGGGTGGCTACCCGGCTTCCGGCCGCGGGCCGCAGACCGGGCAGATCCCCGCCCGGGTGGGAGACCCGCGTCAGCGCAAGGCGTCCTCCTGGCTGATCGCGATGTTCAGCGCGGTCGGCGTGCTGGCGGTGATCGCTTTGGTCGCCGCCCTGCTCTGGAACATGCAGGGCAAGGACCTGAAATCGGTGCCCACCCTCACCGGCAAGAGCCAGGCCGTCGCGATCGACGAGATCCGCAACGCCGGGTTCTCCCCGAAGGTGGGTGATCCGGTGCTGGCCAGCGACTGCACGAAGGGCAACGTCGTCAACCAGGATCCGGCACCGACGAGCCGGCTGGAGCAGAACGGCACTGTCACCATTCAGGTCTGTGGCGGCGTTCCCGAGGTCCGCGTTCCGGCCGGGCTCAAGGGCAGCAAGCGGGAGAGCGCCATCGACCGGCTCACCGAGGCGAAGCTCAAGTACGAAGTCAAGACGGTGGACGCCGAGGCGAGCGAGGACGAGGTTCTCGACGTCGACCCACCCTCCGGCGAGAGCGTCCCCGAGGGCACGAAGATCAAGCTCACGGTCTCGAACGGCAAGGTTCGCGAGGTGCCGGACGTGGTCGGGCTGAGCCAGGACGACGCCACCCGGTTCCTCAAGGACCGCGGCTTCGTGGTCGTCGTGCAGAACGGGCCGGAGGTGCCCGCCGCCGAAGCGGGGAAGGTCACCGACCAGAGCCCGAACGGCAAGGAGAAGAAGCCCACCGGCACGAAGGTGACCATCAAGGTGAGTCAGCCGGAGCCGGAGACCGACCCGACACCGACGAACACGCCGACGACCACGCCGACGACCACGCCGACCACTCCCGGCAACGGGGGCGGCATCGGTCTGCCGTTCCCACCCCCGCCGAGCCGGCCGCAGGACTGAGCCACCAGTGGGCACCGACATGACCGAGGCGGGATCGTCCCCGGTCAAGCCGGTGCGGCGGTGGCCCCGACGCCTCCGTTGGCTGGCACTCGCGGGCCTTGTCGTGCTGGTGCTCGCCAGTTCCCCGTGGCTGTGGACGACGCTCGCCGCCCGCGGCCACGTGTACGCTGCCGCCGACGCGCCGACCGTCGACGTGGTGATCGTGCTCGGTACCGAGGTGGCCGCCGACCGACAGCGGCCCGGGGACCGTCTCGCCGGTCGCCTGGACACCGCCGCCGAGCTGGTGACCAGCGGGCGGGCCACTGTCGTTCTCGTGTCGGGCGACGGCGGTGGCGCGTCAGGTGACGAGCCGGCGGTGATGACGACGTATCTCTCCGAGCGCGGTGTGGACAGGCGTCGGGTGGTGGCCGACCCGTTCGGCCTGGACACCTACGACACCTGCGCGAGAGCGCGCGAGGTGTACGGCGTCGAGAAGGCCCTGATCGTCACCCAGTCGTACCACCTGTCCCGGGCGGTGACGCTGTGCCGCCATCTCGGCCTCGACGTCGACGGGGTGACCGCCCGCTGCGACGGTTGCGGCACCGCACTGCTCGCCGAGAAGTCGGTCCGGGACTACTTCGCCAGTGGCAAGGCGGCGTGGGACGCCGTTCGGAGCCGTCCGCCCGCGGTCCGCTCGCCGGCGGATCCGGCGGTCCAGAACGCGCTGCGGAACTGACCCAGCCGGCCCGCGTTCTCACGCCACCCGGCCGGATGACGGCCGGGACGGTTCGGCCTCAGGTGGTGGCGAACGCGGCGCGGCGGCGGGTGTCGACCTCGGCGGCCAGCGCCGGTGCGCGCTCCAGCGCCTCCGCGTGACCACAACCGGCCAGCCAGTTGGCCAGCATGAGGTGGCCGCCCTCGGTGAGCACCGACTCCGGGTGGAACTGGACGCCCTCGATGGGCAGCGTCCGGTGCCGCATCGCCATCACCACACCGGAGCCGGTCCAGCCGGTGACCTCAAGCTCGTCGGGGAGCGTTTCGGGCAGAACGGCGAGGGAGTGGTACCGGGTGGCGGTGAACGGGTCGGGCAGACCGGCGAGGACGCCGACCGAATGGTGGCGCACCTCGGAGGTCTTGCCGTGCAGCAGCTCGGGGGCCCGGGTGACGGTCGCCCCGAACGCCTCGCCGATCGCCTGGTGACCGAGGCAGACACCGAAGATCGGCAGCTCGCCGGCGTACGTCCGGATGACGTCCAGGCAGATGCCGGCCCGGTCGGGGCTGCCCGGCCCGGGTGAGAGCAGGACGCCGGCGGCGCCCACCCTGCCCACCTCGGCGACGTCGATCTCGTCGTTGCGGCGGACCTCGCAGTCGACGCCGAGCTGGCCCAGATACTGCACCAGGTTGAAGACGAACGAGTCGTAGTTGTCGATCACGAGGACGCGCATGGTCACCTGCTTGGGGAGGACGGCGCTGGGTTGTTCTGGTCGGTGTCGTACGGCAGCTCGTGATCTCCCCCGGCCGGGGTCTCCCCGGTCACCGGGTCGCCGCCGCCACCGGTCTCGGCGGGAACGCCGGACTCGACCTGCACGTCGTCGAAGGGCAGCAGGGGCTCGGCCCACGGGAAGGCGACATACCAGAGCAGCGCGACGGTGGCGGCCACCAGCAGCACCGAGCCGGTCAGCTTTCCGACCAGGCCGAAGGGGAGCTTGCGCCAGATGAACGCGTACATCGGGTCAGCCTCCCAGCTCCGCCGGGCGGCCCGCCGACTTGGGTTGGGTACGGTCCAGCTCGGCGTGGATGATCAGACGCTGGTAGTTGTCGAACTTCGGGTTGCACGTGGTGAGGGTCAGCATCCGCTTGGTCGCCTTCTTGTTTGGCTCGCCGGGCACCGGTGCCACCACTTCCACCTGCGTCGGCTTGACGATCCGCGACTGCGACACCCGGTAGACGTACCAGTCGGTCTTGCTCTCGACCACTATCGCGTCGCCTTCGCTGAGCTCGTCCAGCCGCCAGAAGGTGGCCCGGTTGCGGTGGCCGGCGACGGAGAAGTTGCCAACCTGGCCGGGGAGCGCGCTGGCCGGGTAGTGGCCCGGGGCGTAGCGGATGTCGGCCTGGGTGACGCCCTCGACCACCACCCAGTTCTTGTCGAGCTTGGGGATGTAGAGGCCCGCGAGCGGCTTGCCGCGTACCGGAGGTGACGGTTTCACGCTCGGGCCAGCCGCCGACGGGGCGACAGTCGGGTCGTCGGTCGGGCCCCACGCCTGGGCCAACTCGTTGTTGAGGTCGTTCTGGTGGGCGTCGACGATGGCCGACTTGCCCCACACCTCGTACCCGGCGAAGAGCAGCACCACCAGGCCGAAGGTGATCAGGACTTCGCCGGTGACGCGGATACCGGTGCGCAGCCGGGAGCCGAACGACGGCCGGGTGAGCTCGGAGTAGACGCTCTTGTAGCCCTCGCCGGTCTGGTGCGGCCGGAGTTGGACCACCCGCTCGCCCCGACGCGGCTGGGGAGGGTCGGCGGGGTTGCCGCCGGTCGGCTCGGCGGGGACCGCGGTGCGCGGAACGGCACCCATCAGCGCGGTCGAGTCCATGGTCGGCGGCCTGGTGGCGGGTGTTGCGGGCACGGCCGGAATCAGCGCGGTGGCGGCCGGATCCGCGCCCCGGTCACCGCCAGCGCTCGGCGGGACCCGGCCGGGCCCGGTCGACGGCGCGACGCCTTCCGGCCGGGCCGCTGCCGCCCGACCAGGGGCGGCCGGTGACACAGGCATGGCCGGGCCAGCCGGGGTGCTCGGAGGGCCGGTGGGCCGTGCGGGCCGGGCGGTGACCTGCGGAATCGGCGCGGTCGGTGAGTCGGCCAGCGGCGGGGTCGAAGGGCCGGAGGAGGCCGGCCGGCTGGGCGGGCCGGAGGTCGTCGGGCGGGTCGGCATCGCGCTGGGCGCGGCCGGTCGGGTCGGTGCGTTGCCGGGGGCAGCGGGCCGAACCGGGCCCTGGTTGCCGGTGGCCGGCCGGCCGGGGGTGGTCGCGGGGGGAGCCCCGGCGTTGCCGTGCGGGCCCAGCCCGGGAGCCGCGGTGCCCGGCCAGGGCGGTGGGGCTTCGACACCCGGTCGGCCCGGGGTCTCGTTCGGTTCAGGTCGGTCGGCGTTCGGTCGCGTCGGTTGCCCGGCTCGGGGAGGGTGCAGCACCGGCTCGGGCCAGTTGCCGGCCGGGGCCGGCCGGTCGGCTGCCGACCTGGGCCGATCCAACGGGGGCAGGAAGGCGGTCGGCTCGTCGGTCTGGTCCCGGTGTCGCCCGTCGCGACGCTCGTCCGGCCCGCTCATCTGGGCACCGTAGCCGAGCGCAGGGCGGTGGAGTCCTCGAATGCGGGGACTCGCACCGTGGAGGCTGTCTCCGTGTAGCCGAGCTGGTAGTCGTCGACCGCGTCCTTGAACAACCGGACTCCCTGAGAGCTGGCGAGGGCCTGCTGGAGGGCAGCGGGATCGCCGATTGCTACGATCTTGAACGGTGGGGAGTACACCCGGCCATGAAGTAGCAGGGTGTTACCGACGCAGCGTACCGCGCTGGTGGTGAGCACGCGGACGTTCATGATTGACATGGCCTCGGCTCCGCCGGCCCACAGCGCGTTGACCACCGCCTGTACGTCTCCCTGATGCACCACCAGGTCGTCGTTGCTGGCGTCCGACTGGGTCTGGTCGATCTGCGGCGCGTCGTTCAGCTCGACGGTGACCCCGGGGCCCGTCAGGGCGGTGAACCCGGCGTTCTGGAGGCTGCCCTGGGCGCGGTTCTGCTGCTCCTTGATCGGGGCGTCGGAGCCGGCCAGCGTGTTGGTCCGCTGCTCGACCTCGCCGCGCAGCTCGGCGGCGCGGCGCTCGCTGGCTGCCACCTGTTCGCGGCGGTCCTCGATGAGCTGATTGAGCTGGGGCCGCCGGTCCTCCCGGAGAGCGGTGCCGCCGGCGGTGGTGGCGGTGGTGGTGAACAGCAACCCGGCCGCCGCCGCGATCAGGGGCACCCCGATCGACCAGCCCGGACGGCGCTGACGCGGTCGCCGGGGCAGCAGCCCGGCAACGGCCCGTCGGAGGACCTTCTGCCAGGAGGTTGCGCCGGATGTGTACTCCACCGAGCGTTCCTTCCGCGTGTCGGGGATCGGTCCGTGCCGGCCGGGCCGGCGATGCGAACAGTCCCGCCTCTTTCGGTCACTCCGTGCACCGGCCTGACCCCATTCGTGGTCCAGGCGGCCAATCGGGACTACGCTAGCTCTCGAACATTATTGGCCATGGACCGTCGCCCCCGCGCCCGGTTGTCAGGCCGGACGAGGTCGTCACCCCTCTGGAGAGCGCCGTGCCCAAGTCTCAGGTCCGTAAGAAGAAGGTGTACACCCCGCCGACGGACGTCCGTCCGACGACGACGGCGTCGTCGCGCAAGCCTAGCCCGGTGTGGTTGCCGGTCACCGCGGTCGCCTTGATCGTCGTCGGGATCGGCTGGCTGGTGCTCTACTACCTGTCCGAGCAGGAGTACCCGGTCATGGCGTGGGGTTACTGGAACCTCGCCGTCGGCTTCGGCGCGATGGTCGCTTCGCTGGCCTTGCTCTCCCGCTGGCGTTGATCTGGCAGGCCGTCGCGTCGGCGGTCTCACGTCACCCGTCGAGCCCCTGCCCGGCAGGATCGGGCGGGGCCCCCTATGGTGTGCGCAGGCAGCGTGGCCTACTGCGAGATGACTCACGTTACCGCTGGGTAACCTTCGCGTAGGCTGCAGTGCATGACCGAGCAGAGCGAGGTCATCAGGCAGCAGACCGGGGAGGCCAACTCGATGGGCAGCGTCCAGATCGTCACCACGATCCTCGCGGCCGCCATCACCGCCGTGGCGGTGTGGCTTGCGGTACGCGCGGTCATGAAGATGACGGCCGTCATCCGGCTGGGGCAACCCGCTCCGGAGCGGTTCTCCGACAAGGGCGCCCGTACCAGGACCATGCTGGTGGAGACCGCCGGCCACACCCGAATGCTCAAGTGGGGCGTGGTCGGTGCGGCGCACTGGTTCGTGATGGTCGGCTTCATCGTGCTGTCGCTGCTGGTGCTCGAGGCGTACTTCGAGGTGGTCACCCCGACCGGCGGGCTGCCGATCATCGGGCCCTGGACGATCTTCGGCCTGGCCACCGAGATCATCACCGTGCTGGGCCTGATCGGCATCCTGGTGCTGATGGTGATCCGGTTGCGCAACCGGCCGACCCGGCCGGGCGGGCGGTCCCGGTTCACCGGATCGACGATGTGGCAGGGCTACTTCGTCGAGTGGATCGTGCTGCTGGTCCTGATCTTCGGCCTGCTGATCCGCGGCTTCAAGGTCGCCACCGACCACTTCGAGTACCCGCTCTGGGCCACCCCGGTCAGCCACGCGGTCGGCGCGGTGCTGCCCGACTGGTCGGACGGGGCGAGCGTCGCCGCGCTCATCAAGATCGCCATCTCGATGACCTGGCTGATCGTCATCTCGCTGAACGTCACCATGGGTGTGGCCTGGCATCGCTTCCTGGCGTTCCCCAACATCTTCTTCAAGCGGGAGCCGGCCAAGCCGGCCGGCTCCGGTCTCGGCGCGCTGCGCCCGATGACGAGCCAGGGCAAGCCGCTCGACTTCGAGGAGGCGGACCCGGAGAAGGACCAGTTCGGCGTCGCCCACGTCGAGCAGTTCAGCTGGAAGGGCCTGCTCGACTTCAGCACCTGCACCGAGTGCGGCCGCTGCCAGTCGCAGTGCCCGGCCTGGAACACCGGCAAGCCCCTGTCGCCGAAGCTGCTGGTGCTGAGCCTCCGCGACCACGCGTACGCCAAGGCGCCCTACCTGCTGGCCGGCGGCGGCAAGGACCTGACCGGCGAGGAGAAGGCCACCCAGGCCCAGCTCGCGCACCTGGACGTGCTGGCCCTCGCCGAGGCCGACAAGCCGCTGATCGGCACCGCCGAGGAGGGCGGGGTCATCGACCCGGACGTGCTCTGGTCCTGCACCACCTGCGGTGCCTGCGTCGAGCAGTGCCCGGTGGACATCGAGCACGTCGACCACATCGTCGACATGCGCCGCTACCAGGTGCTGATCGAGTCGAGCTTCCCCTCCGAGGCCGGCGTGATGCTGCGCAACCTGGAGAACAAGGGCAACCCGTGGGGTGCGCCGCAGAACACCCGCGAGGACTGGACCAAGGGCCTGGACTTCGAGGTGCCCCGGGTCGGCGAGGTGGACGACTTCGAGTACCTGTTCTGGGTCGGCTGCGCCGGCGCGTTCGAGGACCGGGCCAAGAAGACCACGCGCGCGGTGGCCACGCTGCTCAACGAGGCGGGCGTGAAGTTCGCGATCCTGGGCGAGGGCGAGACCTGCTCCGGTGACCCGGCACGACGGATCGGCAACGAGTTCGTCTTCCAGATGCTGGCCCAGCAGAACGTGGAGACGCTGAACGAGGCGTTCGAGGGCCGGGACAAGACCAAGCGCAAGATCGTCGCGACCTGCCCGCACTGCTTCAACACCCTGGGCAACGAGTACGGGCAGCTCGGTGGCGAGTTCGAGGTGGTCCACCACACCCAGCTGCTGGCCCACCTGGTCGCCACCGGCAAGCTCACGCCGGTGCAGCCGGTCGACGGCGGGGTCACCTACCACGACCCCTGCTACCTGGGTCGGCACAACCGGATCTTCGCGGCCCCCCGCGAGGTCCTCGGCGACGCTATCGCTGGTGACCTGACCGAGATGCCGCGCAACAGCGAGCGGTCCTTCTGCTGCGGTGCCGGCGGCGCCCGGATGTGGATGGAAGAGAAGATCGGCAAGCGGATCAACGTGGACCGGGTCGAGGAGGCCATGGCCACCGGGGCGAAGACGGTCGCCGTCGGCTGCCCGTTCTGCTCGACCATGCTGAACGACGGGGTCAACGGCAAGGGCGCCGGCGAGCAGGTCGAGGTGATCGACGTGGCGAGCGTGCTGCTCCGTTCGGTCAAGCCCGAGCAGCCGCAGGGCGGCAAGGAGACCGCGCCGATCGGCGGCTGAGACGCGTACCTCCGGGTTCTGAAACATCGACGGCGGTGGCCCCTGCGGGCCGCCGCCGTCGTGCAAGAATCTCGCCGAGGTGAGGCGACATCGACGGCCTACTCTTGACGACGCTGTTGCCCCTGGTCGGCTTCGTAGCCCTGACCGCGGGCAACGCGTTCTTCGTCGCGGCCGAGTTCGCCCTGGTCACTGTCGACCGGGCGGAGATCGACCGGCGGGCCGCCGCGGGCGACCAGGCCGCCCTGACGGTACGCACCGCGTTGCGCGAACTCTCCTTCCAGCTCTCCGGCGCACAGCTCGGCATCACCATCACCGCGCTGCTCACCGGCTACCTGGCCGAGCCGGCCCTGGCTCGTCTCTTCACCCCGCTGTTGCGCCCGCTGGCCGGAGACAGCACCGAGCGGGTCACCCCGTTCCTGGCGTTGGCGCTGGCCACGCTGATCTCCATGCTCTTCGGCGAGTTGGTGCCGAAGAACGCTGCGCTGGCCCGGCCCATGCCGGCGGCGCTGGCCACGGCCGGCCCGATGCACACCTTCTCCCGGACGTTCGGCTGGGTGATCCGAGGGTTGAACGGCTCGGCGAACCGACTGGTCCGGGCGCTCGGCGTGGAGCCGCAGGAGGAGTTGGCCAGCGCCCGCTCGCCGGAGGAGCTGGGACTGCTGGCGGGCATCTCGGCGCGGGCCGGCGCGCTGCCCACTGACACCGCGATGCTGCTGCGTCGCACCATCCGCTTCGGTGACAAGCGGGCAGCGGAGGCGATGACCCCCAGGGTGGACGTGGTCGCGCTGCGCGCCACGGCCACCGTGGCCGAGTTGCTGGAGGAGTCGCGGCGGACCGGGCGGACCCGCTTCCCCGTGTACGAGGAGACCCTGGACCTGGTGACCGGGGTTGCCGCGGTGCCCGACGCGTTGGGGGTGCCGCTGGCCGGCCGGGCGTCGACGACTGTCGGCTCGGTGGCCCGCGAACCGGTGTACGTGCCGGAGAGCCTGAACCTGGACGGTGTCCTGGCCGCGCTGAAGGCGGCCGGGGCCGACCTGGCCATCGTGGTCGACGAGTACGGCGGCACGGACGGCGTGGTGACCGTCGAGGATCTCGTCGAGGAGTTGGTCGGCGAGATCGCCGACGAGTTCGATCCGGCGAGCGTCGACGACCACGGGTCGGCCGAGCTGACAGTGCCGGGCGGTGAGCGCACAGTCCTGGTCGACGGGGTGCTCCGCTCCGACGAGTTGGCCGAGCAGACCGGCTTCCGGCTACCCGAGGGGCCGTACGAGACGTTGGCCGGGTTCCTGATGGCGCAGCTCGGGCACATTCCGCTCGCCGGCGAGACGGTCGAGACGGACGGCTGGGAGTTCACAGTGGTCGAGGTGGAGCGGCACCGGATCGAGCAGGTCCGGGTGCTGCGCCCGGCGGATCCGGACGACGATGACTGAGCTGCTGGTGACAGTGGTGCTGCTGCTCGGCAACGGGTTCTTCGTGGGCAGCGAGTTCGCGCTCATCGCGTCCCGCCGGACGGTGATCGAGCCGCTGGCCGCCGGGTCGAAACGCGCCCGCTGGGCGTTGTCGGCGATGAACCAGATCCCGCTGATGATCGCCGGTGCGCAGCTCGGCATCACTGTCTGCTCGCTGGGTCTGGGCGCGATCGCAGAACCGGCGCTGGCTCACCTGCTGGAGCCGCCGTTCCACGCGGTGGGTCTGCCGGAGCGGGCGGTGCACCCGGTGGCGTTCGTGCTGGCGCTGGGCGTGGTGGTCTTCCTGCACACGGTCGTCGGTGAAATGGTGCCGAAGAACATCACGCTGGCCGGACCGGAGGTCTCCGCGCTCTGGCTCGGCCCGGCGATGCTGGCGTTCTGTGTGGCCACCAAACCGTTGTTGCTCGCGATGAAATGGGCGGCCCGACGGGTGCTCGCGTTCTGGCGGATCGAGGCGTCCGAGTCGGTGAAGACGGTGTTCACCGCCGAGGAGTTGGCCGGGCTGGTCTCCCAGGCGCGGACCGAGGGACTGCTCGACGCGGAGCAGCACGCGCGGATCACGGGCGCGCTGGCCCTGCACGCGCGGACGGCGGCGGACGCGCTGCAACCGTGGTCGACGGTGGTGACGGTGGCCGAGGACGTCTCACCGGCGTCACTGGAGGTGCTGGCGACCCGGACCGGCCGGTCCCGGTTCCCGGTGGTGCAGCGGTCCACCCGTCGGGTGCTCGGCTTCGTGCACGTCAAGGACGTGCTCGGGTACGCCGGGCAGGGCCGTCGGTCCCCGGTGCCGGCCGACGTCTACCGTCCGCTGGCGGTGGTGCCGCCGGAGCGTACGCTGGCCGATCTGCTGCTGGCCATGCGTCGCGAACGGCGGCACATGGTGCTGGTCAGCGACGGGCGTCGGCCTCTCGGTGTGGTCACTCTTGACGATGTATTGACCGCAATCGTTGGGTGATGGACCAATACCCTTGGTGTGCAAGCTGTTGCACGACAGTGATGGTTACCGCGCTCGCCTTGATTACCGCCCCGAGCTTCCCTAATGTGGGGCACCGACCGCTGTGGGTCGTCTGCCTCGGCCCTTCCCTCACGCGAGGCGCCCGGCGGTCGGTTGCAAAGGAGTCGGTGCCGGTGGCAACCATGCCCCCTCATCGTCACGACCTGAACGCGTCTGCTCGCTCTGGTGGTCTGCGTCGCGCCGCGCACCGGGTGCTGGTCCTGGTCGCCGCCGCGGCGGTCGGTGCCGGTCTGCTGACCGCGCCGGCACACGCCGCGCCCTCGGTCGACGAGATCGAGGCGCAGATCGACAAGAAGTGGGAGCAGTTGGAGCCCACCATCGAGCAGTACAACAAGGTCCGGGCGCAGCTGAAGGTCAACCGGCAGAAGTCGGCGGACCTGCAGAAGAAGATCGAGCCGCTGGCGCTGCAGAGCGAGTTGGCGCTCAACCGGGTCGGCGACCTCGCCTCCCGCTATTACATCTCCGGCCCGTCGCATGACATCGGCGCGCTGCTGGTCAGCGCCAAGCCGGACACGCTCACCGAGCAGCTCACCATCCTCGACCGGCTCGCTTCGCAGGAGCGCAAGGAGGTCGAGGGTGTGCTGGCCGTGCGGGACAAGTACGACGGCGAGAAGCGGAAGCTGGACGCGCTGATCGTCACCCAGACCAAGCAGCAGAACGACCTGGCGGCGAAGAAGAAGCAGATCGACGGCGAGATCAAGAAGCTCGAGGCGTCGATGCCGAAGACCACCGTGGTGACCGCGGCCTGCCCGACCATCAACGGGGTGGTCAGCGCGGCGGCTCGTACCGCGATCAAGACCGCCTGCGGCAAGGTCGGCAAGCCGTACGTCTGGGGTGCCACCGGCCCGAACTCGTTCGACTGCTCGGGGCTGACCCAGTACGCCTACAAGGCGGCCGGGATCTACCTCACCCACCACACCGGTGACCAGTGGAACGAGGGCAAGGCCATCTCGCGGGGCGATGCCCGCCCCGGTGACCTGGTCTTCTTCTTCTCCGGCCTGAGTCATGTCGGGCTGTATCTGGGCAACAACCAGATGGTGCACGCGCCACGTGCCGGCAAGCCGGTGCAGGTGTCCAGCATCACCACCATGCCTGTCGCCGGGTTCCGTAGACCCGGCTGATCCACCTCGCGCGACACGACGGCCCCCGGTCACCGACCGGGGGCCGTCGTGGTTGTCAGCGGGGCGCGCCCACCGGGGACGGCAACAGCTGCACGTCGGCGAGGTCGACGTACATGATCCGGTGGCCGAACTGGATCTGGGCGTAGCGGTTCTTGCCGCGGATCACCGTCCAGTCGCCGGGTGACGAGCCGTCGAACGTGCTGGCCCGGTAGTACTCGCCGGCCAGTACCGCGCCGACGGCATACCGCTGCCCGGCGGCCAGGGTGTACTGGAGCGGCGAGATCGTCTGGTACGGCACCCCCTCCGGGTACGCCGCCTGCTCCGGGTACGCCCGTCCGTACACCGGGATGGTGGCCCGTCCGGGTTTCGGGGTAGCCACGACGCCGACGGTCCAGCTGGCGGTCGGCGCGGACGGCGGGTTGTGGAACCAGGCCCGCTGCCCGAGGTACCAGATCGCCGTCCAGTCGCCCTGCCGGCCGGCCAGCGCGTACGTCTGCCCGGCGGAGGCCCGGGCCCCGTGGTCGGACACGGCCATCGTGTTCGGGGTGCCGTCCGGGCGGAGCGCGACGTCGTTGACCAGCGGCGCGTCCGCGGACGGTGCGCTCCGGAGCACCACCGCCGAGGAGCCGCGCGGTGCGCACGGCACGCCGGCGGTGACGCAACCGGTGAACGCCGGCTGGTTGGTGGCGTAGTCGGGGTCGATGCGGACCAGCCCGGTGGCCGGGGTGCCGGTGTCCAGTCGGGGTGCGTGCAGCAGGTCGAAGTAGTGCGTCCAGTCCCAGTACGGTCCCGGATCCCAGTGCATCCCCCGCACCGTGGAGGCGACGGTGCCGGGCACGTTGTCGTGGCCGATGATGTGCTGGCGGTCCAGTGGGATGCCCAGCCGCAGCGCCAGGTGCCGGACCAGCTTCGCCGAGGTCCGGTACATCGCCTCGGTGTACCAGGTCCCCTGCGCCGCGAAGCCTTCGTGTTCCAGCCCGATCGACTTCGCGTTGACGTACCAGTTGCCGGCGTGCCAACCGACGTCCTTGGTCTTCACGTGCTGGGCGATGTGCCCGTCCACCGAGCGCAGCGAGTAGTGCCAGCTGACGTAGGTCGGATCCTGGACGAGTCGCAGGGTCGTCGCCCAACTCGCCTCGGTGTCGTGGATGACGATGTATTCGATCTTCTGCCGGGCGGGCCGGTCGGAGAGGTCGTGGTTGCCGTAGTCCCCGTCGCCGAACGCCTCGTAGGGTGCCGGGATCCACTCGCACGAGATGGTGCGGGGGCACTCCACCCCGTCCGGGCGGGCCAGCCGGCGCAGGCCCAGCCGGTCCAACCAGGAACGCTCGGGCCGTACCGCGCGGGCCGGCAGGGTGATCCGCTGGCCGTCGTCGGTCACCCGGGACTGGCCCGCGCCGATGGTGGTGAAGACCTCGTCGGCGAAGGCCGCGGCGGCGTCGGCGCTGTCCGCGCCGGAGTAGCGGGCCACCGCGCCGTACCAGGCGGCCGGGTTGGTGTCGGCGCCGACCGGGGCGTCCAGCTCCCGTTGGTACGCGCTGAGCAGCGCCGCCCCACCCCGGATGTTGAGGCCCGCGTCGGTGCGCAGTGCCTCGGGGGCGACGCCGGTCAGCGTGGCGGCGGCGTCCACGGTCTGCAACGCGGCGGTGGACGGCGCGGGGGCCTCGACCGGTCGGGGCGCGGGCACCCGGGCGGGACGCGAGTCGTCGCCGCGCGGGTCCTCGGCACCGGCGTCGTGGTGACCGCGCCCGGGTAGGGCGGCCACGTGGCGGGCGTCGGTCAGGTGCATCGGGCCGTAGCCGCCACTGGTGCTCGGTGTGCCGGCGTTGGTGTCCCAGCGGGACTCCAGGTAGGAGACGGCGAGCAGCACGACTGTCGGCACCCCGTACTCGGTGGCCGCGGCGGCGTACTGCTGCTGACGGTCGGTGGTGGACGCGGCGGCGGCCGGGCCGACGGAGAGTGGCACCGTGGTGGCGGCGGCGACCACGGCGGCGGCGAGCAGTGCGCGCCAGCCCGTCGACAGGGTTGGATGGTGCATCGAACCCCCTAGATTCTCGCGGAGTGAGTCAGGTCACCATCGCGCCGTCCGGGAGGTCAGGTCAATACCTTTCCATCTATCGAAGCGTGGGGAAAGAATTCTTCACACACGGTCGGTGACCTCGTCCAATCGGTACGGAGTGTCACGGCCGTGCGGGTTGCGGATCGGTAACAAGCGTCTCTACTCTGGTCATTCGTCGGGCCGACAGCAGCTCCGCCCAGCCCGGGCGGTAACGGACCGACACCGCCGAGTCGTTTCCGAGCGAACCGGGGACCCAGGTCCCTCGGGGTGAATCCGCAGCCACTGCGGTAGGGCGCCGACTTCCCGCCCGAACCCGTCAGCTAACCCGGTAGGCGGTCAGGAAGAAGGAGTACGGAACCCCGGTGGCACTCCATGCCCCGCGGCCGTCGTCCGAGCGGTCGGCATCAGCCGGCCCGACGTCGATCGTGCCGCGCCCACGCTGGTCCCGCTTCACCACCGCACTCGCCGCCCTGGCCGGCGTCGCCGTCGTCCTGACCGGCAGTGCCACGGCGGCCCACGCCGACCCGTCGGTCGCCGAGATCGAGCGCCAGATCGACGCCGACTGGAACAAGCTCGAACCGATCATCGAACGGCACAACGCCACCCGCGCCGACCTCGCCGCGAAGCGCAAGCAGGCCGACGCCCTGGCCGCCCGGATCACCCCGCTGGAGCGCCAGGTCGACGCCGCGATGGACAAGGTCAGCGCCCTGGCCGTACGCGCCTACAAGGGTGAGAACGTGTTGACCGTCAACGCGGTGCTGGGCAGCCGGTCGCCCAGCGAGGTGGTCGGCCAGCTCGAGATGCTCGACCGCTTCGCGCACAACCAACAGAAGGACGTACGCGAGGTCGCCGACCTGCGCGACCAGCTGGCCGCGCAGAAGGCGCCGCTGGACGAGATGGTGGCCCAGCTGACCCGCACCGAAGCTCAGCTGGCGGCGAAGAAGAAGCAGATCAACGAAGAGATCGACCGCCTGCAGAAGCTGCGCCTCAAGGTGTACGGCAACGGTGGCGGTGGCCCATTGCGCCCGGCGCCCTGCCCGGGCAGCTACCCCGGCGGCGGCGCGGGCACCGCTGTCAAGTTCGCCTGCGCCCAGATCGGCAAGCCCTACGTCTGGGGTGCCGAGGGTCCGAACTCGTACGACTGCTCCGGGCTGATGCTGGCCGCCTGGGCGAAGGCCGGCGTGTCGCTGCCACACAACGCCGCCGCGCAGAGCCGCGTCACGAAGAACGTCAGCAGGGGCGACCTGCGCCCCGGCGACCTGGTCTTCTACTACAGCGACATCCACCACGTCGGCATGTACGTCGGCGGCGGCTGGGTGGTGCACGCTTCGCAGGCCGGTCAACCGGTCAAGATGAAGAAGGTCGACGACGGCCCGATCCACAGCTACGGCCGCCCGGGCTGACCCGGGTGACGAGAGGGCCCGCCGCGATCCGTCGCGGCGGGCCCTCGTCGTCGTGGTTCAGCGGGTGGGCCAGGTGCGCCAGTGCTGCCAGGCGCGGCTCGGCGTCGGCCCCCGCTGGCCCTGGTAGCGCGAGCCGTAGACCACCGAGCCGTACGGGTGCTCGGCCGGCGAGGAGAGCCGGAAGATGCAGAGCTGCCCGATCTTCATGCCGGGCCACAGGGTGATCGGCAGGTTCGCCACGTTCGAGAGTTCCAGCGTCACGTGACCGGAGAAGCCCGGGTCGATGAAGCCGGCGGTGGAGTGGGTGAGCAGCCCGAGCCGGCCCAGGGAGCTCTTGCCCTCCAGTCGGCCGGCGAGCTGGTCACCCAGCGAGATGACCTCCAGCGTCGAGGCGAGCACGAACTCCCCGGGGTGCAGCACGAACGGCTCACCGTCGGGGACCTCGACCGCCGAGGTCAGGTCGTCCTGCTGCATGGCGGGATCGATGTGGGTGTAGAGGTGGTTGTTGAAGACCCGGAACAGCCGGTCGAGTCGGACGTCGATGCTGGACGGTTGGACCAGGGTGGGCTCGAACGGCTCCAGGCCCAGCGTGCCGGCCTTGATCTCGGAGACCAGGTCGCGGTCGGAGAGCAGCATCGGACCACCATAGCCGCGTTGCCGAAAGTGCCCGGATTCGGTGCCGGTGACCAGCGCGTCGAGGTCGCTGCTCGTACATTTGTTCGATAGAATGCCCGCATGGCTTCCTGGTCCGAATTCGCCGCCGACGAGCCCCGACTCGCCGACGGGATCCGCGTTCTCCTCCAGCAGTACGGGCCGGGCTTCGGCTATCTGGCCACGGTCCGCGCCGACGGCGGGCCCCGCGTCCATCCGGTCTCCCCGGTCATCACCGCCGAGGGGCTGTTCTGCTTCATCATCGACTCGCCCAAGCGCCGTGACCTCGAACGGGACGGCCGCTACGCGCTGCACTCGTTCCCGGCCGAGGAGAGCGACGACGAGGCATACGTGGCAGGGCGGGCCCGTCCGGTGACCGATCCGGTCCGGGTGGCGCAGCTGGCGCAGAGCGCCCGCGCCGAGCCGCAGGTCGACTGGCGGCTCTTCGAGTTCACCATCGACGTGGCGATGCTTACCCGCCGTGAGCAGCACATCGCGGGCGTTCCCGGCCTCGCGCCGGGTCGGCCGGCCGTGCGGGTCTGGCTCGACCCAAACGCCCCGTCGGCGGTGGCCACCCCGTTGGCCGTCCCGCCGACGCGCCCGACCCGCCTCAGCCGTGACGTCCAGTGCACGGCCGCCTGACCACGACTGGAAGATCATCGGTGTCGGCTCCGTGAGGACGGAGCCGACACCGGGCTGTACGTACGCCCGCCGCCGGCACCCCGCATGATCAACTCGGTTTCCGTGAAACCGCGGTGTCCCGGCGCTTCGGACGCCCCGATTTTCAGCAAGCCGAGTGGATCAACCCGGGTCGGCCAGGGTTGTGCGGTATGCGGACACCCGCGGCCGGCGGGGGTACCTGGGTGCACGGGCTCGACGACTCGGGTACAGTGGTGCCGCTTGCGGGTGTAGTTCAATGGCAGAACATCAGCTTCCCAAGCTGACAGTGCGGGTTCGATTCCCGTCACCCGCTCCACGCGAAGGGCCCTGGTCAGGACGAGAGTCCCAGCCAGGGCCTTCGACGTTTCCCAGGCCACGAGCACCCGGCGGGCCATCCACAGGCCGGTAGCCAGAAGGTCGAGCGGACACCGTGCCGATAGGCCCACGACGAGATCCGGGCGGCCCGGCCGCAAAGGCCGGACCGCCCGGGCGCGCCGAAACGGCGCCGAGGAATATCAGCAGGTCTGGATCCAGCGTGATCTGACGCCCGCGTCCAGCGTCACCTCGTCACCCGTAGCTACGGTGACCCAGTCGGTGTGGCCGTAGTTGGCGCCACCGGTCTCGTTCCAGTAGTAGATCAGGTCCGAGTCGATCGAGTCGATGAACTCGTGCGGGTCGTACACGTGAAACTGCACCCGGTAGGTGCCCGGGCGGACGTACGCCGTGAAGGTGCCGTCGGGATTGATGGTGGTCAGCCCGCCGGAGCCGGACGAGCCGGGTTGCGTCGCCACCTCGATGCGGTAGATCCCTTCGTAGCCGACCGGGGCGCCCACCTCGCACGTGTCCCACACGCGGTTGTTGTTGCCGTCCACCCAGACGGTGCCGCGGACGATCGCCCCCTGCTCGACCGTGACGGTGTGCCGCGCCGTGTTGTTCTCCAGGGTCGTCTCCGGCAACGTCGTCGCCGCGGTCGCCTCCATCGTCACGACGTCGCCGACGGTGGTGGAGGTGAGGATCCCGCCGTAGTACAGCTGCTCGCTCGTCTCGCCCGGCCACAGCGGGCTGTGGATGCAGCGCCAGCCAGTCCGGCCGTCGGCGACGCCGTCGCCGAACGCGCAGTCCCACCCCTCGCTCGACATCTCCGAGCCCTGCATCCCGGCCGGCACCGGGATGGTGACGGTCACCTCGCCCGAGGGGGAGTTCCCGGAGTTCCGGAGAGACGTGGAAACATTGACATACTCGTTCGGGAGGAGCTGCTGGCTGGTTGCGGCGGGCACGAACTCGAGGTCCATCGTGCTGGGGATGTAGCGCACGCTCGCCTGGCCGATGTTGTTGGCGGTCGACGACTCCATACCGGTCTTCGCCGTGGCGGTGACGGTCACCGCGTCTCCGGCTGTGCCGGGCGGGAGCCCGAACGGCAGGTTCAGCGTGTCGGCGATCTCCCCGGCGGCCAGGGGGGCGTGTACGCAGGTCGCGGTGCCCTGCAGGTCACAGCTCCAGCTCGGCGGGATCACGAACCCGTCGGAGGAGAACCAGGCGCCCGCCGGCAGCGTGAACGCCACTGTCACATCCTGGCTGGCCTTCGTGCCGGAGTTGCGTACGTCGAGGGTAAGGGTCGACCAGCCACCGCTGGCCGGCACCTCGACGGTGTCGACGGAGGCGGCGACCACGAGGTCCGCCCGGGAGGGGGCGGCGCCCGCCGGGCCGGTGGGCAGCAGGCCGGTGGCGAGCCCGGCCAGCGCGCCGACCAGGAGACTGCTACGGAGCAGGTGCTGGCGGGTGGAGCGGAATTGAACGGACATCAGGTCCTAACGTCGGAGGGGATCGACCGGGCCAGCGGCCCGGTCCTCGGGATCGTCGGCGTCCATCCGATAGAGCGCCAAGATCATGACCATCGTTACGTCGCGCCGGCGGGCTCCCGAATAGCGATGGGCCATCCACGGGCCACAAGGTCGTACAACCAGGGGTCAAACCAGGCCACCCGCCTGCAATGTTGTTGCGGTCAGCAACGCCAGCAACCCCGGCGGCGCTACAAGACCGCGAAGACCTCGCCCTTCCCGCGTTAACCTCGCTGGTCTCCCAGAGCGTTCAGGTGGTGGGAGGGACACACACCATGCAACGACCCCGGGAACTGGCACCGCCGGAGGGCTTCGCCGAGTTCGTCGCGGCGCGCTCCGATGCGCTGCTGCGTTCGGCCTGGCTACTCACCGGTGATGCCGGGCGGGCCGAGGACCTGTTGCAGACGGTCCTGGCGGATGTCTGGCGGCGCTGGGCCACGATCAACAGCGCCGGGCATCCCGAGGCGTACCTGCGCAGAGCGTTGTTCACCACCTACGTCTCCTGGTGGCGACGGCGCTGGCGCAGTGAGGTGCCGAGCCAGCCGCCGGACCAGCCCTCACGTGGCGACATGGCCGGGGAGTCCGCCGACCGGGACGCCGTACGCCGCGCACTGGCCCGGCTGAGCCGGCAGCAGCGGGCGATCGTGGTGCTCCGCTACGTCGAGGACCTGACGGTGCAGCGGACAGCGGAAGTGCTCGGCTGCTCGCACAACACCGTAAAGGTGCAGGCCTTCCGCGCTTTACGGATTCTGCGTACCGATCCGGATCTTGAATTGTTCGCCGCCTGGAGGTCGCGAAGTGACGCATGAAGATGAGGACATCAGGCTCCTGCTGACCAGCGCCGTTCCGCCACTGACACCGCCACCGGACCGGGTCGTCGAAGTGGCCAGGCGGGTCCGCCGGCGCCGGCAGCGCCTGATCGGAAGCGCAGCGCTCGCCGTGGCAGTGGTCGTTGGCCTGGGCGTCGGAGGGGCGCAGATACTCAACGGCGTACCTTCACCGCACACGGCTGCCGATTCCGCCGGTCAGGGGCGGTGGACTTCGTGCGTGGAGGCCGCACCGGAGATGGTCGCGCGCGGCTTCCGTGTCCCAACGAGTGAAGCAGCCGCCCTGCCCCGTCTCGGCGATGACTTCATCCCCACCGCGGTCGTCGTCTGCCGGGTGGAGCGTCCTCCTGTCCGGTCCGAGTGGCTCTTGACGGAGCGGCGTAGCGATGACGTCGCCGCCGTCGCCACCCTCGTCGCCGCCCTCCGCCGGCCCGACGCGCCGGAGAATCCCGGCCTCGCCTGCAGAGCGGTCCTGCAGGAGGCACCCTGGCTCGCGCTCGTTGACGCGGACGGCCGGTGGATGCGGCCCGGCATACCACTCGATTCCTGCCACGACAATCTGCCGGACGATTTCCGGGCAGCGCTCGATGCTCTGCCGCTGACCACCGTGGCGACCCGTCCGGTCGCCGAGCGCGATTCGGCCAGAGCGGGTTGCAGCCAGCGCGAGGTCGACATGACATCCTTGGCGGCCGACCCTGAAGCCCGTTTCGTGACCCTGCCAGAGCCGTTCCCCGCCGGGCAGCAGGTCCGCCTCTGCGTCTACTACGTGCCGAAGAGTAGGCAGGGGCACGGCGAGCCACTCGGCGAGTTCGCGCACGGAACGGTGCTGCCGGAGGACCAACGAGCGGCGATCGAGGGTGCGCTGCGGGCGTCTCGACCGGCGAACCCGTGCAGCACCCGTGCGAGCCGGTTCGCTGTGCTGATCCCACTGACCACCAGCGAGCCCCGCACCTACGTCGAACTCGACGGCTGCCGCCGAATCACCGTGCGAGTCGCTCCCGACCAACGGACCATCGGACAGGGCGACGCCGCGCTGATCGAGCTGATCGACAAGCCGTGACCTGTCGGGCGAGGCATCCGGGGATGTCCGGGCCGCGCCTCGACGTCAGGCCGAGACCGCCTGGAGACCCGTACCAGTTGCCGCTGGGGGTGGGCCCAACGGGAACTCACCGACGGTGCGCCACGGGCTGACGTCCGGTGTGCCGGCGATCAGCCGGACCCTGTCGACGGCCGCGTTGATCGGCAGGTGCGCGGCGACGGTTTCCGCCGCGTGGGTCAGCACGGGCTTGTCGGCGTCGTGACCGATGGTCAGGTGCGGCACCACGTCGCTGTGCGCCCCGCCGTACGGGGGTGCCTCAGGAAACCGTCGCCACACTGCCCCGGTGAGGTCGCGGAAGGGCCGATGTGGCTGCGGAGCAAGCCAGAGGACCGTGTCACCGAACCAGTCGACGTGCGTCAGTGCGACGTCGAACCGAGGTATCCCGGCGATGGTGTCACGCAGCGCGGCCAAGGCCCGCTCGTCGATCTGCTGCGGTGGCAGGAACGGGTAGAGGACTGTCACGTGCGCTGGGACGCCCCACGAGGCGGCCCGGTCGAGTGATGCCCGGAACCTGCCGACCGCCTCCTCGGCCTCGGGTATCGGCACGATGAGCGCCGTCTGCGTCGGCTCCATACCCTGCGGTTTCCTATCGGTAGTCGGCGAAGATTCGCCGTTCCACGCCATCAACGGTGACCGGGCCCCCGTGGGGAAGGATCCACTGTGGTCTGGTGTGGCCGAACGGGACGCCGACACAGACGACCGCCTCGGGGTTGTAGCGGGTCACCACGTCGACGACCGTGTCCCGCTGCTGCTCACGAAGCCGTGCCCGATCCTCGGCCGCGGGTCGACGGTTGTGGTCGGAGACCGGCGGACGGGCGACCACTACCGCGTCGACGGCGCTGAGAAGACCGCGCTCACCGAGTGATCGGACGATCCAACCGACCTCGCGGGCGGGAAGGAGCTCTTCCGACGTCTCGATGAGCAGCACCCCGCCCTGTAGGGCCTCGGGAGGAAACGGGAAGCGTCCCGCCGTCAGGATCCACTGGATGACCTCCAGGCAGCCACCCCAGGTGCGGCCGGTGACCGAGCGCGACGGCCCGTACCAACTCCACGGCTGCGTCGGTTCGCGCTCGCCGAAGGACTTCAACGCCTGCGGATCTGCCCAGTCGATGCCGATGTCCTCGGACTCACCCGGATCCGTGACCTCCAGCCGTCCCCCGGTGAGCAGGGCCGCTCGCAGCGACCGGACGTGGACGTCGTCAACGGCAGGCCCGGGGCCGAGGTGCACCTGGGACGACCCGCCGTAGAAGCTGGCGATGCCGAGGCCCCAGAGCCAGTGGTGCAGGTTGGTGTTGTCGCTGGTGCCGAGGAACGGCTTCGGGTCGGCTCGGGCCAGGTCGGCGTCCAGGTGGGGGATGACGGTGATCTGGTCGTCGCCTCCGACGACGGCGAGAATGCCGCGTACCTGGGGGTCTGCGAAGGCGGCGTTGATGTCCGCCGCCCGCGCTGCCGCGCTCGCGCCCACCTGGCGGGTGGTGGGGTATTCGACCGGTACGAGACCGGTCAGGTCGGCGAGCCGTCGCATTGCCTGTTCGTGGATCGCCGGATAGGCGCCGGCCGCGGCGAAGGACGGCGAGAGGACCGCGAGGTGGTCCCCGGGGCGGGCTTTTCGAGGACGAACGAGCTCATGCACCATGTCGAGATCCAACAGTTCTGCCCGCCGCTCCGCACCTCATTTCGGGTCGGGCCCGCGGGCCCGACGGACCCGCCGGTCGTCGAGCCAGAGTGCCAGCCCACCGCGGTTGCGGTAGACGACGACGCCGGCGACCACCACGGTGATCAGGATCGTCCAGGACCAGAATCGGCCACCCAACCCACCGGGCGGGTCCGCGGCGCGCGTGCGACCGGCGCTGATCACAGTGTCGGCGACGTCGACAGCGAGGATCTGCTCCGGGGCGGTCATCACTGTTCGTGGCGCGCTGGCGTCGGGCGTCAACGCCAACACCCGTACGCCGCGCACGTTGGGGTAGGCGGTGCGTTGGTCCAGCTCCAGCGGCTGGTCGAACCGGTCCGGGCTGAGGGGCTCGGGCTGGTAGGCGACCACCAGCGCGGACCCGTCCGGGCCCCAGCCGAGCAGCCGGATGGCGGTCACGCCGGTGACGCCGGGCACTGGCAGCGGTGCGGTGTTCCGGCCGGTGGCGCTGTCGACCCGGCGCAGGCTCCAGTCGGTGCTGCCGGCCTTCCGGCTGATCAGCGTCAACGCCCCGTCCGTCGTCCACGCCCCCTTGCCGGCCAGCCAGCTCTCGGCGGGCAGTTCGAAGGTGGACACCGTCCGGCCGTCCGGGTCGGCGACCGTGACGGTCCGACCGATCTGGTACGCGAGCCGTCCACCTCCGGGGGCGAAGGCCACCGACGAGCCGAAGATCGGCTGTTGAGCGGCGTCAGCCAGCTGGGTCCAGCGTTCACCGTCGAGCGTGACGATGCTCAGCACCCGCCGGTAGCCGCTGCGCGTCGGGTCGGTCGGCACGGTGTCGTCGACCACCAGTTGCCTGCCGTCCGGGGACCAGGCCCTGGGGCTCGTCCCCACACTGTTGGTGACCTTGCTGTGCAGTCGCCGGGTACGACCGGTGACGAGGTCGATGAGATCGACCCGGCCGTCCTCGGAGAGGCCGGCGGGCCGGGCCACGTACCGGCCGTCCGGCGAGAGGATGACCTGCTCGCCGACGGGTGCCTCGTAACCCATCGAGAAGATCCGGTAGCGGTCGGAGTCGGCGCTGACCACGCCGACGATGCCGTCCTCGTCCCAGCCCTGGAGACGTCGCGCCTGCCCGCTGAAGATGACCGACGCGGGCCCAAGCCGGGGTCGGTCGGTGGCGTGCAGCGCACCGAGCGGGGGCAGCGCGATCCGGTCGGGTAGTGCGGCGTCCGCGCCGGCCGCCGGATCCACGACAGGGGTACGCGTCAGCGGGAGCACCGCCCCGGTCAGCGTGGCGAGCACGAGCACCACGACAGCGGCGACGACGGCGCGGCGGCGGGAGCGGCGGGCGGTGGCGAGCGCTCGTTCGTAGACCGGGTAGGCGGGGACGTCGGCCGCGGCGGCGTGCAGCGTCTCGCGGAGTCGGGCGGTCACTGATGGCTCCTCTCCACTGTCGGGTCGATCAGGTCGAGGGCGGTCGCCCGCAGCCGGCGGATGGCGTCGTGGCCGTGCCGCTTGACGGTGCCGACCGAGCAGCCGAGCACCTCGGCCGCCTGGGCTTCGGTCAGGTCCTCGTAGAAGCGCAGCACGATGACGGCGCGCTGGCGAGGGGTGAGCCCGCGCAGCGCGTGCAGCAGACTCAGCCGCAGGGCTGTCGTCTCGGAGTGGTCGTCGCCGGGCCGGTCGGTGGGTTGTGCCTCCAGGCGTTCGGTCAGCCGGCGCCGCCGCCACCAGGAGACCTGCTGGTGGTACATCACCCGCCGCACGTACGCCTCGGGGTCGGTGTCGCGGATCCGCCGCCAGTGCCGGTACGTCCGGGCCAGGGCGCTCTGCAACAGGTCCTCGGCGAGTTGATGGTCGCCGGTGAGCAGGTAGGCCGTCCGGGACAGCGCCGGCGTGCGGTGCACCACGAACTCGTGGAACGTCTCGGTCATCCCCACCCCCTCGCCAGGTAGAACGCCACCTGTCCCGGAAATGGTTGAGGCCGGGGTGAGTCTGGCCGGCAGATGATGACACCTGCCGGGATCGACGGCGGTGGTTCCGGCTGGACCACGGCAGCGGCTAGGGTCCGGCGTGGAGGTGGTCCGTGTTCACCGAAGCCTTTCCGATCGTGACGACACCTGACCTGCCACGACTGATCGCGTTCTACCGGGACGTGGTCGGTTTCGAGCTGACCTACCGGTTCCCGGACGAGGGCGTGCCGGAGTTCGTCGCGCTGCGACTGGGCAGCAGCGAGCTCGGCCTGGCCGCCAACCCGGAGGCTGGCGAGCCGGCCGAGTCGCACCGCTGGGAGTTGTGCGTCTACGCCGACGACTGTGACGCGGCAGTGGGTGCGCTGCGCACCGGTGGAGCGACGGTCACCGAGGAGCCGGTCGACCAGCCCTGGGGTGAGCGATCCGCCCGGGTCACCGACCCCGACGGCAACCGGTTGCTGGTGCTGGCCCGGCTGTAGCCGACAGTGCCGGCCAGGAGCGCTGTCATCGTTTCCAGAACAGGAGGTGGGTGACTCCGCTGGGGCTGGGCACCGACTCGAGGTGGAAGCGGTCGAGCAGTTCGTCGGGGCTGTCCCACAACCGTTCGCCCCGGTGCAGGTCGACGGGTGCGACGGCGATGTGCATCGTGTCGACCAGGTCGGCCTCGAGGAACTCACGGATCGTCGCCACCCCGCCACCGAGGCGGACGTCCCGACCGGCGGCTGCCTGCTTCGCCCGGGCCAGCGCTTCGGTCGGGCTGGCGTTGAGGAAATGGAACGTGGTGTCGGCCAGTGTGAACGACGGGCGTTCGTGGTGGGTGAGCACGAAGACCGGTGTGTGGAACGGCGGGTTGTCCCCCCACCATCCCGTCCACTCGTGGTCCTTCCAGGGGCCACGCTGCGGGCCGAACTTGTTGCGACCCATGATCTCCGCGCCGATGTTGCACTCGGCGTCGCGGGTCAGGTAGTCGTCCAGGCCGCGACTGCCGCCCGGCTCGGTGCGGTACACGAAGCTGGCGGTGGCGGCACGCCAGGAGAACAGTGGGGTGGGGTCCGCGTGACCGAAGGGGCGTTCCAGGCTCTGCCCCTCTCCGGTGCCGAACCCGTCGCGTGAAACGTTGAAGCACTGCACCCGCAACAGCTGTGACATGGTGTTTCCTCCTTTCCGGTCGGCAGTGGTTCAGTTCGCGGTTGCCGTCGGGCCGCCGCCACGGCCCCGGTCGTCGAGCACAAGCGGGGCGCGACCGCGCACCGCGTACCGGATGTGGGTCACCTGCGGGGTGGTCAGGACGCGGGTGGGCGTCAGTTCGATGCCCTCCCGGTCGCCCAGGTCGAGGTCCGCGTCGAAGACCCGCAGGCCGGTGCCGAGCACCACCGGCACGACGTGCAGCTCCAACTCGTCGAGCAGGCCGGCCTTGAGTACCTGACGCACCAGGCTGCCGCCACCGGCCACCGCGACGTCCTTGCCACCGGCCACGGCGCGCGCCTGTTCGACGGCGCTGGCCACACCATCGGTGACGTAGGTGAAGCTGGTGCCTCCCCCCTTCATCAGCCGTTGGCGGGGGCGGTGGGTGACGACGAAGACCGGTGCGCGGAACGGCGGCTCCTCACCCCAGGGGATCTCACCCCCGTCGGCCATCCGGCGGCCCATCACGTACGCGCCGGCCGCGCCGAACGACTCGGCGATCACCTCGGAGTTGGTGTCCTGCTCCCCGCCGCTGAAGCCCTGCCGTTCGCGCCAGGCCGCCGCGTCGGTCGCCCACCGGGTGACCCGGAAGAACTTCGCGCTCTCCGTCGAGCCCATCCAGTCGCCGTTGCCGTCGAACTGCGGGCCGGCGTAGAAGCCGTCCACCGACACCGACAGTTGTGCGGTCACCTTCGTCATCGCGCCTGGTCCTCTCTCGGTCGACACCCCGTCCGGGTGCCGCTCGCCGAGAGGTCGGAGCCGAACGCGATGTCCCTACGAGGAGCCAGTGTGACCCGTGTCACTCGTCGGCTTGCTCAACAGCCACGTTCCGGCGTGTTCCGGGTCGCGTGACCAGCGCATCCGGTGCGCCTCCTCCGGTCGGGGCCGCCAGTCCCGGTAGGGCGCGAGGGCCACTCGCCAGGCGATCACCGCCAAGACGTAGAGGCCGGGGCCGATCAGCCAGAGCAGGGCGTCGCGGCGGCGGTAGGAGGCGTCCGGCGCGAGCCAGGCGGTCGCCGCCATCGGCACCGCGACAGCGCTGACGTCGGCCAGCGGCCCACTGCCGAACCGGAACTCGACCAGCTCGCGGAGGACGAGGGACGGAACGACCACCCCGACCAGCATCGCCACGGTGCGGATCACGCGGATCCGGCGATCCGGGGATACGCGGGCAGCAGCCGCCTCGGTGGCCATCCCCCGAGGGTACGGACTGGTGGCGGCGGTGGACCTAGGACTTCCGGTCGCCGATCGCCGCCTCGATCCGCAGACCGAGACCGGTCAGGATGAGGAAAGCGGCCAGGATCTGCGGCTTCAGCGGCTCATGGCTGGACGGCATGCTGAGCAGTGAGACCACGAAACCCGCCAGCAGTGACAGGGTGCCGAACGCCCGTACCGTGTCGGTCCGGCGTGCCTGTATGTCCATGGCCGAACGGTAGCCAAGGTCGGGCGGCGATGTCGTCCCCGTCGCGGCGATCGACCCTCCACTCCGCAGGGGCAGCGATTTATGGGTGGACGGGTTGCATCTTTTCAAAACAGAGACATTGATCTTCCTGGCTGTGTCCAGTATCGTCGGTCCAAGCCGAGGGCATTGAGGCGGGGCACGGGGCTAGCGCCAAATGCCGCGGCATGGGAGGAAATATGCTGCTGCGTCGCGTCCTGACAATCTTTGCGCTGGCGGCCATCGCCGCTACCGCCACCGCTACACCTGTAATGGCTGCTCCGGCAGGTGGAGTGGAGACCATGGCCACCTCGACGTGCAACAGGTGGATCTCTTACAACGGGGCCGACGTGCCTGCGTACGGGAGTAACGTCAATTGCTCGCTGCGTCGGGGCAATGCGAACTCTGCCGTCTTTCAGCTGCAGGTCACAATGAACGTCTGCTACGAATGGGTTCTCCGTAGCCAGGGCGTCTATCCGCTCACTGCCGATAGCAGTTTCGGTCCAGCTACCGAAAAGGCACTACGAGCCGTTCAGTCTGCGGTAGCCACACCCTCCGACGGAGTGTATGGCCCGAATACCCGTAAGGCCATTTATCACCAGGGTTCAAATGGCACGTCCTGCAGGCAGGTGCCGTAAACCGTAGTCGCTCGGGTCGGAGGGTGGCCGGCGGGCACGCCGCAGGTCGCCCTCCGGCAGACCGCCGTGAGGTCCACAGCGAAACGAGAGCGAGAACCCGACCCTGGTGGTGTCCCCGGCTAGGGTGGCGATCATGCGGATTGGCATCGTGATCCTGCCGGACCAGCGGTGGGCGGAGTCGCAGCGTCGTTGGCGCCAGGTCGACGAGTGGGGTTTCGACCACGCCTGGACGTACGACCACCTGGGTTGGCGTGACCTGGTCGACGGCCCGTGGTTCGACTCGATGTCCACGTTGACGGCCGCCGCCACGGTGACCTCGCGGATTCGGCTGGGCACCCTCGTGGCGTCGCCGAACTTCCGGCACCCGGCCGCGTTCGCCCGGCAGATCACCACCGTGGACGACGTCTCGGGCGGTCGGCTGCTGCTCGGCCTGGGCGCGGGCGGCATCGGCTTCGACTCGGCGGTGTTGGGTGGTGAGACATTGCCACCGCGGCAGCGGGTCGACCGGTTTGCCGAGTTCACCGAGCTGTTGGATCTGATCCTGCGGGAGGACGGCACCACCTGGCGTGGCGACTGGTTCGCCTCGGTGGACGCCCGCAACAATCCCGGCTGCGTGCAGCAGCCCCGGGTGCCGTTCGTGGTGGCCGCCAACGGGCCACGGTCGATGCGGTTGGTGGCCCGGTTCGGGCAGGGCTGGGTGACCACCGGCACCGGTGACGACAACGACCTGGCGGGTTGGTGGGCCAGCGTGTCGGCGCTGTCCGCGCGGATGGACCGGACCCTGGCCGAGGCCGGCCGCGATCCGGCCAGCCTGGACCGCTACCTCTCGCTGGACGCGGCGCCGGTCTTCTCGCTCAGCAGCGCCCAGTTCTTCGCCGATCAGGTCGGCCGGGCCGCCGAGCTGGGCTTCACCGACGTGGTGACGCACTGGCCGCGGGCCAGCAGCTGGTACGCCGGTGACGAGGCCGTCCTGGTGGACGTGGCGACCCGGCTGCTGCCACAACTACGCGGCTGAGTCCGCCGCGCCCGAACCCGCCGGGCTGAGTCCCCGCACCCGAACCCGCCGGGTCAGGTGCCGAGGTCGCCGCCGGCCACCCCACCCTCGCCGCCGGAGACCAGCCGGAAGCGGAGGCAGACGATCGGGGTGTCGTCGTCGACCGGCGTGCCGAGCCGCGCCCAGTAGGCCGAGTGCCCGCCCCGCCACTCCTCGATCGAGCGGTCACCCTCGCCCTCGGCGTGGGCGAAGTCCCAGGGCACGTCGGCGAAACGGACCACCTCGACTCCGGTGATCTCCACGACGCCGGCCAGGGCGTCGTCGTCGTCGACCAGCGCCAGGCGTTCGCCGACGTGCTCCAACTCCTCGCCCTCGTCCGCGTACTCGGCGAGCCGCCCGGCCGTGGCGGTCTTCACCCCGGCCAGCACCAGGGTGTTGAGGGTTGCCCGTAGCTCGCCGGGGGTGCCGAGAGCGAGGGCGCGCAGTTCACCGATCCGAGGCCACATCCTGCCGAGGCTAGGCCAGCACGGGCCGGGACGCTGCCGCAATACCCGTCGCCCCGCTCAGATCAACTGGCCGGCGTAGCCGGGTGCGGTGAGGAGCCGGTCGTCGCCGCTGGCCGCGTACGCGTCGAGGATCGCGTCGGCCAGCTTGACCACGTGCTCGTCGCCGTGCCGGGCCGCGCGGGCGAAGACCTCCGCTGGCGTCGCCGGGGCCACCGTCGGTGGCGCGATGCCGTCGGCCGGGGCGTACACCGAGGTCATGGCCGCCGTCGCGGCCCAGGCCGCGGTGAGGCTCGGCGCCCACAGGGCCCGGTCCAGAGCCGGCAGGGTACGCAGCACAGCGGTCGGCGCGGTCACCGCGTGCACCAGCATGACCGGGTTGGTGTGCCCGAAGCGCAGGTAGTCCAGGCCGGCCCGGTGCACCAGCGTGGTGAGCCCGCGCTGCGCCTCGGCCGGGCTCCGCGCCGGTCGCAGCGCCGCGAGCGCCGGCTCCCACCGGGGTACGTCCGGCAGCCGGCCCAGCCGATCCCGGATGCCCCCGGTCTGGTCGTCGATCCGCGGCACCCCGGCCAGCGCGGCCGCCACGTCGACGTCGCTGGTGCCCGACTGCTCCGGATTGCCGGCGAGCAGTTGGTCGGTGCCGGGGATCGGCTGCCAGCGGGCCGCCCAGTAGCCGAGGGCCTGGCCCAACTCGGCGAGCCGCAGTGGGTTCTCGTCGGCCGAGTCGAGCGCGCGTACGGCGTGCCCGACCCGGATCACCCCGTGGGTGGCACCGGCGGCGATGCCCGGCAGCAGCCGGGGCCACCAGGTGCCGAGCACCGCGCGCCACGGGTGTTCGCGCAGTTGGCCGTCGAAGTAGGTCAACCAGTCGCCGGCGCGCTTCGGGTCGCCCAGCGCTGACCGCCAGTCGTCGATCGGGTGCAGCCCCCGGGGCAGTTCGTCGAGGCGGCCGAGGTAGTCGTCGAGCCAGCGGTGCACCCGTTGCTGGTGCCCGTGCCGGACCAACGCCTCGACGGCCATCGGCCCGTGGTTGGACAACCAGCCCTCGAACTCGGGGCCGGTGCGGTGCAGTCGCTCGTACGCCTCGTCGAGAACTCCGTCACTCATCAGTCGATCGTCAATGCTGAACCTCGCTTGAGGTCAAGCGGGCAGATCGGCGGCGGCGATCAGGCCGGTGATCCGGAGGTCGGCCGCGACGTCGGGCGGGCAGTCCACCGCCACCACGGCGGTGCCCAGCACCTCGGCGCCCCGTGCGGCGCAGATGTCGTAGAGGGCGCGTAGCTGCGCGCCGGTGCGCACCCAGTCGTCCACCACCAGCACCCGGTCGTCGGGGCCGAGGTGTCGGTCCCGTACGGCGAGGTCGACGCGTCGGCCCCGGTAGTCCGGTGGGCTCTGGGCCCAGGTGAGCGGTCCGGCCGGCAGCCGTCCGTCACCGGGTTTGTGTGCGGCCACGAAGCCGACCCCGAGGGCGGTGGCGGCCAACGGCCCCAGCAGCAGCCCGGTGACGGCCGGCGCGAGCACCACGGTGGGCCGGGCGGCCCGGTAGGGCGCGACCAGGGCCGGTCCCAGTTCGGCCAGCACCGTCGGGTCCCGCCACCAACCGGAGATGTCGCTGACCAGGTGACTGGTGCCCGGGCCGGGGTCGATCCACCGGAACAGGGCGGCCAGGCGTTCGGTCAGCTCGGAGGGCATCCGCTCATCCTGCGGTACGGACGGTGGGTCCCGCCGCACCCGGGCCGCCCGGCCCACCCCGGATCGGATGATCGGCTACACGTACCTGTGCAAATGCGGGCATAGCACCATGATCACGTTGACTTCGGAAGTGCTTCTCTCGTTACGGTCCGACCCGGTTTGTTCAGACGACGAAAGGACCGGGCCGGTGGCAGGCAGGCACTCCCGTACCCGCATCTTCTCCTCCCCGGCGGGCATCGTGGCCACCGCGGCGGTCGGCGTCGCCCTCGCGGTCGGGGGCACCGTCGGTGCCGTGCAGCTGGCCTCCGGCTCCGACCAGTCGGGGCAGGTTGCTCTCGACCTCACCCCGACCACCGCCGCGAGCAGCCTCACCCCCAGCTCCCCAAGCGTCTCCCCGAGCGCCAGCGCCTCGCCCAGTGCGACCGCAAGCCCGTCGGCGACCCGGTCGCAGCAGGCCGCCTCCCGGAGCAAGGAGCGCACCACGTCGCCGAAGCCGAAGCCGAAGCCGACCGCGAAGAAGACCACGGCCGCGGCGAAGGTGCTGGAGAGCGGTTCGTGCGGTGCCTCGTTCTATTCCGACGGGCAGCTCACCGCCAACGGCGAGTCGTTCAACCCTGACGCGCTGACCGCCGCGCACAAGACACTGCCGTTCAACACCAAGGTCCGGGTGACCAACCCGGCCAACGGCAAGTCGGTGACGGTGCGGATCAACGACCGCGGCCCGTTCATCGACGGCCGCTGCCTGGATCTCTCCCGGGCCGCCTTCGCCACCATCGCCTCGGTCGACGTGGGCGCGCTCACCGTCCGCTACGAGGTTCTCGGCTGAGCGGCGCGGACGACGCCGATTCGGTCAGCCGACTGGGCCGGCCGGACAGAACCTGCTCGGACGACGGGTCAGGTTCATTCACCGGTTCACGTGGATCAGGCAAACTGTCAGTCGTACCCACGCGACTCCTCCAGTCGGGCCGCCGCCCGCTGAGCCCCGGATCCCGCGCCGGCCTCGGCGCGGCCCTCGTTCTGCTCGCGATCGTGTCGGCGGTGGAGGTGGCGGACGGCCGGGAGGTGCACTACGTCGCGCTCCTGGCCGCCGCACCGGTGCTCGCCGCGGCCCTGGCGTCCTGGCTGGTGGTCCTGGGGGTGGGCGTCGCGGCGACTCTGTTCAGCGTCGGCTTCGCGCTGGTCGCGCCGAAGGTTTCGTTGGACACCTCGGTCAACGTTGTCGCGGTCGCGCTCGTCACCGCGTTGGCAGTGGCGGTGGCCTGGGTTCGCCAGCGGCAGGCCGAGCGGATCGTCGAGCTGACCAAACTCGCCTCGGTGGCCCAGCAGGCGGTGTTGCGCCCGCTCGGACCGCAGGTCGGCACGCTCTCGGTAGCGGGGCGTTACATCTCCTCCACCGCGACGGCCGAGATCGGCGGCGACCTGTACGAGGCGATCGACACCCCCTACGGCGTACGCATGATCATCGGTGACGTGCGAGGCAAGGGCCTGGACGCGGTCCGGCTGGCCAGCATCGTCCTCGGTTCCTACCGGCACGTGGCGTACGAGCGGGCCGACCTGCGGGCCGTCGTCGCCGACCTGGACCGGGCGGTGGCCCGCAACGTCGGGGACGAGGACTTCGTCACGGCGGCACTGGTCGAGGAGCGGGGCGGCACCCTGACGATCGTCAACTGCGGGCATCCGCCGCCGCTGCTGCTGCGTCGGGGCGCGGTGATCCCGCTGGAACCGCCGGCCCCGGCGCCTCCGCTCGGGTTCATGCCGGTGGTCCGCCCCCGGGTCGAACGCCTGGAGCCCGGGGACAGGCTGCTGTTGTTCACCGACGGTCTCGGCGAGGCGCGGCGGGACGGCGAGTTCTTCCCCACCGCCGACCGGGCCTGGCGGCTGCTCGGCCATGGCACTGTCGCCGACGGGCTGGCGTCGCTGGAGACCGCCCTGGTCGAGTGGGTCCACGGCCGGCTTGACGACGACATCGCGCTGGTCCTGATGGAGTACGTGGGTGCTCGTACCAGCGCGGCCGTGGCCGTCCCGAGCTGGGAGGTCGGCGCCGCCGAGAGCTGAGTCGGCCGGCGGCACCGCAGGTGTGTAATCGCCGTCACTTGGGTGATCCGCTTGTCGCTGCCTACCCGCGAGTAATACAGTCTGGGTTACTGATCGGTAACACCTGTCCGGAAGCGGGGCCAGCGAGCATGACCCACTACAAGAGCAACCTGCGGGATCTCGAGTTCAACCTGTTCGAGGTCTTCGGGGCGGACCGGGCGTTCGGCCAGGCGCCGTACTCGGAACTCGACGCCGACACGGCCCGCACCTTCCTCGCCGAGCTGGACCGCCTCGCCCGCGAGGATCTGGCCGCCAGCTACACGGACAGTGACCGCAACCCGCCGGTCTTCGACCCGGCCACGCACACCGCGCCGCTGCCGGAGTCGTTCAAGAAGTCGTACCAGGCGTTCATGGACTCCGAGTTCTGGCGCCTGGACCTGCCGCCGCACCTGGGTGGCACCACTGCGCCGCGCGCCCTCTGGTGGGCCCTCGCCGAGCTGGTGCTCGGCTCGAACGCCCCCATCTGGATGTACGCCTCGGGTCCGTCCTTCGCGCACGTGCTGGAGGTCGAGGGCACCGAGCAGCAGAAGCGGTGGGCCAAGCTCTTCATCGACAAGCAGTGGGGCTCCACAATGGTGCTCACCGAGCCGGACGCCGGCTCGGACGTCGGCGCCGGCCGCGCCCGCGCCATCCAGCAGCCGGACGGCTCGTGGCACATCGAGGGCGTGAAGCGCTTCATCACCTCCGGTGAGCACGACCTCACCGACAACATCGTGCACTACGTGCTGGCCCGCCCGGTGGGCGTGGAGGGGGTCGGTGGCCCCGGCACCAAGGGCCTGTCGCTCTTCGTGGTGCCGAAGTTCCACTTCGACGAGACCACCGGCGAGCTGGGCGAGCGCAACGGCGTCTACGCCACCAACGTCGAGCACAAGATGGGCCTGAAGGTCTCCAACACCTGCGAGCTGACCTTCGGCGAGCACGGCGTACCGGCCAAGGGCTGGCTGCTGGGCGACAAGCACGACGGCATCCGGCAGATGTTCATGATCATCGAGTACGCCCGGATGCTGGTCGGCACCAAGGCCATCGCCACCCTCTCCACCGGCTACCTCAACGCCCTGGAGTACGCGAAGAACCGGGTGCAGGGCGCCGACCTGATCCAGCAGGCGGACAAGACCGCGCCCCGCGTCACCATCACCCACCACCCGGACGTGCGCCGCTCGCTGTTGATGCAGAAGTCGTACGCCGAGGGTCTGCGCGCCCTGGTCCTCTACACCGCCACCTGGCAGGACAAGGTCGCGATCGCCGAGGCGGCCGGCGACGAGAAGGCCACCAAGCTGGCGAAGCGGGTCAACGACCTGCTGCTGCCGCTGGTCAAGGGCGTTGGTTCGGAGCGGGCGTACGAGCTGCTCGGGCACGAGGCCCTGCAGACCTTCGGCGGCTCCGGCTTCCTGCAGGACTACCCGCTGGAGCAGTACGTCCGGGACGCCAAGATCGACACCTTGTACGAGGGCACCACCGCCATCCAGAGCCTGGACCTGATCTTCCGCAAGATCGTGCGGGACAACGGCAAGGCGCTGATGGCGGTGGCCGGCGAGATCCAGGAGTTCATCTCCTCCGAGGCGGGCAACGGTCAGCTCAAGGACGAGCGGCAGGCGCTCGGCAAGGCGCTCGCCGAGGTGCAGAACATCCTCGGTGTGATGACGGGCTGGCTGGGCGAGGCGCAGGGCGGCGACACCCGCGCCCTCTACAAGGTCGGGCTGAGCAGCCGGCGGTTCCTGCTGGCGATCGGCGACCTGGTGGTCGGTTGGCTGCTGCAGCGGCAGGCCGACGTGGCGCTGAAGGCGCTGGCCGGCGAGGTTTCCGCCAGTGACAAGGCGTTCTACACCGGCAAGGTGGCCGCTTCCCGCTTCTTCGCCCGTGAGGTGCTGCCCCGCATCGGTGCCGACCGGCGGATCATCGAGGGTGCGGACCTCGACATCATGGACCTCCCGGAGGAGGCCTTCTGAGCGTGCCACGGCACGTCTGACGGTTTCGGGTCGCACCACCCGACGCCGCAACGGCCGGCGGGGCTGTCTGCCTCGCCGGCCGTCGCCGTCCCACCCCGCGTCGGGCACGTATTCGGCGAGCCCGGTCGGGTATGCCGGTGGCGTGGCGGGTAACCGTCGCGTGACCTCGAAAGGGAACGCCCAGAGCCACCGCACGGGGGAGTGCAGCGCACATGGGTGTAGGTAGCGGCATTTTTCTCATCGCGATCGGCGCGATCCTGACCTTCGCGCTGAGAGCCAACGTCTGGTGGATCGACGTACGCGCGGTCGGCTGGGTGTTCATCCTGGCTGGGCTGGCCGTCCTGCTGACCACGCTCTGGTTCTGGCAGGACCGGCGCAAGCGGGCCCGAACCCTCATCGTGGAGGAGAACCGGCTGTCTCATCCGACGGCGATGATGCCGCCACCGCCGGACCCGCCGCCACCGACCGCGCCGCCGTCCTGATCCCCACCCAGGCTGGACGCGTACCGCTGAGCCACCCGTCGACTGCCGGCGGGTGGCTCAGTCGCTTGCGGTGTGGCGGGCCGTGAGCGGCGCTCCCGCCCTGCTCCACTGCGACCAGCCGACCGGGCAGCGGTGTACCGCCAACTCGGCGGTGCGCAGCCCCCCGTCGTCGACACCCTCGGGGTCGAAGAGCGCCGAGAGCAGCGAGATGCCTGGATTGTGGGCAATGAGCAGTGCCGTGCGGGCCGCCGGGTCCACCGTGCGGACCAGCGACAACAACTCCTCGGGGTGCGCGTCGTACGCGCCCGGCTCATAACGGACGGTCGGGCGGGGACCGGTCGGGCCACCCTCCGGCGGGGAACCGGTCATCCCCATCGCCACGCCGTGCCAGGTCTGCCGGGTGCGGCGGGCCGTCGAGCAGATCACCACGTCGGGCAGCAGCCCGTGGTGCGCCAACCAGGCCCCCGCCGCGGCCGCGTCGGCGGTCCCACGGGCGCTCAGTGGCCGTTCGGCGTCGTCCGCCGCGTCGTTGCCCTGCTCGGCCTTCGCGTGCCGCAGCAACACCAGTGTCCGTGTCTCGGGGTCGGCGTCCGTCATGGTCCCAGCTTGCCCGATTGGCGATCTCCGTGCCGGGGTAAGTCGATGGATGCCGCACCCCTACCGACGGCCGCGGCGCGAGGTACGCCAGGTTAGAGCCGAGGAGCGAGACATGGGCATTGGTGGCAGCATCTTCTTGATCGCGATAGGCGCGATCTTCGCGTTCGCAGTGGAAGCCGACCTGGGCTGGCTTGACCTGTCAGTGGTCGGCTGGGTGCTGATGCTGGCCGGCGTCGCCGGTCTGCTCGTCACCCTCTACTTCTGGAGCAGCCGCCGCCGCGCGGTGGTCGCCGCGCCGGTGCGCGAGGAGCGCGTGGTGGCCGACCGGGTCGTTCCGGTCCAGAACGACCAGGTCGTGCAGGAGTACCGCGAGGTGCGTAGGCCGGGCCGACCGGTCTGATCCTCGCTCACACACTCCGGGGTCCCGCAGCGTCGCGGGGCCCCGGCTCGCGTTCGGCCCCGGCCCCGGAGCCGCGCCCCGCGCGCCCCCGCGGATCGTGAGGTGGGATGCGGTGCCCGATCCCGGGGAGCCGCCGATCCCGGAGTTCGGGTCAGGCGAAAAGCGCGAAGTAGATGGCGATGTGGTGACAGAGCGCCGCCAGCAGCGTGCAGGCGTGAAAAAACTCGTGGTGGCCGAAGACGGTCGGCCACGGATTGGGCCGCCGCAACGCGTAGAAGACCGCGCCCACGCTGTAGATCGCGCCGCCGACGATCAGCAGCACCAGTGCCGCGACGCCGCCGCCGTGCAGGATCTCCGGCAGCATGGCCACCGCCACCCAGCCCAGCGCCAGGTAGAGCGGCGCGGACACCCAGCGCGGGGCGTGCGGCCAGACCACCTTGACCGCCACGCCGGCCAGCGCGCCACCCCAGACCAGGGCCAGCATCACCGTGGCAGGCCGGGGCGCGAGCAGCATCACGCAGAGCGGTGTGTACGTGCCGGCGATGAACACGAAGATCATCGAGTGGTCCATCCGGCGCATCAGCTGGTAGCCGCGCTCCGACCACACCCGACGGTGGTACAACGCGCTCGTGCCGAAGAGCCCGCAGACCGTCAGGCTGTAGATGAGGCAGCTCACCAGTGGCGCCCATCCCGGCCTGGTGGCGGCGATCGAGCAGAGCACGATGCCGCAGACCACGGCGACGAAGAAGGCGTACGTGTGGAGCCAGCCGCGCATCCGAGGCTTACCGATGTCGACCGGCTTCAGGCGAAGCGGGGCGGAGGTGGTCACCCAGTCAGGTTACGACACCGTAGGTTACTTGTAAGTAGTGGCGTTGGTGACACCGGGCACCATCACCGTGAACACCGGATCGGCGGCACATCGGCGAGGATGAGCGGATGCGGATCCGACCCGTCGGGGCGCACGCCCTGCTCCTCGACTGCACCACGCCCACCGACATCCCCGAGGCCGCGCTCGTCGAAGCGTGGCGCAGCGAACTGTGGCGGCGTCGGGAACGGGGCGACCTGATCGCCGTCGAGATCGTGCCGGCGGCCCGGACCGTGCTGCTCGACGGCCTGCCCGACCCGACCGCCACCGCCCGGCAGCTGACCCGATGGGCGTCCGCCGTCGCCGCCGCGGCCACCGGCCCCGAGCACACCAGAGCCGCAGGCCACAACGCCAACGCCAACGCCAACGCCGACGCCAGCGCCGACGCCAACGCCGACGCCGACGCCGACGCCGACGCCAGCGCCGCCGCCAACCCCGACGCCGACGCGGCGGACGTGGTCGTGCCCGTCTCCTTCGACGGGCCGGACCTGCCGGCGGTGGCCGACCACTGGGGCGTGGACGTGTCAGCGGTGCGGCAGCGGATCACCAGCACCAGGTTCCGGGTCGCGTTCTGCGGCTTCGCCCCCGGCTTTCCCTACCTGACCGGGCTGCCCGCCGAGTTGGCGCTGCCCCGGCTGGCCACGCCCCGACCCCGGGTCCCGGCCGGCTCGGTCGCGCTGGCAGGCCCGTACGCCGGCATCTATCCGGGCGCGTCGCCCGGCGGCTGGCAGCTGGTCGGCCGGACCGACCTGGTGCTGTTCGACGTCGCCGCCGATCCGCCGGCCCGCCTCAACCCGGGCACCACCGTCCGGATGGTGGCGGCGTGACCCACCCGGGCGCCATCGAGGTGCTCCGCGCCGGCGCGCTCACCACAGTGCAGGACCTCGGCCGGCCCGGCTGGGCGCACCTGGGCGTACCCCGCTCCGGCGCCCTCGACCCGGCCGCCCTGCGGCTGGCCAACCGGCTGGTCGGCAACCCGGAGCACGCGGCCGGCCTGGAGATCACCCTGACCGGCTGCACAGTGCGGCTGACCCGGGCCACCACTGTCGCGGTCACCGGTGCCGAGGTCCCGGTCCAGGCGGGTGCTCGGCCCGGTGACACCGGACGCCCGCTCAGCGTGCCGGCCGGCACGGTGCTGCGGATCGGCCCCGCCCGACGGGGCGTACGGAGCTGGCTGGCGGTCGCGGGCGGCATCGACGTGCCACCGGTGCTCGGCAGCCGGGCCACCGACACCCTCTCCGGGCTCGGCCCACCTGCGCTGCGGGACGGCGACCGGCTGCCACTGGGCGAACCGGTCGCCGCACCCGCGCCGGTCGACTCGACCAGCTGCGCCCACCCCGAGCCGGAGCTGCACCTGACGCTCGGCCCCGGCCCCCGCGAGGACTGGTTCACGCCGACTGCGTTCGACCGGCTCTTCGGCAGCGCGTACACCATCAGCCCGGTGAGCAACCGGGTCGGCGCGCGCCTCGCCGGCGCGCCGCTGCCCCGCGCGGTCGCCGGCGAACTCCCCAGCGAGGGCATCGTGCTCGGCGCGGTACAGGTGCCGGCGGACGGACAACCCCTGATCTTCCTCGCGGACCATCCGACCACCGGCGGATACCCCGTCATCGGGGTGGTCACCGACGTGACAGCGCTCGCGCAGGCACGGCCAGGTACTACCGTCAGATTCCATGGACCTCAACGCTGACCTGGGCGAGGGATTCGGCATCTGGCGACTCGGCGACGACAACGCGCTGCTGGACCTGGTGACCTCCGCCAACGTCGCCTGCGGCTTCCACGGCGGCGACCCGTCCACCATGCGGCGGGTCTGCGAGGGCGCCGCGCACCGTGGGGTGGCGGTGGGCGCGCAGGTCGGCTACCGCGACCTGGCCGGCTTCGGCCGGCGGCACATCGCGTACGACTTCGCCGAGCTCCGCGACGAGGTGACCTATCAGCTCGGGGCGCTGGACGCGTTCTGCCGGCTGTTCCGCACCCGGGTCCGCTACCTCAAGCCGCACGGCGCGCTCTACCACGCGGCCAGCATCGACGAATCCCAGGCGGCGGCGGTGGTCGCGGCGGTCACCGGCTACGACCCCGAGCTGCCGGTGCTCTGCCTGCCCGGGTCGACCCTCGCCCAACTCGCCGTCGGTGCCGGTCTGCCGGTGGTGGCCGAGGCCTTCGCCGACCGCGCCTACCTGCCCAACGGTGCGCTGGTGCCGCGCGGCACCCCGGGCGCGGTGATCACCGACCCCGAGCAGGTCGCCGAACGGGCGGTGCGGATGGCCACGCACCGCAGCGTGGTGGCTGTCGACGGCACCGTCATCCCCTGCTCGGTCGACTCGATCTGCGTGCACGGCGACACCCCGGGTGCGGTCTCCGCAGCCGAACTCGTCCGCGCCACCCTGATCGACGCCGACATCACGCTCGCCCCGTTCGCCTGACCGGAGGGGCCCGCGCGGGGCCCTCCGACCAGGTCAGGCGTCCAGACCGCGGAGCACCAGTGGCAGCCGCGTCACGGCACCGTCGACCACCCGGACCGGTACGCCCCAGTCCTGCCGGGTCAGGTGGCACGCCGCGTGCTCCACGTCCGCGTCACAGGTCGCCGCCTGAGCCGTCACCTGAAGCACGCCAGCGGTGACCTCGCCGTTGAGCACCAGCCGACGGGACAGCTCGGTGCCCGTCCCGGCACCCTCCACCAGCAGCTCCGGCGGGGACGCCGACACCACCAACCGGGTCGACGGCCCGTACGTCTCGTCCAACTTCTGCCCCGGCGCCGGGGTGAAGACGATGTCCAGGGTGACCTCGCCGGCCGCGAGATCAGTCGGCTTGCGCTCGGTGCGGTGCCGGGGGCCGTCCACCGTGCTGGCCCCCGCCGCCGACAGGGCACCCGGCGCGAGCCGGGTCAACCGGTGCGCGGCCGACTCCACCACCAGCACCTCACCGGACGGGGTGAGCACCAGGTCGCTCGGCTCCGCCAACCCGTCCGCCACGGTGGAGACCTGGTTGCTGTCCGGGTCGAAGCGGCGCACCGCGCCGTTGTACGTGTCAGCGATCAGCACCGAGCCGTCCGGCAGCGCGCACACGCCCAGCGGGTGTTGCAGCAGCGCCGACTCCGCCGGACCGTCCACGTGCCCGAAATCGAACAGGCCCTGCCCGACGGCGGTGCCCAGCACGCCGTTCTCCACGTACCGGATCGCACTGCTCTCGCTGTCAGCCACCCAGAGCCGGGTGCCGTCGACCGAGACGGAGAGCCCCGACGGCTGGGCCATCCACGCCTCGGCCAGCGGGCCGTCGCGCAGCGCCTCCACTGTGGTGCCGGCGTACATGCCGGCGGTCCGCTTGATCGGGTCGAACCACCACAGCTGGTGGATACCGGCCATCGCGATGATCAGCTTGTCGTCGTACCAGGCCAGATCCCACGGTGAGGAGAGGTCGACGGCGAGCGCGTCGTGGGCGTGGTCGTCGACCTCGGCGCGCCACTGCCGGCCGCTGCCGGCCACCGTGACCACCTCGCCGGACTCCAGCCGTACGCCGCGCAGCAGGTGGTTGACGGTGTCGGCCACCACCAGGTCGTAACCGGCCACCTCGGCGACATGCGTGGGCAGCAGGCACACGCCCTGCGGCTCGGAGAACGTCGCGGTGGCCGCCGGCCCGTCCGCCCGACCCCGCTCACCCGAGCCGATCCGCCGCACCGGCGTCTCACCGTCCGGCTCGACCTCGACCACCGAGTGCCGGGCCGAGTCCGAGACCAGCAGGTTGCCGTTCGGCAGCAGCGTCGCCTTACCCGGGAAGCGCAGCGCGGTCTCCGGTGCCGGCGGCGGGACGTACGGGCCGTCCCCCCGGTGCAGGGTGCCCTTGGCCTCGTGGGTGGCGACCAACTCGTCGATCAGCCGGGCGAGCCCTTCGGCGTGCCCCTCGCCGGCCATGGTGGCCACCACGTAACCCTCGGGGTCGATCACCGACAGGGTCGGCCAGGCCCGGGCCGCGTACTGCTGCCACATGTCCAGCTCAGGATCGTCGAGGACGGGGTGGTGCACCCCGTACCGCTCCACGGCGGCGGCGAGCGCGTCGGCGTCCTTCTCGTGCTCGAACTTCGGCGAGTGCACGCCGATCACGACGAGCACGTCGCCGTACTTCTCCTCCAGCGGGCGCAGCTCGTCGAGCACGTGCAGGCAGTTGATACAGCAGAACGTCCAAAAATCCGCGATGACGATCTTGCCGCGAAGGTCGGCGAGCTTGAGGTCGCGTCCACCGGTGTTCAGCCAGCCCCGACCGCGCAGTTCGGGAGCCCGTACTCGTGCGCTCATGCACCCATCGTGCCTGACCATCGGCCCGCACCCGGCCGGAGGGGGCGAGATTTGGTGGTCACCGACACCACCTGCGGGTACGACGACGGCGGGGCCACGGTTGCCCGTGACCCCGCCGTCGGTGCAGCTACTTTGCGGCCGGCTTCAGGCAGAGCACCCGGTTGCTGCCGTCACCCGGCAGCACCACGTGGGGCTGCGTCGTGTCGGTGCACTTCTCCTTGGCGTCCACCTTCGAGACGATCGTGAACGCACCCGCCTCGCCACAGTCCGCCGCCGAGGCGCCGCCCTCGCCGGACTGCTTCACGCAGGTGCCGACCGCCGGGTCGAAGGCCGGCGCGTCGTCCCCGCCGACCTTGCCGAGCAGCAGCAGCAGACCGAGCGGCACCGCCAGGATGAGCACCGCGGCGATCAGCACCGCGGCCAGCACCCGGCCGTTGCGCACCTTCGGCGCCGGTGCTTCCACCTTCGGCTCGTCGGCGTCCGGCTTGAACGCGTCGAACCGGCCCTGGTCCGTCGGGCTGGCCTCCTGGCCCCAGGACGGCGCGGACTGCGCCGGCGGCGGGAACGACGGCGGGAAGCCGCTGCCCGACACCGGTTCGGCCGCCGGCGCGCCGAAGCCGGGCCCGCCGGAACCGGGGCCACCGAAGGTCGGCGCACCGAAGGTCGACGTCCCGTTCACGGTGCCGGCGGACGGCGAGCCGGGGCCGCCGAACTGGTCCGCCGGCTGGTCGGCACCGGCGTGCGGCCGAACGCCGTTCACCGGCCTGTTGTTACCCGGGGCGTCGACGAAGGACGGCACACCGGGCGGGAACGCCGGCGGCGCCGACGGGGCCTCGTTGAACGGGTTCGGTGCGGGCTGCCGGTCGTCGAAGCGCGGCTCGGCCGGGGAGTCGCCACCCCAGCCGGACCCCGCCTGCCGTTGCGCGTCGTGCTGCCAGTCGGGCGCGATCTGCCGCTGGCCCTCGTTCTGCCAGTCGGGCGTGGCCTGCTGCGGCGCGTCGTTCTGCCACTCCGGGGCACCCTGACGGTCGCCGCCCGGGTTGCCCTGGAACGCCTCCGGCTCGGGCTCGGCCTCCGGCTCCGGTCGAGCCGGGCGACCGTACACCCGGGGTTGCGGTGCGGCGGTGCCGGTCGGTCGGATCGCCTGGTCGGTCGGGGGCATCACCCGGCTGGCCAGCGGCACCGAAGCGCTCGCCGTGGCCCGGGCCGCCGCGCCGGCTGCCGACTCGGCGTCCGACACCGGTACCGCCGCACGGCCCGCTCCGGACTCCGGTGAGGTACGCGGGGCGGGCACCACCGCGGCGCTCGCGGCGGAGTCCTCGGGGCGGCCACCGTACTGCGCGGCGGCGTCCGGGGTCTCCCGCTCGGCGTAGGCGGGCTGCTCGGGGATCGGCGCGAACTGGGCCTGGGGCGCGTAGTCGGCCGGTGGGGCGGCAGCCAGGCTGGCGCCCGGCACGCGCTGCTCCTGCGGAGGCAGCGGCACCGCGTTCGCCGGTGAGATGCCCGGTGCGGGACCGGGCTGGTAGGCCGGTGCCTCGTCGGCCCGGTCCGCCTCCCAGCCGCCACGGGCCTGGGCGGAAGCCTCGGCCTCCGCGCGGCCCCACACCTCACCGGGCGCCCACGGTTCGACCTCCGCCACAGCGCCGGAGTTGCCCTGCGCGGCGTTGTCCGGGCTGGCGGCCCAGTTGGGTGCGCCGCCGCTGGTGGGCACGCTGGCGCTGGCCCGGGCGGGCAGGTTGCTCGGCTCCGGCGGGGTCCACGCTGCCTGCTCCGGCCGCTCGGTCGGCTGCTCGGGCTGGGACAGCACCCAGTCGGGCTGTTGCGGGCGGCTCTCGGCACCGCCCCAGGCGGCCGGCTGCCCGGGGGTCGGCTGCGCGGGCTGGTCCTGCCGCGCGTCGTTGCCGTCGTTCCACGCTGCGGGCTGCGCCTGCTGCTGCGCGGCCCACCCGCCGGAGTTGGCCGGGTCGTCCTGGGCGGGCCAGGTCGTCGTCGGGGCCGGGACCTGGGCGGCGCCACGGGCCGCGTTCGGCTGGGCGGCCTGACCCCAGCCGGGGGCGGGCTGCTCGGTTGCTTCGGCGGGCTGGCCCCAGGCCGGTGGCGACTGCTCGGCCGGCGTCCACACCGGCTGGTCGTCCCGGGCGCCGCCAGCGGGCCAGCCGCCGTTGCCGGTGGCCTGTTCCTGCTGAGCGCCGCCGGGCCAGGCGGCGGACTGCGGTGCGTCGGACTGGGTGGACTCGGCCCCGCGCCAGTCGGCGGCGGGCGGGTTGGTCTGCTGCGCCGCGCCACCCCAGCCGGCGGCCGGGTCCTCCTGGGCGGGCCAGGCGGCGGTGGCCGGCGGAACCTGTGCGGCGCCCCGCGCGGCCGGCTGGACCTGCACCCAGTCCGGTTGCTCGGCCGGGGCGCTCGGGGTCCAGGTCGGCGCGGGCGCGCTCTGCTCGGCGGGCGTCCAACCCTGCTGCTGCGCCGCCCAGGGGTCGGGCTGCGCCGGAGCCGGGGCACCGTCGTTGCCGGGCCACGCACCGGGCTGCTGCTGCGGCGGTTCGCTCCCGCCACCGCCGGCGGCCCAGGCGGGCTGTGCCGGGTCGTTGGACTGTGGAGCAGCGGCGGCACCCCAGGCGGGGGCCGGTGGCTGCTCGGGCTGGGTCGCCCATGCCGGCGCCGACGGGTTGGGCCGTGTCGGGGGCGGGGGTGCCCAGCCCAGGTCGGGGCCGGCGGCGTTCTGGCCGTTGTCCGGCTGCGCCGGGCGGTCGCCGTACGGCGCCGGTCCGCCGGCGCCCGGTGACACCTCGTCCGGCTCTTGGCCGGAACGGTGCGGGCCCTCGGACGTCATGGGTGCGCCTCCTCCATCACATGTCGGCTCGCCGGTGCCGATCGGTCTCCTCGGCGTGGCTGCCGGCGTCACCGGCGTACCGCTGTGCCGGCTCCCCGCACGGTATCGGGTGGTGGCACGACACGTCCAAGGAGCACTGGCCGTCACTCACCGTGGCCGGTTGGTGTCGAGCAGCTTCTGTCGGCTCGGCCTCTGCCGGGTCGGCGGGCGGCGACCGAAGCCCACCGTACCGGGCGCTGCGGCAGGGCGGAATCCCGGTGGTGGGTGGCGGCTGAACGCCGATGGCCCACCCGGTGGGCCGGGTGGGCCATCGATCTGGAGGAGGTGAGGAATGTCGTGGAGCGTCAGCTCATGTGACGCTGGGCGATGACGAGGATCTCCTCGCGGACCGCCGGCGAGTTCGCCGAGCGCAGCGCGTGCTCGATGGCACGGGCGCGGCGGGTGGCGTCGCGGTGGTTGCGGATTCGCTCGATCATGCTCATTGGTGGGTCCCCCTAGCTATTCGGTTGTCAGCCCCTGATGCATCTATTCAACAGCAGAAGCCGGCGAAATTCCATCGATTATTAGGTGAGCTGAGACACCCGCCTAACAATCAAAGGTCAACGGGGCTCCTGACCGATGGTTCCGTCGCCCAACGGACACGGCCGGTGTGCCGGGCGTTAACCCGTGGCACACCGGCCGTGGCTGGTGACGCGAACGATCAGGTCCAGGCGAGCAGCGCCGCCTCCGGATCAGTGAGGAAGTCGCCGACGTCCCGCAGGAACTTCGAACCCAGCTCACCGTCGATGATCCGGTGATCGAAGCTCAACCCCAACGTGGTGACCTGGCGAACCTTGACCTTGCCCTTGTGCACCCAGGGCATCTCCCGCACCGCGCCGAACGCCAGGATCGCGGACTCACCCGGCGGCAGGATCGGTGTGCCGGTGTCCACCCCGAACACGCCGACGTTGGTGATGGTCAGGGTGCCGCCGGACATGGCCGCCGGCGAGGTACGGCCGGACTTCGCCGTCTGCACCAGATCGGTCAGCGCGTCCGCCAACTCGCGCAGCGAGAGTCGGCCGGCGTCCTTGACGTTCGGCACGATCAGACCGCGCTCGGTGGCTGCCGCGATGCCGAGGTTGACGTACTCCTTGACCACGATCTCGTCGCCCGCCCAGGTCGAGTTGACCATCGGGTGCCGTTGCACAGCGAGCAGCACCGCCTTCGCCACCAGCAGCAGCGGCGAGACCCGTACGTCGCGCCACTCCCGCCGGCCGCGCAGCCGGTCCAGCGCCTTCATCGCCCGGGTCACGTCGACGGTCAGGAACTCCGTCACGTGCGGGGCGGTGAACGCCGAGCGGGACATGTTCTCGGCGGTCAGCTTGCGAACCCCCTTGACCGGGATGCGCTGCTCCCGGTCGGCGCCGAAGCTGGGCGCGGTCGTCGCCGCGACCGGCTCGGCCACGACGGTGGTCGCACCGCTCGCCGCCCGCTGCACGTCCTCCCGGGTGATCGAGCCGAGCGGCCCGGACCCGGTCAACGTGCCGAGGTCGACCCCGAGGTCCTTGGCGAGCTTGCGCACCGGCGGCTTGGCGAGCACGCCACCACCGGTCAGCGCGGCCTGCCCGTTGCGGGCCGGAGCCACCACCGGTGGTGCAGTCGGCGCAGCCGGTGCGGGAGCGGCCACGGCCTGCGCGGGAACCGCGCCCTTGCGGGGGCGGCGCTTCGCGGCGGTGGTACGCGGGCCGTAGCCGACCAGCACCGCCGTGCGACCACCAGGGGCCGCACCGCCGATCAGACCGGGCTCGACCATGCCCTCGGCCGGTGCCACCTCCACCGCCGCCAGCGAAGCCGCCGACGGGGTGGGCAGGTCACCGCTGGGCGTGGCAGTGGTCGACGGCGTCTCCAGCGGGCCGGCCCCCGGGTCGGTGTCGATCGCGATGATCGGCGTACCGACCTCGACAGTGCTGCCCTCCGGGTGGTGGATCGCCTGCACCTGCCCGGCCCACTTCGCCGGGATCTCCACCGCCGCCTTCGCGGTCTCCACCTCGACGATCGGCTGGTTCAGCTCGATGGTGTCGCCGACCTTGACCAACCAGGCCAGGATCTCGCCCTCGGTCAACCCCTCGCCCAGGTCGGGCAGGTTGAACGTCTTGATCCGGGACATGCCGCTCACCAGCCGAAGGTGCGGTCGACGGCGTCGAGCACCCGGTCGAGGTCGGGCAGGTACTCCTCCTCCACCCGGGCGGCCGGGTAGGGGGTGTCGAAGCCGGTCACCCGCAGCACCGGCGACTCCAGGGAGTAGAAGCACTCCTCGGTGATCCGCGCGGCCAACTCGGCGCCGAGGCCGATGTTGGACGGCGCCTCGTGCACCACTACCGCACGACCGGTGCGCTTCACCGACTCGTACGCCGCCCGCAGGTCCAGCGGCGAGAGCGAGCGCAGGTCGATGACCTCCAGCTCACGGCCGTCCTCGGCGGCGGCGGTCGCCGCGTCCAGGCAGGTCCGCACCATCGGGCCGTAGGCCAGCACGGTGGCGTCGGTGCCGGGCCGCACCACCCGGGCGGAGTGCAGGGGGTACGCGTCGGACAGCGGCGCGTCCAGGTCGACCTGGCCCTTCTCCCAGTAGCGCCGCTTGGGCTCCAGGAAGACGATCGGGTCGTCCGAGGCGATGGCCTGCTGGATCATCACGTACGCGTCCTGCGGGTTGGCGCAGGTCACCACCTTCAGGCCGGCGGTGTGCGCGAAGTACGCCTCCGGCGACTCGGAGTGGTGCTCGACCGCGCCGATGCCGCCACCGAACGGGATCCGGATGACCATCGGGATGTTGAGCTTGCCGCCCGAGCGGTAGTGCATCTTCGCCACCTGCGACACGATCTGGTCGTACGCGGGGTAGACGAAGCCGTCGAACTGGATCTCGCAGACCGGCCGGTAGCCGCGGATGGCCAGACCGACGGCGGTGCCGATGATGCCGGACTCGGCCAACGGGGTGTCGATGACCCGCTGGTCACCGAAGTCCTTCTGGAGCCCGTCGGTGATCCGGAAGACGCCGCCGAGCTTGCCGACGTCCTCGCCCATGATGATGACCTTGCTGTCGTTCTCCAGGGCGCGGCGCAGACCCGTGTTGAGGGCCTTACCGATGGTGAGCGTCTCCGTGGCCATCAGTGGGCGCTCCCCTCGAACGACTCCATGTAGCGGCTGAACTGCGCGCGCTGCTCGTCGAGCAGCGGAGACCCGTTGGGGTAGACGTGATCGAACATCGTCACCGGCTCCGGGTTCGGCATCTCGAGCACCCGCTCGCGCAGGTGCACCGACTCGCGGCGGGCCTGCTCGTCGACCTCGGCGAAGAAGCCGGCGTCGGCGATCTGCTGCTTCTCCAGGAAGGCCTTGACCCGGGCGATCGGGTCCTTGGCCTGCCACGCCTCGACCTCGCTGGCGATCCGGTAGCGGGTCGGGTCGTCGGAGGTGGTGTGCGCGCCCATCCGGTAGGTGTACGCCTCGATCAGGCTCGGCCCCTGCCCGAGCCGCGCGTTGTCCAGCGCGGTGCGGGTGACCGCGTACGAGGCCAGCACGTCGTTGCCGTCCACCCGTACGCCGGGGAAGCCGAAGCCGGCGGCCCGCTGGTAGAGCGGGACCCGGGTCTGCCGCTCCAGCGGCTCGGAGATCGCGTACTGGTTGTTCTGGCAGAAGAAGACCAGCGGCGCGTTGAACACGCTGGCCCAGACGAACGCCTCGTTCACGTCGCCCTGGCTGGTGGCGCCGTCGCCGAAGTAGGCGATCGCGGCCTCGCCGTCGTCGGTGCCGGTCTTGCCGTCGATGGTGATGCCCATCGCGTAGCCGGTGGCGTGCAGGGTCTGCGCGCCGATGACGATCGTGTACATGTTGAACTTGAACTCGTTCGGGTCCCAGCCGCCCTGGTCGACGCCGCGGAACAGGCCGAGCGGCATGATCGGGTCGATGCCCCGGCAGTAGAGGACGCCGTGCTCCCGGTAGGTCGGGAAGGCCATGTCCTGGGCACGCAGCGCCCGCCCGGAGCCGACCTGGGCGGCCTCCTGGCCGAGCAGGCTGGCCCAGAGGCCCAGCTCGCCCTGGCGCTGGAGAGCGGTCGCCTCGGCGTCCAGCTTCCGGACCAGCACCAGGTCACGGTAGAGCCCGCGGTACTCCTCGTCGGTGAAGTCGACGCGGTACTCGGTGCCGTCCGGCCCGGTGGCGCTGTCGATCCGCTCGCCGTCGGGGGTGAGTAGCTGCACCAGCGCGGGGTCGCCGGCCGTGCCCTTCCTGGAGCGGGGTGCGGCCCGCCTGCTGCGGGTGGTGCCCCCGGGGTCGCCCTTTGCCATCGGTCTCTCCCTGTCGTGTCTGCGTCGGCACCGGGGGGTCACCCGGCCACGCAACTCGTGCGCCTGCCCGGCTGCTGCCGGACCGGTTCCTGGCGGCCGCGCCTAGCCCCGGTGGGGGTTGCCGCACGGCGTGAACCGGGTTCTGGCCGAACCCGGATCGGGGAGCGCCGGCGCCGGGCCGCGCCTGCCGCGAGGGTGCGCGGAGGTCACGGCTGCGTTGCCGTCGTGCTCCATATTCGCAGAGCAGGTGAGCGCGCCCACAGTACGCCTGCCCCCGCATTCCGACCGACCCTGCTTTGACGCCGTTTGTCGCCATCGTGACGGCCCGCGTCTCCCAGGCGTTGCGGCATGAATCGTCACCGTTCGGCCAGCACCGCGTGTCGACACGCGGTGGAGGTTGGCTGACGGAGGGTGACTGCGCGAGGCTGATTCCCACAGGATCGCGCCGATCGGGTGAATTGTCGGGTTTGACCCGACGGTTTCCGTCCGCGCCCGCCAAGGACCCGACGACCCGACGACAAGGAGTGTGCGGTGTACGAGCCAGGTGACGGTCCCGGCGCACCAGCACTTGGTCGGCACCGGTCGGCCGGCGGCTATCGCGGGGTGGTCGGCGTTCACCGTGCCCCCAGCGCCGGTGGCCCCACCCGCGGTTACCTGCTCACCGTCGCGCTGCTGGCCGGCACCGCGTCGATGCCCATCCTCGCCGCGATCAGCGCGGGCTCGGCCACCCCGGGCAGCACCGCCCTGCCGGACAGCAGCACCCCGTTCATCCCGACCCCTTCCGTCGGGCCGGTGGTGATCCCGCTGCCGATGGCCAGCCAACCGCCGCCTCCGCCGCTCGGCACGCCCAGCGTCGGCCCGACCAGCGGCTGGCTGACCGCCGCCCCACGACCTCCAGCGCACGGACCCGCCGCCGCCGATCCCGGGCCGGACCTGCGCACCAGCGCTCCGCCCGTCGCGCCGAAACCCACGCGAGGCACCTCGCCGCCCGTACCCCCGCCCGTCGCTCCGCCGCCCCACGACCCCGACCCGACCGACCCGCCGGACCCGGACCCCACCGACTCCACCGATCCGCCGGACCCGGACCCGGACCCGACCGAGCCCACCACCGACCCAACCGATCCCACCGATCCGCCCGACCCGGACCCCACCGACCCTGGCCCGACCGGCTCGGCCGACCCCGATCCGACCCCGACACTGACGGTGGACCCGACGCCGGACCCGACACCCACGCCGACCGACGACGCGACCGCGACCGCCGTGCCGACCAGCACCCGGTCCGTGCCGGCCCCCACCCCCACGCCACCCGCGGTACCGACCCGCCGGCCCGGCCCGGCGAACCCGTCGCCGTCGGCCGTCGCCCCGACCCCCCACGTCAGTCTGGCTCCGCTGCCCGGACCGACACACCCCCTGGCTTCGCCGACGGTACGGTGACGATCAGGCTCGGCCCGTCCGGCGTCGGTGCTGATCGGCAACAGGCGCGTACCGGAGGGGGTGGCGTGGGCGGCGGTGCGGAACTCCGCCCGGTCACCACCCGACCCGGGCCGGGGCTGTGGATCGCCCGGCTGGTCACCGAGGTGACCGCACCGGCGGTGCTCGTGTCGCTGCTGATGCTCACGGTGAGCTGGCACAGCGCGAACCGCCCCGGTCAGGGTCTCGTCTGGGGGCTGCTCGCCACGCTCTTCGTCACCGGCATTCCGTTCGCCTACATCGTCGGCGGGGTACGCCGTGGCCGGCTCACCGACCACCACGTCGGCCGCCGGGAGCAGCGCCGCGCGCCGCTGCTCGTCGGCCTCGGCTCGGTCGCCGCAGGGCTCGCCCTGCTCGCCGTGCTCGGCGCGCCCCGCCCGGTGCTGGCGCTGGCGGTGGCCGGGCTGGTCGGCCTCGTCGTCGCCGTGTCGGTCAGCCACTGGTGGAAGATGTCGATCCACTCGGCGGTGGCCGCCGGCACGCTGGTCATCCTGATGTTGACCTTCGGGACGCGGCTGGTCGCGGCCGCACCGCTGCTGGCGGTGGTCGGCTGGTCCCGGGTACGGCTGCGCGACCACACGGTGCCGCAGGTGCTGGCCGGTGGTGTGCTCGGCGCGCTGATCGCCGCTGTGGTCTTCGGCCCGTTGCGCTGACCCGCCACCCAGCGACCGAGGCGGGTCGCGGGCCGCTCAGTGACCGGGGAGGCGTCGCGGGCCGCCGCGAGGGCGGGCGGCGCGGAGCCACCCACCCCCGGGACACGGTCAGGCGCCGTCGTCGGCGAGCCGGTGCCGGTTCGCCTCGATCCAGGCGTCCAACGCGGCCGGATCGTCCGGGTCCACCCCGTCGGCCATCAGCTGCGCCACCGCCGCGGTGGCCGGGCTGCGCCGCTCACCTGTCGAGTAGAGCCGGGCGAACTCCGGCACCATCTCCTCGATCGCCTCGTCGGTGCGCGTCACCGCCGCCTCGGGCAGCCCGCGCTGGCGCGACGCGTACCGCGCCCAGGCCCGCAGCACCCGGGGCAGCATCGCCGCGTCGTCCATGTCCAGCACGGCCCGGCGGTGCACCCAGTCGAGCAGGAAGAGCCCGGACACCGCCGGGCTCCAGCGCATCGGATCGGCGTCCGGGAAGCTCGCCGAGTGGTCCAGCAGCAGGCTCAGGCAGAAGTGCAGGGAGGCCAACTCGGGGCCGTCGACGGCGTCCAGCCCGAACCGGACGGCTTCCGGCGCGGCGAGGAACCGCCGGACCAGGTCCGTGCGCTCGGCAGCGGAGAGCGGCTCGACCTCCGCCGGGCCGGTCGGACCGGCCGCGGTGGGCAGCATCGCCAGCCGGGCACCGACCAACGCCCGGTCGGTGGCGAGCGAGCCCTCACCGGGCAACTCGCCCAGGTCGTCGGTGACCGCCAGATGACGCGCCACCTCGCCCCGGAGCCGGGCCGGATCTTCGGTACGGAACCAGGTCAACTCGTCGTCGGCGCACATCTGCCGGACCTGGTCCAGGATCCGTTCGGCCGGCCCGCCCACGAAGATGTCCTTGGTGATGCCGATGTTGTGGTCCACCAGGGCCACCAGCGCGTGCTCCGAGCCGCCGGACTCGTCGTCGTAGGCGAAGGTCGCCAGGTAGGAGGTCTGATCGCCGTACACGTCGCCGTACGCCCAGCTGCCGGTGAGGTGCACCCGGCCCAGCTGCGCTGTCCAGCTGGGCGCCTGGCTGCCCGGACGGACCCGCTCGGTGCCCTCGGCGGTGGGGACGAGCGTGGCGAACACCTGCCGGATGGTGGTCGCCGCCGCGACCCGGCGGCGGCTGGTGGCGGCGAGGAAGCCGGTGACGAACTCCCGTACGGCGGCGTCGCGGTCGGTCTCCGCGATCGCGTAGACACTGCCGAGCAGGGCGCTGCCCAGCATCTCGGCGTCGAGGGCGGACTCCAGCTTGGTCACGTCGCGTGCGGCGTGCAGCACCGCGTCGTAGGGGGTCTGAGGCGTGGCCATGCTCCGACCCTACGCCGCTGTGGGCGTACGGAGAGCGGTAGCGGGCCGTGCGGAGCGTCAGCCGCGTGCGGCGTCCCGCAGCGCGTCGCGGGCCTGCGCGTACGAGCCGAGCACGATCCGTACCGGAGTCAGCACGTACTCGTCGCCCACCTGGGCCACCCGCGCCGTCAGCCGCTGTTCGGCGCGGGCCCGGGCGCGTCGGGCGGCCCACCGCACCACCGGTCGGGTCAGCACCGCCACCAGCAGCCCGGCCAGCAGGCCACCGAGCAGCAGCGCTGTCGGCAGCGGCACCGCGCCGACCATCGGGTTGTCCAGCGCGGGCAGGCCGAGAACCCGCAGCGCGTAGCCGAGCACCAACCAGCCCAACCCGACCACGGCGGCGAGGGTGACCAACCACTGCACACCGCCGACGGCACGCCACCACACCGGTCGACGGTCGAGGCCGAGGTCGGTGCCGGCGATCGTGCGGTCCAGGGCGTCCGGCAGGTCGCCGAGGCGGGACCGGGCGGCGGACGTCACCGCGCCGGGCCAGGCGGCGGGCAGGTCGGCGGCGGCCCGGTCGGCCACCGCGCGGATGGCGAGGCCGAGCGCCGAGCGTTGGGCGGCCGTCGGGTCCGGTACCGAGGTGGCCGCGACCAGGCTTTCCGCCGGGTCGCTCTGGTCGCCGGGCGGGCCCGGCAGGTGCAGTCGGCGCAGCGGGTCGGGTCGCAGCCGCCGCCAGCCCCGGACCACGGGCCAGCCGGTGGCCGCGCCGGCCCGGTGCCGGTACGCCCGCTCCACGGCCTCGGTCACCGCGGGCACCCCGGCCGCCCCGGCCAACGCCCGGTTCAGCCCGTTGACGGCGGTGTCGTCCGGCCCACCCGCCGGCCGGGCCGAACCAACAAGTTGGTCCAGGCCGGCGACGACCGTGTCCACATCACCGGCGAGGCGGCGCAACGCGGCCTGCCGTTCGGCCACCGTGCGCTCCATGGTGGCGCGCAGCCCGACCATCCCGGCCGGATCGACGGCGGTGGTGGCCAGCAGGGGAACCCCGGTCAGCCCGTCCGTGTCGAGCAGCCGGCGCAGGTCGTCCAGGACCCGCGGCACCTCGGCCGGGGACAGCCGGTCGGCCTGGTTCAGCACGACCACCGTGACGTCGCGGTGCCGGTGGAACTCGCGCAGGTAGCTGTCGTGGATGACCCGGTCGGCGTACTTCTGCGGGTCGACCACCCAGACCACCTGGTCGACGAGGCCGAGGAGCCGGTCCACCTCAAGTCGGTGCGATCGCTGCACCGAGTCGAAGTCGGGCAGGTCGAGCAGGATCAGCCCGTGCAGGGCCGTCTCGTCGTCGGCGTCCAGGGCGCTCTCCCGAACGAAGCGGTGCCGGGGCAGTACGCCGATCCAGTCGAGCAGATGGTTGGCGCCCTCCAACGGCCCCCACACGCAGGCGTGGGTGACGCCGGTGGTCGGCCGGCGGACCCCGACCGGCGAGAGTTCCAGCCGCGCCAACGCGTTGAAGAGGCTGGACTTGCCGCTGCCAGTGGCACCGGCGAGGGCGACAACGGTGTGGTCCCGGGACAGCGCGAGCCGGGTGCCGGCCCGCTCGACCAGTGTGTGCGCGGGCACCAGGTCGCCGTCCGGCAGCAGACCGTCCACGGCGGTCAGGAACCGGCGTACCGCGTCCAGTCGGGCGATCAGCGCGTCGGCGTCGACCCGCTGGTCCCTGCGGAACACCTCGCGTACCCGGCCGGCGATGTTGCTCACCGGGAGCCCTCCTCGTCGCCGGCCGACAGGCCACTGCGGTGCCGGGCCAGCTCGACCCGGCCGGCGGCCCGGCGCAGCCCGTCGCCGGCGTCCGCGGCCGGGCGGGCCTCGGCGGTGCGGCTCAGGAAGCGGTCGGCCTCCGCGTCCAGCAGCGTCCGCACCCGGGCCAGCAGGTCGGTGCGGGCCTTGGCGGCGAGGGTACGCACCGCCTGGTCGCCGAAGATCGCCTGGAGGACGGCCTGCGCGGCGACAGTGGTGCCGGCCCCGGTGGCCAACTCCAGCCCGGTCGGGATGAACGCGGTGGAGGCGAAGACGGCGATCATCACGGCCAGCCCGGTGGCGTTCACCGCGTACGCGGCGGTGCGGGCCACGAACCGCTTGTCACCGCCCTCCACCCGGACCAGCTCCAGCACCCCGCGCTGCCAGTCCCGGACCATCCGTTCGGCGCGTTCGGGCAGGTCGTCGCTCGGGTGGGCGAGCGCCGGGTCGAGCAGCCCGGCGCCGGCCGGATGGGCCTTCCACCCGGTGTACGCGGATTCGGCGGCCTCCGAGGCCACCCCGCGCAGCAACGTCACCAGCTGGGACTCGATGGCGTTGCGCAGCTCGGCGGCGGGTGCCGGGCGACCGGTGACGGCGGCCACGACCCGGTCCCGTAGGCGGCCGATCCGTGCCTCCAGCGTGCGGAACAGCTCGCCGGTGCCGACGAACTCCTGCCAGCGGGCGAGCACCTCGCCGCGCAGCAGCCGGCCGTCCTGAAGCCCCTGCTCGACGGTGCGCTCGGCACCCCGGTACGCGGCCCGGACCCGTTCGTCCAGCCCATCGGCGGCGGCGAGCTGCTCGTCGGCGGCGTCGGCCAGGTCCTCCACTGTGGGATGCAGCGCGGCCAGCGCCCCGTCGAGGGTCTGGCGGACCACCGCGGCCCGCGCGTCAGCGTCGGCGGCCAGCCGGGCGAACCAGTCGGCCAGCGGCGCTGTCACCCCCTCGGGCAGCAGCCCCTGACCGTCGACCCAGGTCTCCGGCAACACGAACAGCGGCGCCCGGTCGAGGTCCTGCTCGGCGAGCATCTCGGTCAGGTGTGCGGCGATCTCGTCGGTGGCCTCAGCGGGCACCCGGTCCAGCACCATGGCGATCACCGCGCCGCGCGCCCGGGCGCTGCGCAGCAGCTCCCACGGCACCGCGTCGGCGTACCGGGCGGCGGTGGTGACGAAGAGCCACAGGTCGGCGGCGGCCAGCAGTTGGGTGGCGAGCGCCCGGTTGGCGTCGACGACCGAGTCGATGTCGGGCGCGTCGAGGAAGGCCAGCCCGGCGGGCAGGGCCGGGGCAGTGACGAGGTGCAGGGCGCGCGGATCGTCGCTCGGCTCGGTGGTGCGGGTCAGCCCGGGCAGGAGGTCACCCTGCCGGAACCACGCCGCGTCGGACGGGTTGCAGACCAGCACCGGGGAGCGGGTGGTCGGCCGGAGCACGCCGGCCGCGCTGACCCGGGCCTTGACCAGGCTGTTGACCAGCGTCGACTTGCCCGCGCCGGTGGAGCCGCCGACCACCACGAGAAGGGGGGCGTCCAACCGGGCGAGCCGGGGCAGCAGGTAGTCGTCGAGCTGGTCGGTGAGGGCGGTCGCGGCGTGCCGGGCGGAGCTGGCAGAGGGCAGCGCGAGGGGATACCGGGTCGCGCCGATCGCCTCCCGGAGGCCCGACAGTGCGCCGGGGAGGCTGTCGTCCCCGGTGGTGGCGGGCGGCTCCTCCGCGGCGTCCGGCGGGTCGGTGCGGGCTGCGACGGCGGGCGCACCGGAACGGGTGGCGGGATCGCCGTGCGTCGTCACCGCTAAAGCGTGCCCGACCGATGCAAGGGAAGACAACCGGACGGTAATAACGGCTGGGTTGCGTCGGGTTGACTCAAGTCGACTTGACGATTGGCCAACGCGTGGCACTATTGAGTCAAGTTCACTCAACTTGTGGTGGGGCCCGCTGCGGGCGGTGCTCGCCAGCAGCCCACGGGCGACGCCCGTCACCTGCACAACCTTACGAAGCGAGGAAGCGAACATGGCACGTGCGGTCGGTATCGACCTCGGCACGACGAACTCCTGCGTCAGCGTTCTCGAGGGCGGTGAACCCACCGTCATCGCCAACGCTGAGGGGTCGCGGACGACTCCGTCGATCGTCGCGTTCGCCCGCAACGGCGAGGTGCTCGTCGGTGAGGTCGCCAAGCGCCAGGCGGTGACCAACCCGGACCGGACGATCCGGTCGGTCAAGCGCGAGGTCGGCACGAACTGGTCCGTCGACATCGACGGCAAGAAGTACACCCCGCAGGAGATCTCCGCCCGGACGCTGATGAAGCTCAAGCGGGACGCCGAGGCGTACCTGGGTGAGCAGATCACCGACGCGGTGATCACCGTTCCGGCCTACTTCAACGACAGCCAGCGGCAGGCCACCAAGGAGGCCGGTGAGATCGCCGGCTTCAACGTGCTGCGGATCGTCAACGAGCCGACCGCGGCCGCCCTGGCGTACGGGCTGGACAAGGGCTCCAAGGAGCAGACCGTCCTGGTCTTCGACCTCGGCGGCGGCACCTTCGACGTGTCGCTGCTGGAGCTGGCCGAGGGCGTCATCGAGGTCAAGTCGACCAGCGGTGACAACCACCTCGGCGGCGACGACTGGGACCAGCGGATCATCGACCACCTGGTCAAGACGTTCCGTGGTGAGCACGGCATCGACCTCGGCCAGGACAAGATGGCCCTCCAGCGGCTCCGTGAGGCCGCCGAGAAGGCCAAGATCGAGCTGTCCGCCGCCACCACCACCAACATCAACCTGCCGTACATCACCGCTGGCGCGGCCGGCCCGCTGCACCTGGACGTGACGCTCAGCCGCGCTGAGTTCCAGCGGATGACGCAGGACCTGCTGGACCGTTGCAAGGGCCCGTTCGAGCAGGCCGTGAAGGACGCCGGGATCAAGATCTCTGACGTCGAGCACGTCATCCTGGTCGGCGGTTCGACCCGGATGCCCGCCGTGACCGACCTGGTCAAGCAGCTCACCGGCCGCGACCCCAACAAGGGCGTCAACCCGGACGAGGTCGTCGCCGTCGGCGCCGCCCTCCAGGCCGGTGTGCTCAAGGGTGAGGTCAAGGACGTCCTGCTGCTCGACGTGACCCCGCTGAGCCTGGGCATCGAGACCAAGGGCGGCATCTTCACCAAGCTGATCGAGCGCAACACCACCATCCCGACCAAGCGCTCCGAGGTCTTCACCACGGCTGACGACAACCAGCCGTCGGTGCTGATCCAGGTGTTCCAGGGCGAGCGGGAGATCGCGGCCTACAACAAGAAGCTCGGCACCTTCGAGCTGACCGGCCTCCCGCCGGCGCCGCGCGGCGTGCCGCAGATCGAGGTCGCCTTCGACATCGACGCCAACGGCATCGTCAACGTGCACGCCAAGGACCTGGGCACCGGCAAGGAACAGAAGATGACGATCACCGGCGGCTCGTCGCTGCCGAAGGACGACATCGAGCGGATGCGCCGGGACGCCGAGGAGCACGCGGAGGAGGACAAGCGCCGCCGCGACGACGCCGAGACCCGCAACGTGGCCGAGGCGCTGCAGTGGCAGACCGAGAAGTTCCTCGCCGAGAGCGGCGATAAGCTGCCCAGCGAGAACCGTGAGCAGCTCAACGAGGCGCTCGGCGAGCTGCGCGGCGCCCTCGGCGGGCAGGATGTCGAGAAGATCAAGTCCGCGCACGAGAAGCTGGCGCAGGTCTCCCAGCAGGCCGGCTCGCTGCTCTACTCGCAGCAGGCCGAGCAGGGTCAGCAGCCGGGTGGCGAGCCCGGCCCGGGTGCGACCGGCGCGACCGGCGCGCAGGCCGGCGGCGCCGACGACGTGGTCGACGCGGAAATCGTGGACGAGGACGGCAAGAAGTGACCGTCGGCCTCCGACACGTGTCCACCGCGAAGGGGATGAGGTAGCCGCATGACGCAGAAGCCACGAGCCGCCGACCCGGGCGAGACCGGGTCGACGCCGGGTGGCTCCGCGCCCACGGAGCAGACCACCGGCGACGGGGAGCGGGTCGTCATCCGTAACAACCGCAAGCTCGTCGACACCGCCGAGCCGGAGGGCGCCGCCGCCGACGCTGAGGCCGGCGTGCCGGCCGAGGGTCTGGTCGAGGACGCCGAGGTCGTGGTCGACGAGATCGAGGTCGAGGTCAACGCCACCGACGGGCCGGAACCGTCCGGCCCGCCGGTGGTGGACGCCCCGGCGCAGCCGGTGGACGGCGGCGGCACGGGCACCTCGCTCGGTGCCGAGCTGGAGGCGCTCCGGGCCGAGCTCGACGAGCGGACCAGGGACCTGCAGCGGGTGTCGGCGGAGTACGCCAACTACCGCAAGCGGGTCGACCGTGACCGCAGCCTCGTGCAGGAGCAGGCGACCGGCTCGGTGCTGGCCGCGCTGCTGCCGATCCTGGACGACCTGGACCGGGCCCGGGAACACGGCGACCTGGTCGGGCCGTTCGGCACGGTGGCGGAACAGCTCACCACCGCGCTGGGCAAGTTCGGCCTGAACGCCTTCGGCGAGCAGGGCGACCCGTTCGACCCGACCCGGCACGAGGCGGTCGCGCACCAGACCTCGGCCGACGTCAGCGAGCCGACCTGCGTGCAGGTCATGCGACGCGGCTACCAGCTCGGTGAGCGGCTGCTGCGCCCCGCGCTGGTAGCGGTCGCGGATCCGGAATAGTGCCAGCCAGTGACCAGGCCGTCCCGCCCACCGCTGCGCGGTGGGCGGGACGGCCGGGCCACCAGGGTCGGAAGGAGGTGGACCGGTGAGTTCGAAGGACTGGATCGAGAAGGACTTCTACGCCGTGCTCGGCGTGGACAAGGCCGCCTCCGCGGATGACATCAAGAAGGCGTACCGCAAGGTGGCGCGGGAGTCGCACCCGGACCACAACCCGGGCGACCCGAAGGCCGAGGAGCGGTTCAAGGCCGCGTCCGAGGCGTACAACGTGCTGTCGGACAGCGGCCGCCGCCGCGAGTACGACGAGATGCGCTCGCTCTTCGGCTCGGGCGCGTTCCGGCGCAACGCCCGGGGTGGTGGCCAGCCGGGTGGCATGCCGTTCGACGTCTCCGACATGTTCGGTGGCGGCGGAGGCGGCGATCGCCGCTTCGGAGGCGCCGGCTTCCAGGACCTGTTCAGCTCGATCTTCAGCGGCGGTCAGGCCGGTGGGCAGGCCGCGCCCCGCGGTCCGGCCCGTGGCCGGGACGTGGAGACCGAGGTGGCGCTGGACTTCGGCGACGCGGTGCGCGGGGTGACGCTGCCCCTGACGCTGCGCGCGCCGGGGGTCTGCGACACCTGCCACGGCAACGGGGCCAAGCCCGGCACCCAGCCGCAGACCTGCCCGGTCTGCCACGGTGCCGGGGTGACCACCCGCAACCAGGGGTCGTTCAGCTTCTCCGAGCCGTGCCGCAACTGCCAGGGCGTCGGCACCGTGGTCGAGGAGAAGTGCCCGGAGTGCCACGGCAGCGGCGGTGTCACCAAGACCCGCACCATGAACGTGCGCTTCCCGGCCGGTGTGGCCGACGGTCAACGCATCCGGCTGGCCGGGCGCGGCGAGCCGGGCGAGCGCGGCGGTCCGGCCGGTGACCTCTTCGTGCACGTCAAGGTTCGGCCGGACGAGTTGTTCGGGCGTACCGGAGACGACCTGACGCTGACCGTTCCGGTGACCTTCGCGGAGGCCGTGCTCGGCACGGACCTGCGGGTGCCCACGCTCGACGGCGCGGTGACCCTGCGGGTTCCGCCGGGGACGCCGAGCGGGCGGGTGCTGCGGGCCCGGGGCAAGGGTGTGGTCCGCCGTGATGGGCAGGCTGGTGACCTGCTGGTGACGTTGGACGTGGTGGTGCCGGCCCGGTTGTCCGACGAGGCGCGCACGGCGCTGGAGTCGTTCGCCGAGCAGACTCCGCCGGCGGCCCGGGAACATCTCGACGCACGGGTGCGTCGAGTCAGTTAGTCCGGTGGAGGGGACGCGGAGGTGAGCGGGATGTCGGGCGAGTTCCTCGGTTCGGGCGACCCTGCCTACGAGGCCAAGGTGCTGATGATCTCGGTGGCGGCGCGGATGGCGGGGATGCACCCGCAGACGCTGCGCCAGTACGACCGACTCGGGCTGGTGCAGCCCGGTCGAGCGGCCGGTGGCGGGCGTCGTTACAGCGTCCGCGACGTGGTGCTGCTGCGCGAGGTGCAGCGACTCAGCCAGGACGACGGGATCAACCTGGCCGGCGTCAAGCGGATCATCGGGCTGGAGCGGCTGCTGGAGCAGGCGCAGCAGCGGGTGGCCCGGCTGGAGGCGGAGCTGGACGCCGCGTACCGCCGGGTGGCCGAACTGGAGTCGCTGGCCCGCTTCCCGGGCCGGGATCTGGTGCCGACCAACCGCACCTCCACCGCCCTGGTGGTGTGGCGCCCTCGCCGCACGCCCGATCGCTGACCTGCCGCTCACCCGGAGCTGTCTGCCCGGCCCGGACCGCGCTGGATTTCCCGGCGCGGTCCGGGCCGCTTCGGTTAGCCTGTCGATAAGGGTTCAATCGGCTTAAATCGGACCCACCGGCATGGCGAGGGGGAGCGATGGCGGAGCCGGCGAAGAAGATGGCCCAGCAGACGGAGGACCGGTTGGAGAAACTGGCCGAGACCGTCCGCGAGAAGTTCGACAAGGTCACCGAGGGGACCTACCGGGACCGGATCATCGCGGGCCGGTTCGCCGAAGACGGCGAGCGCGGCGGCGAACCGGGCCGAGCCGAGACGGAACGCAAGCAGGACTGACCGGCGACCGACGTGCGGGCCGGGACCCACGGGGGGTCCCGGCCCGTTCGCCGGTTGGGTGCGGGCCGGGACGCGGGGGCGCAGCGGGGGGGGGGTCCTATACCGAGCCTTTGGAGCTGAATCGTTTACGACATCACGCTGTGGTCCGCACCTGTCACGTCAGGGACCCCAACCGGTGAATCGTTTGCGACATCAGCTCCACAGCGGCGCAGGAACCAACACCCCGCTGCGCAGACCGCTGGCGATCAGCCCGCTCTCAACCGAGGCGGCGGTTTTCGCGGACCAGGCCGCCCTCGCACCAGTCCCGGTAGACGAAGAGATCCGGTCGGGCCAACAGCACCCGGCCGTTGTGCGCCCAGATCTTCATCAGCTCGTCGCCGTCCCGCTCGGCCTGTTCGACGAGCTTGCGGAAGCGGCGCTTCGGGTGGGCGCGGAAATTCGTCCGGATGCCGTCGGCCGCGTAGATGTACAGGCAGTGCAGCGCGAAACGCCGGGCCGGGCAGGTCGGATCCATCGCTAACTCGAAGAGCGTCAACACCAGTCGGTCGCCGGAGACCAGCAGGTCCCAGTCGGGTGGCATCGAGGCCAACGGCACCGAATCGGGCTTGTACGCCCAAGCTCGCAACTCCGCCGGAGTCGGATCGACGGGGTTGGCGAAGCCGTGGAACGTCGATTCCTGCACGCTCACCGGCCAACCTTCCGCTCTCGCCCGCGTTTTGGCAACGCTGCCTGCGGACCCTGGCTGCTGCGGCGAAACGGTAACCCGCCCACGCTTTGCTGCGGTAGCCCCCATGAGGAGCAATTCCGCAACCGTTGGCGGGAGGGGCATTACGCCCCTCCCGGTGGCCGTCCCGCGGGTTCAGGTGGTGCTCAGTGCAGTGGGTCGGGGACCGGTGTCGACTCCCGCCGCTGGGCCGCCGCCCGAGTGCGCAACCACCGCTTGAACCACGGGAAGTCAGGCAGTCGGGCCAGAATCGGTCCGGTCACCACGGTGATCAGGACGTACGTCGCGGCCAGCGCCGCCAACCGTGGCTCGACGCTCCCGGCAGCCACCGCGAGCCCGGCGATGACGATGGAGAACTCGCCTCGGGGTACGAGTGCCAGGCCGGTCCGCCATCGACCGGGTTCCGCGATGCCGACACGGCGGGCGGCGAGGTAACCGGTGAGCGTCTTCGTCCCCATGGTGACCACGGCCAGGGCGAGTGCCGGCAGCAGGACCGGCGGGATGTCCTGCGGGTCGGTGGTCAGGCCGAAGAAGACGAAGAACACCGCGGCGAACAGGTCCCGCAGGGGTGAGAGCAGCTCGGTGGCGTGGTGCGCCACCGGGCCGGAGAGGGCGATGCCGACCAGGAACGCACCGACCGCCGCCGACACCTGGAGCGACGCGGCGATGCCGGCGATCAGCAGGGTCAGACCGAGTACGCCCAGAAGCAGCGCCTCCGGGTCCTTCGCCGACAGGGCGGCGGAGATGAGGTGGCCGTAGCGGATGGCGAGGACCAGCACGAGCAGTACGGTGCCCACCGCGACGGTGAGCGCGATCCCGCCGCCGAGCAGGCCGGTGCCGGCCAGGACGGCGGTGACGAGCGGCAGGTAGAGAGCCATCGCCAGGTCCTCGATGACGAGGACCGAGAGGATCACCGGGGTTTCCCGGTTACCGAGCCGGCCCAGGTCGGCGAGGACCTTCGCGATCACGCCGGAGGAGGAGACCCAGGTGATGCCGCCGAGTACCAGGGCGGCGACCCAGTCCCAGCCGAGCAGCAGGGCGAACCCCGCGCCGGGCAGCGCGTTGAGGACGCCGTCGATCAGCCCTGCCGGCGCTGCCGAGCGCAGGTTGCCGACGAGTTCGTTGGCCGAGTATTCCAGGCCGAGCATCACCAGCAGCAGGATGACGCCGATCTCGGCGCCGACGGCGAAGAACTCCTCGCTGGCGTCCAGCGGCAGCAGCCCGCCGTGCCCGAACGCCAGCCCGGCGAGCAGGTAGAGGGGGATGGGAGAGAGGCCGAAGCGCCGGCTGAGCCGGCTGAGGAGCCCAAGCAGCAGCAGCAGCGCACCGACTTCGATGAGCAGCGTGGTGAAATCGTGCATCCGCCTCAGCCGTCCGGGTCACTGTCGGCGAGGATGGCGGACACGCCGTCGAGACCCCTGCGGGTCCCGACAACGACCACCACGTCGCCGGCCGCGAAGCGGAAGGAGGGGAGTGGCGAAACGATCACTTCGCCTTCGCGCAGCACTGCCACGATGGAGGCGCTGGTGCGGGTACGCGCCTTGGTGTCGCCGAGCTTCCGGTTGACGTACGGCGACCCGGCCGTGATGGCGATCTGCTCGGTGAGCAGACCGGCGGCCTGCTCGCGGAGCCCGGAGAGCTGACCGAGCATCAGCGACGCACCGAGAATGTCGGCCAGTGCCTCGGCCTCGTCGTCGGTCAGCGGAATGTCCGACTGACAGGCGTCGGGGTCGTCGGGGTCGTAGAGGACGAGATCACGGCGGCCATTGCGGTGGGAGACAACGCCCAGGCGGCGTCCGGACTCCGTCACCAGATCGTGACGTACCCCGATCCCGGGTAAGGCGGTCTGCTCGACACGTACTCGCACTCACCCAGGCTACCGCTTCGTGAACAGAAGACAGATCTTGGAGGGAGCAGGCCCAACCGTGGGTGATCGACTCGGCCTTCACGATGTCGGGGTGTCCGGACAGCCCGGACACCCCGACCCTCAGCGAACCGAGTCGATCAATTCGGTCGGCGGAGGCTGGCGAAGAACTCGCTGATGTCGGTGACCAGCACCTCGGTGGCCTGGTGGGCTGCGTAGTGGCCGCCGACGTCGCCCCGACCGGCGACGTCGGTCGCGTACGCCGTCCACCGGACGATGTTCGCGTGGTCCCGTTCGGCGAAGCGGCGGATGGACTGGAAGTCGCCGGGGAACATGGCCAGCGCGGTCGGAGCGGTGGTCGGCCCGGCCGGCGGCTCGCCGGCGTGCGCGTCCTCCCAGTAGAGCCGGATCGCCGAGGCGGCGGTCCCGGTGAACCAGTAGAGCGCGACGTTGGCCAGGATGAAATCGGCGTCCAGGCTCTCGTCGAAGAGCTGGGCGTTCCAGGCGAGCAGCCCCACCGGTGAGTCGGCCAGCCCGAACGCCAGGGTCTGCGGCTGCTGACTGTGCACCTGGTTGAAGGAGAACTTGTTCTCGTAGAACCACTGGAGGTGCCCGAGCGCCGCCTGGTCCGCCTCGGAGAGCCCGGCGAACTCGGCCGGGTCGCCGGAGGGGAACGAGAAGAGCTGGGTGACGTGGACGCCGAGCACCCGCTGCGGTTCGATCCGGCCCAGCTCCGGCGCGATCATCGAACCGGCGTCGTTGCCGACCGCGCCGTAGCTGTCGTACCCCAGGCGGTTCATCAGCTCGGCCCAGGCGCGGGCGATGCGGAACCGGTTCCAGCCGGCGTTGCGGGTCGGGCCGGAGAAGCCGAAGCCGGGCAGCGACGGGATGACCACGTGGAAGGCCGGCGCGTCCGGGTCGGTGGGCTCGGTGAGCGGGGCGATCACGTCGAGGTATTCCAGCACCGATCCGGGCCAGCCGTGGGTGAGCACCAGCGCGGTGGCGTCCGGCCGGGACGAGCGGACGTGCAGGAAGTGGATCTGCTCGCCGTCGATCTCGGTGACGAACTGGGGGTGGGCGTTCAGGCGGGCCTCGACGGCGCGCCAGTCGAACTCACCCCGCCACCTGTCGACGAGGGCGCGGACCCGCTCGGTGCCCATCCCGTAGGAGTCGCCCGCGCCGGGCAGGTCGGCGGGCCAGGTGGTGCGGCCCAGCCGGGCGGCCAGGTCGTCGAGGGCGGTCTGCGGGATCTCGACGCGGAACGGGCGGATCGCGGTGTCGCTCATGCCGGAACTCCTTCGGAACGGAATGTTTCGTTCTGCAATCACAGTAGCAGAGCGGAACGATCCGTTCCACTGTTAGGCTGACGACATGTCATCGACTTCCGGCAAGACGCTGGGCGGTCGCCGCGCCCAGGCCGCCCGCAACGACGAGGTCATCCTCGAAGCCGCCCGCGCCGTCTTCCTCGACGACCCGAAGGCCCCGATCGCCGCCGTCGCCGACCGCGCGGGCGTCGGCATCAGCGCGCTCTACCGGCGGTACGCGGGCAAGGAGGACCTGCTGCGTCAGCTCTGCCACGACGGGCTGCGCCGGTACGTCGCAGAGGCCGAGACCGCCCTCGCCCAGCCGGACGACTGGGCCGCGTTCACCGGCTTCCTCGGCCGGATCGTCGACGCCGACGTGCACTCGCTCACCGTCCACCTGGCCGGCACCTTCACCCCGACCGAGGAGATGGGGCGGGACGCGGTGCGCGCCGGTGAGCTGGCCAGCGCCCTGGTCGACCGGGCACGCGCCAGTGGGCGGCTGCGCCCCGACGCCGTCGTCCAGGATCTGGGGTTGCTGTTGGAGGCGTGCGCCGCGGTGCGCGTACCCGATCCGGAGCGGACCCGCCAACTGCGCCGCCGGCAGCTCGCGGTCCTGCTGGCCGGCCTGTCGGCGGTGCCGGACGCGGACCCGCTGCCCGGCCCGCCGCCGGCGGCCGGCGAGTTCGACTGGCGGTGGCGGCGCCGGGAGTGATGGGCGTCACGCGCTAAGGTTGAGTGGAATACGCTCAACTCTGGTTGTGTCCAATCCAGTGGACAACGCCGATCCGGGGGAGCCCATGAACACCGAAAGACTCACCACCAAGAGCCGGGAAACCATCACGGGCGCCGTCGCGCTGGCCAACCAGCGTGGTCACGCAACAGTGGAGCCCTGGCACCTGCTCCTGTCACTCCTGGACACCGACGGTTCGACAGCCACCGGTCTGCTGCGCGCCGTCGGGGCCGACCCGACCGAGCTGCGCCAGACCGCCCAGCGCGCTGTCGACAACCTGCCGGCCGCCCGCGGCTCCAGCATCGCCGAGCCGACGTTGGCTCGGGAGTTCGTCAACGCCATCGGCGCCGCCGAGCAGATCGCCCGGCCGCTGGGCGACGAGTACACCTCCACCGAGCACCTGCTCGCCGGCCTGGCCCGGGTGGGCGGGGCGGTGTCCGGCGCGCTGAAGACCGTCGGCGCCACCGAGGAGGCTCTGGTCGCCGCCTTCCCGACCGTTCGCGGTGGGGACCGTCGGGTCACCACAGCCGACCCCGAGCAGACCTACCAGGCCCTGACCAAGTACGGCGTCGACCTCACCGCCAGCGCCCGGGACGGCAAGATCGACCCGGTCATCGGGCGGGACTCCGAGATCCGTCGGGTCATCCAGGTGCTCTCCCGGCGTACCAAGAACAACCCGGTGCTGATCGGCGAGCCCGGCGTCGGCAAGACCGCGATCGTCGAGGGTCTGGCCCAGCGGATCGTCACCGGCGACGTGCCCGAGTCGCTGCGCGACAAGAAGCTGATCTCGCTGGATCTCGGCGCGATGGTCGCCGGCGCGCAGTACCGCGGGCAGTTCGAGGAGCGGCTGAAGTCCGTCCTGGAGGAGATCAAGAACTCCAACGGGCAGGTCATCACGTTCCTCGACGAGCTGCACACAGTCGTCGGCGCCGGCAAGGGCGAGGGCTCGATGGACGCCGGCAACATGCTCAAGCCGATGCTGGCCCGTGGTGAGCTGCGGATGGTCGGCGCCACCACGCTTGACGAGTACCGCGAGCACATCGAGAAGGACCCGGCGCTGGAGCGCCGCTTCCAGCCGGTGCTGGTCGGCGAGCCGACCATCGAGGACACCATCGGCATCCTGCGCGGGCTCAAGGAGCGCTACGAGGTGCACCACGGCGTACGGATCACCGACGCCGCGCTGGTCGCCGCCGCGACCCTGTCCGACCGCTACATCACCGACCGGTTCCTGCCCGACAAGGCGATCGACCTGGTCGACGAGTCCGCGTCCCGGCTCCGGATGGAGATCGACTCCCGGCCGGTCGAGGTGGACGAGATCGAGCGGGCGGTCCGCCGGTTGGAGATCGAGGAGATGGCCCTGGCCAAGGAGCCGGACGCCGCCTCCGCCGAGCGACTGGAGCGACTGCGCAAGGAGCTGGCCGACAAGCGCGAGCAGCTCACCGTGCTCTCCGAGCGCTGGCAGACGGAGAAGAGCCACATCACCAAGCTCTCCACCGCCAAGGAGGAGTTGGAGCGCCTCGGTGGTGAGGCCGAGCGTGCCGAGCGGGACGGCGAGTTGGAACGTGCGGCCGAACTGCGCTACGGCCGGATCCCCGCCCTGAAGGTCGAGCTGAAGCAGGCCGAGGAGGAGCTGGCCCAGCTCCAGGCCGACGGCGCGATGCTCAAGGAGGAGGTCGGCGCGGACGACATCGCCGCTGTGGTCGCCTCCTGGACCGGCATCCCCGCCGGCCGCCTGCTGGAGGGTGAGACGGCCAAGCTGCTGCGGATGGAGGATTCGCTGGGCGGCCGGGTGGTCGGCCAGGGCGAAGCGGTCGGCGCGGTCTCCGACGCGGTACGCCGCGCCCGCGCCGGCATCGCCGACCCCGATCGCCCGACCGGCAGCTTCCTCTTCCTCGGCCCCACCGGCGTCGGCAAGACGGAGCTGGCCAAGGCCCTCGCCGAGTTCCTCTTCGACGACGAGCGGGCGATGGTCCGCATCGACATGAGCGAGTACGGCGAGAAGCACTCGGTCGCGCGCCTGGTGGGTGCGCCGCCCGGCTACGTCGGCTACAACGAGGGTGGTCAGCTCACCGAGGCGGTACGCCGACGGCCGTACTCGGTGGTGCTGCTGGACGAGGTGGAGAAGGCCCACCCGGACGTCTTCGACGTGCTGCTCCAGGTGCTCGACGACGGGCGGCTCACCGACGGCCAGGGCCGCACTGTCGACTTCCGCAACGCGATCCTGATCCTCACGTCCAACCTCGGATCGTCGGTGATCAGCGATCTGACGCTCGCCGACGAGCAGCGCCGGGAGGGTGTGCTGGCCGTGGTCCGGTCGCACTTCAAGCCGGAGTTCCTCAACCGGCTGGACGACATCGTGGTCTTCGCCTCGCTGCGCGGGGACGACCTGCGCTCCATCGTCGACATCCAGTTGGACCGGATGCGGCGGCGGTTGGCCGACCGCAGGTTGGGCCTGGAGGTCACCGATGCGGCCCGGGACTGGCTCGCCGAGCACGGCTACGACCCGATCTACGGCGCCCGTCCGCTGCGCCGCCTGGTGCAGAGCGCGATCGGCGACCAGCTGGCGAAGGCGCTCCTGTCCGGCCAGATCCGCGACGGCGAAACGGTAAAGGTCGACCGCACCCCGGAAACCGGAACCCTCTCCATAACCCCCGCCTAATCCCCACCCCTCAACGCGGTGATCAAGAGGTTTGCGTCAGGTTCGCGTCTTCGCATGACGCAAACCTCTTGATCAACAGGGTGGGGCGGGGGTGGACGGGGAAAGGGGTGGGGCATGTTTGGGATTGGTAGGAAGTGGGAGCGGGACCTTGGTGCGGCCGCCGACGAGTTGGCGGCGGCTGACACGCTCGCCTTCGGGGGAGTTGGCCTCGCCGGCACGTTGTTGCCGGTGACGGAGGCGTACGAGCGGGTGTCGGCGGCCCTCGACGACCACCCCGAGGAGGTCCGCCGCCAACTCGACCGGGTGCTTGCCGACGGCACACCCGCCGGCCGGGCGTACGCGGCCACGCTGTTGGAGCGTGTCGACCCGGCGGCGGCCCGAGCGGCGTGGACGTCGCTGCGGGACGACCCGAGCGAGTTCACCACCTTCGTCGGCTGCGTCATGGACCGCGAAACCCTGGGCACCTACGCCAGCCGGCGGCTCGCCGCCGCCTGAGCCATGCGCAGCAGGCGGCGCCACCGGTGCCGTCGGTAGCTGAGCTGTCGGTCACGGTACGGGTCCCGCTGGTGCCGAAGGTTGTTACCGTCTGCGCCGACGAACCTGGGGAGGTAGTCGGGTGAACGCGCTGGTGACGTACTTGGCGGCGGCGCTTGCCGTGCTCGTGGTGACCGTGCTCCTGTTCGTCGCGCGGGCCCGCCGGACAACCCGGCCCGGCGGCCTGCCGCCGTCCGTCCGGTCAGCGGGCGGCCCGGCGCAGTCGCCGCGCGGTGGCCCGCTCCGCCTGACCCCCGGCGACCGCGTGCGGATCCGCGAGCGGGAGTACGCGGTGAGCGCCACCATCCGCCTGGTCGAGGGTGACTGGAGCTGGGTGCAGCACCTGCTCGACGACGGATCCGGCACCCGCCACCGGCTCTCCGTGGAGGACGGCCCCGAACTCGAGCTGGTGTTCTGGACCGCCGAACCGAGTGCCACCGTCACGCCGGGCGCCCCGACCATCGAACTCGGCGGGCGGCGCTTCACCTGGGCCGAGACCGGGCAGGCGCGATACACCGCCACGGGCGAGACCGAGCTGCCGTCGACCGGCACCATGCGCTATCACGACTACCAGTCCGGTGGCGCCGCGCGGCTCTCCTTCGAGGCGTACGGCGAAGAGGGCTGGCGGGTTTCCCGCGGTGACCTGCTCGGGCCCGCCGACCTGACGATCCACCCCACACCCGAGCTCCGCTGAGCTGGACCGGTGGGCGCGCCGAGCTCGTCGCGACATGCCGAACTGGCCGGTTGTCGATACGGTGTGGGCGCGATCTTAGGGAAGGAGAATCGTGGTCGATTCCCAGCGCACACCGGCCCGTCAGCGGCCATCCATTGTGTCGATTTCCAGTTACCTGCTCTTCCTGTTCCTGGCACTCCAGGTGATCAGCCTGATCATCACGCTCAGCACCTTCGGCAAGACGCGGGACGCGATTCGTGACGCGTATGCGGACAGCACCGCCGAGGGCGCCGACCAGGTGGCCGACGTCTTCGCCGTGATCGGCATCGGCGGCAGCGTCGTGCTGCTGCTGCTCGCGGTCGTGTTGGGCGTGCTGGCCCTCTTCAACAACCAGGGCCGCAACGGCGCCCGGATCACCACCTGGATCGTCGGCGGCATCATGGTCTGCTGTGTCGGCGGTGGCCTGCTCAGCAACGCGGCCGGCGGTCTCAACGCCGGTGGCGGGACCGGCGGCGACGGGCCCAGCCCCGAGGAGCTCCAGCGCCGCCTGGAGGAGGCCCTGCCCTCCTGGGCCACCCCGGTCAGCCTCCTGCTCAGCGTGCTCAGCCTGATCGCGCTGCTCACCGCGCTGATCCTGCTGGCGCTGCCGAAGGCGAACGAGTTCTTCCGCAAGCCCACCGCGGCCTGGGAGCCGCCGACCCCGGGTGCCAGCTACCCGGGCTACCCGCAGGCGCCGGGTCAGCCCGGCTACCCGCAGGCCTCCGGCGAGCCGGGCTATCCGTCGAGTGGGGAGCCGAGCTACCCGCCGCCGGCAGCGGACCGGCCGGACGCGACGCCGCCCACGGACCGGCCGGACGACACGCCGCCCACGGACCGGCCCGGGTCAACCCCGCCGTCGACGAGCTGACGGCTCGATAAGCACGACGCCGACGATCCCTCCGAGTAGGTTGCAACCCGACGCCTACCGGAGGGATTCGTCGTGTCGTACCCGGATTCGCCACCGGCCCGCCGGCCCGCCGCCGTCCTGTCGGCCGCGTCCGTGCTGTTGGTGATGGCGGTCGCCGCGCTCGCGTACGCCGTGGTCGATCTGGTGGTGCTGGGCGCGACGGTCGACGCGTTCCGTTCCGCCGCCGGCAACACGTCGGCGAGCCCGGAGCAGATCGACGACGTGGTGACCCTGCTCCGCGCCTCCATGGTGCTGTCGGCGGTGGTGGCGGTGCTCTCCGCGCCGCTGCTCGCCGGCCTGGCCCTCGGGCTGCTGGCCGGTCGCAACGGCGTGCGGGTGGCGACGTGGGTGGTCAGCGGGCTCGGCCTGCTCGCCGGCTGTTGCAGCGTGGCGGTGGTCGTCGGCGAACGGGCCGCGCCACTGCGGCTGGGCTCGGGCGAGCAGGCTCTCGCCGAGTTGCTGGGCCTGATCGGCGACGCGTACCCGTCCTGGTGGATTCCGCTCAACGCCGGGCTTTCCGTCGCACAGGGGCTCGGTTACCTTGTAGTAGCCACGCTGCTGGCGCTGCCCGCAACGAACAGCTGGTTCGGCCGCCACCGCTCGGCCACGCCAACCGCACCGCCCACGTTCACGCCCGCCCCGCACCAGCCCGCGCCCCCGTTCCCGCCCAGGTGAGGACCGCCACGTGACGCTCGACCCCACCACCGCCGAGCGGCGAGCCCTGATCACCGGGGCCACCGCCGGCATCGGCGCGGCGTTCACCCGGCGACTGGCCGCCGACGGCTGGCACCTGGTGCTGGTTGCCCGAGACGAGGCGCGGTTGAGTGAGCTGGCCACCGAGTTGGGTTCCGCGTACGGCCGCGAGGTGGAGACGATCCCGGCCGATCTGTCCACCGACGACGGATGTGCGACGGTGGAGCGGCGGCTCGCCGAGGGCAGCCCGGTGCACCTGCTGGTCAACAATGCGGGCATCAGCCTGAACAAACCGTTCCTGCGTTCCACGGCCGAGGACGAGGCACGACTGTTGCGCCTCAACGTGCACGCGGTCATGCGGTTGACCCTCGCGGCGGTTCGACCGATGACCGAACGGCGAAATGGGGCAGTGATAAATGTCTCTTCGGTCGCCGGTTTCGGTACGGCCATGCCCGGCTCGACCTACTCGGCCAGCAAGGCGTGGGTGACCAACTTCAGCGAGTCCGTCGGCCAGTCGACGCGGCCGTTCGGCGTTCAGGTGATGGCTCTCTGCCCCGGCTACACCCGCACGGAATTCCACCAGCGGGCCGGCATCAACATGTCCAAGACGCCGGACTGGCTGTGGCTGCGAGCCGAGGATGTGGTCGACGAAGCCTTGCGTGACCTGCGCAAAGGCAAGATGGTCAGCATCCCGGCGTGGAAGTACAAGGTGGTCGTCGCCGGTATGCGACACGCGCCGCGCCGACTGCTCCAGGCGGTCGCCCGGGACACCCGCGGCCGGATCGGTCGCGACGAGCGCTGAGCTTCGACAGGCCCGTCGGCCCCGAGCCGGCGGCGGGACGGCGTTGGCGCGCCGCTGTCAGACCAGTCGCTGAGCGTAGTCGAACATCGCCAGTCATCGGTTCCCCCCGGGGCTGATCAGGGTGGACCCCGCACACGGCGTTCAGAGTTGCGCAGTAACCTCTATCGCCATGGGGGACCACGACGACCTGCGTAAATTCATTACCGATCTGGCTGTGGTCCATGGCCGGGTCGTGCTCTCGTCGGGGCGCGAGGCAGACTGGTACGTGGATCTGCGGCGCGTCACGCTCCATCACCGGGCCGCGCCTCTGGTCGGCCGGGTGTTGCTGGACCTCACCGCCGACTGGGAGTTCGACGCGGTCGGGGGCCTCACCCTTGGTGCGGACCCGGTCGCCCTCTCGATGCTGCACGCCGCCGCTCCGACCGGCCGGGCCCTGGACGCCTTTGTGGTGCGCAAGGCGGGCAAGGCCCACGGTCTTCAGCGGCGGATCGAGGGGCCCGAGGTGGCCGGCCGCCGCGTGTTGGCGGTGGAGGACACCTCCACGACGGGCGGAAGTGTTTTGACCGCTGTCGAGGCGCTTCGCGAGGCCGGGGCGGAAGTCGTGGGTGTGGTGGTTATTGTTGATCGAGGCGCCGGCGACGCGGTGCGAGCCGCCGGATTGCCGTACCGGGCGGCCTATACGTTGGCTGACCTCGGCCTTGTGGCGTAAAAGTCTGCCGATTCGGATCTGCTGATATGCAGGCGGATCGATGCTGCTGGTGGAAGGATGGAATACGTGGGAACTGCGTTGGCCGAAATGACTATGCCTCAGATCTCGCCGCTAAACGGCGAGCCGATCGAACGTGCCGATGCCGAGCGTCTGGCCGGGGTCCTCAAGGCCCTTGCTGACCCTGCTCGGTTGCGGCTGCTCAGCCTGATCCAGTCGGCCCCCGAGGGTGAGGCGTGCGTCTGTGACCTGACCGCACCGCTCGGCCTCTCTCAGCCGACGGTCAGTCATCACCTGCGTATCCTCACCGAGGCCGGCTTGTTGCAGCGGGAGAAGCGCGGTGTCTGGGCGTACTACAGCCTGGTCCCGAGTGCGATCGCGACGATCGCCGACCTGCTGACCCCGCCGCGTAAGCGAGCCACCAAGAAGGCTCGCTGACGTAGGCATCACGCGCCGCCCCGAGCCGGGGCGGCGTCCGGTGGCGAGCCAGGGGTGGCGCCACCGGTGGTTGACACCTGCTCGTCCCCGGTCGCACCGCCGGAGGCCGGGTTCGACACGCTGACGGCCGACCCCCTCGCCAGGGGGCCGGCCGTCGTCGTACCCCTCAGCGGTCCTGACCGTGCTCCGGGCGCTGCTGGCCGTGCGGGTGCCGGTCGTGGTCGAACGCCTCGCGGGCCGCCTCCACCGCTCCGGCGGCACTGGCCGCCGCGACCATCGCGACCGCCTCGCCGCGCTTGCGAGCCCGCCGGTCGCGAAGGAACTCGAAGAAGATCGGCAGCACCGAGATCAGGATGATCAGGGCGACCACCGGCAGGATGTAGTGGTCGATCTTGTCGCCGATGGCCTGGTAGATCTGCTCGGCCAGCAGGTAGCCGATCAGCAGGATGCCGTCCACCCAGAGCACCGCGCCGACGATGTTCCACAGCAGGAACTTCTTGGCCGGCATGCCGAGCGCGCCCGCGACCGGGTTGAGGAACGTCCGGACGATCGGAATGAAGCGCGCCAGCACCACCGCCTTAGCCGGGCCGAACTTCTGGAAGTAGTACTCGGCCTTCTCCACGTACTCCTTCTTGAAGAGCCGCGAGTTCGGCCGTTCGAACATCGGCCGGCCGTACCGCGCGCCGAGCCAGTGCCCCAGCTGGGCGCCGACGATCGCGCAGATCGGGCCACCGATCAGCAGGCCGGCAAGGGAGAGGCGGGTGCCGTCGCCGAAGATCGCGTCCGCGACCGGTGACGAGGCGACCCCGGCGAGGAACAGCAGCGAGTCACCCGGGAAGAAGAAGCCCACCAGCAGGCCGGTCTCGGCGAAGAGGATCACCCACACGCCGATCAGTCCGAAGGTCTGCAACAGATCCTTGGGATCGAGCGGGTTCAGGGCGACGCTCTCCACGAGAGCGCGGGTCTTCTCAGCTGTGTCCACGGCCACAAAGGGTACCGAAGCCCGGGGCCCCGGCCGCGCCGGACCGGCCCCTCACCACCCGCCCGCGCCGTACGGCGCGGGCGGCAGCGTCCCGGCGTCGTGGGGTGCAACGACGGTGCCCCGCCGACCGTGGTGGTCGACGGGGCACCGGTGCCGCGGGGTGGATCAGGCGACGAAGCGGGTCCGGCGGCGCTTGGCCACCAGGTAGCCGCCGACGCCCGCGGCGAGCAGCAGCGCGCCGAGGCCGGCGATCAGGCCGGTGGACTGGCCGGTGATCGGCAGCGAACCACCGTCGCCGTCGCCGTCACCGTCGCCACCGCCCGTGCCGCCGGCCGCGTTCACCAGGATCTTGGCGACGTCGTTGGCCGGCTTCAGATCGTCGTAGAAGCCGCCCTCGCACTCGCACGGCACGTTGACCTTGACGGTGCCGGTGGCGTTGGCGATCACCTTGTCGATCCGGAACGTGAACTCACCGGTCAGCGTCTCGCCCGCAGGTGCGAACGGGCCCGGGTAGCAGCGGTACTCGCCGGCGCCGGGGCTGCCCGCCTCCGGCCACTCAACGTCGTTACCGGTCCGCGGCGCGCACTCCATCGGCACCGCGATGGCGGTGGTGCCGGTCGGCACCGTCACGTCGACGTACGTCACGTTGGCCTCGCTGCGGAGGTAGTCCAGCGTTGCCGGACCGTTGTTGCGGAAACCGAGGGCAGCGGTCAGCTCGGCGCCCTTCTTGCCGTTGAGCGTGGCACCGACGGCTTCCAGGTCGGCCCCGTTCTTGCCGGTGACGTCGACAGCCAGCCCGCTGAAGTTGTTGTTGGGTTCGGTGTCGGTCTGCACGGCACGGGCCGCGCGAGCGGCGGAGACCGCCTTCAGCGACAGCGTCTTGCCGTTGCCGCGGCGGGCCTTCTCCGCGCCGGCCTCGTCGCGGATCGCGAGGAGGTCCTCGAAGTCGGCCGGGGTCATGAACCAGGCGTAGCTGTTTTCGCGACCCGGCGCATAGGTGTCGGTGGCCAGCTCGTAGTTGAAGGTGGCCGTCGCGCCAGCGGAGGCCGGGATCTTCTCATCGAAGATGCAGGCGAAGAGGAAGTCCTCGGCGTAGAGGCAGTTGTCGAACCGCTCCTTGGTCCGGATGCCGTAGTCGGTGTCGAACATGGCCACGACACCATCGACCTCGGTCGTGCCGACATTGAACACCGTCACCGGGGCCTGGAACTTGCCGCCGGGTGCCGCCGTCACCGTGGTGTCCGGCCCGCCCTGCAGGTCGACGCCCTCGCCGACCCGGACCCGAGAGGTGTAGCTGGCGATGTCCTTACCGGCGGCCTTGAGGCTGATCTTCAGCTCGCCGGTGTCGCCGTTCGTCGCCTTGTCGGTCGGCGCGATGACGACCTCGCCGAAGAAGCCGCCGAACAGCTCGTCAATGGTCACCGGGACCTGTTCGCGGCAGAGAAGTACGCCATCGCCGTCGGCGGCGCAGTCGTTGCCGCTCTCGCCCGCCAGCGTGATCTTGCCGGCGAGGCTGCTGTAGTCGTAACGCACCGAGACCTCGTTGAGCACCGTGGACTCGCTGCTGTACAGGGACGGAGACCGGACGACGCCAGCAGAGTCGGCGGCGACGGTGACGTCCTGGAAGTACAGGTCGAACTCGGCCGCAGGGGCGGCGAAGGCGGGGGTGGCGGAGGCGGCGACGAACGCGCCTGCGACGCCCAGCCCGGCCAGCCAACGCCGGGTGGAGTGGGTGAGCATGAGGGGGTTCCTCCAGTTGGGGGATCAGGTGGAGCCTGCGGATCTTAAGGAATCGCTCAGGCTCACTGCACCCCGTGGAGCCGCCCATTGCCTAAGACGAGCCAAAAGGTTGATCAGAGTCACCGCAATGTTCGGTCGGTCCGCTCCCGTCATCTGTGACAGGAGCCCCCGGGAGGTGCAGTGACGTACGAGGAGTTCGCGGACACGCGGCTGGCCCCGCTGCTGCGGTATGCGGTGATGCTGACCGGTGACCCGCACCAGGCCCAGGACCTGGTTCAGGAAACCATGGTCCGGGTCCAGCTCAACTGGCGTCGGGTCGCCCGCGCGGACTCGCCGGAGCGGTACGTGCGCCGGATGCTCACCAACCAGTACATCGACTGGCGGCGCGGCTCGTGGGTTCGCCGGGTGCTGCTGCGCGGGGAACCCGACGCGTCGGTGCCGGCGCTCACCGACCATGCCCAGTCCGCCGTGGACCGGGATCAGATCTGGTCCTGGCTGTCTCGGCTGCCACGCCGGCAGCGGGCCGCTCTGGTGCTGCGTTACTACGAGGACCTGCCCGACATGGAGATCGCCGACATCCTCGGCTGTGCCGTCGGGACCGTTCGTTCGTCCATCTCCCGGGCCCTGGCGACGCTCCGGGCCGAGTACGTGGAGGCGTGACCATGATCGAGGATGACCTGCGTGCCGCGTTCGTTCGGCACGAACCGTTGACCCCGTCGACCGGCCCACTGCGGGCGTCGATCGACCGGCTCGCCGCTACCCGCCGTCGCCGCCGGCAGCGGTTCCAGGCCGCCGGTGTCACGCTCGCCCTGCTCGCCGCGCTCGGAGTCGGGGTGCCGCAACTGCGCCCCGACCGGCCGGTCGACGGCCCGTCGCTGTCCGGTCAACCGGCTGGCACGCCGTCCGAGGCGCTGAACGTCCTGCTGCTCGGGGTCGACGGCTTCGGTGAGCAACCGTCGTACCGGTTGGCGGACTCCGTCCTGCTGGTGCACATCCCGGCCGACCGGAGCCGGCCGTACCTCATCTCGTTGCCGCGCGACCTGGGGGTGTCGATCCCCGGCCGGGGGGTTGACAAGCTCAACAGCGCGTTCTTCACCGGTGCCGGCGAGCCCCGGCCCGACCTGGACGCCGGCTACGACCTGACCCGCCGGGTGGTCGCCGACCTGACCGGGGTACGCGTCGACGCCGGCGCGGTGCTGACCTTCGCGGGGCTGCGCCGGATCACCGACGCGGTCGACGGGGTGCAGGTCTGCCTGCCGGAGGAGGTCGAGTCCTGGCACACCCGTCGGACCTTCCCGGCCGGCTGTCAGCGGCTCGACGGCGCTGCCTCGGTCGACCTGCTGCGGCAACGGCGGGACCTTCCCGACGGCGCGTTCGACCGGGACCGTAACGCCCAGCGCTATGTCGCCGGTCTGATCCGAGCGGTGTCCGCTAAGGACGTGCTGAGCAACCCGGTGCGGCTCGCCGGGCTGCTGTCGGCCCCCGGTAAGGGTCTGGCGGTCGACGACGACGGCCTGCCGCTGACCAGGCTGGTGGCGGTGCTACCCGAGCTGGACAGCATCGAAGCGGTGGGGCTCAGTCTCCCGGTCGGCGAGCCGGTGGACGACCGTACGCTGCTGCCGCTGGACCCGAAGCTGGGCAAGGCGTTTCTCGCCGCGCTGGCCGAGGACCGGTTGGCGCAGTGGGTGGCCCAGCACCCGGAGCGGGTCAACCCCGTTCGATGACGGACGGAGCGTTCGCGACGGCGCCCCGCCGGCCGGGTACGGGACGGCGGGGCACCGGTCGTGCGGGGTGGGTCAGGCGACGAAGCGGCTGTTCCGGCGGCGGGCGATCAGGTAGCTGCCCGCACCGGTGACGAGCAGCAGGACGCCGAGGCCGGCGATCAGGTTGGTGGGGGCGCCGGTGATGGGCAGCGAACCGCCGCCGCCACCGCCGCCATCGCCATCGTCCTGACCGCCGCCGCTCTGGGCCGCGTTGACCACGATGGCGGCCTTGTCGTTGGCCGGTTTGATGTCGGCCTTGAAGCCGCCACCGGCGGGGCATTCGCACGGCGCGTTGACCCGTACCGCGCCCCGGGCGTTGGGGATGACCTTGTCGATGCGCAGCCGGAACGTCATGGTGTAGGTCTTCCCGGCCACCAGGAGCATCTCCGACGCGCACAGGTACGTGCGGGTGCTGTCCTGCCGCAACCAGCAGTTCTTGGGAACCTCGACGGCGGAGGTGCCCGGCGGCAGCTCGACGTCGGTGTGGGTGGCGGCCTCGTACTCCTCGCTCACATTGTCGAGCGTCGCCGGGCCGTTGTTCCGGAAGCCGACGGTGGCCGTGACGACGGTGCCGGCCGTGCCCTTGAGCGTGGCCCCGATCGCCGCGAGGTCGGTGCCGTTCGTGCCGGTGGCCTTGATGGTCCACCCGGTGTAGTCGTTGCCCGGGTTGACGTCGGTCTGGTCGGCCTGCCGGGTGGCGCCGGACGTCTTGGCCAGGGTCAGCTTCGGGCCGCTGCCGGGGGTGGCCGCCCGGGCGCCGACTGCTTTCCGCACCTTGGTCAGGTCCTCGAAGTCGGCCACCGTCATGAACTGGGCGTAGCCGGACTGGTTGGTGGGGGCGTAGGTGTCCCTGGCGAGTTCGAGGTTCAGCGTGGCGGCCAGCCCGGTGCCCACCGGGATCTCCTCGTCGAACTGACAGGAGACCAGGTGGTCGTCGGCGTAGCGGCAGTTGCTGAACCGGTCAGTGGTCCGGATCGAGTAGGCGAGGTCGAAGACCGCGACGAACCCCTCGACCCTCCGGTCGCCGGCGTTGGCCACGACCAGCGGCACCGAGAACTTCCCACCCGGCTTGGCCGAGGCGGTGGTGAACGGCCCGCCGGCCAGGTCGACGCCCTCGCCGACCCGGACGCGCGAGGTGTAGCTGCCGCTGCGCCCGCCGGCCGCCTGGAAACTGACCACGACGTCCCCGGAGTCACCGGGCTGCGCATCCTCGGTGAGGCCGATGCGCACCCGCTTGAGCCCGTTGCGGTAGATCCCGCTGCCGAGCGGCGGCTCCTCGTAGAGGACGACGTCGAAGGGCTCCTCGCAGACGAGAACGCCCGGCTCCGGGGCGGTGCACCGCTGGCCGTCCTCCTCGGAGACGACGGTGATCTTGTTGGCCAGGGAGCGATAGTCGTACCGCACGGAGACCTTGGACAGGGTCGTCGGCTCGTTGGCGTACAGGAGCAGGGCGCGGGTGGCCGGCTCCGAACCGACGGCCAGTGTGGTGTCCTGGAAGTAGGGCGCGATCGGGGCCGCGGCGACGGCGGGCGTGGCGGAGGCAGCGACCAACGCGCCGGCGGCGCCGAGCCCGGTCAGCCAGCGGAGCCAGTGCTTGAGCATGGGGGTCCTCCCGTGGGGATGCCTATGGCGCTCGTCCAACCTAGGGAGCCGTCAGCTCCTCCGGTAACCCTTTGGGATCGATATTTGTCGAACGGCCCGAACGGTTGAGCACCCTCTGGCGCAACGGGCAGCCGTCCCGGTGGCGGGATCAGCGGTAGTCGTCCTCGTCCCCGGTGACCACCCGGGCCTGCTCCATCGCGTCCCAGTCGTCGACCTCCAGGCCGCGGTGCGGCTCACCGTCGGTGTCGGCGGGGCCGGCGACGGTGGCCTGCTCGACCGCGTCCGCCGGATCGGCCTCCGGGTCGCGTTCGTCGGCTGCGAGGTGGTCGCCGGGGGTGAAGTCCTCATCGGGCTGACCCATCGTCCCTCCCGGGGGTCTCGGGGCACGGTTCCCACCCACCGTACGGGCTGGGCGGGCGTACCGCCCGGAAGCGGAGTAGGCCGAATCAGCCCTCGGCGACGTGACCCGATGCCAGGATGGTGCCGTGGGCTTCCTCATCAGACTGGCGATCACCGCTGTCGCGTTGTGGATAACCACGCTGATCGTGCCCGGGGTGGACGTGCACGCCCGATCGGGTGGCAACACCGCCCTCACCCTGATCGTGGTGGCGCTGATCTTCGGTGTGATCAACGCAGTGCTCAAACCGGTGATCCGGGTTGTCGGCTGCGTGTTCTACCTACTGACCCTGGGCCTGTTCGCGCTGGTGGTCAACGCGTTGCTGTTCCTGCTCACCGACCGGATCGCCCGCGGGCTGGACCTGCCGTTCCAGGTGGACGGATTCTGGGCGGCGTTCTGGGGAGCCATCGTGATGACAGTGGTGACCTGGTTGATCAGCGTCATCGTGCCGGACAACCCGGGCCGCCGGTGAACGGCTAGCACCCGGGTCGGTTGTTCCGGCGCACCTCACCTACGGGATACTTCCGGCGGAGGACAGCGCGGTCCGGCGCACAAATGAAGAACAGCGGCCAGCACGGCCGAGAGTGGTAAGTAAGGAGCGCATCACATGCCCATCGCTTCCCCCGAGGCTTACGCGGAGATGCTGGACCGCGCCAAGGCTGGCCGGTACGCGTACCCCGCGATCAACGTGACCTCCTCCCAGACGCTGAACGCGGCGCTCAAGGGCTTCGCCGACGCGGAGAGCGACGGCATCATCCAGGTCTCCACCGGTGGCGCCGAGTACCTCTCCGGCCCCTCGATCAAGGACATGGTCACCGGTGCCGTCGCGTTCGCCGCGTACGCGCACGAGGTGGCCAAGAAGTACTCGGTCAACATCGCCCTGCACACCGACCACTGCCCGAAGGACAAGCTGGACGGGTTCGTCCGTCCGCTGATGGGCATCTCGCAGGAGCGGGTGAAGCGCGGCGAGCAGCCGCTCTACCAGTCGCACATGTGGGACGGCTCGGCCGTGCCGGTCGCGGAGAACCTGGAGATCGCCGCCCAGCTGCTCGACGAGGCTGCCAAGGCCAAGATCGTCCTTGAGATCGAGGTCGGCGTCGTCGGTGGCGAGGAGGACGGCGTCGAGAACGCCATCAACGACAAGCTCTACACCACCACCGAGGACGGCTTGGCCATGGTCGAGGCGCTCGGCCTCGGCGAGAAGGGCCGCTACATGGCGGCGCTGACCTTCGGCAACGTGCACGGCGTCTACAAGCCGGGCAACGTCAAGCTCCGTCCGGAGATCCTCAAGCAGATCCAGGACGCCGTCGGCGCCAAGTACGGCAAGGACAAGCCGCTCAGCCTGGTCTTCCACGGCGGCTCGGGCTCCCTGCTGAGCGAGATCCGCGAGGCGCTGGACTACGGCGTGGTGAAGATGAACATCGACACCGACACCCAGTACGCCTTCACCCGCCCCGTCGCGGACCACATGCTCCGCAACTACGACGGCGTGCTGAAGATCGACGGCGAGGTCGGCAACAAGAAGCAGTACGACCCGCGCGCCTGGGGCAAGGCCGCCGAGGCCGGCCTGGCCGCCCGGGTCGTCGAGGCGTGCGAGCACCTGCGTTCCACCGGCACCACGATGACCAAGTAACGACGTCCCACCCACGGCCGGCTCCCCGCACGGGGGCCGGCCGTCGTCGTCAGGTCGTCAGGTCGTCAGCAGGCGTACGGCCTCGCGAACGTCATCGGTCAGGTGGATCGTCGACGACAGGTCACCGAACGGGGACGCGGCCAGCAGCGGGCGCAGCAGCGCCTCCACCGGCAACTCCCGGGTCCAGTAGTCGCGGTCCAGGAAGATGTACGCCCCGCTGGCCCCGTCGGTGCCGTAGTAGGTCTTCGTGGCCGCCTGGAACACCTCCTGCACGGTGCCCGCCCGCCCCGGCGCGAAGACGATGCCACCCCGGGCGAGGCGCAGGATGGTGTCCTCCCGGATCGCGTTCGAGAAGTACTTGGCGATCCGCCCCGCGAACAGGTTCGCCGGCTCGTGCCCGTACAGCCAGGTCGGAATGGCCAGCCCGCCCGCCCGCGCCCAGCCCAGCTCGGCGCCACGCTGCCGGGGCACCCCCGCGTACCGTTGCCGGACCGTCAACGCCGTGGCCGTGTACCGGTGGTGGTCGGTGAAGTCCGGGGCGGTGGCCAACAGGTCGATCGCCGCCGTGACCTCGGCCGCCGGCTGGTCCGCCAGGTAGGCGCCGAGGTTCGCGGCCTCCATCACCCCGGGGCCGCCACCGGTCACCACCAGCCGGTCGGCCCGCGCCAGCTCCCAACCCAGCACGGCCGCCATCCGGTACGCGGGACTGCCGCGCCGCACCGCGTGGCCACCCATGATGCCCACCACCGACTGCGGCCCATACGCGGCCAACCAGACCCGGGTGGCGTCGGCCAGCGCGTTGTCCACGCCGTGGTCGTGCAGCCGCTGACCCAGCGCCTCCCTGACGTCCGGCAGCGCGCCGCCGTGCGCCCGGTAGTGGTCGTACACCCGGGTGTCGTACATCCCGGTGAACCCGCCCTCGGCGAACCCGGCGGCCAGCTCCTCCGGGGTGTAGAGGTGGGTCGGCTGGGTCGGGTACGGCAACCCGGAGAACGGCGGCACCACGTTTGCGCCGCGCCGGACCAGGTCGGCGCCCACGTCCCGGGCCGCGAACCGGCAACCGACGAAGAGGGTGCCGGTGACGTCGACACCGGTCAGGTCGGGCACCGGCGCGAGGTCGAGCCGCAGACCCTGCACGGTCAGCCCGGTCAGCCGACCGGTGGTCAGCTGCTGGTCGAACTCGGCCCGGGTCTGGATCTCGCCGGCGTGCAGGTGCGGCTCGATGACGTCTGCGGGAGGTGGGGTCGGCACCGGGCCATCCTGCCCCTCCGCCGGGGCAGGTCAAACCTCGGGCCGGGGGCGGAACCGACAGGAGCCCGGCGGTCGTGGCCACCGGGCTCCTGCATAACCGGTTCCTGGGGAGGCTCCGGACCATTAGTTGTAATGGAAAACACCAGGCGGCGGCATAGGCCGCAGGCGTGACCAACTCCTCAGCCGTTCAGCGGAACACGTCGGCCGACCCGCTCGCGTGTCGCCCTGTCCAGCGGGTTGAATGGGGCGATGCAGAACCTTTTGCCAGAGCCACCGGCCACCCGCCTGCCCGTGAACGACGAGGCCGACGCCGCCCTGGCCGCCGCCAACGAGGCCGGCACCGATGAGGCGTACGCCGACGTGGCGGCCGGCTTCCCGACCTACAGCGCCGCCTGGGCGGAGCTGGCGGCGCGGGCCTTCACGCAGGGCCAGGTGGTGACGGCGTACGCGTACGCCCGCACCGGCTACCACCGGGGCCTCGACCAGCTGCGCCGCAGTGGGTGGAAGGGGCACGGCCCGGTGCCGTGGTCGCACGAGCCCAACCAGGGTTTCCTCCGCTGCCTGTACGTGCTGTCCCGGGCGGCCGACGAGATCGGCGAGGCCGACGAGGCGGCCCGCTGTGCCCAGTTCCTGCGCGACTGCGACCCGGAAGCGGCGGACGCGCTCGCGAGCAACTGACCCCACCCCGACGGCCGGCCCGACATCGGGCCGGCCGTCGGCGGGTCACAGCCCTTCGGCGACCGCGGCGGCGATCTTCAGCCAGGCGTCCCGGGTGGCCGAGGAGAGCCCGCCGTACCGGATCGGCTCGCCACTGTCGATGAGTCGCTCGTACGGGGCCAGCAGCACCGCCCGGGTGCGGGCCGCGAAGTGCTCCTGGATGGCCGGCAGGTCGATCTCCTTGCGGGACGGCGGCATCGACACCACCGTCACGGCCTGCCGGACCAGCCGTTGCCGGCCGCTCTGCTCCAGGTGGTCGAGCATCCGGGCCGCCGTCTCGGCGGAGTCGTTACGAGCCGACATCGTGACCACCAACTGGTCCGTGGCGTCCATCGACGCCTGCCAGTTCTGCGCCCGGACGTTGTTCCCGGTGTCCACGAAGATCAACTTGTAGAACCGGCTGACCACCTCACGGATCTCGGCGAACGCGGCGGCGGTCAACATCTCGCCACCGGTGGCCGACTCGTCCGAGGCCAGTACGTCGAACATCCCCTCGCCCTGGGAACGCACGTACTGCGACAGGTCACCCACCCGCCCGTGCGCGCCCTGGAACTGCCCGAGGTCACGCAGCATGTCCCGCACCGTGCGGGAGTGGAAGTCCTGCTGGGCGCGCATCCCCAGGGTGCCCTGGGTCTCGTTGTTGTCCCAGGCCAGCACGTAGCCGCCACGCTTCTGACCGAACGTCATCGCGAGCAGCAGGATCGCCACCGTCTTGCCCGCGCCACCCTTCGGGTTGACGACCGTCACCTGCCGCAGACCGCCGAAGTTGCGGCGCACCATCTCGATGTCCCGCTTGAGCTCCTGCTCGTGCCGGCCCGGGGCGAGCCGGAGCAGGCCCATCTTGTTGACCACCGCGCGTACACCCATGGTCGCCACCGGGTCGGCGGGTCGGACCTGGCGGCGTCGGGCGAAGTCCTCGGCGGTCGGCGCGGCGGTGTCCTCCGGTGTCCAGCTCGCGTCCGGGTACGCCGTCGCGTCCGGGTACCCCGGTGCCGGCACCCGGGTCACCCCGTCGGCCTCCTGGTACGGCTGCCCCGGCGTACCGGCGGGTGAACCCTGCTGCCAGGGCGGTGGGTACCAACCCGGCGAGGGCGGGAACGGTCCCGGCGGTGGGGTCGCCGGCCCGGCCTGTGACGCGACGGGCGGCGGCGCGGGAGGGCCGGGCGGCGGGTAGCTGAACTGCGTCACGTCGGGCGGCGGCGGAATCTGCGCCGAGCCGGTCTGCCCGGGGACGGGCGGCTGCCCCGGGTGCGCCTGCGCGGGACCGACGTACGGGACGACGGGAGGCGGGGGCGGAATCGGAGGCGTCGCGCTGGCCTCGTCCTGGGCGGGTGCCGCTCCAGCCGGGCGTTGCGGCGGATACGCCCACGGCGACTCGGCGATCGGCCGCCCCGGCCCATCGGCGGGCCCGTCTGCACCGGGCCCGCCTGCCTGCGGTGCCGGTCCACCTGCCTGCGCGGCCGGCGTATTGGGGTGCGCTGTTGGTCCGCCGGCCTGCACCGTCGGTCCATTGGGCTGCGCTGTCGGTCCGTCGGGCTGTGGTGTCGGTCCGGCCGCTGCGCTGCCAGCGGCCGAGGGGGCTGCCGGCGCTGGACCGGTGGTGCTCGGGCTGCCGGTGTTGCTCGGGCTGCCGGTGTTGCTCGGGCTGCCGGTGTTGCTCGGGCTGCCGGTGGTGTTCGGGCTGCCGGCGGACGCGGTGGCGGCGGGGACGGCCCGCTCGGTGGTCGCCGCGGTGGGGTCGGTGGCTGCGGGGCGATCCAGGGTGAAGGGCAGGTCCAGGTCGACACCCCCCGGCGCGACCGGAGCGGCGGTCGGAGCCCGGTCGCCGGGCGGTACGTGCGCCGCCTCGCCGGCCCGGCTGGCCACGTCGGGCGCGGCACCGGCCGCGTCGTGCGGGGCGGGTCGGCCGTCCCCCGGCGCGGGGGCGACGTTCGGAACCGCAGCGGCAGCGGTCGCGGGCAGGCCGGCGTCACCTGACCCGCCGTTGCTTCCGGGGCCGGGTGCCGGCGGTGTCGGCTGGCCACCGGTCGCTGGCGGCGGGGGCACGGCGGCCGGATCGGTCGCCGGTGGCCAGCTCGGCTGCGCCGGCGCCCAACCCGACCCGACGCCGGACGGGCCGCCGGGCCCCCAGCCGGGGGCCGGGACGGCGCCGGTGAGCGACGGGTAGTCCGACGGCGAGGGCGGTGACTGGGCCGGGGCGCCGGGCTGGCCGGGAACCGGCGGTCGCCCGATCGGAGGCGCGGCCACCGGTGGCGTGACCGGCGCTGTGACCGGCGACGGCCCACCCCGTTGCTCGGCGACCGCAGCCCAGGGCGGGGCGGTGCCCCGGTCGCCCGGATCCGGCGGCCAGAGTGGTTCGATGTCCCGCTCCGGCGCCGGCTGCTGGCCGGGCACCTGCGCCCGGTCGGCGTTCTCGTCCATTACGGCCCTCCCCAGTCCTCCTGCGAGGATAGGCCCATTCGCCGGGCAGGGCCGATCGGCGCAGGCGGGTCGGCCGGTCGATGCGTCGAGGTCAGCTCGACCAGACCGCCCAGGCCCCCGGCTCGATCCACCAGGAACGCTTGCGGGTCAGTTCGCCCTCGACACCATCGTCGAGGTACGGCACCTTGCCCTCCCGGGGCAGCACCGACACCGCCCGTCCACGGGCCCGCCGAACTTCGAGGCGTACCCGCTTGCGTCCCCAGGCCGAGCGGACGACAACCGGCACGGCCACCGCGACCTCGACCTGGCCGTCGGCCGGGTCCGGCGCGGTCAGCAGCGTGACGTCGTCGAGCGTCGCGTACCCGCCGGCGTTGCCGACCGCGCAGGCCAGCAGCGGTTCCGCGCCGTCGGTGAGAATGGTGTCGTCGACCTCCACCCGGGCGCGCCAGTGCAGCGGCCGGCCGGCGTCGTCGGCGGCGCCGAGCAGCGCGCCGTCCAGGGTCACCGAGCCGCCGTCGTTGCGGAGCAGGTCCAGTCGGCGCGGCGTGCCGTCCAGCACCGCGGCGGCCACCGCCGCCGGGTCCCGGGGCAGCCCGAGCTGCGCCGCCAGGTCCCGGTGGGTGCCGCCACGGGCCGGGTCGAGCGGGAGTACGGCCACCGGCGGCAGGTCGGGCAGGGTCCGGTTGCCGGGCAGGTCCGCCGGGCGCTTGCTGGGCGCCGGGGCGTACCGCTTGACCAGCCGGCGCAGCACGGCCCGCAACTGCCCGTCGCTGGCCGTGGCGACGACCAGCCGGGTCTTGCTGTCCGGGTCCGGCCAGGTGAGGCCGTCCGGGCGGGCCGGGCCGTCGAACCGGGCCAACACCGCGTCGATCTCGGCGTCGGAGCGGGCGGTGATCGTCTCCACCCGGGCGCCCCGGGCGTTCAGCGCGTCGGCGCAGGCCAGCACCGGCACCCGTGGCCGTTCCGTCGCGCACTTTTCGGCTTCGGCCTGATCGCTGCTTGGCTGGCCGGCGTCGGTCTGGCCCGTCGGGGCGGTGTCGGCCCCCGTCGCGCCGCCACAGCAGGCCCCGCCGCTGCCACAGGCCCCGGGAGCGTCCCGCTCCGAACCGAGGGTGAGCAGCACCACGTCGTACACGGAAGGAGCCTCCTGCCTCTCGACGCGACCCCTGCCGGCCACGCCGTCATTACTTGTTAACCTGACACCCCGGGCTCGCCGAGCGGTCGCCACCTGGCACCCGAGCCTTCTGGAGGCGGAAAAGATGCCAGCGATCGTGCTCATCGGCGCTCAGTGGGGCGACGAGGGCAAGGGCAAGGTTACCGACCTGCTGGGTGAGCGGGTCGACTACGTCGTGCGCTACTCCGGCGGCAACAACGCCGGACACACGGTGATCACCCCGGACGGCCAGAAGTACGCGCTGCACCTGATGCCGTCCGGCGCGCTCTCACCGGACGCGATGATCATCATCGGCAACGGTGTGGTGGTCGACCCGAAGGTGCTGCTCGCCGAGATCGACGGCCTGGCCGAGCGCGGCGTCGACGTGTCCCGGCTGCGGATCTCCGGCGACGCGCACCTGATCATGCCGCACCACCGGGCGCTGGACCGGGTCATCGAGCGCTACCTCGGCTCGTCCCGGATCGGCACCACCGGCCGTGGCATCGGCCCGGCGTACGGGGACAAGGTCGCCCGGATCGGCATCCGCCTCCAGGACCTGCTCGACCCGGGCATCCTGCGCAAGAAGCTGGAACTCGCGCTGCGCGAGAAGAACCAGATCCTGTTCAAGGTCTACAACCGCAAGGCGATCGACCTCGAGGCGACAGTCGAGGAGTACCTGGAGTACGCGGAGCGGCTCAAGCCGTACATCGCGGAGACCCGGGCGATGCTCTGGGACGCCCTGGACCGGGGCGAGACGGTGCTGCTGGAGGGCGCCCAGGCCACCATGCTCGACATGGACCACGGCACCTACCCCTTCGTGACCTCGTCCAACCCGACCGCCGGTGGCGCCTGCGTGGGCGCGGGCATCCCGCCGACCGCGATCAACAAGGTCATCGCGGTGAGCAAGGCGTACACCACCCGGGTCGGTGCCGGGCCGTTCCCGACCGAGCTGTTCGACGCCAACGGGGACCACCTGCGCAAGATCGGCGCGGAGTACGGCACCACCACCGGGCGGGAGCGCCGGTGCGGGTGGTTCGACGCTGTCGTGGCCCGGTACGCCTGCCGCCTCAACGGCGTCACCGACCTGGTCATCACGAAGCTGGACGTGCTCACCGGGCTGCCCAAGGTGCCGATCTGCGTCGGCTACGAGATCAACGGCGTGCGGGTCGACGACATGCCGATGAGCCAGACGGACTTCCACCACGCCAAGCCGGTCTTCGAGGAGCTCGACGGCTGGTGGGAGGACATCACCAAGGCCCGCACCGCCGAAGACCTGCCGGAGAACGCCCGCCGCTACATCGCCCGGGTCGAGGAACTCTGCAACACCAGGGTGAGCGTCGTAGGCGTAGGCCCAGGCCGAGAAGAAAACGTCCACCTCCACCCCCTCCTGCCCTAACCCCACCCCCACCCTTCTGCGTCCCCCGGCTCGGTGATCAAGAAGTTTGCGTCAGATTTCTCCGTGAGATTGACGTAAAGCTCGTGATCACCGAGCCGGCGAGGGGGTTATCCACAGAGGTTCGGGAGTTGTCCACAGGGGCTTCGCTCGGGTGGGGTGGGTGGGCAGGGTGTGGGCGTGGGTGCGGATCAGCTTCTTCGCCAGATCGCGGCCGGGCAGGACGGCATGGTCACCATGGGCCAGGCATTGCGTGCCGGCCTGACCAGGGATCAGATCCGGCAGTTGCACCGCTCCGGCAGGTGGCAGCGACTTCTTCGTGGCTGCTTCGTCCCAGAGGCGGAGCTGACTGATTCGACTCGTCGGCGGGCGCGAATCCGCGCGGCGGTCATGAGCCTCGGTGCGGGTGCCTTCGCTGTTCTGGACTCTGCGTTGGAGCTGCACGGCATCGCCGGTCTTCGCCGGACGTCGCAGGTGCACGTCTCGGTCCCAGTCGACCGACCTCGGCCCCAGCGCTCCCTGGTGCCGTGGCTGACGGTGCATCAGGTGACCGTCGGTGCTGGCGACGTCGTCGAGGTCGCGGGCATCCCGGCGACCTCTCCGCTCCGCACCGTCGCGGACGTCATCCTTCGGGTTGATCGTTATCCAGCGGTCTCGGTCCTCGACTCGGCGCTGAACCGGTGCCGCATCGATCCGGCGCAGTTGGCGGCCTTCCCGGACCTGATCCGTGGGCGGCGGGGTGCGGTCGTGGCACGCGCCTGTCTGGCCGAGGCGGACGGTCGGGCGCAGTCGCCGCTGGAGACGCGTAGCCGGCTGCGGTGCGTGGACGGCGGAGTGCCGCCGGACACGCTGCAGTTGGAGGTGCGTGACGACGACGGCTATCTGCTCGGCATCGGCGACCTGGGCTGGCGCGGCTCAAGGCTGATCGCCGAGGCGGACGGTCGAGACGCGCACGGCACCCCGGAGGCCGCCTACGCTGACCGTCGTCGCCAGAACCGCCTGGTCAATGCCGGCTGGACCATCCTCCGTTTCACCTGGCAGGACACCCTCGACCCCACCTACATCCCATGGACGGTCCGCCAGGCGATTACGGCCGCTCAGCGGAGGTGATCAAGAGGTTTGCGTCAAGAACGAGCCCATCACTGACGCAAACCTCTTGATCACCGAGGCTCGGCGGGAGTTTCGAGGGGGGACAGTAGGATCTCGGGCGTGCGGGTTCTTTTGGTGGGTGGCGGTGGGCGGGAGCATGCGCTCGCGCTCGGGTTGGCGGCGGATGCGGGCGTTTCGGCGCTGATTGCGGCACCGGGTAATCCGGGGATCGCGAGCGTGGCCGAGCTGCGGACGGTCACTGCGACAGACCCGGCCGCGGTGGCGGCGCTGGCCGTGGAGACAGCGGCTGACCTGGTGGTGATCGGGCCGGAGGCGCCGCTGGTCGCCGGGGTCGCCGATGCGGTCCGCGCCAAGGGCATCGCCGTGTTCGGTCCGTCCGGCGCGGCCGCCCAGCTGGAGGGCTCCAAGGCGTTCGCCAAGGACGTGATGACCGCCGCCGGTGTGCCGACCGCCCGGGCGTTCGTCTGCACGGACGAGGCGAGCACCGCTCGGGCGCTGGACGAGTTCGGCGCGCCGTACGTGGTGAAGGACGACGGGCTCGCCGCCGGCAAGGGCGTGGTGGTGACCGACGACCGGGCCGCCGCGCTGGCACACGCCAACGAGTGTGGCCGGGTCGTGGTCGAGGAGTTCCTCGACGGCCCGGAGGTCAGCCTCTTCGTGGTCACCGACGGCGAGGCGGCGCTGCCGCTGGTGCCGGCACAGGACTTCAAGCGGCTCGGCGACGGCGACACCGGGCCGAACACCGGTGGCATGGGCGCGTACGCACCGCTGCCCTGGGCCCCGGCTGGCCTGGTCGACGAGGTGATGCGCGACGTGGTGCACCCGACGCTGGCGGAGATGCGCCGCCGGGGCACCCCGTTCGCCGGTCTGCTCTACGTGGGGCTCGCGATCACCGCCGCCGGCCCTCGGGTGATCGAGTTCAACGCGCGTTTCGGTGACCCGGAGACCCAGGTGGTGCTCGCGCTGTTGGAGACGCCGCTGGGTGGGCTGCTGCACGCGGCGGCCACGGGCACGTTGGCCGAGCACCCGCCGCTGCGGTGGCGGGACGGCAGCGCCGTGACCGTGGTGCTCGCCGCGCCGGGTTATCCGGCCGCGCCGCGCACCGGTGACGTGATCACCGGCGCGGAGGGTCCGGGCATCATCCACGCGGGCACCGCCCGCCGGGCCAGCGACGGCGCGTTGCTCTCCGCCGGCGGCCGAGTTCTCTGCGGTACGGCCACCGGCGCCGACCTGGCCGCCGCGCGGGACGCCGCGTACGCGCTGGTGGACGGGGTGGATCTGGCCGGCTCGCAGCACCGCACCGACATTGCCGCCGCCGCCATCGACGGCCGGATCACGATTCCCGGCTGAAACCGGGCAACCCCCGGCCGCCCCGCCGCCGTTTGAGCGGTGAGACGAGGGGGTGGCCGGAATGCCGGTCGATGTCGAGGGTTACCGCGACTACGTCGGTGCGCGGCTGGAGCCGCTGCGCCGCACGGCGTACCTGCTCTGCGGTGACTGGCACACGGCCGACGACCTGGTGTCGACGGCGCTGGTCAAGTTGCTCCGGCACTGGCCGAGGGTGTCCGTCATGGCCAACCCGGACGCGTACGTCCGGCGGACCCTGCTGCGGGTCTGGCTGGACGAGCGGCGTCGGCCGTGGCGGCGGGAGGCCGCCTGGGCCGAGGTGCCGGACAGCGCGGTCGCGGCCACTGGCACCGACGGCGCGGCGGACCGCCTGACCATCCTCGCCCTGCTGGCCGAGCTGCCGCCGCGTCGCCGTGCGGTCCTCGTGTTGCGCTACTTCTGCGACCTGTCCGTCGAGGAGACCGCGCAGGAACTCGGCTGTACTCCGGGCACCGTCAAGAGCCAGTCGGCGCGTGGTATCGAGGCGATGAGAGCCCGCCTCGCCCCGATGCCGGATCGAGTCGAGGAGGTACGCAACGATGGATGAGCTTCACGACCAGCTGCGTGCGGCGGTCGCCCAGGCGCCGCCGACTCGGATCGACGTGGACGAACTGATCCTGGCCGACCGGCGTCGCCGCCAGCACCGGGCGTGGGCGTTGACCGGCTCCGGGGTTGCCGTGGCGATGATCGCATTGACGTCGACGCTGGTCACCGGACCGTACCGGGACGCGCGGGAGCCGACGGCGAACACCGGGCCGTCACTCTGTGCGCAGCCGAACGCGTCTGCTGGCGGGTCCGAGCCGCCGTTCGAGCGGTACGGCACGGCGCACCCGTTCCCGTCGGAGCCGCCGGCCGCCGCCGTGGTCCGACTGACCGTGGCGCTACGCGAGGCGCTGAGCGTCAACCTGCCTCGGGGGCTGACTGTCGAGTCGGGGGTGCCCGGGTGTCCGCTGCCGCAGCTGTCGTACGAGCGCACGGTGCGGGGGTACGTCTACGAGGTGACGGTCAAGCTGTCCAGGGGTGGTGATCAGGGTGATCTGGTCATCAGCCTGAGTCCGTCCCTCGGGGCGGTGCCTGCCTGCACGCTGGTCAATCGTTCAACGGAGGACTGCTCGACAGCTCAGCTCCCGGACGGCACCGGGCTGGCGTTGGGCACCGAGGTCGACCCGGCGGCGGGCACCGGCCGCCGCTCTGCGATGGTGCTGCGCCCCGATGCGACGGCGGTGGGGGTGGCTCTGGTCCAGCCCGGCGCGTCGGTGGACGAGCTGTTGCTCACCGAGGATCAGCTGGTGACCATTGGCCGGTGGCCGGGCTTCACCCTGTACCCGTGAACGACGCGGCTCGCCACCGTCAGCTGTAGTAGCGGCGCAGTTCCCGGGTGAGCACCTTTCCGGTGGCGTTGCGGGGCAGGTACTTCACGAAGATCACGTCCCGGGGGACGCTGAACCGGGCCAGGAAGCGCCGGACGTATTCGCGGACCGCCTCGGGGTCGAGCGTCTCCCCGGGGTGCAGGGCGAGAAATGCGGAGAGGCGCTGCCCGTACTCGGGGTCGGGCACGCCGATCACTGCCGCCTCGCGGACCTGTGGCAGTCGCGCGAGCAGGTCCTCCACCTCGGACGGGAAGACGTTCTCGCCGCCGGAGACGATCATGTCGTCGGCCCGGCCGTCGACGAAGAGGAGACCGTCGGCGGTGAGCCGGCCGAGGTCGCCGGTGTCGAGCAGGCCGTCGCGGGTTTCCCGGTTGGCGCCGGAGGTGTAGCCCTCGAAGAGCATCTCGTTGCCGACGAAGATCCGCCCGACCTGTCCGTCCGGCACGGGTTGGCCGTCGTCGTCAAGCACCTGCAGTCTGGTGCCGTGCGGTGGACGACCGGAGGTGGTGGGTGCCTGGCGCAGGTCCCGGGGGTCGGCGATGGAGGCCCAGGAGACCTCGGTGGACCCGTAGAGGTTGTAGAGGACGTCTCCGTAGACGTCCATGAACGTGGAGGCCAGCCCGCCGGGCAGTGCGGAGCCGCTGACCGCGACCACGGTGAGTGACGGGCGCGGGTCCGGCGGGGGCACCTCCAGCAGTCGCTGCACCATCACTGGTACGGCGAAGAGCGCGTTGCACCGGTGCGCGGTCAGGGCGGCGAGCGTGGCGGCCGGGTCGAAGCGACGGTGCAGCACGATGGTGGCCCGTAGCGCCAGGCAGACCTGGAGGGCGGCGAATCCCCAGGTGTGGAAGATCGGCGCGGCGATCATCACCCGGTTCCGGGTGTGCAGGGGGATGCGGTCGATGATGGACACCAGCGGGCCGAAGCCGCCGGGCGTGGGCCGTCGGGCGCCCTTGGGCGTACCGGTGGTGCCGGAGGTGAGCACGATGATCCGGCCGTCGCGTTCCGGCGGGTGCAGGTCGCCCGGGAGTGCCCCGGCCACCAGTTCCTCGCGGGCGCGTTCGTCGAGCCGGGTCAGTTCGGCGGGGAGGCCGAGGACGCGCTCGGCGAACTCGTCGTCGTGCACGAGCAGCCGCAGCTGCTGTTCCTCGGCGACGGTGCCCAGTTGGGCGGCGCTGAGGCCGGTGTTGACCAGCACGGAGTCGACGCCGAGCAGGGTGGCGGCGACGATGGTCTCGATCAGCCCGTGGTGGTTGCGGCAGAGCACGCCGATCCGGTCGCCGGCCTGTACGCCGAGCCCGGCCCGCATCGAGCGGGCCATCCGTTCGGCCCGGTCGAGCAGTTCGTGGTAGGTCAGTTCGACGCCGTCCTCGTCGATGACGGCTGGACGGCCGGGGTCCCGGGCGGCTGCTTGGCGTAGCTCGCCTGCCAGGCTCCACCCCCACGTCCGCAATGCGTTGAGCTGCGAGGCGACCCGGATCGGACTGCCGGGGGTGAGCAGCCCGCGACGGGTCAGCGTGGCGACCATGAACGGCAGGTCCATGCCGCAGACCTCCTCGGGGTGGTGCGCGGACGGGGCGGCGGCCTGCCCCGCCCATCAGGGCTTCTTTCTTTGATCATGCACCGGGCGCGGCTGGGGGCCCAGTTGGCGTCGGCGTGGGGTGACGAAGACGGCACAGATCGTGGAATCGGGCCCCCGTCGGCCCGACCGGCGCGAGGGCGGTCGGGCCGACGGCGGTCAGCGGATCTGCATCCCGGAGACGGCCCGGGAGATGACCAGTCGTTGGATCTCGGAGGTGCCCTCGAAGATGGTGTAGATCTTGGCGTCCCGGTACCAGCGTTCGACCGGGTGGTCACGTAGGAAACCGGCCCCGCCGAGCAGTTGCACCGCCTTCTCGGTGACCGAGACCGCCACCTCGCCGGCCTTGAGCTTGGACATCGAGCCCTCGCCGGCGGTGAACGGGCGGTTGTTGCGGCCCATCCAGGAGGCCCGCCAGACCAGCAGTCGCGCCGCGTCGATCTCCATCCGCATGTCGGCCAGCGCGAACGCGACCGCCTGGTTCTCGATGATGGGGCGTCCGAACTGGACCCGGTCCTTCGCGTAGTCCAGCGCGTACTCGTAGGCGGCGCGGGCCACGCCGAGCGCCTGGGCGCCGACGGTGGGTCGGGACAGCTCGAAGGTGCGCATCGCGGCCTGTCCGCTGGCCCGTTGCCCGGAGCGGGCGCGCGCCAACCGCTCGTCGAGGGCGTCCTTGCCGCCGAGCAGGCAGCGGCCGGGTACGCGTACCCCGTCGAGGAAGACGTCGGCGGTGTGGGACGCGCGGAGGCCGAGTTTGCGCAGCTTGCGGGTGGCGGCCAGGCCGGGGGTGCCGGGCGGTACGACGAACGCCGCCTGGCCGCGCGAGCCGAGCGCGGGGTCGACCGAGGCGGTGACCACGTGCACTCCGGCGATGCCGCCGTTCGTGGCGTACGCCTTCTGGCCGTTGAGCACCCACTCGTCGGTGGCCTCGTCGTAGACGGCCCGGCTGCGCATCGCGCCGACGTCGGAGCCGGCTTCCGGCTCGCTGGTGCAGAACGCGGCGACGGCCGGCGAGTCGACGTCGCCGAAGCACTGCGGCACCCACTCGACCATCTGGTCGGGGGTGCCGGCGCCGTAGATGGCGGCGACGGCGAGGGAGGTGCCGAAGATGCTCAGCCCGATGCCGGCGTCACCCCAGAAGAGTTCCTCGCTGGCGATCGGCAGGGAGAGCCCGGTCGGGTCGGCCCAGCAGGTGGCGAGGAACTCGAAGCCGTAGAGGCCGACCTTGGCGGCTTCCTGGATCACCGGCCACGGGGTGTCCTCGCGTTCGTCCCACTCGGCGGCGGCTGGGCGCACGACCTCGGCGGCGAAGCCGTGCACCCAGTCGCGTAGATCCCGCTGTTCCTCGTTCAGGTCGAGCGAGAACTCGGCCATGTCAGGCCTTGGGGATGTCGAACAGGTTGGCGATGTTGGCGGCGAGGCCAAGGTCGCCCTTCGCCTTCAGCTTGCCGGTCATGAACATCATCACCGGGTTGGCGCCACCGGAGACGATCTTCAGGAACTCGACCGGGCCCATGGTGAGGCTCAGCTTCGGGTCGTGCTGCGGGGTCTCGTTGACGACGCAGGTGCCGTCGGCGATGACCACCTCGTAGGTGTCGCTGCCGCCGTCGGGGCGACCGGTGATGATCCAGTGGATGACCGCGTTGGTCGAGCCGGCCCGGTCCGCGCGGAACAGCGACGGCATCCGGCCGAACACCTCACCCAGGACCTTGTCGCGCATGTCACCGGACATCACCTGAGCGATCTTGTCGTCCGGGGTGGACTTGACCAGCTGGGCGAACTCCTTGGGGCCGACGTTGGCGAAGGTGGCCGGGTCGAAGTCAGTCATCAGGTGTGCCTTCCGGAAGATTGGCTACTCGTGCGTAACCCTACGCACGAGTAGGTATGCTCGCAAGGTGTCCACCGTTCCCGCCTTCAAGCGCCTGCCACGCGCCGTACGCGAGCAGCAGATGCTCGACGCGGCCGTCAAGGTCTTCTCCCGGCGCGGCTTCCACGCCGCCAGCATGGACGAGATAGCGGAGGACGCCGGCATCTCCAAGCCCATGGTCTACGCGTACCTGGGCACCAAGGAGGAACTCTTCGTCGCCTGCCTGCACCGGGAGGCCACCCGGATGATGCAGGCCATCGCCGGGGCGGCGGCCCCCGACCTGCCAGCCGACGAGCGGCTCTGGCGCGGGCTACGGGCGTTCTTCGGTTTCGTGGGCGCACACCGGGACGGCTGGGCGGTGCTCTACCGGCAGGCCCGGGGCGAGCAGCCGTTCGCCGGCGAGCTGGCCACCATGCGGGCCCGGCTGGTCGAGGTGGTCGCCGGGATGCTCGACCACGCGCTGCGCGCCGAGGGCCGCGAGATCGCCGCCATCGACCTGGAGGTCGTCGCGTACGCCCTGGTCGGCGCGACCGAGTCGCTCGCCGACTGGCTCGCGGACCACCCGGACGCCGACCCGGAGAAGACCGCCACCCGGATGATGAACGTGGCCTGGCTCGGTGCCGCCCAACTCCTGCACGGCGTCACCTGGCGTCCGCCGGTCGACTGACGGCCCCGGCGCGGACCGGGTCGCCGCCCGACTCGCCGGCCCGCGCCGCACGCCGCCGACGCCCGCGGAGCCAACGCACCACCTCGACGACCACCGTCACCGTCAGGGCGAGGCCCAGACCGAGCAGGAGTCCACGCAGCGGGTCCTGCTCGAAGGCCAACCCGCCCAGATAGCCGACCAGCGCCGAGTAGAGCCCCCACGACCCGGCGGCGAGCGCGTCGAAGGCCAGGAAGCGCCGCCGGGGGTAGTGCACAGCGCCCATGGTGAGGGTGACAGCGGTCCGGCCGCCCGGCACGTAACGGGCAACGGTGAGGATCAGGCCACCACGCGTCGCGATCCCTCGACGGGCCCAGTCGGCGGCCCTGCGGCGTCGGCCGTCGGGCGGCAGCCGGTCGAGCAGCCGGGTGCCACCGCTGCGGCCGATCGCGTACGAGACGTGGTCGCCGACCAACGCCCCGGCGGCGGCCACCAGGATCACCGCCGGCAGGTACGGCGCGCCGGAGGCCGCGAAGACTCCAGCGGTGATCACCGCCGTCTCGCTCGGCACCACCGGGAAGAAGCCGTCGAGCACCGCGATCGCGAAGATCGCCAGGTACACCCAGGGTGAGGACATCGTCTCGTGCAGCAGGTCGAGTAGATCCATGGCCCTGATGCTGGTGGGGGCGGCGGCTGCCGCCATCGGCCAGTGGTCAGCCGGGCCCCACTACTTAGGTCGCATCCGGCCCCGACGGCGGGTAGGGGTCATCCCTCACCCCACCCCGGTCTGGTCGCGCGGGACGCCTCGATCCGGCCGCCGAGCCCTAAGCTCGCAGCGTGGCCTCCAGCGCCGTCGCCGTCCGGCGGGCCGTCCAGCGGTACGTCCCGGTGCTGCTCGCCGTCACCGTCGCGGCAGCCGTCTGGGCCAGCTCGACCGGCGACATCGGCGTCCGTTCCCCGCTGCCTGGCGTCGTCGCGTTCCTCCTCGCGGTCGCCTCGGGTTGGGCCGCCGGCATGATCCGGACGCGCCGCTGGCCGTTGTTCCTGGCCGCGGCGGTCGGCTGGCTGGTGCTCGCCGCCGCTGCGGCCGGGGTGGTCGCCTCGTACCAGGCCGGCCTGCGGCTGCGCGGTCGACGGCTCGCCGGCTACCTCGCCGGTGCGGCGGTGGTGCTCGCCGGTGGGGTGCTGGTCGGGCTGGAGGTGGGCGGCACCCGCCGGATCACCACCGCCACCAGCGGCAACGTGCTGATCCTCGCCGCCGGCCTGGTCGGGCTTCCGTTGGTCCTCGGCCTCTGGGTGCGGGCGCGTCGGGACACCCTCGCGGCGCTGCGGGACCGGGCCGAGCGGCTGGAACGCGAGCAGGAGGCCCGCGCCGACCAGGTTCGTGCCGAGGAGCGGACCAGGATCGCCCGGGAGATGCACGACGTGGTGGCGCATCGCGTCTCGTTGATGGTGGTGCATGCCGGCGCGCTGGAGGTGACCGCCGCGGACCCGGCGACAGTCGAGGCCGCCGCGCTGATCCGGACCACCGGACGGCAGGCACTCACCGACCTGCGTGAGGTGTTGGGCGTGCTGCGACAGGCCGGCCCGGCCGTGGTGCCGGAGCGCGGACTGGACGCGCTGGACGAGTTGATCGGGGAGTCCCGGGCCGCCGGGCTGCGGGTGTCCCGGCAGGACGAGGGTGTGCCGACGGCGCTACCGGCCACGTTGGGGCGGACCGCGTACCGGGTGGTCCGGGAGGCGTTGACGAACGTACGCAAGCACGCCGCCGACGCCGAGACCCTCGTCGGCCTGCACTACCTGCCCGACGGGCTGGAGGTGCTGGTCCGTAACGGTCCGTCCGAGGGTGGGACTGCGCTGCCCGGTGCCGGGCAGGGGTTGCTCGGGCTGCGCGAGCGGGTGGAGTTGCTCGGCGGCCGACTGGAGGCCAGGCCCGAGGACGGCGGCTTCCTGGTCCGGGCTCTGATCCCGCTGGCGGATGCGGCGTGATCCGGGTCGTGGTGGTCGACGACGAGCACCTCGTCCGTGCCGGCCTGCGGCTGATCCTGGAGGCGGCCGAGGACATCACCGTCGTCGGTGAGGCGGCCGACGGTGCCGGCGCGGTGGAGCAGGCGCACCGGTTACGCCCCGACGTGGTGCTGCTCGACGTGCGGATGCCGGGCGTCGACGGGCTGACCGTCGCGCCAGAGGTGGTCTCCGCCGGACCGAAGGTGATCATGTTGACCACCTTCGACCTCGACGAGTACGTGCACCGGGCGTTGCGGGCCGGGGCGGTGGGATTCCTGCTCAAGGACACCCCACCCCGCGAGCTGGCCGCCGCCGTCCGGACGGTGGCCGCCGGGAACGCGATGCTCGCCCCGACGGTGACCCGGCGCCTGATCAGCTCGTTCGCCGAGCGTGGTCCGGCCCGTCGGGAGGCGGCCCGGCAGCGACTCGCGCCGCTCACCGCGCGCGAGCTGGAGATCGTCCGGGCGGTGGCGCGCGGGCTCGGCAACGCGGAGATCGCCAGACAGCTGACGATGAGCGAGGCCACCGTGAAGGCGCACGTCAGCCGGGCGCTGGCGAAACTCCAGGCGGGCAACCGGGTGCAGCTGGCCATCCTGGTGCACGACGCCGACCTGCTCTGACGAACGGCAGGCCGATCCGGCCCGGTCAGTGGCGGGCGGCGGCGCGGCGGTGCGCCCGGTGCCGCAGCCACCGGACGCCCTCGATGCCCAGCGTGACGATCACCGAGAGGCCGATCCCGGCGAGGACGCCCTTGACGGGGTGGCGTTCGAAGGCCAGCCCACCGAAGTAGCCGAGCAACCCGCAGTACAGGGCCCAGGTGACCGCCGCGATCGCGTCGTAGAGCAGGAACGACCGGCGGGGATACCGCACCGCGCCCATGGTGAGGGTGACCGCGGTCCGGCCGCCCGGCAGGTACCGGGAGGTGGTCAGGATCAGCCCACCGCGTCGGTCCAGCGCGCGGCGCGCCCACTCGGAGCTGGCCCGTCGGCGGCTGCCGTCGGGGAATCCGGCGAGCCGGTTCGCGCCGCCACCGCGCCCGATGGCGTACGACACGTGGTCGCCGGCGCAGGCGCCCACCGCGGCGGCGACGATCACCGCCGCCAGGTTGGGGTTGCCGCTGGTGGAGAGCACGGCGGCGGTGATGACGGCCGCCTCGCCGGGCACGGCCGGGAAGAACGCGTCGACCGCCGTGAGCCCGAAGATCAACAGGTACACCCACGGTGAGGTGACCAGCTGTCGGAGCAGGTCGAGCGCGGAATCCATGTCCCCATGCTCGCCGGGTACGACCCGCCCGGTGGCCGAAGCCGCGGGATCACCCCCACCTCTCCCCGCGCCGATCTTGCACTTTGTGCCTGGACCAAACCCTGCAAGTGCCGCATAACGACAACCGAAAGTGCAAGATCGACGGGTTGGGGGCGGGGCGGGGCGGGGTTGGGGTGGGCGGGTGGGTTAGGCCGTGCGGGCCAGGGCCTGTGGGGCGAGCAGCGGGCCGTGTGGGGTCTTGTTGTCGACGGTGGGGCCGTGTGAGGTGAGCACCACCGGTGTGTCCAGCTCCGCGCCTACCGCTGCTGGCCAGTCCTGCGGCGCTTCGTCGTACAGCGGGTGGGAGCGCAGCAGGCGGGCGGTGAGCGCGGCCTGCCGGTCCAGGTCACCCGGTGGGCCGGGGGTGAGCCGGTCGGTCGTGTCGTAGCGGCGGCAGATCCGTAGCCCGGGGCCGGCGAGGTCGAGGTGGGTCAACGCCAGGCCGTCGACACCGCCCGCCGCGGCGAGGGCGTACCGGTGGGCGACCGCGTCGAAGTGGCCGAACCGGAACCTGCCCTGCCACGGGTTGGTGCCGTTGTGCCGGTCGGTGAACGGCAGCGCCGGGTCCTCGGTCACCAGCGGGCCGGCCCCGTGCCGGGTGGTGACGACGCGCAACACCCCGATCCGGGTCACGTCGCCGGGCCGGCCCGCCTCGGCGAGCAGACTGTCGACGTTGGCGAACGTGGTGGTGCTCCAGGTGGTGTACGGGTGAAAGCCGTGCCACTCGTCGAGCAGCACCCCCTGCGCACCCTCGAAGACGCAGGTCCCGGTGCGCAGCGCCCCGGCCAGCCAGCTGCTGTCGACGATGGCGACCCGCCCGGCGAACCCGGTGAACGCGGGCAGGCAGTCCTCGATCGGTGGCGCGTCCAGCGGGCCCAACTCGGCGGTCAACCGGTCCCGCAGGACGGTCAGCCGACGGCGCAGCAGTGCGGGGCTGTGGCAGTCGGCGACCCGTGGCGCGTCGTCCGGGTGGGCGAGACCGTACGCGACGGCCTCGCCCACCCCCAGCCCGCAGGAGCCGTGCCGGTCGGCTCCCCGGGCGATCTCGCGGGCCCGGTTGGCGGCCCGGTGGTACGGGGTGGCGAGCAGCGCGTCCCCGTCGACGGTCAGCCGGTCGAGCGCGTCGCTCACCCCGACCGTGGCGAGGTGGTCGGCCTCGGCGGCCAGCGCCAGCGGGTCCACCACGACGTGCCGGGACAGGTGCGTACGCACACCCGGATGGAACGTGCCCGCCCCGAACTGCGCGAACGTGTGGTGCCGCCCGTCGCGCAGCACGACGTTGTGCGCCGCCTGCGCGCCCCCGTTGAAGCGGACCACGGTGTGCACTCCACGGGTGGCGCAGAGCCAGTCCACGACAGTGCCCTTGCCGGCGTCGCCGTAGCCGAGGTCGACCACCGCCACATGGTTCACAGCCGGGTCACCCCGCCGGTGGTGTCGCGGAACGCCGGCAGCGTCGACACCTCGGCCCGCCGTCCCCGGCCCAGGCGGGCCAGCGCCTTCGACACGGTCCCGGTGGCCGTGGAGCCGGCCCGGTCCAGGTGGCGGAGGCCCTCGTCCAGGTCGATCGCCTGTTCGCCGAGGCCGATGGTGAGTGCGATGGTCTCGCAGACCGCGTCGAGGTCGTCGAGGACGACGGCGTTCTGCCCGAGCAGGTCCCGCCAGAAGTCGAGCACCGTGGCGTTGCCGGCGTAGTGGCTGCCGGCGGGGAGCAGGTAGTAGGTGTCCCAGCGGCTGGTCACCTCGTCGACGACCTGCCGCAGCGGCACGTCCTCGGCGAGGTTGTCGCCGGTCAGGGCGGCCACCTCCCGGGCCTTCACCTGCGGGTACGCCAGCTCGTCGCCGATGATGAACAGGTAGCCGCGTCGACCGCGCTTCTCCCAGTTGTCGGTGACGGTGTGCCGGGCCATGAAGTACATGGCCAACTCGTACGACTCGCTCATCTGCCCGCCGCCACCGCCTTCGAGGACGATCCGGCCGAGGTCGTCGTCCATCCGGTTGTCCGACTCGAACTGGCCCACCTGCAACGGCACCCGGTCGCAGGTGGCGTCGCCGATCGCGCCGAACATGATCTGCGGGTCGCTGGCGTACCCCTGCCGTTGCAGCAGCCCGAGCAGCTGCGGCAGCTTGGTCTGCAGGATCCGTGGGACCGTGCGCATCGAGCCGGTCACGTCGAAGAGCACCGCGACGGGCGTCGACCTGGGGTGTTCGGCGGAGTCGCGGCTCTCGCGCATCGCGTCGCGGGGGTCGAGCGCGGGGTGCACGGTGCGCGCTCCACTGTCGCTGTAGGAGAAGGCGCTCTTGCCGGTGGACCGGCGGTAGCGGTCGGCGGCGTCGTACACGTCGGTGGACCAGATTCCACTGCCCATGACAGCTCCTTAGCGGGTGAGGGTGAAGGGGCGGAAGGTGCGGGGCCCGTAGAGCCGGTCCAGCACCTGGTCGAGTTCGCGCAGCAGGCCCCAGGCGTCGTCGGGCCGGTCGGGGAGGCGGCGCTGACGGCAGCCTTGGGCGAAGGTGAGCAGCTCGCGCGGCGCGTGGCGGTTGAGCAGCGAGGTCATGCAGCGGGTGGCCATCCAGATGTCGGTGCCCGGCCCGCACTGCCGCTTCTGGGCGACCTCGGGCGGGTACCAGTCCTCGTGGCCGGGCACCAGCGCCGGGATCGTGCTGCCGACGGGGGCGGAGAAGCACCAGTCGACCAGCACCACGCCGTGGGCGTCCGGCTCGATCAGGACGTGTCGCGGCAGTACCGCGCCGTGCACGATGCCGGCCCGGTGGGCCAGGCCGAGCACCACCAGCAGTCGCCGCCACATCCAGGCCACGTCCCGGGCGTCCAGCCCGTCCGGGTACGCGCGCCGCACCTCGTCGAGTGTGTGCAGGCCGGATGCGGTGGCGAGCACGTTGATCCGCCGTTCGGCGCCGGTCACGCTGTCGCGGTGCCGGAATTCGTCGACGAGCCTCGGCACGTATGGCAGGTAGCGCGGGTCGCCGCGCTCGGCGATGGTGTGCAGGGCGTGCGCCTCGCGGGCCATCAGGTCGTTGTCGGTGGGCCGTCGGGGCAGCTTGAGCAGCCGGTCGTCGCCGACGTCGTAGAGGTCGGCCAGATCACCGGAGTGGGCCGGCGCGCCGAGTCGGTAGTCGCCGAGGACGGTGACCCGCCGGGCCTGCCACCGGGTGGTGACGTGGATGAAGGCTTCGGTGGCTTCGGCGCGTACCGCCGGGTCGGTCGGCAGGCGGTCGGGGTGCAGGGCCGCGACCAGCTCGCGGTAGCGGTGGGCCGACTGGTCGGTGCCGAACAGGTCGGTGTCGGTGCGGGCGGCAGCGACCAGGCGGATGGCCTCGATGGTCCTCACCGCACCGTCTCCTCGCGGGCGGGGCGCAGCAGCGCAGGGTGCAGCAGCCGGGCGTCGCCGGCCCGGTAGAGCCGGGCGCGGGGGCCTCCTCGGGCCCCGCCGCGCTCGGTGCTGGCGCCGGTGCTCTCCACGAAGCCCGGCACGGAGAGCACCTTGCGGTGGAAGTTGCCGGCGTGCAGCGGGTGCCCCCAGACGGTCTCGTAGACGGCCCGCAGCTCGCTGATGGTGAACTCGGCGGCGAGGAAGCGGGTGGCGAGCGGGGTGTACTCCAGCTTGGAGCGGGCCCGTTCCAGCGCGTCGTCGATGATCCGGCCGTGGTCGAAGGCGAGCTGTCGGCTGGTCAACGCGGTCACCGGCAGCCAGATCGCCTCGTCGGCGTCGCTGCCGGCGGCGGGGTCCGGCAGGTCGGGGGCGAACGCGAGGTGGGCGATCGAGACGACCCGCATCCGCGGGTCCCGGTCGGGAGCGCCATAGCTGCCCAACTGCTCCAGGTGTACGCGGCGCAGCTCCTCGCCGCCGAGCCCGGTCTCCTCGGCCAGCTCCCGTCGGGCGCCGGCGGTCAGGTCCTCGTCGGGGCGGACGAAGCCGCCGGGCAGCGCCCAGTGCCCGGCGAAGGGTGCCTCGCCGCGCCGGATCAGCAGCAGGTGCAGCGCGTCCTCGCGGATGGTCAGCGCCACCACGTCGACGGTCACGGCGACCGACGGGTAGGCCCGGGGGTCGTACGCGGCCAGGAACTCCTGCTCGTTCATCGTGTCACTCTCATTCTGAGAACATCTCGCTGTGAGAGCAACTTAACGCATGAGAGCGCCGTTGCCAAGAGGGGCGCACATCAGCGCACGAGACGGTCCGGTGCGCTCAGCGCGGGACGGTTCGGTGCGCTCAGCGCAGGTGACCCGCCAGGTGCGGTCGGCCACGCGAGTCGTGCAGTGTGAACCCGCCGTCCGGCAGCAGCGCGAAGCTCACCGTGCTGGGCAGCGGTACGGGCAGCTTGAAGGCGACCTCGACGGTGTACGCGTCGGGCAGCCGGGCCTCCAGCGCGGCCAGGCAGCGCGCCTTGCTCCACATGCCGTGCGCGATCGGCCGGCGGAAACCGAACAGCCGCGCCCCGAGTCGGGACGTGTGGATCGGGTTGTGGTCGCCGGAGACCCGCGCGTACTCAGTGCCGACGCGCGGTTCCACCCGCCAGCGGGCGGTGGCCGTCGGCGGCGCGGGCCGTTCGCCCCGGTCGCGTCCGCCGGGCGTGCGTTCCCGACCGAGGTACGTCGAGACGCCGCGCCACACCTCCGCACCGTCGACCGAGCCGACCAGCACCACGTCGACCTGCCGCCCCCGGTCGTGTGGGCGCAGGTTCTCCGCGTACGTGGTGAAGTCGAGGGTCTCGTCGGCGGTGATCGGGCGGTGCACGGTGATCCGGTTGCCGACGTGCACCAGGCCGAGCAGCGGGACGGGGAAGTCCGGCGCGGTCATCAGGCGCAGGGCCAGGGGGAAGCCCATGACGTGCGGAAACGTCGCGGGCAGCCGATCGCTCAGCCGGAACCCGCAGACCCGGTCGTAGTCGGCCAACCGCCTCCGATCGACTGTCACCCCGCCCACCGTCAACTCGACCGCGGGCAGGTCGGGTCCGCGCCGCCCGCCCCCGAGGCCCGGCAGCGCGCCGAGCAGCGCCCGTCGGTGCAGCGCCCCGGCCGCCGGCATCCGAGCCAGCTCGACACCGGTACGACTGCCCGGTCCGTCCTGCCCGTCCATCACGCCCCCAGCAGGCTCTGCCCGCACACCCGGACCACGTTTCCGCTGACCGCGCCGCTGGCCGGCCAGGCCAGCCAACCGATCGTCTCGGCCACGTCCACCGGCAACCCGCCCTGGGCCAGGCTGTTCATCCGCCGGCCCGCCTCGCGGACCACCAGCGGGATGCGCGCGGTGAGCCGGGTCTCGATGAAGCCCGGGGCCACCGCGTTGACGCTGATCCCCCGTTCCCGCAGGGTCGGGGCCAGTGAGTCGACCAACCCGATCACGCCAGCCTTGCTGGTGGCGTAGTTGGTCTGCCCCCGGTTGCCGGCGATCCCGGCGATCGAGGAGACCGAGATGATTCGTCCGCCGGTCGGGATCAGCTCCCGCTCCAGCAGCACGTCGTTGATCCGCTCCTGGCTGGAGAGGTTGACGTCGATGACCTGGTCCCACCGGTCGGCGTCCATCCGGCCGAGCGTCTTGTCCCGGGTGATGCCGGCGTTGTGCACCACCACGTCGACCCGGCCGTGCCGGCTGGCCAGGTGCTCGGCGAGTCGGGTCGGCGCGTCCGGCGCGGTCAGGTCGAGTTGGACGGCGGTGCCGCCGATGTCGTTCGCCACCGCGGCGAGCGCGTCGCCGGCCGCCGGGATGTCCAGGGCCACCACCGTCGCGCCGTCGCGGGCCAGCACCTTGGCCAGCGCCGCGCCGATGCCCCGCGCGGCGCCGGTGACCAGCACCACCTGACCGTCCAGTGGGCGGTCCCAGTCGGCCGGGGTGCTCGCCGTGCCGCCGCCGACCCGGACGACCTGCCCCGACACGTACGCGGACCGCCCGGACAGCAGGAAACGGAGGGTCGATTCGAGGCTGGTGGCAGTGCCCGCGGCGAGGGTCGGGCCGTCGGCGCGGCTCACGTAGACGAGTTGCGCGGTGCTGCCCCGGCCGAATTCCTTGCCGATGCTGCGGACCAGACCTTCGAGGGCGCGCTGGGCCGTCGCCTCGCGGGGTGTCGCGCACTCCCGTGGCGGGGTGCCCAGCACGATCACCCGACCGCTGGGCAGCACGGCCCGGGCCTGCGGGTGGAAGAAGTCGTAGAGCTGGCGCAGCTCGGTCGAGTCGGTGACCCCGGTGGCGTCGAAGAGCAGTGCCCCGTACCGCTGCCCGGTGGCTGCCGGGTCGGCCAGCTCGACCCCGGCGGCGGTCAGCATCTTGGCGAGCGGCTCGGCGAGCCGGCCGCCGGTGGCCGCGCCGAGCAGCGCCGGCCCGGGCAGCAGCGGGTCGCCGGGGTGGTGCCGGCGCAGTCGGGGCGGGTCGGGCAGCCCGAGGCGCTTGACCAGCGCGCGGCCGGCGGCCGATTGGACGAAGCTCGCGTACCTGTCGGTCATGGGCGTAGCCTACTGGCGAGTAGGGTTTGAGCAACACATCTTGAGGAGGCGGATCGTGCAGAGCATCCGGCGGGTCGCGGTCATCGGGGGCAACCGCATCCCCTTCGCCCGTTCCAACTCCCGCTACGCGGACGCGTCGAACGCCGACCTGCTCGGCGCGGCGCTCGACGGCCTGGTCGCCCGCTACGGCCTGGCCGGGCAGCGGGTCGGCGAGGTGGTGACCGGAGCGGTGCTCAAGCACTCCCGCGACTTCAACCTCACCCGCGAGGTCGTCCTCGGCTCCCGGCTCGACCCGCACACCCCGGCGTACGACATCCAGCAGGCGTGCGGCACCGGCCTGGAGGCGACGATCCTGGTCGCCAACAAGATCGCCCTCGGCCAGCTCGACGTGGGCATCGCCGGCGGCGTGGACACCACCTCCGACGCCCCGCTCGCCGTCAACGAGGAGATGCGCCGCACGCTGCTCAAGCTCAACAGCGCCCGCACCCTGGGCGAACGGCTCAAGATCGCGGCGAAGCTGCGCCCGCTCCAGCCGTTCAAGCCGGACATCCCGCGCAACGCCGAGCCGCGTACCGGCCTGTCCATGGGTGAGCACGCCGCCCGAACCGCAGTGCGGTGGCAGATCGACAGGCGATCCCAGGACGAGCTGGCGCTGCGCTCGCACCAGCGGCTCGCCGCCGCGTACGACAGGGGCTTCTTCGACGACCTGATGACGCCGTACCTGGGGCTGACCCGCGACGCGAACCTGCGCCCGGACACCAGCGTGGAGAAGCTCGGCTCGCTCAAGCCGGTCTTCGGCACCCGTGGCCCGGACGCCGAGCACGCCACCATGACCGCCGGCAACTCGTCGCCCCTCACCGACGGCGCATCCACTGTGCTGCTGGCCAGCGAGGAGTGGGCGGCGGCGCACAACCTGCCGGTGCTGGCCTGGTTCAGCTGGTCGGAGACGGCGGCTGTGGACTTCGTCCACGGCGACGAGGGCCTGCTGATGGCACCCGCGTACGCGGTCCCCCGGATGCTGGCCCGCGCCGGCCTGACGTTGCAGGACTTCGACTACTACGAGATCCACGAGGCGTTCGCGTCGCAGGTGCTGGCCACCCTCGCCGCCTGGGAGTCGCCGGAGTTCTGCAAGGACCGGCTCGGCCTGGACGCGCCGCTGGGCGCGGTCGACACCGACCGGCTCAACGTCAACGGCTCGTCGCTGGCCGCCGGGCACCCGTTCGCCGCCACCGGCGGGCGGATCGTTGCCACACTGGCCAAACTGCTGGCCGAGAAGGGCAGCGGACGCGGGCTGATCTCCATCTGCGCCGCCGGCGGTCAGGGCGTGACAGCCATCCTGGAGCGCTGAACGCACGGTCCGTCCCTTATCGGGACGCCTGCCGGCGGGCGTTAACGGACCGTTCAGGAGTTGGTCCGCTGGCCGAGGGTTTACCACGCGATCGTGATCGTTGCCGCGCTCCCGGCGCGGGAACTGCTCACTCCTGCGTGCGGAACGGGGCGTGTCACCGTGGAGTCAGCCCTCAGCCGGACGACCACCCTCTCGGTGGTCATCCCGATGTTCAACGAGGCTGCGGTCATCCCAGCGCTGGTCGCCCGGCTGCGACCGGTGCTCGACGCGCTCGCCGTCGACTACGAGGTGGTCGCCGTCGACGACGGCAGCCGGGACGACACCGTGTCGGCGCTCTTCGACCACGGCCGGGAGTGGCCGCAACTGCGGGTGCTCCGGCTGCGGCGCAACAGTGGCCACCAGGCGGCGTTGACCGCCGGCCTGCACCGGGCCGTCGGCCAGTGGGTGGTCAGCCTCGACGCCGATCTCCAGGATCCGCCGGAGACCATCGCCGAGATGCTCCGGGTGGCCCGCGAGGACGGGGTGGATGTCGTCTACGGCGTTCGCGCCGACCGCAGCACCGACACGATGTTCAAGCGCAACACCGCCCGCGGCTACTACTGGGCGATGCGCCGGCTCGTCGGCGTCGACCTGCCCGCGCAGGCCGGCGACTTCCGGTTGCTCAGCCGGGACGTGATCGAGGTGCTGCGCCGGTTGCCCGAACGCGCCCCGGTCTATCGGCTGCTGGTGCCGTCGCTCGGCTTCCCCAGCGCCGAGGTGCGCTACGACCGGGAGGCCCGCGCCGCCGGCGAGACGAAGTATCCGCTGCGCCGGATGATGGCCCTGGCCTGGGAGAGCACCGCGAACTTCTCCGCCGCGCCGCTGCGCCTGGCCACCTGGCTGGGGATGTCCAGCTTCCTGCTCTGCCTCGCGCTGATCGTGTTCGGCATGGTCGTGCACGTCTCCGGCGCCACCATCCCCGGCTGGACGTCGATGTTCGTCGCGGTGCTGCTGCTCAGTGGGGTGCAGTTGATCTGCCTCGGCCTGTTGGGTGACTACGTCGGCCGGATCTACGCCACGGTGCAGAACCGGCCCGCGTTCCACATCGGGTTCGACTCCCGGGACGAGCGGGATGAGCCCGCGGGTGCGAAGCCCGTCGCACGGGGCGACGACCGTACGCCGAGCTTCGATTCGGTGGTCGGCGTCCGTGGCTGACACCCTGGTGGCCGAGCGGATCGACACCCCGACCCCGACGTCGCGCCGGACCGTTCTCGTGCCGCTGCTCAGCACGCTCCCGTGGGCGCTGGTGATCGCCGCGCTGCTCGTGGCCTGGTCGCGCGGCGGCGTGCCCACCCTGGACGTCGCGCGGTTCGGCGCGTACTGGGTCCTCGCGTTGGTGCTTCCCGGGACCCTGGTGCACCGCGCGCTGCGCGGCAGCCGGGGCAACCTCCCGGAGGACCTCGGCTACGGCGCGGCCACCGGCCTGCTGTTGGAGATCATCGCCTGGGCGTTGGCCGCCGCGACCGGTCAGCAGTCCCTGTTGCGGTGGTGGCCGCTGCCCGTCCTCGTCGCGTTCGCCGCCGTCCCCCGGCTGCGCCGGCACTGGCGGGTCGGCGGGCGCCGTCCACTGCCGCTGGCCTGGCACTGGGGGATGGGAGCGGCGCTGCTGCTGGTGCTGGCCTGGGGCTACACCCAGTGGCGGATGGTTCCGCTGCCGCCGGTGTACGGCAGCTACTACCAGGACGTGCTCTACCACCTGGGTCTGGTGCAGGAGCTGACCCGGGCGATGCCGTTCGAGTTGCCGCACGTCGCCGGGGAGGCGCTGCGCTACCACTACCTGTCCGACGCGCACATCGCCAGCGGCAGCATGATCACCGGAATCTCGCCGGCGGTGGTGCTGCTGCGACTCTGGCTGGTGCCGGTGATCGGTACGGCGGTGCTGCTCGCGGCCGGGCTCGCCCGCGACCTGAGCGGGGCCGTCTGGGCCGGTCCGGTGGCCGCCCTCGCCGCCTTCACCGGGAGCACTGTCACGCTCGGCTCGCCAGTCGGCGTATCCGGCGAGATGCCACTGTCATACGCCAGCCCTTCCCAGACGTACGCGCTGGTGCCGCTGCTGCTGCTCGCCGGGCTGGTCGTCGACGTGGCCCGGGGGCGGTCCCTCGGCGCGGCCTGGCCGCTGGTTCCGGTGCTCGGGCTGGTCTGTGCCGGGGCGAAGTCCAGCGCGGTGCCGCCGCTGATCGCCGGCCTGGGTCTCACCGTCGTCGTGTTCTGGTGGCGCAGGCGACAGGTCCCCCGACCGGCACTGGTGGCGCTGGCCTGCCTGGTGGCGGCGATGGCGCTCGGTTTCCGGCTGTTCGCCGGTGGCGGGGCGGGCACCTTGCGCGTGCAGGCGTTGGCGTTGCTGCACTTCATCGCCCCGTACGCGGAGACCCTCGGCACGGGTGACGGAATCTGGCCGAGCGCGCCGCTGCCGCCGGGCATCAACGACGGCGGTGTTCTCGGCTGGCTGCTGGCGTTCGCCGTGGTCGCCTGGTGGGTGCTGGGTCAGACGCCCCGGTGGGTGGGCATGGGCCTGCTCGTCGACGGTGGGCACCGGGCCGATCCGGCCGTCTGGCTGCTCGCCGGCACGGTACTGGCCGGGGCGGGAGCCACCTGGGTGTTCCAGCACCCGTCGATCAGTCAGATCTACTTCTGGATGGGGGTCATCCCGGTCGGTGTCGTGCTGACCACCTGGTCCCTCGCCCAGGCGCGGGCGCCCTGGCCGGTGCTGGTGGTGCCCGCCGTGGCCGGCGCGCTGGCGGGGCTCGCCACGGCCGGCACGGTGGTGGGCTTCGCCGTGCCTAGGATCAGCCGTCCCGGCACCCCCACCACCTCGACCGTCGAGGGCTGGCTGCGGGTGCTGGGTCTCTCGGCGGCCCGGTACGTGCTGTTCGTGGCGGTGGCCGCCGCGCTCGCCGTCGGGGTGGCCGCCCTGTGGCGGCGCCGCGTCCCGTCGTCGGTCCCGGGGCGGGCAGCCCCGGCGGGTCGTCGGCGGGCGGCGGCGATCGCCCTGGCCGGGGTGACCGCGGCGATGCTCGGTGCCAGCGCCGCCGTCGTCGTGGGCGGGACCGTCCGTTCGGTGCTGACCGAGCCGGTGCCGGCGACCGTGCCGCAGGCGTACGCGCTGACCGCCGACGAGATGCGCGCGGCGCTGTGGCTGGACGACAACGCCGCCGACGACGACGTGGTCGCCACCAACGTGCACTGTCGGCCGGTGCGGACCACCCCGCACTGCGACGCCCGCGCGTTCTGGGTGACCGGCCTGGGCGGGCACCGCACGGTGGTGGAGAGCTGGGGCTACACCGACGAGGTGGTGGCCGCGCACGGCGTCGAGAACCTCGGGTACGCCCGACAGAGCTTCCCCGATCAGGCGTTGCTCGCGCTCAACGACGGGGTGTTCAGCAGGCCGACCCGGGCGGACCTGGACCGGCTCCGCACCGAGCACGGGGTCCGGTGGCTCTTCGCCGACAGCCGGGCGGGCGCGGTGTCGGCGGAGCTGGCCGGGTTGGCGCAGGTCCGGCTGGTCGCCGGCCCGGTCACCGTCTACGAGCTGAACCGCCAGTGACGACCTGAGCACCCCCGGCCCGGTCCCGGCGTCCACCAGCGGGTGCGGGACAATGAGGTACGTGACGACGATCCCCAACGTGCTGGCCAACCGGTACGCCTCGCCCGAACTGGCAGCCCTCTGGTCCCCGGAGGAGAAGGTCCGGATGGAGCGGCGGCTCTGGCTCGCCGTGCTCCGCGCCCAGCGCGACCTGGGCGTGCCGGTGCCGGACGGCGTGGTCGAGGCGTACGAGCGGGTGCTCGACCAGGTCGACCTCGCCTCGATCGCGCAGCGGGAGCGGGTCACCCGGCACGACGTGAAGGCCCGGATCGAGGAGTTCAGCGCGCTCGCCGGGCACGAGCACGTGCACAAGGGGATGACCTCCCGGGACCTCACCGAGAACGTCGAGCAGCTACAGGTGCGCGCCTCGCTGGAGCTGATCCGCGACCGGGTGGTGGCCACCCTGGCCCGGCTCGCCTTCCTGGCGTACGAGCACTCCGAGCTGGTGATGACCGGCCGTTCGCACAACGTCGCCGCCCAGGCCACCACGCTGGGCAAGCGCTTCGCGTCGGCGGCGGAGGAGCTGCTGATCGCGTACGACCGGCTGGAGGAGCTGATCGCCCGCTACCCGCTGCGGGGGATCAAGGGACCGGTCGGCACGGCAGCCGACCAGCTCGACCTCTTCGACGGCGACGCCGACAAGGTGGCCGAGTTGGAGCGGCGGGTCGCCGAGCACCTGGGGTTCTCCCGGGTGCTGGACAGTGTCGGGCAGGTCTATCCGCGTTCACTCGACTTCGACGTGCTGGCCGCGCTGGCACAGACCGCCGCCGCGCCGTCGTCGCTGGCCACCACGATCCGGTTGATGGTCGGCCAGGAGCTGGCGACCGAGGGCTTCAAGCCGGGTCAGGTCGGTTCGAGCGCGATGCCGCACAAGATGAACACCCGCTCGTCGGAGCGGGTGAACGGCTTCGCCGTGATCATCCGGGGTTACCTGTCGATGGTCGGCGAGTTGGCCGGTGACCAGTGGAACGAGGGGGACGTGTCCTGCTCGGTGGTCCGCCGGGTGGCGTTGCCGGACGCGTTCTTCGCCGCCGACGGGCTGTTCCAGACGTTCCTCACCGTGCTCGACGAGTTCGGCGCGTACCCGGCGGTGATCAACCGGGAGCTGGAGCGGTTCCTGCCCTTCCTGGCCACCACGAAGATCCTGGTCGCGGCGGTCCGTCGGGGCGTCGGCCGGGAGGTCGCCCACGAGGTGATCAAGGAGCACGCGGTGGCGGTGGCGCTGGCGATGCGCGAGAAGGGCGCACCGGAGAACGACCTCTTCGACCGCCTGGCGGCGGACGGCCGGCTCGGCCTGTCCCGCGCCGACATCGACACCCTGGTCGCCGACCGCAACGCCTTCGTCGGTGCCGCCCAGGCCCAGGTGGCAGCGGTGACAAAGCGCATCACCAAGGTGGTGGAAGCCCACCCCGACGCCGCCACCTACAGCCCACCCCCCATCCTCTGACCCCCACCACCCCACCCCACCCCCCACCCTGTCGCGGTGATCAAGAGGTTTGCGTCAACTTCGATCTCCCTGGTGACCGAAACCTCTTGATCAACAGGGCAGGGGTGGTGGGCGTTAGTCGCCGGTTGGGGTTTCGGCGGCGGTTCTCAGGTTGGGGGCGCTGGCCGGTTCGGCGATGCCGCCGGGAGATCCGGTGAAGCCCGCCGGCTCCGCGGTCTCCGCGGCGACCGCCGGCTGGTCGGCCGGCATGACCTCGGGCATCTTGGGTACGGCGACCACGGCCGTCCCGTACGCGCAGATCTCCATCCACATCTCGCCGCAGTCCCGGCTGTCGAATCGCATGCCGATCACCGCGTTCGCGCCGAGCCGCAGGGCCTCCTCGCCGAGGCGGGCCACCGAGTCGGTGCGCCACCGGGTCAGGTTGTCCGGGGCCATCGGGTCGTACGCGCCGCCGCGCAGGTTCTTGACCCCCTCGCGGTACGGGTTGCGCGTCCTGGCCATCGATGACACCACCTCACCGAGAATCTGGCGGATCTCGTAGCCGGGCAGTTGCTCTGTCGTCACGACCAGCACGTTTCCGATGCTGTCAGGAGTGGCGCGACCCGATCGTGTGCATTGTTCACCTGATCGGATGCTGCAAAACAGCGCGGCGCGGACGGCCGGCACGTGGCCGACCATCCGCGCCGCGCCGGGCGCTAACCGTCAGACACCGGCCACCGAGGTGATCCAGGCCCGGTTGTACGCAACACTGCCGTAGTTCTGGATGCTCGACCCGTCGGCGGTGGAGGCGACGCCGACCTGCTGGCCGTTGTAGAACTGCGGGCCGCCGGAGTCACCGCGCCAGGCGTTGCCGTTGATCCGGGTGCTGCGGATCGCCTGGCCGCCGTACGCGTCGGTGACGCTGTTGCTGGTCACCCGGACGCTGGCGGTCTTCAGCTGGGTGGACGCCGAGCAGCCGCTGTAGCAGGTCATGCCCCAGCCGTAGATCGAGTTCGTCGAGTTGATCGGCGGGTTGCTGCTGGCCAGGCTCACCGCCGAGGTGCTGACGGTGCTGGAGAGCCGCATGAGCGCGAGGTCGTAGCGGGTGTAGGTGGCGCTGACCGTGCGGGTGACCCCGCCGGAGGTGCGGTTCACGCTTCCGATGCGCACCGACATGGTGCCGCTGATGCAGTGCCGGGCGGTGAGCACCCACTGCGCGGCGATGACGCTGCCGGAGCAGGTGAACGAGCCGTTGCTGAGCACCGCGGCGGCCCAGGGCGCGGACGAGACGGTGCTGCCGCCGATGATGAGTGGACTGACCGGGGCGGCGGACGCTGCGGACGTGACGCCGAGGGCGCCGACCAGTGCGGTGCTGAGGACGGCGAGCAGGGGGCGGATGCGCATCGGGTGGACTCCTTGGGCGGGGCGGACCCGGGGTCGCCGGGTGCGGATGGGGCGGCAACGGGGATTCCCGTGGACGCATGAATCGACCTACGTCGATGTACAGTAGGTCCCGCCGCGATCATTATCAAGGACCTGATCGAGTTTGATCAATGTAACGATTCAGCCACCCGCAGCGCCGTATATGTCCTGCTGAGGCCACCTGTAGCGCCTGACGGGCCACCCTGGGCGCCGATAGTGTTGAGCACTGCCTGAACTCCAGCCGGCCGGTGCGCCCGCGGCGATATCTGCCAGGTACGCTGGCTGCGCTCGCCCATTGTGGGTCGGCACCCAACTGCGTACACAGTCAGGAGTGCCCAGTGCCTCGCGTCGTCGTCGACGTCATGCTCAAGCCCGAGATCCTCGATCCGCAGGGCCAGGCCGTCGCAAACGCGCTGCCCCGGCTCGGCGTCAGTGACGTCGCCTCGGTTCGGATCGGCAGGCGGATCGAGATCGAGTTCACCGGTGAACCGGACCTGGACCGCGCTCGGGAAATTGCCGACAAACTGCTCGCCAACCCGGTCATCGAGGACTTCACCGTCCGCCTGGTCGAGGCCGACGAGACCGCGGATGCCCGCTCGTGACCGCCCGGGTCGGTGTGGTCACCTTCCCCGGCTCGCTCGACGACGGGGACGCGGCCCGGGCCGTCCGGATCGCCGGCGCTGAGCCGGTCCGGCTCTGGCACGGTGACCCGCAGCTGCACGGGGTCGACGCGGTCGTCCTGCCCGGCGGGTTCTCCTACGGTGACTACCTGCGGTGCGGTGCCATCGCCCGGTTCGCTCCGGTGATGGAGACGATCGTGGATGCCGCCCGGGGCGGTCTGCCGGTGCTCGGCATCTGCAACGGCTTCCAGATCCTCTGCGAGGCGCACCTGCTGCCCGGTGCGCTCACCCGCAACCAGCACCTGCACTTCCGCAACCGGGACCAGGTCCTGCGCATCGAGTCGGCCGGCACGGCGTGGACCAACGCGTTCCAGCCCGGCCAGGAGGTGCTGATTCCGGTCAAGAACGGCGAGGGCTGCTACGTCGCGGACACCGCGACGCTGGACCAGCTCGAAGCCGAGGGCCGGGTGGTCGCCCGCTACATCGGTGGCAACCCCAACGGGTCCCAGCGCGACATCGCCGCGATCACCAACGCCGCCGGCAACGTGGTCGGCATCATGCCGCACCCCGAGCACGCGGTGGAGGCGCTCACCGGCCCTTCGCTGGACGGTCTCGGCTTCTTCACGTCGGCCCTCAAGCACCTGGTCGGGGCACCAGCATGATCATCGGTCAGCTCAACCGCCGGCCTGGCGGGCCCGAGCGCAGCGAGGAGAGGTCATGACCACCCATCCGGACCCGGTACGGGACACACCGGAGGCGTACTCCGCACCGGCGCAGCCGACCGAGCCGAGCCCGGCCCAGCCGGTCGCGCCCGCGACCGCTCCCGCCCAGCCGGCCACCGCAGTCTGGGCCGAGGGCGTGGACACCGTGCCGCGCGCCGGTGGCACCCCGGGCGAGCTTCAGCCGTACACCGAGCTGGGCCTGCGCGACGACGAGTACGACCGGATCCGGCAGATCCTCGGCCGCCGGCCCACGCAGTCCGAGTTGGCCATGTACTCGATCATGTGGAGCGAGCACTGCTCCTACAAGTCGAGCAAGGTGCACCTGCGCCAGTTCGGCGAGAAGGCCCCGCAGAGCGACCGGTTGCTCGCCGGCATCGGTGAGAACGCCGGTGTGGTGCAGGTCTCCGACGAGCTGGCGGTGACCTTCAAGGTCGAGTCGCACAACCACCCGAGCTTCGTCGAGCCGTACCAGGGTGCGGCGACCGGTGTCGGCGGCATCGTCCGCGACATCCTCGCCATGGGTGCCCGCCCGGTCGCCGTGATGGACCCGCTGCGCTTCGGTGCCGCGGACCACCCGGACACCGCCCGGGTGCTCACCGGCGTGGTCGCCGGCGTCGGCGGCTACGGCAACTGCCTGGGCCTGCCCAACATCGGTGGCGAGCTGGTCTTCGACCCCTCCTACCAGGGCAACCCGCTGCTCAACGCGCTCTGCCTGGGCGTCCTGCCGGTCGACCGCCTGCAGAACAAGGCCGCCGCCGGCCCCGGCAACGTGGTCGTCCTGATGGGCGCCAAGACCGGCCGCGACGGCATCGGCGGCGTGTCCGTGCTGGCCAGCGCGACCTTCGACGAGGGCAGCGAGGCCCGCCGGCCCGCCGTGCAGGTCGGCGACCCGTTCACCGAGAAGCTGCTGATCGAGGCGTGCCTCGAGCTGTACGACGGCCAACTGGTCGTCGGCATCCAGGACCTCGGCGGCGCCGGCCTGACCTGTGCGCTCACCGAGACCGCCGCCGCCGCCGGCACCGGCATGCGGGTCTGGCTGGAGCGGGTCCCGCTGCGCGAGCCCTCCATGGACCCGCATGAGATCCTGGCCAGCGAGTCGCAGGAGCGGATGCTGCTGGTCGTCGAGCCGGACAAGCTCGACGCGGTGCTCAAGACCTGCGAGAAGTGGGGCGTCCTCGCCACCGCCATCGGTGAGGTCACCGCACCGGAGCCGGACGGCCGCCCGGGTCGACTCCTGATCACCTGGCAGGACCACCTGGTGGTCGACGTGCCGCCGGGTTCGCTCGTCGACGACGGCCCGGTCTACGCCCGCCCGATGCGGGAGCCCGCCGACCTGATCCTTCTCCAGGCCGACCGCGCCGAGACGCTGCCCCGCCCGGCCGACCCGGAGACGCTGCGGGAGACCGTGCTGCGCATGATCGCGTCGCCGAACCTGGCCGACAAGACCTGGGTCACCGAGCAGTACGACCGCTACGTGCTGGGCAACACCGTGCTCGCCCAGCCGGAGGACGGCGGCGTGATCCGGATCGACGAGCGGACCGGTCTCGGCGTGGCGCTGTCGGTGGACGGCAACGGCCGGTACGCCCGACTGGACCCGTACAACGGCACCAAGCTGGCCCTCGCGGAGGCGTACCGGAACGTGGCGGTGACCGGCGCGAAGCCGATAGCCGTGACCAACTGCCTCAACTTCGGCTCCCCGGAGGACCCGGGCGTCATGTGGCAGTTCGCCGAGGCCGTGCGCGGCCTGGCGGACGGCTGCCTGGAGCTGGGCATCCCGGTGACCGGCGGCAACGTCAGCTTCTACAACCAGACCGGTGCCGCGGCCATCCACCCGACCCCCGTGGTCGGCGTGCTCGGTGTGCTGGACAACGTCGCCGACCGGGTGCCGATGGGCTTCGTGCCGCGCGCCGGTGGCGACCACGACCAGCTCTACCTGCTCGGCGAGACGAACGTGGAGCTGTCCGGCTCGGAGTGGGCCTGGGTGACGCACGAGCACCTGGGTGGCATCCCGCCGCAGGTCGACCTCGCGCGGGAGAAGGCGCTGGCCGAGCTGCTGGCCGAGGCGGCCCGCGTCGGTCACCTCAGCTCGGCACACGACCTCTCCGACGGTGGCCTCGCCCAGAGCCTGGTCGAGTCCTGCCTGCGGCGCGGCGTCGGCGCCCGGATCGCGGTGCCGGAGCAGTTCGCCGAGGGCTCGATGCCGTTCGTGTACCTGTTCAGCGAGTCCGCCACGCGGGCGCTGGTCTCGGTGCCGCGTGGCCACGACAAGGCGTTCGCGGCGCTCTGCGCCGAGCGGGGCGTGCCGTTCGAGCTGATCGGCGTCACCGACCCGTCGGGCGGTGCGCTGGAGGTGCACGGCCAGTTCCGGATCGGCCTGGACGAGCTGCGCGCCGCGCACACCGAGACGTTGCCGCGCCTCTTCGGGGGTTCGGCGGCCGTCGAGGTGCCCGCGCCGGCCGCCGGTGTGGCGGGTGCGGTCGAGGGCGTCCCGCTGCCGGGCGAGCCGGCCGAGCCGGTTGACGCGGCCGAGGTGGTTTCCGAGCCGATCGCCTCGTCGGGTCCTTCCCCGGAGACCGGGGCGGTCGAGCCGATCGGCTCAGAAAAGCCCGCTGGGGCGTCCGAGTCTGACCCCGGTGTCACCGAGCCGTCGACCGACGAGCGCTGAGGCGTTGACGGCCGCTGTCTACGGCCAACCCGGATCCGGTGCCCGGTTCGACTGGGGGCTGACCGGGGCGGCCGAGCTCGGTCGGGTCTGCGCGGCGCTGGTGGTGGTGGACGTTCTGTCGTTCACCACCGCCGTGGAGGTGGCGGTCGCCCGGGGCATGCGGGTGCACCCGTTCCCCTGGGGTGAGCAGGCCGCCGAGTACGCCGTCCGGGTCGGCGCGACCGCTGCCGTCGGGCGGCGGCAGACGACCCCGGACCATCCGTGGTCGCTCTCGCCCGCCGCGCTGAGCACCGCACCCGTGGTGGCGGACCTCGTACTGCCCTCGCCGAACGGCTCCGCCATCAGCGCCGCCGCCAGCGCCACCGGCCTGCCGGTGGTCGCGGCGTGCCTGCGCAACGCACGCGCCGTCGGGGGTTGGCTGCGCCGCCAGGGGTACGGCACTGTGGACGCCCCGATCGGCGTGATCGCCTCGGGGGAGCAGTGGCCGGACGGGTCGCTGCGCCCGTCGGTGGAGGACCAACTCGGTGCCGCGTCGGTGCTGGACGCCCTCTCCGGCGTACCGGGTGGGCTGTCGGTGGAGGCGGCCATGGCGCTCGCCGCGCTGGCGAGCACCCCGGATGTGCCCGCCGCCGTGCGGGGCAGCGTCTCCGGGCGGGAGTTGACCGAGACCGGCTTCGCCGCGGACGTGGAGGTTGCCGTCCGGATCGGCGTGTCGGACGTGGTGCCGGTGCTCCACCAGGGCGTCTTCTCCGCCGCCTGAGCGAGCCGGCGAGGCCGGTCGCCCGCCAGTCAGGCCTGCCGTCCGCCGACGTCGGCTAGGCCTGACGCCTACCCCCCCCGCCGGCTAGGCCTCGTCCGCCGACGTCGGCTAGGCCGTGGCCCCGCCCGCACCGGTCGTCTGCTGCCGGCCATGATCGACTCGCGTTTCAGGAAATCGGGGTGTCCGGGTCGGTGGGACACCCCGACTCCCTGAAACGCGAGTGGATCTACTGCTGATCAGGGGCGCTGCAACAGCCGGCCTGGAGCAGGGTCGGTCCTGGGACGGCGGCCGCCGTCTGCCACGACGAAACGGCCACCCGGATCTCCGGGTGGCCGTTTCGCTGTGCTGTGGTGGGGTCAGTCGTCCAGCCAGTCGAGGCGGCGACCGCCGCGCTCGGTCGGCGGCGGGGTGTCCGGTCGGTTCCGCCCGGCGGGTTGGCCGTAGCCGCCCTGGTCGTAGCCACGGTCGTCGTAGCCGCCGCCGCGCTGCGCCGGAGGCTCCTGGCCGTAGCTGCCGCCCTGGTCGTACCCGCCGGCGGGCTGGCCATAGCCGCCCTGGTCGTAGCCACGGTCGTCGTAGCCGCCGCCGCGCTGCGCCGGAGGCTCCTGGCCGTAGCTGCCACCCTGGTCGTACCCGCCGGCCGGTTGGCCGTAGCCACCCTGGTCGTACCCGCCAGCCTCCGGGCCGCCGTACCCCGCGGTCGGCTCAGCGGCGCGACCACCGTACGGGGCGGGATCGGGCTGGCCGTACGCCTGCCCCTGATCTGGCTGGTAGACGCCGGTGGCGTACGGGTCGGCCGGGGCCGGGTACTGGGTGCTGTCGCCGGTGTACCGGCCGGTCGGCTCGTCGAACCGCTCGCCGTAGGCCGCTCCGCCAGCGGGAGCCGGCGGGTAGGCGGCGGTGCCGCCCGGGGCGTCGTAGTCACGACTGCCGTAGCCGCCACCGGAGGCCGGGGCATTGCCGTAGCCGCCGCCAGAGGCGGGCGCGCCGCCGTAGCCGGCACCGGAACCGGGCGCGGCACCGTAACCGTCACCGGCCGCACCGGCGCCGTAGCCGCCCTCCGGGCCGGGAGCGCCGTAGCCGCCACCCGAAGCGGGCGCGTTGCCGTAGCCGCCGGCACCGTAACCACCGGGCGCTGGCTCGTCGCCGTAGCCGGAGCCGCCCCAGCCCTGCTGACCCGCGCCGCCGTACGCCTGCGCGGGCGCGCCGTACGGGTCCGGCGGAACGTCGTCGACCACCGGGCGGTGCATCATCGTCGGGGCCTCGCTCAGCGCCGCGCCACCGACCATCGTCGGGTCCGGTCCACCGCCGGGACGACCGCCGACCACCCGGGTCTGGTCGTCGGCGCCGCGGAATCCGCCCCGCGAGGGCGGCACCACACCGCCGCCACCAGCGGCGTCCGGGGCGTCGTCGTCGCCGTTCTCCCGGCGCTTCATCCAGAGCAGCACGATCGTGCCGACACCGGCGGCGACCAGGAGACCACCGAGCAGGATGATGAGGTACGAGCCGATGCCGCCGCTGTCCTCGGTGTTCGCGGCGTTCGCCGGAGCACCCTGGCTGGGCTCCTCGGTGGGTTGTTCCTCCTCGGTGCCCTCCTCGACCGGCTCATCGCTCGGAGTGGCCTCGGGGGTGGCGGACGGGGTGGCGCTGGGCGTCACCTCGACCCTGATCGCGAGGCTGAGCCGCTGCCCGGTGACGGCCTGCCCGGCGCTCGCGTTCAAGGACTTGAAGGCCTTGATGTTGTCGAACGACGCGCCCAGGTCGAGCCGGCCGGGCGAGATCGGCTTTTCGGTGGTGCCGGTGAACCGGAAGTCGCCGCTGCCGTTGCTGGTGGCGTCGTAGCGGTGACCGGCGCTGTCCTGGAGAACCACGAAAGCATTCGGCACGGCCTTGCCGTCCGCCTGCGCCACCACCTTGCCGGCGACCGACCGCACGGTCTGGACCTGCGGCGGCGGCGGGGCGGCGGCCGCCTTGACGGTGACGCGGAGAGTGCGGGAGTCACCTCCCGATACCGTGATCTTCGCCTGAGTGCCGTTAGCTGCGGGCGCGTTGGCCGCTGCGGACAGGGTCAGAGTCAGGCTCTTCGGCGCGAGTGGCTCGTCAAAGGTGATTGGGCCGCATCCGCCGCAGGTGACGCCGTCAGGAAGACCTTGCACGTCGATGTCTGCGGAGTCTTCGCCGACATCGGGTCTAACCACCACGTTAACTCTGCTGCTCTTACCAGCATCAATTGTGACGGAGTTGTCAGCGGTGCTGATCTTCGCGGCCATGGCCGGTGTGGCGGGGACGGCGAGCAGAGCGCCGGCAACCAGCGCTACGACCACACCGGCCCGCTGCTTCCAGGCACGTCGGTGTGTTGACACGTCCACCGCCTTCCGGGCTGACTTCCCTCTGACCGGCGGGGCGCCGGGCCGGGGATCATCACGGTACGAATACGCCGTCGGCAACTATGCCTTGTCCGACTGCATGAGCGCGACCCAGGGCCAGCGTCGCGTCTCTGGCCTGCGGGTCGTATCGTCCCGTCGTGTCCTCTCCGCACAGTAAGTCCGCTGCCGTTACGGCCGCCTTGTTGGCGCTTGACGAGGGGCGTACACCCGAACGGCCGGTGTTCCGCGAGGCGGTCCGGTCGTTGTTGGCCGTCCTCGCGGAGCGCGCCCCCGGCCGATCGGTGGAGGTGCGCGTACCACCATACGGGGCCATCCAGTGCGTACCGGGGCCTCGACACACCAGGGGAAACCCACCAAACGTGGTCGAGATGGCCCCGAACACCTGGTTGGAGCTGGCGACCGGCAGGGTTGGCTGGGCGGAGGCGGTCGCCGACGGTCGCGTGCAGATGAGCGGCAACCGCGCGGACCTGTCGGCGTATCTGCCCCTCTAGTCGTCCCAATATCCCACTCAGCGTGACGCTCAGCAGGGAAATCGTGACTTTCTGTACTGACGGCGATTCGCGTACACTGTCAGGCGACGACAGTGGTCCCGGCAGAGTGGTGTGGATCCGCCCGTGATCCCCGCCCGGCCCGGTCCAGACCCAGCATGAGGGAGCGGTAGGTGCCCCGAGGCGACGGCCGGCTGAGCCACGACCTTGATCCCCAACGACCTGGCCCCCAGGATGCCTGCGGCGTCTTCGGCGTCTGGGCCCCCGGCGAAGAGGTCGCCAATCTGACCTACTTCGGCCTGTACGCCCTGCAGCACCGCGGCCAGGAGGCGGCGGGCATCGCGGTGAGCGATGGCTCCGGCGTGGTGGTCTACAAGGACCTCGGCCTGGTGGCGCAGGTCTTCGACGAGCCCACCCTGGCGAGCCTGCGCGGTCACCTGGCGATCGGGCACGCGCGATACTCCACCACCGGCGCGTCGAACTGGGAGAACGCCCAGCCGACGATCCGGTCGACCACCTCCGGGACGACCATCGCGCTGGCCCACAACGGCAACCTGGTCAACACCGCCGAGCTGGAGAAGGAGGTCGCCGAGCGCGGCCTCGTCGCGGACGGCTCGACGAACGACACCTCCCTCGTGACGATGCTGCTCGCCAGCCGACCGGATCTGTCGGTCGAGGCGGCGGCCATGGAGGTGCTGCCGCAGCTGCGCGGCGCGTTCAGCTTCGTCTTCATGGACGAGTCGACGCTCTACGCGGCCCGCGACGCCCACGGTGTCCGCCCGCTGGTGCTCGGCCGCCTGGAGCGCGGCTGGGTGGTGGCCAGCGAGACGGCCGCACTGGACATCGTCGGTGCCAGCGTGGTGCGCGAGGTCGAGCCGGGTGAGTTGATCGCGATCGACGAGAACGGCCTGCGCTCGACGCGGTTCGCCGCGCCGGAGCCGAAGGGCTGCCTCTTCGAGTACGTCTACATCGCCCGCCCGGACGCCACGATCGCCGGGCGCAACATCCATGCAGCGCGGGTGCAGATCGGCCGGCAGTTGGCCAAGGAGCACCCGGTCGAGGCCGACCTGGTGATCCCGGTGCCCGAGTCGGGCACGCCGGCCGCGATCGGTTACGCGGAGGCGTCCGGCATCACCTACGGCGCCGGCCTGATGAAGAACCCGTACGTGGGTCGTACCTTCATCCAGCCGTCGCAGACCCTGCGTCAGCTCGGCATCCGGCTCAAGCTCAACCCGTTGCGGGAGAACGTCCGCGGCAAGCGCCTGGTGGTCGTTGACGACTCGATCGTGCGCGGCAACACCCAGCGCGCCATCGTGCGGATGCTGCGTGAGGCGGGGGCGCTGGAGGTGCACGTCCGGATCTCCTCCCCGCCGGTGAGCTGGCCGTGCTTTTACGGCATCGACTTCGCCACCCGGGCGGAGCTGCTGGCCAACGGGTTGGACAACGACGGCATCCGGCGCTCCATCGGCGCCGACACGCTGGGCTTCGTTTCCCTTCCCGGCCTGATCGCCGCGACCGAGCAGCCGAAGACCCGGTTGTGTCGGGCGTGTTTCGATGGGGAGTACCCGATCGAGCTGCCGGCCGGCAACCTGATCGGAAAGCACGTGCTCGAAGGGGTGGGCCGACGCGTCGCCAACTCGACGCCGGAGGTCCTGCCCACCAACGGCTCGTCCGTCGCCACTCCGGGTGGCGTTACCGCAAACCGCCCGTAGCACCAACCGGCGCGGCCCGGCTACCGCCGGCGGCACCGAGAACCAAAGGGGAGAACCGTGACGCACGTGTCCGAGCGCAGCGGCGCAGGAAGCAGCCCGACCGGCGCTGGCGGCGACCGCCAGCCGTGGACGGGCGGCGCAGGCCGTCAAGCGCGCAAACGCTCGGTCTCGTACGCCGACGCCGGCGTCTCCATCGACGCGGGTGACCGCGCGGTGGAGCTGCTCAAGTCGAAGGTCCGGCAGACCCGTCGCCCCGAGGTGCTCGGTGACCTCGGTGGCTTCGCCGGCCTGTTCCGGCTGGACACGAAGAAGTACAAGAGCCCGATCCTGGCGTCCTCCACGGACGGGGTGGGCACCAAGCTGGTGATCGCCCAGCAGATGGACATTCACGACACGGTCGGCATCGACCTGGTCGCGATGGTCGTCGACGACCTGGTGGCCTGCGGCGCCGAGCCGTTGTTCCTGCTCGACTACATCGCCACCGGCGAGGTCGTTCCGGACAAGGTCGCCGAGATCGGCGCGGGCATCGCGGACGGCTGCCGTTACGCCGGCTGCGCGCTGCTGGGCGGGGAGACCGCCGAGCACCCCGGCGTCCTGCGCCCGGACGAGTACGACATCTCCGCGACCGGTGTGGGCGTGGTCGAGGAAGCCGACATCCTCAGCCCCGACCGGGTCGAGGTGGGCGACGTGGTGATCGCCATGCGCTCCTCCGGCCTGCACTCCAACGGCTACTCGCTGGTCCGGCACGTGCTGCTCGGCGCGGCCCGGATGCGTCTGGACATCGTGATCGACGACTTCGGTCGGCAGCGGACCCTCGGTGAGGAGCTGCTCACCCCGACCAAGATCTACGCCAAGGACTGCCTCAAGCTGATCGCCGAGGCCGAGGTGCGGGCGCTGTCCCACATCACCGGTGGCGGCATCCCCGGCAACCTGGTCCGGGTGCTGCCCGAGAACGTCGACGCGGTGGTCAACAGGTCCACCTGGAAGCCGCAGCCGATCTTCGATCTGATCCAGACGAAGGGCCGGATCGACGACCAGGACATGGAGTCGACCTTCAACATGGGCGTCGGCATGTTCGCGATCGTGTCGGCCGAGGACGCCGACCGCGCGCTGGCCACCCTGACCGGCCGTGGGGTCGAGGCGTGGCAGGCCGGCGAGATCATCGAGGGCACCGGCAACGTGCAGATGGTGGGTCAGCACACCCGAGGATGATCACCCTCCGGTGATCGTACGGGCACCTGATCAGGGCTTCACCCGAGTGGCCAATGCCGCCTAGCCTGAAGGGCACCCTCAGGCTAGGCGGAGGAGGGCGATGGCTGCTCGGGGACAGTCGTTCAGCGGGATGCGCGGTCTGGCCGCCGTCCCGTCGTACGTCGTGATGCAGCCGACGACCCTCTGCAACCTCGACTGCGCGTACTGCTACCTGCCGTTTCGGGCCGCCGACCGCCGGATGCCGGTGGCGGTGGCCGAGGCGGTCGCGGCAGCGGTGAACCCGTGGGCGGCGACCGGTCGTTTCTCGGTGGTGTGGCATGGCGGCGAGCCACTGGCCGCCGGTCGGGAGCACCTGGCCGAGCTGATCGCGCCGTTCGGGCCCGAGGTCGAGCACCATGTGCAGACCAACGCCACCCTCATCGACGACGACTGGTGCGACTTCTTCGTCCGGCACGAGATGCGGGTGAGCGTGAGCGTCGACGGGCCCCGGGCGCGCAACGGCGACCGGGTCAACCGGGGCGGTCAGCCGGCGTACGACCGGATCCTGCACGGCATCGCGGCGCTGCGCCGGCGCGGTCTGCCCTTCTCCGCGCTGGCGGTGGTGTCCCGCCCGGAGCCGGGGCTCGCCACCGAGCTGTACGACTACTTCCTCGAGTTGGGCTGCGACGTGCTGGGCATCAACATCGAGGAGACCGAGGGAGTCAACACCCGCGACAACCGCCACGACCCGTTGGCGGTGTCGGCGTTCTGGGCGGAGCTGGTCGGGGCGTGGCGCCGGGAGCCCCGGATCCACCTCCGCGAGATCGAGTGGTCGTTGCGCTACGCCGCGGCGGTGCTCGACAACTCGGCGGACGGGCTGCTGCCCCGGCAACTGGACCCGATCCCGACGATCGGTCACGACGGCTCGGTGATCGTGCTCTCGCCCGAGCTGGCCGGCTTCACCGATCCCCGTTACGGCGACTTCAGCAGCGGCAACGTGCTGACGACCCCGTTGGCGCAGATCCTCGGCGACGCGGCGGCGACGCCGTGGGTGGGGGAGTTCCTGGCCGGCGTGGAGGCGTGTCGGACGTCCTGCCCGTACTTCGGTTTCTGCGGCGGTGGCCATGCCGCCAACCGCTACTTCGAGCAGGGGCGTTTCGACGGTACGGAGACCGAGCACTGCCGCAACAGCAAGATCCGCCTATTGGAGGGAGTGTTGGAGCATGCCCGAGATCACCAGGCACCGGCGGCCTGAGCACGAAGCGGACGACGGAGTGACCAAACGGGTGCGGGACGCGGGCCCTGCGCTCGTCGCGCTGCTCCAGGAGGCCGAGGACGCACGGCGGCTGCGCGCGGAGGTGTCGGGCGGAGACGGCTCCAGCGCTGTCTGCGCCTGGAACCACTTCGAGAACATCCCGACGTTCTACAACTGGAACAATCGCCCGCGCTGAGGGGAGCCGTTGTCAGGGGCCTGTCGAGCGGCCGGATGGCTCCGGTCGGGCCAGGCCCCTGATCGTCGGCGACTGCACCTGCACAGGACGTGCGTGAGCACGCGGAGGTTACCGCGTGCTCAGCTGCGTCGAGAGGTCAGCGGGTCGGACGGACCCAGGGATCCGGATCGTCGTCCGCGTGATCCTCATCATCGTCGTCGACGAACTCTTTAGAGTCGTCGTCGAAGTGGTGCTCAGACTTACCAGCACCCGCCAGTTCGCGCTGCAAGGCGGTGAGGTCGGTGTTCGGGGAGTGGTACTTCAACTCCCGCGCCACCTTAGTCTGCTTGGCCTTAGCACGGCCGCGCCCCATGGCTCGACCCCCTCGCACAGAATGCGGGGCAGCCCGAAGGCGGGCCCCGATGACGTCAGGCATCTCTCGTGGCTCTTACGGTACATGGGGATGCCAACGTTCGGCACCTCGGGTTACCGTCAGCCGGCTCTGCGCGTCGCGTCGATCCGGCCGTCACCCAGTGTACCGGGTAAGGAGCGGAACGGTTAGCACCCGTGACACCGGACAAACCGCATCAAACTTGACCCAGACTCAGCTTACCCAGCCATGCCGGCACCCGGGGCCCGGAGGCGGATCTCGTCGATCCGCCCCCGGGAACGCTCAGCGCAGGTGGATCGCGCGCAGCCGGCCGACGTCCGCCATCCGCCGCTCGGCCAGCCGGTCGGCTGCCACCGCCGGCGGCACGCCCTCCGCGTCAGCCAGGTGCAGGATCTCGCGGGTCGTGTCGTAGATCCGGGTCGCCCGCAGCTTCGCCCGCTCGAAGTTGAAGCCCTCGATCTCGTCGGCCACCTGGATGACGCCGCCCGCGTTGACCACGTAGTCCGGGGTGTAGAGGATGCCCCGGTCGGCCAGCAGCTTCTCGATGCCCGGGTGGGCGAGCTGGTTGTTCGCCGCTCCGGTCACCACCTTCGCGCGCAACGCCGGCACGGTGTCGTCGTTCAGGGCACCGCCCAGCGCGCACGGTGCGTACACGTCGAGGTCCGCGGCGACCAGCGCGCTGGAGTCGTCGACGAGGGTGACCTGCGGGTAATTGGTGCGCACCCACGCCAGCGCCTTCGGGTTGACGTCGGTGGCGACCACCTCGGCGCCGTCCTCCAGCAGGTGCCCGGTGAGGTACTTGCCGACCTTGCCCAGGCCGGCCACGCCGACCCGCCGGCCGCGCAGGCTCGGGGTGCCCCACACGTGCTCGGCCGCGGCGCGCATCCCCTGGAAGACACCCCAGGCGGTGAGGATCGACGAGTCGCCGGCCCCGCCGTGCTCCACGCTGCGCCCGGTCACGTACCGGGTCTCCCGGGCCACGACGTCCATGTCCGCCACGTAGGTGCCGACGTCGCAGGCGGTGTAGTAGCGGCCGCCCAGCGACTCCACGAAGCGGCCGTACGCACGCAGCAGCGCCTCGCTCTTGATCTGCTCCGGGTCGCCCCAGATGACCGCCTTGCCGCCGCCCAGGTCCAGGCCGGCGAGCGCGTTCTTGTACGCCATCCCACGGGACAGGTCCAGCACGTCGGCGAGGGCCTCGTCCTCGCTCGCGTACGGGTAGAAGCGGGTGCCGCCGAGCGCCGGGCCCAGCGCGGTGGAGTAGATCCCGATGATCGCCTTCAGGCCGCTCTGCTTGTCCTGGCAGAACACGACCTGTTCGTGACCTGTCGATCCCGGGTCGTCGGTGCTGGCGAATACGCCCATGGTTGGCTCCTACGGTGGTGTGCGTCCTTGTGGGGCGCGGACCTGGTGGACCCCGGCGGGGATGCTGCCGGTGTGATCGAGCCTAGTATCGGCCGCCGTGCGGGCGCTCGACACGCCTGTGCCGTCCCACGGTGCGGCGCGCGTGCTCCGGCCGCTGACCGCGTACGGGCGTGGTTCGTGGGAGGATCGCGCGGTGCCGTCGCTCTTCGCTTCTTACCTGCGCGTGTACGAACCGTTGGCCGCCTTCGATCGAGACCGGCAGAGCTACTGGCGCCGGTACGTCTCGGAGGGGCGCGCGATCGGCCCGGTCGAAGGGCCCGGTCGGCAGCGGACGGCGGTGATCGAGGCGCTGGGCGCCGGCTGGACCCGGCTGCCCGACCTGCCGGAGGAGGCGTACGTCCTGGAGACGGACGACAGCCTGCTGGTCTGCCCGTGGAACTTGCGCATCCGGGTCGCTGAGGCCGCGCTCAGCGCCCGCGACGGGGTGCCCTCGGTGCTCGCCGACGCCTTCGTGCCGCCGGTGCTCGCCGGGCAGGCCAGGGCGGTGGTGGACGACTGGCGCAGTGGTGCCCGGGTGCTGGAGCACGGAGTGCCTCGGGTGCACGAGCAGATCGCCACCTGGGGCGTACCGCTGCGGTGGTTCGTGCTCTTCGACCCGACCGAGCGGGACCTGGTCACCCAGCCGGGCCGGCGGGCGCTGCGCTACCGCACCGAGATCTCCAAGGCCCGACGCCGTTCGTCCCGGGCGCTGTCGGTGCTGCGCAAGTCGGTGGGCGAGGCGCCGATCACCGAGGCGGTGGAGGAGGCGGCCCGCTGGCTGGAGGAGTTCCATCCACGGTCCGTGGTCGAGCTGGACTACGGGGGTCTGGTCGACCTGCTCTCCGACGAGACCCTCGCCGCTGACGACTCGCCCGAGTTGGTCGCGGGCGGCCTCGCCGGGCTGTCGCGCGGCGAGGCCGAGGAGGCGTCCGCCGCGTACGACAAATTGGTGGCACGGTGGCGCGCGGTGCAGCTGCTGGAGCGGTGCAACTAGGGCATATCACTCTAGGAGCGCTCCCAAGGTGAGTTGCGCTCGTAGTTGACGCATCACGAACCGTGATCATGAGTCCCAATAAGGTACTTTCTGCCGTGTAAAAGTCGTAAAAATCGGGCATGGTTCATCCGTCCGTCTAGGGACCTTCATCCGTTCGGCCCATGTCGGACATCGGGGACTAGCCGGACCATGGGAGACGCGTCGGCCGGCGGGACCCCGGCCGATGTCTATACATGTGGAGGAGTGACCGATGGCATCGCGAACGCACGAACCAGAGCCGCTACTGACACCGGCCGAGGTGGCGTCGATGTTCCGGGTCGACCCGAAGACGGTGACCCGTTGGGCCAAGGCTGGCAAGCTCAGTGCCATCCGCACCCTGGGTGGCCACCGTCGGTACCGCGAGTCGGAGGTCAGGGCGCTGCTGCAGGGCCAGATCCCGCAGCAGCGGCAGGGCGACTGAGCCGGCAACAGTTTTTTGGTGAAAGGGGCGGTGGATCTCGATCCGCCGCCCCTTTCCATGCCCGCCGAGCACGACGCCGGCAGCGGGTCAGCGCCGCGGCTCGGCCAACGTCACCCGGATGCCGACAGTGCCGCCCTCGCCGCGACGCAACCGGCTGCCCAACAGGCTCAGCCGACCGATCAGGCGGTACTTGTGCTTGAGCAGGTCGCGGACCCGACCGATGTCACCACCCCCGTAGATCGTCGCGTGAGCTGACACCTCCGCCCCGTGCGGCCGACCGCGCACGTCGCACGGGGCCACTGTCACGTCGCCGTTGCGGCGGATCCGCTTCACCTTCCCCGAGTCGGCCCGGGTCCAGACCGCCAACGCGTCACCGTCGCGTACCGCCCAGACCGGGGTCGGCACCGCCCGACCGTCCTTACGGAAGGTCGTGAGCAGGATGTACTTCTCGGCCGACAGCCGGTCCAGCATGGTCACGCCGCCAGGATACGACCGGCGCGGGCCACTGAGTGGCCAGATAGCGTGAACGTCGTGACGGTTGAGCCTCTAATCGGTGACGTGATCGGCGAACTGCTGCAGGACACGCTCGCCGTGGCCACCGGAGTGGGCCCCCGACCCCTGGTCGGTGGCCGGCTACCGCGACCGGTCATCGAGATCATCGAACGGGACGACGGGCTGATCAACGGCGCCCCGGCCGCGCACTACCTGGACGGGCCGGCGCAGTGGCAGCCGTACGACCACCGCGCTGTGGACCGGGCGCACGGCGAGACGCTGGACATCGGCACCGGTGCCGGCCGCATCGCGCTGCACCTCCAGGAGCGCGGCGTACCGGTCACCGGGCTGGACACCTCCGCCGGCGCGCTGGAGGTGTGCCGGCGGCGCGGGGTCCGGCGGCTGGTGCACGGCACCGTCGAGACGCACGTCGCCGACGGCGCCCGGTACGACACGTTCCTGCTGCTCGGTAACAACCTCGGACTGTTCGAGGGGCGGGAGCGCGCCCCCGGGTTCCTGGCCGCGCTCGCCGCGCTGGCCCGACCCGGGGCACAGATCATCGCGCAGGGCACCGACCCGTACGGCACCCGCGACCCGGTGCACACCGGCTACCACGAGCGCAACCGTCGGCGCGGTCGGCTCGGTGGCCAACTGCGGCTGCGGCTGCGCTACCGCGAGTTGAGCACCGAATGGTTCGACTACCTGGTCTGCTCGGCGGACGAGTTCGCCGCCCTGGTGCACGGCACCGGCTGGCGGTTGACCGATGTGGACGACCGCGACGCCCCCTACTACCTGGCCACCCTGCGCCTCGTCGGCTGAGCGACGGCCCCCGCGTTCCGCGGCGCGGAGGCGGGGGCCGTCGTACGTCTCAGACCTGGACGGTCGGGGGGAGCTGCTCGGGCGGCAGACCGCCGTCGCCGTCGACCACCTCGTCCGGCTGGCCGTCCTCGTCGATGTCGACCATGGTGATGTCGACCTTGCCGTCGCCGTCGGTGTCGAACTGGAACAGGTCGGCCTTACCGTCGCCGTCGGTGTCCACCACCCACACGTCGGTCTGACCGTCGTTGTTGGTGTCGGCGCGCAACAGTTCGACCCGCTCGTCGCCTCGGGTCTCCACGATCTCGCCGTCGGTGACGCTCTCCGGTGCCTGGCTCATCTCGATGCGGTCCTTCCCTCGGTTGACGGGCCGTCAGTACCCGATCCGGCGCTCCCCCACGCATGGGCCGGGTCGTCGCGCTGTCTACTGTCGCAGCATGAGCGAGCGGAGCGGGCGGGACACCCGGGCCGGCGTGGCGGCGACCCCGCGCGTCGGCGGGCGGGGCAGGGAGGCGTGATGAGCGATCGTTTCGTGGTCGTCGGGGCCGGCACCATGGGGCTCGGAATCGCGTACGTGGCGGCCGGCGCCGGACACGCCGTCGAGGTGGTCGAGGTGGACCCCGAGCGGGGCGCGGCCGCGCAGAACCGGCTCGCCGAGCTGTGGGAGCGGGCGGTGCAGCGCGGGAAGCTGAGCGCCGACGAGGCCGCCGCGAACCGACAGCGGGTGACGCTGCGCCCCACCCTCGCCGAGGTGGCACCCGCCCCCCAGGTGATCGTGGAAGCGGTGCCGGAGCGCCTCGATCTGAAGCGGGCGGTGCTGCGGGATGCCGCCGCGCTGCGCCCGGAGCTGCTGGGGAGCAACACCTCCAGCATCGCCATCGGCGCGCTGGCCGCCGGGCTGGACGCGCCCGAGCGCTTCCTCGGCCTGCACTTCTTCAACCCGGTCTGGGCGATGACGCTGCTGGAGATCGTGGTCGGCCCGGCCACCGCCGAGGAGACCACCGCCGCGGCCGTCGCGCTCGCCGGCCGGCTGGGCAAGGACCCCGTCGTCGTACGCGACCTGCCCGGCTTCGCCACCTCCCGGCTCGGGGTCACCCTCGGCCTGGAGGCGATCCGGATGGTCGCCGACGAGGTGGCCAGCCCGGCGGACATCGACAAGGCCATGGTGCTCGGCTACCGGCATCCGATCGGGCCGTTGGAGCTCACCGACCTGGTCGGCCTGGACGTGCGGCTGGACATCGCCCGCACCCTCCAGGCCGCGTACGGGGACCGGTTCGCGCCGCCGCCGCTGCTGGAGGAGATGGTGGCCGCCGGGCGGCTGGGTAAGAAGTCAGGGCACGGCTTCTACCGCTGGGAAGGCGGTGTCAAACAGTGAGCGGGCTGCGGATCGAGGAGCGGCCGGACCGGCTGGTGGTCACCCTGGACCGGCCGGAGAAGCGCAACGCCATCGACGCCGACCTGATCGCCGAGCTGCACCAGGTCTGCGCCGAGTTGGAAGCCCGTCCGCGTCTGCTGCTGCTCACCGGTGGCGCGGCGGGCATCTTCGCCGGTGGCGCCGACATCGGCCAGCTCCGCGAGAGGGGTCGCACCGACGCCCTCGCCGCGATCAACTCGGCCGCCTTCGCCCGCATCCGGGCGCTGCCGATGCCGACGGTGGCGGCCGTCGACGGCCCGGCGTTGGGCGGTGGCGCGGAGCTGGCGTACGCCTGCGATCTGCGGGTGTGCACGGGCCGGGCGGTCTTCGGGCAGCCGGAGGTGCGGTTGGGCATCCTGGCCGGCGCCGGCGCGACCCACCGGCTGCCCGCGTTGATCGGCGAGGGTCGGGCCAAGGAGCTGCTCTTCACCGGCCGGCGGGTGGACGCCGAGGAGGCGCTGCGGATCGGCCTGGTGAACCGGGTGGTGGACGAGCCCGACGAGCTGCTGCCGGTGGCGCACGCGGTGCTGGACGAGATCGCCCTGGGTTCACCGTTGGCCGTGCGGCTGACCAAGCTGGCGGTGGACGCGCCAGCCGCCGCGCACCCGCACCTCGACCTGGTCAGCCAGGCGGTGCTCTTCGAGGACGACGAGAAGCACCGCCGGATGACCGAGTTCCTGCAGCGCCGCCGGCCGCGCTGACCCCGTACCCGAAAACGGCCGCACCGGCGGGAAGCCGGTGCGGCCGTCGTGGGCCTCGGGTCCTGCTTACTGCCCGATCTGCACCCCGGCGTCGGCCAGGCCGCGGATCACCTGGGCGGACTCACCGAAACCGATGATCAGTACGGCGTCCGCACCGAACTCCTTGATCTCCTTCGCGCCGCCGCTGAAGTCGACCGGGGCCGCCTTCGCGTCGGCCGGCGGCTCGTACGTCAGCAGCTTGAGCCGGTCGTCGGGAATGCCCGCCTTGGCCAGCTCGTCGCGGACGGTGGCCTGCAGGCCCTCGCCGTAGGAGTCCTTGCGGGCGACGATGACGATCTTCTGGGACCCGTCGCGGAGGATCACGTCGGCCAGTGCCCGGCCCTGGAGGCTGTCCGGCGGGGCGGTGCGGAAGTAGAGGCCCTTGTCCTCCACGTCGGTCAGGCCGCTGTCGGTGTTGGACGGGGAGAAGAGGATCTTCCCGGCCTGCACCACGTCCGGCAGCACCTCCCGGGAGATACCCGAACCACCCGCGCCGATGATCACGCTGACGCCGTCCGTCACGTGCTTGGCCACCGTCGCCTTGGCCACCGCCGGGCTGGTGCCGTCGTCGCCGTCCTTCCACGTCACCGGCTTGCCCAGGGCGCCACCCGCGGCGTTGATCTCCTTGATCGCCAGCGCGGCGCCGGCGGCCATCGGGGGATAGGCGATCGCGAGGTCACCGGTCTTCGGCAGCAGGCCGCCCAGGACCAGCGGCTCCTGGTCGGGGTCCCCACCGGCGCGCTGCTTCTTCGGCCTCGGCGGCGTCTTGGTGCTCGCCGCCGACTCGATGCCGGCGCCGACGAACTCGGTCTTGCCGTCGTTGATCTGCTGCCCGTCGAAGGTCAGCGTGGCGTAGCTCGCGGTGGCCGGCTCGCCCTTGTCGGTGAACCCCGCCCGGGTCAGCGAGACGCTGCGGTACTCGATGTCCTGCCCGTTACGGGCCAACGCGAGACAGCTGGCGGGGTCCTCGCAGCGCTGCCCGTCGTTGGTCACACCGACGATCTGCTTGGCGATGTCCGCCGGGTTGGTGCTGCCGGCCAACTGCGCGGCGAGCACGGCGATCACCACCGCGTCGTACGTCTCGGCGGAGTAGAGGTAGTCCGTCAGCGCCGGATTGACGGCCCGTAGCCGGCTCTTGAAGTCGTCGGGCAGCGGGGTGAGCGGCGTGGTGCCCTTCATCCCGTCGACGAGGCTCGCCCGTTCCTTCAACTCGGCAGGATAGGAGTTGAGCATGTTGCCGTCCGTGCCGTAGAGGCGCACCTGTTGGGCGCTTGCCTCCTCGGGCTTGTCATCCCCGCAAGCGCTCGTGGCGAGCAGGATCGTCGCGCAGGCAGCCAGTGTGGCTACCCGCGAGCGGCGTGTTACGAACATGGGTCGTCCTTCCTCCGGCGAAGGTCCGCTGCGCACATTAGCGTGCCGAGGCCGGCGGCGGGACCGTGGAGGCGGCGTAATGCGCAGGTCGCTCGCATTGAACACGGACAGTGACGGTTGCTGGGGGACTTGACCACCCGTCCTACTGTGCGCTGAGTGACCGACCTACCACAGCAGACGTTCGATGACGCGGCCGCCGTGCTCCGTTCGGCGCTGACCGGCGATGGAGACGCGGTGGTGGGAGCGTTCGACGCGGTCGTCGACCGGGCCGGCCTGAGCGGCGCGTACGGGGTCGCCTGGTGCCTGGCGGCGACAATGCTCGGTGACGCGCCGGCGGCGAGCGGGGCGGCGCTCGACTTCCCGGGGATCGACCAGGCCGGGTACGACACCCGCTGGGTGGCCCGCTTCGTCAGTGCGTACGCGAATCAGGACGAACCCACCGGTGAGGCCCTGTTCGGCGCGGCGGCGGCGGATGGGCTGCTCCCGGACTGCCTGCTGACGCTTGCCGGCTCGACGATCGCCACCCTGCGCAGCCGCGCCGGCTGACGCGTCGGCCGGCCGCGGCGGGTGCGGCGTTGTCGGCGGGTCGCGGCGTCCGTCGGGGGGCGGACGCCGCGACCGCGTGGGTCGGTCAGAACGCGTGGTACGCGATCAGCGGCTCGTACTCGTAGCGCAGGTTCTCGAAACGGACCCGGAAGTTGACGCCGTCCTTGACGTTGGTCGCCACCGTGATCCAGCCCGAGTTGGCCGGCAGGTAGGTCCAGTAGTTACAGGCGCTCGTCTTGTCCACGAAGATCACGCATGCTTCGGTGGCGTACACGCTCGCGTTGCGGACGTTGATGTCGCGACAGCGCGTCGTGGTGCGGTACTGACCCGCCGAGCCGCCGTAGCGGCCCGTCTCGAAGTACGACCGGACCGCCCCGCCGTAACAGGTGGCGAGCGGGGCGAACGCGTTCGGCCCGGAGCTGACCGGTGTGGTCGGTGTTGTCGGCTCCGCCCGGGCGGGCGTGCCGGCGGCGATCAGTGCGGTGGCGGTGGCGACGGCGAGCAGGCGAGCGGTCGGGGATGGCATTCGTTCCTCCGGAAACAGGTAACTGACCGTCCGTATAGGACTGATCATCTGATCGTGACGATGATACGTATCGATCGATTCCGGCGCGGCCCCGACGATGTCCGGCCGGTGTGGTAGCTCTGTAGGCATGTCCGAGGCCATCCTCAGCAAGGTGCGCAAGCTGCTGGCCCAGGCCGAGGATCCAGCCTGCACGCCTGCCGAGTCGGCCGCGTTCACCGCCAAGGCAACCGACCTGATCGCCCGCTACGGCGTGGACCGGGCCCTCCTCGCCGCCCGCGACCCCACCACCGACCCGGTCGGCGACCGGGTGCTGGACATCGTCGCCCCGTACGCCCGCGACAAGGTCGGCCTGCTCGCCGCGGTGGCCGAGCCCCTGCGCTGCCGCTGCGTACGCCGCCGGCAGGGCAACGGGTTCACCCTGCACCTCTTCGGCTTCGCCAGCGACCTGGAACGGGTCGACCTGCTCTTCACCTCACTGCTCGTGCAGGCGGCGCACGGCCTGGCCGCCACCGAGGTGCCGGCCGACGACCACCCCGCGGCCTTCCGGCGCTCCTGGCTGGCCGGTTTCGCCGAGGTGGTGGGCGGCCGAATCTGGGCGGCCGAAACCGCGGCGGCCAGCGAGTCGGGTACGCCGTCGATGGCGCTGGTGCTGGCCGACCGGTCCGACCGGGTCCAGCGGCGGCTCACCGAGGAGTACCCGCGGCTGCGCACCGCACCGCCGCGCCGGTTGGGTGGCACCGGCTTCGGCTCGGGGGCCGAAGCTGGCCAACGCGCCAACCTCGGTGGTCGGGACCTCGGCGGCGCCGCTGCCGGTCGGCAACTCGGCCGGTGATCTCGTGGGCCGTCAGGCCGTCGTGGTGGGGCGGTGGCGCGACACCGCGGCGACGTAGCGGGTGAGCAACTCGTGCCAGCCGGCGGTGAGCGCCTTGCGGTAACCCTCGGCAGCCTCGCCGTGCCGGTCGAAGTGCCGATGCTCCAGCTCGACCCGGGTGCGTTCCGGCCCCTCGGAATGGAACAGCACCTCGACCTCGCTCGCGCGGGCCGGGTCCGGCACCGGTGCCCGATCCGGGCCGATCTGCCAGACGAAGACAAGCCGGCGGGGCGGATCCCAGGTGAGCACCCGACCCCAGTCGGCGCGGAAGCCGTACGGGCCCAACTCGTAGAGCATGCCACCGGCCCGCGGCTCCATGCCCAGCTCGGCCAAGGCGTCCGGGCCGGACCAGGTGTACTCGGTGACCCACCAGTCGGTCAGCTCATCAGTGAAGACCGCGAACGCGTGCTCGGCGGAGCCCGGGACGACAAGGCCGCACCGGAGAGAGAATTGGCCGACGTCCTGCCGGATGTCGGCCGGATCAGTCAATTCCTGTCCCATAGGCCCGGACCATACCGGCTGATGCCCGGCTGTGCAGCTTCGCGCGGTGCCCGGTTCCAGACAGAGGGTCGCCGGGTCGTCACGGACGGGATGCCGCGCCGGAAAGCGGGTAACCGCGCCCAACGGCTCGGACGACCGGGCCGGAACGCAGGCGGGGCGGGAGAGCATGAGCGAGAGCGGACAGCAGCGGGAGCCGGACCGGAACGTCGACAGCGGGAACCCGGACGTCCTGCTCGACATTCCGAAGGTCTCCGTCGACTCCATCCGACTGGCGGTCGACGGCCTGGAGGCCGACCTGTCGCTGCGCGCCCGAGTGGCCAACCTGCTCCAGGTCGACGCCGGCGTACGGGTGCACCTCAACGGTGGCGAGTTGAACGTCAACGGGGTGAACGCCGAGGCGCAGCTGCGGGTCCGTTTGGAGCAGCTGACCAGGATCCTGGGGCGAGCGCTCGACACACTCGACAACAACCCACAGATCATCGAGGCGCTCGCGCACACTGCCGTCGACGACGTGGAGCGCAGCACCCAACAGGTGACCTCGGGCGCGGCGGAGATCAAAGCGTCGAGCCGGCACTCGGACCGCCTACGCGACGAGCCGGGCCGGCAGGTGGGCGCAGCCGGACCGTCAGTCGACCGTGGTCGGCCGGCTTCCGCTCGGCAGGTTCTCGGTCAGCCGGGTTCTGGTCGGCCGGGTTCTGATCGGCCTGCGTCTGGTCAGCCTGGACCTGGTCAGCCGGGGCCTGGGCGGCCTGCGGCTGATCAGCCGGGACCTGGTCGGCCGGGTTCTGATCGGGCGGATGCGGGTCGTGAGGATGCCGGTCGGTCCGGGGTCGGTCCGGCCGGGTCGGCACCAGATGCTGGCGGCCCCGGACCGCGAGCTGGCGGCCCCGGGTCAGCTGACCAGGGGCATCCGCAGGGACAGCGGCCGGCCGGGGAGGGCCAGGGGCCGCAACGCCCCGAGGGGTCGGCGGGGACGGCGGCCGCAGAAGGCCGCGGCAAGCCCGATCAGTCGGCTGGGGCCGGTCCGAGCCCGTCCGGGGATGGCGACGGTGGTCTGCCGGGCGCGGCGCAGGCGGCGGCCCAGAGCGCCGCGCAGAGTGCGGCCCAACTCGCCGAGCAGGCGGGGGAGACGTTGCGACAGGCCGGACGCAGCGTGTGGGAGGCGATTCAGGGCGGCGTCGCGCAGCACCGCCCGCAGGGTCGCCGCGACTGACACCGCCCCGCCGCCCGCCCCGGTCGACGCCGCCCCGCCGCCCGCCGCGACCGACAGGTAGCCGCGTGGCGTGGGTGATCGACTCGGTTTCCTTGATATCGCGGTGTCGCGCGCGCTGGGACACCGCGATGTCACGAAAGTCGAGCCGATCAAGCGGACCCGTGGTGGTGCTGGTCACGCAGCCGGGTTGGGCTGGGCGCGTGGGCTGGCCGGAGGTCGTCGGAGCAAGCACCGGAAACAGCAAGATCCCCACCTGCGAATCCGCTGGTGGGGACCTCTGTAGCCCGGCGAAAGGCTATGTGGCCAGGGGCGGGGTCGAACCGCCGACCTTCCGATTTTCAGTCGGACGCTCGTACCAACTGAGCTACCTGGCCGTGCCGCTCGGCTCATGTTACCCGGCAACCGGACGAACCGGTGGCAAGGCGACCTGCTCCGATACGCAGAACGCCGCGCGGGGCGCGGCGTCAGCGCTGCGGTCCTGACGGGACTTGAACCCGCGACCTCCGCCTTGACAGGGCGGCGAGCACTCCAACTGCTCCACAGGACCTAGCTTGTGTTGCTCCGGCTTGCGCCGGTCGTGCCCCCAACGGGATTCGAACCCGTGCTACCGCCTTGAAAGGGCGGCGTCCTGGGCCGCTAGACGATGAGGGCGGCCCCGCCATCATTGCACACTCGCAACTTCAAGCGGACTTGCTCCCATCCGGCCCCGCCGGAGGCTTCGAAAGCATACGTGATGCCCGGCCGGTCGACAAAATCGGTATCACCAAGGGCTTGGGACGGGTCATAACCGCAGGTCAGGGCGGTTCTAGTGGAGTCGGGTGATGCCGAAGCGCCGCTTCAGATCGGCGATCATCTTCGGGCAGGCGGCGAGGGTCGCGGCCCGATTTCCGCCACCGTCGTGCAGCAGCACGATGGCCCCGGGGCGGGTGGCGGCGTGCACCCGTTTGCCGATGGTGGCCGCGGTGGGCTTGTCCCAGTCCTGCGGGTCGACCGACCAGTGCAGCGGGCGCATGCCGAGGTTCTTGGCCACCCCGAGCACCTCCGACGTCCACCGGCCGCCCGGTTGCCGGTAGAACGGCACCTTCGCGCCGGGAGAGGCCTTCTGGATGGCCTTGTTGGTGCGGTCCAGGTCGGCCCGAATCTCGGCGACGGGTCGGCGGGCGAGATCGAGGTCGTGTCGCCAGCTGTGGTTGCAGAGCTGGTGTCCCTCCCGGACGATCCGTCGGACCAGCTCCGGGTGGCGCTGCACCTCCCGACCGACGACGCAGAAGGTCGCTGTCACCTTGGCGGCCTTCAGTTGGTCGAGCACCTTGGGTGTCCAGGCTGGGCTGGGCCCGTCGTCGAACGTCAGGGCCACCGGGCGTACGCCGGTGTTGCGACCCAGACCGGCGGGCAGCTTGGCCGGCAGTGGCCGCAGTGGCGGCTTGGCCGGCTTGGTGACACTGGGGTGCGGTTTCGGGGTGGGTGGCGCGGTCGATTCCGGCGGTGGGGCACCGACGGGTGCGATGGTGCGGTGCGGCTGGGCACAACCGGACAAGACCAGCGCCACGGCGAGGACGGACGCCAGGACGGCGCGGGCTTGCATCTGCTCGCTCCCGGAGGGGGTCGGGGTAGGCGGACCCGCCCGACGGTAGTTCACGCCGCCAGCCGGCGACAGTGCGATCAGTCACGCCTCGACTGGTGCAGGGCGTCGCGCACGGCAGCGGAGAGTGAGACCGCCTCGGCCAGGTCCACCGGCCGCACCACCCCGGCGGGCAGGGTGTCGGCGCGCCAGCCGGGGCCGGCGGCGAGCACCAGCAACGGGCGTCGGGGTGCGGCCAGGAGCGCGCTGAGTTGGGCCGGGTCGGCGGTGGCCCGAGTGTGTGACCAGAGCACCACGGCGGCCGGTCCGGTCCGGTTGACCGCCTCGACGAGCGCGGCCACCGGCACCCGGGCGCCGAGCATCCGGTAGCTGACACCGGCCTCCGCGAGTGCTGCGGCCAGCGCCTCCAGCGGCAGGGTGTGCTGTTCCTCGTCGGCACAGGAGAGCAGGATCCGGGCCGGCCCGGTGGGGACCTTGGCCCGGCTGGCCGCCGCGAGCGCTTCCGAGACGCAGCGGGACATGAGGTGTTCCACCTCGATCAGGCCGGAGGTGGCGGCGTGCCGTTCGCCGATGCCGGCGAGGACCGGGCGCAACAGGCTGTCCCAGGTGGCGACGACGCCGTCGGCGGCCAGGGCGTGCGCGATCGTCTCACTGATCGCCGCCGCGTCCAGGCGCATCGCCGCCCGGGCCAGTCCGCGGGCCGCCGGGCCGGCACGGCCGACCGGGATGGTGCCGCCGCCGTCACGGCCGGTCGGGTGGATCCCGGTGGGGGTGACGGTGCCGTTGGCCGTTGGATCCGGAGCCTGGCGGGCCCAGCGGGCCGCCTCGGCGGGGCTCACCCCCTCGGCGGTGAGTCGCCGCATGATCTCGAGGCGGACCAGGTCGGAAGGGGTGTACCGGCGGTGGTGACCGGGGATGTGTTCGCTGGGACCGAGCCCGTAGCGCTGGTGCCAGGTGCGGAGGGTCGTCACCGCGACCCCCAGCCGGCGTGCGACAGCGCCCGCGCTCAGCGCCTCATCGACCACCCGACCGCTCCGCCGTGTCATCCGCCGACGATCCGGGCGGGGTCATGACCGGACCGGTTGCGCCCGACCGGGACCCCGAGGGGCGGAGCAGCCGGTTCACCACCCCGCCCAGCCAGGGCGCGTACGACCGGGGGTCGAGGGACAACTCGGCCTCCAGCGCGGTGGGGTCGGCCCACCGCAGCTCGGCCACCTCGTCCGGGTCGGGCAGCAGCGGAGCGCCGGGCAGGAACTCGCCTCGCAGCACGTGGTCGTACTCGAACTCGACCCGACCGGTGGCCGGGTCCTCGGCGTAGTAGACGTAGATGCCGACCTCGGTCAGCTCGACCGGGCCCGCGCCCAACTCCTCACTCAGCCGGCGGTTGGCCGCCTCGGCGAGCGACTCCCCGGGCTGCGGGTGGCCGCAGCAGGAGTTGGCCCAGCGCAGCGGGAACCGGGTCTTGGCGGCGGCCCGACGCTGGAGCAGCACCTGGCCGTCCGGGTCCATCAGTAACACCGAGAAGGCCCGGTGCAGTTGCCCCGGGGGTTGGTGCGCGGCGGCGACGGTTGTCTCGCCGTGGGCCTTGCCGGTCTCGTCGACGAGTTCGACGAGATGTTTTTCGCGGCTGCTCATCGACCTTCCCCGGTGATTCGGCCGGCGGCGAGCTTGCCGGAGATGAGCACCATCGGTACGCCCACGCCGGGCTGGGTTCCGGAGCCGACGAACACCACGTTCGACAGGTCGCGGTGCAGGTTGGACGGGCGGAACGGGCCGGTCTGGAAGAGGGTGTGCGCGGCGGCGAACGGGGTGCCCGCTGCCATTCCCTGCTCCTCCCACTCGGCCGGGGTGACCGCCCGTAGCACCTCGACCCCGGCGCCGAAGCCGACGTAGCCGCGCTCCTCCAGGGTGCCGATTAGCTGCTCGGTGTAGCGCTTGGTCAGGTCGCCGCGCCACTCGAACGGCGACCGGTGCAGGTTGGGCACCGGGGCGAGCACGTAGTAGGTGTGCCGGTCCGCCGGGGCCACCGCGGGGTCGGTCCGGCTCGGGTTGGTCACCAGCAGCGACGGATCGGTCATCAACTCGCCCCGCCGGATGACCTCATCGAAGGTGCCCTTCCACGCGCGTCCGAAGTGGATGTTGTGATGGGCGATCTTCGCATAGGACTGTCGGGAGCCGACGTGCAGAACGACGCAGGACGGCGAGTAGGTGAGCCGACGGCGCGGCGCGGCGGGGAGCAGGTCCCGGTAGGCGACCGGCAGGTCGGGGTTGAGCACCACCACGTCCGCCGGCACCAGCTCGCCGTCGGCGGTGAGCACGCCGGTGGCCCGACCGTTCGCGGTCTCCACCCGGGTCACCGTGGTGTCGTACCGGATCTGCACGCCGTGCTTCTCGGCCGCGCCGGCCATCGCCCGGGAGACCGCGTGGATGCCGCCGCGCGGGAAGTAGACCCCGGCCACCGAGTCGAGGTACGCGATGACCGCGTAGATGGCCAGCGCGTCGTGCGGCGCGAGGCCGGCGTACATCGCCTGGAAGGAGAAGATCCGCTGGGTACGTGGGTCCCGGAAGAACTGGTTGATCTTCGTCTGGAGGCGTCGGAAGGCCCCGCCGCCGAGCAGCTTGAGCAGGTTGCCGGTGATCAGATCGGTCGGCGCGTCCAGGTTGCGCTCGATGAAGTCGGTGCGTTCCAGCCGCCACAGCTCCCGCGCGTACTCGACGAACCGCAGGTAGCCGTCGGCCTCCCGAGGTCCGCAGACCCGGGAGATCTCGGCCGCCATCCGGGTGGTGTCGGTGAGCACGTCGAGGGTCGAGCCGTCCGGGTAGTACGCCCGGTAGGCGGGATCGATCGGGGTCAGGTCCAGCCAGTCGCGCAACTCCTCGCCGACCGCGCCGAGCGCCTCGGCGATCAGGTCGGGCATGGTGAGCACTGTCGGCCCGGTGTCGAACTCGTAGCCGTCCACGCCCAGCCGGCCGGCCCGCCCACCGGGCACCGGCTCGCGTTCCAGCACCGTCACCTGTCGACCGCTGCCGGCCAGGTGCAGGGCACAGGCGAGCCCACCCAGCCCGGCTCCGACGACCACCACCCGGTCCGTCCGTCCGCTCACCGTCCGCACGTGACCACCTCCTTGCTCAAGTCGCTCATCAGGCCCGCCGGTTGGTTGCGGCGGTGGCCAGCCCGGTCAGCGCGGTGCGCGCCGTCTGGTCCACGGGTGCGGCGTCGAGCGCGGCCAGCGCGTCGCTCACCCGTTCGGCGATCATCTGCTCCACCCGGGTCACCGCGCCGGTCTCGGCGACCAGCCCGGCGAGCTTGTCGACCGGTCCGTCGGCGGCCCGCTCCAACGCGGTGAGCTGGGCCGGGGTGGCCAGCTCCCGGGCCAGCATGAGCAGCGCTGTCGGTTTGCCGGTGCGGAGGTCGTCACCGGTCGGCTTGCCGGTGGCCGCCGGGTCGCCGTAGACGCCGAGCAGGTCGTCGCGGAGCTGGAACGCCTCGCCGACAGCCAGGCCGTAGCGGGTGTAGGCGGAGACCAGCGGCTCGTCGGCGGGCACCCCGGCCAGTGCGGCTCCGAAGAGCAGTGGTCGCTGGACGGTGTAGCTGGCGGTCTTGTAGCGGGCCACCCGCAGCGCCCGGTCGACCGACCAGCTGGCCGGGGCGTTTTCGCCGAGCACGTCGAGGTACTGCCCGGCGACCGTCTCCACCCGCATCTGGTCGTAGCAGCGGCGCACCTCGAAGAGTCGGTTCGACGGCACCGAGGCGTGGGCCAGCAACTGGTCGGCCCAGACCATGCAGAGGTCGCCGACGAGCACGGCGACGGCCTCGCCGAACCGGCCGGGGTCGCCCCGGTGGCCGGCGGCGAGGTGCTGTTCGGCGAGCGCGACGTGTGCGGTGGGCCGGCCACGGCGGGTGGTGGACGCGTCCATCACGTCGTCGTGGACCAGCGCGAAGGTGTGCAGCAGCTCCAGCGCGGCCAGCGCGGGCAGCACCGGCGGCAGCGCTGCGGTGCCGCCGACCGCCCCGCGCCAACCCCAGTAGGCGAACGTGGACCGGATCCGTTTGCCGCCGGCCAGGACGGCCTCCCGGGCGGTGGCGGCGAAGCTTCCCATCGATGGGTCGATGTCGTGGAGGGTGTCAACCTCGGCGGTGAGGAAAGAGTCCAGGGTCTCGTCGACCGCCGTTACCAGATCGTGGGTGTACGCGGCCAGAACGGCGCGGACCGGATCGTCCCCGTCCGCCGGCCCAGCCGGCGCCACGCGGGTCACGTCACCCGCAACTGCGTCGTTGGCCATGTGGCCGAGCGTACCCTAGGCTACGGGTTGCGTCGATTGGTGCGTCGATAAACTAGAGGAGGGCCGGTGGAAACCGATCTCACCGCTGCCTATGACCGGTGTCGTGAGCTGCACAAACGCCACGGCCGCACCTACTATCTCGCCACCCGCCTGCTTCCCGCTTGGAAACGACGGCATGTGCACGCCCTCTACGGGTTCACCAGGTACGCGGACGAGATCGTCGACCGCACCGAGGCACTGCCGCCGGCCGAGCGGGCCGCCCTGCTGGACAACTGGGCCGGCCAGTTCGTGGCCGGTCTGCACGGTGCGTCGGTCGACGACCCCCTGTTGCCGGCCGTGCTGCACACGATCGCCGTCTTCGACCTCGACCGGGACGACTTTGCGTCGTTCCTGAAGAGCATGGCGATGGACCTCACCGTCACCGCGTACCCGACCTACGACCACCTGCTCGACTACATGGAGGGCTCGGCGGCGGTCATCGGCACCATGATGCTGCCGATCCTGGGCAGCTCCGACCCGGTGGCGGCTCGGGAGCCGGCCCGACAGCTCGGCTTCGCCTTCCAGCTCACCAACTTCATCCGGGACGTCGCCGAGGACCTCGACCGGGGCCGCACCTACCTGCCGGACGAGGACCTGGCGAAGTTCGGTGTCACCCGCGAGGAGTTGGTGGCGGCCCGCGACCGGGGCCGCGGTACGCCCCGGATCCGCGAGTTGATCGAGTACGAGGTGACCCGCGCCCAGGCGCACTACGCCGCCGCCGCACCGGGCATCACCATGCTCGCGCCCGCCTCGCAGGCCTGCATGCGCACCGCGTACGCGCTCTACGGCGGCATCCTCGACGAGGTGGCCGCGCAGGATTACGACGTCTTCGTTCGGCGGGCCCTGGTGCCACAGCGGCGACGGATGGCGGTGGCCGCGCGGGCCCTGCTCACCCCGACCGGGACCCCGGTCGTCATTCCCGGGCCGGCGATCCACCCGCAGAGCCGGTGACCGGGAGTACGGCGATCGTGCTCCTCACCCGCGACCTGCGGGTGCACGACCACCCGGCGTTGGCCAGTACCTGCGCGGCCTTCGACCAGGTGGTGCCGCTGTACGTGCTCGACCCGGTGCTGGCCGGCCGGTCCGCCAACCGCACCCGCTTCCTGCACCAGGCACTGGCCGACCTGCGCGCCCAACTCCGCGACCTCGGTGGCGACCTGGTGGTCCGGCACGGTGACCCGGTGACCGAGACGATCCGGCTGGCCGCCGAGGTCGACGCCACCGCCGTGGCGCTCTCGGCCGACGTCAGCCACTACGCCAGCCGGCGGGAGCGGCGACTACGCGCCGAGTGCGAGCGGCACCGGCTGCATCTGCGACTGTTTCCCGGGCTGACAGTGGTCGAGCCGGGTGCGTTGCGGCCCGGTGGCGGCGGTGACCACTACCGGGTGTTCAGCCCGTACCACCGGGCCTGGGCGGCCCACCGGTGGCGCGAGGAGCTGGCGGCACCGCGCCGGATCGCGCTGCCCGCCCGGGTCCGGGTGGGCCAGCTGCCGGCGCCGCCCGCCGGCGACTCGCCGGAAGCGACCGTCGGTGGCGAGCGGGTGGCCCGGCAACGGCTCACCGACTGGCTGCCCGAGCTGACCCGGTACGGCGATCAGCACGACGACATGGCCGGCGACGACACCTCGCGGCTGAGCCCGTACCTGCGCTTCGGTTGCGTGTCGCCGCTGGCGGTGGCGAACCGTGCCGGGGACCGGTCCGGCCCGTTCGTCCGGCAGCTCTGCTGGCGGGACTTCTACTACCAGGTCACCGCCGCTTTCCCGGAGATCTCGACCACGGCGTACCGGCGGGGAGCCACCGAGCGGTGGCGTTACGACGACGACGCGTTGGCGGCCTGGACCGAGGGCCGGACCGGGATGCCGATCGTCGACGCCGGGATGCGGCAGCTGCGGACGCAGGGCTGGATGCACAACCGGGCCCGGCTGATCACGGCCGGCTACCTCACCAAACACCTCGGTCAGGACTGGCGCTCCGGGGTGGCGGTGTTCTTCCGCTGGCTGCTCGACGGGGACGTGGCGAACAACTCCGGCAACTGGCAGTGGGTGGCCGGTACCGGCAACGACACGAAGCCCTACCGGGGGTTCAACCCGGTCCGGCAGGCCGAACGGTACGACCCGGCCGGCGACTACGTGCGTCGGTGGGTGCCGGAGCTGGCGGGGGTGCAGGGCAAGGCGGTGCACCAGCCGTGGAAGCTGCCCGACCAGCTCCGGCGGGCGGTGGACTACCCGCCACCGTTGTCGGTGCCCGGCACCGACCCGGTCTGGCTGCGCTGACCACCACGTCAGAGCACCGAGTGCAACGCCTCGACCAGCTCGTCCACCCGGTCGTGTTCGGCGAGGTGCGCGGTGGCGTACGCGAAGGTGTAGCCGCGCTCCGGGTCGGCCCACGCGCTGCTGCCGCCGATGCCGCCCATGCCCCAGCTGCCGTCCGGCTCGCGTTGCATGCCCAACGTCCACTGGACCGGGCGGTCCAGCACCAGGTCCGGCCCGTCGTACTGGACCCGGGTGGTCTCCGCGATCAGCGCCGGGCTGACCAGCCGGACACCGTCCAGGACACCGCCGGCCAACAGCCCGGCGTAGAGCCGGGCCAGGCTGGGCGCGGTGGCGTGCAGGTTGACCGCGGGCATCTCGGCGCCCCGCCACAGCGGGCTGTTCAGCACGGCGAGGTCCAGCCCGCCGGCCGGGTTGCCCAGCGCCCGCGCCCGCAGTGACAGCGGTTCGCCGAGCTTCCGAGCGGGCCACTGCGGGTCGCCGTACCGCAGGTCAGCGCAGCGCAGCTGGTCCGCCTCGGCCAGCCCGAAGCCGAGGTCGAGCTGCCAGGGGTCCGCGATCTCCTCGGCCAGGAACCGGCCCACCGACCGTCCGTCGACCCGGCGGACCAGCTCGCCCACCAGATGCCCGTACGTCCAGGCGTGTTCCCCGGCGACCGAGCCCGGCGACCATTCGGGATCGGCGGCGGCCAGGTCACCGGTGAGCAGCGCCCAGTCGGCGATCGCGGTGGCCGGTCGGGGCACCGGGAAGGCCGGCAGCCCGGCGGTGTGCGACAACACCTGCCGCACTGTGGCGGGAGTACGGAACTCCGGCCAGTACCGGTCCATCGGTGAGTCGAGGTCGACAGTTCCCCGGTCGACGAGCAGCAGCAGGCAGAGCGCGGCCACCGGCTTGCCGACCGAGTAGACGTTGACCAGCGTGTCCGGCAGCCACGGCGCGGCGCCCGGCCGGTGGCCGCCGCGCGAGCCGCCGACCAGGTCCACGACCGGCTGCCCGTCGTACCAGATGGTCAGGGCGGCCCCGGTCTCCCGTCCGGAGGCGAGCAGGTCGTGGAAGTGGTCCCGGACCGGAGCGAAGCGTGTGTGCATCCGGTCACGGTAGGCGTCCGGGCCGGTGCGCGTGCCGGCTTTTCCGCCGACCTCGGTGGCCGGGGTGGTGTCGCCGGGGGATGCTGTTTGGTGTGGCGGAGCCGGAGCTGGTTGATGTGGTCGTGGTCGGGCTCGGAGTCGGCGGCGAGGAGGTGGCCGAACGGCTCGCCGAGGCCGGCCTGAGCGTCGTCGGCGTCGAACGGGATCTCGTCGGCGGGGAGTGCCCGTACTGGGGCTGCATCCCGAGCAAGATGATGATCAGGGCGGCCAACGCGCTCGCCGAGGCCCGCCGGGTCGACGGGCTCGCCGGGACGGCGCAGGTCCAGCCGGACTGGGCGCCGGTGGCGAAGCGGATCCGCGAGGAAGCCACCGACACCTGGGACGACACGGTCGCGGCCGAGCGGTTCATCGGCAAGGGCGGCCGGCTCGTGCGGGGCAGCGGGCGGCTCGACGGTCCGCGCCGGGTCCGCGTCGGTGACCAGGTGTTCGAGGCCCGGTACGGGGTGGTGCTGGGCACCGGTACCCGTCCGTCGGTGCCGCCGATCGACGGCCTGGCCGACACGCCGTACTGGACCAACCACCAGGCGATCGAGGTCGAGGAGCTGCCGGAGTCGCTGCTCGTGCTCGGCGGCGGCGCCATCGGTCTGGAGTTGGCGCAGGTCTTCGCCCGCTTCGGGGTCCGGGTCACAGTGGTCGAGGCGCTCGACCGGGTGCTGGCCATCGAGGAGCCCGAGGCGTCCGAGGTCGCCGCCGCGGCGCTGCGCGCCGACGGCGTGGAGATCCACACCGGGGTACGCGCCGAACGGGTCGAGCACGACGGGACCCGGTTCACACTGCGGGGTGAGGGCGGCGCGGAGTTCACCGCCGACCGGCTGCTGGTGGTGACCGGGCGCAAGGCCCACCTGGCCGAGCTGGGTCTGGACACGGTCGGGCTGGACGCCAGCCAGCGGTTCCTGCCGGTCGACGACCGTCTGCACGTCACCGAGCATGTCTGGGCGGTCGGCGACCTGACCGGCGAGGGCGCCTTCACCCACATCGCCATGTACCAGGCGGGGATCGTGATCGCGGACGTCCTGGCCCACGCTCGGAAGGCGAAGGCCGGGGCGGACGCCAGCGGCACCTCCAGCGTGGTCGGCGGAGCGATGGGCGCGTCCAGCGCACTGGCCGCCAGCGGTTCGAGCGGATCTGCCGGCACCGTCCCGCGAGCCGACTACCGCGCGCTGCCCCGGGTGACGTTCACCGACCCCGAGATCGGTGCGGTCGGGCTCACCGAGCAGCAGGCACGTGAGCGCGGCATCAACGTGCAGGTGGGCTTCACCAAACTCGGCAGCTCGACCCGAGGTTGGATCCATCGGGTCGGCGACGACGGTTTCATCAAGCTCATCGCGGACGCCGACCAGGGCGTGCTGATCGGTGGCACCTCGGTCGGCCCGGCCGGCGGTGAGGTGCTGTCCGCACTGGTGGTGGCGGTGCACGCGGCGGTGCCGCTGAGTCAGCTCCGGCACATGATCTACGCGTACCCGACCTTCCACCGGGCCATCGAGTCCGCCCTGCGCGATCTGTCCTGACCCCCTGCCCGGGTGTGCGCCGCTCCGCGCCCCTGCCCCGCACCCCGCAAGATCGCGCAACATCCAGGATGTCGTGGGCATCCCGGCGTTCCGTTGCCAGTACATCCTGGATCGAGCGTGACCTTGCCGGCCGTCGACGTGGCGACCCGTACCCGATCGGCCGCCGGGGCGTCGGAGGCATGCGCCGCACGCGCGAGCAGCCGGCCAGCAAGCGCGGCGCAGTTTGCTGTTCATTTCTTTCATGCAGGTGACGTACGATTGCGGCCGTGACCAAGCGGTTGACAGAAGTTGCCAAGAAGGCGGGCGTCAGCGAGGCCACCGTCAGCCGGGTGCTCAACGGCCGGGACGGCGTCTCCGAGGCGACCCGGACGGCCGTGCTGACGGCGCTGGACGTGCTCGGTTACGAGCGGCCGACCAAGTTGCGTGGCGAACGCGCCCGGCTGGTCGGGTTGGTGCTGCCGGAGTTGCAGAACCCGATCTTCCCGGCGCTGGCGGAGGTCGTCACCGGCACGCTCGCCCAGCGCGGCTACACCCCGGCGCTCTGTGCCCGCACCATCGGCGGCGTCTCCGAAATGGACTACGTGGAGATGCTCCTCGACCACCAGGTCTCCGGGGTGATCTTCGCTGGTGGTTCGTACGCGCTCGCCGACGCCCGGCACGACCACTACCGCCGGCTGACCGACCGAGGGCTTCCGGTCGTGCTGGTCAACGCAGGTGTCGACGAGCTGGGGTTCCCCCGGGTCTCCACCGACGACGCGGTGGCGGTGGAGCAGGCGTACGGGCACCTGCGCTCGCTCGGGCACGAGCGGATCGGCATGGTGCTCGGCCCGGAAGGGCATGTGCCGTCCCGGCGCAAGCTGGACGCGATGATCCAGGCTGCGGGTTGGGGCGAGGGCGACGCTGAGTGCGTCGAGCGCTCCAGCTTCTCGATGGAGGGGGCGCGGGTCGCCGCGACGAAGTTGGTCGAGCGGGGCGTGACCGGCATCATCTGCGCCAGCGACGTCCTGGCGTTGGGCACGATCCGCGCGGCCCGGCGGCTGGGCCGTTCGGTGCCGGCCGACGTGTCGGTGGTGGGCTTCGACGACTCCGCGTTCATGACGTGCACCGACCCGCCGTTGACCACGGTGCGGCAGCCGATCGAGACGATGGGGCAGGCCGCCGTGGATCTGCTGGTCACCCAGATCGAGGGTGCCGGCGTGTTGCAGGACGAGCTGCTGTTCGAGCCCGAGCTGGTGGTACGCGGCTCCACCGCTCCCGCTCCTCGTCGCTGACCGACCCGGGGTGATCCGCCCCCGCTGAAACGACGCTTCGGCCGTCGACCGCCTCGCGCGGTCGGCGGCCTTTCGTCGTTGCCGGAACCGCGTCGGCCGGGTCCGAACCGCCGCCCGTCAATAACTGTCCAAAAGCCACCAAGTCAGGGCAGTTCCAGTGTTCCGTCGGCATCTGTCGTTAGTAAGTCGTGTCCTTTCAGAACACGATCGAAACCTTGCTGGAATGAGTCGGTCTCGCTACAGTGACTCCACTCACACCTGGCTCCGACGCAGCTACTGGGCGTCAGGTCGTATCACCGCAGATCAGCGAAGGTCATTGGAGACACCCGTTCCCGAAGGGATGGACAGATGTCCGTACCGCAATACCGAAAGGCTGCGGCGGTCGCGCTCGTGGCCGGCCTGGGGCTCAGCCTCACGGCGTGCTCCACGAAGAGTGACGACAAGGGCGCGACCGCCGGCGGCAAGGTCACCATCACGGTGGACTGCCAGCCGGTCGGTGCCCAGAAAGAGCTGCTGAAGAACTGGAACGACGACGTCGCCGAGTTCCAGAAGCAGAACCCGGACATCGTCATCAAGAGCGTCAGCGTTGGCGAGCAGTGCAACAACCCGCCGGACTTCACCGCCCGTCTGGCCGGCGGCACCGTGACCGACGTGTTCTACGGGTACATGACCGACCTCCAGCAGGTGCTCGACTCCGGTCAGGCGATGGACATCAGCCAGCACGTCAACAAGGACGCGATTCCGACCTGGGACAGCGTCGACCCGGCGCTCAAGGAGGTCTTCACCGACGACGGCAAGCTCTACGCCGTTCCGGTGAAGAACTACTCGATGGGCCTGGTCTACAACAAGGTCCTGTTCCAGCAGGCCGGGCTCGACGTGAACAACCCCCCGAAGACCTGGGCCGACGTCCGGGCCGCCGCCAAGAAGATCTCCGCGCTCGGCAACGGCATCGCCGGCTACTCCGAGTACAGCGCCGGCAACACCGGCGGCTGGCACTTCACCTCCCTGCTCTACTCGCAGGGCGGCCGGGTGCTCAGCGAGGACGGCAAGAAGGCCGACTTCAACAACCCGATGGGCAAGCAGGTCCTGCAGAACCTCAAGGACATGCGGTACGGCGACAACAGCATGGGCGCCCGTCAGCTGCTCCAGTGGGGCGACCTGCTGACGAACGCCGGCGCTGGCAAGGTCGGCATGTTCATCGGCGCGCCGGACGCCACCCAGGCGATCGTCAGCCAGTTCCAGGGCAAGTTCCAGGACTGGGCGATGGCTCCGCTGCCCGGCCAGGACGGTGCGGCGAAGGGGACCCTCGGTGGTGGCGAGGGTTACTTCTTCAAGAAGGACCTCACTCCCGAGCAGGTCAAGGCCGGTCTGAAGTGGATCGCGTACCAGAAGCTCACCCCGGGCAAGGGCCAGTTCGACTACGTCCGGGCCAAGCCGCAGAACTACCCGGTGGGTCTGCCCCAGCCGCTGCTCTTCGCCAACGGCAGCGACGCGCAGAAGCAGGAGCTGGAGCTGCGCAAGGCGAACGCGAACGTCGACACGGCGAACTTCGCGCTCTTCGAGGCGACCCCGGTCCCGATCAAGGGTGAGCCGCGCAACGCCCAGGCCATCTATGCGGTGCTCGACGCCGCGATGTCGGGTGTGCTGACCAACCCGAACTCGAACATCGACGCCCTGCTCAAGACCGCCGAGGAGAAGGTCAACCAGCTCCTCGCCGCCGAGAGCTGACCGCTCGTGTGGGGGTCGGGACGCCGACCCGACCCCCACGCCACTCGCACCACGCCTCGACGTCACCGACTCACCCAGGAGTTGCCTTGGCGATCACCGCCGTCCCGGAGACCCCCAGGAAACCGGGCCGCCCGCCGTCGCCGTACTCGGCGAGGCCGCAGCGCACGGGCCTCGGCCGCAAGGTACGGGACAACCTCACCGGGCACGCGTTCCTGATCGGTGCGGTGCTCTGCTTCGTCGTCTTCTCCTGGTACCCGATGGTCCGCGGCATCGTCATGAGCTTCCAGCGGACCCGGCGCGGCGAGACCACCTGGGTGGGCTGGGACAACTACACCCGTCTCATCGCCGACCCGAGCTTCTGGCCCGCGTGGAAGAACACGTTCTACTTCACCGGGCTGGCGCTCGTCCTCGGGTACGCGGTGCCGTTCTTCGTGGCGATCCTGCTCAACGAGTTCCGCCACGGCAAGGGCTACCTGCGGATCCTGGTGTACCTGCCGGTGATGCTGCCGCCGGCCTCCGCGCTGTTCCTCTTCAAGTTCTACGCGTACGACCCCAGCGAGGCGGGGCTCTTCAACGCGATCCTCAAGGCGTTGCACCTGCCCACCTCGCAGTGGATGCAGTCGCCCGAGATGACGATGCCGGCGATGGTGGTCGCGTCGACCTGGATGAACATGGGCGGCGCGGTGCTCATCTACCTGGCGTCGCTGCAGAACATTCCCGGCGAGCTCTACGAGGCCGCCGAACTCGACGGCGCCGGAATCTGGCGGCGGATCCGTCACGTGACCATCCCGCAGACCCGGTTGATCCTCGCGCTCCTGGCGATGTTGCAGATCGTCGCCACGATGCAGCTCTTCATCGAGCCCCTGATCCTCGCCAACGGCGCGGGCGCGGAGGACTCGGCTACCTCGGTGGCGTACCTCATCTACCAGCACGGGTTCTTCCAGAACGACCTCAACGGCGCCGCCGCCCTGGGCGTGATCATGCTCGTGGTGCTGGCCGGCTTCTCCGCCGTGTACGTGCGGCTGACTGCGAAACAGGACTAGGACGGCGAGGAATGGCACAGGACTCCGCAACCCGGACCCTCATCTCCCAGACCCAGATCAGCCGGGGGCGTGGCCGGATCATCTACTGGACGCTGCTGGTCGTCGTCGTGGCGGGGTTCACGCTCGTCTTCCTCGGGCCGCTCTACTGGATGGTCACCGGCGCGCTCAAGTCCGGCCAGGAGATCGCCCAGACTCCGCCCTCGCTGTTCCCGAAGGACCCGCAGCCGCAGAACTACATCGACGCGTGGAACAACCTGGACCTCGCCAAGCTGCTCTTCAACACCTTCTACTACGCGATCGGCGCGGTGCTGTTCCAGCTCGTCCTCGACACCGCCGCCGCGTACTCGTTGTCCAAGCTCCGGCCGATCTTCGGCAACGTGATCCTCGCCCTGATGCTGGGGACGCTGATGATCCCGGCGATGGTCCTCATCGTCCCGCAGTACGTGACGGTGATCGACCTGCCGATCGTGCACATCAACCTGCTCGACTCACCGTTCGCCATCTGGCTGCCACTGGTCGCCAACGCGTTCAACATCTTCCTGCTGAAGCGGTTCTTCGACTCGATCCCGGAGGAGTTGATGGCGGCCGCCCTGATGGACGGGGCGACGTCGCTGCGCACCCTGTGGTCGATCATCCTGCCGCTGTCGCGTCCCATCCTCGGCGTAGTGTCGATCTTCGCGGTGACGGCGGTCTGGAAGGACTTCCTCTGGCCGAAGCTGGTCATGCCCTCGCCCGAGACCCGGACGGTCAGCGTCGGCATCTACGCCTTCGCCGGCGGTACGCCGATGAACGTGGTGATCGCCGCGTCGGTCATCGCCGCGATCCCCACGGTCATCATCTTCCTGATCTTCCAACGCAACATCATGTCCGGTCTGACCACGGGCAGCATCAAGGGATAGCCATCACCGGATCCCTCCGCGCGGCGAACGACGACCGTTCGCCCGACACATGACCAGGTCCGGCGAACACGCCGACGTACTGACGCAGAAAGCAGGTGCTCGTGTCCACAGCTGACAGAAGTCCGTGGTGGCGGGGAGCGGTGATCTACCAGGTGTATCCCCGGAGCTTCGCCGACGGCAACGGCGACGGCATCGGCGACATCGCCGGCATCCGGTCCCGGCTCAACCACCTGTCCGCGCTTGGCGTCGACGCGATCTGGTTCAGTCCCTGGTACCCGTCCCCGATGGCCGACGCCGGCTACGACGTCTCCGACTACCGCGACATCGACCCGGTCTTCGGCACCCTGGCCGAGGCGGAGGCGCTGATCGCGGAGGCGCACGAGCTGGGCATCCGGACCATCGTCGACGTGGTGCCGAACCACTGCTCGGACGCGCACCCGTGGTTCCAGGCCGCGCTCGCCGGCGGGCCGGGGGCACCCGAACGGGACCTGTTCTGGTTCCGGCCCGGCCGGGGACCCAACGGCGACGAACGACCCACCGACTGGGTCGGCGAGTTCGGCGGCGAGACCTGGACCCGCACCACCAACCCGGACGGCACCCCCGGCGACTGGTACCTGCACCTGTTCGCCCCGCAGCAACCGGACTTCAACTGGGACCACCCCCGGGTGCGGGAGGAGTTCGAGGACATCCTGCGGTTCTGGTTCGACAGGGGCGTGGACGGCATCCGGATCGACTCGGCCGGGCTCCTGGTCAAGGACGGGACGCTGCCCGAGGTCCGACCGGACCAGCCGCACCCGTTCCACGACCTCGACGGGGTGCACGACATCTACCGGGGCTGGCGTCGGGTCGCCGACGAGTACCCCGACCGGGCGCTGATCGGTGAGGTGTGGCTGCCGGACCGGCAGCGGTTCGCCAACTACCTGCGCCCGGACGAGCTGCACGCCGCGTTCAACTTCGACTTTCTCGGCTGCGCGTGGGACGCCGCGGCGCTGCGGGAGAGCATCGACGGGACGCTGAGCGCGCACGCGCCGGTCGGCGCGCCGGCCACCTGGGTGCTCTCGAACCACGACGTCACCCGGCACGTCACCCGCTACGGCCGGGCGGACACCCGGTTCAGCTTCGCCGCCAAACGCGAGGGCATCCCCACCGACCTGGAGCTGGGCACCCGCCGGGCCCGGGCCGCGGCGCTGCTCTCCCTGTCGCTGCCCGGTGCCGCCTACGTCTACCAGGGCGAGGAGTTGGGCCTCTACGAGGTCGAGGACATCCCGTACGCGCTGCGCCAGGACCCGATGTGGGAACGGTCCGGCCGGATCGACCCCGGTCGGGACGGCTGCCGCGTGCCGCTGCCCTGGGCCGGGGACGAGCCGCCGTTCGAGTTCAGCCCCGAGGGTGCCGCCGCGCCGTGGCTGCCACAGCCGGCGGACTGGAAGGACCGCACGGCCCGCGCGCAGACCGGCGACTCGGCCTCGATGCTGGAGCTGTACCGGGCGGCGATCCAGGCGCGGCGGGCCGAACCGGCGCTCGGTGACGGCACGCTCACCTGGCTGCCGGCCCCGGACGGGGTGCTCGCGTTCAGCCGCGGCGGTGGCTTCACCTGCCTGGTCAACCTCTCCGACACGGCCGTGCCGTTGCCCGCCGAAGCGGAGTTGCTGCTGGCCAGCGGGCCGCTCGACGAAGGGCTGCTGCCCTGCGACACAGCGGTCTGGCTGCGTACCCCCGACGTGGCGGACGGGCCGCGCGCGGCGAAGGGAGCCGACCAGACCTGACCGCCTCGGTGCCGGCGGCCCCGTCCCTGCCGCCGGCACCACCTCACCCCAGGAAGGAGGAACGACGGGCGTACCCCCGCACCCGTCGACGGGCAACGCACCGACACCCACCCCCGAAAGAGGTGTAGCGACCCATGTCCAGAACTGGCACCACACGAGGCACGCCGCCGAGCGGCCCGCCCCACCCCGTCCCCGCCACCACCCGCACCGGTCGACGGCTGCTCGCCGGTGCGCTCGCCGGAATGCTTCTCGTCACCGCGCCGGTCGTCACCCCCACGGCCGGCGCGGCACCGAAGGCCGACCCCTCCGCCGCAGCCGCTCGCGTGGCCATGCTCGCCGGCCTTTCCGCGACCATGACCGCCAGCAGCTACAACCAGAACTACGTCGCGGTCAACGCCAACGACGGCAACGCCTCGACCTACTGGGAAAGCGCCAACAACGCGTTCCCGCAGTGGATCCAGGCGGACCTGGGCGCCACCGTCACCGTGGATCGGGTGGTGCTGAAGCTGCCGCCCTCGTCGGACTGGCAGACCCGCACGCAGACCCTGTCGGTGCTGGGCTCGACCAACGGCTCGTCCTTCACCACCCTGAAGGCGTCCGCCGGCTACACGTTCAATCCGAGCAGCGGCAACACCGCCACCGTCAGCTTCACCGCCGCCAGCACCCGCTACGTACGCGTGCAGGTCACCGGCAATACCGGCTGGCCGGCCGCGCAGTTCTCCGAGGTGGAGGTGTACGGCGCCACCGGCAGCACCGACACCCAGGCCCCGAGCGTCCCGGGCAACCTGGCGTACACCCAGCCGGCCAGCGGGCAGATCCGGCTCACCTGGTCGGCGTCGACCGACAACGTCGCTGTGACGGGCTACGACATCTACGCCAACGGCGCGCTGCGCGGCAGCGTCAACGGCTCGACAGTGACGTACACCGACAACCAGGCGGACAGCGCCACCGTCTCGTACTACGTGCGGGCCAAGGACGCGGCCGGCAACCAGTCGGCGAACAGCAACACCGTGACCCGGACCGGCACCGGCACCCCACCGACCGGGAGCAACCTGGCGGTCGGTAAGCCGATCACCGCCTCCGGGTTCGTGCACACGTTCGTGGCCACCAACGCCAACGACAACAACGTGGCCACCTACTGGGAGGGCAACGGCAACCCGAGCACGCTGACCGTGCAGCTCGGCGCGAACGCCAGCCTCAGCCAGATCGTGCTGAAGCTCAACCCGGACTCGGCGTGGGGCACGCGTACCCAGAACATCACGGTGCTCGGCCGGGACCAGGCCTCGTCGTCCTTCACCACACTGGTCGGGGCGGCGAACTACACCTTCAACCCGGGCAGCGGCAACACGGTGACCATCCCGGTCTCCGGCGCGGCCGCCGACGTACGGCTCTCGATCGCCTCGAACACCGGCGCACCGGCCGGGCAGGTGGCCGAGTTCCAGGTCTTCGGCACCCCCGCGCCGAACCCGGACCTGACCGTCACCGGCATGTCGTTCAGCCCGTCCGCCCCCGTGGAGACCAGCACCATCACGCTCTCCGCGACGGTGCGCAACGCCGGTTCGGCGGCCTCCGGGGCGACGAACGTCAACTTCTACCTGGGCGCCACCCGGGTCGGCACCGCGTCGGTCGGCAGCCTCGCGGCCGGCGCGTCGACGACTGTCAGCGCCAGCATCGGCACCCGCGACTCGGGCAGCTACCCGCTGAGCGCGAAGGTCGACGAGTCGAACACCGTCGTCGAGTCCGACGACACCAACAACAGCTACTCCAACCCCAGCCCGCTGGTGGTCGGTGCGGTGGCCAGCTCCGACCTGGTCGCCTCGGCCGTCGACTGGTCGCCGGGCAACCCGCCGCCGGGCAGCACCGTCACCTTCTCCGTGTCGATCCGCAACGCCGGCAACCAGGCGTCCGCGTCGGGCGCGCACGGCATCACGCTCACCGTGCTCAACGAGTCCGGCACCGCCGTCCGGACCCTGACCGGCTCCTACTCCGGCGTGATCAACGCCGGTGCGACGGTCGGACCGGTCAACCTGGGCACCTGGACCGCCGCGAACGGCAAGTACACCGTCCGGGTGGTGCTCGCCGTGGACGGCAACGAACTGCCGGTCAAGCAGACCAACAACACCACCGACCGCCCGCTCTTCGTGGGGCGCGGTGCGAACCTCGGCTACGACATGTACGAGGCCGAGGACGGCACCACCGGCGGCGGCGCCGGGCAGGTCGGCCCGAACCGGGACATCGGCAACCTCGGCGGCGAGGCGTCCGGGCGTCGGGCGGTCACCCTGAACAGCACCGGCGCGTACGTCGAGTGGACCACCCGGGCGGCGACCAACACCCTGGTCACCCGCTTCTCGATTCCCGACGCACCGGGCGGCGGGGGGATCGACTCGACGCTGAACATCTACGTCAACGGCACCCTCCACAAGCCGATCAACCTGACCTCCAAGCACATCTGGTTGTACGGCGCGGAGGCCAGCCCGAGTGACTCGCCGAGTGCCGGCCCGCCTCGCCACCTGTACGACGAGGCGAACGTGATGCTGAACTCGACCATCCCGGCCGGCAGCAGGATCCGTCTGCAGAAGGACCCGGCCAACACCACCACGTACGCGATCGACTTCGTCAACCTGGAGCTGGTCGCACCCCGGGCCAACCCGGACCCGGCCCGTTACCGGGTGCCGTCCGGCTTCAGCCACCAGGACGTGCAGAACGCGCTGGACGCGGTCCGGATGGACACCACCGGCAACCTGGTCGGCGTCTACCTGCCGGCCGGCACCTACGAGACCGCCCAGAAGTTCCAGGTGTACGGCAAGCCGATCACCGTGACGGGCGCGGGCATGTGGTACACCCGCTTCCAGACGCCGACCGGCCAGCAGAACACCGACGCGGGCTTCCGGGTGGAGTCCTCGGCCAGCGGGTCGTCCTTCTCGCACCTGGCCTTCTTCGGCAACTACACCAACCGGATCGACGGGCCGGGCAAGGTGTGGGGTGAGCTGAAGGACGTCGACAACATGACCCTGGACAGTGTCTGGGTCGAGCACACCGTCTGCGCGTACTGGGGGGTGAGCGTCAGCGGGCTCACCATCAAGAACAGCCGCTTCCGCAACACCTTCGCCGACGGGGTGAACCTGACCAACGGGAGCACCAACAACCTGATCACCAACACCGAGGGGCGGTCGAACGGCGATGACGCGTTCGCTCTCTTCTCGGCGACCGACCAGGGTGCCTCGGTCGGCAACAACGGCAACGTGTTCGAGAACCTGACGGCCACGCTGACGTGGCGGGCGGCCGGGTTGGCGGTCTACGGCGGCTACAACAACATCTTCCGCAACCTCTACATCGCGGACATGTTGACGTACTCCGGGATCACCATCAGCTCGCTGGACTTCGGCTACCCGTTCATCGGGTTCGGGGCCAGCCCGCCCACCCAGTTCCAGAACATCTCGATCGTCAGAGCCGGCGGACACTTCTGGGGCTCCCAGACGTTCCCCGCGATCTGGGTCTTCTCCGCATCCAAGGAGTTCCGCGGCATCCGGGTGTCCGACGTGGACATCGTCGACCCGACGTACACCGGGATCATGTTCCAGACCAAGTACAACGGGTCGCAGCCGGAGAACCCGATCACCGACACGGTCTTCACCAACGTCTCGATCAGCGGCGTCCGCAAGAGCGGTGACGCGTACGACGCGAAGTCCGGCTTCGCGATCTGGGCCAACGAGATGCCGGAACCCGGTCAGGGCCCGGCGGTCGGCTCGGTCACCTTCACCAACCTGCGGCTGACCAACAACTACCAGGACATCCGCAACACCACGACAACCTTCACCATCAACCGCAACTGAGCTAGCGCGTGGTCGACGCCGTCGGGAGGGTCCCCTCTTCCGGCGGCGTCGTGCCGTGCCGGCCCGCGCCGGCGGCAAACCGGGCCGCACCGGCCAGCGCGTCCGCCGCCAGCGAGTCCATCCCGTACGCCAACTCGGTCGCCAGCGCCTCCGGCTCCGGCCGCCCCGCGCCGGCCAGCACCGCGGCCCGGTCGTTGCGCAGGCAGGTCTGCGGGTGCCGGGCGATCGACGCCGCCAACTCCTCGGCCGCCGCCCGCGCCTGGCCGGGTGGCACCACCCGGTTGACCAACCCCATCGTGTACGCCTCGTCGGCCGGCACCGGGCGGCCGGTGAGGATCAGGTCCATCGCCCGGCTCTCGCCGATCAACCGGGGCAGCCGGACGGTGCCGCCATCGATCAACGGCACTCCCCAGCGGCGGCAGAACACCCCGAGGGTCGCATCGGACTCGGCGACCCGCAGGTCACACCAGAGCGCCAACTCCATGCCGCCGGCCACCGCGTACCCGGAGATCGCCGCGATCACCGGTTTGCTGAGCGTCATCCGGGTCGGACCCATCGGGCCGTCCCCCTCCGGCTCCACCCGGTTGCCGCTCGGCGTGCCGATCGCCGTGAGGTCGGCACCGGAGCAGAACGTGCCCCCGGCACCCCAGAGCACCGCCACCGCCGAGTCCGGGTCGGCCTCGAAGGCCCGGAACGCGTCCGCCAGCGACCGCGCGGTGGGACCGTCGACGGCGTTCCGCGTCGCCGGCCGATCCAGCACCACTGTGCTGACCGGTCCACGCCGCTCCACCCGCACACCCATCCCGCCAGCATGCCCGGCCCGCCGCACCCCCACAATCCCCGTCGATCTTGCACTTCCGGGTGGCGTTATGCGGTTTGTGCCCCGGACCCTCGGCGCAGGGCCTGCGCGATCGGCGGCATGGGGGTGCGGCAGGTTTGTCGCCGCCGACCGGTTTGCGACGACGATCGCCGGGAAGTCGGTACTCGTGCGAGCACTATTGACGAAAGTTGAGCAGGACTCCCGGCTGGATGGCGCGGGTGACCGGTTGCAGAAGGTCGTCCTGGGGACGCTGCGTCCGCGCCGGCTGCGCGATCTGCTGCACGGGGTGACCCTCGGGCACCCGCTGCACCCGGCGATGGTGCAGGTGCCGGTCGGTGCGTGGATCAGCGCCGCGGTGCTGGACCTCATGCCCGGGCAGCGCCGGCCGGCCGCCGTGCTGGTCGGTCTGGGCACGGTCAGCGCGCTGCCAGCGGCCGTCGCCGGTCTGAACGACTGGGCGGCGCTCGCCCGGGACCAGCGTCGGGTCGGCCTGGTGCACGCCGCCGCCAACACCGTCGGCATGGCGATCTACGCCGGCTCGCTGGCCGCTCGGATGTCCGGCCGCCACGGGATGGGCCGCGCGCTCGGCTTCCTCGGGCTCTCCACCGTGAGCCTGGGGGCGTACATCGGGGGTCACCTCGCGTACAAGCAGGGGGCGCAGGTCAACCAGAGCATCTCCGAGCTGCACCGGATGACCGACGGTTGGCACTCGTTGGCCGACATGGCGACGTTGCCGCAACGCACCCTGATCACACGAGAGGTGGACGACAACATCTCGGTGATCCTCTACCGGCACGGTGACGAGGTGACGGTGATGTTGGAGCGCTGCCCGCACCAGAGCGGGCCGCTCGGCGAGGGCGAAGTGCAGGAGATCGACGGTCACGCCTGTGTGGTCTGCCCGTGGCACGGCAGCGCGTTCCGGCTCAACGGCGGCGAGGTAGTGCAGGGGCCGTCCGGCAACGACCAGCAGGTCCTGCCCACCCGGATCCAGAACGGCGTGCTCCAGACCCGCCTGCCCTGACCACCGGCCGCGACCGCCGCTCTGGTCGGCGGCGATGCTCGTGCACGGACCCCATCGAGCGGGCCGGCCCGCGACACGTCGGCGCACCTGATAACACTCCGTGGCGACCCCGGAGGCAATGACACGCTCGACGCCGATGCCTGTGGGTCATCTTTATGACTCACAGGCATCTCGCTTCCCGAGGAATTGCCTCGGGGCGCTCCCGCTGCGGCCGGATGACCAGACCGTCGCCACCGTGCTGGCCGGTCGCCGTGGCCAGGCGGCACACCCCCGCACCAGACGCGGAGCCTGAACAGGGCCAGCCGTGCGACAGCGTCGCGCGGGTCGATCGCCTCAGCTGCGTCGGTGGCGGCCGACCGGCGGTCCGTCCGGTACGGAATCCAACCCGTGCTCACCGTTGAACAGCCCGCCTTCGGCACCGGCGCCGGCCCAGCCGTCGTCGCCACTCCACTCGCCAGCGCCATCGGTAGCCATTCCGCCGCCGGCGGGTGCCATTCCGCTGCCGGCGGGTGCGACGCCGCTGCCATTAGGCGTCATCCCGGTGCCGCGAAGTGCGAGATCGTTCCCGCCCGGTGCCGCGCCACCGGTCGGTGTCGAGGGGCCCTCGATGGCCGCTGCCCGGCTGGCAGCCCACGCGGCCCCGCTGCCGGCCGCCCCACCACTGGTCAGCCGGCCCGCCCCGCCGGTGCTCAGCCCTGCCCCATCGCCGCTCCGGCCCGCCCCGCCGGTGCTCCGGCCCGCCCCGCCGCTGCTGCTCCGGCCCGCCCCGCCTCGGGGTCTGCGGGAGGGAGCGGCCAGCCGGGGAGCGCCGGCTGCGGTGGCCGGGCGGCGGCGCAGTCCCAGGACAGCGCCGATCTGGGCGCCGACGATGCTCGCCACGGCCAGTACGGCGGAGACCGCCAGCGGGCGGTTCACCCGATCGACGTCACCGGCCCGGGCCGCGCCGACCGTCATCGCGGGCGGCTGGCCCGTCGACTGCGTACCGCTGGGTGGTGCCGGGGTCACCCGCGGGGGTGCGGCCTGCTCGGGTGCTGGCCGGGGCGCGGGCGGCTTCGGCGCCGTGGGCCGGTCGACGAGCCGGCCGGTGGCGTGCTGCCGGGCCCCCTGGTCGGTGGCCTCGGTGGGCAGTCGGAGTAGTTGGCCGGGGCGGATCCGGTCCGGGTCGTCGAGCTTGTTCAGCTTGGCGAGCTGCCGGTAGTCGCCGAACTCGTCCAGGTACCGCTCGGCCACCTCCCCGAGGTAGTCGCCCCGCGCCACCCGGTACACCGGTGCGGCCTCGTCGGTCGCCGCCGGGCCGCCGGGTGCGGCGAGCCCTGCCCCGGCCAGGCCGAGCAGCCCGCCCTGGGCCACCGGCGCGGCAGTGTCCGGTGTCGTCGCGGCGCGGGTCGGCGCGGCCAGCGTGGTGACGGCCGGTGCGCCCGGATTCGCGTACGCCGGAGCTCCATAGACCGCCGCGGCGCTGGCGGCGGCCGGGCTCGCCACCAGGATCAGCGCCACCGAGCCGACCAGCGCGGCGGCGGCCTTCTGCTGGCGGCCCATTCCGGGCAGCTTCGGCGCCGGCCGGCGCAGGGTCTGCGCGCCCAGCTCGACGAGGACGGAGAAGGCGAACGTGGCCCAGCCGAACCAACCCGCAACGGCCAACGCCCGCAGGAAGAGCTGGCCGTCATCCCGGCTGGTCAGCGCGGTTCCCACCTCCCCGAGGGTGGGCAGGTGATCGGGCAGGGGGTTACCGGCGAAGGCGAGCAACGCGATCGGCGCGCCGACCAGCAGCACCAGGAGCACGGCCAGTGCGCCGATGCCGGTGAGGATTCGTCCGGTCCGCCGTACCACGGACCCACCCGATACGGGCATGGCTGCCTTCCTTCCTACGGTGCTGCGGTGATGGCACGTGCGGTCGCCTCGCCGGTGACGGTGACCGTCTTGTCCTGGACGAACGGTCCGAGCATCGAGCGGTGGTAGGTGATGGAGACGGTCACCCGGATCAGGATCTCCCCGTCGACCTCGGGAAAGCTCACGGTGTGGCCGGCGGCCTTCGCGGCGGCCAGGTAGTCGGCGACCGCCACGCGTGCCTGCGGCTGGTCGATCCGTTTTGGGCCGCCCTCGATGGCGGTGGCCCGGTCGATGGCCTGACCGCCGGCCCGAGCCGCCTCGGCGGCCAGGTTCTGGGCCCGTTGCAGGGTGCGGAGCTGACCGGCGCCGTCGAAGGAGAGACCGATGATGGCCAGTACGCCGATCATCGTCACCGCGAGAAAGATGCTCACCCGGCCGTGCTCACCGGCCCGCGCGGGCCCGGCGGCCGACGTGGTGGCCGTCATCGCCGACTCCGGTAACGGTCGAGCGGGGAGGTGAACTGCCCGGTGATCAGCCGTTCACTCGTCATCCCAGGCAGGATGTCGAGGGTGATGTCCCGGAAGGACACCCGGCAGCTGATCGTCACCGTCACCGTGGCGTCCGTACCGACCGAGCTGCTGAAGGCGTCGTCGAACCCGGAGTCCTTGCCGGCGATCGAGCCGGTGAACGTCGGCTCCAGGTCGTTGGCGCAGGCCAGGCCGTGCCAGTCCAGCTGTTTCCGGGCGGCCTCCAACGCCGCCGTCTTGGCGGTGGCGGAACTGCGGGAGATCGAGGCCGCCCGGGCGGCGTCGTGCGCGGCCGCGTCGAGCGCCTCCGCCGCCACCGCGCTGCGCCCGACCACGCCGGCCAGCACCATCAGCGCGATGAACGCGGGCGCCAGCACCGCCACCTCGATGGAGACCGAGCCCCGCTCGGCGGCCCGGGTCATGGCGGGGTCACCCTCTCCACCGTGCCGTGGGCGGTCTGCTGTATCGCGAAGTCCACGCCGGGCACCACGGACAGCGAGCGGCCGCTCACCGTGCAGGTCACCTCGGTCGGGCTGGTCACGCAGGTCGGGCCGGCCTTGTCCCAGCCCACCAGCCAGCCACCGGCGGCTCGCAGGAAGCGGGAGGCGCTCTCCACCCCGGCGCCGTCGGGCGCCTCATAGGTCCGCTGCGCGTTGACGCCACTCTGCGCCGCGTTCAACGCGGTGGAGCGGGCCAGGAAGACGGCCGCGACCTGGATCGAGGCGAAGAGCAGCACCAGGATCAGCGGCATCATCACGGCAAGCTCCACCGGGTTGGCCCCCCGCTCACGGTCGTCGGCCGCGAGAGGGTGCCGGGCGGCGGTGACCGCCCGGCTCCACCTCGACGACATTGCTCGACTCACGCCGGCTACTTCGGGGGCGAGTAGCCCGGGATCTTGGTCATCCAGTCGTTGGCCTTGGTCAGCGCCAACGCGGTGACAGCCATGGCGACGGCGACCAGGCCGGCGATGATCACCGCGGTGGGCACCGGGCTGTCGCCCCGCTCACCGTCGCGGCGCAACTCGGCCAGGCGCGTCGTCAGCACGACGTGCAGATAGCTGAGGATGGACATCGCGTTCTCCTTCAAGGGGGTGGGGTCAGACACGGGTGATGAACGGATAGAGGACGAACCCGAGCAGCACGAAGACGAGCAGCGCGCCCGGGATGTCGAGCTTGCTGGTCACCCCCTCGGCGCGGGTGAGGTTGTCGGTGCGGATCTGGTCGCGCAGCGAGTCGGCCCGACTGCGCAGCGTCTCGTGCACCTGCGCGCCCTCGCTGCCGGACGAGCGCATGATCGCGCCGACGTCCCCCAACTCCGGAATGCCGACCTTGTCGGCGAGGTCGCGGAGTTCGTCCCAGGGCGCGTGCATCTGCATCTGGGCGATCCGCAGCGACTCCTGCAGCCGGTCGAACACCCAGCCGTCACAGACCGCCGCCGCCCGCTCCAGCGACTGCACCGGCCCGTGCGCCGCCGAGAGCTGCAACGCCACCAGGTCGAGGTAGGTGCAGACGGCCTGGCGGAACTCGTCACGGGCGGCATCCGCCTTGGTCAGCACCGCCCGGTGCGCCAGCAGACCGCCCAGCAGCGCCAGGCCCAGGCTGCCGAGCACCGGCACCACCAGCGGGAACGAGACGCCGAGCGCCCACAGCGTCACCCCGAGCAGCGTCGGCGTGGCCAGCCCGATCAGCGTGGAGAGCAGCACCGACAGCGCGTACTGCTCGGGCGTCTGACCAATCAGGGCCAGCTGCCGCTGCGGCGGTCGCAACCAGCGGGACAACCCGGTCAGCGAGTCGAGCCGCCGGGACGCGGGCGTGGCGACCCGGCCGGTGCCCGGGGGCTGGTGTAGCCGGCGCAGCGCCGGCCCGAGCGCCGGTGTCGCCGGCACCAGCTCCCGGACCACCAGGAACACACCCAGACCGATCCCGGCGCCACCGCAGACCGCGAGAGCCAACTGCCAGTTCACGATCACGCGATCACCTCGGCCGGGTCGGGCGCCGGCAGGAACCGGGCCGGACGTCGCGGCTGGCTCATCGACCGCACCCAGGCCAGCAGGCCGATGAACGCGGCACCGAGGGCGGCCATCACCAGCTGACCCACCGGCGTGCCGTACGGCTTGATGTACTCGATGTTGATCAGCCCGTACGCCAGGGTCGCCAGGGTCATTCCGGTGAGGAAGCGGACCGCGAACCGGGGCTGCGTGCGCTTTGCCTCGATCTCCCGACGGGTCGCCACCTCGGCGGACGCCGCGCCGGCGATCGAACCGAGCACGTCACCCAGCCGCTCACCCCGGTCCGACAGGTGCAGGATCAGCGCCGCCACCACCTGGTCGCAGACCGGGTCGGCGATCTCGTCGGCGAACGCCAGCAGCGCGGAACGGGCCAGCCAGCCGGCCTGTAGACGGGCGGCGAGCAGCCGTACCTCGTCCTCGATGCCGGGTGGCACGCTGCCGATCGTGCCGATGATCGACTGCTGGAGACCCTGCCCGGTGCCGGAGACGTCCTTGAGTCGGCGGGTCCACTCGCCGACCGCCTCGATCCGGGCGATCGCCCGCTGTTCGGCCTTGCCCACCCCGAACAGCCACGGGGTGCCGGGCACCGCCACCGCCACCAGCAGGCCCACCACCGGCAGACCGGTCAACAGGAACGCCAGCGCGCCGGCGGCCACCGCGGCGACCAGCAGCGCCTGGTAGGCCCGCTGCTCGGCCGGAGTGCTGCCCGGCCCCCGCCACAGTCGGCTCAGCCCCGGGCCGCCGCCCGGGGTCGGCCCGGGCGGCCGGCGGGTGCCGACCAGCGCGACCACGGCCAGCAGCAGCCCGGCCACACAGGCGGCCCCGGAGATCACCGCGATCAGTTCCAGGCTGCCGAGCATCAGGTCACCGCCGGGCCAGTCGGGTCTGCCGGGGCCGCCGCCACGCGCCGGCACCGGCCTCGACCCACCGGGTCAGCAGCCGCGCGTCGTAACCCACCCGCAGCAACTGGTCACGGACCCGCTCCGGCAGGTGCCGGGGGACCGCACGACCGTCCGGGCCGGGCCCGAAGACCGTGGTGGTGGTGATCCGACCGGCTTCGCCGGCCCCGATCACCTCCTCCACATGAGAGACGAACCGGTGTTTGCGCCCACCGATCGCGGTCTCGTCCTCGACGGTGACGTAGACGATCAGGTCGAGCGCGTTGCCGGCCATCCGACGGGCCTGGTCGACTGTCATCTCCCGGCCGTGCGCCAACGCCAGCTCGACGATCCGTTCACCCACACCCGCCGCGGTACGGGCGTGGATGGTGCACATCGACCCCCGGCTGGTGGTCATCGCCTGGAGCATCGGCACGATCTCCCGGGACCGCACCTCACCCACGATGATCCGCAGGACGCCCATCCGCAGCGACAGCGGGATCAGGTCGGCGATGGTCACCTCACCGGCCGGGCGGCCGTCGAAGCCGCGTTCGCCGTGGCCCTCCCGGGCCTCGAAGCTCATCACCGCCCGGTGCCGTTCCCGGCGGCGGGCCGGGAGCAGCTCCCGACTCTCCTCCAGCAGCACGTACGGCTCGTCGGGTGGGATCTCGTTCATCAGCGCCCGGATGACAGTGGTCTTTCCGGCACCGGCCAACCCGGCGACCATGATGTTCAGACCGGCGCGCATGGCCGCGCGGAGGAAGTCGCGCAGCAGCGGGTCGATCATCTCGTCCAGGTCGTTGCGGCCGCCCGCGATGTCGTCGAGGCTCACGTCCAGGGTGTTGTGCTTGCGGATCACCGCGTACGGGCGGTGGCTGACCAGGAACACCGCTGCCAACCGGCTGCCGTCGGGCAGTTGCAGGTCGAGGGTCGGCTTCACTGTGGACAGGGAGCGCTCGGTCGCGCCCGCCCGCCGGGCCGCCGCCTGGAGGATCTCCACCAGTTCGGCGTCGCTGTCGGCGATCGGCTCGGCCCAGTCCACCCCACCGCCGTGCCGGGTGATGCGTACCTGGTCGCAGCCGAGGATGTGCACCTCCTCGATGGTGTCGTCGACAAGCAGGGTCTGTAGCCGGCCGAGCCCGACCAACTCGGCGGTCACCTGGTCGAGCAGCAGACGTTCCTCGCTGGCGGCCATCGGCGTACCGGCCCGGCGCACCGAGTCCGCGTACGCGGCGACGACGGTGACAGCGAGGCGGGCCCGCTCGGTGTCCTCCTCGTCGACGGTGAACTCCCGGCCGCGCTGCCAGAGGGTGAGCCGTTCGGTGAGTTCCCGGCGCAGCTCCCGGACCACCTGGAAGTCCATTCGCGGCCGGGGCGGCGGCTCCGGCGGCGCGGTGACCGCGGGCATCGGCTGCGGCACGGACTGGTGGTGCCGGCCGTTCGGCACGGCCAGTGGCGGCGCGGTCGAGGTCACGCCGGGTGGCTGCTGGCGCGGATCGGTGGAGACCGGCTCAAACCGCATCCGGCACCCCCTGCTGCACGGGCCACGCCAGGCGGGCCCGTCGCCGCTCCAGGAGCGCCCCGATCGGGACCTCCAGCGCGGCCGCCGCGCGCATCAGCGGCCGACCGGCGCGCACGGTCCCGCCCAGGGCGAGCACCCGGGCGGTACGCGGATCGTGCGGCAGCCGTGCGATCACCGGCAGCTTCAGGGCCCGGCTGATCTCGGCCCGCCCGTGACCGTCGCCGACCAGCAGCAGCCGCAGGGTGCCGGGGGCCACCCGGTGCTCGGCGAAGTCCCGTTCGATGGTGGTGACCACCGCGCGGGTGCCGGAGAGGTCCGGCAGGTGCGCCCGGGTCACCAACAGCACCACCGACGCGGCCCGCAACACCGGCCACGGCGGCCCGGTCACGTGCAGCCGGCCACAGTCGACAAGCACGTCGTAGCCGGGTGTGCCGCGGTCGAGGGCGTCGAAGTAGTCGGCGAAGCGCTGCCAGAGCGGGGTGACGCTGCCGCTCTGGGCGGGGTCGACGAGGCCGGGCAGCAGCAGCCGTTCCCGGTGGGGCGCGTCCAGGTCGACCAGCTGGGACCAGAACCCGGTCTCCAGGTTGCCGTCGCGCAGCTCCCCGACGGCCAGCTCGCCGATGCCGCGTGGGCCGTCCAGTTGGCCGCCGAGGTAGCCGGCGAGGATCGAGCCGCCGGCCGGGTCACATTCGGCGACCACCAGCCGTCGGTGCCAGGCCAGCGCGCAGGCCAGCGCCGAGGTGGTGACGCCGGGTGAGCCCTTCGCGGACACCAGCGCGATGATCGCCATGCTCAGGCCGCCTCGGTCAGCACGACGGCGAGCCGTTCCTGTGCGGCGAGCGCCACCACGGCGGGCACGTCACGGGTGAGTAGCGCCAGGTACAGGACCTTGTCGTCGTTGCCGGGGCTGACCATGTCGATGACGGCGGCCGGGAACCGGGTGCCGGCGGCGGCGGGCGGGTCTCCGTTGGTGCTGGTGTCCGGGGTGCTGACCAGCAGGACCTTGTCGCCGGGGTGCAGTTCACGGGCCGGCACCTGGGCGGTCTTCAGACCCAGCGCGATCTGCTGCTGGCCGGGGCCGAGCAGCGGGTCGTCGGTGACCTGTCCCAGGGTGAGCAGCGTGCCCGGAAGCAGCGCGACAGCTGCCCGTTTGCCAACCACCTCGTCGAGCCGTCCGGCGGGCACCGGGCGCAGCCCCTGCCCGCCGGCGACCTGCACGGTGACCAGGTCCGCGGCGCTGATCTCGCGGCCCACCTCCACCGGGCGGGCCACCGCCAGATAGCTGCCGGTGGCCCGGACCGAGGTGACCGCGAATGCCGCACCCAGCCCGCCCAGGGCGATCAGGAGGACGGCGAGACCGAGGAGCCCGGGGCGGACCCGCCGCTGGCGGACCACAGTGGGCGGGTTGACGGGCGCGTCCACGGATCCGGTCCCGTTGCGGGTCGCGAGGCTCATCGGGTCACCACCTGGAGTTCGTTGATCTGGATCGGCACCGTGCCGCTGTTTCGGGTCACCGGGATCACTCCGCTCTCGCCGCCGCCGCTCCAGGTCACCGTCCAGTACGTGGTGGCGGTGACCTGGTAGGTGTCGGCCTTCTGGTAGCCCTTGTCGTAGCCGCAGTCCGGGGAGGTGCCGCCGGCCCGGTCACCCTTCGGGTCGTACGGGGTGCCGGGGCCGTCGCAGGAGACCTGCTCCTGGTTGCCCATGTCCCAGACGATCTCGCGGACCTTCGCCTCGATGGAGACGGTCACGTCCCGGTCGGACGCGGACGCGGTCAGCGGCCCGAAGTAGCTGGTGCTCGGTGCCGCCCACATCCACACGGGCAGGCCGACGAGTCCGGGGCCGATGCTCTTGCGGGGCGCGACCCTGAGCGGCGCCGGGAGCAGCTTGATCGACGCCAGGGCGCGGCGGGCCAGCTCCTCCGGGTTCGGCGGTGCGCCGAAGCCGGCCGGCGGGTCGGCCAGCGTCACCACGTCCTGGGCACCGAGGTCGCCGCCGTTGCAGGTCTGCAGGTACCACTGCTCGCCCTCGGGTGGCTCGGTCGGCCCCTCGGTCAGCTTGTAGTAGCACCCGTCGCCGTTGTTGAACCAGCCCAGGTCCTCGTCGTAGCAGGGAATGGTCCGCCCGTTCCACTGGCAGACACCGCCCCCGCCGCCACCGCCGTCTCCACCCCCACCGTCGTCTCCGCCGCCGGGACCGCCCGGGTTGCCGGGTTCGTCGTCCCAGACGCTGCAGTCGGGCTGATCGGGCGGGCAACCGGCCCCCGGGTCGGCCCGTCGAGCGGCGGTGGCCGGCAGTGTGGCACCGAGCACCAGCAGGAGTGCGAGGCCGATCCCGGCGAGTGCCCGCCGGGTTGTCCCGGACCGGGTCAGCACGGCTGGTCCCGGTGCGTCGCGCCATAGTTGATCAACCAGCGGCCGTCCGGGTACCGGGTTGCGGTGGCGGTGGAGAGGTGCCGGCCGCCGCCGCTGCCCGGCACGGGACGTTTGTCCTTGGCGTAGACCAGCCGGTAGCCGGTCGTGTCGAGACAGTCCTGAATCTCCACGGTGGCCGGTTTCGCGTCCAGGCTGACGGCGGTCACGGTCGGGTCGGACTTCACCGTTCCGGTACGCATGGCGCCGTGCTCCTTAGCCTCGCGAATGGACACCCGGACCCGAGTCAGAAGTGGATCAGCGAGAAACCGGGACAGTTCCGGCGAACGCGGATCACTGCGTTGGCCCGCCTTACGGGAGGCCGTGAGATAACCGGAGTACGCGTCAAGCGCCGCCTTTTCGGCAGCGTGCCGATCGACGTCGGGATTGGTCCGGTGCCCGTCGTCGCGTACCGGGGTCGGCCTTTCGACCGTTCCCCGTCCGCTGGCGCAGGCGGTGGCCGGTATCGCCGCCACGATCGCCAGCAGGCAGATTGCCGCTCGTCTGAGCTGCCGTCCGCGCACCGTCGAGCCTCCTCGTGGTCGCCCGGGGCGGTGGCTGTTCACCGCCGTCGGGCATGCGGAAGCGCGCCCGGATCAGCACATCCGGAGCCGTTCATTGCGCTTCGGCATTCACCGTTACGGATCTTTTGCGAATTCAGGTTCCTGTGTCGTCCGATGGTGAAGGTGAGGCTTGCGTCACACCCAAGGGGCGAGCATAGGCTGACGCTCGCCAATGCAACAGAGGCAATTCAAGTGAACACTCTGCGTGATGACAGGTGGTGGTGGCGGGTGTTCGCACCGCGCCCGGAGCGAAGGCCGAGCGAAAGGTCGTTGTTGATGGGACGTCGCTGGGTCGAACGGGCTCATCGGAGTCTCGCCACGGGGCGCGGGAGTGGGACATCGTGGCGTCATCCCGGCATTCGAACGGGGTCGCCGACCGATCAGCGGGCCGCCCCGCCCGACGCCGAAGCGGTCGAAAGCAGCCCCGCCGGCTCGGGTCGGCAGGTCGCTTTCCGCGCCATCCGTCACACCACAGCGAGCCCTCGATCACGATCCGTGTTCACCGTGGCGAGGTCGCGGCTGGCCGTGCTCGCGATCCTCGCGGTCAGTCCGCTGATGCGGTTGGCCGCGCTGCGCTACGCCGTACCCCCGGGTCTGCCCAGCCGGACCGGCTGTGACGCCTGCGGCGCGCCGGTCGGCCTGACCCGCCCCTGGCCGGCGCTGGGCCCGGCGGCCCGGTGCGGGCACTGCCGCGCCCGCGTCGGCCCACCGCCGGGCACCGTCGAGGTGGCCGTGCTCGCGGCGGTGGTGCTGCTGGCGGTCGGCGGCCCGTCGGGCGGGGCGCTGCCGGCGTTGATCTGGTGGCTCGGCTGGACGATCCCGGCGATCCTCGTCGACCTGGCCGTGCACCGGCTGCCGGATCGGCTCACCCTCCCCGCGGCGGCCGGGACCTGGCTGCTGCTCGGCGTGGCCGCACTCGATGCCGACCCGGGGCACTGGCTGCGGGCCGTCACCGGCGGCACCGGGCTGGCGCTATTCTTCGCCAGCACCGCCGTGCTGCTCGGCCGCCGCGGCTTCGGGCTGGGCGACGCCAAACTGGCGCTCAGCGTCGGGGCGCTGCTCGGCTGGTACGGCTGGCCGGTGCTGTTGTTCGGGATGCTGCTCACCTTCGGGCTCTCCGCAGTGGTGAGTCTGGGCCTGCTGGCCACCCGCCGAGCCAACTGGAGCAGCCACCTGCCGTTCGGCCCGTTCCTGCTGCTCGGCACGGTGGGTGCCGTCCTGCTGGCGGCCTGACCCGGCGGGCGGCGACCGGCCGGGTCGCCGGTCACTGTCGCGAGCGGCCGGCCAGTTTGGGGACCGGGCTGTCCTGACGGTCGGCCCGCCGGCGCAGCACCTCGCCGATCGGGCGGGCCAGCAACGGGGTGATCACCACGGCGACCAGGGCGCCGAACAGCACCCCCGCGATCACGTCGTGCGGGTAGTGCACGCCCACGAAGACCCGGGAGAAGGCGGCGAGCGCGGCCAGGGGCAACGCGACCAGGCCGAGGCGGCGGGAGAGCAGCAACGTGGTGACCGCCAGCGCGCCGGCGATGGTGGCGTGGTTGCTGGGGAACGACCAGTCGCCCGGGGGTGGGCAGGCGCTCGCGATGATCTCCCGGCCGATGGTCCGGCAGGGGCGCTCCTCGTCCACCACGGTCTTGAGGAACTCGCTGCCCACGTACGCCAGGATGGCCGGCAGCGGCGCGATCAGGGCGAGTGCCCGGTCGTGCGGGCCGCCGGACCGGCGGCTCAGCGCGGCCATCAGCAGCAGCGCGCCGAGTATCAGGATCACCCCCTCGGTGGCGTGTCCGACGAACCACTGCACCGGCTCTTGGCTGCCGGCGGCGGCGTCGACGACGTCGCGGTACCACTCGGCGCTGATCTCCGGAACGTCAATGCTGCCGTTGTCGACCATGCATCACCTCACTTCACGTTCATACCTCGTTCACCTGGGGGACACCCTAGGAACGCGGCAGCGGGCACTGCCGCTGTCGAAGGTCGAGTGGCTTTGGCGACCTTCGTCCAGGATTCGTCCAGCTGGCTCTGGTTGGCTGGTGCAGGACATCGGCCGACAGGAGACTTCGTGCAAACCGGTTCGACCACCGATCAACCGCAGTCCACCGCCGGCTTGGCCGACGACGAGACCTGGCGGATCCGGCGCACAGCGGCCGACCAGGACCGGCTCGGCGAGACCGAGTCGATCTTCGCGTTGAGCAACGGGTGGATCGGCTGGCGCGGGGTGCTCGACGAGGGTGCTCCGTGCGGGATGCCGGGCAGTTACGTCAACGGCTTCCACGAGCGGCGCGAACTGAGCTACCCCGAGGAGGGGTACGCGTTCCCGTCGGCCAGCGACACCGTCATCAGCGCACCAAACGCCGCGCTGATCCGGCTCTGGGTCGACGACGAGCCACTCGATCTCCGGACCGGGACGCTGCGCCGCCACGAACGGGTGCTCGACCTGCGCGCCGGCGTGCTGACTCGGGAGACCGAGTGGATCTCACCCGCTGGTCGGGCCGTGCGCCTGCGCAGCAGCCGGTTGGTGTCCCTGCCGCGTCGCCCGGTGGCCGCCGTCCGGTACGAGGTCGAGCCGTTGGACACCGCCGTCGAGCTGCGCGTCTGCTCGGACCTGCTGGCAAACGAGAAGGTGCCGGAGCGCTCGGACGACCCTCGGGCCGCCTCGGTGCCCACCGACCCGCTGACCGCCGAGACGTACCGGGCGACCGGCCTCGACGGCGTGCTGGTGCACCGCACCGAACGCAGCGGCCAACGCGTCGCGGTCGCCGTCAGTCACCTGCTGGACGGGCCGGACACGGTGACCACCACCGGCGACTGCACCCCGGACCGAGTACGGCTGACCGTCACGGGTCGTCTGCACCCGGGGGAGCGGTTGTGGCTGACGAAGTTCGCCGCCTACGAGTGGGCGGCGGTCGACGAGACGTCCGCCGACGAGTTGGCCGCCCTGGTCACCGCCGAGGCGGACGCCGCCCGCGCGGACGGCTTCGACGCCCTGCTCACCGACCAGCGCGCCGCCCTGGACGCGGCCTGGCAGGTCGCCGACGTGCGGCTCGACGGCGATCCGGAGCTTCAGCAGGCAGTTCGGTTCGCGATGTTCCACCTGATCCAGGCCGGTCGCCCGGACTGCGACCGGACCATCTCGGCCAAGGGGTTGACCGGCAACGGCTACGACGGTCACGTCCTCTGGGACACCGAAAGTTACGTCCTGCCGGTGCTCACCTACCTGGCCCCGGCGGTGGCCCGGTCGGCGCTGACCTGGCGGCACGCCCACCTCCCCGAGGCGCGGGAGCGGGCCGCCGAGCTGCGGTTGGCCGGCGCGACCTTCCCGTGGCGCACCATCGGCGGCCGGGAGTGCTCCGGCTACTGGCCGGCGGGCACCGCCGGGCTGCACGTCAACGCCGACGTCGCCGACGCGGTGCTGCGCTACGTGGCGGCCACCGACGACCAGCGGTTCCTGGCCGAGGCGGGGCTGGAACTGCTGGTGGAGACCGCCCGGCTCTGGCACGGCTTCGGCCACTGGTCGGGCGACGGCGGCTTCCACCTGCACGGCGTGACCGGCCCGGACGAGTACGCCGCGCTCGTCGACGACAACGTCTTCACCAACCTGATGGCCAGGCGCAACCTGCGCGGCGCGGCGGACGCCGCCGAGCGGCATCCGGAGGTGGCCGGCCGGCTCGGCGTGGACCGCGACGAGGTGGCCGGCTGGCGGGCCGCCGCCGATGCGATGGCCATCCCGTACGACAGCGAGCGCGAGGTGCACCAGCAGGCCGCCGGCTTCACCGAGCAACCCGAGTGGGACTTCGCGAACACCGGCGACGACGACTACCCGCTGCTGCTGCACTTCCCGTACCTGGAGCTGTACCGCAAGCAGGTGGTCAAGCAGGCCGACCTGGTGCTGGCCATGCAACTTCGCCCCGGTGAGTTCACCGCCGACGAGAAGGCGCGCAACCTGGCGTACTACCAGGCCCGCACGGTCCGCGACTCGTCGCTGTCGGCCGCCCCGCAGGCGGTGCTGGCCGCCGAGGTCGGGCACCTGGACCTGGCGTACGACCTGTTCGCCGAGTCGGTGCTGCAGGACCTGGCCGACCTGGGGGACAAGACCGCCGACGGGCTGCACCTGGCCTCGCTGGCCGGCGCGTGGCTGGCACTGGTGCAGGGCTTCGGTGGGTTGCGCGACGACCGCGAGGTGCTCTCCTTCGACCCCCGCCTGCCGCGCCGGATCGACCGGCTGGCGTTCAGCCTGCGCTGGCGCGGCCACCGGCTGCGGGTCACGTTGACTCCGACGGAGGCCCGCTACGAGCTGCCCGACGCCACCGGCGACGCCGAGATCGAGCTGTGGCACCACGGCGAGTCGCTGCGGGTCACCGGCACCGAGCCGGTCACCCGGCCGATGCCGCCGGTGCCCGACCCCGGCCCGGAACCGCCGTCCCCGCCCGGCCGCCGCCCCACCCGCCGCTCGGCCGACTGAGCCGCCTCGCTGGTGTTGTCGCGCGGTGGTCTCCGGTCCGTGGCTCGGCTCAGATCGGCGCGGGACCACCTGCCATCCGTTCGCGGACGGCCGCCAGATCCTCGAAGGCGTACGCCCAGTTGTGGCACTTGAAGCTGCGCAGACCGTCGATCGCTGTGTGACAGTCGGAGCAGCGCACCCCGGCGATGGCGTCCGGGATCTCGGTGTTGACGTACTTGCGTTCGCCGAGGATGACCGTGGCGATCATGGTCTTGTCGTGCAGGCCGGAGAGGGCCGACGAGACGATGTCGTACCAGGTGATCCGCCGGCGGCACTTCGGGCAGTCGGGTTCGTCGCCGCTGACCCAGAGCGGGGCGCCGATGCTGCGTGCGGGCATGCCGAGCAGCTTCTCCAGCCGCCGGACGTCCGACTCCGGGGTGGTCCAGCGGTGTCGGCCGGGCAGTGACGCGGGTGAGTCGTACACGGCGCGGAACAGGTCGTTGTCGACCTGCACGGTTTCGCGCTGAGCGGTCATCGGCTTCCCTCCTCGTTGAGTCGGTGCCCCCACCGTGGTCAGCGGTGACCATGGGCGCAGCCGGATCAACGACACGAGGGGTCAGCGGGTCGTCGCCACGCGGCTGACCGCTTTCGGCTCCGGTGCGCGGCCTCGGGTGGTACGACGGACGCAGGGGCCGTGCGCCAGCGGGAGGAGCGCCGATGGCGAGCAGACCCGAGCGGCTGCTGCGGGGCGGCGACTCGCCGCTGAGCGCCTCGTTCCTGGAGCTGTTCTTCGATCTGGCGTTCGTGCTGGTCCTCAGCCAGTTGGCCGCCCACCTGCTGCACGACCTCACAGTGGTCGGCGCGCTGCACACCGCCCTGCTGTTGACCGGAGTCTGGTGGATCTGGGTGCCCACCACCTGGTTCGCCGACTGGTACGACCCGCAGAGCCCGGCGGTGCGGTGGCTGCTGGTGGGCGCCGCGCTGGGCACCCTGCTGGCCGGGGTGGCGATCCCGCAGGCGTTGGACGGGCGGGGGCTGCTCTTCGCCGCCGCGTACGTCTCGGTGCACATTGCCCGTGGGGTGGTGACCGCTGTCGGGTTGCGCGGTCATCCGCGGCAGATTCGGACGCTGCGGATCCTGTGCTGGTTCAGCGTCTCGGCCGTACCGTGGCTCGCCGGTGGGTTGCTGCCGCAGTGGCGGGTGCCGTTGTGGCTGCTCGCCCTCGCTCTCGACCTCACCGGTCCGAGGCTCGGTTACCCCACACCCGGGATGGGCCGGACCACGCGGGAGGAGTTGCACCTGGCCGGTGAGCACTTCGCCGAGCGGTACCAGCAGATCATGATCATCGCGCTCGGCGAACTCGTCCTGGTCGCCGGCCTGTCGTACGCCGGCACCGATCTGCACTTCTCACAGACCGTCGCGTTTCTGCTGGTCTTCACCCTCGCCGTGCTGATCGGTCTGCTCTACGTCACGCCTGCCGGCCAGCGCCTCGGCCCGGCCATCGAGCGCGCCGATCCGGCCCGCCTCGGCGTGATCACCGGTTACCTGCACCTGGTGATGATCGCCGGGCTGGTGGTCACCGCCGTCGGCGCCGAACTGAGCATCGTCCACCCCCTACGGACCGGTGACACGACCGCTGTCGTGGTCATTCTGAGCGGCCCGACGCTGTTCCTCGTCGGGCGGATCCTCTTCTCGGCGACGATCCACCGGCGGCTCTCCTGGCCCCGGGTCGCCGCCCTGTTCGTGTTGGCCGGCGCGGCGGCCGTGCTGCGGCTGCCGCTGGTGGCGGTCAGCGCGGTCGCCGTCACTGTGGTGCTGGTGGTGGTCGTCCTCGATCACGCCGGCATCCGGTCCTACCGCCACCGATCTGGTGCGTAGGCAATAAGCCTGACTAAGGTCAGGTGTATGGACTCGGCTCTCATCGCCGCCGTACGGCGGTTCAACCGGACGGTCACCCAACGGGTGGGTGCGCTCGACGACGAGTACATGGCCCAGGGCCGTCCCCTGGGGCAGGCTCGACTGCTCTGGGAGATCGGCCCCGCCGGTGCCGAGGTCGCCGCGCTACGCACCCGGCTCGGCCTGGACTCCGGACACCTCAGTCGGCTCCTGCGCACCCTGGAGAACGACGGTCTCATCACCGTCGGTCCGGTCGACCGGACCGGCGGCGACGGCCGGGTACGTGTCGCCACGCTCACCGACGCCGGCCGGACCCAGTGGGCCGACCTCGATCAGCGCTCGGACGATCTCGCCGCCTCGATCCTCGAACCGCTCACCGAACACCGCCGGGAACGACTCGTCACCGCCATGGCCGAGGTGGAACGGCTGCTCGTCGGGTCGATGGTCGTCATCGAGCCGTGCCCGCCGGGCGACCCGCGGGCCCGTGCCTGCCTCCGGGCCTACGTCCGGGACATCGCCCGACGACTCGACGACGGGTTCGACCCCGCACTGAGCAAGCCGCTGCACGACGATGCGCTCGCCCCGCCCAACGGTGTGCTCCTGCTCGCCACCCTCAACGGCGAACCGATCGGCTGCGGCGGGGTGAAACTGCACCGGGGCGAGGCCGCCGAGATCAAACGCGTGTGGGTGGCGGACACCGTACGCGGCCTCGGCGTCGGGCGGCGGCTGCTGGGGGAGCTGGAACGGTACGCCGCCGAGCATGGCGCGACCGCCGTCCGGCTGGACACCAACCGCAACCTCACCGAGGCGATCGCCCTGTACCGGGCGACCGGTTACCGGGAGATCGAGGCGTACAACACCGAGCACTACGCCCACCACTGGTTCGAGAAGCGGTTGGCCTAGACCCGATCGAGTGGTCAGGATCGATCGCCACCTGATGGCACGGCACCGAAAATGACCTCGAAGACCGCCGCCTCGCTGGGCAGGCTGGTGGGTGCCGGAGCGAACAACAGCCCCCGGCACCCACGCGAGGAGTCGTTAGTGCGCAAGCTTGTGTATTACATCGCCACCACCCTGGACGGCTTCATCGCCGGCCCCGACGGCGCCGACCCCACCGGCCCCGGCGGTTTCTGGCCCGTTCCGGAGGACTACCTGCGCCACCTCGTCGCCGAGTACCCGGAGACCCTGCCCGGCCCGGCCCGACAGGCGTTCGGCATCACCGACGAGGGCAGCCGGTTCGACACCGTGCTGGAAGGACGCCACTCCTACGAGGTGGGGCTGAAGGCCGGCGTCACCGACGCGTACCCCCACCTGCGCCACCTGGTGTTCTCCCGCACGCTGGGCAGCAGCCCGGATCCGGCCGTCGAGGTCGTCGACCAGGACCCGATCGCCACGGTACGAGAGCTCAAGCGACACGACGGCAAGGACGTCTGGGTGATCGGCGGTGGTGCCCTGGCCGGTGCCCTGTATCCCGAGATCGATCAGCTGATCGTCAAACTCGCCCCGCTGACCATCGGCGCCGGCATCCCGCTGTTCGGCCGGGACGCCGTCTTCGCCCCACGTACCTGGCGGCTGACCGACCACACCGTCCTGGGCAGTGGCGCTCTCTTCCTGACCTACACCCGCACCGAGGCCGCAGACGAGCCCGCATGAGCGGTGGATGCGGTCCTACCGTCCGGGGCCCCGGCCGTAGCCAGGTTCGCGGGTAGGCAGTCCGGTCTGGCCGCTGCTGCCGGTCGCCGACGGCACCAGCGGCCAGAACGGATCAGCCCTTCACCGCCCCCGCGGTGAGTCCCTCGGTCAGGAAGCGCTGCCCGAGGGCGTACATGATCACCACGGGGATGCTGACGAGCAGTGACGCCGCGGCGAGTTGTCCCTGTGGCACGACGTCTCCGGCGATCATCGACTGCATCCCCACCGGGAGCGTCTTGTACTCGTCCTTCGTGATGAACACGAAGGCGAAGAGGAACTCGTTCCAGGCGTTGGTCAGGGTGAAGAGCGCGACAGCCAGCAGCCCCGGCTTGGCCAGCGGCAGCACCACCCGTCCGAACGCCTGGACGCGGCTGCAACCGTCGACAAGTGCGGCCTCCTCCAGCTCGATGGGGATCGACGAGAAGTACCCCACCAGCAGCCAGGTGGCGAACGGCAGGGTGAAGGTCGGGTACGTCACCACCAGCGACCACAACGAGTCGGTGAGTCGAGCGCCGATGAGCATCTGGTACAGCGGGATGAACAGCAGCGCGCCCGGCATCACGTAGGTGAGCAGCACCGTGACGGTGAAGCTCTGCGCCCCGCGGAACCGCAGCCGGGCCAGCGCGTAACCGGCCAGGGCGGCGCAGACCAGTGCCACCGCGGTGGACGCCGCCGACACCAGCAGAGTGTTGAGGTACCAGCGGCCGAACGGCTGGTTGGCGAAGAGGGCGCTGAACTGTTCCAGCGTCCACGGCGTCGGCCACAGGTCGTCGGTACGCATGACGACCTGGCCCTCGGACTTGAAGGCCGTGACGGCGATCCAGTACAGCGGGCCGAGCACGAAGAAGAGCAGACCGGCCAGCGCGACCCAGGACCCGACGCCCGACACCGCCGACGACGACCGGCGACCGCCTCGTGACTGGAGGGTCGAGACGACCCGGCCGACCGCCGCCGCGACCAGCAGAATCACCCCGAGGACCACCGCCGCCTTCCAGAAGATCTCCGGCGATGCCCAGAGCAGCAGACCGGTGACCAGCGCCGTGATGACCCACGGCAGGGCCTTTCGCGCCGGCCCGGCCCACCGCCGCGTTCCGGTCCACAGCGTTGCCCGGCGTCGTCGGGGCAGTTTGATGTTGCTGTCCTGACGCAACAACCGGACCAGGACGAACACCAGCCCGCCGATGATCGGCAGCATGACGAGCGTGACCGCCGCCCCGGCGCCGTACTGGAGCTGGAGGATCGCCTTGGAGTAGGCGATCAGCACGTACGGCGCTGTCACGTCGCCCGGGCCACCCTGGGTCAGCAACCAGATGAGGTCGAAGTTGTTGAACGTCCAGATCGACGACAGGGTCACCGTCACGGTGATCACGTGGCGCAGTCCGGGCAGCGTCACGTTGGCGAACCGCTGCCAGGCCGAGGCCCCGTCGATGGTCGCCGCCTCGTAGAGGTCCGCCGGGATGGCCTTCAACCCGGCGAGGAAGCACACGGTGAAGAACGGCACGCCCTTCCAGACGTTGACCAGGATCACCGACGGCATGGCCAGCGACGGGTCGGACAGCCAACCCGCGGGCCAGCTGTCGACCAGGTGCGCGCTGGCCAGCAGCGGCCCGATCCCGGTGGCGGTGAGCAGCGTGTTGACGCTGCCGAAGATCGGGTCGAGCAGCGCGCGCCAGCTGAACGCCGTCACCACCGTCGGCACCACCCACGGCACCAGGAGCAGGCCGGCCAGCAGGGCCCGGCCACGGCGGCGATGGTGCAGCAGCAGGGCTGCGGCCAATCCCAGCACGACCTTGAAAACCTCGGCGTACGCGGTGAAGACGAACGAGTTCACCACGCCGGTGTGGAACTGGTCGTCGCCGACGAGCGCGAGGTAGTTGTCCAGGCCGACGAAGACGCTGTCCTGCCCGTGCCGTTCGGTGGTGCTGGTGATGATCGACCGGGCGATCGGCACGAGAACGAGCCCGCCGACCAGCACGGCCATCGGCGCCAGGAACAGGGCCGCGAGTCGCCAGTCGCGACCCAGCCGCCGCTGGACGGCCGTGAGGGAGCCAGGCCCCGACGGCGGTGATTTCCTCGCCGCCGTCGGGACCCGTGCAGGACGGACCGAGCTCACTGCGGCAGCCCCTGCTGGTTGAAGATCTGCACCATCTTCGCGTGGGCGGCCGTCACGGCCTGCGCCGGCGACGTGCCCTGCACGACCTGCTGCATCATGTCGGTCAGGACGTAGGCCGATCCGACCGCCTGCTGGCCCGCGCTGGCCTTCTGCGGGAAGGCCAGGCCGTTCTTCGTGTTCAGCGGCAGCTTCAACTCAGTGATCTTGCGCAGCATGGGGAACGCCGGGTCGCCGCTGGTGAAGAACGGGTCGGCGTCCCAGACCTTCGCCCAGGCGGGCATCACCAGGCCGGGTGCTTCCTTCGCCACCCCGAGCAGCGCGGGCGCGCTGACCAGGTACTGCGCCAGGAGCTTGGCGAGCGCCGGGTTCTTGGCACCCTTGAAGACGACGAAGCCCTGCGACTGGCCGAGCAGCAGCGGATTGTCGGTCGCCGGCCCGATGCAGTCGGAGAACACGTGGGTGTTCGCGTGCACCGGGTTCTTCTTGGTCCTGGAGTCCGCGTAGACGCTGAACTGGTTGCGGGTGTAACCGAGGATCCCGGCGAGCCAGTTCTCGTTGTTGCTGGTGTCGGTCCAGCTGGCGATCCCCGGCGGCAGCATCGGCTTGTACTTGGGGTTGGTGTAGATGTCGCCGAGGAAGGTCACCGCCTGCACCGTCTCGGGGGAGTTGAAGGTGACCTTCCGGCCGTCGTTGGCGGCGATCGACCCGCCGTAGGCGTTGATCAGCGCCTCGATCATGCCGTTGCCGTCGCCGGAGCGGTTGACCGTCATGCCCCAGCCGAACCGGCGTTTGGTCGGATCGGAGATCTCCAGGCACAGATCCCGCAGCTCCTCCCAGCTGTAGATGTCCTTCGGGGTGATGCCCTTGTCCTGCATCCAGTCCTTGCGCAGGAACGACCCGATCCCGATGAAGTGGTACGGGATCGCGAACCACTTGCCGTCGAAGACGCAGAAGTTCTTGGCCTCGGCGCAGGGCTCGCCGTACTTGGCGGTCAACGCCGTGACGACGTCCGTCACGTCCTCCAGGTCGCCCAGCGCCTGGAACTGAGCGACGAACCGCGAGTCGGTCATGAACGCCAGGTCACGGGCCACCCCGCCCTTGACCTCGGCGTCGATTTTGGCGACCACGTCACCGGCGTCAGCCTGGACGAGACTGTTCTCGATCTTCGTCCCGGTGGTGTCGGCGAACTTCTTGATCGAGCTGTCGAGCGCTTCGTTCGCCGCCGTCGAGTACAGCTTCTGCGACAGCATCCCCATCGAGGAACCCTTCATCGACGCCGCAGCGTCGATCAGTTCCTGCGGAACGTCCGGCTGCACCTTGCTGGGGGACTCGGAGGTGCCCCCGCACGCGGCCAGACCGGCCGCGCCGAGCACCCCCACCCCCATCCCCAGAAAGCCACGCCGGGACCACGCCAGGTTGTCGTTCATGGAATTCGCCTCCTCTGTCTCCCCGCACCACCGCACGCCGAAGGCGTGCCTGTGCTCCAGGTGTGCCTATGACGGCGACCACGGACGCGTCGCCCGCATCGATCAGTGCGCTCGCGTACCCGTTGTCGCAGTTGGTGGGGTTGCGGTGGCGGGCGTGCCCCGGCCGCCGCTCACCGTCGGGAGTCCGCTGACGCACGCGTCGTCGTGGCATCCGAGCGAGCCACGCGAGAGACTCCGCGCGCCGCTCGTCGGGTAGCGCGACGAGGTTGAGGCGATCGGCGACCGGGCCGAGAAAGCTGCGCTGACGTTGCAGTTCGGTCGGGCCACGAGACCACCACCGTTCGAGATTTCGAACTGAGTTCGAGATACCGGATCGAGTGGTCGCGACGCTAGAGCAGCGCCAAGACAGCTGTCAATGTTTCGATGTGATTTCGAACCGAAAACGGGAGGCTGACTACCGCGACTGCGCCCGGTAGCCCATGCGCGCCGACAGCGCGGCCGCGCCCTCGCGAACCAGCCCCGTCCACTCCACGTGCGCCTGCGGCGTCCAGCGGATGATCGGTGCGGACAGGCTCATCGCGGCGATGGTGGCACCGGAATGGTCCCGGATCGCCGCGGCGACGCAGCGCATGGCGCTGTCGGACTCACCGATGTCGACAGCGACACTCTCCGCCCGGACCCGATCGAGGTGCTCGCGGAGCCGGTCCGGGTCGGTGATGCTCTCCGGCGTCATGCCCGGCAGTTCGCCCTTCGTCAGGACAGCGTCCAGGCTCTCCTCATCGAGGCTCGACAGCAGCACCTTGCCGACCGCCGTGCAGTGCGCCGGCAACCGCCGCCCCACCCCGGAGACCATCCGGACAGGGTGCGTGCTGTCGAACTTGACGAGATAGACGACATCGGGGCCGTCGAGCACCGCCACGTGGACCGCCTCGTGGCAGGCGGCAGCCACGTCCCGCACCACGCACTGCGCCTCCCGAACCAGATCAAGCCGACCCGCGAACGCCGCGCCGAGCTGAAACAGCGGCATGCCGAGCCGATACTGCACCGGCTGACCCGGTACGGAGATCAGGTACGAACGAGCCTCAAGCGTCACGAGCAGCTCGTGGACGGTGGTGCGGGGCAGGTCGAGCCGCTCCATCACCTGGCGCGCCGACAGTTGCGGGCAGTCCAGGAACAGCTCGAGGACGTTGAGTGCGCGGTTGACCGCCGGTACCACACGGGGCATGTCGATAGTCCCTTCGCAGTGCCGAGCCCGTGTCAACGATCTCCACACGGGCCGGCACCTGAAGAGGATATCGACGTCAGCCCTCGACGCCAGGTCTCGGACGCGTCGTCCAGGAGGGGTGGTCCCGGCAGATCGGGATCAACTGAGGTGCCGCAGCACCGGGACGATCCGGAAGTCGACAGTGGCGTGGTCGATGGTGGTGTGCACCGGGGAATCGGCCATTTCGGTCATGATCCCCGAGGCGCTGCGGCGGCCGTCCGCGGCGGAGTTCCACGCGACGATGTCGGTGACGGTGCCGTCGTCGTCCTGCACGATCCGACGCCACCGGAAGCCGGGCTGGCGCCGCAGGTAGTCGTTGATGTCCTCGTTGGCGTTGACGAAGTCGGCGCCGGTGAGGCCGGGGACGAGCCGGAACGTCGTCATCTCAAGCGCTTCGCTCATTGGTGCACTCCTCGTGATGCGCGGTCAGCCCTGCGCGGTCGACCGCATGATGATCTCGTTGACGTCGACGCTGCCCGGCTGGGCGATCGCGTGGGCGATCGCGTCGGCTACCGCCGAGGCCGGCATTCCCAGCTCTTCGGCCGCCGCCTGGACGGCAGCCCGCACCGCAGGGTCGCCACCCCGTTCGGCGAGTTCCGAGTGGGTGTAGCCAGGGCTCACCAGGGTCACCCGGATGTCCCGGCTCTCCTGGCGCAGTCCTTCGGTGAGCGCCCGGACCGCGTACTTGGTGGCGCAGTAGACCGCAGCCGTCGGGTCGACGCGGTAGGCGGCGGTGGAACCGATGTTGACGATGTGTCCCGTGCCCTGGGCGCGCATCAGCGGCAACGCGGCGGCGATGCCGTACAGGGTGCCGCGCAGGTTCACCTCGATCATCTGGTCCCACTCGTCGACCCGCAGCGCGTCGAGGGTGGACAGCGCCATCACGCCGGCGTTGTTCACCAGTACGTCGATGCGGCCGTGCCGTTCGTGGGCGCCCCCGACGAAGGAGAGCACGCTGTCTCGGCTCGTGACGTCCAGCTCATGGTGCTCGGCGGTGCCACCGGCGGCGCGCAGTTCGTCGACGAGCGCGGCGAGCCGGTCGACGCGTCGGGCACCGAGCACGACGTGATGGCCGTCGGCGGCCAGCCGGCGGGCGGTCGCCGCACCGATACCACTGCTCGAACCGGTAATGAGAACGATCTTCGAGCCGGGACTGTCTTCCACTGATCCTCCTGTTGCACGTCGGGCCCGCTGCCCGAGCGCCGCAGCTCAACAATCCGGCCGGTACGCGGGCCCTGGAAGGGCGAGGCTTCCGGGGTGCGCCACACCCCGGCACGGCGTACCTTTCATCCGCTTTAAGGGTTTTCTGTCCCGTGCGCTCTCCACCTGCGGATGGCGCAACCCGGCGGCGAAGTCACCAGGCGGCCGGAGACTCCGGCCCGAAGTCCTAGGCTGATCGACATGCCCGATGCAAACCGGCTCGGGGAATTCCTCCGGGCCAGCCGCGCGCGAGTCGACCCGAAAGAGGTCGGACTGCCCAGGGGCGGCGACCGCCGGGTACCCGGGCTGCGCCGCGAGGAACTCGCAGTCCTGGCCGGAGTGAGCGCCGACTACTACGCCCGCCTCGAACAAGGCCGGGAGCGCAACCCCTCCGCACAGCTGCTCGACGCCATTGGACGGGCCCTGCACCTCGACCCCGACGCGCGCCGCCATCTCTTCCGGCTCGCCGGGCTCCACCCCCGGCTCGGACCGGACAACTCCCGGGACTCCGTGCACCCGGCGCTGCTGCGGCTGCTGGACGCCTTCCCCACCGCCGCCGCCTACGTGCTCGATCCCGCATTCGAGGTGCTGGCGACCAACAGCGTGGCGGCTGCCCTGCTGTCCCCGTTCACCGGTCCGACCAACATGGTCCGGGTGCTGTTCCAGCATCCGCAGGCCCGCGCCGTCTTCCCCGACTGGCCGTCCCTGACCGAGAACGTCGTACACGCCCTGCACCTCAACGCCGGCCGCTTCCCGGAAGACCCCCACATTCGGGCGCTCGTGGCCGACCTGCGACGGGACTCGCCGACGTTCCGCACCCTCTGGGAAGACCAGACCGTGCGGGGTCTGACCCGGATGTTCAAGGTCATAAACCACCCCGAGGCGGGGCGGGTCGAGCTGACCTACCAGACCTTCGACGTCCGCGACGCTCCCGGTCAACAACTGCTGGTCGGCACACCTGAACCCGACAGCGCCGAGGCTCTGGCCGCCCTGGCGGCAGCAGATCGGGTGATCGCGGCCCAGCCGGCGGCTGGAGGTCAGCCATCCCAGGCAGCCCCCGACCGCCCGGCCGACAGGCACGAGCCATGATGACCATGTAGGGGTCGGGCCGATCAGAGGCGCGTACCGCCTGCCAGGCTGATCAGGCGGGGATAGGGAGCAGCGGCATGGAACCGCAGTCCGGAAACGGCGACGATGCGGTCGCGCGTGCGCGCGAGCTGGTTCGGGCCGAGCAGTTCGGGCCCGCCATCGAACTGCTGCGCGAGCACCTGAACGCCCGCCCGGATGACGCCATTGCCTGGCGCCGCCTCGCCGGCGCCCTGATTGGACTCGGCGACCATGCCGCTGCGGTCGATGCGGCTGGTCGAGCAATCGACATCGACCCCGAGGATGTGGCTGCCTACCGCTACCGGGCGCTCGCTCTTCTCATGCTCAAGCGGGACCGGGAGTCGTATGCCGACGCGAAGCGCGCGGTGGAGCTTGCACCCGATGACCACGAGGCGCTGACCCTGCTCGCCCGGAACGTCGTCGAGGTTGATCGCGATGTAGCGCGGTTCAAGGAGCTCATCGATCGGGCGCTCACTGTGAATCCGGACAGTGCCCCTGCACGGCACCTGGCCAGGCAATATCGAAGGCTCCATCGCCGGAACCTAGCCGTCGCGATGCACCTGGTGATCCTCCCGGCCGCGATCGTGTTGCTGGTTGGTTGGTTCGCGGTAGACGCCGGCAGGTCGACGGCCGCTCGTTGGATGGTGTGGCCTTGCCTTGTCGCGCTGGCCGTCATCCTTGTCAGAGGCGTGTTCACGTGGTCGGCACGCGGCGTGCTCCCGATGCTCACACTGCCCCAGGTGTCGGCAGCGGCGAGCGCCGCCGGAATTGTCGCGGCAGGCGCGGGTTACGGCGCTACCCGAGGAGTCCCAACCGCAGCCGTCCTTGGCCTGACCGCTGTTGCGATATCGGGCGCCTTCGGGCTTCTCCTGCTCCGTCACGGCGCACGGCACAGCCGCCTGTCAGAAGAATCTACGACTGGCCGTAGATCGTCTAGCCGGGACACGTCACGCATGCCCTGAGACCGATCCGTCACGCAGGTCCCACCGGAGGAGGGCCGCCCGCGCCGCCTGGTCGGCAACCTTCTGCGGCCGGCGGACGGCAACTCGTTTGCACATCTCGGAAGCCAAGATCATGCCTGAGTTGTGCCCTGGCCGTGCCCGATGATCTTCGGTTGGAGCTGTCGCAGCTCAGAGGCGCCGAATGGTGGGCCGGAGGTACCACCATGCGAACCACACCGCCACGATCGCCGGTGACCCCCTACCGCTGGCTTTGCCCAGCTCACGGGCACCGGGCGGTGCCCGATGAACCCGGGCCACCCGTCCGACCCGCCGGTGCGGTTCGCCGATGCGGAAGAGATCAACCCGTTCCAACTCCTCCTCGATCTTCATGACCATGCCGTCGCTCGGACGCCGGGAACCGGACTCGATGACGTCCTGACGGAGCTGGCGTTGTCCGCTGCGGTGGTGTCCTGGTGGACTCGCTGGCAACCCTCATTGATCCACACCGCGCTGCGGGCGGGCGCGGACCTGACGGACATCGCGAAAGCGACCGGTCTCGACGCGGGCGAAGTCGTCGACCGGTGGCGGCGATGGGTCGATGTCCAGACGCGGTTGGACATCGGTGGACGTCCTTCCGTGGACCCCGTCGAGGTTCAGGCCATCGAGCGACGGCCCGGGTCGGGGGTGGTTCGATGACGCCGACCCGGCTTGCCCGAGACGTGAGCACGGTGGCGGTGGCCGGGATTGCTGCCTGGTCGTCGTGGAGTCACATGGTCGCCGTGGCGTTGAGGTTCGGTGAGCGTCCCGAGGTCGCCTACGTACTTCCGCTGTCGGTCGACGGGATGCTGGTCGTCGCGTCGGCGGCCATGGTCGAGGACAAGCGCGCCGGCCGGAGGGTGCGCTGGTCGGCTCGGACGGCGTTCGCGGTCGGGGTGGCGGCCAGCGTGGCGGCGAACATCGCCGCCGCCGAGCCGAGTCTCGGCGCGCGGATCGTGGCGGCCTGGCCGGCGGTGGCGTTGTTGCTGGTCGTGGAGATGTTGACTAGAGCGCAACCGGCCCCAGGCAACGACCCTCGATCGCCGGACATCGTCCGCCCTCAGCAACCGCTGGCCTCCGGTGCTGCGTCTGCGCCACCAATGGAGTCGCACCCGTCGGACTCGGTGACTGAGACGAAGCAAGCGCAGCAAACCAGAGTCGCCGACGGTTTGGCGACGGCTGGGGTGTCGCCGCCTCTGCGGCGAAGCGGGCAACGCAGGCGAGTGACAGGGCGCGCGGAGCGGACGGCAGATGTCGTAGCCCGACTTCGCGCCGAACGTCCCCAGGCCAGCCTGGCGGAGTTGGCTGTGGCCGCGGGCGTGTCCGAACGCCACGTCCGACGCCTTGCGGCGGACAAGCTTGAGGATGCGAGAAAACCAGCAGAAGGTTCTTCTCGAAGGGTTTGACGACGACCCGTGGGACAGCCTCCCCAAAATTCCCGCTTTGCCGCTCTTGCCATCTTCTACCCATCAGACCTCCGGCCAAATACAAGATCAGGAAATTGAGGAGTTCGCAGAATCTGACAGGAGCCGGTTTAGGGAGTGCGAAAGAACGTTCGTGGCCTCATTACTGCAGGCTCCCACCTGGGTAGGCTCAGCCTGACCGACGGCATGCTGCCACAACCGCAGCGGCGAGGAGTTCTTCGTCGGGGTGATGTAGCGCTGCATGAGACTTCTCATCCAATCGTCAGCGGCGGCTTCTCAAGGTGTCAAGAGCCCGGGGGGATGTGGCAGGGCGGCGAGGCTGGGCGGCATGCTCCCGCCGTTACGCCTCGCCCGCATCAGGCCCGCATCGAAGGCCTTGATGCCTTCCGCGGGCCGGGATCCATGCCTTAACGCCTATTCGATGGAAGCGTCCGGGCCACCGGCATGTCACCCGAATGGGTAAACCTCGGCCGGATCATGCCGGCCGGCGTGTCGGGTTCCCGGACAGGTGTACGAAGCGGAGACTATCTGCGCCGTCGGGCGCAGCGTCCGCCGGCGCACGTATAGTCGGGGAGGACGTGCGTGGAGCCAGGTCAGGGGCCTCGGTCGGGGCTGTGGTCGGACGAGCCCGACAACATCGATTTGCTGGCGTTTTCAGCCGTGGCGACGACAGTGATCGACGCCGTGCTGGACGAAACCCTCGACCCAGTGGCGGTCGGGGTGTCCGGGGCGTGGGGCAGCGGGAAGACCACCGTCCTCAAGCTCATCGAGAGCGGCCTCAAGGAACGCAATCTCGGCCCCGACAAGCAGATCTTGATCGTCAGCACCGACCCGTGGCGCTACGACCCCAGCGCGGGCGCGAAAGAGGCCCTGATCGGTGAGATCCTCGCCGCCATCACCCGCAAGCTGCACGAAATCAACACCGAAACCGGGTCTCGTGCCACTCTGGAGCTGGCCAAGAAACTCACCAAACGGGTTCAATGGTCCAAGGCGATCAAGCTGACCGCCCGTGCTGGCATCACGATGCAGTTACCCAAGCTCGACGATGTGCTGGACTTGGTCGCCGAACCATCGGACAACGGGCCCGGCCCATCGCGCGGCCTTGAGCAGTTCCGGGGCGAGTTCGAAGCGCTGATGGAGTCCCCGGGCCTTGCCGGGGTGGAACGCGTGGTCGTGCTCGTTGACGACCTCGACCGGTGCCTGCCTGACACCGTGGTCGAGACGCTGGAGGCGATACGGCTGTTCTTGGCCGTGCCGAAGATGGCCTTCGTCATCGCCGCCGACGAGGACCGGGTCGCCGACGCGATCCGGGACCGGTTCCCGGCTCCCAGCCGGGCACCGGATTCGGCCGACGAGTTCCTCCCGGAGGAACCGGCCAGCCTCTACCTGCACAAAATCGTGCAGACGACCGTGCCGATCCCTGCGCTGAGTAGGTTCGACACCGAGGCATATTTGATCCTGCTCCAGTTGTTGCACGTAACCGAACGCGAGGAGCTGAGGTCGTACACGCGGCACTGCGATGACCAGCGGCGCATCGGCGGAGCTCTCGACGACCTCGGCACTGTGATCACCGGTCGCGTCATCACCGATCAGATAGCGTTCGCGGCCCGCCTGACCCCGATCCTGTACGAGAAGCTGCGGGGTAACCCGCGCCGGATCAAACGGTTCCTCAACGACCTACGGGTGCGTCAGGCGGTGGCCGCGCACCGCGGGATCACCCTGGACGAGGAGGTCGTTGCGAAGCTGATGGTCCTGGAGAAGCTCATCAAGGACGGTTTCACGCACGTCCTCGACTGGCTGGCCAAGGGCGACCTGCGCGAGCAGATCCGCGCCCTAGAGAAGGCTGCGGGCAGGACGGCCCGCGGTCCGGCACCCGAGGCTGACGCTACCCCGGAGGCTTCACCGGAGCCGGCGGGCAAGGACCGTCGTGCACCGAAGACCACAGCTGCTAGCCCGGCTGCGGTGCAGTTCAGTGATGATCTGCTCCGATGGGCGAAGCTTCCGCCTGCGCTGGCCGGCGATGACCTCGCCCCGTACCTGTACCTGGCGGCGTCGTTCACCGGCAAGCTGCTGCTCGACACCGGGCTGCCGAGCCGGCTGCGGGATCTGGCCGCGAACCTGCTGTCCCACTCACGCGCCGAGCAGAAGTCGGTGACCGACGCCGACCTCGACGCTCTCGGTCTCACCGATGCGACCCTGCTGATCGAATACTTCGGGCGAGTCGGCCGGGACCAGCCGAGCAACCAGCCCGCCGCGTTCGCCGCCATCGTGCGGCTGGTCCCGCGCTACCAGCAAGCGGCGGAGGCCGCCAACCGGGCTTTGCAGACGGTGCCTGCCGACGACCTGACCGTCGCGGCGATCATGAGGTTCCAGAACGATGCCCAGGTCTTCGCTCCGGTGTTGCAGCAGTGGCACGATGCCACCACCGACGGACCGGTGCGGAACGCTCTGGGCCTCGTGCTGCGCGGCGGGCGGTAGCCGGTGGGGACGAAAGGCTCCTACACGGGCGGCGGCGGTAAGGCCGGTAAGGATCTGCGTGACGCAGTCGCGCAGTGGATCGGCAGTGGAGCCGGTGGTAACCAGCCCCGCCCGCCGTTGACACCCGCGGCGCTGGCACCGGCCCTGCGGCTGTTCGGTGGCGGTGGTGACGGCCCCGGAGGTGGAGCAGGAGGCGCCGGCGGCGGAGGCGGTGGTGCGGGCGGGGGCGCTCAACGGACGATCGCGGGGTCGGCTCGGACGGCGAGCCGAGCTGCGGCGGCCGCCTATGGACTACGGACCGGCGATGCCCAGGCGGTGCGTGACCTCGGGCTCGACTATGACGCGCTGCGCGCCAACCCCGACCCGTTACAAGTCACTAAAGCCATCGTCGACGCGGCGTGCGGACCGCTGCAGGACGGCACGATTGAAGATCACGAGCAGCGGCTGGTCGCTGCTGACATCGCAAGCTGGATCTTGCAGGAGCAAGCCGACGGTGCCGCACCGACGGCGGACGAGATCGTCCGCGAGACGATCGCGCTGATCGTGTTCGAAGCGGCCTGCAGCGAGACGGCCGCCCGCCTACAGCAGGGCGACCCGACCGCGGCGGCGGTCTTGGCCGCCGAGGACGAGATGCGCGCCACCGCCCGAGTGCTGGCCGACAACGCGCCACTGAGCGTCACCGGCGCTACCGAAGGCGAATTGAGACGTGCTATCGAGAAGGGCATCGAATCGTTGCGCACGATCTGGGGCCGGCCATGAACACCTTCACGATGGCCTTCACCCTCCCCGAGCAACTCCCGCACGACGCTGCACGCTCGACGTTCTACTGGACTCCGAACGCGGTCGGCTCCTTCACCAGCCCGGTCGGCCCGAGCCTGGGCCAGTTCGGACCGGTTCGGCCGGCCAATGCCGACCTGGTCCGCCTCGCCGTCCTGGTCTACGCCGCCGACCGGTCCGTGACCCGCCGCGCCAATGGCTCGAGCTGGTCGCAGCGCCGATTCCAGCTACACATCCCGGTCACCGATCCCGATGCGTGGCAAGCCAGCCAGGCGCACTGGGAAGCTCTGCTCGGGTTCCTGTCCGGCGACGCTTGGTCGCTAACTTTCCACCCGGCCCAGCTGCCCACCGAGGCCGCCACTTACCGGTATGCCGGCGCGCATCGGGTGGTCCTGCTCAGCGGCGGCGCCGACTCCGCCGTCGGTGCCCTGTTGTCGCAGCACGAGCTCGGCGAGCGCCGCCAGCTGCTGTTCTCCCACATCGGCGCCACCAACCTCGCGCCCCGGCAACGTGAGGTCGCCACCCGGATCGCTGCGCTGACCGGCAGCCGTGGTCTTGCCCACCATCAGATCCGGTTCAGTCGCAAGACCACCCAGCCGAACGGACACCGGTTCCCCGACGAACGCTCGACGCGCACGCGCTCCCTGCTGTTCCTCGCGCTCGGACTGGCCATGGCCTCCATCGAACAGGTCGAGCTGCACATCCCGGAGAACGGCTTCGCGTCGCTGAACCTGCCGCTGGGCGCCGACCAGCGCGGCAGCGTGTCCACCCGCACCACCCACCCGTACTTCCTGCACGAGCTCAGCCGCCTCGCCACCGTCACCGGGGCACACGCGCCGATCAGCAATCCCCTGTCGGCGATGACCAAGGGCGAGATGTTCACCCGGGTCAGGGACCTGGTCGGGGCGAAGGCGGCCTCGGAGTTTCTATCGATGACACACTCCTGCGGCCACACCGGACATCGCAGCCTCGGCTACCCGGTGTTGTCGCATTGCGGGGTGTGTTTCGGCTGCCTGCTGCGCCGGGCCTCGTTTCGCGCCAGTCACCTCACCGACCACACCAGCTACCTCGACACAAGAGACGATCCGCGCCTGGCCGCCTACCTGCGCGATAAGTCGGTCGCGGCGTCACTGCGCGGGTTCTTGGGCCGTGGCCTGCGCGCCGCCGACCTGATCACCCTCACCCTGCCCGACCACTACCCCTTGGCCGACGCGAAGTCGCTGATCGAACGTGGCATGCACGAACTGGAGACCCTCCCCCGATGACCGCACGGCTGGCTCCCCTCGATCTGCATGCCCACGTCGACGTGGCTATCGACGCCGCTGAGCTCATCGCGCTGCCCGGCATCGTCTTCGCGGCCTGCCGCACCCTCACCGAGTCCCGCACCGCCCTGCGGCGGCGCGACCCTCGCGTGATCTGGGGTGCTGGCTGTCATCCTGGTCTGGCCCGCAACCACACCAGCTTCAACGTCGCGCAGTTCGAGGATTTGGTGGCCCGCACGCCGTACGTCAGCGAAATCGGCTTGGACGGCTCCCGCAAGGGCGGCCTGGAACGGCAAATGGTCACGTTCGACGCGATCCTCGGCGTGCTGCAGCGCCAGCCACGCCTGGCCAGCATCCATTCGGCCGGCGCGCACGACGAGGTCCTGGCCGCTTTGACGCACAGGCCGATCCGCGGAACGGTCCTGCACTGGTGGACAGGAACCGCAGAGCAGACCCGCCATGCGGTCGAGCTCGGTTGCTACTTCTCGCTGAACGCCAGCGCGGTGAAACGCATCGACACCCTGGGTCAGCTGCCTCTCGACCGGATCCTGCCGGAGACCGACCACCCCTTCGGCGACCGCACTGCCCCGCAACCACGCATGCCCGGCAACACCACCACCGTCGAGACCGCGCTCGGCCGGCACTACGGCGGCAGCGCCACCGAGATCCGCACCCTCATGTGGCGGAACCTGAGCCGGCTGGTCAGCGAGACCGGCTGCTCCGCTCTGCTCAATAGGACTCTGCTGAGCCAGCTCGCCGCCGCCGGCTGACCCAGACGGGGCGACGTCACGGTCGGCGGACTACCCGGCCAGCATCGCCTCCGAGGGCTGGCTGCAGGCCCCGCGCTTGGGTGGCCGTCCCAGGACCACAAATACATAACTTTGAAGTGCGGTGTCTCTTCGTGCGTGACAGGCCCCCGCGGCCGGACACGCCTCTGCGCGAAGTCGTCGACCTGCTTGTCTAGGCGAACTCGGATGTCGTGCCCCTCGGCTCCGTCCGCGCCGCCGTCATCGGCTGCGGCAGATCCTTCGGATCGGGGGTCGTTCATGGCTGAGTGCCATCCGTCCTCGACCTCATCCATGAGGGGTCGTGGCTCATTGTCAAACGGTACAGATCGCGTCGGCCACTGCGGGCCCTCAGCAGACCGCACCACTCACAGCTTGGTGCGCGACCTCCGCAGCGCGGGAACAGAGGCAGCGTGACGTCCGAACGCCTCCAGTAATGATTCGGCTACGCACGGCTAGACGGGGGCGATTCCCGGCGATAGCCTGGCCGCGCTGAAACAGCAGCCCGAGTTCTTCACCGGAGGCAACTGGATGGCGCGTAGGTCTCCCTCGCCGAATGAATCGGAACGCTGGCAACGCCAGCAGGTACGAGAACTCGAGCGGCAACAGCGCGCCACCGCAGCTACGGCCAAGGCCGCTGATCGGGCAAAACGAGACCAGCACATCGCCGACCAGAAGCGCGAGACCGAGTTACGGACCGCTGAGGTCGAGACCCGGGCCCGGCAGCTCCAAGCGATCCTCACCTCCGGCCTACGCCACACCGCTCGAATCGACCTGACCTCGCTCAAGCGTCAGCCCTCGCAGCAGCCGTTCAATCCGGGCGACCTCGCCGCAGTCGCCGCGCAGCCGGCCTGGGAGCAGTTCGAGCCACCGCAGCCCGGCATGGTCAGCCGGCTCCTCGGCGGGCAGAACCGCTACCAGCAGCAGCTCACCCATGCCCGCGCCGCCCATCAGCAGGCCATGCAGGCATGGCAGGCCGCCGACGCCGACCGGCGGCGGCGGCTCGACGCGGCACGCAGCAATCATGACGCACGGGTCCGACAACATCTGGCGGAGGTTGAGGAGCACAACCGACACGTCGAGCAACTGATCACCAGCTACCGCGCCCGAGACCGAAAGACCGTCGAGTCGGTCCTCGGGCTCGCCCTCAACCAAGTACCCCTGCCAGACGACTTCCCCCGGCGCGCGGAGATCACCTTCAGTCCCCAGCAGGCGCAGATCGTCGTACGCATGCAGCTCCCCGGCCGCGACGCTGTACCCACCGAGCGTGGATACAAGTACGTTCAGACCCGCGACGAGATCCAACCGGTCCCACGACCCACGAAGGAGACCAGCGAGCTGTACCGATCGCTCGTCGCCCAGGTAGCGCTCCTGACGTTGCACAACCTGTTCGAAGCGGATCCACAGCTTGCCAGCATCGGGTTCAACGGCCACGTCGACGCGATCAACCCCGGCACCGGGCAGCGCGAATACCCCTGCCTGATCAGCCTCAACGTCGAACGTGAGCTGTTCGCCCAACTCGTCCTCGCCCAGGTCCGCCCCGAGGTGTGCCTGCGCCACCTCAACGCCCTCGTCTCACCGCACCCGTACGAGCTGGAACCGATCACTCCAATCCTGGACTTCGACCTGACCAAGTTCTCCTTCGTCGACGGCTTGGACGCGGTCTCCACGCTCGACTCGCGCCCCGATCTGATGAAGATGAGCCCCACCGAGTTCGAACACCTCGTCCGGCAGATCTTCGAGGCGATGGGCGTAGAAAGCTGGACCACCGAACAAAACTACGACGACGGAGTCGACGCCGTCGTCGTCAACCGCTCAGCCCTGCTCGGCCGGCTGAGCATCGTGCAGGCCAAACGCTACAAAGACGCCGTGGGCGTCAGCCACATCCGCGAACTCGCCGGCGCCATCGAAGAGAAGAAGGCCGGACACGGCATCCTCGTCACCACCTCATGGTTCACACCACGCTCCTGGCAGAAGGCCCGCGAACACGGACGAATCGAACTCATCGACGGCAACCGCCTCACCTACCTGATCAAAGAGCACCTCGGCAAAGACGTCCTGATCGGCATCAAGCGCCCTCGGACCGCGACCACCGGACCAGACGGTGCCAGCTCGGCAACCGCCAGTAGCTGAGACAGGCGAGGGAACGGCCCAGCCCGAATCGAGCAGTCGCATCAGGGCGGTCTCAGCCGTTGACCACTGGATCCAACAATGGGCTGGGTGCACCGTGCCAAGTGATGGCTAGTACGTCTCGGGCACGGGTCGCGGCGACGAACAGCAGCGACCGGGCCTTGCGTTGCTCGAGCTCGTACCGCTGCGGGTCGGACCGGCGGTAGCGTTCGATGTAGGGACGTGGGATCGCGCCCTTGCGCACTCCGATGATCGCCAGCCGCTGATACTCAAGGCCCTTGAATCGGTGCATCGTCCCCACGTGAATCTCGCCGTCGCCACGCGGCCCGTCCTTAGTGAGCTCGGCGCAGGTCAGGCCGCCCTGCTTCTCCAGGTACTCGATGACCTGGGTCAGCTGTTCGTGATCCGCGACCGCGACCGCGACGTGGCCGGACGGGTCTTGGCGGGCGCCATCGTCGTCCGTCGAGAGTTCGTCGCGCCATCCCTGTAGCAGTGTGCCGACGCCGGCCAGTTCGCCCGGCCAGTTCTGATATCCCAGGAAGGTCGGTGTGGGGCCGTGCAGCACGGACCGGTATCCCGAGAGGTTGTCGACGCCGTCGTCGAGATCGTCGTAGACGGTCTTGTTGCCCTCGGCGATCCGGAGGGCGTGTTCCAGGATCTCGCGGGTGGTGCGGTAGCTGAGTGTCAACCGACGTGAGCGGCCCCGAATATTGATACCCAGAGCACCCAAAGAGACCTGGTGGTCATAGATCCGCTGGTGGGTGTCGCCGGCGATGAAGAGGTCATTCGGGCCTGGCTCAACCATGGCGCGCAACATCTTCCAATGAGCGGCGCGCAGGTCCTGGGCTTCGTCGACGACGACGTGCCGGTACCGGTACGCAAAAGGCCGAGAGCCGGAGCTGTCGTCAGCCGTCGCAGGCGAGCTCCGGTACCGCTCCGCTGCGGCGGCGCGTTCGATCTCGAAGCGGGCGGCGCGTTCGGCGGCCTGGCCCCAGGTCTCGGCGCCGAGCTTGTCCAGACGAGCGGCGAACTGCTCGATAAGCTTCCAGATCTGGCTGCGTTCTGGGCGGGTGAGTGCGCGGCCACGCCCGCCCCGTCGGGCGCTGAAGTAGTCCGACCGGCTTGTCAGTGCCTGGCCGAGAATAACCTGCTCCCATTCGTCGAGGAGAAAGTCGGCCTCCCAGCGCTTTTCGTCGAGTTCGAGGAGGAGCTGCCGCATCTCGACCATGGCTGCCTGATCGCTGATGCGCTTGCGCCGGTTGCGCTGGTCGGTGTTCTCACCGATGACGCGGGCGGCAAGCTGGTCGATGTGCATGACGTCAACCCTCGCCAGCAGCTCCGGTTCGCTTATCAGGGAGGTGAGACGGAGCCGCAGGTCGGCGGCGAGGTTGGCGGTGAAGGTTGTGAGCAGGATCTGCACGCCGTCGTCGGTCAGCTGCTCGACGAGATACTTGACCCGGTGCAGCGCGACGACGGTCTTGCCGGTGCCCGGACCGCCAGAGACGCGGGCCGGGCCGGTGTATTTACGCCGCGCGGTTTTGGCCTGGGTCGGGTGCAGGTAGTGCTTCCAGCTGCGGAAACTGCCCTCGTCTAGGGCAGCCTGCACGTCGTCGTCGATCGACGAGACATTCGTTCGGCTGACCGCGGTGGAGATGTCGGCGAGGTCCGGGGCAGTCGACAGTTGTACCGGGCGGGTCACCTCTTCGAGCACTGAATCGATGCTCATCCCTGCCGCGAGTCCGTAAAGCACGTCCTTGGACAGCAGCGGTGCACCCGAGACGAGTCGGTCGAGTTCCTCATCAGTCGTGACAGCCAAGGCCAAGTCGATGAGCTGCTCGGCAACGCCGAGGTCGCGGAGTTGGTCGGCCGTGTAGGCGCCGAGTAGGGGCGGCCGGTCTGGAACCTGATCGGGCTCTCGAATGGGAGCCGGCGTTGGAGCTACATCATCGGGCTCGGCCGGGGTGAGCGTGATCCCGGCACGCTGCAGGGAGCTGTCGCCCATCACGGCGAGGTCGACGAACTCCAGCTCTCCGGTGACGCGGTTGACCGCGACCTGGAGTTCGTCGTAGACGTCCTTGCGATGCCGGACCGCGATGATCAGCCAGTGCTGGCGGCCACGCTCGTCGGTCTCGACCGGAATGAGCAGTGCCCGATACGACTGGTTGATCTTGGCGCGGTGGATGCGGGAGTCGCCCTTGAGCTTCTTCAGATCCAGGCCGGGCTGATCTGGGTTCCTCCGAAACCGGTGGCAGAAGTCGTAGAACAGTCCCTTGACCGTCCGGTCAAGCTTGTAGAGCTCTTCCTCGGCCTTGTAGTGCAGGCTGAGTCGCGCGGTCATGACTCGGAGTCTTCCATGTCGGGCAGCAGGTCTTCGAGTTCGTCGAGGTGTTGGAGCCACTCGGCCGCGGTTCGCATCGTCCAGCCTTCCTCGGCGTATGCCTCGTTCCGGTGCCGTGCGTCGGTATCATCACTGTGCAGGGCCACTACTGCGATCTTGAGGTTTGGCAGGGGCCAGGCGAAGTCGACCTGCCAGCGGCCGGCGCCGAGTTCGTAGCCGAACACGGGTGCGCGTTTGCCCCGGTCGGCCAGCCTGCGGGCGAGAACACCGAGATCACCGCCGTGTTCCGGCTCATCGTCGAGGATCTCCAGGATCTCGTCGTCCCACTGCTGGTCCCGCGGTCCGGACGTCGCCGCAGCGGGTTTGTCGACGCTGACCGTCGGCTTAGGCGGCGGGCCGTTCAGCGAGTCGAGTTCACCGACGCCGCCGCAGACGAGGAGGGTGTCAAGGTCGAGTTCGGCGGCGGTGCTGTAGGCGACTTGGACTCCGTCACCGCCGGCGTACGCGAGGAACTGGGTGAGGTTCGTCCAGTAGAGCCACGAGCGCCAGCGCCGCCAGTGGCCATCGCCGGTGAGTGCGTCGTCACGGTCGTCGAGAGCCGCGAGCGCCGTCCAGCGCGGGTGGTCCGGATCCTTGGCGTCGAGGGTGACGATGATCGGCAGCCCGCACTGATCGTGCGCCCGGAAAGCGTGCAGCGTGGCGTCCGGGTCCCCGGCAGACGGGGGTTGTTCGGGTTGACCAGCAGTGAGCCCGTTGAGTTCGGCACGGAGCGTCCGGGCCAGTTCCCGGCGATCGGTCGTCGCCGTTAGTAGAGCGGTTCCTGGCTCGGCCAGCAGTCCGGTCACCATGGCGCCCGCCGCTGACGCCCACCGCTGCTCGTCGGGGTCTCGCAGGTAGGCGATCAGAGAGCTCACCGGGTTGGTGTAGATCATGCCGGTCAGTTGGGCCCGGTTGCCGTCGAACTCCTCGTAAGCGTCTTTGGCCTGTTCCTGCGCCGTTCCTGAGTACGGCGGCCAGACCGGCCGGGTGGAGGTCGGCCGCTGCTCGAACAGCTCGATGTCGGACCAGGTGACCTGGAAGACACGGTGGCCCTCGGCGCGTAGGACGGTCCGCTGCCGGGCGTCCGACGCGATGCGGTTGTGCTCAGGGGTGGCGTGGAACCGGAAGCCCTCTAGGTAGACGGTGACACTCTGGCTGGGACCGTCTACTCGATTGAAGGTGAAGTCGGTCCTGGTCCGGCGCAGCTGCTGCTGGGCAGTCATCCGCCAGTGGACTAGGTCGGTGCCGCGGGCAAAGCGCAGGTGCCCGCTGGCGTGGCCGTCCTCGTCGAGCGATACGTCGTTGGTAACCGACACCCAGCCGCGCAGCAGGTCGAGGAAGCGCTGCTCGAGGTCGGATTCGAGCTGGCCGTCCAGTCCAATCTTCCGGGTGTTGGCGACAGGTTCGGTCTTCCACCCGTCGTCATCGAAGAGCAGCGAGCTGATCATCCGGAGCGCGGTGTTGCGGGAGACAAGGTCCTGCTGCGGTTCGGGGGTATACCGGTGCAGGCAGCGATGGCAGGCCCGGCGCTGCTCGTCCTTGCACTTGCAGTCGAGCAGCGCGGTGTGTGCCTTCAAGAGCACCTTCTGGAAGTCTTCGGCCTTCGTGAGCCGGTCCAGGTAGCCGGTGCCTCCCGGAAGCCGGTCGTAGAGAACCAGGAACCAGCGGCGTTCCCCGCTCGCCTGGTCCGGCATGGAGGCGACGGTGGTGTCCAGGTGCTGCGGGTCGCCGCCGAAGTGCAGGTCTACGCCCATCCGCAGCGCAGCCCGGAAGGAGTGCACCCGGGTGTCGACGTCAGCAGCCGCAGCCGGAAGGAGGATGCGTAGCGCCTCTGTCCGCAACTGGTGGGCGAGCAGGACCTTCTCCTGCGTGATGTTGTCCGGCTTGCCCCGGCGCAGCGGGCACCATGGGCGGTGATTCTTCAGCTGCGGGTTACGTGCCTGGGAGGAGGTGAGAGCGTCCGATTCGAGATTGAAGACCGGCTGGCCGTCCGCGCTCGTTGCCCCACATCCGGTGCAGACGTGGAATGGATTAATCCGTACGGTGTGGCCGGCGAAGTCGTCCCGCGGCGGCGCGTCGTAACGGGCCGGCCCGACGTTGATGCGCCGGATCATCGCGCGCCGGCAGTAGTCGACGCCGAACGTCTGGTGCGCGTGCCGCCACGAACCGGGGGCGATCTCGTCGTCTGGAAAGTCGACCGCGTCAACGACGGTGTAGAAGCGACGGTCGCGCTCGTCCTTGTCGTCCCGGATCCGGGCGTCTTCCCGCAGGTCACGCGAAGTCACGGTCGACGGCTCGACGACCTGGAAGAGGCAGCCGTCGTCAGCGATGTAGGTGCTGTCGCAGCGGGGGCAAGCAGACCGGTCGTGCACGGCGTCTTCCGTGCGGATGTACCCGCAGCCCGGGCAGACGCGCCAGTGATGCCACTCGGGCCGGCCAGACGTGATGATGTCGATGCCGGTAATCTGGTGACGGTAGCCGTTGACGTAGAAGGTGTTGCCGGGGGCGAACTCCTCTAGGGCGTATCGGCGGGGCCGCTGGTAGCTCACCTGACTCGACCTGTACCGGGGCGTCTTGCCGTCCTTCGGGCTCACACCGTCCGGCCCGTACAGCGTGGCGTTGAGGGTGGTGACCGTGTCGACCAGGGCGTAGTTGGGCAGCAGGCCCAGATCGCACAACGCACCCTGCGCCGTGGTGTTTCCGAGGTCCATCAGCCGTTTGCCGAGCGCACGCCGCTCGGCATCCAGCATTGCCTTCTCATCCGCCTCGTCAGGGTCGGAGTCGTGCAGCTCGTCGTAGGCCTCGCTGATTATCCGGATCCGGGCCCGCAACCCTTCGTCCTGGCGTCGCCACTCCCGCTCGGCTTCCTCCAGCGCCGCCCGCAGGCCATGTGACGCGTACTCGACAAGATCGTTACGTGCATCTTCGGTGACACCGCGTGGCAACAGGTCGGCGCCGTCGTCGCGGGGAAACAGCCGGAGGAAACCCGCCACGAGTTCGGCGGCCTGGGTGATGGCGACCTCGATCAGGTCGACGAGATACCCGGACGGCCCGAACAGCGCGTTCACCCGGTCCGGCAGCGCCCGCAGTACGACGCCGTCAGGGCGGGCAAGGCGTCCGGCCGCGGCCAGGTCGAGAAGGTGGGCGAGGTACTGCCGGCGCAGGATTTCCACCGCGGACAGGTAACAGCCCGGCGGCACGATCATCCCGGCGATGAGTTCCTTCGGCTGATCCAGGAAGTACAGGTCACGCCGAGAGCGGTCGGCGATGGTCAGCAGGAACGCGTTGCCGGTACGCCGTCCGGCACGTCCGGTCTGTTGGGCGTAGCCGGCCGGGCGACGGGGCAGCGCGGCGAGTACCACAGCGGAGAGGTCCCCGATGTCGATACCCATCTCCAGCGTTGGCGTGCAGGACAGGACGTTCGGGTTCTTGAACGCCACTACGCCCGTCTCGTCGGGCTTGCGGCCCTGCTTGAACGCCTGCTCGACCCGTTCCCGCTGTTGGCGGGTGAGCATGCCGGTGTGTTCGGCGGTGTTCACCTGATAGGTGCCCGCCTGCCGGTAGAGCCGGCGGTAGTAGTCCTGGGTGTAGTCACGGTCACGCTGGTGGCGCCCGAGTTCCATCGGCCGGTTGCCGGCGATCAGGCGGCCGGTGCGGCACCGATAGGCCGGGCACCGCTGGCCGTGCCACTGGTCGAGCATTGACGGATGCACCGTCTGCTCCCAGAAACAGACCGGGCAGCGTACGAAAGCCTCCCGCACCTGGCCGTCGTCCAGCAGCAGGGCTTCGATGTTGCCCGGCTGCAGGCCGTAGATGCGGGCGGAGGAATCATTCGGGGTACGAACGGACAACAGCCCAGCCGAGGCCAGCTCAGGCAGCAGCCGGTACCAGAACTCCGGGATGACCTCCCGCGACAGGCCGAGGGTGCGTCCCGCCCACCGCTCGTACCAGGACAGCCGGCCGGAGGCGACGTCGAAGTCACTGCCGTTCTTCGGGGCCGCGAGCAGGAACTTCGGCGCCGCGACCCGGTTCGGGAACGCTCGCATGCCCTGCGGACGCTGTCCCCAGATGAAGTACCGGCTCGTCCCAGCCTCGTCGATGTACTTGCTCAGCCACTTGTGCGAGACAGCGCCGCGGCTGCGAAGCCGTTCCAGAAATACCCGGACGAAACCCAGGTAGGTGGCGTCGTCGGCCTCCATGATCGGGAGGCCGTCCCGGCCCAGATCGAGGTGGATCTCCTTGACCATCGCCGTGACGGCGGCCGGATCGGCGAGGTGGATGTGCGCCGCCGCGGTGCGGGTGAGCTCCAGCGTGCGGCCGTTGCGGGAGCGGAACCCGAACTCCATCAGCGTCTCGAATGCCAGCCGCTGCCCGATCAACTGCCAGGTTGCGATATCGCCACCACGTCCACGGCCGGACAGCAGGCGGTCGACACCGAGCAGGCCATGCAAATCCGGAGGTACGACCGCAGCGAGGGTCTGCGGATCGGTCGTCGCCGACACCACGTCGGCGATCAGGTCGTTCAGAGCGGTGGCGGACTCCTGGCGCAGGTGCGCGGCGAGCAGCGCTCGCAGCGAGAAGGTGTACGACCGGTTCGCCACGAACCCGGCCCGGTGCGCCGCATCCTGGACCGAGTCGTTGAACATGAGGGTCTTATCCTCGAACGCCTCCTTGTTCAGCTCACCAGCGGTGAACAGCTGCGTGATGGCCGCCGCGGCCAGAGCGGCCGCACCGGTGCCGAGGAAGCGGATGGCGTTGCGCTCACCGCACGCCGGGCACCAGTCCTCCGCCGCGGCCGTGTTGGCCGTCGAACCAAGGTTGACCAGCAAAAAGGTCGAATCCCGCGCGGTCAGTGCGGGCTGCCCGTCCTCGTTGTAGTCGGAGCCCGGGTCCGGCAGCCGCAGCCGCTGCCGGACGGCGTCCAGCACCATCAGCGTCCCACCAGGGCCCTGTGACGCCAACGGTGCTCCGACACGCTGGCCGGCGTCGCGCATCGTGTTGCGGCCGGCGCCCTCGGCGGCCTCCCGGTCGGTGGCCGCGATCAGGTAGCGGATCCGGACCTTGTCCTGCCCCGTCGATGCCCGGCGGATCTTGTAGCTGTCGAACTGGACGTCCCAGTCGTCGCTCTCGGGCGAGAAGACCGCCCAGCCGGAGCGACCACATTCCCGACAGTAGACCGCTGGTAGGAACAGGTTCGCGGCCTGCCCGGCGGTCGCGGTCGTCACGGGTACCGTCACCACGCCCTGATCGGTGCCGGGATCGCGGGTCCCGGCGACATCCCACCGGAACTCCGCCTTCGGCCACGGCAACACCCCACGCAGCAGCCGGGTCACCGCCCGAGCCCACTGGTGCACCTCGACATGCACGAACGGCCGGAGCTCGCCGGACGGAGACTGAGGATCACGGGCGTACGAGAGCAGCGCCACGAACCTGGCCAGCGCCGCGGCGGCCTTCTCCGGCTGCCGGGTGATCGCCGACGACCAGCTCTGCGCGCCGGCACGCCACATCAGCCGCAGCACGTCCGGGCCACTCTTCACATCGCCCTCGAGAGCGATGAGCAACGCCTTGGTGAATAGGTGCCGTTTGAGTCGCCTTCCGAGCTCGATCTGATCCAGATCGTTGATACCGGTCACAGCATGCGCCAGCAGCAGGAGCGCATCGTCGCCGCTGGTTGGGTCCGGCAGGGCGAGCAGCTCGTCCGGCGTCGGGGTCGGCAGGATCACGTCCTCGTCCGGTAGCTCCCCGATATCGCGCAGTGGGATGAACTCGTCGATGGTGAGGCGATCCTCACCGACGATCGCCTCAGCGGTGAACGGGGTGCCGAACACCGCTGTCGCCACCTTCAGCAGATCCTCGGTGGCGCGCTCGTCGGACGCCGAGGCGAGCGTCGCCGAGGTGGCCACCGGGCAGATCGGGCCCAGCGGGCGGCCCTCCTCGCCGGCGCCCACGACGGACGCGAGCCGGCGCAGCAGCATCGCGACGTCGGTACCCTGCGCGCCGTCGTAGGTGTGGAACTCGTCCACCACCACGTAGCGAAGGTCCGCGTCCTGCCACAGCGGCGTGTCGTCGACCCGCTGAAGGAGCAGGTCGAGCATCTTGTAGTTGGTGATCAGGATGTCCGGCGGGGTCAGCTGCATGTCCTGCCGCCGGGTGTAGACCCGTTCGTACTGAATCGCGGCCCGGTCACCGATGTAGAGGCCGGCCGTCACCGTGCCCAGCTCGTCGCGGTGCCCGAGAAGCAGCTCGTTGATCCGCTGCGCCTGGTCGGTGGCGAGCGCGTTCATCGGATACAGCAGCAACGCCTTCACTCCGGACCGCCCGGCCACCCGCTCCCGGCGACAGTGATCGAGGATCGGGTAGAGGAACGACTCCGTCTTGCCGGAGCCTGTGCCCGTGGTGACCAGCGTCGGCTCCGGCACGTGACCATTCGCCGAGCTCAACCGGGCAAAAGTCCGAGCCTGATGGGCGTACGGCGTCCAGCCCTCCCGCCGCCACTCCAGATGCTGCTCCCAACCCGGCGCCGCCGTGGTGAACGGAGTCCTGATCCGCAGGAACGGCCCACGGAACATCCCCGACGTCTCGTTGCCGAGGAATCGGTGCAGCGCCTCCCGGGCACCCTCGTCGGCCAGCGCGTAGGTGGTTGACAGGTACTGCAGCAGGCTCTCCTTCAGCCCGCGCGCCTCCAGGGTCGGCCTCACTGCTTCGCCGCCTTCCGCGTGACCGGATCCCACTCGCCGCGAGCGATCGCCGCATCCAGCCGAGCCTGGAACACCGCGTGCGCCGCTGTCATCTCAGCCACCCGGTCCGCCTTGTAGAACGGCGGCGTGAATCCCTCCGGAGGCGCAACGGTCTTCGGATCGGCCTTATCGTTCTGGTACGCCTCGAACTGCGCCCAGGTCGCCTTGGTCTGCCTCTGACCGATCGTCCGAGCGTCACCTGCAAGCTTCCAGCCTTCTGAATCAAACCAGGTCACATTTTCGAACTTCTGGAGCACAGGGAACCGCCCCTGATATGCGGCAATGAGAGCGTCGGCATCCATACCTAGCCACACAGCCACGAGGGCGTCTATCTCGACTAGCGCTGCCCGCCGATCTCGTTCGGTCCGCAACGGTGTTTCCGACGTCCACTCTGGGCTGACTTCGGCCAATGGCCGCGATCCGGACCAGTCCAGCGCCCACGCTTCAGTGTTCGTCCACGCCGGGTCATAAACCTCCGCCCAAAGGTCACGGTATGCCGATGTAAGACAATTGAGTCTTAGGGTCCGCAGAAGGAGTGCGCAGGCAAGCGGGTGATCTTCATCGGGTGCGGGCATAGCTTTGGCTCCGGCGACGTAAAGATCGCTCCGGCCGGTTGCGCGAAGGAGGTAGTCAAGAGGCAAGGATGCCCAGAACCCTGCTACCAAGACGTTAAGGGAGTTACTCGACATTGCCATGGAATGCATTGAATCGATGTGGGCAGTCCCGGGCGGGATAAGGGCTGCATAAAGGGCGCGTTGGGTGTCCGGAGCGATCTGACGGCGCCACGCCATTCTGTAGAAATCGACATATGGCCGCCGGGAATTCTGCACCAGAGCCGCGTCCACCTTCTCTGGGCCGATCTTCGCCTCAGAGGTGTTCTCGACCTCGGCGATTAGCGCCCTCGTGCGGCTTAGGACCTCTTCGTCGGAGCGGAGACGCGCCAACTCCGCGTGATCGATCCACAGATCATGATCCTGTCGGCATGCCTCCTCCCGTCCAGGAACAGCGACATAACCGGTATCTGGAACGAAGTTTGATGGCAAATTTACAAGGTCCGCCCCATATGGATCATTACTGTTTGCATTATGGCGCTTGAATATTGAGGTAGCAACACCAATCTGGTTTCCCTTAAGGATTACCTCATCCCAATCCTCCGGCCGATACTCCTGGCCAGTCGAGGGATCTTCGCGATTGTAGTCGATAAGATTCGTCTTCTTTGCGTCTGATTCATGGAAGCCCGACGAAATCTGGGGGCTCATGGAGCCAAGTCGACGAGGGTAGGTGGCTAGTGCCTCGATTGCGGAGGCTTCGGCGGTGCTGACCGGGAATAGCAGGCGTGCCTGGTTTAGCGGCCGGTCCTCCTCGCCGACCAGCCTCCGCCAAACTGCAAGAACTTTTTCGTCCACAATGATCACTCGGTTTCGATGTGGACGTTCGTCAAGCTTGCCCTTGTATCGGATGGCTGGAGCTTCCCCGGTGCCGTCATGCGTCAAGGAGAGGGAAAGTGAACGCGCAGAGAAAAGCCAGGAAAGATGTTTAAATCTAACCACCTGCCTTGCTCCGTAGATATGGATTCCGAAATGACTTGATTCACCTACTGGCTTCGGAAAAAACCTGTGGCCCGGATTGGAGAAGTCTCCGTGGATCCGGAGCCTCTCGTAGGCCGCTGCGCGCAGTCTTCCCTCTTTCTGTCCGGTATAATGAGTATTGGGATGCAGCATTCCGGCGGTTCCATGTCGAGAAGCGTGCGCCCAAACGCGGAACATAAAAGCCCGGTAAAGGTCCGGCTGAGTGCCTGCCAGCAACGGGTAGTTCTGAGAGCCTCCAACAAACGCTACGGTCGCCCTATTGCTAGTGATTTCGTCGATCAAAAAAGCCTTGGCGGCAGGCCTTTGAAGCAGTTCCTGCCGTCTGCGTTCTTTGCCCATCTCGGACGGACGGTCCACCAGCTTGAACCAGGGCTCGTACTCGGCCATCACACCGTCGACATCCCAGCGAGGCCGGACCCACGGTGGGTTGCCGACCTGGAGGTCGAAGCCACCTCGTTCGGCGAAGATGAGCGCGAACTCCAGCTCCCAGTGCAGGAAGCCCTGCCGGTCGGCGATGTCGCGGACGACCCGCAGCCACGGGAACCGGTCTTCCGGCGGCTTGGTGTCCATGTTCAAGAATCCGGACAGGGATTTCTCGAAATCCTTCAGCTTGTCGAGCGTGTCGTACGCGTCGAGGAAACTGTTCTGCGGGACGTCGGCGGTGCCGAGGACTGCTTCGAGGAAGTCGAGCCAGTCGTCGAGGTTCTTCAGGGGGATGACTCGGCGGAGTGCCGGTGCCGAGGACTTCGGGGCCTTCGCGGGCTTCTTCTGGGGCTGCTGCGTTACGGGTGCTGGCTCGGGCTCCAGACCCCAACCAAGTTCGTCGAGGGTCGTCTGGTCGCCGTCCATGGGGAAGAGCGTCATCGGCCGCGAGATCATGCGCCGGGCAGCTGGTGCCGAGGGCGCAACCGCATTGGATGTCGCCTGCTGCTGCAGTTCGGCTGGTGGCTCGGTGCCGGGAGCCGCGGTGTCGATCAGGCTGGCCAGGCTGTCGCGTGTGATGCTGCCGCTGACGTCGTACTCCTCGTCGGTGCCGTCGAGCAGCCCGGCCTGGTCGGACGGCCAGAACCAGAGGGCACACCAGGCGTCCATGACCAGCTTCAGCCGCCAGTACGGGGTGTCGACTGCCTCGAAGAGGTCCCGGAGCACGTCCTCCTTGGGTGTTGATCGCTCTTGCTGGTGCAGGAAGCCGTACTCGGGCTCGTCCGTCCCAGCTCCCCAGATCGGGATCCGCCGGGCTATGTTCTGCTCGGACATGTCCATCCGCTTGACGACCGCGGCCCAGAGGAACTCGACTCGCCGGGCGGCGTCGCGGAGCCGGGTGAACTGGGACGGCTTCTCCTGCTGCGGCTGCTGGGTGCGGGCGACCAGTTTCGGGGTGCCGTCCGCCTTGAGATGTGAGGTGTTCCGCGTCGGCCGCTGGAGGATGCCCTTCTTCCAGTCCGCGAGCTTCTTGTTCTGATCGGTAGAAAGCTGTTTCGCTTCGGTGTTGCCGGCGACAGCGGCCCAGCCCGGCGTGGGCAGGAGAAACTGGTGCACAGCGTCGGCCGGCAGCGGCTGAGGGTTGCCGTCCTCATCGCGCATCGGCAGCGGAGTCGGGGCCAGGGTTCCCTTGGCCTTGAGCCACTCCTTGGCGGTGGAGCAGACGTCGTCGGCAGCGTAGACCGCGCGCCGGGCGCCGATGAGCGAGTTCCCGCGCCGCAGATGCAGGCCGAACCAAGGCGCGAGCATGCCCGGGTGCATGGTATTGAGCCACAGCGAGACCTCGGCCAGCTCGACGCCGGTCGGGTTGAGGTCGACGCCGTACGCGTTGTGCAGAGCGATGTAGGCCTTGACCCGCTGTTTCTCGGTGAGCACCTGCCCGGACGGGATGGACCGTCCCAGTTCGTCCTGCCGGCGGCGCAGGTATTCCTCGGCGACCTGGTTAATCGCCTCGTTGAGGAACGCCCCGGAGCCGAGCGCTGGTTCGCAGAGCCGGTACGACAGCAACGCCGCCGCCCGGGTCTTGATCGGGTTGCCGCCAGCGTCGCGTTCCTGGTCGAGCCGCTCCTTGAGCGCCAGCTCAACCGTGACCTTCGTCAGTGACTCCGGCGTGTAGTACGAGGCGGAGGTCTCCCGCTCACGGCCGGATAGCCGGTAGACGAACGAGCCCTTCGCGTACTTCTTGACGCCGCGCAGGCCGTGCCGAGCGTCGGCCTCGTTGTAGCGGACCAGCGTCTCGTCCGGGTAGTCCTGCTGGCGGTGGGCGGGCACCAGCCACGAGCCCTCGTCTGGGTTCCCTTCGCGGGCGACCTCGCAGAGTTCCTCGTCGGCGATGATGCCGGTGTAGGACATCAGGCCCTCGTAGACGGCGCCGAGCTGGTTGATGCCGAGGTTACGGTAGGAGACGAAGCCGCCGCGCTCGCCCTTCTTGCCCTGTTTCATGGTGAGCAGGCGCAGCACCTGGTGCAGGGCGGCGTTCCGGGGCCGTAGGTTGAGCCAGCGCGGATCTTCGTCCTCGTCGCTACGCGGGTCGAGGGTGCGGGTGCCGATCAGCCGGATGGCGCCCGGTTCGAGCAGGGTGCTGCGCAGCGCTTCGAACCGCAGTCCGTGATCCTCGCTGCGGCGTTCGGCCTTCTCCTTGCGGCTCGCCTCGTCATCGCCGGGGAGGTCGTCGTCGGGTTCGGTGCCGTACTGCCGGTGCCCGAAGTTGACCTTGTTGAACAACAGATCGAGGGACGCGTACAGATGGAAGCCGTTTCTCGACTCCTCCTCGACGAGCTCTTCGTCGAGGGCGCACAGCTCCCGCAGCCGGGCCATCGAGTAGCCGCTCTCGTAGCTGCCGTCGTCGGTCGGCAGGATGCCCAGCTCGGGCCGGGCCTCGGCGTATAGCAGGAAGAGGACCCGGTAGAGGTATCGCAGGCACTCGCGGGTCAGCTCCCGGGCGAACGGCAGCTTCGGGCCCTCGATGTCCTCCGGGCGTACGTTATTGCCCGGCTCCGCCATGCGGAGCAGAACCTCGTTGGCGAGGATCTCGACGGAGCGTTGCAGGCCGTGCCGCAGTTCCTTGGAGACGCCGACGGCGTTGGTGCTGGAGTTCTTTAACAGGACGTCGATCCGGCGGGTCGGATCGTTGTCGCCGGGGCGCAGCATGTCGTGGCTGAACAGGGCGGCGATGGTCGACAGCTCGCCGGTCTGGGTCCGGTCGTAACGTTCCAACGCCGTGTCGAGGTTCGCGGCGAGGTAGCGTCCCTCGGCCCAGGTGCCGCGGTCGGCGAGGATGATCACGCCACCATGCAGCAGCAGGACGAAACGCGGCCTAGCACCGCCGGGCCCGCCGATCTCGCTCTGGAACAGCCACGACGCGAGCGCGGCGCCGTTCTCGTACTTTTCTGATCCGCTGACGTGCAGGGGATGCAGCAGGCGCCCGGCACCGTTCGGGTCGAGGGCCGCGTCGGTGTTGCCCGTCCAGCCGCAGTCGATCGCAATGATCTCGTCGGTGTGCAGCGCGACGGTGACGGTGTGGTCGCGGCCGGCCCGGTGCGCGACGAGTTCGACCGGTGCAGGGTCGAAGCCGAGGGCTCGCAGTACCTCCTGGTGCCACTCGGTCAGGCGTTTGCGCCACTCCGGGTTGTTGTAGGTGGCTAGACGGATCGGGCCGTCGCCGTCGGCCTCGGCCGCAGCGGCGAAGTAGGACCGCCCGTCCTCGCCGAGGTAGCTGCCGCGCAGACCACGGATCAGCTCGCGCGGCGTACGGCGGGGGTCGTTCTCGTCGCCTTCGCGCACGGTCCATACCGCGAAGATCCCTTTCCGCAGGTCGGTGTCCAGGTCCTCGGCCAGGTAGTGCGCGGAGAGGTACTCGCCCCGGTTGGTGAGTGAGTCGTAGTCGCGGCTCATCCCTGTGTTCCTTTCACCCCGTCGGCGAGCGGTTCCAGCACTGCTAAGAGGCGCAACATCGGCGCCCCGACCGATTCCAGCGATGCCACCAGCTGAATCAGGCGCTCGGCGGTGCTGTCGACCTGCCGGTGATCCGGTCGCGGCCCGGCAAACAGCGCTTCCTGCTTCCATTTGCCGACCTTGTCCCGGTAGGGCTCCAGGGTCCGCTTGATGTCGGCACGGTAACCGCCCTCGATCTCGCCGAAGTAGCGGCGCGCCTCCTCGATCGCCTCCGGCACCATCTTCGTCAGCCCGTCCAAGTCCCGCGGGACGGCGCGGGCCGGCATCCGTGGCCCGAGACCGAACTCGGCCAGCAGCTCAGGAGTAATCTCGACGGTCCTGGGGTCATTTGGCAGGCCGGTGACCGCCATCCACTTGACGATGGTCGGCCGGCCGAGCCGGTTCGAGGCGATGCCCTGCACGAGGAAGACCGGCTCGGTCATGGCTGCAGCCAGGACCGGCGCCTCGTGCCGGCCGACCTCGACGAGCACCTTGTCGGTGAGCCAGTCCAGCACCGGATGTACGTCGGTCACGTAGGAGACCGTCGGCCACTGCGAGTCTGAACTCTCCCGCGCCGCCGTCAGCCGGGCATCGGCGAGATCCTTGGAGAAGGTTATACGCAGACGCCCGGGAGAGTCCGGCCCCGGCAGGATCTGCTGCTCCTTCAGGTACGACCTGGGCAGCGACCGCAGCCGGTAGAGCAGATCAGCTGGCGGCTCGAAGGCGATGGTGCCGTTGTCGTCGCGGTACAGCGACAGCTGGTCCTCGGGGTTGGGCCGGCAAATCTGCCGGAGACCCTCGTCGAAGTAGTCCGCGGTCGAGGAGAAGAGCGTCAACACCTCCGCTCTGAGGACTTCCTTGCGCTCCGGGACCGCGCCGACTTGACCGACGAGCTTGACGAGGAAACCGGTCCGGCTCGCCCGGGACTTTTTGATCGACTGCTCCACGGTCCGGCCAGCGACCAGATCCTTGATCAGGCGATCTTCTTCCTCTTGCGCCCGGTATAGGCCGGTCACTGCCTCTGCCGAGCCCTCGATCTTGTGGGCCTCGGCCTCGCGGGCCAGCAGCTTCTCACCGACCAGGCGGTCGTCCAGGGTGCGTGCGGCGCCGGACTCCGGATCGGTACGCCACGGCAGGTTGCTGGTGAGCACCAAGGCCCGGAATTGCGGCGAGTGCTTCTGCCCGTAGCGGTCAATGCGGCCGTTGCGCTGCTCGATTCGGATCAGTGACCACGGCAGGTCGTAGTGGATCAGGATGTGGCACTGCTGGTGAAGGTTGACGCCCTCGGAGGCGATGTCGCCGGTGAACAGCATCCGGACTGGGGCGTCACGCAGGCCGAACGCTTCGACGATGCGCTGTTGCTCCTCATCCGAGGTCGACTCGCGGTGCATGACCTGCACAGCGCCATTGAAAGCCGTCCAGGGTTTGCGATCGGTGACCTCGGCGGTGGCTGGAAACCCGAGCACAGCGGGAACGGTCTCGGCCAGCCAGATGAGCGTCGGGATGCGTTCCGAGAAGATCACAACTCGGGTGTCCGAGCCCGGTCCGACGCCGAGTTCACGCAGCTGCGCCACCAAGGCGGTCAACTTCGACGCGTCATCGTCCTGGACGTGCCCAGTCAGTTCCTGCAGCGTCAGGAGCGCTGTCCGCTCCGCAAGGCGCGCCTTGTCGCCCGGTTTCTCGGCCAAGGACGTGTCGATCGTCTTCAACCGCGTACGGATCGTCGCCAGCAACGCCCGGTGCGAGGAGAGGAACGACTTGAGCAGCTGATACGGCACCAGCTGATGGGTGCTGACCGAAGTACCGCCCTCGGCCGGGATCCACCGCTCGATCAGTTCCGCGAAGACTGCGGTCTCTGCCGCGCTGGCCTGAACGTGCACTGGCGTCGACGGCCCGCGATCCGGCCAGGAACCGGTCAGCGAGTCGCGTACCTCGGGCGAGGTCTTCGTCCGGCGGATGTAGAGATGTTCGAGCTGGTCGACATCGTAGCTGCTCGGATCGGCGATCGCGGCCTCGTCCAGCATGTGAATGAGCTCGGCGAACGATTCCGCCCGGCCGTTGTGCGGCGTGGCCGACGCGAGGATCAGCGCGTCGGTCTTGCGAGCGAGCAACCGGGCCAGCTCGTTGTTCTGGGTGCCCCGGTTGACCAGGTTGTGCGACTCGTCGATGACGACGGCGTCCCAGTCGGTCTGCTCCAGGTGATGGGCGTAGACGGCGCTCTTCAGCGTGTCCACCGAGATGATCGCCCGCTTGAAGTACGCGAACGGGTTGCGTCCCGCCGGAATCTCACGCTGCACCCGCTGGATGCCGGTCGAGTCCAATCGGACAAGCGGGATGGCGAACCGCGTCCACATCTCCCGCTGGAACTGCTCCAGGATGTGCTGCGGCGTCACCACGAGGATCCGCTCGCCGCGACCGCGTCGGATCAGTTCGGCCAGCAAGATACCGATCTCCAGGGTCTTGCCCAGGCCCACCACGTCCGCGATCAGGATCCGAGGCTGCGGGTTCTTCATCGACAGCGCCAGCTCAGCCGGCCGCAGTTGGTGCACCTGCGGATGCATCAGGAACCCGTCTGCGAGGGCGAGCCCGTGCTCGGTCTGGGGCAGCGCAGTCTTGCGGAATACCGCCTCCAGGAACAGCCGGGCCCGCCGGTGGTTCGCCGAGTCGTCTGCCACCAGCTTGGTCTCGCGCGGATCGAGGATTCGGATGTCGTCGAGGCTCTGATAGAAGATGGCTTCCTCGCCGCGGACGAACGGCGACACCCCAGTGACCTCGATCATCCATCTGTCGCGCCTGGTGAACGTGCTCTTGCGTACCAGCCACTGCTCGTCACGTACGAGTACCTGCGACCCCGGCGGAAAGCCGGCCGACACCTGTCCCTCGCCGGTCACGGTCTCGGCCTCGACATTCACCCTGTGCCCCGCTCCTCGTAACGCTGTTCGACCGCCCTACACCCTGCTACAGGGTCGTTTGAGCCGCGTAGGCGGCTCGCAACTCCGCCGCCACCCGGCTGGACGCCGGCCGTCGCGATGGACGTTCCCGAGGCCGAACCGGTGGCTCAGAGGCCTCGGGCTCCGCGATCTCTGGCCCCCCCGCTTCCACAGGTTCGGGAGTTGCCGGCGGCACATCGAGCGGCCCATCCGCATCCGAGCCGCCCTCGGTACTCAGCTCGTCGAGCCTTGCTTCGATCGACGGCGACGGCACTTGGCCCTCCCGCAGACTCGGATTTCGGCCGGCGGTCCTGCCGATGAGAGCCAACCGTGCGTCAGCCGGGCTGATGGAGGCGTCCGCCAGCAGTTCGGCACAGGCGGCAGCCACGTCGGAGATCGTCGGACGTTCCTCGGCCTTGAAGGCGAGCATCTTCCGCAGGAGTGGGAGCAGACGGGCGGGGACCCCAGTGAGATCCGGTTGGATCTCGGGGTTCGTGATCTGCCAGATGATGGCCTGCCACGACGGCCCGTCGTACGGGTAGTGTTCGGCCGCCGCGTACAGAAGAACTGTGCCCAGCGCGTAGACGTCGGCCGCCGCGGTAACCCGCGGGTTCCCGCCGGCCTGCTCGGGCGGCATGCACCGCACCGAGCCGATGATCATCCCGCTGGTCGACAGGGAGTCGTGCGACGACGAGGCATCGACGAATGCCGCCAGACCGAAATCGATGATTACCGGGCCGTCTGCGCCGAGTATCACGTTCTGCGGCTTCAGGTCCCGGTGCAGGAGGCCGGCACCGTGCACCGCCTCCAGGCCCTCCGCGACGAGCGCGCCAAGGCTCGCCACCAGAGCCACGGGCAGCACCTCGTGCTCGCGTACGTACTCCTGCAGGGTGTAACCCGGGACGTACTCCATCGCCAGCCAGGGACGGTCCGCGTAGGGGTCCGCTTCCAGGAATCGGGCGATGCGATTCGTGCCGATCACCGTCCGGGCGACGGCGGCCTCTCGTTCGAACCGGGCGCGGGTGACCGGATCCAGCCGATCACTTCGGATGACCTTCACCGCCACAGGCGAACCCGCCGGCGAGTACGCGAGGAACACCTCACCCATACCGCCGCTGCCGAGCTTATGACTGACCGCGTATCGCCCGATGCGAGACGGGAGCTCACTCATTCGACATTCTGCGCTTTTCCGTCCATCCTGCACCCAGCTCCACCCTGTTCAGTCTGCCGAAACGGCACACTGACTGCGAGCCACGACGCGCTCCATGGCCAATCAGCGACGTCGCTGTGGCTGAAAAGCCGACGTTCACACCTCTTTAGTCCCTTGACGTTGTCATAGCCGCCTTGTCGTTTGCGCCGGCTGATCGAACGGAAGGCGCGTGAGTTCGCCAAGCACAACGTGGTTCGGCAGGAGCGCTTCTCCGCCCAGCTCGAAGACCTGTTGAACCGCTACATGCTCCAGCAGGTGACCAGAGCGCAGCTGATCGTCGAGCTGGAGTCTGCGGCCGCCCGACGCAAGCCAGCAGCTCGACCCCGCTCAACCACGCCGAGCTGGCCTTCTACGGCGCCATCTGACTGCGGCCGCTTCTGGCGACTCAGCAATGTCGTTTTTATGGTGATACGCCCCGCTCTGGGCGTCAGCCTTTCGGATAAATCCTTCAAGATCACGAAGTTGAGGCGTTCGTAGAATCTGACAGAAGCCGGTTTGGGTAGTGCAGAGACCTTCAGGTCGTTCGCGGCAACGGCGGTGGTGAGGGGCAGTCAGCCCAACCGATCACGGACCGTGGCAGCAGCGGCGGCGAGGAGGTCGTCGTCCGGGTGGTGGTGGGCGGCGATCTCGAGGACGGCGTTGGCTTCGGCGGGGTGGTCGGCGAGTGCCTCGGCGAGGTTGACGGCCGCGGTCAGGAACTCGCGGGATACCGCTTGCTGGTGCCGGGCGAGCCAGAGGTATCCGGTGTTGGCGGCGAGGGGTCCGCCGTAGGCGGCGACCGCGTGGCGTAGGGCGGCGGTGCTGGCTGCGGGGCTGGTGGCGTGTTGAGCTGCGGTGATGGCGTCGCGCATGGTCCATAGGTCGACGTCGAAGGCGTCGGCGTTGAGGGTGTAGTGGTGTCGGCGCAGCAGCAGGTGGGTGTTGTTCCCGCTGATAGAGCGGAAGATTTGGCGCAGGTTGTAGGTGTAGGTGTGCAGCCGTTGCGTGGCCAGGCGGTGCGCCGGCTCAGGGAGGAGATCGCCGAGAATGTCGTGCTGGTAGGCCGATCCTCCCCGCACGATCAGATAGACGAGGAACTCCATCGCCTGTGGGCGGACGTGCTGCCCGTCGGGGACGCCGAGGATGGTCGGTGTGCCGAGCACCTGGACCCGGATCCGGTTCGCTCCAACATCGGTCTGCCGGCCCAAGGGGTGGGCGGGGACGCGGCTGATCGGCGGTTCAGCGCTGTGACCGCCCGCGCAGGTGATGGCGGGAGGGTTCCCCGGTGGCGAGTCGTTCACGGCGTGGTGCCAGTGACCGTCCTCGACTTCGCGTGTGAGGACTCGTTGCTCATTGGCGCAACGGTACAGATCCCGTCGGCCTGTCATGGTCCGGTCGAACGCGTACCGACTGCTCGACGGTCGGACAGGTGACCGTCGGCGGTGCCGCAAGGTCTCAGTTCCCCGCCTGGTTGTGCTGCCGCTGGTTTCCCACGGGGTCAAACTCGATGTCGGGGTGGTTGTGTCCGCGGTCTGCGCAGTGCTGCCACATGTCGTGCAGGTGCTGAAGCATGCGGGCGGTTGCGGGGTGATGGGGGTGGGCGCGGCGGTGCGCGGTGATGGTGTCGGCGAGTAGGCGTCGTGCGGCACCGCAATGGCCAAGGTCGCGCAGGACAAGGGCGAGGGTGGCCTGCGTGGCGAGGGTGGGGTGGGCGTCCGGCCCGGCGATGGTGATGAGTTGATCGGCGAGGTGCCGGTACGCGTGGTACGCGCGTTGGTAATGCCCAGCCTGCCGGTGGGCGGTGGCGAGGGTGTGCAGAGCGGTGAGGACGGGCCGGGCGGAAGGGCCGTGCAGGTGCGCGTGACTGTGGTGGGCGTAGCTGGCCCAGCGGATCGCGGCGGCGGAGTTGCCCAGACGTAGGAGCAGCTCGGCCTGCAGGTGCGCGGCATCGGCGAGGGCGGGGTTCGCGTCGGCGGTGGCTGGGTCGACGTCGGTGAGGGCGTCGCGCAGGACCTCTCGGGCGCGCACCGGGTCGGTGGCGGCGAGGGTTCGGGCTGAGCACAGCCGTTCAGCGAGGGCCGGCGCGGCGTGGCCTGCCGGGGCGAGGGCGACGCGCCAGGTGAAGCGTAGGTCGGTGGCGGTGAGCCCGGCTGTGACGCGGGCGAGGACCCGGCTGGCGTGCGCGGCGGCGAGGTTGGCGCTCTTGGGGTGACCGGTGGCGGTGACGATGGCGGGTGTGTGGCGCAGGACCGCCCGACCGACGGTATCGGCGACGACGGCGGCGTCGAGTCCGCGCGGCCGGCAGTTTCCCGGGCACTGGTAGACGAGCCGGTCCCCGTCAGGGTTACTCGTCATGGGTTGTTTGCAGGTGCGGCAGAGCAGGAGATCGGCTGGCAGGAGAACCGGTGACGGGTCCACGACTGGCTCGGCTTCGGGCGGCGGGGCGGGTGCGGCGGCGCTGGTGGTTCGGGTCCTGCTGACCCAGTCCTGCACGAGGCGCCGGTCGAGGTTCAGCTCGCGGGCGACCGCGGAGATCGGACCACGATGTCCGTTGTCACGTGCGGCGGCCACCCGTTGGACCGCGGCCTTGATGAAGTCGTCAGAGTACTTGCGGGGGTAGGCCATCGGCTCGACGTTCCTCGGACAGCTCGTTGATGTTGGGACGTGGTGGTGGCGACCGCTTGGCGAGCGTGGCGGGAAGGCCCGGCACCGGCGGCCGGCGTCGGCTGCTGCGGTCAGCTCTGGCGAAATGTGGGCGTGATTCGTTGCGGCATCTCTTGCCGCTGACACCTCAACGTCGTGCCGTTGAGGGGGCAGCACTTGTCTGGCCGGCTGCGACGGGGCGGGCCCGGTTGGTGGGCCAGGTGTCGGAATTGCGGTCGGGATCGCGGCGCATCGGGCACAGGGCCGGCCCGTCGGGCAGAACGATCGCCGGTCGTGGGGTGTAGCCGTGGCGGGTGTACAGGGCCTGAGCGCTGGTGGTGGTGTCGGTCCAGGAGGGCAGGTCGATCCGGTCGAGCCGGCTGCGGTGGTGGGTGAGCATCGCCGTCGCCCGCCCGGCTCGCTGGGCGTCGGGGTGTACGACGAGAAACGCCAGGTGGTAGTGCGGCTCGATCGGCCGGGCTGCGGACAGCAGGGTGTCGAGCTGGTCGAAGCGGTCGGCATGCGCACCGGCCGCGTCGCGCAGTCGACTTTGGTAGTTGGCCGGTGGCGGGATGGGCCGGTAGCGGTGGAACCCGACGGTGCCGGCGCTCAGGTCGTCGGTGACGTGGCTGTCGCCGTAGAACATGGCGTGCTCCACCCAGATCGCCGCGACATCGGTCAGCACCCGGCACCGCACGGCTGGGTCGGGTACGAGCCAGGCGGCGAGCGGCGTGGGGTGCAGGGCGGCGGCGATCAGCGCGGCGACGGGGTCTTTGTCGGCCCAGCGAGCGGCGCGGATGCGCATGTCAGCGTCCATGAATCTGTTCTCCTTAGAAGCGGGTCAGCGGTAGGCGGCGGTGGCGAGGTCACCGACCGCGGCGTCGACGGCGGCAGTGATGTCGCGTACCGGGCGGTGGTGCTGCTCGGCGATCGCTCGCAGCTGGCCGGTGACGACGTTGGTGTCGTCGAGGTAAAGGTGGGCGGCGAGGCCGAGGACGGCGACGAGGCCGGCGAGGGCGGCGGTGTGGTTGTCGGGCGGCTCGCGTCCGGCGGCGAGGTAGCGCAGCCGGGACCGGGCCACGACCGCCCATTTGGTGTCGGTGGCTAGATAGACGTCGGTGCGGGCGAGGCCGCCGAGGCGGCGTCGGCTGGTGCGGTGCAGGATCCCGCCGGCGTGCAGGCCGGCGCGGGTGCGTTCGTACAGGTCCTCGGCGAACCACGTCAGCCACCCGCGCAGCGTCGGGGCGGATTTGGCGTAGCGGATGGAGGCGATGGCGGTGTCGGCGATCAGGTCGCCGACAGGCCGGTCGCGGTGCAGCCACAGCCGCTGCTGCCCGCCAGAGCTGGCGTCCTCAGTGTCGTCGAGAGCGATCCGTCCGGCCAGGAACAGGTCGGTCAGGACCGCGCCGGCCATGCCGAGGGAGAGGGCCTGGCGGTGGATGTGGGGTTGGCCGGTGTCGTCGTTATGGCCGAGCAGGAACAACTCGTCCCGTAACGGCAGCTGCGGAATCGACGCTGTCATCGCACCGGCCGCCTATCCCAGCCCGGCCGCGCGCTGCCGCAACCGGGCGTGCACCCCGTTGTAGGCGGCGGCCGGGTTCGGTAGCAGCGTCTTGTCGATGGCGGCGAGGACCGTGTAGTTGGGGTCGCACACGTTGCCGATCGGCGCCCGCCCCGCCTGCGACACCAACTGGTAGGCGTCCAGGATTTCCAGACCAGTGAGGTCGCTCGTCCAGCCGACCAGGTCGCGGTGGGCGATCCGGTAGGCGTCCTCCAGAGGCCGGGCGCAGCCGACCAACATGATCGACGTGTCTGTCTCCAGGCGGGGCCACACCGTCGGGGTGCCTTTGATGACCTCGATGGCCAGGGTGGTGGTCGTGGCGATCTCCACCCCGACGCCGCAGGCCTCGCCCTCGCCCTGGCGGGCGTGTCCGTCGCCCAAGGCGAGCATCGCCCCGTGCACGTTCACCCCCAGATAGAGAGTCGTTCCGGCGCGCAGCTCCGGGGTGTCCAGGTTCCCGCCGTGGGTATCGGGGACGATCGTGGAGCGGGCCTCGAACCCACCCGGGGCGACACCGATCGTGCCGATCATCGGGTCAAGCGGCAGGTCGACGCGTTGGTCGGTTTCCGTGGCGTGGAAGCGGACCGTGCCGGCCTGCCGGTCGATGTCATACACCCACACCCGCTCCTGCAGCGGCGGCTGCAGGGTGGCGGTGTGTGAGGTAGAGGTCAGCGCCCCGAAGTGCGGGAACGTCGAGGACACACCCCAGTCGCGGGCGGGTGTGATGGCGGTGAGGTGGATGGCGAGGGTGTCGCCGGGTTCGGCGTCCTCGACGAAGAACGGTCCGGACACCGGGTTCAGGTACGGCATCCGGCACACCTGCGACGGCAGGTCCGCCGGCCCGCGCACCAATCCGCCGAAGCAGTCCTCGGTGTACACCTGCAGGACGTCGCCGGAGCGGACGTGGGCCACCGGCATCCGCCCGCCGAAGGTGTAGGCCAGCTCGTCGCGGGCGGGACGGTAGGTGATCGTCTCCATGGCGGTCACACCCGTTCCACGTGGCGGGCCTGCGGCTGCGCGGGGGCCAGACCCGACAGGGCCGGCCGGCGGCCGGACAGGTACAGGCCGGCGAGAACGACCATGCCCAGGGCGAGCCAGGCAAGGCCGAGGCGCTGCGCGGCGATGTTGGCGTTGACCACCACGTAGGCGAGGATCGCGAACCCGATACCCGGCATGACCAGGTGCGCCCGCCAGTTGCCGCTACGTCCACGAATGAGGTGATGTACGACCACGGAGACGTGCAGCACGAGGAAGGCGACCATCGCCCCGAAGTTGATCAGCGATGACAGCAGCGTGATCCCGTCAGCCCGGGTCGCCATGTACAGGCCGAGCACCAGGGACACGGCACCGGTGAGCAGGGTCGCGTTGATCGGCACGTTCCGGCGGATCGACACCTTCGCCAGAAACGCCGGGAGTTGCCTGTCCCGGGCCATCGCGTACAGCAGGCGTGAGGTGGCGACCTGCGCGACCATCGAGTTCGGCAGGCCCCACGCGATCGCGGTCGCTACCGCGCACAGGGTCGCCAGCCAACCCCCGCCGGCCACGGCTGCGGCGTCGTAGAAGGCGGTGCCGTTCACATCGCCCTCCGCGAGGAGAGTGCCGGGGTCGGGGACGAGCATCGCGGCCAGCCACGTCTGGGCGATGAACAGCACCCCGGCCAGGATGAGCACGGCGGCCATGGCCCGGCCGATCTGCCGGGAACCGCCCTTGGTCTCCTCGGCCAGCATGCTGATCCCGTCGAAGCCCAGGAACGACAGCACCGCGATCGACACCGCGCCCGCCACGAGGGACCAGGTGAACGTGTCGGAGCTGTAGAAGGCACCCCAGCTGAACTTGCCCCTGCCCGAGGCAAGAGCCCAACCGGCGACCGCGAGGAAAACCGCCAGGACGATCAACTCCCCGACGAGCATCACCCGGGTCACCATCGCGGTCATCCGGATCCCGACCGAGTTGACGACCGTGTTGACCGCCACGAAGCCGAGCAGCCACACCCACACCGGCACCGCGGGCACGGTGGCGTGCATCGCCACCGACGCCACCAGGTACAGCAGACCCGGTACGAGCACGTAGTCGAGCAGGATCACCCAGCCTGCCAGGAAACCGACCGGCGCGCTGATGCCCCGACCGGCGTAGTTGTAGACGCTGCCCGACATCGGGAACGCCTTCACCATCTGCGCGTAGGAGAACGCGGTGAACACCAACGCCACCACACCCACCGCGTACGCCAGTGCCACCATCCCGCCGGAACCGGCGTATACGCTGCCGAAGATCGCCATCGGCGCGATCGGCACCATGTACACCAAGCCGTACGCGACCAGGTCCCGGAATCGCAGCCTCCGGGCCAACTCCTGGCGATAGCCGTAGCGTGTCAATTCATCTTGTAGCTGCATTGCACCCTTTCGAAGAGCTCGTGTCGGCAGCGGCGAAACATCCAATGTTGGGCCGCGTGTGAATTGCTTCACGCTCCGAATGGTCGCTCGATTCAAATGGCGCGGTCGATACCGGAAATGCGGACAAAGGATGTTGTCCGCATCGAATTTTTCGCTCCCAAACTTGAGCGGCCCGGCGACAGTTCGAGCCGTACCGTCTAGCGACAGAGGTGAAGTGCTTGCGCGTAGAGTCGGCCGTGTCTGGGGAGCACTCGCGCCGGCTCGGCGGCACGGCAACTTCTGCTGCGCCGTTGCCGGTGCCCCGGCGGCCGGTCGACGAGGGTTCACTATCGTCCGACGGAAGTTGTTCGAGGAGGACCCGTGAGGCTGGCGGACAGGATCGCTGTGGTCTCGACGGAGGACGCGGTTCGCGCCTCCGTGAGCTACGACCAGCTGCGTTCCGGGGATGGCGCGCTGTACTGGTTGGAGACCCGCCCCGAAGCAGGCGGGGTCGCAACGGTGACATGTTGGCGACCCGGCGAGGGTGTGCGAGACCTCAGCCCGGAGGGCTTCGACGTCACCAGCGGCGTTCACGCGTACGGAGGCGGGGCATTCGCTGTCACTGACGGGACGTTGTGGTGCGTCGGCGGAGACGGCCTTTACCGGAGCCGTCTTCACGACGATGAACTCGAGTTGGTCAGTCTGGGATCCTTCGGCGACCTGACGATCGGCGACGGCGAGTTACTGGCTGTGCGGGAGTCAGAGCATGGTGACGACCTCATCGCGGTGTCGCTCACAGGTGCTCCACAGATGCGGACTCTCGCCGTATCCCGGGGATTTCTCGGCGCACCTCGGCCAGGCCCGGGTTCGTTAGCCTGGACCGCTTGGAGCGAGCGCGACATGCCCTGGGATGCGTGCGAGGTGTGGGTCGCCTTCTACTCGCCGTATGGTCACCCCGAGCGCCCGGTGAGGATCGCCGGCGGTTCCGACGAGTCAGCGGTGGAGCCGAGGTGAGGTCCCGACGGGGCGTTGTACTTTGTGTCCGACCGCAGCGGCTGGTGGAACCTCTACCGCTGGGACGGTCACCAGGTGAAACTGGTGGCACCGATCGCGGGTGAGTGCGCGGCCGAGCCGTGGGAGCTGGGCTACGCGTCGTACGACTTCCTTGACGACGGCCGGATCGTCGTGGCGGTGCAGGACGGGCCGCGGCACCGCCTCGTCGTCATCGACCCTGACGGCACTGTTCGCCCGGTCGACCTTCCATATACGTCCATCAAGCCCTACCTGGCCGTTCAAGGAACGACGGTGGCATTGATCGGGTCGTCGCCGACCGCAGCCCCACAGGTCGCGCTCGTGCACCTCACGGCCGCCGCTCCTCGGGTGGAGGTGCTTGCCCGGTCGGAGCACGCCAAACTCGACGGGGCGCAAGTGTCGACGCCGACGGAACTGCGAGTTCACGTCGCGGGTGATCGAGAGGTAATTGCCCTGGTGTATCCGCCAACGGCCTCGGCGGCGGGCTGGCGGGCACCGGTGATCGTGAGGGCACATCCTGGGCCTACCGCCTCGTGCCTCCTGCGCTTGGACTGGCAGGCGCAGTTCTTCACCAGTCGGGGGTTCGCCGTCGTGGACGTCGACTATCTCGGCAGCACGGGGTACGGCCGGGTCTTCCGGGAGTCGCTGTACGGCCGGTGGGGCCTCGACGACGTTGATGACTGCGCCGCGGTGGCGGACCACCTGCTTGCAACAGGACGAGCCGTACCGGGTCACGTCTTCATTCGCGGTGCCAGCGCCGGCGGATACACAGCCCTGCACGCGGTGGCGCAGAACGGTCCGTTCGCTGCCGCCACGGCCGTGTCAGCGATCGTGGATCCCGACCGGTGGGCGGAAACCGTGCCCCGCTTCCAGCGCGCGCACGCCAGACGGCTGCAAGGCGGTGCCGGGCGGGTCAATGCCTTAACCGTTCAGCGGCCGGTGCTGCTCGTCCACGGCACCGCCGATGACGTGGCGGTGGTCGAGGATGTGCGGGAACTCGCCGATCAACTGACGGCCCACGGCGTGCCCCACGAATTGCTGCTTCTTCCCGACGTCGGCCACTACGTGGCGACCTCCGCCCAGGCGGGCACGGCGCTGGAAGCGGAACTCGCGCACTACCGTTCCGTGATGGCGGCTGCCGCTGCCGATTAAGGGGACTACACCGCGGCCAGCGGTAGCTGAGAACGCACGTACTCGCCGAACTCACGGACCTCCGGCTCACACCGGTAGGGCTCAAGATCGGCTTGCACCTCAACGATGCGCTCCAAGCAGCGGTGCGAGGTGGTCCGCGCGGCGTGATCCACCGCCACTCGGCCGGCGGCGCAGGCTTCGTCAATGCGGCCAGCGGCAGCCAATGATGAGGCCAGGAGCGCGGTGTCGATGGCCAGTCGGCGGACATGTGTGGGACTCAGCGCGGCAAGGGCATCGCCCAGGTGCCGTTGGGTCTGCTGCGGTCGGCCTAGATCATGGAAACAGTGGGCAAGCTCGTCGGCGAGATAGGCCGGATCGAAGTACTGGATCCACAGCGGCTCGTCCTCGGTCCTGCTGCTGCGATTCAGTTGCCTCTCTGCGATGTCGAGGTGGACCATGCAGTCGCTTTCGCGTCCGAGGCGGGCGTACGTCCGCGCCACCACGGCGTGTAGCGCGGCTTCCACGGCGGGCGTCGCCTGATTCTCACTACCCCTCACCGCCGTGAGCGCCATCCGCAGCGCCGGCTCGGGATGGCCGCAGTGCAGCGCCAGGTGGCCGATGTTCACGGCGAGCAGGTAGCTGCCGTAGAGGCAGTCGTCGGCGGCCTGCGTCAGCCGCAGAGCGCGCAAGTAGCGGCGCTGCGCGAGACCGTGGGCTCCGGTGTCGACTGCCTGATACCCGCACAGTTCGAAGAAGCCCGCCGCCAGCCTGTACAGGCGCCGACCGATCGCTTCCGAGGCAGGGCTATTCGCCAGCAGGCGGTTCAGTTCCCCTTCGACATACCGCTGCACCTGGGCATGGACTCGTCCGGCGCCGTGGGTGTGGTCCAGCTGCCGGAACATCGCCAGAGCGGTCTCAGCGGAGCTGAGGTCCTCTTCGCGAACCTGATCAGGTGAGCCGGGTCGCCCGGCCGCAGACAGTCGGGGGCCGGCGGCAGCGTTCAGCCAGTCCAGAGCGGCGCGATCGAGGACACCTGGCTGGAACGGAACCCGGACGACCATGTCGGCCAACCCCGAGGTCTCCGCCGATTGAGTGGGAAGCAGGGTGATGGCGCCCATCGGCGCCGCCGCCATCTTGCCCGCGTTGACCCGATTCTTCTCGAGCAGCGGTAGCAGGCGCATCAAGGCGCCACCGGTCGTCAACGCCTTGTCGCATGCCTCGACGAAGTCCCGCGAGGGGAACCGGTCTGCCGTCTCGACTCGACGCACCAGGTCGGCACTGAATCGGATCATGGCACCCAGCCGCGCCTGCGAGAGGCCGGCGTGCTCCCGTAACCGACGCAGCTCGGCACCGAAGAAGTGGCGCTCAGACATGGACGGTTGAAGCGCCCGCGGAGTCTGGCCCATGACACCGCCTTTCAGGCCGCCCACTCCCGGATGGCATTGAGCAGCGTGGACATCGCGCACATAGGGTCACTCAGCGTTCAGCGCGGCGCAACCAGGAACGACGAAATGGTGTCGATCCGAACCCGCTCACGGGGCGAGCGCCATGCGGACAACCATTCCGTCCGCATGCTCGGTGTTCACGACTGCGGCTCGAAGGGTGAGGGTGTGGAGGACGGGGTGCCGACCACTCGTCAATCCGCTTCGGATCTTGAGGAACCCTCGGAGGTTGTAATGGAGCACGAGACGAGGCCATCCTCCGTGGTCGTGACGGGTGCTGGGATTGGGATAGAGCCCGCAGATCGGGCATCAGGCGATGAGCCCAGTGCAACGCCCCTGCTGATGGATCACTTGGCTCTTCGTGACGTTCGGTTACCGGACCTAGACTCAAGGTCGTTTGCCCAGCGGTCGGCGGGCACTGCTCAGTGCCGCATGCAGTTCCGTTGACACCTGTGGGCCTACGAGCTTCTGAAGTCAACGAATGAAGAGGGGTTTTCCCATGCCGGAGCGGGTCACCAAGGAAAAGGTTCTCTGCTACGTCGTACGTGACGGTCAACTGCTGGTCTTCCGGCACACCGATTACAGCTACGAGGAAGTCGGCATCCAGGTTCCGGCCGGCAGCATCCGCGCCGGCGAGACGCCGGAGGCTGCAGCGCTGCGCGAGGCTGGCGAGGAAACCGGCCTGAAGGACTTCAAGATCGTGCGGAAGCTCGGCGAGACCGAGTACGACATCAGCCCGTACCGGTTCGAGCTCCAGCACCGCCACGTCTTCCACCTGGAACTGACCGAGCCGACGTCCGAGCGGTGGATGAGCCAGGAGGACCACGACGGGGAGCAGGAGCCGACGCACTTCGAATGCTTCTGGATTCCGCTGGAGGCCGCCCACATCCTCCAGTCCGGCCAGGGCGCCCTGCTGGGAAGGCTGTACGACTGATCCCCGTCCGGTCACGGCCACCCCTGGGAGGCAGCCGATGTACGGCACCACCGATCAGCACGACCCGATGGCCTATCTGTACCGCGGCCTCGACGTCGAAGACGCCGACAGCGCCGTATCGGTGATCTTGAAGCTACGAGGTGAGACCTGCGACATCGACTGCCTGTACTGCTACGAGAAACGCAAGGAGGTCCCGGGGGGAGCCCGGATCGACGCGAGTCAAGTGCGTCGACTCACCGAGCTCTTCTCGGGGCGTCCGCTCGCCGTGGAGCTGCATGGCGGCGAGCCGCTGACGGCCGGACGCGACCATGTCGCCGAAATCCTGCGCGAACTGGCGTCCCAGCCCAGCGTCGTGCGGGTGTCGATGCAAACCAACGGCGTGTTGCTCGATGAGCAGTGGCTGGATCTGTTCGACGCCCTGTACCCGCGCCTTCAGATCGGCATCTCCCTCGACGGGGACGCCGCGGGCAACGCCTGGCGGGTTGGTTACGACGGCCAGCCGGTCTACCCCCGCGTGGCCACCGCCCTGCGGCTGCTGGCTGAGCGCGGGCGGAAGGTGGGCGTGATCGCCGCAGTCACTCCGACCGTGCTCGGCCGCGCCGAGGCCGTCCTGGACCACCTCGCCGGCTTCGAGGCGGTCAACGCCGTCAGCTTCGTGCCCTGCTTTGATGCCTCCGTTCAAGGTCCTACCGCTGCCCAAGGGCAGCGCCTTACCGCGAGCCGGCTCCTTCAACGCGCGGCTCTGCGCGGCCCGCAAGGGCCCGGGTGGGCGACCACCCCCGACCAGTACGCCGAGTTCGTACTCGCCGCCACCGTTCGCTGGATCGGCGCTGGCCACTTCGCCCGGCTGAAGCTAGAACCGTCCGTATCCACCATCCGACGGCTGCGCGGGCTGGATACCGGCTTCTGCCACTTCTCCAACCTGAAGTGCGACCACGTCTTCACGCTCTATCCGGACGGAAGGCTCGGCAGTTGTGACGAACTACCCTGGCCACAGGCCAAGCTCACCCTCTTGGACCAGCCCTCCGGACAGAAAGCGGTCGTCGCGGCTCAGCGGCGGCTGCCGCTGCTGAACCAGGGCAAGGCACTCATGGAGCGGTGCACCACCTGCGCGTACCGGTCCAGCTGCGGCGGCGGCTGTGTGGCCACCCGTTGGCGTCAGGACCAGGCCGGTGACCAGGACGCCTACTGCGACTACCGGATGCGGATGATCGACGGCATCGCCGCACTCCTCGCCCAGCCCGCCCACCCGGCAGGGGCCTGGTGCCGCAAGGTGCGCTCGCACCCGCGTATGCCGAACAGCATGCGCGACGTCGCCTCCTTCCTTGCCCACTGGGACCACCCCGAGGCGAACCGCCCACCTGTACGGGTGCGCACCAGCTCGCACGGCAACATCAACACCGTCGGCCTGCCCGGCGTGCACGAGGCCGATGACCTCGACCCGGCCCACCCCCAGTGGCGAGAGGCGATCGAGCCCGGCGTCCGCTCGCTGGTCGACGCCGTCACCCAGGACTGGCGCCTGATCACGTACGACAGCTGCCAGGGACATCTCTATCCAGGCCTTGATCTGCCGCCCGCCGAGCGCCGGGTCGGCATCCTGCCGCGTGACCGAACCGAGTACGCGCGAGCTGCTGCGGCCCTGTGCCGCGCGATCACCGCTGTGACCACCGACCTACCCGCCGCAGTGCAGGTGGCCGTCGGGCGTGCGGAGCTGAGGTGCGAGACCACCGGACGTGCGAGCCCCGTACTCGACTTGGTGCTTCGCCGGGGCACCAGGCACGGCTGGCCGGCGTACTTCGAAGCCGTTGACGCGGCCACCCGCGCCGTCACCGACGCGCTACGCGGCGAGCGGCCCACCGAGGACGGCTGCCATTGCCCAGCGCCTCAGAGCACTGCTTCGACCAGCGAGGAGGCGGCATGGGTAGCGTCACGGCCTCGCTGACGATCCATCAGTTGCTGGGGCGGATCGTGTACTTCCACGCCCTGTTCATCGAGCCCGCACTCCTTCCCAGCGCCGCGCGCCGGCCCGGTCCGGTGTGCTGCAACCATGGCCCGGACTCGGGCCGCAGCACCGTCAGTGAGTTGTTGACGGACTCCGCCTGGGCGGCTCTCGTTGAGGTCGCAGCCACCCTCCCCGCCCATGATCATCCGTGCCCGATGGCCAACGGCGCGTGCTGTGCCACCTGCCGCGTTGTGGTCGCAGCCGCAGCGGTCGGGGCTGGATGGGCGCAGACCGAGCACCGCAGCTACCAGCGGGCTGAGCCTGCCCAAACGCTCCTGCGCTCCTGCCGGCTCGTGGCGGCGGCACGGCTGGGGCGGGCCTTCGCCACACAGCACGTCGCTTGGTGCCCGGCGTTGGACCAGTTGACGGTGTGGGAGCCGCTGCCCGGCGCGGAGGAGCTGCCGTTGACCGGCGAGCTGCTGGCCCTGTGGGCCAATCCGACCGCCAACCCTCACCACCCTGTGGCCAGTTGGCTCAATCACTGCACCGGCCTGGACGACGTCCGCCGAGTGCTCGAGACGAGGAGGAGCGACTCGTGATTCACATCGCCGAGACCGTCGCGGTCGGCAGCGTCGAGGGATTCGTCGACACCGAAGAGCGGGACCAGCTCGCCGCCATGATGAACGACTTCCTCAGCGATGAGGCCCGGCTTCGCTTCGGCGCGAGGCGGGCCACCTCCATCCATGAGATTCCCGGTCGCTCCAAGGAGCAGGCCATGGCCGTCTACGAGCCGGCCGGACGGATTGAGGTCCCAAGGATCCCGGACAGAGCCGAGGCACTGCTTCAGCATGCCTTCGACCGCGCCCGCCCCGCTCTGTCCCGCGTCATGCCATCGATCACCGCTTGTCGGCCCTGGACCTACGTCGAGTACGGCCCCGGCCAGCACATCACCGGCCACCTCGACGGCATTGCCCCCGACCCGTTCGCTTGGCCGCGGCAGATCGCCGGCATCAGCGTCGTGATCCGTGAGGCGGAGGCCGGCGGCGCGTTCTACGTCGAAAGCACGTCCAGCGGCCGCCTGTGGAACACCCGGCTGGAGCACGACGCCCAGGAACAGGGATACGCGGGCGGTATGTGGCTGGCCCACGACGGCGCCGACCACTCCGCTGACTGGTATGCGGCCATGCCCCGAACCCGATGGAGCGTGAGCCCCGCCCCCGGCACCGCCCTGCTCTACGGCTCCCAGCTCACCCACGGCACCAAACCGGTCTCTCTCGGCCGCATCGCGAAGTTCATCAGCTGGCTGATCGCCGAGAAGAACTAGGAGCGAGGCATGCTGCTGGCCTTGGAAGGAATCGCCGGAGCCGGGAAGAGCACGCTGCGCGACCGGATCCTGGCCAACGCCGCCTGCGAGAACATCCGCCTCGGGCACATCGGCCAATTCTCCTGGCTGTCGCTGGAAGCGACCCGCTCCATCGTCAGCCTGCGGGCCGGCCGTCCAGCAGCAGACGGCGTGCGGGCGGTGGCCGCGGTCCGCCGCGACCTGGAACTCCATGCCCGCCATAACCTCGCTCCCGCGCTGTCCCTCGGCCCGGTCATCGCCGACCGGCTCACCTTGTCGACCGCCTGCCTGATCGCCCTGCTGCACGACCGTCCTGTCGCCCACTACGTTCAGCAGCTCGCCGAGGTCACGGCCGCGCGGGCGGACCTGATCGTCCTGCTCACCACCGAGCCCGAGCTGTGCCATGCCCGGCTGTCCGAGCGGCCCACAACGCGTCGCTTCGGGGAGGACCGCCCGACCGCCGCTCGGTATGCCGACCTGTACGAGCAGGCAGTCAACGCGTGGACCGAGGCAACCGGCCTGCCCGTGCTGCGCCGCCCGTGCACCACCAAGCCCGACCTCGACCGGCTGGCCGCCGCCTGCCTGGAGCGGCTACGCCAAACCGCACCGGATGCGGCGCGAACATGAGAAGGCAGCCCATGCACCTGCACCCGATGCACCCAGCCGCCTGGGTCCTTGACCAGATTCTTGACGCCGGCTGGCGCGTCCACGACCTCCTCTGCTTCACCCGCGCCAGCACCCTGGTGCTCGCCAGCCGCAACGGGACGCCTCCGGTGGTCCTCAAGGCCGGCTTCGGCAGCAACCACGTCCTGGCCGAGCTCGACGAGGCCACCCGCAAGGCCGCCTACGGCTTCTACTGGTACGCGGAGATGACCGAGGCCGAGAGGGCCTTGAGCCGTGAGGACTTCCGCCACGAGATCGCCGTAACCCGCGCCGCCCAAGGTGCCGAGCACGTCGTGCCGTTGCTGGAGCAGGGCAGCAACGATCGATTCGACTGGTACACCATGCCCCACTGCCGCGGAGGCAACTTCCGGCCCCGCCTCGCCACCAACCTCAGCCGAGACGACGCGACGGCCGGGCTAAGCATCTTGGCCGACGTCGCCGAGGGCCTGAGCACCTTGCACGAACGCAGGATCGTGCACCGTGACGTTTACCAGGAGAACGTCCTCATTCACGACGGCCACGGAATGATCACGGACCTTGGCGCCGCGCGCCGCACAGAAACCCCGCGCGGCCCCACCGCTCGGGGCCCGGAGGTGCACTGGCCCCCGGAGTACGCCACCTCCTACGACCGCGCCACCCCAGCGGCGGACACCTTCAGCCTCGGAGTCCTGACCTACCGCTACCTGTGCGCCGACATCCCCCGCCACGGCCCCTCCCGGCTGCACACCGCGCCCGCCGGACTCCGCCCGATCATCACCGCGGCGCTCGCCCCAGCACCCGAGGACCGGCCCGCCATAAGAGAGCTGCGCGACGCCCTGCGCCAGGCGGTCACCCCCGCAGCCACGCCGGCCCAGCGCAGCAGCTGACCCACATCAACCGGAAGGAGACGCGGTGCCCACCGCCCGCTCACCGCCACAGGAATCGGCTCCAGAAGGCGCACGACCCACACCCCCATTCGGAAAGGACGAGCGCACTCATGGACAACGACCGGATCAGCGACTTCCTCGCCGCCGTGGACGACCTTCGCGGCGACGACGAAACCGTCCGCAGCACCCGCCACACCTCCAGCGTCTCCGCCGAGGGCTGGCCGACCGCTGAGGCCCCGGCGAGCACCGCGGCACCCGAGGGCACCGACGTCTGAACGCCCCGCATCACACCGACGGCCCGCCGTCAGTGAGTACCTCCTGGGGCCGGACCCTCACGGGGCCGGCCCCAGGCCCAGCCTGTCGGAAGGACCCACCCCGTGGACGCGCCCACCATCTCCTTCTCGTTCGCCCCCATCCAGGCCCACCACCGCGACCGCACTCGCCGGATTCGCGCCGTCCTCAAGCCCGCCGTCCAGCCGACCGCCAACATCCCCGACTTTTCGGGGTCGGACGCCTTCGACTACTGCCTGGCCCACCACGTCCTCGAAGGTGCCGAGGCCGCCGCCCGCTCCCGCGAGACCGCCACCTTCAACTGGTACGGCGCCCACCCGGACGCGAACGCCTCAGCGCTATCGACCCCCACCGCCGTCGGTCCGCGCATCGTCCTCGCCCCCGAACTGGACCGCCTGCCCCGCTCGGCGATCTCCGATACCCCCTACTACGTACTGGGCCCGGACACCACCGCTGCCCCGCCGGGCCTGCGGGACCTGGCCGCCACCGCATACGCCACCGGCGCGAAGAACGGTTTCGCCGACCTTCTCGCCGGCCACGCAGTCGTCGTCTGCCTGCTGCGACACAAGCAGCTCGGCGACACCCTCGACAGCTGGACCATCACCCGGCTGCCCGGCACCATCTACTGCGACCACATCAACGAGCCCGTCGTCCTGGCTCGCGACCTGATCCACGAGGCGGGCCACAACTGGCTCAACGACGCCCTTGGCGCCACCGCCTGCGAGATCAGCGACGAAGTCAGGTTCTACTCCCCCTGGAAGAAGACAAACAGGCCCGCCTTCGGCTTCCTGCACGCCTGCTTCGCCTTCCCTCTCACCATGATCTACACCGCTCGCGTCCTGCCCGAAACCAGCGGCGACCTGTACCGATTCCTGACCGCCTACATGGAGCAGCAGCGCGGAATGCTTGCCACCACCACCGCCGCCGACCACGACCGAGCACTCGCCCTGATCACCGACCCCACATTGCGGGAACGCCTGCGCTCCGTCCACCGCGAAGCCCTCAGCTTATGAACTCCACCGACACCTCGGTCCCCGCTACCGAGACCGCCCTCGCGGTCCGGCTGGGCGAGCCCGGCGTCATCCTGCGCGTCGGCCAGGCCGGCCATCCGACGGCGCAGGCGCACACTGGATTGGCCAGTCTCGAACTCGCCGCGCCCGTCGGGGAGAACACCGCCTTCAACATCGGCTCCGTCGCCAAACAGATCACCGCGTACCTGTGCATCCGCGCCGCCCGCGACCGCCTCCTCACCCTTGACCGGCCCGTCGGCGAAATCCTGCCCCGCTTCCGCATTCCGGACGTCACCATCGGCGACTTCGTCCGGCACCAGGGCGGCGTCCGGGACGCCGAATCCCTCCTGTCCCTGGCCGGCTTCCGCGAACTCGACCACTACACCGCCGACGACCTGCTGCAACTCGCCTACCGCCAGCGGCACCGAGCCGTCGAGCCGGGCCACTTCCTGTACAGCAACACCGGTTACCTCCTTCTCGCTGAAGTCCTCACGCACGCGTACGGCGCCGGACTCCACGAGATCGCCAGCGAGCAGGTCTTCACCCCGCTCGGCATGACCTCGGCCCGCTTCAAGACCGATCCACGCGAGGTGATCCCCGGTGCCGCCGCCAGCTACCAGGCCGTCGCCAGCGGATGGCAGCACCAGCAGCGCCCGGTCACCCTGCCCGGCCCCGGCTCTCTGTGGTGCACTGCCGCTGACCTGGACCGATGGCTCGCTCACCTCTGGCACGAATGGCACTGCCGGGCCGACGACGCGCTTCCGTTCGGCCAGCACCTCGGCTATCAGTCCAGCGACCACGCGCCGTTCACATACGGTGCCGGGCTGTACGCCGATCCTCGTCCCGGCCGCACCGCCGTCTTCCACTACGGCCACGAGCAGGGGTTCTCCGCAGCCGTCCATCTCACCAACTCAGGGCTCCGCGTTATCTGCCTGTCAAACCACGCCGGAATCGCCGCCGACCACGTGCTCGCCGCTGCCCTCGCCGACCCCACCCATGAATCCGGCGCTGATCCGGGCGAACTGCTGTCTCGCGCGTTGGCAAGCCTTCCTGCGCACAAGACCACCACCTCCACGGGCAGCGCCGACGCCGAAGCGGCTCACACGTCGCTCGGCACCTTTGTCTGTGACGAGGTTCCCGGCACCGTACGCCTGACCCGCAGTGCGGGCTCGCTGTACTTGTGGCGTCGGGGAACCCTCGACCGTCTCACCTACACCGGGTCCACGTACGCCGCAGACGGCTACACGCTCACACTCAATGCCTTTTCGGCGACGAACGAGGATGCGCCGACGCCCAATGGCTTCGTTCTTGATCTCGACCGCGCACCGGGCCTGCACTATCAACGACGCTCCGACTGACCCACGGCCACCCACCACAACGCCAATTGGATAAGGGTCGACCTTCGGGGGTTACAGGTTGCGGCTATTTGCGCCACCAGGTGGCCCGTCCGCGCATGCCGTGGTGCCAGGTGTCCGCCTGGAGTCGGGCGTTGTCGATGGCCTGTTGGTCGCGCTCGGAGCGGTATTCGCGGTGGGGCTCGTGTGGGCTCCAGTCGCCGATAAAAGGCCGTAGGTCGCCGGGCTTGGGTTCGATGTCGAAGCCGATCCCGGCAAGAGCTCGATCTCCTTGAGTGGGGTCGAGACGGTCGGCGGCGTCTCGCGCCCACTCAATCCAACGATTGCGGTTCTCCGACTCTGCTGGTTCGTCGGGCGCGGCCTGTCCGAGGGCGTCACAGAAGGCGCGGATCTCGTTGGCGGAGATCCAGGAATCGTAGGCCCGCCGGAACGCCTTCTTACGCAGGAGCTCTGCGGCCTGAGGGCGGGCCTCGTCAATGGCGGCCTGCCAGCGGCGACGCTCTTCCGCCCGCTTCCTTTCTTGCTCGGCGACGTATTCGTCATGGGCTCGCTGGGCGGCCAGTTTCGCTTCCTCGTCAGCGGCGATGCCGGCTTCGACGTCCCGGATGATGCGGGTAAGGCGTTTCTCCAGGGTGGTGCGCTTGTCGTCGGTCCAGGTGTCCTTCTTGTCCCAGCCGGTGCGGGCGATCTCCATTCGCAGCCGGCCGGAGGCGACCCGGTCGGTCTTGGGGAGCACCATCCACCGGTCGCGCCGCAACTGTCGGGCCTCCTCGTCCGTGGGGACGTGGGGGATGTCGTCGTACTCCTCGATCAGCCTGACCTTGCGACGGGTCTTGTCGATTTGAAGGTAGACCGACGGGGTCTTGGTCTTGGTGTTCACCCCGACCCGATGGCCTCGTCGTCGGGCTTCGGCGGCGAGGCCGCGGATCAGGTCCAGCGCCCGGGGGACGGATGCTTTCGTGACTTCCAGCCCGGCGGGATTCTTTTCGAGGGCGGCGAACACGAGGTCAGGGTCGGTGGTGACGCGGCGGGTGTTGAGTCGGATCCGGTTCCAGTCCGTCTCGTCCGGGTCGTCGTCGTTGGACAGGCGGATGATGAGGTCTCCGGCGGCGCGTCCGGTGTGCTTGAGGTGGAACCCGGCGGGTACAAGGCCGTGCTGCTTGGCGGCGTGAATGACCCGCCGATACAGGGCGCGTTCCTCGGGATCGGGGCTGTCGACTCGCACGGTCCCGTCCTCGGCCTGAAGACGTTCGACGAGTTTCCTGGCTTGCTCGACTGTCGAGGCGGCTGGGGAACGCGTCGAGCCAGCCGCCGTGGTCGTCTCGCCCACTCGCGGCTGGGCCGAGGCCGCCTTACCTTGCGTGGCGGTAACGGCGGCCCGAACGCGCTGGCGGGGCGCCGCCCTGCCGCCCGAGAGGCGGTCCGGGTGGTCGGGGTGGATGCCGTTGTCAAGGTAGAAGCGGCCGGCCTCGGTGATCTGGGCCCGCCACACACCGCCTCGGCGGCTGACGTCGACGAGCCGACGGGCCTGCAATGCCCGGGCCGAGAGACGCTGGTCGACCCCGTCGGGGCCACTGAGGTCGTCCCCGTCACCGATCCGCCGCAGCAACAGTAGTTGGTGTTCCTTCAGCGGGTCCCATTTCTGCACGCTCTCGACCTTCAATGGCCACGAGCTGATCCGCAAGCAACGACACCCGACTTCGCCCTGGACGCAGGTGGAGTCAGACGCGCATGGCGATATCGGGCCGGCGGGTGAACGCCGGCGCAGACAAATCCACCCACCCTCGCGGCGCCGCTACACCGGTTCTATCTGACCTCTACAAATGCCCCTTCCTCACCTTGGAGTACACCCTGTTCACGCATCGATGTTCACCGCCGCCGCTGGCGGCTACCGCATCATCAACGTCTCCCGCTGACAGAATCGGGCTTGACCTCCCGTTGTGGGTCCGGCCGACTCTCCCACTTGGCGTCCCGCTTCAACAGGACCCCCGAACGGACCCTCTGGTTCGGCTCACAGCCCAGGTCGGGGCCGCTGTCAGCACCGTCTGTCGTGATGCGACAGACCCTCCGACTGGGTCTCTCCCCGCTGGGATGGTGATGGCGCATGCCTGATCAGCTGCTTCGTGTGCAGTCCCAGCTCACCGGCCGCGACCTCGTCCTGCTCGGTTGGCTGGCCGATCACGGTGTTCTCACCTCCTTCCAGATCGCCAATGCCCTGTTCCCCTCGGTCGATTACGCCCAGGAACGCCTGCGGGCCCTGATGCAGAAGTTGGGGGTAGTGGACCGGTTCCGGCCGCAGAAGCCCGACGGCGGCTCCTACCCCTACCACTACGTGCTGGCGCAACTCGGCGTCGAGGTCGTCGCCGCGCAGCGCGGCGACGACCTGCCGCGCAGGGACCAGGCCCGGCGGAAGCGTGGGCACCTGACGAGGCGGGCGAACCTGCCGCATCTGCTCGGGGTCAACGGCTTCTTCACCGCCCTGGCCGGTCACGCCCGCACCCATCCCGGCAGCGAGTTAACGCGCTGGTGGCCGGCTGGACGTTGCCAGCAGACGGGGGCCTTCGCCGAGCCCGACGACGACGTCGCGGCCCGCGCTTATACGCCGAGGTCGCGGCCGGATGGGCACGGCATCTGGGTCGAAGGCGACCGCAGGGTGCCGTTCTTCCTGGAGTACGACCTCGGCACCGAACGGCCGCTTTCCCGACTGGTCGACAAGATCGACGGCTATCGGGAACTGGCGCACGTCACCGGCCGGATCTGGCCGGTGCTGTTCTGGCTGCACTCCCCGGCACGCGAGCGGCACCTGCACCAGGAACTTGCCGCGGCCGGGACCATCTACCCGGTGGCCACCGCCGTGCACGCCGAGGTCACCGGCATCAACCCGGCCGAAGCCGTGTGGTGGCTGCACCGCCACCACGGGGCGCCGATGCGCCTGGCTGACCTCCCCGCCGCCGACAGCCGCACCGAACAGGCCACCTGACCCACAACGGCAACCCACCCCGAGCTACCGGACACGCGCCCACACAGGCGGCGGCAAGGGCAATCACACCGCTGAGCCCCGCGGGCCAGCGGGCGCGACGGCTGCTTCCCGAACCGCGATGACGGCGGCGGCCGGCAAAGCGCAGCCAGCGATAGCCGCAGCCACGCCGCTCCCGCCCGACAGGGGCGCGGACCATACCTCTGCTCACGCCGTGACAGCAACGCCTCGCAACTGTCAGCCGCTCTCCGGCGCCCTGTGTGAGTTTCCGTGAGTCGCTGACAGTCCGCGTCGCTTCCCGGTGACAGCGCTTCGAGGTATCGTCCCCGCCCCCTCGCGCGTAAGCAGCGCGACCCGCCATGAGTCGCCTCTTCCGCATCAATTTGATCGATCGCGCCAATCCGCGCAGGAAAGGAAACCACATGAACGAAGGATTCCGACCCCCGCAGCTTCACACGCTTTTCGGAGGACCGTGGCCACCGCGCCGTATGACGACGAAAACGTCGTCCGGAGCTATCCTGACAAACCAAATCCCGGTACCGCCCCCAACAACAGCGGTGCGAAACACATCCCCACCAACGAAAAGGAAACGACGATTCCGATGCGTATCGCACGCGTCGACACCATTCCCATGACCGCCGAAGACCTCGACAACGCCGCCGAAGCCCTCGCCGTCCTGCTCAACCACTTCTGGCGCGAACACCCCGACCTCGCCGCCTGAACCCCCTCGCCCAACGCCAGCGGCGGCCCACCACCGCGTGGGCCGCCCGCCGGCCAACCCCACCCCGAACCCGCATGGAGGAAACACCTCATGGCAGGCAAGCCCACCCCCACCAGCCCACCGAAGCGGCGCGGCCGACGCGCCCCCACCACCACGCAGCAGGAAGGCTCGACCGGCCCGTGCCGGGTGTGCATCTACATCCGGCGCTCCACCGACGACGAACACCAACCCTTCAGTCTGCTCGCCCAACGCACCGCCCTGCGACGCTACGTCGACAACAACCCCGGCTGGGTCATCGTCTGCGAATTCGAAGACGACGCCTCCGGCGCCACCACCGAACGCCCCGGCCTCCAAAAGGCACTCGACGCGGCGAAAGCCGGCCTCTACGACGTCCTCCTCGTTTATCGAGTCGACCGATTCAGCCGCAGCCTCGCCCACTTCGTCGACCTCGCCGCCACCCTCGACGCCGCCAACGTCCGCGTCGCCTCCGCCACCGAACCCGTCGACACCGGCGGCCCGGTCGGCCGCATGATGCTGCAATTCCTCGCCGTCTTCGCCGAATACGAACGAAACATGATCATCGACCGGGTGAAAAGTGGCATGACCGCGAAAGCCAGCAAAGGCCAATGGGCCGGCGGCACCCGCCCCTACGGCTACCTCGTCAACCCCGACACCCAACGCCTCGTCCCCCACCCCGACGAGGCACCCATCCTGCGGGACATCTTCCGCCTCTACACCCGCGACCGACTCGGCACCCGCGCCATCGCCACCGACCTCAACGCCCGCGGTGTCCCCAACCGCACCGGCAAGAAGTGGTCCGGACACACGATCAACCGGATCCTGGACAACCCCGCCTACGTCGGGGACATCGCCTACCGCGACGTCTACGTCCCCGACGCCCACGAAGCGCTCATCGACCGGGACACCTTCCGCCGCGCCCAAGACATCGCCGCCGCCCGCGGTGACGTCCAAACCCAGCGGGCCATGTCCGACTCGGACTACTACCTCACCGGCCTACTGACATGTCCACGGTGCGGACAGCGCTACATCGGCACGTCCGCCAAAGGCCGCACCCGCCGCTACCGCTACTACACCTGCTTCACCCGCACCCGATACGGCAAACACGCCACCTGCACCGCACCCCGACTCCCCGCCGACGACCTCGACCACATGATCCTCAAAGCCCTACTCGACTTCTACACCACCGCCGAACCCGTCCTCGCCGCCATGATCCAACGCGCCCACAACCAGCACGACACCACCGCCGACGACCGGCGGGGCGAACTCACCGCCGTCGTCCACCAGATCACCACCACCGAGAACGCGATCGGCCGGTATCACACGGCGTTCGAGAACGGCACCATGGACGACGCCACCGCCGGCCCACGCATCCGCGAACTCCGCCAACGGCTGGCTCAACTCCAGGCCCGGCGCACCGAACTTGAGGCGGGCCTGACGTCCCAGCCCGAGCCCCCACCGCCCGGCACCGTCGCCCGCATCCGCGACCACCTCAGCACCATCATGACCAGCGGCACCGCCACCGAACGCAAAGCCGCCATCGAGGCCCTCATCGCCGAAGTCCAACTCACCGACCAGGGAGTCGTACCCGTGTTCAAGATCCCCACCGACACCACAATGCCCCCGCCCGAAACGGACGGGGGCACCTCAGGAGTACCACCGGTTCGCACAATGGTGCGATCGGTGGGCCGCCAGGGACTCGAACCCTGAACCTATGGATTAAAAGTCCACAGCTCTGCCATTGAGCTAGCGGCCCGCGCGCTCAGGTTACCCGACCGTCCACGCCCCGGCTGATGTCCGCCCCCGGTCTGGCGCAGCGATGTTGATCTAAGCCCGGGGCGGCGTCGGTGTTGGAAGGAACGTCCGCACCGCTTTGTCACCGACATAGCTTCATCACCGATATATTGAGGCCATGGCCACACCCACGCCACTGCGGGAACCCACCTTCCTGATCCTCACCGCCCTCGCGCGGGAATCCATGCACGGCTACGGCATCATCAGCGACGTCGCGGCCCTCTCCGGCGGGCGGCTGGCGCTGCGGCCCGGCACCCTCTACGGCGCACTCGACCGTCTCACCGACGAGGGGCTGGTCGAGCGGGACCGCGAGGAGGTCGTCGAGGGACGGCTGCGCCGCTACTACCGGCTCACCGACGCGGGCCGATCGGTGCTCACCGCCGAGACCGAACGACTGCGCCGCAATGTCGAGGCCGCCACCCAGCGGTTGGCTGTTCGACCTGCGGGCACCCGCGCCGCCGCACGCGGCCCTGTCACCGTCCCCGGAACGGCCGCCCGCCCCATCCTTCGACCGACCGGAGGCCCGGCATGAATCAGCCCAACCCTGCCCCGGAGCAGGCCGGGTCGCCGCTGGAGTCCCGCTACCGGCGACTGCTGTGGGCCTACCCGGGTGACTACCAGGCCGAGCGGGGCGACGAGATCGTCGGGACATACCTCGACACCGTCGAACCGGGGCGGCGCTGGCCGTCCCCACACGACGCCCTCGACCTGCTCGGCGCCGGAATTCGGGAGCGACTACGGGGGTACGGCGCACTTGGGCTGGCGGACGCCCTCCCGCTGGCCGCGACCGCCGCGCTGAGCACCCTCGTCGCGGTCGCCGCCTTCTTCCTCTTGCAGGTCGAGTTCGAAGACCCCCGCCTCGCCAGGCTGGACCCGGTCGGCCCGTTCCAGACCCTCGGCGCTGTCATCTGGCTGGGCTGGCTGCTCGTCGGCCTCACCGCCACGGTGCTGCCCGGCTCCTGGACCCGAATCGCCGCAGCCTGCGGTCTCCTGCTGACCATCGCCGTACCGCCCGTGGCCGCCCTCGCCGGACAACCCCGACCGCCGATGTTCGTGCTGATCCTCGCCGTCGCGCTCGGCCTGGCCACGCTCGCACTGCCCGCCCATCCCGGCTGGGCCGCGCGTAGCCTGCCGCCGCTCACGGCCGGCGCTGTGGCGGCCGCGTCCGTGGCGTTCAGCGCCGCCGAGAACGGCGGCAACATGTTCACGTCGTACGGCTCGACGCCCGAACTGTTGGCCATGGCCGGGGGGTTGATGTTCGCGCTGGTCCTGCTCGTCGGGCTCGGCCGCGCCCTGCGAGCCGACGACGCCGGCCTCTGGGCGGCCCTGCTGCTCGCCACCCCGGCTGGCCTGTTCGGCGCCGACCAGCTCAGCCAAGGGATCTGGGGCAGTCGGGGAGGCGGACCGGGCGCGGCGGCCTACGCCACCACAACCGGGACGATCCTTCTTGTCGGTGCGGCACTGCTGGCGGCGGCCATCGCCGGCCAGTCCGCACGCCACCAGAGCGTACGTCGACAGGTGCTCGACAAGGCCTGCCCGACCTGCGGACACCGTTCGACGGCGACGACTGGGACCTGACGTCGCCGGATCGGCGATGCGGCGCTTATCTGCACGGGGTCGGTGGCCGGGAGCGGATCAGGGCGACCTCGCCTGGTGGCGCATGGGTGTAGGCCGGCGGGGAACCACTACCGGCATGGGATCAAGCAGCGCGCCGGCCGTGGCAGCCTCCGGGGAGGAGGTCGGGCCCGATGGCGTACGCCAGCCGGGTGGGGAGGTGCACGCCTGGCTGCCCGGCCAGAACCAGACGGTCTGTGGCCTGGCGCTGAGCCGGACCCGGCTGCGGCGCTTCCCGCATGTGCGCTTCGACTACTCCGGCACTGACGTGCTGACCGAGGCGGACGCGGTGGGCTGGATCTGCCCACGCTGCCTGGCCGCCACCGCTGGCCGGCGGGGGAAGGAGAAGCACGGCTGGGTACGGCATTCCCCGCGGCCTTGATCGACTCGGGTTTCAGGAAATCGGGGTGTTCTGCGCGCGGTGATGCCCCGACTTTCAGGAAGTCGAGTCGATCAAGGGAGCGGGGCGAGGGCCGTGCGCTGCGCGGGGCGCTGCGGGTGGGTGGTTGAGCTGCGGCTGGGCGGGTACGGGGTCGGGCATGCGGATCGTGGTGGTGGGGGCCAGTGGCAACGTCGGTACGGCGCTGCTGCGGCGGCTGCGCCGGGAGCGGGGCGTGGAGCTGGCCGGGGTCGTACGACGGTTGCCCGGCCCGGACGCCGGTGAGCCGTACGACCAGGTGGAGTGGCACTCCTGCGACATCGGCGCGCCGAGCGCGACCGGTCAGCTCGCCGAGGTGTTCGCGGGTGCGGACGCGGTGGTGCACCTGGCCTGGCAGATCCAGCCCAGCCACGACCAGCGGGTGCTACGCCGGACCAACGTCGAGGGCAGCCGGGCGGTGATCGACGCGGTGGTCGGGGCGCGCGTGCCGGCCCTGGTGTACGCCTCGTCGGTCGGCACCTACGCGCCCGGCCCGAAGGACCACCCGATCAGTGAGCGGTGGCCGGCGACCGGTGTGCCCGGCTCGTCGTACAGCGAGCACAAGGCCGAGGTGGAGGCGTTGCTGGACCAGGTCGAGCGCGATCACCCGACGCTGCGGGTGGTGCGCATGCGACCTGGGTTGATTTTCCAGCGGGCGGCCGGTGCGGAGATCACGCGGTACTTCCTCGGCCCGCTGGCGCCGGTGCGGTTGTTGCGCTTCGGCCGGATCCCGCTGGTGCCGACGAACCGTCGGTTGCGGATGCAGGCGGTGCACGCCGACGACGTGGCCGATGCGTACGCCCGGGCGGTGTTGGGTGATGCGCGCGGCGCCTTCAACGTCGCCGCGGACCCGGTGCTCACTCCGGAGCTGGTGGCCCGGCACTTCCACGGTTGGACGGTGCCGGTCGCCGCGCCGGTGTTGCGCGCGGCGGCCGCGCTGACCTGGCGGGCGCGGCTGCAACCGGTCGACGCGGGCTGGGTGGAGCTGGGTCTGAACGCCCCGCTGATGTCCAGCGAGCGCGCGGAGACCGAGCTGGGCTGGCAGCCAAAGATCAGTGCGCTGACGGCGCTCAGGGAACTCTTCGCCGGCATGGCCGACGGCGACCACACGGCGAGCCCACCGATGTCCGGCGCCCGGGACCTGCCCGGCCGCCCCGCTGCCCTCCTGCACGCCCGCCCCCCAGGCCAGGGAAACCCCTACTAACCCCCCCACCCCACTGTGTTGATCAAGAGGTTTCGGTCAAAAAACGCCGCCCAGTTGACCGAAACCTCTTGATCACCGGCGCAGGGCGGGGCGCGGGCGCAGGGCAGTGCGCGGGCGGGGCGCGGGGCGCGGGGCGCGGGCGCGCTGGCAGGGGTGGGTGGGGTTAGGAGAGGGTGGAGGCTGTCACTGTGGGGTTGCGGGCGCCCAGGAAGAAGATTCCGGGGAAGCCGCGGGTCTCGAACTTGGCGCTGGGGTTGCGGCGCAGCGTCGAGTTTTCGATCCTCATCGTGCCGGTGCGGTTGTTGCTCACGAAGAAGACCGCGCCGCCGCCCTCGTTGGCCTTGTTGTTCTCGATGATGGTGCGGGCGATCCGTACGGTGAACTCGTTGCCGTCGCAGTAGATCGCGCCGCCGCTGCCGCCGCCGGGCGTGCCGGACTTCGCCGGGTTGGCGCCGTTGCCGATCGCCTCGTTGTTCCTCAGCAGACTGTTCAGCACCACCCACGACACGCCGATGCTGCTCAGCGCCCCTCCGTTGGAGCAGGAACCGCCGTCGAAGGTGCTGCCCACCACGTACACCGGCTTGTTCTCGTACTGGCTCAGCACCCGCACGGCCGCGCCACCCAGGTCGGGGCCGGTACGGTCGCAGCGGTTGCGGACGAAGCGCGAGTTGACCACCTTCAGCCGCCCGCCGCGTACGAAGATCGCCCCACCGCCGCCGCCCTCGGCCTTCTCGCCCGTGGAGTTGCCGTCGGCAAAGGTCAGGTTCTGCACGGTGAGCTGCGGGTGATCCTGGTTCTGACAGTGCGAGGTGGTGAAGCCCTGGGCCTGGTCGCAGGTGTTCATGTAGAGGATCCGGCGCTGCCCCTGGCCGCTCAACGTGACAGTGCCGCCGCCGTCCAGCACGACCTTCGGCCCGTTGGCGTTGCGGACCTTCGCGGTGGCGGTCATCTTGATGGTCACCGGGGCGGGTCCACAGTTGAACGTGATGACACCGCCGGCCGCCACCGCCTTCACCACCGCCGCCGAGGTGCAGCTCGCCGCGGTGCCGGTGCCGATGGTCCGGGTCGGCTTCGAGGTGTCCACCGCCCGGGCCTCGGCCGGCACGGCCGCCTTGCCGTTCGGGTTGCCGGCAGTGAGCACCTTGTTGGCGGGCTTCGGGCTCGCGCTGGCCCCGGGGCCTCCGAGGCCGTCCCGGGCCTGCGGCGCTGCGCTCTGACCCCCGGTCGGAGAAGCGGTCGGCGAAGCGGTCGAGCCGGCCTCGAAGGCGGGGGCCGGGTCGTCGGACGCGCAGCCGGGCAGGGTCGCGGTGGCGACACCGAGGACGAGGAGAGCGGCAAGCGACGTCATGCGCACCAGGTGATGCTAGGAGCCGCGACCGCGCCGTGACGAATCCGCCGAGCCGGCTTAATGCACTGCTAAACCGCCGCCCGCCGCCAAGCCACGCCCGCCGCTCGCTGCCAAGCCGCGCCCGCCGCCCGCCGCCAAGCCGCGCCCGCCGCCCGCCGCCAAGCCGCGCCCGCCGCCGCGCCGGATGTGGCGCGGTGACCGGTGATCAGGTGTGGGAGAGGGCGAAGGCGGTCAGGAAGCCGGCGACCGTGATCAGACCGACCAGCAGGTGCGCGTTCTCGAACGCCTCGGGGACCATGGTGTCGGTGATCATGGCGAGGATCGCCCCGGCGGCCAACGCCGTGATGGCGGCCAGCACCTCCGGCGGCGCGCCGCCCAGCAAAGTGTTGCCGACCAGCGCGGCGACGCCACTGACCAGCGCGATCCCGGTCCAGAGCAGGAACACGTACCGTCGGGTGCGGCCGGCCTGCCGCATGCCGGCCGCGCTGGACAACCCCTCCGGAACGTTGCTGAGGAACACCGCCGCCACCGTGACCAGGCTGACCGCACCACCGCTGAGCAGACTGGCGCCGATCACCACCGATTCCGGTACGCCGTCGAGGAGCGCGCCGACCGCGATCGCCGACCCGGAGCCGGGCTGCTCACCCTCGGAGGGCTGTTGGTCGCCGGACCGCTTGCGGTGCCGCGCGCCGCGCCGGGCCAGCGCCACGTTGGCGAGGGTGTAGGCAGCCGCGCCACCGGCCGCGCCGATCACCGTGGGCAGCAGTCCGCCCTGGTCGTGGGCGACCTCGATCAGCTCGTAGGAGACCGCGGAGAGCAGCACCCCCGCGCCGAACGCCATCACCGACGCGGTGAGCCGCTGTGGGACGCGGACGAACCAGCCGACCGCCGCCCCGATCAGCAGCGCCGACCCGGCCAGCAGTCCCCATCCGCCCGCCTGCAACCACTCTGGCATTCCGGGGACCGTACCCGGTGGGGTGCGGGCGGCAAACCGTGCTCAGAAGTCGGCGAAGAGGTACGGCACCCGGCGGGGGAACAGGCCGCGCAGCTCCACTGCGGCGTCCCCCGGCACCTCACCCAGACCGCGCAGCGGCAGCTCGGCCGGGTCCAGCACCCCGTACGCGAGGGCGGAGAGCCCGGCGGCGGTGAGCGTGGCGGTCGGCGCGCGGCCGGTGGTGTCGTCGACCAGCTCCAGCGCGCCGGTCGTGCCGTCGAGCAGGTGGGTGCCGGCCAGCCAGCGGTCCCCGATCAGCTCGACCCGGACCCGGCCCGGGCCGGCGGGCAGCCCGCGCAACGCGTCAAGCGACAGCAGCCGGGCCATCGGCGCGGACGCGCCCGGCACGGCGGTGCGGGCCTCGACGTGCACGTCCAGGTCGGTCAGCCACAGCTCGGGCAGCTCGTCGGGCGGAACCTGGACGGTGACCCGTTCGATCTGGTCCACGTGCCGGGCGAAGAACTGCAGCAGCAGCGCCCGCGCGAGCGGATCGGAGACCAGCAGCTCGTTGCCGTGCAGCGTGCCGCCGTGTTCGTCGATCCGGTACGTCACCGCGCCGGTGACCTCCCCGGCCACCCGGGCGGTGAGCAGCCAGTACTCGTCACGGTCGCGCATCCCGACCGCCCGGTAGTCCGGGAAGATCGCGAAGCCGTGCCGTTCCCGGAGGTTGCGCTCGGTGAACGCCCGCCACGCCGGATAGCCGGCGGCGATGCGTTCCCAGCTCACCTCGCCGGGCAGGTCCACCCGGAGCAGCGAGCCCAGGTTGGCCGGGGCGAAGGTGACCCGGCGTGGCTTGGGTAACCCGACGTAGCCGAACCGGGCGTAGAAGCTGGGCCGGAACGGATAGAGCGCGCTGAGCGGATGACCCTCGTCGCGCATCTCGTCGAGGAGTTGGTGCAGCAACGTCCGGACGTGTCCCTGCCGGCGGGCCAACGGATGGGTCGCCACCCCGGCGACCCCGGCCATCGGCAGCACCACCCCGCGCAGGTTCTGCCGCATCGGAATGGCCGAGACGGCGGCCAACGTGGTGCCGTCCTCCTCGGCGATGAGCGTCCGGTTGCCCTGGTTGTAGGGCAGGTAGTCGCGGAACTCGGCCGTCCGGGCGGCACTCAGTGGCGAGGATTCGAAGGCGTACGCGGCCAGCGGGAAGCTGGTGGTGAGACGGTCGTCGTCGGTCACCCGGCGGATGGTCATTCGCCCATCTCAACCTGCCGCGCGGGTCGCAGCAACCGGATTGGCCCGATCCGTGCGCCGTGCGGCGGTCACCCGACCGGCAGGTGCCGCAGGTGCCGGCGGCGGCGCAGGCGGACGCTGGCCACCGCGGCCACGCCAACCGCCAGCAGGGCGGTGACGACGAGCCCGTGCAGCAGCCCCCGGGAGAGGTAGCCGTGGTCGGTGTTGTCGACGGTCCAGGTGGCGATCTCCCGGCTCGACCAGAACGGCGTCAACCTGGCCCCCGACCCGGCCGGGTCGATCAGCATCTGCACCGTCACCACGGTGAGCAGCAGCAGCGTGCCCTCCAACTCGCGGGGCAGCAGCGCACCGATCAACATCCCGAACGGCGCGGCCACCGCGACGGAACAGAGCATCGCCGCCGCCAGGCCGCCGTACCGCAGGTCCGCGCCGTCGATCATCGGCAGCAGGAAGAACGGTACGGAGATGACCAGCCCCACCGTCCACAGGCCGAGCATCCGTCCGAGATAGAGGTGGTGTGGACGGTAGCCGGCCAACCGCAGCCTCGGCTCCAGCTCGCGGGCCGCGGTGGTGGCGAACAGCGCGGCGGTGCTCACCGCCCAGCCCACGCCGAGCAGCAGCGAGCGAACCGACTGCCCGAGATAGGCGTCCCGCCGGATCAGGTAGAAGGTCAACGGCATCAACAACAACAGCAGGAGTACGCCCCGACGCCGCAGCAGCTCCCGCAGTGTCATCTCGGCGACGGTGACGAGCCGGTTCACGGGCGACCTCCCTGAATGCCGGGCGCGTGCCACCCGGTCTCCCGCGCCGGGGTCAGGTCGAGCACGATGTCCACCCGGTCGAGTTGGTTGAGCAGGTGGGTCACCACGACGATGGCGGTGCCGGTGTCGCGCAACCTGCTGAGCTGGTCCCAGAAGTTGACGTACGTGCCCTGGTCGAAGCCCTGGTACGGCTCGTCGAGCAGCAGCACGTCGGGCGCGCTGAGCGTGGACATGGTCAGGTTGAGTTTCTGCCGGGTGCCGCCGGACAGGTGGCGGGCCTGCACGTCCCCGCCCGCTTCCCAACCGAGTTGACGGGCAGCCGCCCGACCGGCGCGGCGGGCCGGGCCACGGGCCACGCCCTGACCGGCGCCGATGAGCACGAAGTGTTCGTCGGCGAGCAGGAAGTCGGCGGTGCCGCCGGACTGCGGGCAGTAGCCGAGTCGCCCGGAGACTGTCACCTCACCGGCGTCCGGGGACATCAGCCCGGCGCAGATCCGGAGGAAGGTGCTCTTGCCGCAGCCGTTCGCGCCGATGACGGCGGCGATCTGTCCGGCCCGGACGGTCAGTGTGGCGTCGCGCAGCACGCTCCGCCGTCCGTACCTCTTGGTGATGCCGGCGGCGTGCAGCCGGACCGGCCCGGGGCGCGGTCCGGGCGCGGTGCCGATGCTCTCCACGACGGCGCCCGCGTACTGCTGGGGTGGGCCGAAGACGACCCAGGGGTCGCCGCCTCCCTCGCGCAGGTGTGTGGCGGCCTCGGCGACCACGTGCCGCGCGGCGTCCGCCGCGACCCGCCGCTGGTGCAGCTCGGCCGTGAGCGTCCGCAGCCAATCGTCGGCGTTCACCGGCTGACCCCCTTCGTGACGATGTCGTTCACCGGCCGGACGAAGGTGAGCCAGGCGCTGCCGCCGGCGCGGAGCGCCGCGTACCCGTCGTCGGTGAGCCGGTAGTACTTGCGGGCCGGCCCGGCGTTGCCCTCCCGCCACTGCGCGGTCACCAGGCCGGTCTTCTGCAGGCGCAGCAGCACGGGATAGAGCGTGCCGCCCTGGATCGGCCCGACGCCCGCCGTGTCGAGCGCCTGGGCGAGCTGGTAGCCGTAGGACTCGCCTTCGGACAGCAGGGCCAGGACGCAGATGTCGAGCACCCCCCGCAGCCACTGCCCGCGCCGGTCGGAATCCACTCGATGGACAGTAGCGACGCAAGCTAGATGGCACAACCATCTACTGTCGGCGACGGCACCCGGACGGCCGGCCCGGAGCCGGCCGCCGAGTGAGTCGTACGGGTCAGCGGGTGACGACGTCCGAGACCACGACCGTGACGTTGTCCGGTGCCCCGGCATGGTGGGCCAGCTTCACCAACTGCTCACCGCACTGCTGACGGTCGGCGTACATGCCCAGGGCCGCCGCGATGGCCTCGTCCTCGACGTAGTCGGAGAGCCCGTCGCTGCACAGCAGCAGCCGGTCACCGGGGACCACTGTGAGCACACCGACAGCGGGCGGGGTGTCGGCGCCCTGCACGGCCCGGGTCACCAGGGACCGCTGCGGGTGGTGGCGGGCCTGCTCGGGCGAGAGGGTGCCCTGATCGACCAGCGCCTGCACGAACGTGTCGTCCCGGGTGAGCTGGGTCAGCTCCCCGTCGCGCAGCAGGTAACAGCGGGAGTCGCCCACCTGGGCCAGCACCAGCGTCTCCCCGGCCAGCAGCGCCGCGGTGAGCGTCGTCCCCATGCCGTCCCGGCTCGGGTCGACGGTGATCGCGGCGTGGATGCGCTGGTTGGCGGTGCTGACCACGGCACGCAGGGCGTCGGCGGCGCCGTCGGGGTCGGTCGGCGGAGCCAGCTCGTCCAGGATCCGGATCACGATCTCGCTCGCCACCTCGCCCGCAGGCAGCCCGCCCATGCCGTCGGCGACGGCGATCAGGCGGTCACCGGCGAGGGCGGAGTCCTCGTTGTTGGTGCGCACCAAGCCGATGTCGTTGAGGATGACCGAGCGGAGGATCAGCGTCATGGGTCAAGCTTGCCAAGAACAACCCGCATTCGTCTCTACGCCTCCTACCTAGGTCGAGAAATGATTGCGATTTTCGTCGGCGGCCCCGACGGTGCGTGACCGGTCGGCCCGTTCTCAGCGGCGCGGATAGCGCAGGAGCAGGCTGGCGGCGACCTCCTCGTCACCCACCGCCGCGTAGCTGTGCGGCACGTCCGACACCCAGCGGAGGTGACCACCGGCCGGGGCGGTCAGCGGTGCGTCGGCCGGCCCGGCGCGCAGCACCCCGGCGAAGACGGTGACGTGCTCGGTGACCCCCGCCGGGTGGGCGGGGGAGAGCTGCCCGGGGCCGGGCGCCACCCGCATCCGGTACAGCTCGTAGGTCGCGTCGGTGTCGGTGAACACCTCCAGCAGGGTGGCGGTGACGGCGGAGCCGTGCACTGTCGGCCCGGCGGCCGGCTCCGCCAGCACGGCCGTCAGCGGTACGCCGAGCTGCGCGGTGACCGCCCAGAGCGTCTCCAGGGTGGGGTTGCGGGTGCCGTTCTCCAGGCCGGAGAGGGTGGCCTTTCCGACACCGGCGAGCCGGGCGAGTGTGGACAGTGAGATCCCCCGCTCCTCGCGCAAAGCACGGACCCGGCGTCCGACGACGGCGGGATCCACGTCGAGGCCCGGACGCGGGGCTGGTGGTGGGTGTGACACCCGGCTATCGTGCTACACGCTGCCGTTCCGTAAACGGAACAGTCGGGAGGGTTGGAGTGGCGGGACCCGTACAACCGGTGCTGGCCGGGGTGGTGACCGCGCTGGTGGGCTTCGCCAGCTCGTTCACCGTCGTGCTGGCCGGGCTCCGAGCGGCTGGCGCGTCGGACGCGCAGGCCGCCTCCGGCCTGCTCGCGCTCTGCGTGGCGAGCGGCCTCGCCGCCGCCTGGCTGGGCTGGCGGTACCGGATACCGATGAGCGCCGCCTGGTCCACTCCGGGCGCGGCGTTGCTGGTAGCGACCGGGCCGCCACCGGGCGGATGGCGGGTGGCGGTGGGCGCGTTCCTCGTCTCCGGCGTGCTGATCGTCGCCGCCGGACTGTTCCCGCCACTCGGTCGGGCGGTGGCCGCCATTCCCAAGCCGGTGGCCGGCGCGATGCTCGCCGGGGTGCTGCTGCCGCTGTGCACAGCCCCGGTCCGCGCGCTTGTCGAGCTGCCGGTGGTGGCCGGGCCGGTAGTGGTCGCCTGGCTGCTGCTGCACCGGTTCGCCCGCCGCTGGGCGGTGCCCGGTGCGCTGGTGGTGGCGGTGGCGGCGATCGCGCTCACCGCACCGCCGGCCGGCCTGACCGGTGCCGCGCTGATCCCGTCGGTCACCCTGACCGCGCCGGCCTGGAACGCGTCCGCCCTGGTCGGGGTGGCCCTGCCGCTGTTCCTGGTCACCATGGCCGCGCAGAACGTACCCGGCATGGCGGTGCTGGTCGGCTACGGCTACCGGCCGCCGTTCGGCGCCGCGCTACGTACCACCGGCCTGGCCAGCCTGCTCGCCGCCCCGGCCGGCGGGCACGCGGTGAACCTCGCGGCGATCACCGCCGCGCTCGCCGCCGGCCCCGACGCGCACCCCGACCCGGAGCGCCGGTGGATCGCCTCGGTCACGGCCGGCGCTGGACTGGCAGTGCTCGGCCTGGGCGCCGGGGTGGCCACCACGCTTGTCGCTGTCGCCCCACCGATCCTCATCGAGGCGGTCGCCGGGCTGGCGCTGCTGGGCGCCCTCGCCACCGCGCTCGCCTCGGCGGTGACCGACCCGGCGACCCGCGAGGCCGCCGTTGTCACCTTCGTGGTGACCGCGTCCGGGGTGACGCTGATCGGCGTGGGCGGCGCGTTCTGGGGCCTGGTCGCGGGCTGCCTGATGCTGCTGCTCTTCCACCGCCGCCCAGCCGCCCCGTCAGCCGAGGCCACCCCCGCCGAGCCGGGGCCGTCGGGTTACTCCTCGGATGGCAGGTCGGCCACGCCGACGGCCAGGAGGACCCGGCCGTCGGCCACCGAGCCGATCCGGTCGGCCGGTACGTAGACCGCGCCGGTGCGGGTCAGCTCGGTCGAGACCTTCAGGTAGCCGCTGTGCAGCAGCCGCGCCGCCAGATCGGCCGGCACGTCCGGCTCCTCGACCGCGGTCGCCTCGATCAGCTCGTCCAGGCTGCTGCCCGGGTCGGCGGTCGGTGTCTGGACGGTCACCGCGTTCGGGTCGCCCCGCTGGACGAGGTCCACGGTTCCGACCTCGGTGCCGGCTGAGTCGACCACCGGCATCCCGGTGGTGATCCGTGAGATGGTCGCCTGCTGCGCGTCCTGCTGGTCCATCCCGCTGCGGTTCCCAGGGCGTCGCGCCGCTAAACGCCGCCGGCCCGGAGGTGATAGATGCGGAGGCGGCAGATACGCAGGTGATGGGCCTGAAGAGCGTGATGCCTCTGAGGCATCACTATGCCTCGGAGGCATCACCGTCGAAAGCAATACCGCGGAGGCATCACCGTCGAAAGCAATACCGCCTCCACGGCCCGCGCAAGGTGGCGGGCGACGGGCCGCCACGCAGCGGCACGCAACCCATTCAGGTGTTCGGGAGGGTCCAGCCGCCGGGCGGTCGGGGAGACAGCTCGCGCCAGGTGTCCGGCCCGTCGAGCAGTGCCCTGACGGTGTCCTCGGCCTCGTCCGCACTGCCGTACTCGTAGAAACGGGAGATGCCCTCGGCGCCACCGGCGCGCTGCTCGACATGCCATCGGTCGGCGTCCACCCGCAGGAAGACGTCCCGCCGGGCCAGTCGCCCCCACTTCCCGTTCCACCAGTGCTTTCGCTGCTCCATGGCGGGACTCTATCGAACACACGTACGAGAAGGTGCGGCCCCTGCGGGAATCCCACAGGGGCCGATGTGCATCCGTTCGGCGTCAGCGCTGCGTCGGCGGCTCGGGACGGCGGCCCAGCACGTCGTCCAGCGCCCCGCGCTGCTGGCCGGGAGTGGTGTGACCGGCGGAGACCAGGGCGTCCCGGATCTCGGTGAGCAGCTTGACCTCCTCGCTCGGCGCCGAGGGCGGCGGCTCCTCGCCCCGCTGCCGCCGCTCGGCCAGCTTGTTCATCGGGAACACCACGAAGAAGTAGAGCACTGCGGCGGTGAGCAGGAACGTGATCAGGGCGTTGATGAACGCCGCCCAGTCGAAGACCTGACCGTTGAGTGTCCACTTCCCGGCCGAGAGGCTGGTGCCCCCGCCGATTGCCTTGATCAGTGGTTCAAGGAACGACTTGGTGAGCTGGGTGACCACGCCCGTGAAAGCAGCACCGATGACGATGCCGACCGCCAGGTCGACGACGTTGCCGCGCATGATGAAGTCTTTGAAGCCCTTGAGCATCCGTACTCCCGAGGTGTCCGCTTTTCTGTCGGGCACAACCTATGCCCGTACGGCGGGTTCCAGAAAAGCGCCGGCTTCGAGCGCCGCCCGGCCGGGGTCGCCGGCCCGGATCGCCTCGACCAGTCGGGTGTGGTCGACGTAGCGCTCGGGGGTGAGCGCCCCACCCATGGCCTGGGCGACGGTGCTGCGCAGGGCGGTGCCCACCGAGGCGTACAGCTCGGCGAGCATGGCGTTGTGCGCGGCGGCGACCACCGCCGTGTGCAGCGCCGCGTCGGCCTCGACGAACGCGTCGACCTGGCCACCGTGCCAGGCGGCCTCGCGCTGGGCGAGCGCGCCGTCGAGCGCCGCCAGGTCCTCGGGGGTACGCCTCAGCGCGGCGAGCCGGGCGGCCTCCACCTCGAAGGCGCGGCGTACCTCGACGACCTCGGTCATCCGGTCGCCGCCGAGACGGCGGGCGACCACGGGTGCCAGTTCGTCGGTGGACACCACGTAGGTGCCGGAGCCCTGCCGGCATTCGAGCACCCCGGCGTGCACCAGGGCGCGGACCGCCTCGCGGACCGTGTTGCGCCCGACACCCAGCGCGGCGACCAGTTGTGGCTCGGTGGGGATGCGCGCGCCGACGGGCCACTCGCCGCCGAGGATCCGCGCGCGGAGTTGCTCGGTGGTCTGCCGGACCCGATGGCCGCGGGGCGGCACGGGCGGCTGGTCGCGGGGCGGCGCGGGCGGCTGGTCGCGGGGCGGCGCGGGCGGCGCGGAGGGGAATTCCACAGACGGTGGCACTGGTTACATCACCGGTCCCAAATTCATCCCATGATTGTAGGTTAGCGGTCATGACCCCGCCACCAACCGCCGCTCCGGCGCTGCCCGCCCCCGCCACCGCCGACCCCCGCCCGAGCCGGGACCCCGGCGCCGGCCGGCGCACGCACCCGGCGACCGGTGGCGCGCTGGTGCTGGTCGGGATGCTGCTGGTAGCGCTCAACCTGCGGGCTGTGGTGACGAGCCTCGGCGCGCTGCTCGACGAGGTCCGCGACGGGCTGGGCCTCTCCGGCGCCACCGCCGGCCTGGTCACCACCCTGCCCACCATCGCGTTCGCCGGCCTCGGCGCGCTCACCCCGTGGCTGGTCCGCCGGGTGGCACCGGCCCGGGTGCTGGTGGTGGCCATGCTCGCCCTCGCCGTCGGCCAGGTGCTCCGGGTCGCCACCGACTCGGCCTTGATCTTCGTGCTCACCAGCGCGCTGGCGCTGTCCGGCATCGCGGTCGCCAACATCCTGCTGCCGATGCTCGTCAAGCAGCACTTCCCGCACCGCACCGGCCTGGTCACCGGGGCGTACACGATGGCGTTGACGGTGGGCACCACGGTGGCCGCCGCCTCCGCGGTGCCGATCGCGCACGCCTTCGGGTCGTGGCGGGCCGGGCTCGGCGTCTGGGCCGCGATGGCCGCGGTGGCCGTACTCCCGTGGGTGCCGCTGGCGCTGCGGACCCGCGCCGCGGCGCGGCGGGCGACCCCGACGGCGGCCGTCGCCGCACCCACCCGGGTCCGGCCGGCGCGGACCCGGCTCGGCTGGGCGATGGCCGTCTACTTCGGGGCGCAGTCGCTCAGCGGGTACGCGATCATGGGCTGGCTGGCCCAACTGTTCCGCGACGCCGGTTACCAGCCGGAGTCGGCCGGGCTGCTGCTCGCCGGGGTGACCGCGCTCGGCGTGCCGATCGCGCTGCTGATGCCCACCCTGGCCGGCCGGTTGGGCAGCCTGCGTCCGCTGGTGCTCGGGCTGACCACCGCGTCGACGCTGGCCTACCTGGGGTTGGCGCTCGCACCGCACGGTGCCGCGCTGCTCTGGGTCGCCCTGCTGGCGATCGGTCAGGGCGCGTTCCCGATGATCCTCACCGCCATCGGCCTGCGCGCCCGCACCGCCGAGGGCACCGTCGCGCTCTCCGCGTTCGCGCAGAGCACCGGCTACGTGATCGCCGCCCTCGGCCCGCTGATGGTCGGCATCCTCTACGAGGCCACCGGTGGTTGGACCGCGCCGATCGGGTTCCTGCTGGGCGCCCTCGCCGTGCAGACGGCGGCAGGCATGGCGATCGCTCGTCCCCGTTACGTCGAGGACGAGTGACGAGCCGCAGCGGTCAGGAGGACGCCGGCGTCGGTTCGCCGGCGACTGCCTCATCCACCGTCGGGTAGGTGTGCAGCACCTCGACCAGGCCGCTCACCTCAAGGATGCGCAGCACACCCCGCTGCGGGGCGGCCAGCCGGACCACGCCGCCAGCCTCGTCGCAGCTGTTCTTCGCCCGGACGAAGACCGACAGACCGGTCGAGTCGCAGAACGAGACGTCCGCCAGGTCGAACACCAGCCGGTTGCGGCCCTTGTCGAGCAGATCGGTGATCTGGTCCTGCAGCTGCGGTGCGGTGGCCATGTCCAGCTCGCCAGCGACCGCCACGACGACCACGTCGCCGCGTTGTTCCGTGTGCACCGTCAACGACATTCGCCAGACCTCCTGTTATCGGGGGAACGGTATCCCACGACCACCCTCGGAGGTAGAACGGGAGCCGTGATCCGGTGGTCATCGTCATTCCGTTGCTACGGGGCAAGTAGTTGGTCAGGCCCCGGTGATAGAGTCCGCCCGGTCCAGGTCAAGGGGGTTCGAAATGGCGTTGAGCACCGAAGAAAGTGGTCGGCTCGCCGCGCTGCTGAGCGAGCAGGACGAACGGGTCACGACTCGGTGGACCGAGATTGTCACCAGTTCGTTGCGGGGCCGGCTGAGCCAGGCCGAGCTGCGCCGGCAGGTCCAGGACCTGCACCGTGCCATCGTCGCCACCGGCGACCAGGGCATCATCGACCTGTCCGCCGACAGCGCCGCCGAACTGCGCGCCGCGCTCTCCGAGCTGTCCCGGGGTCGGGCCCGGCAGGGCTTCTCCGCCAGCGAGACCACGATCAGCATCTTCGCGCTCAAGGACGTGCTGGCCGAGCTGGTGCAGGAGGCCGGCGGCCCGACCGCGCTACCGGACTACGTCGCCTTCTCGAAGCTTGTCGACGAGATGGGCCTGTTCACCTTCGAGAGCTTCGTCCGTACCCGGGAGAGCCTGATCGCCGACCAGGCCGAGCAGCTGCTCGAACTCTCCACGCCGGTGGTCAAGCTCTGGGAGGGCGTTGTCGCCGTGCCGCTGGTCGGCACCCTGGACTCGGCCCGCGCCCAGGTCGTCATGGAGCGGCTGCTGCAGACCCTGGTCGACACCAGCTCGCCGTACGCGATCATCGACATCACCGGCGTGCCGGCGGTGGACACCCAGGTCGCCCAGCACATCCTGAAGACCGTGGTGGCCGCACGGCTGATGGGCGCCGATTGCATCATCTCCGGCATCCGCCCGCAGATCGCGCAGACCATCGTGGCGCTCGGCATCGAGTTCGGGGACATCGCCACCAAGGCGAGCCTCGCCGACGCGCTGCGCCACGTGCTGCGGCTCAACGGGGTGGAAACCGCCCGCCGGCAGCCACGCAGGGACGCCTGATGGAACGGGTGCCGATCCTCAAGATCGGGGACATCCTGCTGGTTTCCATCCAGCTCGACATGTCCGACCAGACGGCGGTGCAGCTCCAGGAGGACCTCGCCGAGCGGATCGTCGCCACCGGCTGCCACGGCGTCATCATCGACATCACCGCGCTGGACATCGTCGACTCCTTCGTCGGGCGGATGCTCTCCACCATCGCGTCGATCTCCAAGGTGCTCGACGCGGAGACGGTGGTGGTCGGGATGCGCCCCGCCGTCGCCATCACCCTTGTCGAACTGGGGCTGTCGCTGAACGGCATCCGTACCGCGCTGAACGTCGAACGCGGCATGGAGCTGATCGCGGCGGCCCACGCCGAAGAGCTCGACTACCAGCTCGACGACGAACCGGACGCCGAGACGGCCACGCCGTGACCGCGGGCATCGACCTGGGCCAGCCACAGGCGCAGTCGGTTCGCAGCGATGAGGACGTGGTGCGCGTTCGGCAACTGGTCCGCGCCGTGGCGGTGGCCAGCAAGTTGTCCCTCGTCGACCAGACCAAGCTGGTCACCGCGGCGAGCGAACTGGCCCGCAACACCCTGGTGTACGGCGGCGGCGGTTCGGTCGAGGTGACGGTCGTGGACAACGGCCGACGCAAAGGTGTGCAGATCGTGTTCGCCGACTCCGGGCCGGGCATCGCCGACCTCGACCTGGCCATGACCGACGGCTACACCAGCGGCGGCGGCCTCGGCCTCGGGCTCAGCGGGTCGCGCCGCCTGGTCGACGAGTTCCAGATCGAGACGTCAGCGGAAACCGGCACGCGGATCACGGTCACCAAGTGGTCCAGGTGAACGCCGACGCGGTCACCGACAGTGGCATCTGGTTCCGGGTGGAGGCCAGCAGCGCGGCGAGCGCCGTCCGACGCGCCGCCGAGCGCCTCGGCGCGCAGGTGGAGATAGGTGCGGCGCGCATCGCCGACCTGGCCATCGTCGCGGCCGAGCTGACCAGCAACCTGGTCAAGCACGCCGACGAGGGTGTCCTGCTGCTGCGGCCGGTACGCCGCGCCGGGCAGGCCGGGGTGGAGTTGGTGGCCATCGACTCCGGGCCCGGCATGGCCGACCTGACCGTCTCGTCGCGGGACGGGCACTCCACCACCGGCACCCTCGGCATCGGTCTGGGTGCCATCGTCCGGCAGGCCAGCTGGTTCGACGGATACTCGCTGTCCGGCCGGGGGACCGTCCTCGCCGTGCAGGTCTGGCCGGCCGAGGCGGCCCGGCCGTCCTGGGCCGGTGCTCTGACCCGACCGCTGACCGGCGAGACGGTCAGCGGCGACGGCTACGCCGTCCGGGTCGCCGACGGGCGGCACCAGGTGCTGGTCAGCGACGGGCTGGGGCACGGCCCGCTGGCCGGTGCCGCCACCGAGGCGGCGCTGGCCGCGTTCCGCGACGCCCCCGCCGGCCCGCCGGCGGTGGTGGTCGGTCACCTGCACCGCAGCATGTCGCACACCCGCGGCGCGGCCCTCGCGGTCGCGGAGCTGGTGCCGACGGCCGGTGTGCTGCACTACGCCGGCCTGGGCAACATCTCCGGCGTGATCGTCGAGGGAGGCGGCCAGCGCCGGGGGCTGGTGTCGCTGCCCGGCATCGCCGGCCACCAACGACCGGCCATCCGGGAGTACGACTACCCGTTCGGCCCCGGTGCCCGGCTGGTGATGCACAGCGACGGGGTGGTCGACCGGTGGCGGATGTCCGACTACCCGGGCCTGGCGGAGAGATCCCCACTGGTCATGGCGGCGACCCTGCTACGGGACGCCGGGGTGCGCCGCGACGACGCCTGCGTACTGGTAGCGAGGTCGTGGGCATGACCGAGGGATCGGCCGCGCTGCCGCTGCTGCAGATGGCGCTGCGGGTCGAGCAGGACATCTTCGTGATCCGCCAGCGGGGCCGCGAGGTGGCCATGGTGGTCGGCCTGGAACACCAGGACCAGGTCCGGATCGCCACCGCACTGAGCGAGGTCGCCCGGGATTTGCTGCGGACGACAGCGGGAGCGGACGTCTCCTTCCACGTCGACGCGGGTGCCGACGGCCGGTTCCACCTGCGCGCCGACCTGGCCCCGATGTCCCCGTTGCCGGACGGCCGCTACCAGCCGCAGTCCGGCGCGGTGTCCCGACTGGTTGACACACTGAGCGTGTCGACCGTCGAGGGGGTTACGGTCGTGAGGATGTCCCGACGAGTCCCGGCCAGCGCGCCGACGCCGACCCCGGAGCGGCTCGCCGAGTTCCGCACCGAACTCGGCCGCACCGCGCCGGCCAGCGCGCTGGACGAGCTCACCACCCAGAACGGTCAGCTCATCGCCGCACTCGACGAGGTGCGTAGTCAGCGCGACGAGTTGGCGGTGCTGAACGAGGAACTGGCCGAGACCAACCGTGGTGTGCTGGCGCTCTACAACCAGCTCACCGAGGAGCTGGAGGAGACCAACCGCGGCGTCGTCGCCCTCTACGCCGAGCTGGACGAGAAGTCGGCCCAGCTCCGCGCGGCGAGTGAGTCGAAGAGCCGGTTCCTGGCCAACGTGAGCCACGAGCTGCGCGCCCCGGTCACCGCGATCATCGGCCTGGGGCGGCTGCTCACCGACTCCGCCTCCGACCCGCTCACCGACGAGCAGGGCCGCCAGGTCGAGCTGATCCGCTCGTCGGCGGCCGATCTGCTCAACCTGGTCAACGAACTCCTCGACCTGGCCAAGGCGGAATCCGGCCGGATCGAGCCGGACGTGGTCGAGGTCGACCTGCGCCCGGTCTTCGGTCAACTGCGCGGCACCCTGCGCGCCCTGGCCACCCGTCCGAACGTGGAGCTGGTGGTGGAGGAGCCGCGCGGGCCGGCAGTGCTGCGCACCGACGAGGTGCTGCTCGGCCAGGTGCTGCGCAACCTGCTGCACAACGGGTTGAAGTTCACCGAACGCGGCGAGGTGCGGCTGCGGGCCAGCCAACACGGCGACCGCTGGCAGTTCGAGGTCACCGACACCGGGCCGGGCATCGCTCCCGAGCTGCACGACCGGATCTTCGAGGAGTTCTACCAGGTGCCCGGAGCCACCCGGGTCGGCGGCACCGGCCTCGGCCTGCCGTACGCCCGGCGGCTGGTGACGCTGCTGGGCGGGACGCTGGAGCTGACCAGCGCGCCGGGCGAGGGCAGCACGTTCACCGTCTCCCTGCCCACCGGCGGGGCGTGACGACATGGACGGCGGGCCGACAACCATCCTGGTGGTCGACGACAGTCGTACCAAGCGTTACCTGCTGGTCAGCTGGCTGACCCGGGCCGGGTTCACGGTGCTGGAGGCCGAGAACGGCGCCGAGGCGTTGGCCCGGGTCGAGGTGGACCGGATCGACCTGGTGGTTCTCGACGTCCGGTTGCCCGACCTGAGCGGCTACGAGGTCTGCGAACAGATCAAGGCGCGGCACCCGGCGATGCCCGTGATCCACGTGTCGGCGCACGCCGTGGACGTGGCCGACCGCGCCCAGGGGCTGACCCGGGGCGCTGACGCGTACCTGACCGAGCCGATCGAGCCCGAGGAGCTGATCGCCACCACCCGGGCGGTGCTGCGTTACTACCAGGCCCGGCAGCGGGCCGAACTGCTCGCCGAGCGGTTGCTCGGGTTGGCCGACACGACCGTCGCCGTGCACGCCGCGCCGACCTTCGCGCGCCTGCTGGAGGCCGCCGCCGAGGGCGCCGCCCAGATCTTCAAGAGCCCGGCGGCGGTGATCGCCGAGACCTTCGACGGTGACTGCCTCGCGGGCGTCTGCGCCGGCCCCGGCGCGGTGGCCGCCGTGGTGCCGTGGGTCGTCGACGACACCGGGGTGCCGACCGGCGCCACGGTCCGGGTGGAGGCCCCCGCGAACTGGGGGCTTGTCGACTGGCCGGCGGACGACACGGTGACGATCGCCGCCGCCCGACTGCGCGAGGACCGTGCCCCGCTGTACGTGGTGGTCCCGACCGCCACCCAGACCGCGCGGACCCCGGTGCTCAAGCAGTTGGCTCAGGCGGTGGCGGCGGCCGTGGAGGCGCAGCGTTCGTTCGACGAGGAGCACCGGATCGCCGTCACCCTCCAACGCAGCCTGCTCCCGCGTGGGCTGCCCACCGTGGCCGGGCTGGACCTCGCGGTGCGCTACGAGCCGGCCAGCGCGCAGACCGAGGTGGGTGGCGACTTCTACGAGCTGGTGATGCTCGACGGGCACCTGCTGCTGGCGATCGGGGACGTCGCCGGCCACTCGCTGCACGCGGCGACGGTCATGGCCGAGCTGCGGCACGCGGTGCGGGCGTACGCGGTCGAGGGCCACCAGCCCGGCGAGATCCTGCACCGGGTCAACGAGCTGATGCGGACACTGCTGCCGAACGAGCTGGCGACGCTCTGCGTACTGCTGCTGCACCCGCCGACCGGGCGGGTCCGGCTGGCCAGCGCCGGGCACCTTCCGCCGCTGATGGTGATGGACGGCAAGGTCGAGTTCGTGCAGCACTCGGCGCCGCTGCTCGGCGTTCGCGCCCCCCGCCCGGCCGACCTGGAGTTCGTGCTGCCGGCCGGGGCCACGCTGGTCTTCTACACCGACGGGCTGATCGAACGACGGGACGCCACCATCGACGAGGGGCTGGCCGCGCTGGCCGGGGTCGCCGCGACCGTCGACGGTGACCTGGACCAGTTCTGCGCTCGACTGCTGGTGGAACTGGCCCCGCCGGAGATCCAGGACGACGTCGCCGTGGTCGTTCTGCGTCGCCGCTGATGTCCGGTTTCCTCAGCGCACCGAGCGGGCGTACGCGGCGGGGGACACCCCGGCCACTGCGGTGAAGTCGCGGACCAGGTGGGCCTGGTCGCTGTAGCCGAGGTCGGCGGCGAGGTCAGCCCAGCTCAGCGGAGCGCCGGCGGCCTGTTCGACCGCCTCCTGGAGCCGGTAGCGGCGGATCACCCACTTCGGCCCGACCCCCACGTACTCCATGAAGAGCCGTTGCAACCGGCGGACCGGAACGTCGTGCCGGGCGGCGAGGTCGTCGACGCGCAGCACGGTCCGGTCGGTGCGGATCGCCTCGGCCAGCCGGACGGCCTCCTCGGCCATCGGGTCCGGCTCGGGCTGCCAGCCGGTGAGGAGGGTGTCCAGTGCCCGGCAGCGCTCATCGTCGTTGGCTGTCGAGAGGGCTGGCCCCGAGGGCGCGAACATCGAGAAATCCGGGTGGGTCAGCCGGCCGGCGGGCAGCGGCACCCGACGGCCGGTCAGCTCACTGATCGGGCGACGCCAGAACGGGTGGAACCCGCCGGGGCGGAACTGCACCCCGGACACCCGGCCGGTGCCGCTGAGCGTGATCCGGAACAGGTCGCGGCCCACCCCGGCCACCTCGCCGGCCTCGGGACCGTGTGCGTGGTTGTCGCCGTCGCCGTCGTCACTGCGGAACACCACGTTCACCGCCGGGTGTGGCACGACCCGCTGCTCGAACGGTGTGCTCAACGACCAGTCGATCAACCAGTAGTGCTCGACCCACTGGCGCAGCGACTCCGTCGGCAGGTGCCGACGGAAGCGCACCTCGCGCAGCAGCCGCCCGGGGTCCAGGATTCCCCGGCTGTCGCCACGCGGTCGCTGTCGCATTTGTTCAAGACCACCCTCATACGCTGGCCCTATGTCCACTCAGACTAGCGATCTGCTGGCCGCTGCCGCTCCGGGAACCATCGGCGTGGTACGCGGCATCTCCGACGACCAGCTCGACCTGCCCACGCCCTGCCAGGACTATCTGGTCCGTGATCTGCTCAACCACCTCTTCCAGGTGGTGATCAACTTTCAGGACCTGGCCGAGAAGCGGCAGGTGGAGTGGGCCGAGAAGCCCGACCACCTGGCCGACGGCTGGCGCGACCGCTTCGAGGTCGAGACCGGCCGGCTGATCGCCGCCTGGTCGAAGCCATCCACACTGGAGGGTGTGTCACCGGGCATGGGCATGCCGCAGTCCGTCGTCGGCGGCATGGCTCTGCTGGACCTGATCGTGCACGGCTGGGACCTCGCTGTCGCCACCGGCCAGCCGTACCACCCGGCCCCGGAGGCGGTGGCCGAGCTGCACGCGCTGGTGGAGCAGTTGGGCCCCACCGCCCGCAAGATGGGCGTCTTCGCCGACCCGGTCCCGCCCACCACCCCCACCGAGACACCCACCTCGGACCTGGCCCACCTCCTGACCCAGACCGGCCGAACCCCCACCTGGCCCCAAACCCCCTAACCCCACCCCTTGTCCTGGTTGATCAAGAAGTTTGCGTCAGATTTCGTCGATGGGATGACGCAAACTTCTTGATCAACTCAGGTGGGGGTGGGAGGGGGAGGGAGCAGGGTGGGTGGGGTTGTTGACTTGGGTATTCGCTGGGTGAATAGTGGGCGGGGTGTCGACGCCGCATGTTCTGCTCGGGTTGCTCGCTGGGGGCAGTCGGCACGGGTATGAGCTGAAGCGTGCGCACGACGAGCGGCTGCCGCGCGCTCGGCCGCTGGCCTTCGGGCAGGTCTACGCCACTCTCGGCCGGCTGGAACGCGACGGGCTGGTGGCCGCCGCCGGGCAGGACCGCGTGGCCGGGCCGGACCGCACCGCGTACGCGTTGACCGACCAGGGGCGGGACACGCTGGACCAGTGGCTGTCCACAGTGGAACCGCCGATGCCGTACGTGGCCAGCACGCTCTTCGCCAAGGTCGTGGTGGCGCTGCTGGTCGCCGACGTCGACCGGGCCCGCTCCTACCTGGTCGCCCAGCGGGCCGCGCACACCGCACGCCTGCGGGAACTGACAGTGGTCAAGACCGACCCGACCGCCACCCTCAGCGATGTGATCGCGGCCGATTTCGCGATCGCCCACCTCGACGCGGATCTGGGGTGGTTGCACGCCACCCTGGGCCGGGTCGCCGACTGGCACCGGGAGGTGCATCCGTGACGCAACTCCAGGCTCGCGGCGTGGTTCGGGCGTACGGTCCGACGCCCGCGCTGCGCGGCGTGACGCTCGACGTGGCCGAGGGCGAGATCGTCGCCGTGGCCGGGCCGAGTGGCTGCGGCAAGTCGACCCTGCTGCACTGCCTGGCGGGGATCCTCCGGCCGGACGCCGGTGAGGTCAGCTGGCGCGGGCACCGCATCGACACCTGGTCGGAGGCGGCCCGGTCCCGGCTGCGGCGTACCGAGTTCGGGGTGCTGTTCCAGTTCGGCCAGCTGGTGGCCGAACTGACCGCGGCGGAGAACGTCTCCCTGCCGCTGCTTCTCGCCGGCACGGGGCGGCGAGAGGCGCGGGTGGCGGCACTCACCTGGCTGGAACGGTTCGGGGTGGCCGAGTTGGCCGACGTCCGGCCGGGTGAGATGTCCGGCGGTCAGCAGCAGCGGTGCGCCACGGCGCGGGCGTTGGTGACCGAACCGCGGGTGCTCTTCGCCGACGAGCCGACCGGAGCGCTGGACACGCTCACCGGTGAACAGGTCCTCACCCAACTGGTCCGGCTCGCCCGTGAGCAGCACACCTCCGTCCTGCTCGTCACCCACGAGCCGCGGATCGCCGCGTACGCCGATCGGGAGATCGTGCTGCGCGACGGCCTGGTGGACCACACCGGCCTGGGGCTCGACGTGCCGCTGGCCGGCGGCGCGCGGTGAGACCGGCGACGCTGGTCCGGCTCGCCCTCGCCGGCACCCGCACCGACACCGCCCGGGTGGTGCTCACGGCGCTCAGCGCCCTGCTGGCGACACTGGCCGGGCTCGCGGCGCTCACCGTGTTGGCCATCCCCACGCCCACCGCGACGGAGGAGAACCCGAACAGGTGGTCGGAGCAGTACCACAACGCGCTGCTGGTGGAGCCCGGGTTGCGTGGCGGTACGGCGTTCGCGCTGCTGATGCTGATGCTCCCGGTGCTGGCGCTGGCCGGTCAGTGCGCCCGGCTCGGCGCGCCGGCACGGGACCGCCGGTTGGCCGGGCTCCGGTTGGCCGGCGCCACTCCCGGGCAGGTCACCCGGTTGGTGGTGCTGGAGACCGGCGTGGCCGCTCTGTTCGGCACGCTCACCGGGCTGGGTGTCTACCTGGTGGGTCGCGATCTGCTGCACCGCCCGGACGCGCGAGGTCAACTGGCCCTGCCCACCGACGTGCTGCCGTCACCCGGCGCGCTGGCCGGGGTGGTGCTCGGTCTGCCGGTCGTCGCGGCGTTGGCCACTGCGGTGATGCTGCGTACGGTCACCACCAGCCCGCTCGGGGTGAGCCGGAAGGCCCCCCGCGAGCGCGGCCCGCGACCGTGGGCCGGCGTTCTGATCGTGCTTGGTGTGCTCTCGTTCGCGGCGATCCAGCCGGTGGGGGAACGGTTCGACGACAACGAGGAGTTGGTGACCTGGCTGATGCCGCTGATGTTCGCGGCGAGTGGGATCGCGGCGATGGTCGGCGTGGTGATCGGCACCGGTTGGATCTCGTACAACTGCGGGTTGTTGCTGCGCCGGCACGCCCGCCGTCCCGCGGCCCTGCTCGCGGCCGGTCGGCTGATGGCCGACCCGTGGGCGGGCAGCCGCACGTTCGCCGCGCTGCTCGCCGCCGTGATCTTCGGCGGGGGTGCGGCCGCCCAGCGCGCCTACTTCGCCACCAAGGACCAGCTCGAGCGGGAGCAGAGTCGACTCGCCGGGATTGACGGTGGCGACAACCCCTTCTATCTGTCCACCATGGATCTCGTCGACGGCGCGGTGGCCGTGGCCATTCTGATCGCGACGGGTGGGCTGATCGTCGCGCTGGTCGAGGGGATCGTCGCCCGCCGACGTGCCTACGCCGCGCTGGTGGCCACCGGGGTGCCCCGCGCCGTGCTGAGCCGTTCGGTGGCCTGGCAGGCGCTGACCCCGGCGGTGCCGGCGATCCTGCTCGCGCTCACCGTGGGCACGCTGCTCGGTCGAGGGCTCATCGCGAAGGTGTCGACGGGCGGCTCATCGGCGGAGATCTGCGAGGCCACGGCTGCGCTGTGCGACGACCCGGCCACCCGCGAGCAGTACACTCGGATCGTGTACACCCCCGGGATCGAGCGAGCCGTTCCCGTACCCCTGGAGCACCTGGCCTGGCTCGGTGCCGGCACGCTGGCCGCGGTGCTGGTGACGGTCGGTGTCGGTCTGCTCTTCCTGCGCACCAGCACGGCGTTGGACGAGCTGCGTACGGCCTGAGTCGATGTAACACAGCAGGTGGCGGCGTCGCTGTGTGCACCGGAGGCCCGGACGATCGGGTTTCCGGTGTCGGACCCGACGGTCCCGGCACGGTGACCATGGGAGTTCGCCAGATGCACAACCAACCGGGCACCGCCCCGCCGGTGTTCGTCGACGGCACCGGGCGTCGTCGGCGGCTGACCGTCATCGTTGGCACCACCATGGGCCTTGGCCTGCTCACCAGCCTGGCCCTGATCGTCGCGGGGCTCTTCCTGGACACCTCGGTGCCGCTGCCCGGCTGGTCGGACGACTCCCGGGGGACGCGCCCGGTGGAGGCCGGCGTCGACGAGATCAACCAGCCCCGGGTGGCCACCTCGCCGTCGCCGTCGCCGTTGACCCGGACGTCGGCGCCGCTGCCGCGCGTCACCCGGACCGCCGGCGACCGAAGCCCCACCCCTGCCGGTACGACCGCCGACGTCACCGGTGCGCCGTCGGCCACCGACCGACCGGGTCGCGGCGACGAGCACCGCAACACCGCCAAGCCGAGCAGGTCGCCCGGTAAGCCGCAGTGACGATGGCGAAACACGTGGCCCGGCGTGACCCCCGGGCACACTGGCTGCTTCTCCTGCTCGGGCTGCTCCTGCTGCTCGCGGCGCTCACCGTCAACGGTCTGGTGAATGGCCTCGCCGGTGGTTCGGGAAACGCCACCGCGCGGCCCGCGCCGGACGTCCCGGCCGCCGTCGGCTCGGGTGGCCCGGTGCTGCGGCTGGACCGCGCCGAACCGGTCAGTCGGGCGCTGCCGGACCGCACCATCGCGCTGACCTTCGACGACGGGCCGGACCCGCGGTGGACGCCGCAGGTTCTCGACGTGCTGCGCCGGCACGGCGCGCACGCCACCTTCTTCGTGGTGGGTGCCCGGGTCAACGAGCACCCCGAACTGGTCCGGCGGATCCTCGCCGAGGGGCACGAGATCGGGTCGCACACGTTCACCCACGCCAACCTCGCCGACGTGTCGCCGTGGCGTCGCGACCTCGAACTGTCGCTGACCCGTAAGGCGGTCGCGTCGGCCGCCGGCCGGGAGGTGACCCTGTTCCGGCCGCCGTTCTCCTCGGTGCCGACGGCGCTGACCGGGTCCGAGTACGCCGCGTTGCGGGCCGCCGCCGGTGCCGGGCACGTCGCGGTGCTCACCGACCTGGACACCAAGGACTGGCAGCGCCCCGGAGCCGACCAGATCGTGCGGGCGGCCACCCCGAAGCAGGGCCGGGGAGCGGTGGTGCTGATGCACGACGGCGGCGGTGACCGGGCGCAGACCCTCGCCGCGCTGGACCGGCTGCTGCCCGCGCTGGGCGAGCAGGGCTACCGGTTCACCACCGTCTCCGCCGGCATCGACGCCTCGCCGTCGATGGTGCCGGCCGGCGTTGGTGCCCGGCTGAGCGGCACCGCGCTGCGCTGGACCCAGACCGGTGCCCGCTGGGCGGCCGACGTGATGAACGTGCTGCTCGCCACCGCCCTCGTACTGGGGATCGCACGTCTCGTGGTGCAGGTGGTCTGTGCCCAGCGGCACGTGCGCCGGGTCCGCCGTCCGCGGCGGGACCGACCGGAGGTGCGGGCACCCGTCTCGGTGATCGTGCCCGCGTACAACGAGGCGGCGAACATCGCCGCCACGGTCCGGTCGCTGATGGCCAGCGCGTACCCGGCGCTGGAGGTGATCGTCGTCGACGACGGGTCGGACGACGGGACCGCCGACATCGTCGAGCGGATGCGACTGCGCGGGGTACGGGTGATCCGGCAGGCCAACGCCGGCAAGCCGGCGGCGCTGAACACCGGCATCCGGGCCGCCCGGGCGAACCTGCTGGTGTTGGTGGACGGGGACACTGTCTTCCAGCCGGACACCGTGTACCGACTGGTGCAGGGTTTCGCCGACCCGTCGGTGGGCGCGATCAGCGGCAACACCAAGGTCGCCAACCGGCGTCGGCTGCTCGGCCGGTGGCAGCACCTGGAGTACGTGATCGGCTTCAACCTCGACCGACGGATGTACGACGTGCTGGAGTGCATGCCGACCATTCCCGGTGCGATCGGTGCGTTCCGCCGCGAGGTGCTGCTGCGGGTGGGTGGGGTGCCGTCGGACACGCTGGCCGAGGACACCGACCTGACCATGAAGGTGCTGCGGGCCGGCTGGCGGGTCGTCTACGAGGAGTCGGCCATCGCCTGGACCGAGGCCCCGTCGTCGTTGCGTCAACTCTGGCGACAGCGCTACCGCTGGTGCTACGGCACGATGCAGGCGATGTGGAAGCACCGGCACGCGCTGCGCGAGTCGGGTGCCGGCGGCAAGTTGGGCCGACGCGGCCTGCCGTACCTCACGGTGTTCCAGATCGTGTTGCCGCTCACCGCTCCGGCGGTCGACGTGTTCGCCGTGTACGGCCTGCTCTTCCTGCCCTGGTCGACCCTCGCCCTGGCCTGGGCGGGGTTGCTGCTGCTCCAGGCGGCCACCGCCGGGTACGCGCTGCGACTGGACCGGGAGCGGTACGGGCCGCTGTGGGCGCTGCCGTTCCAGCAACTGGTCTACCGGCAGCTCATGTACCTGGTGGTGGTGCAGTCGGTGGTCACCGCACTGATCGGCAACCGGTTGCGCTGGCAGCGGATGGTGCGTACCGGCGAGGCGGCGGCGCTGGTTGGTGCCGGCCGCGGCTGAAGCCGCGTCGGCGGTCAGGCCGGGGTGTGGAAGAGCCCGGCCGACCAGGAGATCAGCAGGCCCACGGCGGCGGAGCAGCAGCAGACGAGCAGGGCGGCGGCGACCACGGCGAGGATCATCCACGCGGAGGTGCGCCGGGGCGTCGACCCCGGCTCGTCCTCGTCGGTCATCGCCGCCGCCCCGTCGTCAGGCGCGGCCGAGGCGGTCCAGGATCCAGGCGTTGATGAACGCCTCCTCACGCCAGGAGTCGTAGCGACCGCTCGGGCCGCCGTGCCCGGCACCCATCTCGGTCTTCAGCAGGTAGTCGCCGCCCGGGGCGACCGCCCGCAGCCGGGCGATCCACTTCGCCGGCTCGGAGTAGAGCACCCGGGTGTCGTTGAGGCTGGTCACCGCGAGGATCGCGGGATAGTCCACGGCGGTGACGTTCTCGTACGGCGTGTAGGACTTCATGTACGCGTACACCTCGGGGTCGTCGAGGGGATTGCCCCACTCCTCCCACTCGGTGACTGTCAGCGGCAGCGACGGGTCGAGGATCGAGGTGAGCGCGTCCACGAACGGCACCTGCGCCACGATCCCGGTGAACGCGTCCGGCGCGAGGTTGGCCACCGCACCCATCAGCAGGCCACCGGCCGAGGCGCCCCGGGCGACCAGTCGGTCGCTGGCCGTCCAGCCGGCCTTGACCAGGTGCCGGGCGCACGCCACGAAGTCGGTGAAGGTGTTCTTCTTGGCCAGCAGCTTGCCCTGGTCGTACCACCGTCGGCCCAGCTCACCGCCGCCTCTGATGTGCGCCACCGCGAAGACCACGCCCCGGTCCAACAGGGACAGCCGGGCCACCGAGAACCACGGGTCCATGCTGGCCTCGTACGAGCCGTAGCCGTACAGCTCGCAGGGCGCCGAGCCGTCCCGGGGGGTGCCGACCCGGCAGACCAGCGAGATCGGCACCCGGGTGCCGTCGTCGGCGAGCGCCCAGTCGCGGTGCTGCTCGTACTCGGCCGGGTCGTACGGTCGCCCGTCCGGCCCGGGCAGCACCGGCTTCTGCTTGAGCAGCACCATCTGCCGGGTGACCAGGTCGTAGTCGTACACCGAGTCGGGGGTGATGAGGGAGGAGTAGCGCAGCCGGACCCGACCGGTGCGGTACTCGGGGTTGGCGTCCAACCCGACGCTGTACAGCGGCTCGGGGAAGTCGATGTCGTACCCGTCGTCGCTGCCCACCGGCAGCACCCGCAGCCCGGTGAGCCCGTCGGTGCGCAGTGACACCACCAGGTGGTTGGCGAAGGCGTCCACGGCCTCCAGCCGGGTGCCGGGGGTGTGTTCGATCAGCGGCACCCAGTCGCCCGGTACGTCCGCCGAGGTGAACGCCAGTGCGAAGTCCTCAGCGTTGTCGTTGTGCAGGATCAGGAAGCGGTGCCCGTGGTGCTCCACCGTGTATTCGACGCCCTGCCGGCGGGGCGCGATCACGGCGGGCGCGCCGGTCGGGTTGCCGGCGGGGATCACCAGCACCTCGCTGGTGATCTTGCTGTGCACGTCGATGAGGATGAACTTCTCCGACCGGGTGAGCTCCACGCCCACCCAGAACCGCTCGTCGTCCTCCTGGTGGACCACCACGTCGTCGGCGGCGGGGGAGCCGATGGTGTGCCGCCAGACCCGGTTCGGTCGCCAGGCGTCGTCCACCGTCACGTAGAACAGCACCGAGGCGTCGGTCGACCAGGCGGTGCCGTAGAACGTGTCCGGCACCTCGTCGGGCAGCAGCTCACCGGTGGTCAGGTCCTTCACCCGCAGGGTGAACCGCTCGTCGCCGGAGAAGTCGGTGGAGTAGGCCAGCCAGCGACCGTCCGGGCTGACGTCGAACGCGCCGAGCGAGAAGAAGTCGTGCCCCTCGGCCAGCAGGTTGCCGTCGAGCAGCACCTCCTCGCCGTCGAGTGGGGCGCCGTCCACGCTGACCGGCGGGTCGGTCTCACCGTCGCGGACCGCCCGCCGGCACTGCACTCCGTACTGCTGCCCCTCGACCGTCCGGGTGTAGTACCAGTGACCGCCCTTGCGGGTCGGCACGGACAGGTCGGTCTCCTGGGTGCGTCGGCGAGTCTCCTCGAACAGGTCGGCGCGCAGGTCAGCCAGGTGTGCCGTCCGCGCGTCGGTGTACTCGTTCTCGGCGGTCAGGTAGGCGATCGTCTCCGGGTCGTCCTTGGCGGCGAGCCAGGCGTACTCGTCGACGACGGTGTCGCCGTGGTGGGTGCGCTCGCTGGGCACCCGCTTCGCCGCGGGCGGGGCAGTCTCGGTGGTCACGGCGGCCACGTTACCGGCCGGCAGCGGCAGTGCGCCGGACCAGCGGCATCCCGATAGCCGCTACCACTGCATTCGAACACATGTACGATGGCCGCCATGGCGGCAGCAGCGAGTTCCCTCGGCCGGTCCGGAGCCCTTGAGATCACCCGACGGTTGGCGGCGATCTGCGGCCCGCCCTTCTCCCGACTGGCCGGGCCCGCCGACGAGGTGGCGGGGCGACCGGCACGCTGGGTGGCCGTTCCCGGCGGCCCGCACGCCGCCGCCGAGGTGCTGCGGCTGGCCGCCAGACACGATCTGACGGTGGTGCCCCGAGGCGCGGGCACGAAGATCGACTGGGGTGCCACGCCCGTTCAGGTCGACATCCTGCTCGACACCGGCCGGCTCGCCGGCATCGGTCACGAGCCGGTCGAGTCGCTGGTCACCGACGTGGGGGCCGGCACTCCACTGCGGGCGGTGCAGGCCACCCTGGAGCGCACCGGGCAACGGCTCGCGATGGACGCCCCGTCACCCGGCGCGACTCTGGGTGGCGTGCTCGCCGCCGGCGAGGCCGGTCCGCTCCGGCACCGCCACGGCAGTCCCTGCGACCAACTGCTCGGTGTGCGCTACCTCGCCGCCGACGGCGAGCTGATCAGCATCGGTGGCGGCGCGCCCGGTCTCGACCTGGCCCACCTGCTCTGCGGCTCCCAGGGCGCGCTCGGTGTGCTGGTCTCGGCGAGCCTGCGGGTGCAGCCGCTGCCGGCCAGCAGGCTCTGGGTGTCCCGCCCGGTGTGGACGCCGTTGGAGGTGCACGACCTGGTCCGGACGATCCTCGCCGCCCGACTGGAGCCGTCGGCCATCGAACTGGATCTGCCCGGGGGCACCCCCCGCCCGCGTACGCCGTACCCGCCCGGTCACCCGGCGGCCACCGCCCGGGAGCGCCACCCGTCGATGTCCGGCCGGGCCGGTGCCCCGTCCCGGGCCGGCAGCCTGGTGGTGCTGCTGGAGGGCGGCCCCGCCGACGTCACCGAGCGGGCCGAGCGGCTGGTCGGCCTGTTGCACGGCGAGGCCACCATCGCCCACTCGGCGCCGACGTGGTGGCGCCGCTATCCGTTCGCGCCCGGTGACACGGCGCTGCGCCTGGAGGTGCCGATCGGCGATCTGCACGCCGCCGTGTACGCGCTCCGCGACGCGGCCGGCACGCCCGTCCCGGTGCGCGGGTCCGCCGGGCTGGGCATGGTGCACGCGGCACTGCCCGGGGCGCTGGCACCCGACCGGGTGGCGTCCATCCTGGCCGCCGTCCGCGGGGTGCTGCTGGCCCGGCAGGGTCGCTGTGTGGTGATCTCCGCTCCGGCGGCGGTCCGCCAGGCGGTCGACCTCTGGGGTGAGCTGGCCGGCCTGGCCCAGTTGCGCGCCGCGAAGCGTCACCTGGATCCGGAGCACCGACTCGCCCCCGGCCGGCTCCCCGGCGGCCTGTGAGGTCGGGGCAGGGCATCGGAGCTGCGACCCGAGACCCGGAGACGGCGCGACGGTCAGGTCGCGTCGTTGCGCAGCACCAGGACGGCGATGTCGTCCCGGGGCGGCTCCACCGAGAAGTTGATCGCCGCGGCGCGCAGCCGGGCGGCCACCACGTCGGCCGAGTAACCGGCCAGCGGCGCGGCGGCGTCCCGCAGCCGGTCGGTGCCGAACAGCTCCCGGCCGCGTCGCCGCTCGGTGACCCCGTCGGTGTAGAAGATCAGTGAATCGCCCGGGGCGAGCGTGATCTCCGCCGTCGGCGAGGTGATCGTGTCGAGCAGGCCGAGCGCGGTGCCGCCGGTGCCGACGAACTCAGCGCCGCCCGTCCCGGCCAGCAGCACCGGCCGGTCGTGCCCGGCGAGGTGCAGCGACACCGCCAACTGGTCGCCCTGGCCCGGCCCGACCGCCGCCAGCGCCAACGTGCAGTAACGGCCGCCACCGCGCTCGACAAGCGTCTCGTTGAGCCGGGCCAGCGCCTCCGGCAACGGTTTGCCGTCGCCGACCAGCACCCTGATCACGTCGCGGACCAGCCCGGTCACCGCGGCGGCCTGGACACCCTTGCCCGAGACATCACCGATCACCACCAGCCAGCGCCCGTCCGGCAGCGGCACCACGTCGTAGAAGTCGCCCCCCACCTCGGCGTCGTCGCCGGTCGGGACGTACTCGGCGGCGAACCCGATCCCGTCCACCACCGGCAGCACCGGGGGCAGCAGCGACTGCTGCAGCGTCTGCGCCACGCGACGGCGCTCGGCGTGGATCCGGGCGTTCTCGATGGCCAGCGCGGCCCGCCGGGCCACGTCCTCCAACACGGCCACCTCGTCCGGGTCGTGCCGGTGCCGCTGGTGCCGCCCCACCGCCAGGGTGCCGAGCCGCTGCCCGCGGGCGATCAGCGGGACCGCGAAACCCTCCATCGGCCCGCCCAGCGGGATCTGCGCCGCGCTGCGGGACGCCTCGCGCAGGCGGGCCTGGACCGAGTCCGGCCCGGTCTCGGCCAGCACCTTGTGCAACTGCGGCAGCATCGACTCGTCGGCGTGGCTGGCCGCCGCCAACCGCAGCCGACCCCACTCGTCGGTGGTGTGCACCGCGCACCACTGACCGAGTCGCGGCACCACCAACTGCGGCACCAGCGCCATGGTCAGGTCGACGTCCAACGACTGGGCCAGCAGTTCACTCGCCTCGGCCAGGAACGTCAGCCACACCTGCCGGCGGATGTCGGCCCGGCGCAGCCGGTCGTTCTCCAGGTGCAGCGACAGCCGCTCGGCGGTGAGCACCGCCAACGGTTGGGCGTACGCCGACGGCGCCGCGTCCAGCTCCAACTCGCCGGCGTACGGGCGGTGCACCGTCAGCGGCACCCGGAGCAGCTCACTGCCGGGGCGGGGCGGCCGACCGAAGCGGGCCAGCACCTGACTGCCCTGCCCGTCGCCCCGGTCCAGCCGGATCGTGCCGCCGGCCGCGCCCACCATCTCGGCGACCCGGCTCAGCAGGCTGGTGGCGAAGTCGGGCAGCGGGTCGTCCCCGTACAGATCGGGGGCGGTCTGCATGAGTTCGCTCATCGCGCTGGCGCTCGGCGCGGACGGGTCGGCGCCCGTCGGTGGGCCGGCGCTGGCCGGTGTCGACTCGCCGACGGTGCCCGCGGCGGGCGGGTCGACGCCGGGGCGGTCCAGCCGGAACCAGACGCCCTTCCCCGTGGGCAGGTACGTGGTGCCCCAGCGGCTGGCGAAGTGGTCGACGAGCAGCAGACCCCGACCGCGCACGGAGACCTCGTTGATCTCGGTGGCGTCGTTGCGGTCGCCGACTGTCAGCTCGTCGCCCGAGCCGGGGGCGAAGTCGGAGACGGTGACGGTCAGCCCGACCTCGTCGGCGACGACCTCGATGTCCAGCTCGGTGCCGGCGTGTTCGACGGCGTTGGTGGTCAGCTCGGTGGTGAGCAGCAGTGCCTCGTTGGCCAGCTCGTCCAGGTGTGACTCGGTCAACACCGAGCGGACCACGGCGCGGGCGGCGGCCGGCGTACGGCGGTCGGCGGGCAGCCGGACACGCCGGACGGCCCCGTCCCGGGCCCCGGCCGTCGCGGGCCCCGCCTCGGCTGACACCCCCGTATCCTCCACCGTTCCCCTGCCGGGTGCCAAGCGGATCATCAATCGGGACTGTCGCGTCGGTCAGTCCCACCTGCGGCGGGGCACGCCGCTGACGCGTCGAAAGGGCCGGCGCGGGCGCCGGGCGAGGTTTGCGGCGCGCCGTGCCGGCTCGGCGCCGATCGGGCGGCTCGGCGGGGCGATCGATGCGATCTGGCGGGTCGCGCACCCTGGCACCACGGCGTGCGCGGGCACAATATGGGGTGCCGGCGTGTCCGCACGGACCGGCGCCCCCAAGTTGAGCGAGGAATGATGACCACGGCGAAGCAGTCGTTCGCGGATCCGTCCGCGCCCGACCACGAGGCGCTCCTCGGCGAGTTGACCGAGGCCCTGCGACGGATCGGTCGCGGCGACCTGAAGGTCCGGCTTCCCCGCCGCGCCGGCAAGGCGGGCGAGGTGGCGGACGCCTTCAACGAGGTGGTCTCGCTCCAGGAACGGCAGTACCTGGACCTGCGGCGGATCAGCCGGATCGTCGGCCGCGACGGCCGGCTCACCGAGCGGCTCGACGACGAGGGGCTGGACGGCTCCTGGGCGGAGGGGCAGCGGGCGATCAACTCGCTGATCGACGACCTGGGTCGACCCACCACCGAGATCGCCCGGGTGATCGTGGCGGTGGCCGACGGTGACCTGTCCCAGCACATGGCGTTGGAGATCGACGGTCGGCCGCTGCGCGGTGAGTACCTGCGCATCGGGCGCACGGTGAACACGATGGTGGACCAGTTGTCGTCGTTCGCCGACGAGGTGACCCGGGTGGCCCGTGAGGTGGGCACCGAGGGCAAGCTGGGCGGCCAGGCCGACGTGCGGGGCGTCGCCGGCACCTGGAAGGACCTCACCGACTCGGTCAACACCATGGCGTCGAACCTGACCGGCCAGGTGCGGTCGATCTCGCAGGTGGCGACGGCGGTGGCGAAGGGTGACCTGTCGCAGAAGATCACTGTCGGCGCGCGGGGTGAGGTCGCCGAGCTGGCCGCCACGATGAACTACCTCACCGACACCCTGCGGCTCTTCGCCGAGCAGGTGACCCGGGTGGCCCGTGAGGTGGGCACCGAGGGCAAGTTGGGTGGCCAGGCCGAGGTGCCGAACGTGGCGGGCACCTGGAAGGACCTGACCGACAGCGTCAACTCGATGGCGTCGAACCTGACCGCCCAGGTCCGTAACATCGCGCAGGTCTCCACCGCGGTGGCGCGCGGTGACCTGTCGCAGAAGATCACCGTGGCGGCGCAGGGCGAGATCCTGGAGCTGAAGGACACCGTCAACACGATGGTGGACCAGTTGTCGTCGTTCGCCGACGAGGTGACCCGGGTCGCGCGTGAGGTGGGCATCGAGGGCAAGCTGGGCGGCCAGGCCCAGGTACGCGGCGTCTCCGGCACCTGGCGTGACCTCACCGAGAACGTCAACCAGCTGGCCGGCAACCTGACCAGCCAGGTCCGCAACATCTCCCAGGTCTCCACGGCCGTGGCCAAGGGTGACCTGTCGCAGAAGATCACGGTGGACGCCCAGGGCGAGATCCTGGAGCTGAAGAACACCGTCAACACGATGGTCGACCAGTTGTCGTCGTTCGCCGACGAGGTGACCCGGGTCGCGCGTGAGGTGGGCACCGAGGGCAACCTGGGTGGTCAGGCGCAGGTGAAGGGCGTTTCCGGCACCTGGCGGGATCTGACTGACAACGTCAACTCGATGGCGTCGAACCTGACCAGCCAGGTCCGCAACATCGCGTCGGTGACGACCGCCGTGGCGAAGGGTGACCTGTCGCAGAAGATCACGGTGGACGCGCGGGGCGAGATCCTGGAGCTGAAGTCGACTGTCAACACGATGGTGGATCAGTTGTCGTCGTTCGCCGACGAGGTGACCCGGGTCGCGCGTGAGGTGGGCACCGAGGGCAAGCTGGGCGGCCAGGCGCAGGTACGCGGGGTCGCCGGCACCTGGCGGGATCTGACCGACAACGTCAACTCGATGGCGTCGAACCTGACCGCCCAGGTGCGCAACATCGCGCAGGTCTCCACGGCGGTGGCGAAGGGTGACCTGTCGCAGAAGATCACGGTGGACGCGCGGGGCGAGATCCTGGAGCTGAAGTCGACTGTCAACACGATGGTGGACCAGTTGTCGTCGTTCGCCGACGAGGTGACCCGGGTTGCCCGTGAGGTGGGCACCGAGGGCAAGCTCGGTGGTCAGGCGCAGGTGAAGGGCGTCTCCGGCACCTGGCGGGATCTGACTGACAACGTCAACTCGATGGCGTCGAACCTGACCAGCCAGGTCCGCAACATCGCGTCGGTGACGACCGCCGTGGCGAAGGGTGACCTGTCGCAGAAGATCACGGTGGACGCCCAGGGCGAGATCCTGGAGCTGAAGTCGACTGTCAACACCATGGTCGACCAGCTGTCGTCGTTCGCCGACGAGGTGACCCGGGTTGCCCGCGAGGTCGGTATCGAGGGCAAGCTCGGCGGGCAGGCGCAGGTGAAGGGGGTTTCCGGCACCTGGCGGGACCTCACCGAGAACGTCAACCAGCTCGCCTCGACGCTGACCACGCAGTTGCGCGCCATCGCCCAGGTGTCCACGTCGGTGACCCGCGGCGACCTGACCCAGCGGATCGCGGTCAAGGCGCAGGGCGAGGTCGCCGAGCTGAAGGACAACATCAACCAGATGATCGTCACCCTCCGGGAGACGACCAAGAAGAACGCCGAGCAGGGCTGGCTGGACTCCAACCTCGCCCGGATCGGCGGCCTGTTGCAGGGCCAGCGCGACCTCGGTGAGGTCTGCCGCATGATCATGACGGAGGTGACCCCGCTGGTCGACGCCCAGCTCGGTGCCTTCTTCCTGGCCGACGACGCCGACGGCAGCATGCGGCTGCGGCTGACCTCCTCGTACGGGTACGTGGCGCGCGGGCACGACGTCACCTTCGGGCCGGGTGAAGGGCTGGTCGGTCAGACGGCGCTCTCCCGTCGCACGATCCGGGTCAGCGCCCCGCCGAACAGTCGCCTCACCCTGCGCTCCGGCCTGGCCGAGACGCCCCCGACCGATCTGGTGGTGCTGCCCGTCCTGTTCGAGGGTGAGCTGCTCGGGGTGATCGAGTTCGCCAGCGTGTCGGCCTTCTCCGAGCTGCACCTGTCGTTCCTGGAGCGGCTGGTGCTCACCATCGGCATCGCCGTCAACACCATCCAGGCCAACCGGCGTACGGAGGAACTGCTGGCCCAGTCGCAGCGGCTGGCGCACGAGATGCAGGAGCAGTCGGCGGAGTTGCAGCGCACCAACGCCGAGCTGGAGGAGAAGGCCACGCTGCTGTCCGAGCAGAAGGGCAACATCGAGACGAAGAACCGGGAGATCGAGCTGGCCCGGCTGGGCCTGGAGGAGAAGGCGCAGCAGCTGACCCGGGCGTCGGCGTACAAGTCGGAGTTCCTGGCCAACATGAGCCACGAGCTGCGGACCCCGCTGAACTCGTTGCTGCTGCTGGCCCGTCTGCTGGCCGAGAACTCGGAGCAGAACCTCAGCCCGAAGCAGATCGAGTTCGCCCGGACCATCCACGGGTCCGGCTCCGACCTGCTCCGTCTGATCGACGACATCCTCGACCTGTCGAAGATCGAGGCGGGTCGGATGGACGTCGAGCCGACCGAGATCCGCTTCACCGAGCTGCGCGGCTACGTCGAGCAGGCGTTCGCGCCGCAGGCCGAGGAGAAGAACCTGGACTTCCAGGTACGGGTGAGCAAGGATCTGCCGCCGGCGTTGGTGACCGACCCGCAGCGGTTGCAGCAGATCCTGCGCAACCTGCTCTCCAACGCGGTGAAGTTCACCGACAACGGTGCGGTGACGCTGCGGATCGCCCCGGCCGCGGAGAACGCGGTCTTCGACGTCCCGGCGCTGACGAACGCCCAGCAGGTGATCGCGTTCACCGTGATCGACACCGGGATCGGCATCTCCGACGACAAGTTGTCGATCATCTTCGAGGCGTTCCAGCAGGCCGACGGCACGACAAGTCGCCGGTACGGCGGCACCGGCCTGGGTCTGTCGATCAGCCGCGATCTGGCCCGACTGATCGGCGGCACCATCACCGTCTCGTCCGCGCCCGGTCAGGGGTCGACGTTCACCCTGTTCGTGCCGCAGGTGCTGGCCCCGGACGCCGTGGTCGCGCCGCAGACCCCGTCCCCGCAGCGGGCCGGCCTGCCGTCGTCGCTGCTGATGCCGCCGCTGGAGCTGTTGCCGGATCGGCCGGAGGCACCGGCCACCCGGCAACTGGACGGCGCCACCGTGCTGATCGTTGACGACGACGTCCGCAACGTCTTCGCCCTGACCAGTGCGTTGGAGCTGCACGGGATGACCGTGCTGTACTCGGACAACGGGGCGGACGGTGTCCGCCTGCTGGCCGAGCACCCGGAGGTGGACATCGTGCTGATGGACGCCATGATGCCTGACCAGGACGGTTACGAGACCACCCGTCAGATTCGCCGCAACCACCGGTTCGCGGACCTTCCGGTGGTCTTCCTGACCGCGAAGGCGATGCCCGGCGACCGTGAGTCGGCGCTCGCTGCCGGGGGCAGCGACTACATCACCAAGCCGGTCGACCTGGACGACCTGATCGAGCTGATGTCGTCCTGGATCAACGGCAGCCGCACCGAGGAGACTTCGTGACCCAGATGGCCAAAGCGCTGCTCGTGGACGACCGGCGGCAGAATCTGACGGCCCTGGAGGCGATCCTCCAGGGGCTGCCGGTCCAGTCCGTGGCGGTGGAGAGCGGCGAGGCGGCGCTCAAGCAGCTGCTGGTGGACGACTTCGCGGTCATCCTGTTGGACGCGCAGATGCCGGACATGGACGGCTTCGAGACGGCGAGCCACATCAAGCGCCGCGAACGGACCCGACACGTGCCGATCATCTTCCTCACCGCCGCCGACCGGGACGCCCAGCTCGCTCTGCGGGGTTACCAGGTGGGTGCGGTGGACTATCTCACCAAGCCGTTCGACCCGTGGGTGCTGCGGGCCAAGGTGTCGGTCTTCGTCGAGCTGTGGGTGAAGACCCGGCAGCTGGCCACCCAGTCGGACCTGGTCCGGGAGCGCGACACGCAGTGGCGGCGGCTCACCGACGCCGTCGACGAGGCGACGGCCCTGCTCCGCTCGGACGACCCGGAGGTCCGCGACCGGGCGGTGCGGCTGCTCGAACAGGCCCGCTGGGGCAACACCGCCTGAGGCGGCGGGCGGCTCAGCCGGTGGGCTGGTCGTTGCGGATCATCAGGGCGCTGCGCAGGCCGGTGATGTCCAGTACGCGGATCAGGAAGTCACCCACGTGGGTCAGCATCAGCAGGCTCTGCGCGTGGCTGGCCTTGCGGCTGAGCACGACGAGGGTGCCCAGACCCTGCGAGTCGCAGAAGGTGACACCACCGAGATCGAGCACGATCCGCGGAGGTGGGTCGGCCAGCACCTCGTTGACGACGGTGGAGAGCTGCGCCGCCGTGAGCATGTCGATCTCACCGGCCAGGCGCAGCACTGCTTCGTCGCCCGTCCGGTGTAGCGTGATGGACAGTTCGGCACGATCCACCCGATCAGCCTAGCGCGATCCGACCGACCTGGCCTGTCGAGGCCGTGAGCATGGTCGTCGAGGCCACGAGGGTCCCCTTCTCGGCGCTGCCGAGGGGCGCGGGTCATGGGTGAGCCGGGTAACCCGACAACGGGGTGGCTGCTGGTGGGCCGTCTGGCGCTGTCACAATGACCGCATCGTGACCGACATCTTTCCCGCCGGACCAGGCCGCTACCCAGCCGACGCGCCGGCCTCCGAGGCCCTGTTCGACCGCGCCCGCGCCATCGTGCCGGGCGGGGTCAACTCCCCTGTTCGCGCCTTCCAGGCGGTTGGCGGCACCCCCCGCTTCATGGTCCGTGGTGAGGGCCCGTGGCTGTACGACGCCGACGGTCGCCGCTACGTCGACCTGGTCTGCTCGTGGGGTCCGCTGATCCTCGGGCACGCCCACCCGGAGGTGGTGGAAGCCGTCCAGGCCGCCGCGGCCCGGGGCACCAGCTTCGGCACGCCCACTCCCGGTGAGGTGGAGTTGGCGGCCGAGATCGTCGCCCGCACCCCGGTCGAGCAGGTCCGTCTGGTCAACTCCGGCACCGAGGCGACCATGTCGGCGATCCGGCTGGCGCGCGGCTTCACCGGCCGCTCGAAGATCGTCAAGTTCGCCGGCTGCTACCACGGTCACGTCGACGCCCTGCTCGCCGCCGCCGGCTCCGGCGTGGCCACGCTGGGCCTGCCCGACTCGCCCGGCGTGACCGGCGCGGCGGCCAGCGAGACGATCGTGCTGCCGTACAACGACATCCGGGCCGTCGAGGAGGCGTTCGCCGCCGAGGGCCAGCACATCGCCGCGGTGATCACCGAGGCCGCCGCCGGCAACATGGGCGTGGTGGCCCCCCGCGACGGCTTCAACCAGCAGCTCGCCCGGATCGCGCACGCCCACGGCGCCCTGCTCGTGGTGGACGAGGTGATGACGGGGTTCCGGGTCTCCCGCGCCGGGTGGCACGGCCTCGACGCGTCCGACGCCGACCTGTGGACGTACGGCAAGGTCATGGGTGGTGGCCTGCCGGCCGCGGCGTTCGGCGGGCGGGCGGACATCATGGCGCGGCTCGCGCCGGCCGGCCCGGTCTACCAGGCCGGCACCCTGTCCGGTAACCCGTTGGCCTGCGCCGCCGGTCTGGCCACCCTGCGGCTCGCCGACGACGCGCTGTACCAGCGCCTCGACGAGACGGCGACCGTCGTGGGCAAGCTGGCGTCCGACGCGTTGGCCGCCGCCGGGGTCGCGCACCGCCTGTCGTACGCGGGCAGCATGTTCTCGATCTTCTTCACCGACGCCGACGTGGTCGACTACGACAGCGCGCGCACCCAGCAGGTGCCGGCGTTCAAGGCGTTCTTCCACGCGATGCTCGCCGCCGGGGTCTACCTGCCGCCCAGCGCGTTCGAATCGTGGTTCGTGTCGGCGGCGATCGACGACGCCGCTCTGGAGCACATCGCCGACGCGCTGCCGACGGCGGCGAACGCGGCGGCAGCGGCCGGTCACGGGGGGTAGTCAACGGTGAGTAAGACGGTGGTTCACGTGCTCCGGCACGGCGAGGTGCACAACCCCGACCAGATCCTCTACGGCCGGCTGCCCGGTTTCCGCCTCTCCGAGCTGGGCGTGCAGATGGCCAAGGCCGCCGCGCAGGGCCTGGCCGAGCGGGAGATCGTGCACGTGGTGGCCAGCCCGCTGGAACGCGCCCAGCAGACCGCCGAGCCGATCGCCGCCCAGTTCGGGCTGCCGGTCGGGGTGGACGAGCGGCTGATCGAGAGCGCCAACTGGTTCGAGGGCAAGAAGGTCTCCCCGGGTGACGGGTCGTTCCGCGACCCGCGTAACTGGTGGGTGTTGCGCGACCCGGTGACCCCGTCCTGGGGTGAGGCGTACCGGGTGATCGCCGAGCGGATGTTCGCCGCCGTGCACGCCGCCCGGGTCGCCGCCGAGGGCCGCGAGGCGGTGCTGGTGTCGCACCAGCTCCCGATCTGGACGCTGCGCCGTTACGTCGAGCGCAAGCGGCTCTGGCACGACCCGCGTAAGCGGCAGTGCGGGCTGGCGAGTCTCACCTCGTTCCACTTCGACGGCGCGAAGGTGGTGGGCATCGGCTACAGCGAGCCGGCCGCGCACCTGATCGCTCTCTCCGCGACCGCCCGGACGGCCAAGGGGGCCTGATGAACGCCCGGAGGTGGACCGCGGGTCTGCTCGCCAGCGTCGCCGCGGTGGCGCTGGTCGGCTGCACGTCGTCGAAGGCGCAGGAGAAGACCTGCACCACCACCACCGACGGGATCTTCGAGTGCGCACCGGACCAGCGCTCCGCGCCCCCGAAGCTCGCCGGTGAGCTGCTTCTCGGTGGCAGCTATGACGTCAGCGACGCTCGCGGGCAGGTGGTGGTGGTCAACTTCTGGGGTTCCTGGTGCGCGCCGTGCCGCGCCGAGGCCGACGACCTGGAAGCCGTCTACCAGGCCACCAAGGGTTCCGGGGTGGACTTCCTCGGCGTCAACGTCCAGGACTCGCGGGACAAGGCCAAGGCGTTCGAGAAGGGGCGGGTCACCTACCCGAGCCTCTTCGACCCGTCCAGCCGGTTGGCGCTCGACCTGGACATCCCGCCGAACACCGTCCCGGCGACGGTGGTGCTCGACCGGGACGGCCGGATCGCCGCGGTGATCCGGGCCGCCGTCAAGCAGGAGGGCCTGCAACCGATCGTCGAACGGATCGCCGCCGAGAAGCCGGCGCCGAACTGATGGGCGAGACGTTCCGGCAACTCGCGCTGGACGGGCCGCTGCTGCTCGCCATGGCCGCGGCGGCGCTCGCCGGTCTGGTCAGCTTCCTGTCCCCGTGTGTGCTTCCGCTCGTCCCCGGCTACCTGTCGTACGTGACCGGCCTGGCCGGTGCCGACCTGGAGGGCCGCCGACCGGCGGCGGACCCGGCGCCGACCGGCGGGGGTGTCGCCGTCAAGGAACGGGTCGCGCGGGTCGGCGCGGTCAAGGGCCGGGTGCTCGCCGGGACGCTGCTGTTCATCGCCGGCTTCACCGTCGTCTTCGTCGCCACCGCGATCCTGTTCGCCGGCATCGGCCGGGTCTTCTTCGAGTACGAGCGGCAGCTGGAGATCCTCGTCGGCGCGCTGATCATCGTGCTCGGCCTGGGCTACCTCGGGATGATCCCGGCGCTGCAACGCGAGTTCCGGATCTCCCGGCTGCCGTCGGCCGGCCTGCTCGGCGCACCGGTCTTCGGTGCGGTCTTCGCGCTGAGCTGGGTGCCCTGCACCGGCCCCACCCTCGGCGCGGTGATGGGCATGGCCGCCACCAGCGGGCAGAGCGACCGCGCGGTGGTGCTCGCCGTGGCGTACTGCCTCGGGTTGGGGATACCGTTCATCGTCTTCGGGCTGGGCTTCGAACGTCTGCTCGGGGTCTTCCGCGCCGTCCGGCGCAACAGCCGCTGGGTCACCCGGGTCGGCGGCGCCCTGCTCATCCTGATCGGCCTGGCCCTGGTCACCGGCGGATGGCAGAGCTTCGTGATCTGGTTGCAGACCACCGTCGGGGTGGGCGAGGTGAGCATCTGATGACGGTCGTCGACGACCGACCGGAGACCGTGGCGCCCGCGCCGCGCCGCCGGCCGAACCGGCTGCTGGCCCTGCTGCGCAACTCGTGGCGGCAGCTGACCAGCATGCGTACGGCCCTGATCCTGCTCTTCCTGCTCGCGATCGCCGCCATCCCCGGCTCGGTGCTGCCGCAGCGCGGGATCAGCCCGGAGAAGGTCAACCAGTACTTCGTCGACCACCCCGACTGGGCTCCCCGGCTGAACCGGATCGGCGCGTTCGAGGTCTTCGGCTCGGTCTGGTTCTCCGCGATCTACCTGCTGCTGTTCACCTCCCTGATCGGCTGCATCACGCCCCGCCTGCGGGACCACATCCGCGCCCTGCGGTCCCGGCCGCCGGCCGCGCCGAAGCGGATGGCCCGGCTGCCGCAGCACACAGTGCTGCCCGCCCCGCCCGGTGGCACGGCGGCGATCGCCGAGGTGCTGCGCAAGCGCCGCTGGCGCGTCGAGGTGCGCGGCGACGAGGTCTCCGCCGAGAAGGGCTACCTCAAGGAGACCGGCAACCTGCTGTTCCACACCTCGCTGATCGCGGTGCTGATCGGCGTGGCGCTGGGCTCCTGGTACGGCTGGAGCGGCAACCGGCTGCTGGTGGCCGGCGCGGACAACGCGTTCTGCAACACCCGCCAGCAGTACGCCGAAGCGAAGCTCGGCCCCCGGGTGGACAGCGCCGACCTGCCCCGCTTCTGTCTGCGGCTGGACGACTTCCAGGCCCGCTTCCTGGACAGCGGTCAGCCGGAGTTCTTCAACGCCACGGTGACGGTTGACGGCCCGGACGAGCCGACCCGCAGCGCCGACTTCTCGGTGAACTCGCCGCTGCGGTTGAACGACGCGAACGTCTACCTGCTCGGCCACGGGTACGCCCCGGTGATCCGCTACACCGACCGGTTCGGCAACAGCCAGATCAGTGACGAGCCGTTCCTGACCACCGGTGACATGGGCCTGACCAGCGAAGGGTTGGCCGCCTTCCCGGACGCCAACGTCGACCCGGCGACCGGCCAGCGGGCACCGGACCAGCAGATGGCGTTCACCGGCATCTACCTGCCCACGGCACCCGAGCAGGCGCCGTTCGTCCGCTCGCAGTACCCGACCGAGCGCAACCCGGCGCTGAACCTGGTCGCCTACCGGGGCAACCTCGGCCTGGACGCCGGCATCCCCGGCTCGGTCTACGAACTCGATCAGCGGCAGGTGCGGACCGGGAAGGTCAAGGAGGTCGGCACCAAACTGCTCCGCAAGGGCGAGAAGTGGACGCTGGACGACGGCACGACAGTCGAGTTCCTGGGCACCGAGCGGTACGTCACCCTCTCCATCCGGCACGACCCCGGTTCGACGATGCTGCTGGTCAGCTGCGGTGTCCTGCTGGTCGGGCTGATGGGTTCGCTGTTCGGCAAGCGCCGCCGGGTGTTCTTCCGGGTGGTGCCGGCCGACCCCGGGGAAGGATCTCCGACGAGCGGTAGTAGCTTGGTGGAGGTCGGCGGGTTGCCGCGTACCGACTATCCGGGGTTCGCCGACGAGTTCACCCAGCTCATCGCTGCGGTCAAGGGTGATGCTGACCCAGCGGCCGAACGGGCCGGCGTGCGAGAAGGAGCCGAGTGATGTCCGCACTCTCCGACAATCTGGTGACCTTCGCGATCCTGGCCTACCTGGTCGCGATGATCGGCCATGCCGTCGAGTACGCGCTGGGCAACGCCCGTACCCGGGTCGCCACGGCGGCTCCGGTGCGCGAGTTGGTCGGTGCCGGCGGTGGTGTCCTCCCGACGCCGCCCGCGCCGGTCCCGTCGTCGCCCCCGGCCGACCGTTCCGCCCGGCAGGCCCGGCTCGCGGGCCTGGTCGGGGTGGGTGCCACCGCTGTCGCCGCCGCGCTGCACCTGGCCGCGCTGGTCACCCGGGGGCTCGCCGCCGACCGGATGCCCTGGGGCAACATGTACGAGTTCGTGCTCACTGTGACGTTCATCGGGGTCGCCGCCTGGCTGGTGGTGCTCTGGAAGCGGCCGTCGCTGCGCAAGCTCGGGCTCTTCCTCACCCTGGTGATGGTGCTGCTGGTCGCCACCGCCGAGCTGGTGCTGTACGTGCCGATCGTGCCGCTGGTGCCGGCGCTGAACTCGTACTGGTTCGTCATCCACGTCTCGACGATCGTCTTCGCGTCCGGCATCTTCCTGTTCGGTGTGGTGCCGGCGGTCGGTTTCCTGATGCGCAGCGGGTACGAGCAGGGCAAGCGGAGCTTCCCGTACACCCTGGCCAAGCGGCTGCCCGGCGCGGCCGGCCTGGAGCGGCTGACCTTCACGCTGCACGCCTTCGCGTTTCCGATCTTCACCTTCGCGGTGATCGCCGGGGCCATCTGGGCCGAGGCGGCCTGGGGCCGGCCGTGGGGTTGGGACCCGAAGGAGACCTGGGCGTTCATCTCCTGGGTGGTGTACGCCGGCTACCTGCACGCCCGCGCCACGCCCAGCGTGAAGCGCAACGTGGCCACCTGGATCGCGGTGCTCGGCTTCCTCACCGTGCTGATGAACCTCTTCGGCGTGAACATCTTCTTCACCGGCCTGCACTCCTACGGCGGGCTTGACTGACAGCCGCAACGCGGTGCGGGCCGGTCACGGAACATCCGTGACCGGCCCGCGTCGTTCCACCGGCCCCGCTCGCGGTCGCCGGACCCGGTTCCGGTCGCCGGTCCCGCCCACGGTCGCCGGTCCCGGTCCCGGTCGCCGGGGTCAGGTCGCGTTGCTCGGGTGGTCGGCCATCCGGGGCCTTGTCGGGACCGCGCGTCTACCGGGTGGGTAGCGAGGCCCGGATGGTCCGCTCGACCTGGATCGTCACCTGGTAGGACACCTCGGGTAGGTCGGCCAGCTCGATCCGCTCGCCGCGCAACGCCAGTTGGGCGTGCAGCTCCCGGGCGATGGCGTCGCGAAGCTCGACCTGGAGGGGCGAGAACCCGTCCGGGTCGCCGACGACGTACGCATCCGACATGGATCCACTCTGCTCCCGCGTCCCGCCGTTCGGCCAGGCACGGTGAGATGTCCCCGCCGGTCTTGACGGATGTCCAGCCCCCCGGTCGCCGTTGATCCACTCGACTTTCATGAGGTCGGGGCGTCCTGCCGCCGGGGATACCGCACTTTCCTGAAGCCCGAGTGGATCACGCGATGGCCGCCGTCGAGCCCCGGACTGCCGTCGAGCCCTGGATTGCCGTCGAGTCAGACGGTCGTCACCCCGATATGAGTGTCAGGGGATGACGCAGTGTTGAGGGATCGCTACCGTGCGCAGGTGGGTCCGGTTACCCAACGTTCGCGGCGGAAGGTGGGACGCAGTGACCTCAGTGGTGTCCACGGCGGCGCTGATCCGGGAGCAGCTTCGACGGTCCCGGCTTGCGGCTGGGCTGACTCAGGAGGAGTACGGCAAACGGGCGCACTACTCGCCGTCGATGGTGTCGGCGGTCGAGCTGGGGCAGGCGGCGCCCAACGAGGCGTACCTGACCCGGGCCGACGAGGTGCTCGACACCGGCGGCCTGCTGGTCTCGCTGCGCGAGCTGGGCCGGCGCGACGGCGAACCGGTCTGGTTCCGCCCCTGGCTGGAGGTCGAACGGGTCGCCAGCCAGCTGCGCTGCTTCGGCGCGACGATGATTCCCGGGCTGTTGCAGACCGCCGACTACGCCCGGGCGGTGTTCCGGCTCGACCTGGGCCTCACCGCCGATCGCATCGAGGAGTTGGTGGCGGCCCGGTTGGAGCGGCAGACGATCCTCGACCGGGAGCACCCGCCGCAGCTCACCGCCGTGATTGACGAGGCGGCGCTCCAGCGTTTCGCGGAGGGCTGCGCCGGGGTGCTGGCCGGGCAGCTCCGACACCTGGTGGCGTGCGCCCGCCGTCCGCACATCAGGGTGCATGTGCTGCCGCAGGGGGTGGGGCTGCACGCGGGTCTCTTCGGGCCGTTCATCCTCGGCCGCACCGCCGACGGCAGCTGGCTCGGCTTCCTCGACAACCAGACCGGTGGCACTGCCGTGGACGACATCAACGAGGTGGCGACCCTACTCGGAAGGTGGGAGAGTCTGCGCAGTGACGCGCTGCCCCGGCAGCAGTCGATCGACCTGCTCGAGGAGATCGTGAAGCCATGGATCTGACCGGAGCCCGTTGGCACAAGTCCACCCGGAGCGGCAACGACGCCGGCGCATGTGTCGAGGTCGCCGACAACCTGCCCGGCCGGGTGCACGTCCGCGATTCCAAGGACCGCGACGGCGGCCTGCTGACCTTCACCCCGGCCGCGTGGCGGGCCTTCGTCGAGCTGGCCCGCACCCACTGACCATCCGCCGGATCCTCGTGACCGCCGTACCCGCCGACCGTCCGCCGGGTCATCACTGACCTGGCTACGCGATGCGGGCCGGTCACGGATCATCCGTGACCGGCCCGCGTCGTTCTGGTGCGGTGCTCAGCTCACCGTCACGGGGGCGACGTCGTTGTTCGGGTTGTCGTCCACCCGGGGGTAGCGCTGGAACGGCTCAACCTTGCCGGGGGCCCCGGAGAGGGTGTCGATCCGCAGGTCGAACCCGACCTTGTGAGTCGTGCCGGCCGGGAAGACCGACCCCGGTCCGTTGCAGTACCAGGTTGCCGGGACGGTCTCGGGCTCTTCCTCGTCGCCGTTCAGCCAGCAGTCGGACGGGGCGGCGAGCACGGTGACCCCGGCGGGCGGGACGAAGAGGAAGGCTCCGACGCCCTCGCCGGAGAGGCTGCCGTCCGGCACGCCCGGACCCTTGTTGCGCAGGCCCACGGTGACCCGCACGGTGTCACCGACGGCTCCGGTGACGGCCGCGCCCTTCGCGACGATGTCGAAGGCGCCGTGCACGCCCCGCAGGTAGGTCTGGCCTTCGGCCCGCGTCGCCTCGGCCGGCAGCACGTCGAGCGGTGCGCCCACCGCGCGTAGCCGTAGCGCCTGGTCGGCGTCGCGGCTCCGGAGCTTCACTCCACTGGGGAGCGGGCCGGCGCTGGCCAGCGGTTGCACGGCCTGGGTGATCCGCTTGCTGCCGAGGGTCGCCGGGCCGACAGTGGTCGCGAACCCGTCCCGCAGCTCGTGCCGCTGGCCGGGCGCGAACGTGCCGCGCACGGTGCAGACGACCACGGTGGCGAGCACCTGGTTGGTGCCGTACCGGCAGTTGCGGTAGCTGGTCGGCACCAGGCCCACCGGGAAGCGCATGGTGAGCCGCAGGTCCACGGCCGGCTGGTCGCCGGCGTTGACCACGGCCACCGGGACGGGAAGGGTGTCGCCCACCTGCACGCCGGTCACGGTCTCGTCGACCAGGTCGAGCAGGTTGGGCCCGGATCGCACGGTGACGGTCGCCTGCTGGGTGTACGCCTCGGTCTGCTCGCCGAGCGGCGTGTAGTCGAGGGTGCCGCTCGCGCCGTCGAGGGCGCCGGGCGCGGGCCGGAACACCACCGGCACGGTGCCGGTGAGCGTGCCGAACTCGTCGACGGCGGTCGGCGGCATCGGGCAGGTCACCGAGGTGCCCTCGGTGACGCAGAAGTCGGGGAAGGCGGCGGTGGCCACGCCCGCCAGGCCGGTCAGGTCGATGGTCACCCGGGGCTGGCTGGCCCCGGTGCTGGTCAGGGTCAGCGGCATCGTGCGGCCGGGAGCGCCGGGGCCGCCGACGGTGACGTCATCAAGCCATCCGCTGACCCAGCCGGGGTCGTCCTCGGCCGCAGCCGGGCCAGCCGCCACACCGACTGCTGCGGTGCCGACGAGCAGCGCTGTCACGCCACGCAGAAGCCGACCACGGGCAACGCGCACAGATCTCATTGATCTCCTTGCTGAGGGGTGAGCCGATCGGAAGACGTCAGGTCTGCAACACCCCGGACCCGACCGGCATCCATGATCTTAGGGATCGCCTGTGACAGTTTCTGATCGGCCGAGCGGGGGCGTGATCTCCGTCGAAACGGGACACGGTCGGGTGCCCGCAGCACCGGTCAGCAACACCGCAACGGCCCCTCCACCTGGGCGGACGCCTTCGGTCAGTTCGCCCGCCCACCGGTTGTCGGGCAGCCCCGCACGGCTGCGGGCGATCAGCCGCCGAACCAGCCGGGCACGTCGAGCCGGAACCAGTTGGCCGCGGCCATCGTGGTGAGGTCGTCCTCCATCGCGGTGACCCGTTGAGGGCCGAGGGTGTCGGCCCACTGTGCCCGCAGCCGGTCGAAGATCTCGGCCGAGCGGCGTAGCCCGTCGGCGCCGCGCGGCGTGACCCGCACCAGCCGGCGTCGGGCGTCGGCGGGGTCGTCGGCCCGCTCCAGGTATCCCACGGCGACCAGCCGGTCGACGGTCTTGCCCGCCGCCTGTTTGGAGATGCCCAGCCGTTGGCCCAACTCGGTGGCGGTGGTGCCGTCCGCACCGACGGCCTGGAGCACGAACCCGTGCAGCGGTCGTAGCTCCGGATGCCCCTCCCGGGCCAGTTCGGCGTGCAGGTCGTCGATCAGCGTCCGGAAGCCGGCCAGCAGCAACAGCGGTAGCGCGAAGCCGGGCCGCGCGGGATCAGGGGTTGCCATGTTCGACAACCACGTTTACTATTTCGTCAACCACGTTGACTATCGTACCGTCCCCGAACCAAGCCCTGGAAAGCAGGTAACCATGTCCGTCTTCACCGCCCACACCGCTGAGACCGCCCCCGCCGCCGCCCGCCGGTCCATCGAGGGAGTAAGCGGCCGGTTCGGCTGGCTGCCCACCCCGGTGGCACTGATGGCCGATTCGCCACAGTTGCTCACCGGCTTCCTCGCCGCCAGCGCGGGCTTCGAGCAGACCGACCTCGCCCCGCTGGACCGGGAGGTGGTCATCCTGACGGTCTCCACCAGTCACGAATGCCACTTCTGCGTCGCCCTGCACACCGGCAAGCTCACCCAGCTCGGCGCGACTCCCGAGCTGATCGCCGCGCTGCGGGCCGGCTCGGTGCTGCCCGAGCCGCGCCTGGAGGCGCTGCGCCGGTTCACGCTGGCCGTGCTCGACCACCGGGGCGCGGTGCCCGACCACGAGCTGGACGACTTCCTGACCGCCGGATACCAGCCCCGGCACGCGCTGGACGTGGTGCTCGGCGTCGGCGCGTACACCATGTCCACCTTCGCCAACCGACTCACCCGGGCACCGCTCGACCCGCCGCTGGCCGCCCACGCCTGGGCGCCGGCAGCCCGCACATGCGCCGGGTCTTGATCCACTCAGCTTTCAGAAAGTCGGCCTATCTCCAGGCGCAGGACACCCCGACTTCCTGCAAGCCGAGTGGATCTAGGCACGCCGCGCCGTCCGCGCCGGGCTCGCCGTGGCGGCCATCGCGCGCGTCACAGCACCCGGCTTGGGCCGGGCGGGAGCCGGTGCGGGAGACTGGGCGACATGGCGGCTCGTGGCTTCCCGTACACCGATCTCAAGGACTTCATCGCGGCGCTGGAGCGCGCGGGGGAGTTGCGCCGGATCGACGTCCCGGTTGATCCGACCCTGGAGATCAGCGAGGTGGTCACCCGCACGGTGCGGGCCGGCGGCCCGGCGCTGCTCTTCGAGCGTCCGACCCGGGGCGAGATGCCGGTGGCGATCAACCTCTTCGGCACCGAGAAGCGGATGGCGATGGCGCTCGGCGTCGACACGCTGGACGAGATCGGTGCCCGGATCGGCGCGATGATCAAGCCGGAGTTGCCGGTTGGCTGGTCCGGCATCCGCGAGGGCCTCGGCAAGGTCATGCAGCTCAAGTCGTTGCCGCCGCGCAAGGTGAAGACCGCGCCCTGCCAGGAGGTCGTCTACCGGGGCGACGATGTCGACCTCAACCGACTGCCGGGGTTGCAGGTCTGGCCGGACGACGGCGGGATCTTCCACAACTACGGGCTGACCCACACCAAGCACCCGGAGACCGGCAAGCGCAACCTGGGCCTCTACCGGCTCCAGCAGCACGGCCGCAACACCCTGGGCATGCACTGGCAGATCCACAAGGACTCGACGGCACACCACGCGGTCGCCGAGCGGCTCGGGCAGCGCCTGCCGGTCGCGGTCGCGATCGGCTGCGACCCGGTCGTCTCGTACGCGGCCAGCGCGCCTCTGCCCAGTGACATCGACGAGTACCTGTTCGCTGGGTTCCTGCGCGGCGAGCGGGTGGAGATGGTCGACTGCCTCACCGTGCCGTTGCAGGTGCCGGCGCACGCGCAGATCGTGCTGGAGGGCTACCTGGAGCCCGGTGAGCGGCTGCCCGAGGGGCCGTTCGGCGACCACACCGGCTTCTACACGCCGGTCGAGCCGTTCCCCGTGCTGCACATCGAGGCGATGACCATGCAGCGGAAGCCGGTCTACCACTCGATCGTCACCTCGAAGCCGCCGCAGGAGGACCACGGCCTCGGCAAGGCCACCGAGCGGATCTTCCAGCCGCTGCTCAAGCTGATGATCCCGGACATCGTCGACTACGACCTGCCGGCCGCCGGCGTCTTCCACAACTGCGCGATCGTCTCCATCCGCAAGCGCTACCCGAAGCACGCGCAGAAGGTGATGAACGCGATCTGGGGCGCGCACCTGATGTCGTTGACCAAGCTGATCGTGATCGTCGACGAGGACTGCGACGTGCACGACTACAACGAGGTCGCCTTCCGGGCCTTCGGCAACGTCGACTACGCCCGCGACCTGTTGCTCACCGAGGGTCCGGTGGACCACCTCGACCACTCGTCGTACCAGCAGTTCTGGGGCGGCAAGGCTGGCGTCGACGCGACCCGCAAGCTGCCCACCGAGGGCTACACCCGTGGTTGGCCCGAGGAGATGAGCATGGCGCCCGAGGTCACGGCCCTGGTCGACAAGCGCTGGAAGGAGTACGGGATCTGATGGCCGTCCTCGACGCACCGGCGGCGAAGCCGGGCCGGACCAAGTCCTTCCTGAAGCTCGTCGCCGTCGAGCACTCCGTGTTCGCGCTGCCGTTCGCGTTCCTCTCCGCGCTGACCGCCATGCAGATCAACGGCGGGCGGGTACGGTGGCTCGACCTGCTGCTGATCACCGTGGCGATGGTCGGGGCGCGGACGTTCGCGATGGCCGCCAACCGGATCCTCGACCGCAAGATCGACGCGCGGAACCCGCGTACCGCCGGACGGGAACTGGTCACCGGAGCGGTGAGCGTGCGGACGGCCTGGACCGGCGCGGCCGTCGCACTGGTGGTCTTCCTCGTCGCTGCCGCCCTGCTCAACCCGCTCTGCCTGGTGCTCGCGCCGCTCGCCGTGGTGCCGCTGGTCGTCTACCCGTACGCCAAGCGGTTCACCAACTGGCCGCACGCCATCCTCGGGATCGCCCAGGCGGTCGGCCCGGTCGGCGCCTGGCTGGCGGTCACCGGCACCCTGGACGGCTCCGGGCCGGCCTGGCTGCTCGGCGCGGCCGTGGGCCTGTGGATCGGCGGCTTCGACCTGATCTACGCCTGCCAGGACTCGGAGATCGACCGGGAGATCGGCGTGCACAGCGTGCCCGCCCGCTACGGTCGGCGTTTCGCGCTGCACGCCTCCACGGTCGCGCACGTGGTGACGTTCGCGCTGTTCATCTGGTTCGGCGCGTTGATCGGCCTCGGCTGGCTCTGGTGGATCGGGCTGGCGTTGACAGCTGTGGCGTTCGGTTACCAGCACCTGGTGGTCACCCCGACCGACCTCAGCAAGGTCAACCGGGCGTTCTTCACCGCCAACGGGTTCGTCGGCATCGCGCTGTTCCTCTTCGCCCTGCTCGACCTGGTGATCCGGCTCGGCCTGCGGCCCTGAGGTCGGGTGATCCGGCCCGGCCGACGGCCCTGGGGCTGGGTGATCCAGCCCGGCCTACGGCTCCGGGGCTGGTGGTGCGGCGCTGACGGGGTAGCGGGCGCTCTCGAAGGTCCAGTCGATGGTCCCGCGCACGGCGTACGCGACCCCGTCGAGATGGTCGGCGACCGCCCTGTCCAACGCCGGACCGAACGACGGCACCGCGGCGCGCAGCGCGACGAAACGCCGCATCGCCTCCCGCCAGTGCTCGGCCGCGCGTTCGACCGCCTCCGCCTCCGGCAGGTCGAGCTCGGCCTGCAGGGCGAGGACCAGATTGTGCCCGCCGGCGGTCGTCCGGTCCCGGTCCAGCGAGGCCAGGTCGTTGTACCAGGAGAGCAGGTCGTTGCCGGTGCGGGCGATCTGACGCAGCAGCGGGTGGTGGTAAACCGGGTCGGGCAACGGTCGGCCGCTGACGAACTCCACGAGCGGGTACGACACCTCCGCCGCCGACGTCGCCCGACGCAGCTCGACGTACTCGTCGACGCTCGGGCGGCGGCCGGTCTCCTTGTTGACCGCCTCCTGCCAGGTGCCGTCGAGGTGTCGGGCCACCGCGTCGGCGAAGCGCAGCCGCCACCGGGCCGGCATCCGGCGGCGCGGCTCCCGCCACGCCAGCACCAGCAGTCGCCGCAGCGGCCCGCTCAGCCCGGTCTGCCGCAGCCGGGCGCCGTCGTGCAGCAGTGCCAGGGTGCCGTTGCGCAACGCCCGGATCTGCTCCGGAGTCAACCGGTTCGGCCCGTCGCAGGCGTCGTCGACCAGGAAGAACCAGGTGAACAGCGCGGTCAGCACCCGCAGGTCGGCTTCGGTCGCCCCGGGGTAGAGCCGCCCGGCGTACCGGGCGAAGGCCCCCCGGGACAGCCGTCGCAGCGCGGCGTCGTCCAGTGGCAGGCCAAGCTCGGGCAGCAGATCGAGCAGCCAGCCCTGCACCCGGTCGGCGTGTGCGGGCAGCTGGGACGGGATCGGACATTCGGCACGCAGCGCCCGGAGGATCTCGCCGGTCGTCACCGATGCCTCCTCTGCGAGATGGTTCCGGTGCGAATCGCCAGCCGCAGCATGTCAGGTCGGCGGGAGGCAGAGGTGCCCCGCCCGACATGTCGGACCGTACCGACCCCGGGGGTGCCCACCGGCGGACCAGCCGGACCAGGCAGGCTGGGGGTATGCGGGAACCATGGGTTGTCGGGGTCTCCGGTGCCTCCGGTACGCCGTACGCGGCGGCCGTCATCGGCGGGCTGCTCGACGCGGGCGAGCCGGTGGACCTGATCGTGTCCCGGGCGGCACGACTCACAGTGCTCGACGAGACCGGCCGGCCCTTCCGTGACGGGCACTGGGCCGAGGACCTCGCCGCCTGGCTCGGCCGGGACCTGACCTCTGCGGATGTCCGGTACTGGCCGGCCGGTGACCTGGCCGCCGGGCCGAGCAGCGGCTCCTACCGGGTACGCGGGATGGCCGTCGTCCCGGCCAGCACGGCGGCCTGCGCGGGCGTCGCGATCGGGCTCTCCAAGGACCTGTTGCAGCGCGCCGCCGAGGTCAACCTCAAGGAACGCCGACCCGTGGTGCTGGTGCCCCGGGAGACACCAGTGACCCGCAGTCACCTGGAACACCTCATCGCGCTGCACGACGCGGGCGCTGTGGTGCTGCCGGCCAGCCCCGGCTTCTACGGTGCCGGCGCGGCGGCCAGCGCGCAGCAACTGGTCGACTTCGTGGCCGGCAAGGTGCTGGACGCCCTCGGCGTCCCACACACCCTGTTCCGGCGGTGGTCCGGCCAGCTCGGCGCAGCGCGAAGCTGAGCCGCCGCTCGTGCCGAACAGTGCTGCTCAGGACGAGCAGCGTTGCCGCACGACGGTCGGCCGAAGTGGGACGCGGACCGGACTGGTGTCCGGTCCGCGTGGCGTTGTCCGCACCAGTTCAGTACATGCCGGCGTTTGCCGGACCCGGCCCCGTGGAAGCGGCCGGCCCCACATTGCGTGGCTTTCCGACCTCATCCACCTCGTCCAGCATGCCCTCCCCCTCAAGCAGGGCCCGCACCTCGGATTCCCGAAACCGGCGATGCCCGCCTGGAGTCCGGATGCTTCCTATCCGGCCGGCCGCCGCCCATCTCGTCACAGTTTTCGGGTCTACCCGAAACAGCGCGGCGACCTCACCCGGTGTCAGCAGGCGATCTCCAGTGTCCACAGCCCCCTCCTCGCGTCGACGAAGCCCCCGGCTGAACACACTGCCCCCGGCTGGTGCGTAGCCCAGAGCCGTCATGAGGGACGTATGGCAATTACAGCACCAGGGACATGGCCTGTCCGCCCAAACGCGAAAAATGCACTGAGTGGGGAGTTAGTAATGTTACTGGTGCTACCTCTGCCCTGACCGCCGGTTTTTGAACAGTGACTCACCGCTCAGTCCAACGGGTGCCGAAGGCCGCACGTTACGTGGCAACGGTTAGGGTCACTCTCTGTGGATGCCATCGACCTGAGCCTCGTCGACCTGCTGCGCGGCAACGCGCGCCTCTCGTACGCCGAGCTGGCCCGGCAGGTGGGCCTCTCCGCCCCGGCCGTGCACGAACGGGTCGGCAAGCTGGAGAGCAGCGGTGTGGTTCGGGGCTACCGCGCGGACGTGGCCCCGGAGTCGATCGGGCTGGGTGTCACCGCGCTGATCGGCATCGTCGAGGACTCCGGTGCCGACACCGACGACATGCTCGAGTCGCTGCGGGTGCTGCCCGAGATCGAGTCCTGCTACTTCATGGCCGGCGTGGAGTCGTTCCTGCTCAAGGCGCGGGTCGGCACGATCGCCGAACTGGAGCAGTTGATCGTGCGGTTGAACCGGACACCGGGGGTCGCCTCCACCCGTACCGCCATCGCGCTCTCCACCAAGTGGGAGAACCGCCCGCAGCCGGTCGGCCCGACCGCGACCTGACCATCCCGTACCCCTGGTGTCGCCCGGTCGGCCGGCGGTAGCGTGCGCCGATGACCCCTCCGGCGCGTCCCGTGGCCGTGGTGACCGGCGCCGCCGGGGGCCTGGGCCGCGCCATCGCCACCGCGCTGCACGCCGACGGCTGGTCGGTGCTGCTCACCGACCTCGACCCGGCGGCGGTGCGGGCCGCCGCGGCACCGCTCGGCGGCTGGTCGGCAGCCCTGGACGTCCGGGACGAGGACGCCTGCCGCGCCATCGCCGCGAACGCGGCGAGCCGGGGTGACCTCGCACTCTGGGTGAACAACGCCGGAATCCTGGTCACCGGGGCGTCGTGGGAGCACGACGCCCCGACTCGCCGCCGAGTGCTCGACGTGAACGCCCACGGCGCCATGAACGGCACCCTCGCCGCGCTGACCGTGATGCGCGCGCAGGGCCACGGGCACGTGCTCAACGTCGTCTCGCTGGCCGGGCTGATCGCCGCGCCCGGCGAGACGGTGTACGCGGCCAGCAAGCACGCACTGCTGGCGTTCAGCCTCGGCACCCTGTCCGACCTGCGGATGGCCGGCTACCGGCGGGTGCACGTCTCCTGCCTCTGCCCGGACGGCATCTGGACCCCGATGCTGCACGACCGGCTGGACGACCCGGGGGCGGTGGCCTCGTTCACCGGGTCGATGCTGACCGCGCAGCGGGTGGCGGCCCGGGTGGTCCGGCTGGCCCGCCGACCACGCCCGGTGGTCAGCCTGCCCCGCTGGCGGGGTGCGCAGGTGCGTCTGTTGGACGCGCTGCCCAGGTTGGCCGTCACACTGACCCCACTGGTCCGCGCCGCGGGCCGCGCAGGTCAGCGCCGCCAACGCCGCCGGTCGGCATCGCCGGACCGGCGCTGACCACCCCTGGTCAGCTTGCTACGTTTCCGAGCGTGACTCATCTCGACAGGTGCGACGAATCCAGCCGGACCTGGGTGACCGAGGCGATCGCCACCGTCGAGGCGGACGCGAACCGCTCGGCCGACACCCACCTGCTGCCGTTCCCGCTGCCCCGCGAATGGGGGATCGACCTCTATCTGAAGGACGAGTCGTCACACCCCACCGGCTCCCTGAAGCACCGGCTGGCCCGCTCGTTGTTCCTGTACGGGCTCTGCAACGGCTGGATCGGGCCGCGCACCACGATCGTCGAAGCGTCGTCGGGTTCCACTGCGGTCTCCGAGGCGTACTTCGCCCGGATGCTGGGCCTGCCGTTCATCGCGGTGATGCCCGCCTCCACCTCACCGGAGAAGATCGCGCAGATCGAGTTCCAGGGCGGCCGGTGCCACCTGGTGGACGACCCGGCGAGTGTGGTGGTCGAGGCCCGGTGGCTCGCCGAGGACTCCGGCGGGCACTTCATGGACCAGTTCACCTACGCCGAGCGGGCGACCGACTGGCGGGGCAACAACAACATCGCCGAGTCGATCTACGCGCAGCTGGAGCTGGAGCGGCACCCGATCCCCGCCTGGGTGGTGGTGGGTGCCGGCACCGGGGGCACCAGCGCGACAATCGGCCGGTACGCCCGGTACCGCCGGCTCGCCACCAAGCTCTGCGTGGTCGACCCGGAGAACTCGGCGTTCTACCCGGCCTGGCTGGCCGCCGACTGGTCGGTACGGACCGGGAAGGGCTCCCGCATCGAGGGGATCGGCCGGCCCACCGTGGAGGCGTCGTTCCTGCCCTCGGTGGTGGACCGGATGGTCCAGGTGCCGGACGCGGCGTCGCTGGCCGCGATGCGCGCCGGATCGGCGCTGCTGGGCCGTCGGGTGGGCGGCTCCACCGGCACCAACCTGTGGGGCGCGTTCGGCCTGATCGCCGCGATGCTCGCCGAGGGTCGGACCGGTTCGGTGGTCACCCTGATCTGCGACCCCGGCGACCGGTACGCCGACACGTACTACGCCGACGACTGGGTGAGCGCCCAGGGCCTCGACCTGACCCCGCACCTGGCCACGATCGACCGCTTCCTGGCCACCGGAGTCTGGCCCGGCTGAACCGCCAAGCGGGCCGTGGCCGGGCTCGGTGTCGGTCAGCGGGGGTCGATCCGTTCGGCCAGCCCGGGGTAGCGCACCACATAGCCGCTGTCGTCCAGATCGATGTCGGCGGTGAAGGTGCCGCTGGCGAAGCGCATCCGCCCCGGCCCGAGCCCGGTGTAGATCTGCTCGGCCGGCACCACCTCCAGGCCGGGCAGCAGCACCCAGGCGACGGTGATCCGGTGGGCCACGTCGGCGGGCTCGGCCGCCATCCTGAGCCGGTGATACGGCAGGGCGTTGAACAGCGGCGAGCCGCTCAGGTCGACGTCGAGCGCGTCGGCCAGTCGGTCCGGGTCGTCGGTGCCGGGCAGCCCGGCCCGGGGATGACCGGCCACGACGAGGGCCGCGTCCAGGTCGCCCTGCTCGGCGGTGGTGACCCGCCACCGGCCCACGGCCCGCTCCAGCGTCACCCGGCGCAGCCAGCCGGGACCCTCGGCCTCGACCTCGACCCGCGCGGTGGCCCAGTCCGGCGTGGTGGTCAGCTGGTAGCGGGCGGTCCACGGGACCGGGTCCACGGCGAGCAGCGTGCCCCTGGCCGCCAACCCGTGGCCGTCGTCGAGCAGGACCTGCTCGCTGCCGGCGGTGTCCGTCCGGGACCAGAAGATTGACTTCGGCATGGTCGGCATGAGCCGGACGTTACGCGACCCGGTCGGCATCGGCAGGGCATGCGCGAACGCCGCCGCGAAGCCTGGGCTTCGCGACGGCGTTCGGTGGATCAATCAGTGGGTACGCGCTGGCGGTCGCCCGCCGAAACCGCGCCGGTCGTCGCGCGGCCGGTCATCGCGCTGCCGGTCGTCACGGGGCCGGTCGTCGCGGACCCGGCTCTCCGGGCGGAAACCACCGCGAGCGTCCCGGTCGCCGAAGCGCCGCTCACCCTGCGGCCGGTCGCCGAAGCGCCGCTCGCCGGTCGGCCGATCGCCCCGACCGTCCCGGTCACCGAACTGCGGCCGGTCCCCGAACCGACGCTCGCCCTGCGGCCGGTCGCCGTACCCCCGGGTGTCCCGATCGGCGTAACGCCGCTCGCCCTGCGGGCGGTCGCCGTAGCCACGGTCGCCCTGCGGGCGGTCGCCCTGGGCCCGGTCGCCGAAGCGACGCTCGCCGGTGGGCCGGTCGCCGAAGCGTCGGTCACCCTGCGGGCGGTCGCCGTAGCCACGGTCACCCTGCGGGCGGTCGCCGAAGCGGCGCTCGCTGGTGGGCCGGTCGCCGTAGCGGCGGTCGCCCTGCGGCCGGTCGCCGTAGCCCCGGTCGCCCTGCGGGCGGTCGCCCTGGGCCCGGTCGCCGAAGCGGCGCTCGCCGGTGGGCCGGTCGCCGAAGCGCCGGTCGCCCTGCGGGCGGTCGCCGTAGCGACGCTCGCCGCCTGAGCGGTCACCGAACCGACGCGGGCCGCCGGCCCGGTCGTCGAACCGGCGCGAGCCGCCGGAGCGGTCGCCGTAGCCCCGGGGCTCCGCCTCGACGCGGACCGGGACGCCACTGGGCTCGCGGGCGCCGACCAGCTCGGCCAACGCCGCGTCACCGACCCGGACCCGGGTCTCGGCCGGCGCGACGCCGGCCTTCTCCATCATCGCCAGGGTGGTACGGCGCTGCTTCGGCAGCACCAACGTGGCGACCGCACCAGACTCGCCGGCCCGGGCGGTACGACCCGCACGGTGCAGGTAGTCCTTCGGGTCCTTCGGCGGGTCGACGTGCAGCACCAGGGTGACTCCGTCGACGTGGATGCCCCGCGCCGCCACGTCCGTGGCGACCAGCACGTTCATCCGGCCCTCGCGGAACTCGGCAAGCGTCTTGGTGCGCATCCGCTGGGTCTTGCCGCCGTGCAGCCCACCGGCGCGTACGCCGACGGCCGCGAGCTGCTCGACCAGCCGGTCCACCCCGAGCTGGGTACGGGCGAAGACCATCGTCCGGCCGTCCCGGGCGGCGATCGAGGCCGCCACCGGGAACTTCTCGTGCGGCGGGATCAACAGCATGTGGTGGTCCATGGTGGACACCGAGGCGGTGGACGGCGCGGTGGAGTGGGTGACCGGGTCGGTCATGAACCGCTTGACCAACGCGTCGACGTCACCGTCCAGGGTGGCCGAGAAGAGCAGCCGCTGACCGTTCGCCGGCGTCTTCGCCAGCAGCTCGGTCACCTCGGGCAGGAAGCCCATGTCGGCCATCTGGTCGGCCTCGTCGAGCACCGTGACCTCGACGTCGTCGAGCTGGCAGATGCCCCGCTCGATGAGGTCGCCGAGCCGCCCCGGGGTGGCCACGATGATCTCCACACCGCGACGCAGCGCGTCGATCTGACGGTCGTACGGAACGCCGCCGACGGCGGTCTTGAGGAAGATGCCGACGGCCTTGCCCAGCGGCACCAGAGCGTCGTTGACCTGCATGGCCAGCTCTCGGGTGGGCACCAGCACCAGGGCGCGCGGGCGCATCGGCCGGGCCCGGTTGCGGTCGGCCAGCCGAGCGATCATCGGCAGGCCGAAGGCGAGCGTCTTGCCGGAACCGGTCTGCCCCCGACCCAGCACGTCGCGGCCGGCGAGCGCGTCCGGAAGGGTGGCCCGCTGGATCTCGAACGGGCTGGTGATGCCCTGCTGCGCCAGTGCGCGGACCAGCGGGTCGGGCAGGCCGAGGGTAGTGAAACTGATCGGGTCGGCGGTCTCCGTCGGCACGGGCTCGGCCTGCGGGGTGGCGGCCTCGCCCGGAGCGACGTCGAGCTGCTCCCGTGCGGTGTCGGCCGCCGGGACTGAGTTGAAAACGGACGTAACGGTGCTGGGGTCAGCAGAGGTGGTCAACAAAAACCTTTCGAGCGGGGCGCATCTTCGCGATGGCCTGCCGCGGCTGTGCCGCCGGATCGCCCGCAAGATCGCCCAGGGGCGCACACCACGCGCGCCGGGTCAGTGATCTCACCCAGTGTACGGCGGTCCGGCGAAGCCGCCAGCCGGTTGTCCGACCGTAGTGGGCGGACTCACCATCGCTGGCGCTCGCTGGCTCACCCGTTGAGCACGCTGCCCACCAGACCGTCCAGGGCGTCGCCGGCGAGCAGGACGACCGCGACGCTGATCGCCACCAGCAGCCCCAGAGCGGCGGCCAGGACGATCATCACCCGGGCGTTGCTGGACCGTTCGGTCGGCGTGTCGGACCAGCCCTGGGCCAGGATGTGCCCGGTCAACGAGCCGGAGGTCTCCACCGCGTTGGCGGGTATCGCGACAGTGGTGAATCCGGCCCCCTCGCCGTTGCCGTAGACGGTGCCGGCCAGGTCGGAGCCGCCGTCGTGCCGCACACCACGGGTGCCGGCCGTAACCCGTCCGGCGGAACCGGCCGGAGGGCCGCTCGGCGGCGCGGTCGTCCGGGAGTTCACGGTGCTGTTCCGGGTCGACGACGGAGCCCCGGCGGTCGACGGCGGCCAGCTCGGCAGCGCTGGCGCGGGAACCACCGGCGGTGCGGAGGCGGCTGGCGTGTGCACGACCGGCGGTGCGGAGGCGGCCGGCGGGGCCCATCCGCCGGCGGACATCGGGCGGGTCGCCCCACCAGTGGGTGACCACCCGGATGGCGGTGCGGAGACCGACGCGGTGGCCCGTACGCCGGGCGTGTCGGTCATCGCCGGTGGCGGCGGAAACGGCGGTGCCGGCATCGGGCCGGGCGGGGCTGGCGGTGCCGGTACCGGCGGACCGGGTGGCGGCAGCGGCGGGCTCGGGACGGGCGGCGACGGCGGGCCGGGAATGGGCGGCACCGGCGAGGGCGGCGGGATGGGCGGGCCCGGAACGGGCGGAACCGGACCGGGCGGCGGCGTTGGGCGGGGGTTCGGCGTCGGCGTCGGCCCGGGCGGGTACGGACCCGGGGCCGGTGCGGGCTCCGGCTCGGGTGGCGGCGGCTGCGTCGGCCCGGGGCCGGGTGGGGCGGGCTCCGGCTCCGGAGTCGAGGGCGTCGGGGCCGGCTCCGGCTCGGTGCCCACCGGCGCGGACCGGTAAACGCCGGGCGTGCTCTCCCGAGGATCCGGGCTGCCCAGGGTGCCGGCCGTGCCCCGGCTGCCGCTCGGAACCGTGGCGCTGGCCCGGGCGGGCGCGGGGGAGCCGTGCCGCTGACCCGGCAATGACACGTCGGCCGAGCCGGCCGGGCTGGCCGAGCCGGTCGCCCGGTAGGTGGTCGCCGTGCTCGGAGCACTGGCCGGCAGGTCGGCCCGGCGCGCCGTGGCGGTCACGACGCTGGCGCGGGCGCGTACCGGTGCGGTGGCCTGAGCAGGGGGCGCGTCGACCACTGCCGGCTCCCCGGCGTCGGTCCCGCCGCTGTCCGCGGCGGCGTCGGTCCCGCCGCTGTCCGCGGCGGCGTCCGTTCCGCCGGGGGCGGCACCGGCGGGTACCTCGGCGGCGGGCGCATCGTCATCGGCGTCGGTCGAGGCGTCCGCGACGACCGGTGCCGTGCTGCTGTCGGCAGACTCGGCGCCACTGGCGATTGAGCTGATGTCGCTGTCGGCCGCCTCGGCATCACTGTCAGCGGAGCGGTCGGCCGGGCTGGCGGCGGTCACCGGGTCGACGGTGTCGGCCGGGCTGGCGTCGCTGTCTGCCGGGCTGGTGCCTGCCGGGCTGGCGGCGGTCACCGGGTCGGCGGTGTCCGGCCCTGGTGGGTCGGCCTGGTCGACCACGGGGTCGACAGTCTCCGCCGGATCTTTCTGCTCGGCCATTTCCGCCCTCCGCGCCATGCTCGCACCCGGACCCGTGACGTCGGGTCGGATGTGCCTGGTTGTCACGGTGCCACAGATCTCCCCGAGCGGACAGCCGGAGCGGGTCGTGGCGGATCAGCCCGCGTCGCTGGGGGTGGCCGTCGCGCTGCGGGTGCCGGTCGCGCTCGTGCTGGCCTTCGGCGTGGTCGTCGGCGTGGTCGTCGGAGACGCACTGTTCGGTGCGCTGGGCGGTGCCGGCGGCAGGGTCGTCGGAGTGTTGCTCGGGGTGTTCGACGGCTTCGGCGTGGTGCTGCCGGTCGGCGTGGGCGTCGGGGTGGTCGTCAAGGTCGGCGTCGGGGTCGGCGTCGGCTTGGTGGTCTTCGTCGGCGTCGGCGTGGGCGTCGGCTTGGTGGTCTTCGTCGGCGTGGGCGTGGGCTTCGGCGGCGTCGGCTTCGGGGGCGAGACGGGCGGGGTCGGATTGGTCACTACCGGTGCCGGCACCGCGCCGATCACCCGGGTGGCGGCGTACAGCCGGGACCAACGGACGACCGAGATCTTGACGACGTCGCCGGTGGTGGGTGCCTGCACCATCTTGCCGTTGCCGATGTACATGCCGACGTGGTGGATCGTCGTCCAGCTGCTGCCCGAGGCGAAGAAGAGCAGGTCGCCGGGGAGCAGCGCGCTCTGCGGAACCGTGCGTCCCCGGGTGGCCGCGTACTGGTCGCGGGAGACCCGGGGCAGGTCGAAGTAGTCGGCACCGGGGGAGCGGTACGCCGCCCACATCAGGCCGGAGCAGTCGAACTGGTTCGGCCCCTCCTCGGACCACTTGTACGGGTCGCCGAGCTGGGCGAGCGCGTACCGGACCGCGGCCAGTGCCCGGGGGTGCGCGGCCATGCCACTGATGCTCTGGTTGGAGACGTAGCCGGCGCCGATCTGCTGCTCGGTGGCTTCCTGCTGGCGTTCGATCTCGATCAGCGCGGCGGCGTTGTCCTTGCGCAGCTTGAGCAGGCTCGCCTCGGCGGCGCGCAGCGCCGTCTCGCCAGTGGTGAACTCCAGCTCGGCGGCGGCGAGCAGGTCCTTGGCCTCGCTGTGCTTCTGGTACGCGGCCTGCTCACCGGCGCGGGCCCGGGACAGCTCCCCGGCCACCCCGGTGGTGCCGCCGTCGACCTTCTCGCCACGGGTGATCGCCTGCAGGCGGCTCAGCCCACGGATGTCCTGGGCGAGGTCGCCCGGCGGGAGCGCGGCGGCCTGCTTGATGGCCTCGGCGGCGGCGGTGTCGGCGGTCTGCTGGGCCCGCAGCAGGGCGTCCTGTGCGGTCGCCAGCGCCTTGCCGGCCGCGTCGAGCTGGGCCTGCGCGTCGACGCGTTTCTGTCGGCTGACCAGCAACGCCTCGCCGAGCGTGCCGACCTGAACCTCGCCGGCGGCGATCGCGGTGGCCAGCGGGCCGCTGCCGATGTTGACCACCGGCGGGACGGGCACGCCGGCGACCGGTGCGCCGCCGGGCAACTGGAGCGAGCCGGTGACCGCCGGGCGGGAGCCGGTGTCCGGCACGGTGGTCGGCACGCCGGGCTCCGCGTACGCGGGGGTGGCCAGCACCGCTGCGGCGATGGCACCGAGCAGGGCGGCCCAGAGCTTCGGACGCAGGACCGGCGAGATCACCGGGCTCCGTCGTCGCTGCCGTCGCCCGCGCCCGCTGTAGACCATGCCGCTCCCCGTCCAACCGCTCGTCGTCGCGCTCGGTGGGCGCGACCGCCGGGACGGTACCAGTGTGTGTGTTCCGCCCCACCTTGTTACTACCGCACCTCGCCACTCATGTCGATGCGTTGTCGGGTTACGGGAGGCTGAGAGTCTGGTGAAGTGGGTCGCTGCCGCCGACCGTGCCGCCGGGCCCGTCGGCGCCGCGACGTACGCTCGATCCGGACCGCAGGTGGAAGGGACGTGCCATGGACGCCGGACTCAAGCGTGAGCTCGAAGCGAAGGTGTACGCCGGTGAGCGGCTGACCCGGGAGGACGGGGTCGCCCTCTACGAGAGCGACGACCTGACCTGGCTGGGGCGGCTGGCGCACCACAAGCGCACCGAGCTGAACGGCGACCGGGTGATGTTCAACGTCAACCGGCACCTCAACCTGACCAACGTCTGTTCGGCGTCGTGTGCGTACTGCTCGTTCCAGCGCAAGCCGGGCGAGAAGGACGCGTACACGATGCGCATCGACGAGGCGGTCCGCAAGGCCAAGGAGATGGAGGACGAGCAGCTCACCGAGCTGCACATCGTCAACGGTCTGCACCCCACGTTGCCCTGGCGTTACTACCCGAAGGTGCTGCGTGAGCTGAAGGCGGCGCTGCCGACCGTCAAGCTCAAGTGCTTCACGGCGACCGAGGTGCAGTGGTTCGAGAAGATCAGCGGCCTGAGCGCCGACGAGATCCTCGACGAGCTGATGGACGCCGGCCTGGAGTCGCTGACCGGTGGCGGCGCGGAGATCTTCGACTGGGAGGTCCGCCAGCACATCGTCGACCACGCCTGCCACTGGGAAGACTGGTCGCGGATCCACGCCCTGGCGCACAGCAAGGGCATGAAGACCCCGGCGACGATGCTGTACGGCCACATCGAGGAGCCCCGCCACCGCGTCGACCACGTGCTGCGGCTGCGCGAGTTGCAGGACGAGACCGGCGGGTTCGCGGTCTTCATCCCGCTGCGCTACCAGCACGACTTCGTCGACTCGGCGGACGGCAAGATCCGTAACCGGATCCAGGCCCGCACCACGATGGCCTCGCCGGCCGAGTCGCTGAAGACGTTCGCCGTCTCCCGGCTGCTCTTCGACAACGTGCCGCACCTGAAGAACTTCTGGGTGATGCACGGGCTGTCGGTGGCTCAGCTGTCGTTGAACTTCGGCGTGGACGACCTGGACGGTTCCGTCGTCGAATACAAGATCACTCACGACGCCGACTCGTACGGCACCCCGAACACCATGCACCGCGACGACCTGCTGCACCTGATCTGGGACGCCGGCTTCCAGCCGGTCGAGCGGGACACCCGCTACAACGTGGTCCGGGAGTACGACAAGGCCCCGTCGCTGGCCGAGCGGCGCGCCGAGCCGCAGCAGGTCTGGGCCTGAGTCGCCACGTACCCTCGCAGTCGATGACCGAGCAACGAGGATCTGAGCAGCAGGGCGGCTTTCCCCGCCGGGACGACCAGGGCCGCATCAGTACCCTGGGCGACCTGCTCGGGGTGTGCCTGGCCGGCCTGGTCATCGGCGTGCTCGCGTTGGTGCTGTTCGAGTGGGGCTTCGCGTCGCTCGGCAGTGGCGAGTTCGGGCACACGAACGGCTGGCTGGCGGTGATCCTGCCGGCCTGGCTGTTCTGGGACGACTTCCGGGCCTGGGAGTTCGGCGCGGCCAGAGTGGCGGCAGCGGTGGTCGCGGCTGCCGTCGGGGTGTTCGCCGGGCTCCTGGTCGCCGGTCTGGGCTCCGGATTGCCGCCGCTGCTCTCCGGCGCGTTGGGGGCGGCCGCGTTCACAGTGGCGTACGCGATCGTCTGGTTCCCGGGCGTCCGCTGGCTGGCCCGGCGGACCGGCTGAGCACTACCGCCCGCCGGGCGGCTCGAACCTTCCGCCGGCAGTGGCGGGCGACGGAGAGAACGGAGTGGTGCAGGTGAGCGCCGCGCTCAAGTACACGCTGGGCCGGATCGGGCTGTTCGTCGCCGTGCTGGCGGGCCTCTGGCTGATCGACATGAACGTGTTCCTGAAGCTGATGCTGGCGTTGGTGTTCTCCGCCGCGCTCTCCTTCTTTCTGCTGCGCGGTTGGCGGGACGAGATGGCCGGGGAGATCGCCGAATCGGCCGAGCGCCGCAAGGCGGAGAAGGAACGCCTCCGCTCCGCCCTGGCCGGCGAAAACCCCCCAAACCCCAATCCCACCGACCCGCCCACCGATTCCCCGCGTTGATCATGAGGTTAGCGGCTACGACACACCGAGTGGCGGCCGCTAACCTCATGATCAACTCCGAAGAGGTGGGTGGCGGGAGGGGTGGGCCTACCAGTTGGTGGAGCCGGGGACCTTGGGCCAGGGCTTTGCGGTGGGCTTGATCAGGTAGGCGATGCCGCCGGAGCCGCCGGAGACGCCACCGCTGGCGTTGGTGCGCTTGGTCCGCAGCCAGATCTGCTCGAACTGCGCCCGCTTGTAGACGTTGCGCACCACGTCGTTGCTGGACGAGGCGGGGTCGTTGACGATGACGTCGCCGTCGGCGGTGAAGCCGACCACCACGAACAGGTGCCCGGAGGTGCCGTAGTTGGCGCCGTCCAGTTCGCTGGCGAGGAAGGACTGGCTGGTCACCACGGGGATGCCGGCGGCGATGAAACGCTCCAGCTCGTCCAGCGAGTGCAGCCGGGTCACCCGACCCTCCAGCCCGGGGAAGCTGGCCGCGTACGCGGTGTTGAACGGCCAGTTGCCCGCGCCGTCGTACGCGTAGTCGTAGGTCATCCGCGCGGCGTGGTTGACCGTCGGGTCGGGGTAGGTGGGGTCGACCCAGGAGGTGTCGGCCGCCGACGGTCCGCGGCCCCAGTACTCGACCACCATCTCGGTCGAGGTGGGCGAGCACCACGCCTCGCCGCCGCCGTCGTACTCGGGGTAGTGCCCGCTGTGCACGTTCTGCGAGTAGCGCGGCACCGGCAGTTCGACGCCCCAGGCGATGTGCCCGGCGCTCGGCGGCACTGTGAACCGGTCCGGCACTGTCGAGCTCATCGCGCCCAGCATCCGGACCACCGGCGCGGCGCTCTGCCCGGGCGCGCGGTAGAGGGTCAGTTTGAGCTGGTACGACCGTAGCAGCACCCCGGCCGCAGCGTCGTCGATGCTGAACGTGTCGGTCCAGATCGTCGACCAGGGGTCGCCCTGTCGGTTGACGCTGGTCCGCTTGATGTCGGTGTCGCCGGACGCCCAGCGGCCCAGCACGTACCACGGGGTCTGGTCGCCGCTGGTGTAGTTGCCCTGCATCTCCACCTGGATCCAGGTGCCGGCCGGGGTTTCCGCGTTCCAGGAGGCGATCAGTTCGGTGGCGTCGAACCCGATCCGGGTCACCGGTGAGGTCCAGGTGCCGTACTCCCAGGTGCGGGTGGCGCCGGTGTGCGGGTCCGCGTACTCGATGGTGCCGGCGGGGCGGGCCAGGGTGACGCCCGCGCGGGCGCCGGGCACGACGCGGGTGCCGGCCCGGCTGCCCCGGTGCCAGTCGGCGGGCCCGGACCAGTCCTGGTAGGTGATCTGCTCGTCGTGGGCGGGGGCGGGCGGGTGTGCCGCCATCGCGGGCGCGGTGGTGGTGAGCAGGGTGAGCGTGGTGACGCCGGCGAGGGCGGCCGCGCGCAGGCGGGATCTGGCCATGGGTGCTCCGCGGTGTCGAGGGGGCATCGTCGCTGGTCAGTTTTCCGCTTGGAGGGAAGTTTCGCCAGACGTTGATAGGTGGAAAATCATTGCCGCCGTGATGATCCTCCTGGGATGCATAAGGCAGCGATCGATATTGATATGACCATGTGACAGGTGGTGAAGTGTCCTTCACCCAGCGGGATCTCCCGCCCTTCGAGGAGGTAGTCCATGGCCCTCCGCACGCCCATCCCCTTCCGCCGTGTCCTGGTGCTCGCTGTCGTCACCGGGCTGGGCATCGTCACCGTCGCCGCCGGCCCGGTCGCCGCCCGACCGGCACCGGACCGCACCGCAGAGTCGGCCGCCGCCAGCTACCGGGTCCTCGGGCCCCGGACCCTCGCCGACCGCAACGCGGTGGCCCGCACCGGAGCCGCCATCGACTACTCCGAACACGGCGTGCTGCACATCTCGGCCACCGCGAGCGAGGCCGCCGCGATCGGCAAGCTCGGCTTCCGGCTCGAACCGCTCGCCCCGCCGCCCAACGCGGAGCGCGGCGCCGGCGAGATCGGCACCCTGGCCTTCCCGCCGGCCGACTCCAACTACCACGACTACGCGGAGCTGACCGCCGTCGTGAACCAGGTGGTCGCCGACCATCCGGCGATCGCTCGCAAGATCAGCATCGGTTCGTCGTACGAGGGCCGCGACCTGATGGCGGTGAAGATCTCCGACAACGTCGGCACCGACGAGAACGAGCCGGAGATCCTGTTCAACTCCCAACAGCACGCCCGTGAGCACCTGACCGTCGAGATGGCGATCTATCTGCTCAACCTCTTCACCGACAGCTACGGCAGCGACTCCCGGATCACCAACATCGTCAACGGCCGGGAGATCTGGATCGTGCCCACCGTCAACCCGGACGGCAGCGAGTACGACATCGCCACCGGGTCGTACCGATCGTGGCGCAAGAACCGCCAGCCCAACAGCGGCTCGTCCAACGTGGGCACCGACCTGAACCGCAACTGGGGCTACAACTGGGGTTGCTGCGGTGGCTCGTCCGGCTCCACCTCGTCGGAGACCTACCGGGGGCCGTCGGCGTTCTCCGCACCCGAGACGCAGGCGCTGCGCAACTTCGTCAACAGCCGGGTGGTCGGCGGCGTGCAGCAGATCAAGGCCAACATCGACTTCCACACGTACTCGCAGCTGGTGCTCTGGCCGTACGGCTACACCACCGCCAACACCGCGACCGGGATGAACGCGGACCAGTACAACACCTTCGCCACCATCGGCCAGCAGATGGCGGCCACCAACAACTACACCCCGGAACAGTCCAGCGACCTCTACATCACCGACGGCGACAGCCTCGACTGGATGTGGGCCACCCACAACATCTGGGCGTACACCTTCGAGATGTACCCGGGCTCCGCCAGCGGCGGCGGCTTCTACCCGCCCGACGAGGTGATCCCCGCACAGACCTCGCGCAACCGGGAGGCGGTGCTGATCCTCAGCGAGTACGCCGACTGCCCGTACCGGGCCATCGGCAAGCAGGCGCAGTACTGCGGCGGTGGTGGCGGCACCACTGTCTGGTCGGACACCTTCGAGACCGCCACCGGCTGGACCATCAACCCGTCCGGCACCGACACCGCCACGGCTGGCGCGTTCGAGCGGGGTGCCGCCCAGGCGACCACGTCCTCCGGGGCCAAGCAGCTCACCCCGTACGCCGGCTCCAACGACCTGGTCACCGGCCGGCTGGCCGGCTCGGCGGCCGGTGACTACGACGTCGACGGCGGCGTGACCAGCGCCCGGTCGCCGGCGGTGACCCTGCCGTCGTCCGGCACGCTGACCCTGTCGCTCGCCTGGTACCTGGCGCACGGCTCGAACGCCTCGTCGGCGGACTACCTGCGGGTGAGCGTGGTGCACAACGGCGGAACGACAGCGCTGCTCACCCAGGCCGGCGCGGCCAGCAACCGCAACGGAAGCTGGGCGGTCGCGAACCTCAACCTCACCCCGTACGCCGGCCAGTCGGTCCGCATCCTCGTCGAAGCGGCTGACGCCTCCGGAGCGAGTCTGGTCGAGGCGGCTGTGGACAACGTCACCATCACGTCCTCCTGATCGGGTGGGGCCCCGTCCCGCCCCCCGGCGGGGCCCCACCACCCGCTCCCGATCCTCCTGATCCGGGACATACCCCTCACCCTGCGGCGGTCCAACCGATCGTCGCGCGCCGATCGATCCTTGATCGATCCGGCACGTCCCGGCGGTGCGCTACCGTCTTACCGACCAGCCCGCAGCGAAGCCGGTGCGAAACCCGGCGCTGTCCCGCAACTGTGATGCCCCACCGGCCGGTGGGGACGAGCCAGGTCGCCTGCGGACCGGTCGCGATACGCGCTCTCGAGGAAGGGCGCCTCGTGGGCGGGCGTACGAAAGTCCCTGTCGGCGAAGCACCACACTCCTCGACCGACAGGAGGCCCCATGAACAGACGTACCCCTCGGCTCTTCGCGGCGACCCTCGCGGTCGCCGCGCTCACCCTCGGCGCCTGCGCCGAGAAGGCCGACGACACACCGAGCACCGGCACCGCAGCCGCCGCCTACCCGGTGACGGTCGGGGCGCTCACCCTCGACAAGCGGCCCGAGAAGATCGTCGTGCTGTCGCCCACCGCCACCGAGATGCTCTTCGCGATCGGTGCCGGCCCGCAGGTGACCGCCGTCGACGACCAGTCGAACTACCCGGCCGACGCGCCCAAGACCGACCTCTCCGCGTTCCAGCCGAACGCCGAGGCGATCGCCGGTAAGAACCCCGACCTGGTGGTGCTCTCCGACGACCGCAACAAGATCGTCGACCAGCTCGGCAAGCTCAAGATCCCGGTGTACCAGACCCCGGCCGCGACCACGCTCGACGACTCGTACCGGCAGATCACCGAGCTGGGCACGCTGACCGGGCACGCCGACCAGGCCACCGACGTGGTCACCCGGATGAAGGACGACATCACCAAGCTGGTCAAGGACCTGCCGCAGCGCGCCGAGAAGCTCACCTACTTCCACGAGCTGGGCCCGGAGCTGTACAGCGCCACCAGCAAGACCTTCATCGGCTCGCTCTACAGCCAGGTCGGCCTGACCAACATCGCCGACCCGGCCGACGCGGACGGCAAGAACTTCGGCTACCCCCAGCTGTCCCAGGAGTTCGTCGTCAAGGCCGACCCGGACTTCGTCTTCCTGGCCGACGCCAAGTGCTGCCAGCAGAACGCCGACACGGTCAAGGCGCGCAGCGGCTGGGCCGGCCTCACCGCGGTCAAGAACAACCAGGTCGTGGCCTTGGACGACGACATCGCCTCGCGCTGGGGCCCGCGGGTCGTGGACCTGCTCCGGGTGATCGTCGACGCGGTCGCCAAGGTGCCCGCGTGACAGTCGTCAGTCGGTGACCGGGCCACTGCCCGCGCCCCGGCCGGCCGGGCCGCTCGCGGTGGCCCGGCCCTCCGGGCCGCTGCCCGTCGCCCGGCCGGCCGGGCTGCGCAAGCGTTGGCTGGTCGCGGGGTTGTTCGCGGTGCTCGTCGCGCTCGTCGCCGGGGTGTCGCTCGGCCCGGTGAGCCTGCCCCCGGGCAGTGTCGCCGCCGAGCTGCTCAACCTCGTTCCCGGGGTGCACCTCGACAGCGGGCTGACCGAGCGGGAGATCGCGATCGTCACCGAGCTGCGCCTGCCCCGAGTGGTGCTGGGTCTGCTCGTCGGCGGTCTGCTCGCCCTCGCCGGTGGTTGCTACCAGGGCGTGTTCCGCAACCCGCTGGCCGACCCGTACCTGCTCGGGGTGGCCGCCGGCGCGGGCCTGGCGGTCACCGCGGCGATCGCGCTCGGCGGCGGCGGCCGGCAGGGCACGCTCTCCGGGCTGCCGATGACCATTCCGTTGGCCGCGTTCGCCGGTTCCCTGCTCGCCGTCACGATGACCTACGTGCTCGGTGCGGCCGGCGGGCGACGCGGGTCACCGGCGATGCTGATCCTGGCCGGGGTGGCGGTCTCCGCGTTCCTCTCCGCCGGGCAGACGTACCTGCTGCAACGAAACGCGGACAGCATCCAGCCGGTCTACTCCTGGCTGCTCGGTCGGCTGGCCACCGCCGGCTGGCACGACGTGCTCCTGGTGCTGCCGTACGCCGCGCTGACCACAGTGGTGGTGCTGCTGCACCGCCGCGAGCTGGACGTCCTCGCGGTCGGCGACGACGAGGCGCGCAGTCTCGGCCTGCACCCGCAACGCACCCGCTACCTGTTGATCGCCGCCGCCTCGCTGGGCACCGCGGCGGCGGTCTCCGCGACCGGGCTGATCGGCTTCGTCGGCATCATCGTGCCGCACACCGTCCGACTGCTCGCCGGCTCCAGCTACCGGGTGATCCTGCCGATGTCACTGCTGTTCGGCGGCGCGTTCCTGGCGCTGACCGACGTGGTGGCCCGGACCGCCGCCGCTCCGTCCGAGGTGCCGATCGGTGTGGTGACCGCCCTGCTGGGCGGCCCGTTCTTCGTCCTCGTGCTGCGGACCGCCCGGCGGGTGCTCACGTGAGCCGCGAGCCCACCGCCGGTGCGCCGGCCGTCGAGGTGCGCGGGCTGCACGTCGACCTCGGTGGCACGCCGATCCTGACCGGCGTCGACCTCACCGTCACCGCCGGCGAGTGGGTCACCGTGATCGGCCCGAACGGCGCCGGCAAGTCGACACTGTTGCGCGCCGTCGGCGGCCTGCTCTCCGCGCCGGGAGCGATCACCCTCTTCGGTACGCCGAGTGCCGCGCTGCGCCGTCGGGACCGGGCCCGGGTGGTGGCCACGGTGGCCCAGTCCCCGGTGGTGCCGTCGGGCATGTCGGTGCTGGACTACGTGCTGCTCGGCCGCACCCCGTACATCCCGACCCTGGGCCGGGAGTCGACCGCCGACGTCGACGCCGTGCACGAGGTGCTGGGGCGGTTGGACCTCACCGGCTTCCACCACCGCGAACTGGCCACCCTCTCCGGCGGCGAACGGCAGCGGGTGTTCCTCGCCCGGGCGCTCGCCCAGGGCGCGACGCTGCTGCTGCTCGACGAACCGACCAGCGCGCTCGACATCGGGCACCAGCAGGACGTGCTCGAAGTCGTCGACCAGCTGCGCCGCGAGCATGGCCTGACCGTCCTGGCCACGATGCACGACCTCTCCCTGGCCGGTGAGTACGCCGACCGGATGGTGATGCTCGCCGGCGGTCGGGTGGTGGCCGCCGGGACCCCGTCCGAGGTGCTGACCGAGGAACTGCTCGCCGCCCACTACCGGGCCAGCGTCCGGGTGGTGCCCGGTGCGCACGGCCCCCTGGTGGTGCCCGTCCGTCCCACCCGCCGGTAGCCGCCCGGCTGCGGCCCTCGGTGTCGAATAGCACCGCAAGATTGTGCTCGAACCTGGAAAGAGTGGTATCCGAGCGTCAGAACACCACGACATCCAGGTTCGAGCACGATCTTGGCGGGAGGCGTCGTCGTCGGCGCGCTGGCGAACAGTTCCGCGCGGGGTCAGGGGCCCAGGTCGATGACGGAGAAGAGGGCCCCCTGGGGGTCGCGCAGGGCGGCGAACCGGCCCGCCGGGATGTCCCGGGGCGGGACCAGGATCGTTCCGCCCAGCTCGGCGGCGCGGGCCGCGGCGGCGTCCGCGTCGGCCACCGCGAAGTACACCGTCCAGTACGCGGGCAGGTCGGCCGGGAAGTCGTCGGCCAGCGGCGGCATCATCCCGGCGACGATCTGCGTCCCCAGCCGCCACCCGGTGTACGTCATGTCGCCCACCGCCTGGTCGTCCGGCTGCCAACCGAACACCAGCTCGTAGAAGACCTTCGCGCCCTCGGGGTCGGGGGTGACCAGCTCGTTCCAGCTCATCGCGCCCGGCACGTTGAACACCTCGGCACCGGCCATGGTCAGCGGCTGCCAGACGCTGAACGTGGCACCGGCCGGGTCGGCGAAGACCGCCATCCAGCCCCTGTCGAAGACCTCGAACGGTGGGACGACGACCTGCCCGCCGGCCCGTTCGACCCGACCGGCGACCAGCTCCGCGTCGTCGGTGGCGAGGTACGTCGACCAGATCGGAACCTGGTCCGGGATCGCGGGCGGGCCCACGCCGGCCACCGGCCTGCCGTTGAGCAGGAAGACCGTGTAGCCGCCCGCCTCAGGCTCCGGGGTGACCTGGCCGGTCCAACCGAACAGCTCCGGATAGAACCGCCGGGCGTCGGTCAGGTCCGGGGTGGCCAGGTCGGCCCAGCAGGGCGTACCCGGCGGGACGGTGCTCACGTCAAGACCCCTCTCGGCCGGGGCGGCCACGGCGGCCCCCTGTCGGAATCCTGGCACCGTCCCGCCGCGCCCCGGGGAGGAAACGGACGAATCTTTAGCTGAACCGGCGACCCTCGTCCCGTCGGTACGCCCAGCCGGCGAGCGCGGCGAGCAGCACCACCCAGACGCCGAGCATGATCAGCGCCAGCGGCTCCACGTCGTAGTCGCCGACCGCCGCCCACATCAACTCGGCAGCGCCCCGGGTGGGCAGGTAGGGCGCGATCGTCTCGATGAACCCGGGCGCCTCGCCCGGCGCGGAGAGCAGGCCGCCGCCGAACGCCAGCGGCAGGAAGATCAGCTGTGCCACCACGATCGCCGCCTTGCTGGGCAGCGAGTAGCCGATGGCGAGCCCCATCAACGTGAACGGCACCGAGATCACCGCCACGGTGCCGAGAGCCAGCAGGAACACCGCCGGGGTGAGCTGGGCCGCGGTCAGCGTCGCGCCGATCACCACGACCGGGATCAGCGAGAGGTAGGTGAGCGCCAGGCCGGCCAGCACCCGGCCGGCGAACCGCGGTGCCGGCCCGGCCGGCAGGGTCCGGGTGTACGGATTCCAGGGCTGGTCGCGGTCCTCGGCGACACCGACGCCGTACTGGAAGATGTTGGCGCTCATCACCGAGAAGGTGACCATCGACGCGGTGGCGTAGGTGGCACCGACCGGGTCGTCACCGGCGAAGGGCACCACGAAGAAGATCATGGCGGCGGCCGGGAAGAAGGCGCTGCCGAAAACGGCCACCGGAATCCGGATGATCTCCAGAAGTTGGTAGCGGGCGTGGACCAGGGCGAGCTGCACTGTCGCCTCCTCAGACGATGGTGGGTCGGCCGCCGGCAGCGGCGGTGATGGGTCGGCCGGTGCTGGTCGGCGCGTCCCCGCTGGGCGTGTCGCCGGTGGTGATGGCGAGGAACGCCTCCTCCAGTGACGTCGGCCGTACCTCCAGGTCGGTGAACGGAACCCGGGCCGTGACCAGCGCTCGGACCAGCTCGTCGGCGTCGGTGGTGAGCAGGTGCAGCCGACCGTCGACCCGTTCGGTGCGAACCACCCCGGGCAGGTCGGGCAGGTCGTCGGCGACCAGGCTGACCCGGCGTACGCCCACGATGCCGCGCACCGCGTCCACCGTGTCGTCGGCGAGCACCCGGCCCTGCCCGATGACCACCACCCGGTGCGCGAGCGCCTCCACCTCCTCCAGGTAGTGGCTGCTCAACAGCACGGTGCCACCGTCGGCGTGGAAGGCCCGGATCGCGTCCCACAGGGTGTGCCGGGCGGCCACGTCCAGGCCGGTGGTCGGTTCGTCGAGCAGCACCAACCGCGGCCGGCCGACGAACGCCAACGCCACCGCCAACCGGCGGCGCTGCCCACCGGAGAGCCCACCGGTCTGTCGTCGGGCGAGGTCGCCCAAACCGAACTGGTCGAGCAGTTCACCGCGGGGCACCGGGTCGGGGTAGTGCGCGGAGACGAAGTCGACGACCTCGCCGACGCGCAGCGTGCCGGGCAGGCCGGTCTCCTGCGGGGTGACTCCGATCTGCCGTCGGCTGGCCGGGTCGCGGGGGTCGCGGCCGTTCAGTTCGACCCGTCCCGAGCTGGGGCGGCGCAGGCCCACCAGCAGGTTGATCAGGGTGCTCTTACCGGCGCCGTTCGGCCCGAGCAGGCCGACCAGCTCACCGGCCCGGACTTCCAGGTCGACGCGATCGAGGGCGAGGACGTCGCCGTACCGGCGGCTGGCCTGTTCGGCGCGGGCGAGGGTCATGGCTGCTCCTTCGACGAGGTGGGGTCGAGCAGGGCGCGGATGGTTTCGGTGTACTCCTCGAACGCCAGCCGGCCGCGTCGGCTGAGCCCGACCAGGGTCGCCGGGGTGCGTCCACGGTGGGTCTTGCTGATCTCCACGTAGCCGGCCTCCTCGAGCTTGCGCAGGTGCACCGAGAGGTTGCCGGCGGTCATCGCGAGCAGCTCCTGCAGGCGGGGGAAAGCGATCTTGTCGCCGACGTTGAGAGTCGAGAGGCTGGCGACCACCCGCAGTCGGGCCTGCGCGTGGATGACCGGATCCAGCTCGGTCACGGCTGCTGTCGCTGTTGCTGTCGCCGCCGGGCGATCGCGCCGGCCACCAGCATTCCGCCGCCGCCGGCCACCGCAACGATGAGCGGGTGCCAGCCCGGCCCGGCGAACGCCCCGACCAGGTTGATCACGCTGATCCAGACGCCCAGCCGGAACAGGTCCTGGTCCAGCCAGACCGCCCCGCCGGCCATGTGCAGCGCGCCGGTCAGCCCGACGGCGGTCGCCGACCAGAGCAGTGCCGCCAGGTCGTGTGGCAGGTGCTCGGAGATCCGGCCGAGCCCCGCGTAGATGCTCACCGATCCGAGGGCCCACGCGTAGCCGTACCACTTCCCACGCCGGGCGGAGTCGCCGCTCACCTGGCCGTAGGCCCGCACGCTGACCACCGCCTGGATCGTTCCGGCGGCCGCGAGCAGCACGAAGAGGACGGTCAGCGGCAGCCAGCTCGGCAGGTCGACAAGCGCACGGTCGCCGGGGGCGAACCGCAGGAAGAACAGCCCGAAGCCAACCAGCCAGGCGACACCCCACGGCCAGTAGAGCAGGCGGGCATCGGGATCGAGCCGGCGTGCCGTCGCCGACCGTTGGTCCTGGATCAGCCGCAGCGCCGCTGCGGCGTCGGTGGGTGGTGAATCATCGTCTAGGTCCACGCAAACTACTTTACGGCACAAAGTCGAGGCCGGATGTCCCCATCACGACAGATGGGGACTTCGGTCGCGGCGAGCAGTGCCTATGGTGAGGAGTCGCGGCGACAGGCTGATCCGTCGCACAGGCCACAGGGGAGGGTCCGTGGCAAGCCCGAGCGTTGAGCCGGACACTGCGGCGGACATCGTCGAGCACGAGGGGGCCCTGGTGACTGACGACGAAAGTCAGGCGCGGTACGCCGAGGGGTTCAGCCGACTGCTACCGGCCGACGAGCGGGTGCGCGCGGTGGCCAAGGTCCGAGCGGGCGGTGGGCTGACCCCGGCTCCGCCGGCACTGCCGTCGGCGCCACCCGCCGCCGGTCGGCCGAGTTTTCTGGGTGTCCTGCTCACCGTGCTCTCACCGAACATCACCTTCGGTCGGGCGGACAGCGCCGTCGACTGGCTCTTCTTCGGTGTCGGAGGTCGAGGCCAACCCGACTCCCGGGCATCCGAGCTGCACCATGCAGTAACCGTGGCGACGAAGGGCTTCGGCATCCGTCACCTCGTGCTGGGGGTCACCGACCAGCGGCTGCTGCTCGGTGCGACAGCACCCGTCGGCTTGCTCTCCCGATCGTCGGCGGACGAACGGGCGCAGGCCGACATCGAACTGCTCGGGTCGGTGCCGCGCACCTCCGTCACCGCCCGGTTCGGCAGGTACCGGTTGAACTGGAAGCGGCTGCGGCTCGACTTCGCCGACGGGTCGTGGCTGTCGTTCCACGTGCCGATGGCCGAATCCGGCCGCCCGCTGCGGGAGATCGCGGCGGCCCTGTCAGCCGGCTGACCCGCCGACGAGCGGGGCAGGCAGCGGCGCAGCGTGCAGCACCGCCAGCCGGGACACCGCCCGGGTGAGCACCACGTACAACCGGTGCAGCCCGCGTGGCTCGGCCGCGACGATCGCCGCCGGCTCGACCACCACCACATGGTCGTACTCAAGGCCCTTGACCAGTGTCGCCGGCACCACCGTGACCCGCTCCGCGGCCGCCACATCGTCGGCGGTCGCGGTCTCGACACCCGCCTCGGCCAGCGCCGCGCGTAGGCCGTCGACAGCGTCGTCCGCGGCGATCACACCGACCGAGCCGTCGTGCGCGAGCGCCGCCCGCACCTCGGCCACCGTCGCCGACGTCAGGTCGGTCACCGTACGCACGTCCAGGCCGCCGTCGCGGCGCAGCGACTCGGCCGGCGGTACGTCCACAGCGAGCGCCGGGAGCAGCAGGTTCGCGAACGCGACCACCGCCGCGGGCACCCGGAAACCGACGGTCAACGGCACCACCACCGCGTCCGGCTTACCCAGATGGGCAAGGGACTCCCGCCAGTCCGTCGCCGCCCACGGCGCGGTGCCCTGGGCGAGGTCACCCAGGAGCGTGACCGAGCCGTGCTCGCTGCGCCGAGCGATGGCCCGGCACTGCATCGGGGAGAGGTCCTGCGCCTCATCCACCACCACGTGCCCGAACCCGGAGAGCCGTTCCAGCAGCCCGGTCGCCTCGTCGATCAACACCGCGTCGGCGGCGGTCCAACGGGTCGCCTTCGGGGTGCGGGCCGGCTTGGCCCAGACGAGCTGCGCCTGCTCGGCGTCGCTGAGCAGCCCGTCCGCCGCGGCGGCGAGCCGCGCCGGGTCGGCGAACAGGCCGTGCACCAGCCCTTCCGGGGTGAGCGCCGGCCAGACCGCGTCCAGGAAGTCGAGCACCGGCCGGCAGCGGCTCATCCGGCGCAGCCAGGCATCGCTGGGCGACTCCGCCCGCCGCGCCTCGGCCTGCCGTTGCAGCAGGCTCACCACCCGTGCCTGAACGCGTTCCCGACCAGTGCCGTACGGCAGCCCCTCCCGGCGGGTCTCCTCGACGATCCGGTGCAACGGCTCCAGCCCGATCCGCCAGCGGAACGAACCGTCCGACACGGTGATCGACTCGGTCGGGGTGCCGATCTGCGCCTGCACCGCGCGCCGCAGCACGTCGGCCATCCGTACGTCGTGTTTGAGCGCGGCCACCGCCGGCGCCTCGACCGCCCGGACCGGCACCCGGGAGATCAACTCCTCCACCGTGGCCTGCTCGACCTCGACCTCACCGAGCGCCGGCAGCACCGCCGCGATGTACGACAGGAACGCCCGGTTCGGCCCGACGATCAACACACCCGCCCGCCGCAACCGCTCCCGGTGCAGATAGAGCAGGTACGCGGCCCGGTGCAGACCCACCGCCGTCTTTCCGGTGCCCGGCGCGCCCTGCACACAGATCGAGTCGGCGAGGTCGGCCCGCACCAGCTCGTCCTGCTCCGGCTGGATCGTGGCCACGATGTCCCGCATCGGCCCGACGCGCGGACGCTCGATCTCGGCGGTGAGGATCCGACTGGTCGTACCAAACTCTTCGCCCCGATCCAGCCGCTCATCCTCGAAGCTGGTCAGGACGCCGTTGCTGAACCCGAACCGTCGCCGGACCGCCACCCCCTGTGGATCGCGCACACTGGCCCGGTAGAACGAGCGGGAGACCGGTGCCCGCCAGTCCAGCACCAGCGGCTCGCCGCGCTCGTCGGTGACATGCCGCCGCCCCACGTGATAGCGCCGCCCCTCATGATCATCAGTGGTGTCGGGTGCGGTCGGGTCGCTCGTGGTCGGGCTGCCGGTGGCAGTGCTGTCCGTGGGCCGGTTGTGGGTGGCAGCGCTGGTTGGGGTCGTGCTGGTCGTTGCCGCGCTGGTCGTTGCCGCGCTGGTCGTTGCCGCGCTGGTCGTTGCCGCGCTGGTCGTTGCCGCGCTGGTCGGAGTCCCGCTGGTTGGGGTCGCGTCGGTTGGGGCCTCGGCGAAGTCGAGGCGGCCGAAGAAGAGTGGTGTGGTCGGGTCGTCGGCCAGCTCGGCGACCCGGCGAGCGAGGGTGCGACCGAGGGTCTCGGCCGCGTAGGCGTCGCCGGCCACCTGGTCACCGGTGGCGAAGAGAGACTCGGCCCTCGCCCGCATCCGAGCCAACGCCGCCCGCGAGGTGGACAGGTGTGCGCGTTCGGCGGCCAGGTCCGCGTCGAGGTCGGTGTCAGGCTGGGTGTCGAGGTCAAGTGCGGGCATGCTGACGTCCCATCGTTCACATCTGCTGCGCGCTCGCGTGTCCGGGGGCGGATGGCCGGCCGCCCGGCGCGACGACGCCCGTTCCGGTGCAGCTCACCTCGGCCGTCAAGCGGCCTGCAACCCTACGCTCCCCAGCCCGCCGCAGCCAGCGAATTACCGACCCGACCACCCATCCGAGACGGCGTGTCGCAGCGCCGGACGTCGCCGAAGTGACGCGTTGACGGGTAGCACCGCATCGAGATGGACGTGATGCCGAGGTCGGATGCCGACTGATCATCAGGTCCCGCGCCGTGCGCCCCCCGCCCTGTTCCGCGTCGCGCCTCGCGCTGCGCGCTGTACTCGCGCCTCGCGCTGCGCGCTGTACTCGCGCCTCGCGCTGTACTCGCGCCTCGCGCTGCGCGCTGCGCGCCGTGCTCTCGCACACCGCGACCGCCGTGGGTGCCGTGATCGACTCGGTTTTCATGAAGTCGCGGTGTCCAAGCCGGTGCGACGCCCCGACTTTCAGGAAACCGAGTCGATCAACAGGAGACGCGGCTTGGGCGGCGGGGACTGGCGGATCGTCGTGGCCGCTGGCCGCTGGCCGCTGGCCGTGGGTCGCTGGCCGTGGGTCTCGGGCCGTGGGTCACGGGCCGCTGGCCGCTGGCCGTGGGTCACCGGCCGCGGGTCGGGGGTCGCGGGTCGCTGGCCGCTGGCCGCTTGCCGCGGTTCGCGGTTCCTGGTCGCGGTCATGGGCGGCGTGGGCGTGCTCGGCAGCGTCAGCAGCGCAGGTGGTAGTGGTTGCGACGTGGAGTGTGCAGCGGGTCGAGCCAACTGGGCGGGAGGAAGTCAGGGCGACCGTCCGCCGCGATACGGACCGCCCAATCGCCGTGGTGGATGAGCCGGTGGTGGTAGCCGCAGAGCAGCACCGCATTGCCCAGCGCCGTCACCCCACCGTCGGCCCAGTGTCGGATGTGGTGGCCGTCGCACCACCTCGGCGGCCGATCACTTCCGGGTCGGTGTCGATCAATGAGGGGAACCAAGCGATCCACGCCGCGCGTGCCGTCGAATCCGCCTGCTCACTAGCAAAGGACAGACGCCATGTGACCCGAGCGGGACGTGGTGGTGATGGCAGGTTGGAAGGTCTGCCGGGATCATGGGCCTATGACCGAGGCCCGCTCCGATTCGCGCCGGATGACGATCAGCGACCCGCAGGTGATGCGGGCGATGGCCCATCCGGCGCGGATCGCGATCATGGAGTACCTGAACAGCCGCGAGGCCGGCGGGACCGCCACCGAGTGTGCCGAGATCGTCGGGCTGTCGCCGAGCGCCACCAGTTACCACCTGCGGGCGCTGGCGAAGTTCGGGCTGGTCGAGCAGGCGCCGAGTCGGGGGGACGCGCGTGAGCGGTTGTGGCGCGTGCCGAGTGGGAGTGTGCTGGTCGAGGCGGGCCGTGATGCCGGGCCCGAGGCGCGGGCGGCCGAGCAGGCGCTGGTGGAGGCGCATGCGGTCCGGGCCATGGAGCGGACCCGGGACTGGTTGCGGCGCGCCGGGGACGAGCCCGCCGAGTGGTACGACACGGCGCTGTTCACCGACACGCTGGTGCTGCTCACCGCTGAGGAGTTGGCCGAGTTGAACGAGGCGGTGCTGGCGCTGCTCCGGCCGTACCACCCGCGACGGCGGCAGGGTGAGCCGCCGCCGGGGGCGCGCACTGTCGCCGTGCAGTACCGGACGGTGCCGTTGGCATAGGCGGGGTTGCATGAATCAGTTGTGAAGGATTATTTTCGAAGTATGTCCTTCGCAACTGACGAGTCGCGCTGGGCGGACGTCTGGCTCGCCGCCGCTGCCCGGGGCACCACCATCTGCGGCGACTTCCTCGCGGCGACCGCGCTGGCACTGGCCCTGCAGGGTGCCGGTGCCGGTGGGCTGGCCGTGTCGGGCCTGCTGCTCGCCGCCACCCTGCCCCTGGTGGTGCTCGCCCCGCTCGCGGGCCGACTCGCCGACCGGATGGACAGCCGCACCCTGCTGGTGACAGTCGGTTTCGGGCAGGCCTGCGTCTGTGCCCTCCTCGCCGTCGTCGAGCAACCGGCACTGGTGGTCGGGCTCGTCGCACTGCTGGCCTGCGGGCTCGCGGTGACCCAACCCTGCCTCGCGGCGCTGCTGCCGGCGATGGTCCGCCCGGCCGACCTGCCCCGGGCCAGCGCGATCAGTCAGACCGCCGTCTCGCTCGGTGCGCTCGGCGGCCCGGTGCTGGCCGGTCTGCTGGTGGGACAGTTCGGCACCCGCGTACCGCTGCTTCTCGATGCCGCGACCTACCTGGCGTTGGTGGTCGCGGGCCTGCTGCTGCGGACCCGACGCGGCGGCCGGCGGTCCGCCGCCAGCCAGACCGCCGCCGCCGCGAGCAGCGAGGCCGCCGCCGGGGGCAGCCAGGCCGCCTCGGGCGGCGTGACAACCCCGGGGGGTACGGAGATCGGCTGGCGGCTGCGCCGCGACCCGCTGATGCTCGTGATGGTGGTGAGCACCGCCGTGGTGATCGCGGCGATCGGCGGCATCAACGTGATCGAGGTCTTCTTCATCCGGGAGACCCTGGAGGGCTCGGCGACCACGTACGGCCTGGTCAGCGCCGCATGGATGGCCGGCATGCTGCCGGGGACCTGGCTCGCCGTACGACTCGCTCGGCGGCTCGACGACGACGGCGCGTTGGTACGCGGGGTGCTGGCCACCCTGGCCGTGTGCAGTTTGATGGTGTTGCTCGCGGCGACGGTGCCGGCGGCAGGTGTGTTGGTGCCGCTCTGGCTGGTGGGAGGCGCGGCCAACGGCGGCGACAACGTCTTCGCCAACCTGCTCACCGCTCGGCGGGTGCCGGAGGCGATGCGCGCCCGGGCGTACGCCAGCTACGGCGCGGCGGTGCAGGGTGGCTCGATGGCGGGCTTCCTGATCGGCGGGGCGTTGCTCGCCGTCGTTCCGCCCCGACCGCTGATCGCCGGCGCCGGGGTGCTCGGGTTGTTGGTGGTGCTGGGCTTCGTGCCGGTCGTGACCCGGGCGGTACGACGGTCGTCGCTGACCGACGCCCCGGCAGACGGTCGACGAGCGGCCGACGCGCCGGCAGGCGGTCGACAAGCGGCCAACGCCCCGGAAGGCGGCCGAGCTGCCCGGTCAAGTGCGGGGTTGGCCACTTCGGGCCGGCCCGCCGAGCCGGCGCCCGCCGCCGGGGATACGGTCGGGCCATGGCTGAGCGCATCGCACGCCCGCGAGTCGGGCACATCCAGTTCCTGAACTGCCTGCCGATCTACTGGGGTTTGATGCGCTCCGGTGCCCTGCTCGACGTGGACCTGCACAAGGACTCGCCGGACCGGTTGAGTGCGGCGCTGGTCGCCGGCGACCTCGACATCGGCCCGATCACGCTGCTGGAGTACCTGAAGCACGCCGACGAGCTGCTGCTCCTCCCGGACCTGGCGGTCGGCAGCGACGGTCCGGTGCTGTCGGTCAACATGGTCTCCACCCGACCCCTCGACGAGTTGGACGGCGCGCGGGTGGCGCTCGGCTCGACCTCGCGGACCGGGGTGATGACGGCGCAACTGCTGCTCGCCGAGCAGTACAACGTGCGGCCCGAGTACTTCCGGTGCCCGCCGGACCTGACCCAGATGCTGCTGGAGGCCGACGCGGCCGTGCTGATCGGGGACGTGGCGCTGCGGGCGTACTACGAGGCGCCGCAGAAGGGCCTCACTGTCACCGACCTCGGGCAGGCGTGGCGGGACTGGACCGGGCTGCCGATGGTCTTCGCCGTCTGGGCGGTCCGCCGTGACTTCGCCGCCGCCCACCCGGGCCTGGTCAAGGAGGTGCACGAGGCTTTCCTGCGCTCCCGGGACCTCTGCCTGGCGGAGCTGGACCAGGTGGCCGAGGCGGCGGCGCGCTGGGAGACGTTCGACGCGCAGACGCTCGCCACGTACTTCCGGACCCTCGACTTCTCCCTCGGCGATCGGCAGGTCGCCGGGCTGCGCGAGTGGGCCCGACGGGCCGCCGCGATCGGGGAGGCCCCGGCGCTGCCGGAGGGCGGTCCGGAGTTCTTCGCCGGCTGACCCCTGCCGACGGCGCACCAACGGCCCGGGTCGGCAGCGGCCCGGGCCGGCGTCAGCGTGGACGGCTCAGGTGCCGGTGCGGAGCAGCGCCTCGGTGATCTTCTCGCAGTTCTTCATGCCGTAGTCGTAGCCCATGTTGATCGGGTACTTGACCATCACGCCCATCGTCCAGGTGTCGCCGATGGCCAGGCAGTTGATGTGCATCTCCTGCTCCCTGGTCCGGTCGATCCACCCGTTCTTGATGGCGATCTTCTTCTGCTCGGCGGCCGGGAAGGCCTTGCGGATACCGAAGTCGCCGCCGCCACGAACCAGCTTCATCTCGTTGAGCAGCCACTTGGTCCACTTCGGCCCGGCGGCGGTGCCGGTGGCGATGCAGTTGCCCATCCGGGCGGTGTCCCGGGGTGAGAGCGCCGTCCGGCTCCAGCCCTTGTCGGGGGCGACGCTGCTGTCGGTCAGCTCGCACATGGAGATCAGGCGCTTGATCGAGGCGTCTCGGCCGACCAGGTTGTAGAACTGCTCGGCCCGGGTGTTGTCGCTGTCCCGGATGATCCGGGTCGCGTCGGCGAGCTTCGCGTCGCTCGGGGTCTGGCCGGCGTCGGCCGCGCGGCGCAGGTAGTCAGCGACGATCCACGCCTTGATCATGGAGGCGGTCGTGCTGGTCTCGTCCATGTTCTTCGAACCGATGATTTTTCCGGTTCGGCGGTCCAGGACGCTCCAGGCGTACCAGCCCTCGATGTCGAGGTCGAGATTCTTGGCCGCGAAGGGCAGCGGCTCCAGCGACGGGCTGGGGCTCGGTGACGGCGCGGACGGCTGGCGGGCACTGCGGTCGGTGCCGGAGCCGGTGGGCCGGTCGCTGGTGCCGGCGTCGCCCCACTTGGCGGCGGCGGACGACTCGAACGGCGACCCGGGCAGCAACCGCAGCGACACCAGCACCAGGCCGATGAGGATGACCGCGATGGCGATCAGCCGCATCGGGGAGGCGTCGCCGTCGCCACGCCGGTCTCCCCGACGGGTGCCGGCCATCAGAGCTTCCCGACCGGCTGCTGCGGCACCTTGAGCGCGGCACCCGGCTGCGGGGTGACCAGTTGGGTGGCCACGCTGGCGCAGACCTTCGCGCCGTAGTCCAGGCCGGTCCTGATCGGGTAGCGCAGCATCACCGCCAGGCTCCACTTGCTGGTGACGGCGAGGCAGTTGACGTGCCAGTTGCCGTCGCCGTAGATCGGGGTCCAACCGTTCTTGATGCTGACCGGGCCCTGCGAGGTGATCGACTTGGGTAGACCGTCGATGATCCCCCAGCGGCCGCCACCGGAGTCGGGCTTCTGGTCCTTGGCCGCGGTGGTGCCCGTGACCTTGCTCATCTGGTCCAGCACCCACTTCGTCCACTTCGGGCCGGCGGCCTTGCCGTCGGCGATGCAGTCGCCGAGTCGGACCGCGTCGCGGGGAGACATCCGGGTGTAGCTCCAGAAGCCGGTGTACGGCTTGGTGTTGCCGCGCTTGGTGTCGGTCAGCCCGCAGATCTTGATCGCCCGCTGGATCACCGCGTCCGGAACGCTGCTCGACGAGGCCTTGTAGGACCCGCCGGCAGCCCGGTGGACCGCGTTGGCGGCCTTGTCGTTGCTGTCGACGATGGCGAGTCGGGACGCCTCCTTCAACGATGCCGGCGGCTCCTTGTCACCGAGCTGTCGCAGGTAGTCGGAGACGATCCACGCCTTGATCATCGATTCGGTGGAGCTGGTCGCGGCCATGTTCGACGACCCGGAGATCTTGCCCGTCTTGCGGTCCATCAGGGCCCAGGAGAAGAAGTCACCCTTGAAGCTCACCGACACCGGACCGGCCGCCAGGGTGGGCGGCGGCGGTGGCGCGGGTGCGGGCGCGGCGACGCTCGACGTGCCGCCACCGCCGCCTCCGCCGCTGTCGTCGCTGGCAAGTCGGGCGTACGCGGTGGGGACCAGCAGGACGCCGCCGAGCACGACTGCCGTGATGGCGAGCACCAGGGTCACGCGAGATCGCATGAGTGGGTGAACTCCAGGTGTCAGGGCCGGGGGGACCGGCTTGTCGTCGGGACGAATCGGGTGCGATCGCCGAGGCCGGGGGAGGTGGCCTCGGTGGAGATATCGATGCGCGGCAGCCGATCGGTTGTCCGGCAGAAGTCTACGTCCGGACCGCCCGACCGCCAGACTTCGACACTAGGCAACCTGCGATAAAGGCGAGTTATGGGGCCGGTATGAGGTTTTTGCAGGGGTTCACCTTTGTTTCGTGGCCCAAGTCACGGCGATGGAATGCCGCCCAGGTCGCGCAAAGCAGTCATTCGGCTACGGATGGGATGCGCGGATTCCTGTTACACCCCCTGGTGCAACGAGGCGCAAGCTGTAACACTTAGCCTCATGTATGGCAACGACTTCTCCGCCCCGAACAGCGCCCCGGACGAGGCGCCCGGCGGTCTGCTGGGCGAGGTCGAGGCCGCCGAGGCGGAGCTGCGGGCAGCGGCGGCGCGCGGGCGGCGGGGCGGGCCCGCGCCGGACGAGGACCTGGCGGCGTACTTCGCCGAGGTGGTCGACGCCGAGCAGAAGATCGAACCCCGCGACTGGATGCCCGACGCGTACCGGCGGACGCTGATCCGGCAGATCGCCCAGCACGCCCACTCCGAGATCATCGGCATGCAGCCGGAGGGCAACTGGATCAGTCGGGCGCCGTCGCTCAAGCGCAAGGCGATCCTGCTGGCCAAGGTGCAGGACGAGGCGGGTCACGGCCTCTACCTCTACGCCGCCGCCGAGACCCTCGGCATCAGCCGCGACGAACTGGTCCAGCTGCTGCTCGACGGCCGCCAGAAGTACAGCTCGATCTTCAACTACCCCACCCTCAGCTGGGCCGACGTCGGCGCCATCGGGTGGTTGGTGGACGGTGCGGCGATCGTCAACCAGGTGCCGCTGTGCCGCTGCTCCTACGGCCCGTACGCCCGCGCGATGATCCGGGTCTGCAAGGAGGAGTCGTTCCACCAGCGGCAGGGCTACGAGATCCTGCACACCCTGGCGCACGGCACCCCCGAGCAGCACGCCATGGCGCAGGACGCGGTGGACCGATGGTGGTACCCGTCGCTGGCCATGTTCGGCCCGCCGGACGGCGACTCCACCCACTCCACCCAGTCGATGGCCTGGAAGATCAAGCGCTTCTCGAACGACGACCTGCGTCAACGCTTCGTCGACATGTGCGTCCAGCAGGCCGAGATCCTCGGGGTCCGCATCCCCGACGACGACCTGCGGTGGAACGACGAGCGGCAGGCGTACGACTACACCCAGCCGGACTATGACGAGCTGATGCGGGTGATCTCCGGCGACGGGCCGTGCAACCGCGAGCGGATGGCCCACCGCCGCGCCGCGCACGCCGACGGCAGCTGGGTACGCGAGGCCGCCGCGGCGTACGCCGCGAAGCGGACGAACAAGGAGAAGGTGGCCGCGTGAGCGAGCGTGCCGAGCAATCCGGCGTGACAGGTCATTCGCCTCTGTGGGAGGTCTTCGTGCGGGCGCGGCGCGGGCTGTCGCACACCCACGTCGGCAGCCTGCACGCCCCCGACGCCGAGCTTGCCCTGCGCAACGCCCGCGATCTCTACACCCGCCGTCAGGAGGGCGTGTCGATCTGGGTGGTGCCGGCCGGCGCGATCACCGCGTCCAGCCCGGACGAGAAGGACGCCTTCTTCGACCCGGCCGCCGACAAGGTCTACCGCCACCCCACCTTCTACGAGGTGCCGGAGGGGGTGGCTCACCTGTGAGCGAGCGAACCAGTCAGCTCAGCGGGGTGACGGCGTGAACGGGCCCTTCGACTTCACCCTCGCCCTCGCCGACGACGCGTTGATCGCGGCCCAGCGGCTGGCCGAGTGGACCACCCGTGCCCCGGAGATGGAAGAGGACATCGCGCTGGCCAACATCGCCCTCGACCAGCTCGGCGCGGCGCGCCTGCTGCTGTCGTACGCGGGCGAGTTGGAGGGCGCCGGGCGCGACGAGGACGCGCTGGCGTACCTGCGTGACGACCGCCAGTTCCGCAACGTTCTCCTGGTCGAGCTGCCCAACGGCGACTTCGCGGTGACGATGGCGAAGCTGTTCTTCCTGGCGGCGTACCAACTGCCGCTGTATACGGCGCTGGCCGGCTGTGCCGACGAGCGGTTGGCGGCGATCGGCGCGAAGGCGCGCAAGGAGTCGGCGTACCACCTGGACCACGGCGCGCTGTGGGTGAAGCGGCTCGGTGACGGCACCGAGGAGTCGCACCGTCGGATGCAGGCGGCCGTCGACCACGTGTGGCCGTACACCCACGAGCTGTTCGCCGCGGACCCGGCGGCGCCGGTCGACCCGGCCACCCTGCGGCCGGCGTTCGACGAGGTCGTCGGCCCGGTGTTGGCCGAGGCGACGCTCACCCGGCCGGGCAGTGCCTGGGCCCCGGCCGGCGGGCGGGCCGGTGTGCACAGCGAGCACCTGGCCTACCTGCTCGCCGAGATGCAGGTGCTGCACCGCGCCCACCCGGGAGCGAAGTGGTGAACCCCAGGGCGGCGGCCGCGTCGGTGGTGGACCCGGAGATCCGGGTCATCACCATCGACGAGCTGGGCATCCTGCGCGCGGTCGAGGAGGATCCGGCCAGTGGCCGGGTCACCGTCACCATCACCCCGACCTACACCGGCTGCCCGGCGATGGACGTGATCCGGGCCGACATCCGCCGCGCGCTCGCCGCCGCCGGCCACCCGGACGCCGAGGTCCGGACCGTCTACAGCCCACCGTGGAGCACCGACTGGATCTCCGAGGGTGGGCGGGCCAAGCTCGCCGCCGCCGGGATCGCCCCGCCCGCCCCGGTGCCCGCCGCCGGCGTCGTGTCGCTGACCCTCGCGGTCCGCTGCCCGCGGTGCGGCTCGCCGGAGACCGAGCAGGTCAGCCGGTTCGGCTCCACCGCGTGCAAGGCGCTGTGGCGGTGCCGTTCCTGCTCCGAACCCTTCGACCACCTGAAGGCGCTGTGACTGTCACCATCACCCGCCCGGTTCGCCGTCGGCCGGTCTTCCACCCGTTGTCCGTCGCCGCCGTCGACCGGCTCACCGACGATTCAGTGGCGGTGACCTTCGCCGTACCCGAGGAACTGCGGGAGACATTCGCGTTCCGTGCGGGCCAGCACCTCACCGTGCGTCTTCCGGGCCAGGCCGCGCCGGACGGCGCCGACGTGCGTCGGTCGTACTCGATCTGCTCCACCCCCGACGACCTGGCCCGGCGCGGCCGGTTGCGGATCGGGGTGCGGGAGATCCCCGGCGGCGCCTTCTCCGCGTTCGCCTGCGGGGCGCTGCGCGGTGGCGACACCGTCGAGGTGCTGCCGCCGCTGGGCACCTTCACCACGGCGTTCGCACCGGACCGCGCCCGGCACTACGGCGCGGTCGTCGCCGGCTCCGGCATCACCCCGGTGCTCGCGCTGGTCGCGACCGCCCTGGCCGTCGAGCCGGCCAGCACCTTCACACTGGTGTACGGCAACCGCACGGCGAACACCGTGATGTTCGCCGAGGAACTGGCCGACCTGAAGGACCGCCACCCGACCCGGCTGCACCTGGTGCATGTCCTCTCCCGGGAGCAGGGCGAGTCGCCGCTGCTGTCCGGTCGGATCGACGCCGAGCGGCTGAGCCGGTTGCTGGACACCATCGTGCCGGGCGACGTCATCGAGGAGTGGTTCCTCTGCGGCCCGTACGGCATGGTGGTCGACGTCCGGGACGTGCTGACCGCACGCGGTCTGCCCGAGTCGGCGGTGCACACCGAGCTGTTCCACGTCGACGCGCCGCCGGAGCCGGTGCGCCGGCCCGTCGACCATGCGGGTGCCGGGGCCGAGGTGACCATCGTGCTGGACGGCCGCTCGTCGAGCTTCACCATGGGTCGCGAGGAACGGGTGCTGGACGCCGCGCTGAAGGTGCGCGGCGAGCTGCCGTACGCCTGCAAGGGTGGCGTCTGCTCCACCTGCAAGGCGAAGGTCGTCGACGGCGCGGTCACGATGGCCCGCAACTATGCGCTGGAGCCCGACGAGCTGGCCGCCGGCTACGTCCTGACCTGCCAGTCCAGCCCTACCACCGACAAGCTCACGATCGACTACGACGCCTGATCGCCCCTCGCCCGTGTCGATCTTGCAGTTTCGTTCGTCGGTATGCGCGGAATGCCCCGTGTGTCGCGACGGTACCTGCAAGATCGCGGTGAGGGTGTGGCGGTGACCCGGTTCAGTGCCGGCCTGGCGCGTGCGGAGCGAATCACAGCCTTAAGCACCCCTCAGGGAAGGGGCGCGTCGTCGGCGTAGGCTCGGGGTGTGACGGTGAGCCGGGAGATCGACGACATCCTGCAGCGCGGCGCGGACGGCGGGCGGATCACGCCCGAGGAGGCCCTGCTGCTCTACACCGAGGCGCCCTTCCACGCGTTGGGTGAGGCGGCGGACGCGGTGCGCCGGCGGCGCTACCCGGACAACGTCGTCACGTACCTGATCGACCGCAACATCAACTACACGAACGTCTGCGTGACGGCGTGCAAGTTCTGCGCCTTCTACCGCGCGCCCAAGCACCAGGAAGGGTGGACCCACCCGACCGAGGAGATCCTGCGCCGGTGCGGCGAGGCGGTCGAGCTGGGCGCGACCCAGGTGATGCTCCAGGGCGGGCACCACCCCGACTACGGCGTGGAGTACTACGAGGAGCTGTTCTCCTCGGTCAAGCAGGCGTACCCGAACCTGGTCATCCACTCGATCGGCCCCAGCGAGATCCTGCACATGGCCAAGGTCTCCGGGGTGAGCCTGGACGAGGCCATCGCCCGGATCAAGACCGCCGGTCTGGACTCGATCGCCGGCGCCGGCGCGGAGATGCTGCCCGAGCGGCCCCGCAAGGCCATCGCCCCCCTCAAGGAGTCGGGCGAGCGCTGGCTGGAGGTCATGGAGCTGGCCCACCGGCAGGGCATCGAGTCGACCGCCACCATGATGATGGGCACCGGCGAGACGCACGCCGAGCGGATCGAGCACCTGCGCATGATCCGGGACGTGCAGGACCGCACCCGCGGTTTCCGGTCCTTCATCCCGTGGACGTACCAGCCGGAGAACAACCACCTCAAGGGCCGCACCCAGGCGACCACGGTGGAATACCTGCGCCTCGTCGCGGTGGCCCGACTGTTCTTCGAGACCGTCCCGCACCTGCAGGCGTCCTGGCTGACCACCGGCAAGGACGTCGGGCAGCTCTCCCTGCACATGGGCGTGGACGACCTCGGCTCGATCATGCTGGAGGAGAACGTGATCTCCTCCGCCGGTGCGCGGCACCGCTCCAACCTGCACGAGTTGATCGGCATGATCCGCTCGGCGGACCGGATCCCCGCACAGCGCGACACCCTCTACAACCGGCTCGCCGTGCACCACACGCCGGCCGACGACCCGACCGACGAGCGGGTGGTCTCGCACTTCTCCTCGATCGCGCTGCCCGGCGGTGGTGCGGGAAAGTCCCTACCCCTGGTGGACGTCAGCTGACGGTCGGCAGGTGGCCGTTCGGCTGATCGACGCTCATGCTCCCGCCGGATCGCCCCGGCGGTACGGGTGGTCCCCGCCGCCGCAGCGTCAGCCTGTCCGGTCCGGGTCTGGTGGAGATGATCGTCGGCGGCTAGCGTCCCGGCTCATATCTGGCACCACCGTCGACGTACGGGGCTGTCCTCCATCGGCCCGCTGCGGGTCGTTCATATAACGCACGGCAGTACGGGCGGGATGGGTGACCATCCCGCCCGCACTGTCTGCCCAGCTCGGGCCGGACGGATGAAATCGGGTCCGCCTGCTGGCGTGGGAGAACGGCCTCCGATAGCGTCCGCTCGTTCCGCAACCATTCTTTCTTCCCTACCCCCGGGGGACTGATGACAGCGTTCCACCGCTCGACGCTGGTGCGCGCCAGTGTCGTGGCGCTGATCGCGGCCGGTGGCATCGCCGCCGTTGCCGCCCCGGTGCTGGCGGCCGAGCAGGCCGATCTGGCCCTGGTGCCGCTCAGCTACAACCTGGCCAAGGGCGTGACGGAGGCCAAGAGCAAGCCGTTCAAGTTCACTGTCGACAACACCCGGAGCAAGGAAGACGCCACGGGTGTCAGTTACACGGTGGACACCAGCAAGCTGACGATGAACAAGGTTCGGGTCGTGGTGCCCGACGGTTGCCGGGTGAACGGCAAGAAGTTCACCTGCCGCCTTGGTGACCTGGCCGCCGGCACCAGCGAGGACTTCGGCATCCCGATCTTCTCCACCGGTGGCAAGGGCGCTGCCGGCACCCTGGTGGTCACCATCCGGTCGGCGACCGAGGACCCCAACAAGGAAGACAACAAGGTCGAGCACGACATCACCGTCACCGAGCCCGGGTACGACCTCACCAGCTGGGTGCAGGACGTCAACGCGAACGTCGTGGTGAACGGTGTCAACGGTGACGACCCCGACCTTCGTCCGGTGCGGCCGGGCGAGACGGTGCCGGTCGACTGGGCGGTCTACAACGACGGCAGTCGCAAGGCCACCGGCCTCGCCTACGTGCTCACCCTCCCGGCGGGCGTCACCTTCGACACGCTGCCGGACACCTGCACCACACAGACGTTCGGTGTCGCTCAGGCGCTCTGTCAGGACGACGGCGCGGTGATCCGGCCCGGTGACTACTACACGGCGGACATCAAGGTGACCGTCGGTAAGGACGTCACCGAGCCGGTGCTGCGGGTCGGCGAGCTGGTGGCGCACGGTCTGGACGTGGCAGCCGGCAGGCCCGAGGAGCAGCCTCGGCGGGCCAGCACCGCCCAGCGGAAGACCTTCACCGAGGTCGACGAGGGCGACAACCAGGCGGTCTTCGACGTCTTCGTCGACCTGGCCGTGGACCCGACGCCGACGCCCACGCCCACTGTCACTCCGACGGGGTCGCCCACTCCGACGCCGACGGTCACCCCGACCGGCTCGCCGACCCCGACCCCGACCGTCACGTCGACAGAGACCCCGACGCCAACGGAGACTCCGACTCCGACGGAGACGCCGACCCCGACGGAGACCCCGACCCCGACGGAGACCCCGACCCCGACTCCTACCGAGACTCCGACTCCGACGGAGACGCCGACTCCGACGGAGACGCCGACTCCGACGGAGACGCCGACGCCGACTCCGACGGAGACGCCGACTCCGACGGAGACGCCGACCCCGACGGAGACGCCGACCCCGACGCCGACGGTCACCCCGACCGAGACGCCGACCCCGACGGCCACTCCGACGGAGACGACGACCCCGACCCCGACCCCGACTGACACTCCGACGGTCACGCCGACGCCGACCGCGACGGCCACGCCGACCCAGACGCCGAGCGCGACTGTCACTCCGACGCCGGGTCCGAGCGGTACGACGACGCCGGGCGCGACCGTCTCGCCGGGTGCCGGTGGCGGCTCCACCGGTGGCGGCTCGGGAGGTGGTGGCCTGCCGGTGACCGGTGTGCAGGTCGGCCTGATCGGCGGTATCGGCGCGGTCATCCTGCTCGTGGGTGGAGCGCTGCTGGTGCTCACCCGTCGCCGCAAGGTGGTGGTGGTCTCGCCGGCCGACGAGAAGTCGACCGACTGACACCGGGCTGCTGGCGACGGCGCGCGGACGAGGCGCGACAGCGACGGCGGTACGCGTCCTGACTGAGGCGTCAGGGACGCAGGCACGACGCGAGGGCGGGGTGGGCGACCACCCCGCCCCTTCGCGTCAGTGGTGCGTGCCACGCCACCCAGCGAGTGTCGATTGGCGGGCGGCTGGCAGAGTGGAGGGGTGAGCCGTACCCCGCAGGGCCAGCGCGCCAGTCTGGACAAGCAGCCGCACGAGGTCGCCGCGATGTTCGACGGCGTGGCAGAGCGTTACGACCTGACCAACACCGTGATCTCGCTGGGGCAGGACCGCTCCTGGCGTCGGGCCACCCGGGCGGCGCTCGGGTTGCGGCCGGGCGAGCGGGTGTTGGACGTGGGCGCGGGCACCGGCGTCTCGACGCGTGAGCTGGCCCAGTCCGGGGCGTACGCGGTCGGGGTGGACCTGTCGCTGGGCATGCTGCACACCGGCAAGCGGGCCCGGCCCGAGGTGCCGCTGTTGGCGGGGGACGCGCTGCGCCTGCCGTTCGCCGACGCGAGCTTCGACGCGGTGACGATCTCCTTCGCGCTGCGCAACGTCAACGACACCGACGCGGCGCTGCGTGAGCTGGCCCGGGTGACCCGGCCGGGTGGCCGGTTGGTGGTCTGCGAGTTCAGCACCCCGGTCAACCCCGTCTTCCGGACGGTCTACCTGTCGTACCTGATGCGGTCGTTGCCGGCGGTGGCTCGTACGGTGTCGAGCAACCCCGAGGCGTACGTCTATCTCGCCGAGTCGGTCCGGGCCTGGCCGGCGCAGTCCGCGCTGGCCGGGCGGGTGGCCGCGGCCGGGTGGGGGCGGGTGGCGTGGCGCAACCTGACCGGTGGCGTGGTGGCCCTGCACCGGGGGATCCGCCAGTAGCGGCGGGCCCTCCAGCGGGCGCGGACATTATTCAGGTTCCGCTAATATCAGGCTTTAGTCCACTTTGCCCCGTACGCTCGACCGCATGACCGGAGCAGACCCGGCGGACCCGGTGGCCGCCACCGACGACGACGCGGCCGAACTCATCGCCCAGTTGCGCGAGCTGGCCGGGGCCGACCCGGTCGAGGTCCGGCAGGTGGTCGCCGAGGTGCTGGCCGCGCTGGACCGCGCGGCGGGCGGGGCGCTCCGCGAGCATCTGCCGGAGACGATCCGGGTCGACGCGGGCCTGGACGCCTCCAGCCCGGCCTGACACCTGACCGCTGTGGACGGTCATGGGGTGTCACATCGGCGAGTTAGGTACCCCTGATCCTGCGCTGGTATGACGCCGGTCATACACTCGTCCCGTCTGGCTTGTGAAGCATTTCACGAGCATGCGGGAGGAGGCGCGAATGACCGCGGTGGAACACGACGCCGACGTCATTGTCGTGGGCGCCGGTCCCGGTGGATCAGCGACTGCGTACCACCTGGCCCGGCACGGCGTACGGGTGCTGTTGTTGGAGAAGACCGAGTTCCCACGGGAGAAGGTCTGCGGCGACGGGTTGACCCCGCGCGCGGTGCGCCAACTCATCCGGATGGGTGTGGACACCTCGCCCGAGGCGGGCTGGCTGCACAACCGCGGCCTGCGGGTCATCGGCGGTGGGGTGCGCCTGGAACTGGACTGGCCGGAGCTGGCCAGCTTCCCCAACTACGGTCTGGTGCGCACGCGACTGGACTTCGACGACCTGCTCGCCCAGCGGGCGGTGGCGGCCGGCGCGAAGCTGCGGACCAGCGTCAACGTGTTGGGCCCCGTGCTCGACGACGATGGTCGCGTCACCGGCGTCGAGGCGGAGGTCGGGCCGGGCAAGGAGCCCACCACCTTCCGCGCCCCGCTGGTCGTCGCGGCCGACGGTGTCTCCGGCCGGTTCCCGCTCGCGCTCGGGCTGGCCAAGCGGGAGGACCGGCCGATCGGTGTGGCCGTCCGCCGCTACTACCGTTCGCCGGCCAAGCACGAGGACAACTACCTGGAGTCCTGGCTCGAGCTGCGCAGCAAGGACAGCGGCGACAACCTGCTGCCCGGGTACGGCTGGATCTTCGGCCTCGGTGACGGGCGGGTCAACGTCGGCCTCGGCGTGCTCAACTCGTCCTCGGCGTTCGGCAAGACCAACTATCGCCGGCTGCTCACCGACTGGCTCGCCAACACCCCGGAAGACTGGGGGATGACCGACGAGGCCAACGCCGACGGCCCGATCCTGGGCGCCGCGCTGCCGATGGGCTTCAACCGGGTGCCGCACTACACGCGCGGCGTGCTGCTGGTCGGCGACTCGGGCGGCATGGTCAACCCGTTCAACGGTGAGGGCATCGCGTACGCCATGGAGTCCGGCGAGTTGGCCGCGGAGGTCGTGGTCCAGGCCCTCGCCCGGCCGGCCGGCCCGGAGCGGGAGCGCGCGCTGCTGGCGTACCCGAACGAGCTGAAGGCCCGACTCGGCGGCTACTACCGGTTGGGCGGCATCTTCGTGAAACTGATCGGCCGCCCCGAGATCATGCGGATCGCCACCAAACACGGCATGCCGCATCCGACGCTGATGCGTTTCGTGCTCAAGTTGTTGGCCAACCTGACCGACCCGCGCGGCGGGGACGCGATGGACCGGGTCATCAACGCGATGACGAAAGCCGCTCCCGCCGTGTAGCGCGAGGAGTGGCCCTGCGGGTCCAGCGGTCATCGACGACAGCCGGAACTGTATACGTAGGACGGCATCGGTGCTGGTCACGGCCCCGGCGCCGACAAAGATCGACCCCCGCCGACTGCCACTGCGAGGGACGTGAATAGTGTGATTTTCGTCAAGCACCGAGGGCAGGGAAGGACGAGCAGGAGAAAACGATGTCGCTCTCGCCTTACGCACCGATCATCGGGCTGTTCGCCCTCGCCGCGGCGTTCTCGCTGTTTTCCGTCGGCGCCGCCCGCTTCGCCGGTCCCCGGCGCTACAACAAGGCCAAACTCGAGGCTTACGAGTGCGGCATCGAGCCCAGCCCGCAGCCGGTCGGCGGCGGGCGGTTCCCGATCAAGTTCTACCTGACGGCGATGCTCTTCATCGTCTTCGACATCGAGATCATCTTCCTCTACCCCTGGGCGGTCTCGTTCGACGCTCTGCCGATCTTCGGCTTCGTGGAGATGGTCCTGTTCATCGTCGCGGTCTTCGTTGCGTACGCCTACGTGTGGCGGCGCGGCGGCCTGGACTGGGACTGAGGAAGGAACGTCAGATGGGCATCGAGGAGAAGCTTCCCGCCGGCGTCCTGCTCACCTCGGTGGAGAAGCTGGTCAACTGGTCTCGGAAGTCGTCCGTGTGGGGCGCCACCTTCGGCCTGGCCTGCTGCGCCATCGAGATGATGGCCGCCGGTGGTCCGCACTACGACATGGGCCGCTGGGGCATGGAGGTCTTCCGGGCGTCGCCCCGGCAGGCCGACCTGATGATCGTGGCCGGCCGGGTGAGCCAGAAGATGGCCCCGGTGCTGCGCCAGATCTACGACCAGATGGCCGAGCCGCGCTGGGTGCTCTCGATGGGCGTCTGTGCCAGCAGCGGCGGCATGTTCAACAACTACGCGATCGTGCAGGGCGTCGACCACGTGGTGCCGGTCGACATGTACCTCCCCGGCTGCCCGCCCCGGCCGGAGATGCTCATCGACGCGATCCTCAAGCTCCGCGAAAAGATCATGTACGAGCCACTGGGCCCGAACGGTCGCAAGATGCTGGCCGCGCGCCAGGAGCGCGGCGACGTTCCGGTGGTGCCCTACGGCTCGATGCCGTCCTCGTACCGCAACGACAAGGCCCGGCGCGCCGAGTGGACCCGGGCGGTCCGCGAGGGGCGCGAGGAGCAGCTGCGCATCGAGAACTGGATGAACGCTCAGAACCACCTCCACCCGCAGGCAGGCCCGAAATGACGTCACCCACGGACAAGCCAAACGACGGCGGCGTACCGCTGCCGGTGGTGCCGGCCGGCGCCACCAGTGGCGCCCCCGCCGAGTTCCCGCCGGCCAGCCCGGCCGGTCGCGGGATGTTCGGCAACCAGGGCACCGGCGACGTGTCCGGTTACGGCGGCCTGGTCCGCCAGCGCCAGCCCATCGAGGAGGCGTCCCGGCCGTACGGGGGCTACTTCGACGAGGTCCGCGACGCGCTGGAGGAGGCGTACCCGGCCTTCAACGACGCCATCGAGAAGGTCGTGGTCGACCGGGGTGAGCTGACCCTGCACGTACGCCCGGAGCGGATCGCCGAGGTCTGCCAGGTGATGCGCGACGACCTGGCGCTGCGGTTCGAGCTCTGCTCCTCGGTGTCCGGCGCGGACTACCTGGGCGCCGACGAGCGTCGCCTGCACGTGGTCTACCTGCTCACCTCGATGACGTACCGGCGGCGGGTCCGGCTGGAGGCCGCCGTCTCCGTCGAGGCCCCGCACCTGCCCAGCGTGACCGCCGTCTACCCGACCGCGGACTGGCAGGAGCGGGAGGCGTACGACATGTTCGGCATCGTCTTCGACGGCCACCCCAGCCTGACCCGGATCCTCATGCCGGACGACTGGGAGGGGCACCCGCAGCGCAAGGACTACCCGCTCGGCGGCATCCCCGTCGAGTACAAGGGCGCGGAGATCCAGCCGCCGAACGAGCGGAGGTCGTACCAGTGACGACGTCGAACTACGCCAGCGAGCGTGAGACCGACGAGGGTCGGGTCTTCACCGTCACCGGTGGGGACTGGGACACGATCGTCTCGGGCACCGACCCGATCAACGACGAGCGCATCGTGGTCAACATGGGTCCGCAGCACCCGTCCACGCACGGGGTGCTGCGGCTGATCCTGGAGCTCGAGGGCGAGACGGTCCGCGAGGCCCGTTCGGTCGTCGGCTACCTGCACACCGGCATCGAGAAGAACCTCGAATACCGCAACTGGGTCCAGGGCTCGACCTTCGTGACCCGGATGGACTACCTCGCCCCGATCTTCAACGAGACCGCGTACGCCCTCGCCGTCGAGAAGCTGCTCGGCATCACCGACGACATCACCGAGCGGGCCACCACCATCCGCGTGCTGATGATGGAGCTCAACCGGATCTCGTCGCACCTGGTCTGGCTGGCCACCACCGGCATGGAGCTGGGCGCGATCTCGATCATGCTGTACGGCTTCCGGGAGCGGGAGTACATCCTCGACATCTTCGAGACCATCACCGGTCTGCGGATGAACCACGCGTACGTGCGGCCCGGCGGTGTGGCGCAGGACGTGCCGGACGACGCGGTCGTCAAGATCCGCGAGTTCCTCAAGATGATGCCGAAGAAGCTCAAGGAGTACGAGGACCTTCTCTCCGGCCAGCCGATCTGGACCGAGCGGACGAAGAACGTCGCGGTGCTGGACGTCACCGGCTGCGTGGCGCTCGGCATCACCGGCCCGGTGCTGCGCTCCGCCGGCCTCGCCTGGGACCTGCGCAAGACCATGCCGTACTGCGGCTACGAGACGTACGAGTTCGACGTGCCGACCCACCCCGACGGTGACGTCTGGGGTCGCTACCAGGTCCGGCTCGCCGAGATCCGGGAGTCGCTGAAGCTTGTCGAGCAGGCGCTGGACCGGCTCCGCCCGGGCCCGGTGATGGTCGCCGACCGCAAGATCGCCTGGCCGGCGCAGCTGGCCATCGGCGTCGACGGCATGGGCAACTCGCTGGAGCACGTCGCGAAGATCATGGGTCAGTCGATGGAGTCGCTGATCCACCACTTCAAGCTGGTGACCGAGGGCTTCCGGGTCCCGCCCGGCCAGGTGTACGTCGCCATCGAGGCGCCCCGCGGCGAGCTGGGCGTCCACGCGGTCTCCGACGGTGGCACCCGGCCCTACCGGGTGCACTACCGGGAGCCGAGCTTCGTCAACCTGCAGGCCCTCCCGGCGATGGCCGAGGGCGGTCTGATCGCCGACGTGATCGCCGGCGGAGCCTCGTTGGACCCGGTCATGGGGGGTTGTGACCGGTGAGTGCGAGGAGTGAGCTTGCGAGCCCCGCAGTCGCGAACGGAAGGCGGCGCTGATGACGACTTTCACTGACGAGACCCGGGAGCGGGCGCGCGAGATCATCGCCCGTTACCCGGCGGACCGGTCCCGCTCGGCGTTGCTGCCGCTGCTGCACCTGGTGCAGGCCGAGGAGGGCTACGTCTCCCCGGCCGGTGTCGCGTTCTGCGCCGAGGTGCTGGGGCTGAACAAGGCCCAGGTCGGCGCGGTGGCCACCTTCTACACGATGTACAAGCGCAAGCCGACCGGTGACTTCCTGGTCAGCGTCTGCACCAACACCATGTGCAACGTGCTCGGTGGCCAGGAGGTCTACGACACCCTCTCCGAGCACCTGGGCGTCGGGCACGACGAGACCACCGCCGACGGCACGATCACGCTGGAGCACGCCGAGTGCCTGGCGGCGTGCGACTACGGCCCGGTGATGACAGTCAACTACGACTTCTTCGACGGCGTGGACCCCTCCACCGCTGTCGGTGTGGTCGACGAGCTGCGGGCCGGCGGCCGGCCGATGCCGACCCGGGGCGCCCGGCTCTGCACCCTCAAGGAGATGGCGGTGCAGCTCGCCGGTTTCGCCGACGACCGCGACGGTGCCGTCGCCGACGGCGGGCCGGGCGAGCCGACCCTGCGCGGGCTGCGGCTGGCCCAGCAGCACGGCGTCTCGGTGCCGAACTTCGACCCCAACACCCCGATCCGCAGCAAGGCCGAGGCCGACAAGGCCGCCGCCGAGGCGAAGGCGAAGGCCGAGGCCGCCAAGCCGGCGCCCGTCGAGGCCAGCGCCGCGCCGGTCAAGGGCGGCGACGGGGCGTCCGCCCCGACCGGGGTCGCCGAGCCGGCGGCCGCCGCCGGCAGCACCACCCGGGACGTGAAGGCACCGGACGACAAGTCGCCGCAGGTGCGTACCGCCGAGACCCGGCAGCCGGACGCGGGCACCGCTGTGCCGGACGCGCCCGGCACGAAGGCCCCGGCGGACAGCAGCGGCACCGCGCCACAGGCCGGCGACGCGCGCTCGGCCGAGGCGGCCGGCGTGGCGGCCAACGCGCCGGCCGGCGACGGCAAGCCCGCCGGCGACGAGGCCGGGGCGCAGGAGCGCAACCTCACCGAAGCGAAGGCCGACACGGACGCCGACGGCGCCGGATCGGCTGACGCGAGCGAAACGGGGGCCCAGAAGTGACCACTCCCCGCCCGGAGACGCTGGCCAAGCTGACGCCGGTGCTGACCAAGCGCTGGCTGTCGCCGGACGCCTGGCGCATCGGCACGTACGAGCAGCTCGACGGCTACGCCGCGCTGCGCAAGGCGCTCAAGGCCCACCCGGACGACCTGATCCAGCTGATCAAGGACTCCGGGCTGCGCGGCCGGGGTGGCGCCGGTTTCCCGACCGGCCTCAAGTGGGGCTTCATCCCCCAGGGCGACGGTAAGCCGCACTACCTGGTGGTCAACGCCGACGAGGGCGAGCCGGGCACCTGCAAGGACCTGCCGCTGATGACCCACGACCCGCACGCGCTGGTCGAGGGCGTGATCATCGCGTCGTACGCGATCCGGGCCGCCCGCGCCTACATCTACATCCGGGGCGAGGCGGTGCACGCCGCGCGTCGGCTGCGCAACGCGGTCCAGGAGGCGTACGACAAGGGTTACCTCGGCCGGAACATCCTGCGCAGCGGCTACGACCTGGAGCTGGTGGTGCACTCCGGCGCCGGCGCGTACATCTGCGGCGAGGAGACGGCGCTGCTGGACTCGCTGGAGGGGTTCCGGGGCCAGCCCCGGCTGCGCCCGCCGTTCCCGGCCACCCACGGCCTGTACGCGAGCCCGACGGTGGTGAACAACGTCGGCACCATCGCCAGCGTGCCGCCGATCGTGCTCGGTGGGGCCGACTGGTGGAAGAGCATGGGCACCGAGAAGTCCTCCGGGCCGATGATCTACTCGCTCTCCGGGCGGGTCGCCAACCCGGGCCAGTACGAGTGCTCGATGGGTATCACGCTGCGCGAGCTGCTGGAGCTGGCCGGTGGCATGCAGCCCGGCCACAACCTGCGCTTCTGGACCCCGGGGGGCTCGTCCACCCCGCTGCTGGCCGCCGAGCACCTGGACGTGCCACTCGACTTCGAGGGGGTGGCGGCGGCCGGCTCGATCCTCGGCACCACTGCCACGCAGATCTTCTCGGACCAGGACTGCCCGGTCTACGCGACGTACCGGTGGTTGGAGTTCTACCACCACGAGTCGTGCGGCAAGTGCACCCCGTGCCGTGAGGGCAACTACTGGATGGTCCGGGTCTACCGGCGGATCCTCGCCGGTCAGGGCACCCACGAAGACCTGGACACCCTGCTGGACACCTGTGACAACATCCTCGGCCGGTCGTTCTGCGGCCTGGGTGACGGCGCGACCAGCCCGGTGACCTCCTCGCTGAAGTACTTCAAGCAGGACTACCTCGACTACATCGAGGGTCGTAAAGCTCCCAAGCTGTCGGAGAAGACCTTGGTGGGTGCGCACTGATGAGCGCGAGGAACGAGCTTGCGAGTCCCGCAGTCGCGAATGAAGGGCGACTCTGATGACCGACGTAGCCAAGCAGACCGAGACCGTCACCCTCACCATCGACGGCGTCCAGGTCACCGCCCCCAAGGGGGCACTGCTGATCCGGGTCGCCGAGCAGATGGGCACCGAGATCCCCCGGTTCTGCGACCACCCGCTGCTGGCCCCGGCCGGCGCGTGCCGGCAGTGCCTGGTCGAGGTGGAGGGGCAGCGCAAGCCGGTCGCCTCCTGCACCCAGACCGTCGCCGACGGCATGGTGGTCCGCACCCAGATCACCTCCCCGGTGGCCAAGAAGGCGCAGGAGGGGGTGATGGAGCTGCTGCTGCTCAACCACCCGCTGGACTGCCCGATGTGCGACAAGGGTGGTGAGTGCCCGCTGCAGAACCAGGCTATGTCCACCGGCCGCACCGACTCGCGTTTCCACGAGCACAAGCGGGAGTACGAGAAGCCGATGGCGATCAGCAGCCAGGTGCTGCTGGACCGCGAGCGGTGCGTGCTCTGCCAGCGCTGCACCCGGTTCTCCGAGGAGATCGCCGGCGACAAGTTCATCGACCTGATGGGCCGGTCGTCCGCTGAGGAGATCAACATCTACCGGGACGACGCGTACGGCGTGGAGTCCGGGGAGGACAGCGGGGACGTCCCGTTCAACTCCTACTTCTCCGGCAACACCGTGCAGATCTGCCCGGTGGGCGCGTTGACCGGTGCCCAGTACCGGTTCCGCGCCCGCCCGTTCGACCTGGTCTCCAGCCCGAGCGTCTGCGAGCACTGCTCGGCCGGCTGCGGGCAGCGCACCGACTGGCGGCGCGGCAAGGTGCTGCGCCGGCTGGCCGGCGACGAGCCGGAGGTCAACGAGGAGTGGAACTGCGACAAGGGCCGGTGGGGCTTCCAGTACACCCGGGCCGCCGACCGGCTGACCACGCCGCTGGTCCGCGACGAGCAGACCGGTGAGCTGCGCGAGGCGTCCTGGAGCGAGGCGCTCACGGTCGCTGCCGAGGGGCTGCACACGGCTCGGGAGAGCGGGCAGGGCACCGCGGTGCTCACCGGCGGTCGGCTGACCGTCGAGGACGCGTACGCGTACGCCAAGTTCGCCCGGGTCGCGTTGAACACCAACGACATCGACTTCCGGGCCCGACCGGTCTCCCGCGAGGAGGCCGACTTCCTGGCCAGCTCGGTCGCCGGGGTCACCGACGTCACCTACACCGACGTGGAGAACGCGCCGGCGGTGGTGCTGGTCGGCCTGGAGCCCGAGGAGGAGTGCCCGATCCTCTTCCTGCGGCTGCGCAAGGCGTACCTGAAGAAGACCCTGACGGTGTACGCGCTGGCGCCCTTCGCCACGCGCGGCCTGGAGAAGCTCGGTGCCAAGCTGGCCCGGGTGGTGCCGGGCGAGGAGGCCAGCGTGCTCGCCGAGCACGCCACGGTCAGCGAGGCGCTGAGCGCCCCTGGCGCGATCCTGATCGTCGGCGAGCGGTTGGCCACCGTGCCGGGTGGGCTCTCCGCCGCGGCCGACGTGGCCCGGCGTACCGGCGCGAAGCTGGCCTGGGTGCCGCGGCGCGCTGGTGACCGCGGCGCGGTCGACGCGGGCTGCCTGCCCAACCTGCTGCCCGGTGGACGCCTGGTGACCGAACCGGCCGCTCGGGCCGAGCTGGGTGAGGCGTGGGACATCCCGGCCGGGGTGATCCCCAGTCAGGCCGGCCGGGACACCGACGGCATCCTGAGCGCGGCGGCCAACGGGCAGCTCGGCGCGCTGGTCGTCGGAGGTGTCGACCCGGCCGACCTGGCCGACCCGCGACTGGCCGAGTCCGCCCTGGACGCGGTGCCGTTCCTGGTCAGCCTTGAGCTGCGCGCCAGCGCGGTGACCCGGCGGGCGAACGTGGTGCTGCCGGTCGCCCCGGTGGCCGAGAAGGCCGGCAGCTTCCTGGACTGGGAGGGCCGGCTGCGCCCGTTCGAGGCGGTCCTGAACACCACCGCGATGACCGACGGCCGGGTGCTCGACGCGCTGGCCGCGCTGCTCGACGTGCGCCTCGGCACCGCCGACGTGCTGAGCGTGCGCCGCGAGCTGGGCACGCTGCCGGCGACGCGGATGTCGCGGCCGGCCGCGCCGTCGGTCGCGCCTGGCCGGGTGCCGGAGCCGAAGGCCGGGGAAGCCGTGCTGGCCACCTGGCACCAGCTGGTGGACCTCGGCACCCTGACCGAGGGCGACGAGAACCTCGCCGGCACCGCCCGTCCGCCGGTGGTCCGGCTGGGTAAGGGCACCGCCGAGGCGCTCGGTGTGGTCGACGGTGACGCCGTCACTGTCGGCACCGACCGGGGGGCGCTGACCCTGCCCGCGGAACTCACCGAGATGCCGGACGGCGTGGTCTGGCTGCCGACCAACTCACCCGGCTCGACAGTGCGGCGCAGCCTTGGGGCGACGTCCGGCGCGGTCGTCCGGATCTCCGTCCCCGCACCGAGTACGGCCATTCCGGCCGGGCGCGTGGCGGCCGACGAGGCCGGTCTCCCGGGTCCGCTCCTTAACTCCGGGGGTAACCAGTGACTCCGTCAATCCTCGCCCAGGACCCCACGCTGGCCGACTTCGGCCGGGATCCGTGGTGGCTGGTTCTCGGCAAGATTGTCTTCGCGTTCGCCTTCGGGCTGCTGGCCACCCTGCTCGGTGTCTGGTTCGAGCGGCGCGTCGTGGGTTACATGCAGGTGCGGCCCGGCCCCAACCAGGTCGGCCCGTTCGGCCTGCTGCAGACCCTCGCCGACGGTCTGAAGATGGCCTTCAAGGAGGACATCCTGCCGAAGGCGGCCGACAAGGTCGTGTACTTCTTCGCCCCGACCATCTCGGTGATCTGCGCGGTCACCGCGCTGTCGGTGGTGCCGTTCGGCCCGATGGTGAGCATCTTCGGTCACCACACCCCGTTGCAGGTCACCGATGTGCCGGTGGCGGTGCTGCTGCTGCTCGCCTGCTCCTCGATGGGCGTCTACGGCGTCGTCCTGGGTGGTTGGGCGTCCGGTTCGACGTACCCGCTGCTCGGTGGTCTCCGGTCGAGCGCCCAGATGATCTCCTACGAGGTCGCGATGGGGCTGAGCATCGTGGCGGTCTTCATGACCGCCGGCACGATGAGCACCAGCGGGATCGTCGCCGCTCAGGGAGACGGCACCGAGCTGACCATCTTCGGCCAGACGGTTCCGGCCCCCGGCTGGTACGCGATCCTGCTGCTGCCGAGCTTCATCATCTTCTTCATCGCCACAGTGGGTGAGACCAACCGGGCACCGTTCGACCTTCCCGAGGCCGAGTCCGAGCTGGTCGCCGGCTTCATGACCGAGTACAGCTCGCTGAAGTTCGCGCTCTTCATGCTCAGCGAGTACGTCGCGATGGTGACCATGTCCGCTGTCACCACGACGCTGTTCCTGGGCGGGTGGCGGGCACCCTGGCCGATCACCATCTGGGAGGGCGCCAACTCCGGTTGGTGGCCGATGCTCTGGTTCTTCGGCAAGGTGATCGCGCTGGTCTTCGTCTTCGTGTGGCTGCGGGGCACGCTGCCCCGGCTGCGGTACGACCAGTTCATGCGGCTCGGCTGGAAGGTGCTGCTGCCGATCAACCTGGTCTGGATCCTGGTCCTGTCGGGCCTGCGCTCCATCGAGGACTGGGACACCCGCGGCAAGATGATCGCCGTCGGTATTCCGGCCGGCATCCTGCTGATCGCCACGATCTTCTGGCCCAGCCGGCGTCCGAAGCCGAAGCCGACGACGCAGGAACAGGTCGACAACCGGCCGCACGGGAGCTTCCCGCTGCCGCCGATGGATCTTCAGGTACCACCGAGCCCGCGTATCACGCGCGTGGTCGCCGAGCGGGAGCCGGCCAACATCGTTGCCGGCTCGGACTCCAGGGAGGTGTGACGTGGGCGCGATCACCGGAACGTTCAAGGGATTCGGTGTCACCTTCTCGCACATGTTCAGGAAGGTCGTCACCACCGACTACCCGTTCAAGCCGCCGGTGTCGGCGCCGCGCTACCACGGGCGGCACATCCTCAACCGGCACCCGGACGGCCTGGAGAAGTGCATCGGCTGTGAGCTGTGCGCCTGGGCCTGCCCGGCGGACGCGATCTACGTCGAGGGTGGCGACAACACCGACGAGCAGCGCTTCTCGCCGGGTGAGCGGTACGCCAGCATCTACCAGATCAACTACGCCCGGTGCATCTTCTGCGGGTTGTGCATCGAGGCCTGCCCGACCCGGTCGCTGACCATGAGCAACGAGTACGAGCTGGCCCGGGACAACCGGCAGGACCTGATCTTCACCAAGGAGCAGTTGCTCGCGCCGTTGCTGGAGGGCATGGAGCAGCCGCCGCACCCGATGCGGCTGGGTGACAGCGAGAAGGACTACTACGTCGGCGCGCTGGACAACCCGGGCACCTCCGCCGGTGCGGAGACGTCACCGATGGGCCCCGGCCGCTACCAGGTCGAGGAGCACCCCGGCGTGACGTTCCCGGGCGCCGAGCAGGCCGCCCAGCGGGTCGCGGCCGGCAAGGGAGAGAACGCATGACCACGTCTACGGTGCTGGCCGCGGCGGGTGCGGTGTCCGGCGGCGAGGAGGTCACCTTCTGGATCCTCGGGCCGCTCGCACTGATCGGCGCGATCGGGATGGTGGCGGCCCGCAACGCGGTGCACTCCGCGCTCTGGCTGGTGCTCACCATGCTCTGCCTGGGCGTCTTCTACGTGCTCCAGGCCGGGCCGTTCATCGGCATGGTGCAGATCATCGTCTACACCGGCGCGATCATGATGCTCTTCCTCTTCGTGCTGATGCTTGTCGGCCGGGATTCCACCGACTCGCTGATCGAGACGTTGCGCGGCCAGCGGGTCGCCGCGATCGTGCTGGGGCTGGGCTTCGCCGGTCTGGTCGGCGGCGCGCTCTACCGGGCGCTGGAGGGCACCACGGCGGTCGGCCTGGAGCAGGCCAACGCGGAGGGCAACGTGCAGGGCATCGCCCGACTGCTCTTCACCAAGTACGTCTTCGCGTTCGAGCTGACCTCGGCGCTGCTGATCACCGCGGCGGTCGGCGCCATGGTGCTCGCGCACATCGAGCGCCGCAAGCAGGACAAGGTCGACCAGGTGTCGACGATGCGGGCGCGGTTCGCGCCGGGCAACTACCCCGGCCCGAAGCCCGGCCCCGGCGTCTTCGCGACCTCGTCCTCGGTGGCCACCCCGGCCCGACTGCCGGACGGCCGCCTCTCGGAGCGGAGCACGCCGGAGATCCTGCCGGTGCGGGAGCTGACCGCGCAGGAGACCACGCTGAAGGGGACAGACTCATGACGCCTGACTACTACCTGGTCCTCGCGGCGGTGCTGTTCACCATCGGTGCCGCCGGGGTGCTCGTCCGGCGCAACGCGCTCGTGCTGTTCATGTGCGTGGAGCTGATGCTCAACGCGGCCAACCTGACGCTGGTCACCTTCAGCCGGATCAACGGTGACCTCAACGGTCAGATCATGGCGTTCTTCGTGATGGTGGTGGCGGCGGCCGAGGTCGTGGTCGGGCTCGCGATCATCATGTCCATCTTCCGGACGCGACGCTCCGCGAGCGTCGACGACGCCAACCTGCTGAAGTACTAGAGGGGTCCACCGGTGGAAGAGACTGTGGAATACGCCCAGGCCACGGGGCTGCTCGGGGGCGTCTGGCTGCTGGTGGCGATCCCGCTGGTCAGCGCGGCCATCCTGCTGCTGCTCGGCCGCCGGGCCGACCGCTGGGGGCACTGGTTGGGCGTCGCTGCCATCGGCGCCGCGTTCGTGCTCGGCCTGAGCTTCTTCTTTCAGCTGCGTGGCCTGGAGAACAAGTCGGTCGAGCTGAGCCTCTGGGACTTCATCGCGGTCGGTGATCTGCGCGTCGACTTCGGCCTGCTGTTCGACCCGCTGGCCGCGGTCTTCGTACTGCTGATCACCGGGGTGGGTTTCCTGATCCACCTGTACGCGGTGGAGTACATGTCGCACGACGCGGGCCGTCGTCGGTTCTTCGCGTACTTCAACCTGTTCGTCGCGGCGATGCTGCTGCTGGTGCTCGGCAACAACTACGTGATGCTGTACTTCGGCTGGGAGGGCGTCGGTCTGGCGTCGTACCTGCTGATCTCCTTCTGGACCGAGCGGCCGAGCGCGGCCACCGCCGGCAAGAAGGCGTTCCTGATGAACCGGGTCGGGGACGCCGGCCTGGCCATCGGCATCTTCATCATGTTCGCCACCCTGGGCACCACCCAGTACGACGAGGTGTTCAACGGTGTCGGCGCGCTGACCGGCACCACAGTGCTGGTCCTCGGCCTGTTGCTGCTGCTCGGCGCGGCCGGTAAGTCCGGTCAGTTCCCGCTCCAGGCGTGGTTGCCGGACGCGATGGAGGGCCCGACCCCGGTGTCGGCGCTCATCCACGCCGCCACCATGGTCACCGCCGGTGTCTATCTGATCGCCCGGTCCAACCCGATTTTCTCCGCCAACTCGACGCTGCAACTCGTGGTGGTCAGCGTCGGCGCGCTCACCCTGCTGATCGGCTGCATCATCGGCGCGGCCAAGGACGACATCAAGCGGGTGCTCGCCTGGTCGACGGTGAGCCAGATCGGCTACATGTTCCTCGGTGTCGGTCTCGGCGGCGCGGCGTACGCGTTGGCCATCGTGCACCTGCTGGCGCACGGTTTCTTCAAGGCCAACATGTTCCTGGGCGCCGGCTCGGTCATGCACGGGATGAAGGACCAGGTCGACATCCGCCGCTTCGGTGGCCTGTCGAAGCACATGAAGATCACCTGGCTGACCTTCATGATGGGCTGGCTGGCCATCATCGGCATGTTCCCGTTCTCCGGCTTCTTCTCCAAGGAGCCGATCATCGTGGCCGCCTTCGAGCGGGACGACTGGACCGCCTGGCTCTTCGGTGGGGCGGCGCTGCTCGGCGCCGGGCTGACCGCGTTCTACATGACCCGGCTGTTCGTGCTCACCTTCCACGGCCCGCAGCGGTGGACCGAGGACATCGAGCACCCGCACGAGTCGCCGAAGCTGATGACCATCCCGCTGATCCTGCTGGCGGTCGGCTCGGTCGGTGCCGGCTTCCTGCTCTCCACGTCCGTTCCGGACTGGCTGACCCAGACCGCCGGGCTGGGCGGCGAACACGCCGAGCACGAGGCGGTCCTCTCGCACGCCGTGATCACCACGCTGTCGCTGCTGGTCACCGTGCTCGGCGCCGGGCTCGCCTGGTTCCTCTTCCGGGCCGGTACGGCCACCGCGCCGCAGCCGGCCGGGGTGCTGGTCACCGCCGCCCGGCGCAACCTCTACACCGACGCCGTCAACGAGGCGGTCTTCGAGAAGCCGGGCATCTTCCTCACGCGGGCGCTGGTGTACCTCGACAACCGGGGCGTCGACGGGCTCGTCAACGGGCTCGCCGCCGCGGTCGGCGGTGGCTCGGGCCGCCTCCGCCGGATGCAGACCGGCTTTGTCCGCTCGTACGCCACCTCGATCCTGGCCGGTGCGCTGCTGGTGATGGCGGCGTTCCTGGCGGTGCAGGCGGGGTGGTTGGCGTGATCGACCTCAATACGCCCGCCCCCGCCGGCGGACCACGCAGTGACGACGGAGGTAAGGCCGCATAATGTCCAACTTCCCGTTCCTCTCGGTGCTCACCGTGGCGCCGCTGGTGGGCGCCCTGGTGGTGGCCTTCCTGCCGCGTCACCGCCCGGAGCTGGCCAAGCAGGTGGCGTTCGCCTGGTCGCTGCTCGTGCTGGTGCTCTCGGTGGTGATGTGGGTCAGCTTCAACGCCGGCGGTGACCGGTTCCAGTTCCGCGAGTCGTACTCGTGGATTCCGAACTGGGGGGTCAGCTTCACCTTCGCCGCCGACGGCATCGCGTTGGTGATGCTGATGCTGATCGCGGTGCTGGTGCCGCTGGTGATCCTGGCGTCCTGGCACGACGCCGAGTCGTCGAAGCGGTCGGTGCCCGTCTACTTCGCGCTGCTGCTGGTCCTCGAGTGCACGATGATCGGCGTCTTCGCGGCCGCCGACGTCTTCCTGTTCTACGTGTTCTTCGAGGTCATGCTGGTGCCGATGTACTTCCTCATCGGCAGCTACGGCGGCCACCAGCGGCAGTACGCGGCGGTGAAGTTCTTCCTCTACTCGCTGGTCGGCGGTCTGTTCATGCTGGCCGCGGTGATCGGCCTGTGGGTGGTCGGCGGGAAGACCTTCGACTGGCAGGCGCTCTCGCAGGTCGACATCAGCACCGGCACCGAGCGGTGGCTGTTCCTCGGCTTCTTCCTCGCGTTCGCCATCAAGGCGCCGTTCTTCCCGTTCCACACCTGGCTGCCCGACGCCGGTGGGGCCGCCCCGGCGGGCGCGGCGGCGCTGCTCGTCGGGGTGCTGGACAAGGTCGGCACCTTCGGCATCCTGCGGTACTGCCTGCCGTTGTTCCCGGAGGCGTCGAAGTGGTTCGCACCGTGGGCGCTGGCCCTGGGCGTGATCGGCATCGTCTACGCCGCGCTGCTGGCGGTCGGCCAGAACGACCTCAAGCGGCTGGTGTCGTACACCTCGATCGCGCACTTCGGCTTCATCGGGGTGGGCATCTTCGCCTTCACCACGCAGGCCGGCACCGGCGCGGTGCTCTACATGCTCAACCACGGCCTGGCCACCGGCCTGCTCTTCCTGGTGGTGGGCATGCTGATCGCCCGGCGCGGCTCGTCGTTGATCAGTGACTTCGGTGGCGCGGGCAAGCTGGTGCCGGTGCTCGCCGGGGTGCTGTTCTTCGCCGGTCTCGCCTCGCTGGCGTTGCCCGGCACCGCGCCGTTCATCTCCGAGTTCCTGGTGCTGATCGGCACGTTCACTGTGAACAAGCCGGTAGCGGTCATCGCGACGCTCGGCATCATCCTGGCCGCCGCGTACGTGCTGTGGATGGTGCAGCGCACCACCCAGGGCACGTTGAACCCGGCGCTGACCGAGGTCGACGGCATGCGCCGGGACCTCAACCTGCGCGAGAAGGTCGTGGTTGCCCCCCTGATCGCGCTGATCGTGCTGCTCGGCTTCTTCCCCAAGCCGGTCACTGACGTGATCAACCCGGCCGTCCAGGCGACCATGGACGACATCGGCAGAACCGACCCGGCGCCGTCCGTGGGCGGCACCGTCCAGGAGGCGGCTCGGTGAGCGCGAGGAGTGAGCTTGCGAGCCCCATCCGCCCGCGCGAGGAGAGAGCGAAGCGAGCCCCGCAGTCGCGGGCAGAGGCTTGCGCAGTCGCGAACGAAAGGTCGGCACTGTGACCGAGTTGAAACTGCCGTCGATCGAGTACGCGGCGATCGCTCCGATCCTGATCATGCTGGGCGCCGCGCTGTTCGGTGTGCTGGTCGAGGCCCTGGTGCCGCGGCGCTGGCGGCATCTGGTGCAGTTGACGTTGGCGCTGCTCGCGGTGCTCGCGGCACTGACCATGGTGGTCCTCAGCGCCGACGAGCGGATCATCACCGTCGGGCAGGCCCTCGCCATCGACGGGCCGACGCTCTTCCTCCAGGGCGCGATCCTGGTGCTGGCCGCGATGGCGCTGCTGCTGATCGGTGACCGCTCGGTCGAGCGGGGCGGGGCGTTCGTCGCCCAGGCCGCGGTGACCGCCGAGTCGGCCGACGATCGGCGGCAGGCCGAGGGGCGCAACGGTCTCACCGAGGTCTACCCGCTCACCACGTTCGCGATCGGCGGCATGCTGATCTTCGTGGCGGCGAACGACCTGCTGACCATGTTCATCGCGCTGGAGGTCTTCTCTCTGCCGCTCTACCTGCTCTGCGCGCTGGCCCGTCGCCGGCGTCTGCTGAGCCAGGAGGCGGCGATGAAGTACTTCCTGCTCGGCGCGTACGCCTCCGCGTTCTTCCTGTTCGGCGTGGCCCTGATCTACGGCTTCACCGCCGGCATCCCGGGCCGCTCGGCCGGCGTCGACTTCGCGACCATCCACGCGGCGGTGAGCGAGTCGCCGGCCAGCCCGGTGCTGCTCTTCGCCGGCATGGCGCTGCTCGCCATCGGTCTGCTCTTCAAGGCGGCGGCGGCCCCGTTCCACGTCTGGACCCCGGACGTCTACCAGGGTGCTCCGACCCCGGTCACCGGGTTCATGGCGGCCTGCACCAAGGTCGCCGCGTTCGGTGCGCTGCTGCGCGTCTTCCAGGTCGCGTTCGCCGACGCCAACTGGGACTTCACCCCGGTCCTCGGCGCGGTGGCGGTGCTGACCATGCTGGTCGGTGCGGTGCTCGCGGTCACCCAGACCGACATCAAGCGGCTGCTCGCGTACTCCTCGATCGCCAACGCCGGCTACCTGCTGGTCGGTGTGTTGGCGCCGAGCCGTGACGGGCTCGCCGGCACGATGTTCTACCTGGTCGCGTACGGCTTCTCGGTGTTGGCGGCGTTCGCCGTGGTGACGCTGGTCCGCGACGACGACGGCGAGGCCACCCACCTGTCCCGCTGGGCCGGGCTGGGCCGGCGGTCGCCGTTCTTCGCCGCGCTGTTCACGTTCATCCTGCTGGCCTTCGCCGGTATTCCGCTGACCAGCGGTTTCACCAGCAAGTTCGCCATCTTCGGGCCGGCGCTGGAGGGTGGCCAGGCCTGGCTGGTGATCGCCGGTGTGCTGACCAGCATGATCCTCGCGTTCCCGTACCTGCGGGTCGTGGTGATGATGTGGCTCTCCGAGCCGGGCGAGTCCACCCCGACCGTCACAGTGCCCGGTGGGCTCACCGCCGCCGCGTTGATGATCGGTGTGCTGGCGACCCTGGTGTTGGGTGTCGCCCCGGCGCCGCTGCTCGATCTGGCGACCGGAGCTGCCGAATTCGTTCGATAGCCGAAGGATCGATCACCGGGGGTCGGCGCGTGTTCACGTGCCGGCCCCCGGTGCGTATCCCCGGCCCGGAGCAGGTCGTACGGGTGTGGCATGGTTGATGGCGTGGTGAATCCGGCGGGCGAGCGTTCAGGTGCCTCCGGCTCCGGCGGTCGGCGGGGTCGGGCGAGCACGAGTCAGTTCGGCGCGCTTGGTCTCGATCTCGCCGATCCCCGTGTCGAGGCGTCCGTGGTGGGCCTGCTCGACACGGTCGAGGTCGAGTTGCGGGCCAGCGTGTCCAGCGCCGACCCGTTCGTCACGGAGGCTGCCCGGCACCTCGTGGAGGCCGGTGGGAAGCGTTTCCGGCCGTTGCTGGTGGCGCTCGGCGCGCAGTTCGGTGACCCGACCGGTGCGCAGGTGGTCCCGGCCGCCGTGGTGATGGAGCTCACTCACCTCGCCACCCTCTACCACGACGACGTGATGGACGAGGCCGCCGTGCGTCGGGGCGCGCCGAGTGCGAACTCCCGGTGGACCAACTCGGTCGCCATCCTGGTCGGTGACTACCTCTTCGCCCGTGCGGCGGACATCGCCGCCGATCTGGGCCCCGAGGCGGTCCGGTTGCAGGCGCGCACCTTCGCCCGGCTGGTGCACGGTCAGATCGCGGAGACCGTGGGGCCACGCCCCGACGACGACCCGGTGAGCCACTACCTGCACGTCATCGCGGAGAAGACCGGTTCGCTGATCGCCACGTCGGCCCGGTTCGGCGGCATGTTCGGTGGCGCCGCCCCCGAGCACGTGGAGGCCCTCGCCGGGTACGGCGAGACGATCGGCGTCGCCTTCCAGCTCTCCGACGACCTGCTGGACATCGCCTCCGAGTCGGTGCAGTCGGGCAAGACCCCCGGCACGGACCTGCGCGAGGGTGTCCCGACGTTGCCGGTGCTCTACGCCCGTGAAGCGGACGACTCCGACGCGTCGTCGGTGCGGCTGCGGGAGATCCTGGCGACCGGCCCGTTGACTGACGACGCGTTGCACGCCGAGGCGTTGGGGCTGCTGCGGGAGAGCCCGGCGCTCAAGCGGGCCCGGGAGACGGTGCGCAGCTACGCCGAGGAGGCCCGCGCGCAGCTCGCCCCGCTGCCGCACGGCCCCTCCCGCAGCGCGCTCGAGTCGCTCTGCGACTACATCGCCGACCGCACCAGCTGATCCCCGCCCCGCCCCGCTGCGGCGGCGACGCGGGTCAACAGTCGGCTGCCGGCGAGCATGAGAGCGGCGGCGAGGAGCATCGCCACGGCCGCGGTGGTCCACATCGCCGGGTAGCCGAGGTGCGCGGCGAGGGGGCCGAGGCTCAACGGGCCGAGGCAGCCGCCCGCGTACACCCCGGTCTGGGTGATCGAGGTGGCGGCGGCCGGTGACTGCGGGTGCAGCCGGACCACCGCGAAGTTCATCAGGCCGGGCCAGGCCCAGCCCAGGCCGAAGCCGAGCACCACACCGACGACCAGCGGCACCGAGCCGGTCACCGCGAGCAGGCCCAGCCCGACCGCGCCGACCAGCAGCATCGCGGCGATGAGGGCGACGTGGCCGGTGTCGCGACGGTCGGCCAACCAGCCGGCGCCCACCCGGGCCGCCACGCAGACCGCGCTGCCCAGGGTCAGAGTGAGGCCGGCGAGACCCGGCGACAGGCCCCGGGCGGCGGCGGAGTCGACCAGGAAGGTGCCCAGCGCGTTGGCCGCGCCCGACGCCAACGTCGCCGCCGCGCCGATCACCACCAGCGCCACCGTCGCCCGAGCAGCGCGCGTCGCGCCGGCTCGCCGGGCCGGGTCGGGCAGCTGCCGGGGTACGGCGGCAAGCGTGGTCAGCGCGGCCACGGCGGCGGCCACGAACGCCCAGCGCCAGCCGGCGGTGAGCGCGATGGTGGGTACCGCTGCCCCGGCCAGCAGGGTGGAGACCGGGATGGCGGCCTGCTTGACCCCGAACGACAGCCCTTGCCGTCGCGCCGGCACGTGCTGGGCGAGCGCGGTGTTGCTGGCCAGTTGGCCCAGCGCGTTTGCGGCGGCGCTGAGCGCCAGCAGGCCGACCAGCACCGGGTACGACCGGGCGAAGGCGGCCACGGCCAGCATCGACCCGGCGGCCAGCAGGATGCCGCTGCGGGCCACCACTGCCGGTCCGTACCGCTCGACGAGGCGGCCGGAGGGCACCGAGGCCAGCGCGCTGACCCCGAAGTAGACGGAGACGGCCAGGCCCAGGCCGGCCGGCGAGAAGCCGAGGTCGGTGCCCATCTGCACGGCGAGACCGCCGAGCAGGAAGACGGGGAGTACGCAGGCCACGGTGGTGGCGACTGCACCGGCGCTGGCCCGGACCGGATGGGGTCGGGCGAGCGCCGGATCGGGGGTGTTGGCGGTGTTGGTCATCGTTGGGCAAACCTACGTGAGCCCCGCTCAGCGCACTCCTGGTGACCGGCGGGGCACTAGCTGTGGATGGTGATCTGGCATCCTCGACCCGAACAGGCATTTCGCACCGGGCCTGTTTTTCATATGGTGTAAGTCCCCGGCGGCGGAGGTGGTTGTGCGCGACCCCTTGGCAGAACCTTCGGACCTGATTCGCAGCGTGTCCCGAGCGCTACGGGTGCTGGAGTCGGTCGGTCGCGCCCCGAAGGGCCTGACCGTCAAGCAGATCGCCCGGCGCTGTGAGCTGACCGTGGCCACCACGTACCACCTGGTCCGCACCCTCGCCTACGAGGGCTACGTGATCCGTCGCGAGGACGGCACGTACATCGTGGGGTTGGAGGTGGCCGACCGGTACCGGGAGCTTGTCACCGCGTTCCGGGGTCCACCGGCGGTCGGTGAGACGCTGCGGCGGGCCGCCCTGGACACCGGCTACAGCCACTACCTCGGTCGGTTCGTCGGCGGCCAGGTGGCCCTCACCGCGGTCGCCGAGGGGCACCGCTCGCCCTACCTGGAGGACCTGGTCCCCGGCTTCGACGAGGGGGCGCACGCCACAGCCCTCGGCAAGTCGTTGCTCGCCACCCTCACGAGCGACCAGCGCTACCGCTATCTGCGTGAGTACGGCATGCGCCCGTTCACCACCGCCACGCTGACCACCCCCGAGAGTTTCGAGGCCGACCTGGCCGCCGGTGACCGGCGCGGCATGCAGCTGGAGATGGGGCAGTTCCGGCAGGGGGTGGCCTGCGCCGCGGTGCTCGTCGCGCCGGACAAGGACATGGAACGCCGCGTCGTGCTGGCCTGCGCGTTGCCAGCCAGCGAGATGATGACCTCCGCCCGGGTGGTACGCGCCAAGCTGCTCACCGTGGCCCGCAGCGTGGCCGACGGCATCGCCTCCGACAACTGACCGCCGAGAGGCCCTCTCCCCGGTTGGGAGAGGGCCTCTCGGGGCGGTCCAGCGCCGGACCGCCGGGAACAACGTCATCGGCCTCTCGGCCGCGGTTACGACCTCAGCTGCCCACCGGGCCGCCGTCGAGGCGCCAGGTGACCACCACGCCCGGCTTGGCGTAGTCACCGTCCGGCCAGTTCGAGGCCGGGTTCTCCACCGAAGCCCCGCTGATCTCGCCCGGGTGCTGCACCGCGACGAAGAGCGAACGGTTGTCGCCGGTGATGAACGGGCCGCAGGTCTCCGCGCCGAGCGGCACGGTCAGGAACTGCTTGAGGTGACCCCGCTGCGGACCCTCCACGGCGGTGGCGAACAGGCCGTCGTTGCTGCCCAGCGCGTTGCCGTCGGTGGAGATCCAGAGGTTGCCGGTGGCGTCGAAGGCGACGTTGTCCGGGCAGGAGATCGCTGACACCTGGGTCTTGTCGTACCCGGCGAAGAAGGTCGACGGGTCGGTCGGGTCGCCGCAGACGATCGGCAGCGACCAGGCGAAGGTCTCCGCGGCGTTGTCGTTGCGGTCCTCGACCAGCTCCAGGATCTGCCCGTGCTTGTTGGCGGTGCGCGGGTTGGCCTCGTCCGCCTTCGGGTTGCTGCCGACGCCGCGGTTGGTGTTGTTGGTCAGCGCCACGTACACCTTGCCGGTGAGCAGGCTCGGCTCGACGTCCTCGGGGCGGTCCATCTTGGTCGCGCCGACCTTGTCACCGGCGAGCCGGGTGAAGGTGAGCACGTCCGCGGCGGTCATCCCGTCGACGAACGAGCGGTTGCCGCTGACCAGCTTGATCCAGCGACCCCGGCCGTTGAAGGCGCCGTCGGTGGGGAGCCTGCCCGAGCCGTCGATCTCGGCGGCGCTGCTCTGGTCGAGCTTCGCCACGTAGAGCGTGCCGGACTCCAGCAGGGTCAGGTTGTGCTTGCGGGCAGCCCAGGAGTTGCCCTTCATGAACTTCTTGTCCGAGACGAACTTGTAGAGGTAGTCGAACCGCTCGTCGTCGCCCATGTACGCGACCACGTGGCCGTCCTTCGCGACGATCACGTTGGCGCCCTCGTGCTTGAACCGGCCCAGCGCGGTGTGCTTGCGCGGGCGGCTCTCCGGGTCGAACGGGTCGATCTCGACGACCCAGCCGAAGCGGTGTGCCTCGTTGGGGTGCTTCGCCAGGTCGAAGCGCTCGTCCGCGCGCTCCCACCTGCGGCTGCCGCTGGGGTAGCGGCTGGCGGTGCCGATGCCGTAGCGGTCCAGCTTCGGCTTCAGCTCGGCCGGGGCCGCGTCGGCGCCCACGAAGTACTGGTTGAAGTTCTCCTCGCCGGAGAGCACGGTGCCCCACGGGGTCACCCCACCGGCGCAGTTGTTCAACGTGCCGACGACGGTACGACCCTTCGGGTCGGCGGCGGTCTTCAACCAGGCCGAGCCGGCGGCCGGGCCGGTGAGGTCGAACTTGGTGCTCAGCGCGGTGACCCGCCGGTTGTACGGCCGGGGGCCCTTGCTGACCGGCTGCCACTGCCCGGTGCCCGCGACCCGTTCGAGCTCCACCACTGACATGCCGTGCGCGGCCATGGCGGTGCGCAGCTGCTCCACGGAGAGCCCGTCCAGGCCGGGGAAGCCCGGGAACATCAGGTCCTCGTTGGTGTACTCGTGGTTGACCACGAGCAGCGCCCGCCGGCCCTGCTTGTCCAGCGGCAGCACACCCACGAAGTCGTTGTTGTAACCGAACTGCTTGGACTGTGCGGCGGCGCTCTGGTGGTGCAGGTTGAACTCCGGTGCGCCCGGCAGCACCGGGTCACCCCACTTGATCACCACGGCGTGGTCGTAGCCGTTCGGCACGACGAGGGTGTCCAACTTGTTCGGTGGGATCGGCTTGAAGGTCAGCGCTCCGCTGCCGACTCCGGTGCTCGGACGGCCGAAACCGAAGGCCTCCGGGACGTCCGGGGTGGTGGCCGGTGCGGCCACGGCCGGGGCCGCACCGGCGAGCGCACCGGCCGCCGCGCCGCCGAGACCGAGCACCAGCGCGCCCACCGCGCCGGCCCGGACCACGCCACGCCGGGACATCTCGGCGTTCACCACGTCGCCGAAGTACGCGTTGTCGGAGGTGTTCGGCACCGGGTGGTCGCAGGCGTTTCCGCACCGGTACAGACAGGTCATGGCGTCACGGGTGCCATGGCGGGCGCCGGTCAACAGGGGGAGCAGCCGGGGGCGGTCGCTCATGGGGGAGGCCTCCAGAGGAGTCGGTGGCACGACAGGCGGCGTACCAGCCGGACGCTAGGAGGACGTGGTGAGCGCACGTCGGCCACGGTGTGAACCGGGCATGAACACCTTCGTGGGCGGCAACCACCCCGCAACCGGCCTGACCTCGGGCTGAACCGATCGGCGTGACCGCACGTATTCCCAGGCGGACGCCACCGCCGCACGCGCGCCGGAAGCGAGGAGACCGCCATCAGCGACCACGACGCCCAACTGCTGCGCGCGCTGCACGACGAGCACGCGGAGGCGCTGTACGCCCACGCCCTGCGGCTGGTCAACGGGGACCGGCAGCGGGCCGAGGACCTGGTCCAGGAGACGCTGCTGCGGGCCTGGCGACATCCGGAGTCACTCGACCCGAGACGCGGATCGGTGCGGTCCTGGCTGTTCACCACCGCCCGCAACCTGGCCATCGACGCCTGGCGGCGGCGGTCCACCCGGGTCGGCGAGGTGTTCACCGACGACCTGCCCGAACCGCCCGAGGTGATCGACGAGGCCGAACGGGCGGTGGAGGCGTGGACCGTCGCCGAGGCGCTGAACCGGCTCAGCCCGACCCACCGGGAAGTGCTGGTCGAGTGCTTCTACCAGGGGCGGTCGGTAGCCGAGGCGGCATCCCGCCTGGGCGTGCCGCCGGGGACCGTGAAATCCCGCACCCACTACGCGCTGCGGTCTCTACGGTTGGTCCTTGCCGAGATGGGGGTGACGGGATGACCCGGTGCGAGTTCGCGTACGACGACGGCGCGTACGTGCTGGGTGCCCTGGCCCCTGCCGAGCGGGCGGCCTACGAGCGGCACCTCGGCGGCTGCGCCTCGTGTCGGGAGGCGGTCGCCGAGATCGCCGTGCTGCCCGGGTTGCTCGGACGCCTCGACCCGGCGGGACTGGAGCAGATCCTGCCGCCGCCGGCACCGCCCAGGGTGCCCGCGCTGCTCGCCGAGGCCCGCCAGCGCCGACGTCGGGAACGCTCCGCGGACCGGCGACGGTACGCGCTGACCACACTGGCCGCCGCCGGGCTGGCGCTGCTGGTCGGCGTGGGCACCGCAATGGCGCTGCCTCGACCGGCCGGGCCGCCCGGGGCGCAGGGCACCCCGGCCCCGCAGGTGTCGATGGTGGCCATGCGACCGGTGGCCGCCGCCGGGCCGGTGCACGCCGACCTCGGGCTCACCGGCACCAAGTGGGGTACCGAGGTGACCATGCGCTGCGGGTACGACGCGCGGACGAGCTACGGCAAGGCGTACCCGTTCCGGCTCGTGGCGCGCGGACCGAACGGCGCCACCGAGCAGATCGGCTCCTGGCTGGCGGCCCCCGGTGACGATCTCAGCTTCACCGGTGCCACCAGGTTCACCGACGCCGAGCTGGTCAGCGTGGAACTGCAGAGAGCCGACGGCACGCCGATCCTCACCTACGCCGTCCCCTGACCCTGCGCGCGGTCCTCCGCGATCTTGCACTTTCTGCACTCTCATAAAGGGCATGGAAGGGCATATCGACGACCGAAACTGCAAGATCGCGGGGGCCGGGGGGTGGGATTACGGGGTGGGGACGGGTTCCAGGATCCGGGCCTGGGCCCGGTTGCGGCGGGAGTTGCGGACCGCGTCGGCGGTGAAGACGATCAGGGCCAGCCAGACCAGCGCGAAGCCGGCCAGACGGGCCGGCGGCATCGGCTCGTGGAAGATCAGCACACCGCAGCCGAGCTGAAGGATCGGCGCCAGGTACTGGATCATGCCGAGGCCGCTCAGGGGTAGCCGGTTGGCCGCCCCGGCGAACATGAGCAGCGGAATCGCCGTGGCCGCGCCGGCCAGCACCAGCAGCGCGGTGTGCCCGGCGGAGACGTGCCCGAAGGTGAGGTCGGCCTTCGCCGTCAGCCACCCCAGGTAGCCCAGCGCCGGCAACGCCAGCACCGCCGACTCGACGAAGAGCCCCTCGGCCGCCGGCAGCCCCAGCCGCTTCTTGACCAGGCCGTAGCCGGCGAAGCTGAACGCCAGGGTCAGTGCCAGCCAGGGCAGCCGACCGTAGTCAACGGTGAGCACCGCGACCGCCGACGCGCCGATCCCGAGCGCCACCCACTGCGTCGGGCGTAGCCGCTCCCGCAGCACCGTCACCCCGAGCAGCACCACGACCAGCGGGTTGATGAAGTAACCGAGCGCGGTCTCCACCACCCGGTCGGAGTTCACCCCGTAGATGTAGGTGCCCCAGTTGACAGCGATCAGCGCGGCGGCGGCCACGATCCCCGCCATCGCCCAGGGGCGGCGCAGCAGCGCCCGCAGGAAGCCGACGTTGCGCAGCGCCGCCAGCAGCAGGGCCACGAAGACCACCGACCAGACGATCCGGTGGGCCAGGATCTCCAGCGGGCCGGCGGGTCGCAGCAGCTTCAGGTAGAGCGGAAAGAAACCCCAGAGCAGGTACGCGCCGAGGCCGTAGAGGTATCCCAGGCGGAGTGGTGTCACGCTTCCACCGTAAGGGGCGTAGTGCTGCTTTGTTCCTTTCCGGTGATCGGGGTCACCGGCGGTCGCCGGTCGAGCTGCATCCACCGCTGCGGGTTGTCCAGCGGCGTGAAGCCAACCCCCGCGTACACCTGGTGCGCGTCGTTGGTGCAGAGCAGGATCCGGCGTACGCCCAGCTCGGCCAGGTGGTCGCGGACCGCACCGGCCAGCCACCCGCCCAACCCCCGACCTCGGGCGGCCCGGTCGACGTACACGTCGCAGAGCCAGGCGAAGGTGGCACCGTCCGTGACGACCCGGGCCACCGCCACCTGGCGGCCGTCCTCCGGACGGTAGATGCCGAACGGCAGTGAGCCGGCGAACGACCGTTCGGTGGTCTCCCGGTCCCGCCCGAGCGCCCAGTACGCGTCGGTGGACAACCAGTGGTGCACCAGGTCCAGATCGATCCGCGCCGGATCGGTGCTGAGCAGGTGTCCGTCGGCGTAGGTCAGTGAGAACATGCCGCGACGCTAACCGCCGGGATGGGCACCCGGGCCGGCCAATTCCCGAACTCTGGTCAGCGGCCCGCCGGGGCCCCGGACCAGGTCGGGGCCCCGGCAAGCCGGGTCGGTGCTGGCTGGTCGCCGGTCAGTCCCGGTCGAGGACGGCGCCGAGGATCCAGGTCACGATGCTCACGAAGAGGGCGCCGAGCACCGCCGCCGGCCAGAAACCGTCCACTTCGAACGGCAGCCCGGCCTGGTCGGCGATCCAACTGGTGAGCAGGAACAGCAGACCGTTCACCACCAGGGCGATGAGACCCAGGGTCAGCAGGTAGAAGCCGCAGCCGACGGTCTTGATGATCGGCTGGAGAACAGCGTTGACCACACCGAAGATCACCGCCACCAGAAGCAGCGTGGTCACCGTCTCGGTGGCCGAGTTCGAATCCAGGGAGATGCCCGGAATGAGGAGCGTGGCGAGCCAGAAAGCCAGAGCTGTGCTGGCCAGCCGAATCAGCAGACCTTTCAGAAAACCCATGGCGGGGATCGTGCCACGGACCACGCACCGGCGTAACCCGACAGCTGGCCATCCTGGTGATCAGCCGCGCCTCGGCGGCCCGACTGGTCAGCCGCGCCTCGGCGGCCCGATCAGCTGCCCCTCGATCGGTGTGGGGGACAGCAGCGCCCAGCGCAGCGCCCGGCGGTTGACCACCGCCACCATGTCCTCCCGGATCCGGGTCAGCCACTCGGCCGAGCCGCCCAGCCCCAGCGCGGCTCCGGCCAGGGCGGCCTCGGCGGAGGTCAACGGCTGGAGCAACGCCAGGTCGGCCCGGCTCAGCGTGTCCACATCCGCCGGTGTCAGCTCGTCGCGTACCACCAGTGTGGCCCGCCACGGCGGGCCCGGCGCGGCCTCGGCCGCCACCGGCCCGGCGTCGACGATCACCAGCAACGGACGCAGCGCCGTACCCACCCCGTCGGCGACCGCCCGACCCGGCGGCAGCAACGGGATCGTGCCGCCCGGTGCGCCAACCCCCCGGACGAACGGCTCCCAGGCGCGTGGCCGGACCGTCTGCACCACCACCAGGGCGCCGAGTGCCAGCGCGCGCAGGCCCACCAGTTGGGCGGCGCGCACCCCGCCGACCAGCAGCACCCGGGTGCTCTCCGGCCGGAACAGTCGTACGGTGACGGCCCGGCCGTGCCGGTTGGTGCCGACCATCAGCCCCGCGTCGCCCACCGAGAGCTCCCAGTCGGTCACCGCCGCGCCGGGCGGCGACCCGGGTGCCGATGGGCGGGGCTGCGCTCCGGACGCCGGCAACGCCAGCGGCAGCGTGGCGGCCAGCCCGCTCAGGTGGGCACCGTCGAGCCGCCGCAACTTTCCGCCCAGGTCGGTCACCAGTCGGATCAGCGCCTCCGTGGCCGCCGCCAACTCGGCCGCAGTCCCGGCCGCCAGACGCACCGTCAGCTCGGTCGGCACTGTTGTGGTCGCCGGTGAATGCGACGACGGCGTCATCGTCGGCGCCGGACCCGAGCACATGGACACCGTCGTGGCCGTCGCCGGCAGCGCGAGCAGGCGGGGCACCAGCCGGCGTCCGCCCGTACCGCCCGGGTCGGGCCACCGGGTCAGCAGGAAGGTGGCCTGGACCAGGGTGCCCGACCGGATCACCGCCCAGGACTCCCGGACCGGTTCGCCGTCCTGGTGGGCCAACTCGCCCAGGACACGCAGCGCCGCCGGCACCCCGAGCGGTCGCGCGGCCAACGGCCCGAGACGCCTGACGATCCGGCGGACCGTGCCGGCGAGCACCCGGCGCAGATCCTCCTCGGACCAACCGTCGACCCGCAGCACCCGGACGGCAACCACCGCCCGTTCCCGCCCGGCAAGCCGCCCGTCGGTGAGCTGCCGGTACGAGGTGCCGACCGTGCCACCGGCGCTCGGCACCGGTGCCGGTGCGCCCGCGAGCAGCAGTTGGACCAGCTGCGGGGGCAGGTCCGGCCCGGCCGGCGGGAGCAACGCGGCCGGGGCGGGGATCGCCTGGGACGCGTCACCCAGCAGGTCGCCCGGGTCCCCCAACTCCAGCAGCGCGACCATTCCCGTGGTGTCCTCCAGGACGGCCGCCGGCCCACCGGTCAGCTCGGTCGAGCGGACGACGGTGCCCGGGGCGACCAGGTCGAGCAGTTCGGCTGCTCCGGCCGGCCCGGTCAGCGCCCGGCGGCGGGTGAGGTGCCCGACGGCGGTGCCCAGCCACTCGAAGAGCCAGCGCCCCCGAAGCGGCACCCAGGCGGCCGCCACCAGCAGCACGGCCATCAGGGCGGCTACCGCGACGACTGGTGCGGGCCGGCCCAGGGCGACGAGGACGAGCGCCGCCGCTACCTGCGCGGTGACCAGTTGGCCGGCTCGCGTGCGGGCACCCGCGCGACGGCCGACCGCCACCCAGCGGCCCACCGTCGACCGGCGGCGGGGCGCGCGCTGATCGGCCGACGGCAGGCCACTGTCGGTGGGTCGGCCCGGCCCGGTCGCCGGTGCGCGGGCCCCTGCCCCGGAGTCGACAGGGGTCGGTGGGTGCGGCACCGTGCCTCCTCGACCAGTGGGAACCGGGTCGGGCGGTCGGCCGCCGCTGACGGCCCGTCACGCGCCGCGACGTGGCTGCGGCACATCGTAAGCGACCGATGGCCGCCTCGGTTGTCCACAGGGGAAGCCCGCGGGGTAGCAGAACTGCTACGAGGTCGCTACCGTCAGCCACGAAGTCCTTCGCTGACCCGTGTCTCAGTGCTCGACGACCGGGCCAAGCGACGACGCGTCGCCCACCGTGGACGCGTCGACGGCCAGGTGCGATCCGAGAGACGAGGTGACGTCCGGGTGTCCCAAACCAAGGCAGAAGCCGCAGTCATGCAGCAGACCGCCGCGAAGTTCGAGCAGGTGGACCAGTCGTTGCAGTCCATGCTGACCGGCCTGTTGGCCGAGCTGGAGGTGTTGCAGCAGGCCTGGCGTGGCGCTGGCGGCCGGTCGTTCGAGCAGGTCAAGCAGCAGTGGTCACAGGACCAGGCCGCGCTGCACCGCGCCCTGCGGGAGACCGCCGGTGCGATCCGCACCGCCGGCCGGCAGTACGACGTGTCCGACGACGAGGTGGCCAGCCGGGTGGCCGGCACCAACCGCGGCGGCATCCAGTTGCCGCTCTGATCCCGCTGGGGAGGGAATCCGATGGACCATGGTGTGCTGGTCGTCAACTTCGCCGCGCTGCAGCAGGCCGGCGCTGACATCCAGAAAGCGTTGAACACCCTCGACGCGCAACTCGGGCAACTCGAACGGGACGCCGCCCCGCTGGTGGCGAGCTGGACGGGCGAGGCGCGGCAGGCCTACGAGCAGCGGCAGGCGCGGTGGCGCTCGGCCTCACAGGACCTCCAGGCGATGCTGCGTGACATCAGGCTGGCGGTGAACGACTCCGCCACCGACTACCTGGACACCGAAAAGAAGAACACCGGGCTGTTCCAGTGAGCGATGTGGGCCGGGAGCGCTGACCGTGTCCGGGTCAGCGCCCCGCCCGCGGCCGGTCGCAGGTTCGGGCCGCGGGTGGGTGGGCTCAGGCCGGGCCGGCCGGGCGCCAGCGCCGACGGGCGCCCCGGGGCACCACCACTGCCAGCAGAGCCACGGTGAGCGCCGTCATGCCGACCACCGCGCCGACCAACAGGGCCCGGTCCCGAGCGGCGGCCCGGCGTGTCTGGCGGGCGAGTCGCGCCGGGTCGGCCCGATCGTCGGCGAGCGCGGCCACCGGCAGCGCTCCCGCCGGCCGGCCGCCGCTGGTCTCGGTGACCGCCCGGTAGGGGTTCAACACCCCGGCGCCGTACCCGCCGCCGTGGCCCGCGCCGGGAGCTGGATCGGCGGTGGCGATGATCCGCTCCGCGACCTGGGCGGCGGTCAGCTCCGGCCGGTACTCCCGCAGCAGAGCTGCCGTGGCGGCCACGAAGGGCGCCGCGTAACTGGTGCCCTCGACCCGGTGGTGGCCCGCGCCGGGGGCGGCGGTCAGCACCTCGCTGCCGGGTGCCACCAGGTCGACGTACGGGCCGGTCTGCGAGAAGGTCGCCCGCCCACCGTCCGCCCCGATCGCACCCACGCCGAGCACCCCGTCGTAGCCGGCGGGGAACGGTCGGGGGTCCCCGCTGTCGTGCAGGTTCCCGGCGGCGGCCACCAGCACCACGTTCCGGTCGACCGCGTACCGGACGGCCGCACGGACCTCCGGGTCGTCCGCGTACAGCACCACAGACAGGTTCACCACGTCGGCGTCATGGTCGACGGCCCACCGGATGGCCCGGGCGAACTCGTCGGCGCTGACCGTACGCCCCGACTCCCGCCCCTGCACCACCTGTTGCTCACTCACCCGCACCGGCAGGATCCGGGCGCCCGGCGCCAGCCCACGGAAGGCGACGCCGGGGCGGGGCGCCGCCGCGATGATGCTCGCCACACCGGTACCGTGCCCGGCGCAGTCCCGACGGCCGTCCCCGCCGGGGTCGAGCAGGTCGGCGCCGGCCAGCACCCGCCCGGCCAGTTGCGGGTGCGCCCGGTCCACCCCGGAGTCGACCACCGCGACGGTCACCCCGACGCCGGTGGCCAGCGGCGCGAGCCGCGCGGGGTCGTACCGTTGCTGCGGCCAGGGCGTGGCGGTGACCGGCCGGACGGGGGCGAGTGCTGTCGCGCAGGCCGGCGCCGCCCGGAACCCGGCGGCGACGGCGACGGTCGGAAGGGCCGGTACGGTCAACAGGCTGGCGGCCAGACCTGCGAGGACCGGGCGCGTGATCGACCGGGACATCGACGCCCTCCGTATCGTGTCGGCTCCGGAACGGGATGTTATCGCCTCCTCGACACCCTGACCGACCGCCGCCGGCCTGCCATTGTGATCTTGGTGCCACCTTGTAGGTTGTACGCGATACCTGTGGCCTGTTCTCGGAAGGGGAGGTGGCCGTGACCGCATGGGAGCCGGCCACGGAGGCCGAGGTGGCGATGCGCGACGCGCTGCGCGCCAACGACCAGGAGCTCTACTTCCGGCTCCTGTCCCGCACCGATGTGCTGCTGCCGATCTCCGCGCCGACGCGGCCCGGCCAGCCACCCGCCGGATGGGGCACCTGGACCACCGGCGGCCGGACCCACGTCCTGGCCTTCACCTCCGCCGCCGCACTGCGGGCCTGCCTGGGCGACAACGCCGGCAGCAACCGCCGCATCCCCTTCGCCGATCTCGCGGCCGGTTGGCCCAACCATGAGTGGTGGCTCGCCGTCAACCCAGGGCTGCCGGTCGAGGGTTACCTGCCGGCCTGGTTCGTGTCGCAGCTGTCCCGGGGCGACGTGCGACTGCCCGGCCGGGCCATGGGTGCCCGCGCTCGGCTGGAGCGAGCCGAGACGTTGGCCCGCACCCGGCCCGGCATGCCACCTCGCGACGCCGCGTCAGCCGCCGGATCGGCCCCGGCGACCGGGGCTGCCTCGCCCGCGCCCGAGAGTGTTCCGATCGCGCCCCGAAGGCCCAGCCGGGGCGGGCTGCCCCGGGTCGGTACGCCGTCGGTGCCGGGCCCGGCACCCCGGCCACCGGTTCCCGCCGAGCCGCCGCGCCGCGCCGGCCAGGAGGACCTGCCCGCCGCCGGCCAGCGGCACCCGAGCGAGCCGCCCCGGCCCGCACCCGGCGCCGGAGCCCTGCCCCGCACCGGCCGGCCGTCCCGGTTCACCCCGTTGGCGTCCGCCGCCCCCACCACCGAGCAGCAGGGGCCGAGCGGGGGCTGGCCGGCGCCGACCCGGCCGGTCGACGACGGCCCCGCCGTGGGCAACGGCAACAGCGGTCCCCAAGCGGCACCCCGGCGCTCCTTCTTCGACCCGAGCCCCGCCCGTGATCCGGCCCCGAGCGGGGGTCGTCAGGGTGACCGGGCGGCCCCGCCGACCCGGTTCGGGCGAGGCAGTCAGCCCTTTCCGCGCCGTCGCCCAGCCGATGCGCCAGCCGACGAGCCGGCGACGAGGGCCTTCCAGGTGGCAGCGGACCCGGCAGCCACCCAGCCGATCCGTCGGCCGGAGGGCGGCCTCGGCACGTCCCGGGGCGTGGACGCACCGGCATCCGGCGAGGAGATCACCCAGCCGCTGCCGCCGCGTCGGCACAACCCGCTTGCCGAGGAGCCCACCCGCGCGTTCCGGGTGACCGCTGAGCCTCCCCTGACAGGTGCGCCTGGGCGGCCCGACCCTTCGGCGGAGGCGACGCAGGCGATCCCGCAGGACCGGCCGGGCCGGTTCGGGCCGGCGGAGGACCTGCCGGAGTCCGTCGCGGAACCGGTCTCCGGGCCACCCGCGCCGCGCCGCGGCTTCACGCCCATCGTCATCGAGGGCACCATCATCGAGTCCCGCGACCTCACCGACCCGGTCGAGAGCGGCGCGCCGGCCGAGACGGCCCACCGGCCCGGCCCCGCCGAGGCCGCCCCGCCACCGTTCGGCTCGCCGTCCCCCGGTCCGGGCCTGTTCGTTCCCTCGCCTCCCGGCCCCAGCCCCGCCGAGGCCACCCCGCCGCCGTTCGGCTCGTCGCCCCCCGGCCCCGGCCTGTTCGATCCGTCGCCCCCCGGCCCCTCCGCTCCCGCGTCGTTCAACCTCGGCCAACCGGTTGCGAGCCCGCCCGTCCCGCACCCCTCGATTCCGACGGAGGCCGGCGGTGGCCTCGATGATCCGGGTTTCGGCGGCCGTGTCGACACCCCGCTCGGTGCCGACCGCGCCGACAGCGGTGCCCCGTCGGCCGGCCTGACCGGTTCGGAGCAGACCGGCGCTGAAAGCATGTTCGGCGGCGAGAGCGTGTTCGGCGGCGACGGTCCGCACCCGCCGGCCGACGAGCCGGCGCCGGTCGAGTTCGAGCCGGCCAACACGGTCGAGGAGGACCTGCTCAGCGCCGCCAGCTCCGGCAGCACCGACACCTTCCTGTCCACCCTGCTGCTGGCCCGGGTGCTGCTTCCGGCGGCACCGGACTCGGCGGCGGGAAGCCGCCCGGGAGATCCCGGCTTCGTCTGGCGTACCGGGCAACTCGACGGCGAGACGTACGTGGTGGTCTACACGTCGCCGGAGCGCCTCGCCGACCACGTCGACGGGGACGTCGACACGGTCCGGGTGAAGTTCGCCCAACTGATCCGGCGCTGGCCCGACGAGGACTGGTCGTTCGCCGTCAACCCGGGCACGCCGGTCGGTGCCAAGTTGCCCGGCGAGCAGATCGTCGCGTTGGCCAACTGGGCCGCCGAGGTGGGGCTCGGCGACGACCTGGAAGTCGACCAGGTGGAGGCACCAGCCGCGGCCGAACCGGCCGCCCGCCCCCGGTACGCCCCGACGGCTGTCGACCCGACCCGCCCGACGGTCATGCAGAAGGCGATCGCACCGAGCCAGCTCGCGTACTACCTGGACCGTGGGTACGACCGGGTGTCCGGGTTCGTGCACCGGGCCGGCGAACTGTCCCACCTGACCACACCGGCTCAGCTGCACGAGGCGCTCGGCCTCAGCTACCCCGGCTCGCCGTTCGCCCCGGACGCCGACGAGATCTACGTGCTGCGCTGGCCGGCGCACCGGCCGAGCCTCTACCGCATCCCCTACGGCGGTCAGAACGAGTCGGCGATGCGGGCCATGGAGGGCTGGGTCATCGAACGCCCGCCTTTCCGGGGCAACGGCTTCGCTCCGGGTGAGAGCAGCGACGTGGTGGCCGAGTTCAAAGTGGACAGCGCGCGCCTGCCGCACGGAGCCCAACTCTGGCGGATCGGCGCGGACGGCACCGAGCGGGTGGTCGCGGAGTTGGACACCGACTCGGTCACCTGGCGACGGGTCGGGGAGGCGTGATGCGCGACGGTTACGTGGCCCGGTGGCAGGGCCGGGAATACCAGGCCAGCCCGGACGGCGACGACATCCGCCTCTACCAGCCCGAGCCCGGTGAGGGCTTCGAGGAGGTCCGGGCGGGCCGTTACGTCCGGGTGCTGCCGGCGAGCGAGATCGAGGATCTGGCGTACGTGCGGACCACCTGCACCTGGAAGGGGCAGCCGTTCATCGTGCTCGGCGAGCACGACGCGTGGCTGCGGGTGGAGTACACCGGTGGTCGCTGGCCGGTGGCCGAGGCGATGCGGCTGGAGGTCTTCGACTTCGGCGTCTACCAGGGTTGGGCACCGGCCGCCGAGGTCACCGACCTGCGCGAACAGCGGGTCTGACGCGTCAGGTCTTCGCCCACCGCAGGATCTCACCGAGCACCAGCTCCGGTGCCTCCAGGTGCGGGAAGTGCCCCACCCCGTCGAGCAGTCGCCACTCGTACGGGGCGACGACGTACCGGCCGGAGCCCAGTGCGGTCCGGGGCAGGGAGGCGGCGTCCAGGGCGCCGTGCAGTTGCAGGGTCGGGGTGGACAGCGGCTTCTGCATCAGGCGGACGAACCGGTAGCCGTGCAGCCGCAGCAGGGAGCGGAACGCCCAGCGGTAACCCTCCAGCGCGCAGAACGCGGCCTGCGGGATGCACATCGCCTCCCGGCACCGCTCGGCGTACGCCTCGAAGTCCGGCCCGGCCACCCACTGTGGGCCGCCCCAGCGGCGCATGATCTCGCCGACCGCCGCGGCGCCGTCGCGGGTCAGCACGTGCTCGTAACGGGGTAGCTGGAACTTCAACGCCGGCGTGGAGGCGGTGAACTGCCCGCGTGGGTCGGCGAAGATGGCGGCGCGCAGCCGCAACGGGTGCGGTGCCGCCAGCACCACGAGCCGGCGGACCAGGGACGGGTGGAACGAGGCCACCGTCCAGGCCACCATGCCGCCGAGTCCGCTGCCGACGATGGTCGCGGATCGTTCACCGAGCGCGCGGATCAGCCCGGCGATGTCGGCGGCGAGGGTGTAGCCGTCGTACCCCCGTGGTGGTTTGTCGCTGGCGCCGTAGCCGCGTAGGTCGACGGCGACCGCCCGGAAGCCGGCGTCGGCGATCGCCGGCAGCATCTGGTGCCAGGCCCACCAGTGCTCGGGGAAGCCGTGCAGGAAGAGCACCATAGGCCCGGTGCCGGCCTCGACCACGTGGAACCGGCTGCCGTTGGCACCGACGAAACGGTGCGTCCACGGCCCCTCGGTGAGGACACAGGACTCGTCGACGGCTCCGTCGCGCTGGTCGGTCATGGCAGACAGCCTAGGACCCGGTTGCCGCAGGCGGCCCCGGTGGTCGCGTTGAACAGGGGAAAGCCCCGGGTTGTCCCGGACCGGGGGCCAGGGGAGCCGCCTCGACCGTCCCTCGGAGAAGCCGGTCCGCGTCGTCAGCGGGTGTCGTACAACGGGCGACGCCCGGGCAGTTGACCTGCCCGGGCGTCGCTGGTTGGTGCGGGATCAGTGGTCAGCTGATCCGGATCTTCATCGAGGTGCCGTCCTGCTCCAGAACCTTGATCTTGACACCGGTCGCGGGGAGCTTGACGCCGTGGTTCGGCAGTTCCTCGTAGAAGTACTTCTTGGTGTCGTCGAACAGCGGCTCAGCGGCCTGGCCACGGATGTACTGCGGCTGGCTGTTGAGGTGCAGGGTGAACGAGTCGGCCTTGTTCAGGCTGAACGGTGCGTCGTACATCTGGACGCGGGCCCGCCACGGTGCCCCGGTCAGGTTGTAGATCGGGCGCGGGTGCGCGTCGATGTACAGGTTGCGACCCTCACCGGGGTGACCACCCGGGTTGGTCGGGGAGGCCGGGGCGGTGTTGTTGTCGGAGAACCGGGTGTTCCAGTACGAGATGAGCAGGCCCTCCTGGTACGCGTAGTGGTCCACCCAGTCCGGGCGGGTGTTCGCGTAGCCGAAGAAGTACGGGCCGGTCTTCAGGTACTTGTCGTACGAGACGTACGACCGGTTGCCGGCGATGTAGAAGTTGTCGAACAGTCGGGTGTAGGTCGCCCCGACCACCTCGAACTTCTCCAGGTTCCAGCCGGCGTCGGTCTCGGCGCCGTCGCTGAACACGGTCTGGCCGTCGGCGGTCACGGTGATCGCGTCACCGAAGAAGCCGCCCTCGGAGACGCCACCGTCGGTGACGTAGTGCAGGCGGACCTGCGCCGACTTGCCGGCGACCGAGGTCAGCGGGATGTTGATGTCCGCCCAGGCGCCGTTGCTGCTGCCGGCGAGGGCCGGGCGACCGGCACCGTCCACGCCGATCGGCTTGCCGTTGACAGTGCCGTCCAGGTCGGTCCAGGACTGACCGCCGTCTGTCGACGCCTCGAAGTAGAGGTAGTCGTAACCCGCTTCGATGCTGTACTTGCCCTTGAGCGACAGCGCCGCCGCGGACTTGCCGGTGAGGTCGAACGTCCTCGTCATCTTGCTGTCGAGGTTGTCCTCGTTACCGGAGAAGTACTGCTTGGAGCCCTCGAACGGCGGACCGTAGTTGAAGGTGTATTCCCTCTTGGGCAGCACGACCACGACGGCCTGTGCTTCCTTCGAGTTGTATTCCTGTGGGCCGAGCTTCAGCGTCTGCTTCTGCCCTGCCGCGACCACCTCGTAGTCGAGCCAGCCGAGCTGGAACTTGTTCCACGCGCCGAGGTCGCCGCCACGGTCGCCGATGCCGGCGTCGTTCTTCGCGCCGAGCCGGCTCTGGGCCATCAGGGTCCAGTGCTCGTTGCTGTTGTCGGCCGGGCCGTAGTCGTCCGGCAGGCCCAGGTCGTGGCCGTACTCGTGGTAGAAGACGCTGCGGCCGCCGTTCTCCGGCTGGATCGTGTAGTCGCGGATCCAGACGCCGGTGTTGCCGATCTGGGTGCCGCCGATCGGGAAGTTCGGCGGGCCCACGGGCGAGCTGTTGAACGCCGACCAACGGTGGCTCCAGATCGCGTCCTCACCCTGCTGCGGGTCACCGTCGGCCTGGTCGCCGCCGGAGTGGACGATCTGGAAGTGGTCGATGTAGCCGTCCGACTCGTTGAAGTCGCCGTCACCGTCGTAGTCGAAACGGTCCCACTGGTCGAAGGACTTCATCTCGGCGGCGATCTGCTCGTCCGTCCGGCCCTTGGCCTTCTGGTCGGCGACCCACTGGTTGGCGGCGTCGCGGATCAGGTTCCAGGTGTTCGAGCAGACGTTGTCGCCGCAGACGGCGGGGTCGCCGGTCGGGTCGTCGTCGGCCTTCGGGTCGTCGGAGCGACCGTAACGGGCCTCGTTGTACCGGACCTTGACCCAGTCGGTCACCTCACCCTCGACGGTGTAGCGACCGGAGGACTGCGCCTCGTAGTACTGCTTGAGCGACTCGTCGCCCGGGTTGGTGCCGAAGTAGAGCTGGCGGAAGTGCTCCGGGCTGAAGTCCGGCTGCCAGATGGTGGAGTTGTCCACGGCCCGGTTGGGCTCGGGGATCTTGTTGTGCAACGGACCGTCGAACGTCGCCGGGCCGGCGATGTCCGGGTTCATGTCCTTGTCCGGGTAGGACGGGTGGCGCTCGTCGCCGAACTCGGCCAGGATCACGAAGATCTTGTCGGTCCGCTCACGCTTGAGCTCGACGTACTGATCCCTGGTCTCCTGGCCGCCGCCGGCGGCGGAGCGCGCCTTGGCGTTGGTGCCCGTCTTGCCGACCTGGCCGACCTTGACGACAGTGCTGCCGTTGCGCTCGATCGGCTTGCTGCGCCCGCTCAGCACGTCGGCGAGGCCCTGCTCACGCAGCTCGCGGCGCTTGTCCTCGAGCTTGTCGGGGAGCTCATCCTTCAGTGCCTGTGGTTCGGCAGCGGCCGGTGCCGCGGCCGGCAGTTTGGGCTGAGGCGCCGCCGAGGCGGACGGGCCGAAAGCCAGGCCTGTCGCCGTCAGTGAGAGCCCGAGCAGACCCACTGCGACTTTGCGCACGTGGTACCTCCGGTGTGAGGGAACCGGCCCAACGGGGGTACGGGCCGGTGGGAGATCGATCCCACTAGTGGGACCAATGGTGAACTTAGACACTGGCGGGACGGGTGGGAAGACGAACGCGTCGATTTGTTGCAAGATTTTGTTGGGAATGCTTTTCACCGTCACACCCCACCGGTTCATCAGCCGCGCTGAGCAGCGCAGACCCAGACGCGAACGTATACAACGACATCCCTCGATCAGTTTGATCGCACTTACGACAGTGGGGCCGGCAGCGTCTCCGCCACCGGCCCCACCGTTACACTTGTCGATCTGCGAAACCGTTACTTCTTGGCCGGCGTCACGTAGATCGTGGCGGACGAGTTGTCCGCGGCCGCCTTCTTGATGGTGAGCGAGACGCCGTAGTTCACACCCTGGTCACCGGGGTTGCCGGTGCCGAGCACGATCGCGCCACCGCCCAGGGTCACGCCGTAGAACTCCGGCGCCGGGCTGCCGTCCGGGTTGGTGACCCGGGTGGTGTACGGCGCGTTGTCACGCGACGGCAGGACCACCGACGCGTCGTTGTCCCGGGCGTACGCCGCGCCATCGCGCATCTCGATGCCCGGGTACCAGCCCTTGGCGTCGGTGAACGCCTTGACCGGCGCCTGGCCCTTGAACTTCGTGCAGTACGAGCTGTACGGCTCGTCCGCCGCCTCCAGGCACTCGGTGAACGGGTAGGTCCGCTGCAACGAGAAGGCCGCGTTCGACGACTGCGGACGGCTGGGCAGGTTGTCCGTCACCGACGGGTCCTTCTCCGCCGCCTCACCCGTACGCCGGTACGGGTCGAAGTGCGAGTCGACGATGAGCAGGCCGCCCTTCGCGCCGTAGCTGGGCAGCGCGGTCATCTGCCCGGTGACGTGGTTGACGTCGCCGAGCGCGGTGTCCCGGTACCAGACCAGCATGCCCGGCGCGTTGTACTTGATCCGGTCGACCTTCCACGCCTCGTGGGAGTAGATGGTGTCGTAGGTGTACTGCAGGCCCTTGTCGAAGCCGTCGAAGTTGCGCCACTCCGCCAGGTAGTACTGGGCGTGGACCTCGGTGCCGCTGGAGACCTTCCAGCCCGCGCCGGTGGTGTCGACGAAGGTGCCGCCGGTGGCGGTCCAGCCGTTGTCGCCGCCCTCGACGTCGTCACTCCAGGTGGTGGCGCCGCCGCCGGTGACCGAGAAGTCGTCGACGAACCAGTTGCGCTCCTCGAAGGCCTCGTCGGTGGCGAGGCGCAGCCGCAGCTGCACTGTCGTGCCCGCGTACGCCGACAGGTCGACGTAGTCGTGCCGCCAGCCGTCGGTGCTGCCGGTCAGGCCGTACTTCTTGCCGCCGAAGTCGTTCATCCGGCCGTTCGGGTCCGGGTAACCGTCCGGCGTGGTGACAACAGTGCCACCCTCGTCGTACACCTTCTGCTCGGTCCAGGTCGTGCCGCCGTCGGTGGAGAGCTCGACGAAGCCGTAGTCCCAGTCCTCCTCGATGATGTAGTTGTTCCACATCCAGAACTTCGAGTCGGCGGCCGCCGGCACGTCGACCGAGCGGCTGAGCTTGACGTCGGCCCACTCCTGGTCGTTGTTGCTGTGCCACATCTTGGTGCCGCTGTGCGGGGTCGCCAGCGTCGTCACCTTGTCCGGCAGGTCGACCTTGATGCCGTCCTCGGAGTCGATCGGGGTGCGTGAGGTCTGGCCGAGCTTCACCTCGCGCGGGTTCGACCCGGGGCGGATGGTCAGCGGGTCGGCCCAACCGAGCACCCACTTGTCCCAGATGCCCATGTGCGTCGGCAGCGCCTGGAAGATCTCACCCGAGTGCGAGCCCGAGGCCATCAGGTCCCAGAAGTCCACGTCGGAGTCGGCGTTGCCGGACGTGTCGTAGAGGTCCGGCAGGCCCAGGTCGTGGCCGAACTCGTGAGCGAAGACGCCGACACCGGCGTCCTCCGGCTGCACGATGTAGTTCGACGCCTTGATGTTGGTGCCCGGGATGGTGTAGCCACCGGCGACCGTGGAGGAGTGCGCCCACACGGCGTACACGCCCTCGGCGCCGCCACCACGGGACTTGCCCTGACCGGCGTGCACCAGCACGAGGTGGTCGATCACGCCGTCCGGCTCGAAGACGTTGCCGTCACCGTCGCGGTCAGCCTGGTCCTCGATGTCGTAGTCGGCCCACGGGAAGTTCGGGTCCTTCGCGACGAGCGCGTCGATCGCGTCGGTCGCCAGGCGGCCCGCGCCGGCCGGGTTGTCCGGGTGGCCGTTCATCGACTGCTCACGGCCGGGAACCCAGGCGCCGGTCTCGTCCTGGAAGCAGCGGTTGGCCGCGTACCAGCCCTCCGAGTGCGGCACGGTGATCCACGGGCTGGCCTGCCCGTCCACCGTGTACGCGTTCTTGGACATCTCCAGGTACATGTTGTGCATGGTGCGACCGGACAGGTCGATGCCCTTCTTGCCGTCCGGGCCCTTCAGGTCCGTGCGGACCCGCTCGGTGATGCCCTTCTTGCTGTACAGCATCTTGTTGTAGTGCTGCGGCGAGAAGTCCGGCACCCACATCGAGTTGTTGTCCTCGTGGGGCAGGCGCGCCGGGTCCGGGATCTTGTTGTGCTTCGGGCCGTTCTGGACCGTGCCGGGCACGCAGGTGCGGTCCTCGAACACCGTCTTGGGGACCATCACATCGGTGAAGTCGTCGTTGGCCTTGTCGTTGAACTCGACAAGCAGCGTCAGCAACTTCGCCGTCTGGGTGGTCGGCGCCTTCTTGAACTTGCGCGGGTTCTGGCCCGTCTTCAGCGACTTGGCCTCGTCCTTGGCCAGCTGCCGCGCCGTCACCGGGTTGCCCCGGGCGTGCTTCTGGTCGAACTCGCGCGCGGACTCCACGGCAGGGGTGTAGACGCCACCCTTGCCCTTCACCTCACGGCCGGCGGTGTCCGGCTGCACCTCGGGCTCGGCGTAGTTGATGTAGTACTCGTCCGCCCCGATCACCGCCCGCGGGGTGTCGGACGAAGGCTTGGCGGCCGCGCTGCCACTCACGGTCAGTGACGTGGCCGCGAGGGCGATGACGGGTAGCGCGACGAGTAGTCGTCGGCGCGACCCCGGACGGGAGTTTCTGTTCATGCCACTCCGTTTCTCGGGCAGAGGACGTCGGCCGGATCCGGTGGCGTGGGCTCATCGGGGCCGCCCGACGAGCGTGAAACTAAATGACAAACAACCCGTACGGCGGGATCGTGATCGATGCGTTATCTGTTTAACTCCCGTATCACATATGTGCGACGGACGTGCCTCCACAAAAGACGACGGTGGGTGACGGCCCGTCCGGACCGCCACCCACCGTTGGGGTACGCCTACCTTCAGTCCTCGTCGGACTTCGCGCCGCCCATCCCCGAAGAGATCAGGTCCATCACCGAGGAGTCCTGCAACGTGGTCACGTCGCCGAGCGACCGGTTCTCCGCCACGTCCCGCAGCAACCGACGCATGATCTTGCCGGAGCGGGTCTTCGGCAGCTCCGGCACCAGCATGATCTGGCGCGGCTTGGCGATCGGGCCGAGCGTCTTCGACACATGGTTGCGCAGGTCGGCGATGAGCTGCTCGCCCGCGTCACCACTGATGTCAGTGCTGCCCCGCGGAATGGCGAACGCGACGATCGCCTGACCGGTGGTCGGGTCGGTGGCGCCCACGACCGCGGCCTCGGCCACCGACGGGTGCGACACCAACGCCGACTCCACCTCGGTCGTCGAGATGTTGTGCCCGGACACCAACATCACGTCGTCCACCCGGCCGAGCAGCCAGATGTGCCCGTCGTCGTCCTTCTTCGCGCCGTCGCCGGCGAAGTACATCCCCTGGAAACGCGACCAGTACGTGTCGATGAACCGGTCGTCGTCACCCCAGATGGTGCGCAGCATCGACGGCCACGGCTCACGCAGCACCAGGTAGCCGCCACCACCGTTCGGCACCGACTGGCCCTGGTCGTCCACCACGTCGGCCACGATGCCCGGCAGCGGCGTCATCGCCGAACCCGGCTTGGCCGCGGTGACCCCCGGCAACGGCGAGATCATGATGGAGCCCGTCTCGGTCTGCCACCAGGTGTCCACGACCGGCAGCTCGCCCCGGCCGACGTGCTGGCGGTACCACATCCACGCCTCCGGGTTGATCGGCTCGCCGACGCTGCCCAGCAGGCGCAGCGAGGACAGGTCGAAGCCGGCCGGGATGTCGTCGCCCCACTTCATCATCGTCCGGATCAGGGTGGGCGCGGTGTACAGGATGCTCACCCCGTACTTGTCGACGATCTCCCAGAACCGGCCCTTGTGCGGCGTGTCCGGGGTGCCCTCGTACATCACCTGGGTGGCGCCGTTGGAGAGCGGGCCGTACACGATGTAGGAGTGCCCGGTGACCCAGCCGATGTCGGCGGTGCACCAGTAGACGTCGGTCTCCGGCTTCAGGTCGAACACCGCGTGCGTCGTGTACGACGCCTGGGTGAGGTAGCCGCCGGTGGTGTGCAGGATGCCCTTCGGGCGGGCCGTGGTGCCGCTGGTGTACAGGATGAACAGCGGGTGCTCGGCGTCGAACGGCTGCGCGGTGTGCTCGGCCGAGGCGGTCTCCACCGTCTCGTGCCACCAGTGGTCCTTCTCCGACCACGCCACGTCCTCGCCGGTGCGGCGAACCACGAGCACGTGCTCCACCGACGGGGAGTTCGCCACCGCCTCGTCCACGGTGGGCTTCAACGCCGACGGCTTGCCCCGCCGGTAACCACCATCGGCGGTGATCACCACCTTGGCGCTGGCGTCCTGGATCCGGTTGCTCAACGAGTCGGCGGAGAAACCACCGAAGACCACGCTGTGCGCGGCGCCGATCCGGGCGCAGGCCAGCATGGCCACCGCGGCCTCCGGGATCATCGGCAGGTAGATCGCCACCCGGTCGCCGGCGGTCACCCCCAGGTCGGTGAGCGCGTTCGCCGCCCGGCAGGTCAGCGCGTGCAGGTCCGCGTACGTGATGGTGCGGGTGTCGCCCGGCTCGCCCTCCCAGTGGATCGCCACCTTGTCGCCCAGGCCCGCCTCGACGTGCCGGTCCAGGCAGTTGTACGCGACGTTGAGCTGCCCACCCACGAACCACTTCGCGAACGGCGGATTCGACCAGTCGAGCACCTCATCCCACTTCTTCGACCAGGCCAGCCGGTCGGCCTGCTTCGCCCAGAAGGCCAGCCGGTCGGCCTCGGCCTCGGCATACGCGTCGACGGTGACGTTGGCGTGCGCGGCGAGTTCGGCCGGCGGGGGGAACTGGCGCGTCTCGTTCAGCAGATTGGCCAATGCCTCGCTCATGCCGTGACTCCTCATCCTCGGGGTGACCTGGGTCTCGATGGCACGAGGGTAGTCGCGGGGCTCTCGGCCGGCCACGGCTGCCCACTCCGTCGCGCCGAGTGGCCCCCGCCGCGCGCCCGACGGCCCGTGCTGGCCGGTCCCCGCCCGGGTCGTCTGCGCGGGGCGCCTTGATCGACACGGGTTCCTTGAAGTCGGGGCGTCCTGGTGAGGTGGACGCCCCGACTTCAAGAAACCCGTGTTGACCTTGCGGCGTGCCGTGGCCGCGTCGGGCCGTGGCCGCGTCGGGTCGTGACCGCGCCGGGCCGTGGCCGCGTCGGGCCGGATCGGGTCGGGCCGTGGCCGCGCCGGGCCGTGGCCGCGGCGTGCCGTGCCGCGCCGGGCCGGATCGGGTCGGGGCGGGGCGGCTCGGGTGGTCCGGGTCGCGTTGCGGGCGGGTGCGGCCCGCCGGGTCGGGTCGGGTCGTTAGCGTGACGGGGTGACCACCGACCCGCTCGCCCCGTTGCTCGCGCTCGCCGACATCGCCGCCGCCGTCGAGCAGGCCCGCGAACGGTTCGACCAGGCGCTCGGGCACCGGGCGCTGCGCCGGCACGGCGGACAGGTCGCCGCCGAGGTCAGCCTGCGCTGCGCGGTGGCCAGCGCCGCCCTGGAGGGGGCCGGACACGAGCGCGAAGCCGTCCGGGCCGGCACCGTCACCGACCCGGTGCTGCAAGGGGCGCTGCGCGTCGCCGGGGCGTTGCCGGGCCTGAGCGAGCTGTGGCCGAAGGCGCCCCGCCAGGCACTCGCGAAGCTGCACGTGCTCGCCGCCCGGGACCTGGTGCCGGAAGCCGAACTGGGCCGCCCGGTGGCCGACCCCGTCGTCGCCACCCGGCTGGACGGGCTCGCCGGCCTCATCGCCGGTGGCACGAAGGTCTCCCCGTTGGTGCTCGCCGCCGTCGTCCACGGGGAGCTGCTGAACCTGCGCCCGTTCGCCGGGCCGTCCGGCGTCGTGGCGCGCGGAGCCGCCCGGCTGGTGCTGCTCGCCACCGGCCTCGACCCGCGTGGCCTGCTCGCCGTCGACGTCGGGCACCGCGAGCGGGAACCGGAGTACGTCGGCGCGGCCGGTGCCTTCGCCACCGGCACCCCCGACGGGCTGCGCTCCTGGCTACGCCACTACATGGCGGCCGTCGAGGTCGGCGCCGACCAGCTCACCACCATCGGAGACGAGATCCTCGCCGCCGCCTGATCAGTCCCGCCACCCCGGAACGGCCCGTCCCGCGACCTGAAGGCCTGGGCAGGTGGGCGAGGAACGGTCAGGCGGTGGTGGCGGCCCGGGTGCGACGGTGCCGCCCGTACCAGGCGATGCCGATGGCCACACCCACCCCGACCCCCAGGGCCGCCGCGGCCACCGGAACCGCAGGCCGTTCCCGCCAGCGCCGGCCCAGCGGGATCGGGTGCCGGAACTCCAGCACCGGCCACGCGTTCTCCGACGCCAACTTGCGCAGCTGCCGGTCCGGGTTGACCACGCTCGGGTGGCCCACGCACTCCAGGAGCGGACGATCGCTGTACGAGTCAGAATAGGCGTACGAATCAGCCAGGTCGTAACCCCGGACGGCGGCCAACTCGCTGACCGCCTCCACCTTGCTCGGGCCCGCCGCGTAGAACTCGACCTCGCCGCTGTACCGGCCGTCGCGCACCGTCATCCGGGTGGCGATCACGTCGGTCACCCCGAGCAGCTCGCCGATCGGCCGGACCATCTCCTCGCCGGAGGCCGACACCAGCACCACGTCCCGCCCAGCCGCCTGGTGCTCCTCGATCAGAGCGGCGGCTTCCGCGTACACATAAGGGTTGATCAGCTCGTGCAGCGTCTCCGCGACGATCTGGCGGACCTGCTCCACCTGCCAGCCCTTGCAGAGCGCAGCCAGGTAGTCCCGTGTTCGGGCCATGGTCTGCTCGTCGGTGCCGCCCAGCCGGAACATCAGCTGCGCGTACGCCGACTTGACCACGTCACGCCGAGTGATCAGCCCGTCCCGGTAGAACGGCCGACCGAACGCCAGGGCGCTCGACTTGGCGATGACGGTCTTGTCCAGATCGAAGAAAGCGGCACTTCGGCCCACGGCGCGAAAGTCTAGCCGGATGGTCTATCGTCGGCGGGTGCCCGGGGTCATGCCACCCCTCAGACCTGCGGGCTGGCAGCACCATCTCCGCTCCGCGTGATCACGCTCACACTCTGCGAGGAGATTTTCGCACTGAGTGGAGTCGGCACCACTCGACGTGACGGGCCCGCTCAGGCAGACTTGTCCGTACGACGAGCTTTCACATCCTCGAAACAGGCAGACCCTCAGCGGTTGCACCCCCCGTGACCGCTGAGTGGTTCGGCTCGACCCCCCCGGAGCCGAACCTCCGACGACCCCCGTCTCCCCCCGACGGGGGTCGTCCCTTTCCGGTGGGAGCGCGCCACCGCAGCTCACGCTGATGAGCCGCACGCCGACTAGCCTGCCCCCATGGCCACGCCGTTGGACCTCTCCAGTCCGGTCGCGCGTCGGGAAGCGCTCCGGATGGTTGACGTGGACGATCCGGTTCCCCAGCACGCGATGCTCCGTGAGATCTTCGACCTCGAACGAGCGTGGCGCGAAGGTCCGGACCCGGGCGAGAACGACGAGTACGAGCAGATTTACCTGGCAGCGTTCCTGCTGTTCCTGATCGGCGATCCGGCGGACTCACCCCGCCTGTACGGGGCGAAGTTCCGCACCGGCGACATGGACCTGGGCATCGGCTTCGATGCGCAGGCGATCTTCGGAGCGGGCACCGGCGAAACGCTCCAGTGGCTCCTGGACAACGGCTACACCGACGAGCACGCGCATCTGTCTCAGTGGCTGTCGCAGGGGGCGGACCCCACGATCGAAGACTGGGCCACGCACGTACGCCGGTACTTCTACTCCGCAAACGGCGCGCTGCGCCTGGATCCGCTCTAGGCGCACGCAGTTTCAGCCGTCCGGCCCTCGCGGCCTTGGCGATGAGGTCCTTGAACTGAGCGGGTCGGATTCAGCCCTCCCGCCCGAGCTCGTGGCGGACAGTGCGATCGCCGCGTGGCGGGTAATTTGCCGAACGGGACGAGCTGAGGAGGTAACGGGTGGCTGCTGGTGGCTTCTCGTCGAAACGGCTGGCTCGGGTTCGGGGGTTGCTTGAGCATCACGTCGAGTCCGGCTTCGTCCCGGGCGCGGTGGTCGTCCTCGCCCGGCACGGTGAGGTGCACATTGAGGCAACGGGTCGCCTCGCCTTCGAGGGGGCGGGGTCGCAGACGCCGATGGCGGCCGACACGATCTGTCGCCTGGGCTCGATGACGAAGCCCATCGTCGCCGTGTGCGCGATGACCCTCGTCGAGGACTGCACCCTCCGCCTCGACGACCCGGTCGACGATCTCCTGCCGGAGCTGGCGGACATGACAGTGCTCGCCGATCCGCACGGCCCACTGGACGACACCGTCCCGGCGGCACGGCCGATAACGCTGCGGGACGTCCTGGACGGCACCCTCGGCACGGGCATGGTCCCCGCCGAGCCGGGAACGGTACCCATCGCCGACGCGCTGGACGCTCTCGTTTATCCGTCGATGGACGAGTGGGTCCGCCAGCTCGGCGCTCTTCCCCTCGTCCACCAGCCGGGTGAGCGTTGGATGTACGACACCGCCGCCAACGTGGCCGGTGTGCTCATCGCCCGGGCCACCGGCATGTCCTTCGGGGATGCCATCCGGGAGCGGGTCTGCAAGCCACTGGGCATGACCGACACCGCCTTCCACGTGGGTAGCGAGAGCATCGGCCGGTTCGCGACCGCGTACGAGCGCGACAACGCCGCCGACCGCGAACCGGTTGTCGAAGACGCTCCCGACGGACGGTTCAGCCGACCGCGGTTGTTCGAGTCCGGGGGCGGCGGGCTCGTGTCCACCGCCCAGGACTACCTCGCCTTCGCGTCGGCTCTGCTCGCGGGCGGCACCCATCGCGGTGAGCGGGTGCTGTCCCGGCCGGCGGTGACGCTGATGACGAGCGACCACCTGACCTCGGAGCAGAAGGCCAACTCCGGGTTCTGGCCGGGGTACTTCGACGCCATCAGCTGGGGGCTCGGGTTGTCGGTCCGCACCCGCCGTACGCACCTCGGGCCCTCGATCGGCAGCTACGGCTGGCCCGGCTTCTATGGCACCGCCTGGTACAACGATCCCGCCGAGGACCTGACGGCGATGGTGTTCATGCAGCGGGCGCACGCGGGCGACCAGCGGCTGCCGATGTGGCACGACTTCTGGACCACCGTCTACCAGGCGATCGACGACTGACCGCAGCGTTCGCTTCCCGGTCGGGCACCCGCCCCTGGCCGCGCGGTAATCCCGAGGCCCTCAGCGACACAAGCCAGGGTGAGAGTCACCGAGGCAATGGGGGTTCGGGTGGGTCCACCGAAGAAGCGGGACGAGGACTGGTTCACCAGTCTCTACGCCGCCGAGTACGCGCACATCGTTCGATACGGCCTGCGTCGGCTCATCGACGGGGATGCCGCAGCGGAGCTGGCGCAGGACGTCTTCGTCGTCGCCTGGCGTCGCCGCGTAGAGGTGCCTGACCGCAGTCTTCCCTGGCTGTACGGGGTGGCTCGTCGTCTCCTGGCGAACCAGTGGCGGTCGCGGCGTGCCGCCCCGGATCTTCTCCCGATCACCAATGTCGACCTTGCGCGGTTGGCCGGATCGCCGGGTGCGGACACGACCGTCGGGGTCGCGGACGTCCGGACCGCGTTGGCCACCCTCAACGAGCTTGATCAGGAAATTCTTCGGCTGGTCGGCTGGGAGGAGTTGACGGTCTCCGAGGCGGCGAAGGTGCTCGGCTGCACCGGACCAACCGCGGCCGTGCGGCTCCATCGCGCCCGGCGTCGTCTGGCCGACGCAATGGCGGACCGGCCCGCGCAGACCCGTCGTAGCCCGGTGTTGGTGACCATTCGAGAGGATCTGTGATGTTCGGAGCAGAGCGCACCCGTACTCTTCTCGGCCCGGCCGACCCGGCCCGAACCGCCGCCGTCGAACCACCGCTGGTCTCGGCGCGCGAGCTGATCGACCGCGCCGGCGCTACCGACACGGCCGCCGGGCATCGTCGCGTACGCCCGACCCGCCGGCTGGTCCTGACGGCCGGGACGCTGGCTGTCGCGGCCGGTGCCGTGGCGGTGCTCCAGCCGCTCGGCGAGGGCGCACCGGACACTCCGGGCGAACCGGCGGCAGCGGGGTTGGTGCTCGTGCCGGTCGCGTACCAGTTCGACGCGGATCCGCCGGCCGCCGGCCCGCAGCTGCGCATGCTGGCCGACAAGATCAAAGACGCGGCGTACGACCACCAGAGCGGGCGCTACATGTACCACCACACGAAGGTGTGGGGCGATCCGGTGATGACCTCAGCCGACGGCCGCCACCACGTGGCCTTCGCCAGCGAGACGAAGCTCTGGCAGGCCGTCGACGGGACCGGTAACCAAGTCAGGACCCAACTGGAGCCGCAGTACCCCGACCAGGAGTCTCGGGACTACTGGCAGCGCGAGAGCCTTGGGCGACCAGCAGCCACCGGCACCCCCGCACCGAGCGTCATGCCGCTGCCGCCGGAGGAGCTCAGGCAGCCATCGGCCGACCCGTCCGAGCTGCGGGAGCGGCTGAAGGTCGAGTACGGCGCGGGGTCGGCGAGCAAGTGGGTCGGCACGCTCTATGGGCAGTACGTCGTGCCGCGTGCGACCCGAGCGGCGGTCCTGCGGGTTCTCGCCGACGTGCCCGGCTTCCGCTGGCGGGGGCAGGTCACGGACCGCGCCGGCCGCAATGGAGTCGCCGTCACCTTCGACGACCGCGAACACGACCAGCAATCTCTTCTGATCTTCGATCCGAGGACGGGCGAATTGCTCGCCCATGAGCTGTTGACGCTGTCGCCCATGCGGATCAGCTCGTACGAGGTGATCCTCGATGCCGCCTGGACAAATCAGCCCGGCTGACCACCGACTCGCGGGGCCGCTCCGCTCGGGAGCGGCCCCGCTGTCTTCACCGCAGCGGCGGTAGCTGCGCAGCTGCCCGCGCTCGTAGCAGATCAACTGTCTCAGCGGAGGTTTTCCACAGGCCACCAGGTTGTCCACAGGCGACGGCATCGGGGCGGCTCGTGGGGCGGATTCCGAGCAGGGTCGGCGGCATACCAGAGCCCGACCGCTGGAGGCCGCGATGCCACCCCGTACCACGGTTCCGCCGATCCGCCGGCTTCCGCTGGTCGTCACCGGCGACGACGATCTGCTCGATGATGTGCTCCGGCTCGCCGCCGTCGGCGGGACGGAGGTGGAGTTCGCCCGCGACGCGGCGGCTGCCCGTACCCGTTGGCTTCCCGCACCTCTGGTGCTGCTCGGCGCCGACCAGGCGCAGGCGTGTCTGCGGGCCCGGTTGCCGCAGCGGCCCCGGCTGGTGCTGGTCGGCCGGGCCGGTCAGCTCGACCCCGGCTGGCAGGTGGCGGAGCTGATCGGGGCCGAGCACGTCGCCATGCTGCCGGCCGCGGAGCCGTGGCTGGTGGATCGGTTCGCCGAACATGATCCGGACCGTCCGGCCGGCGTCGGCGCCCGGGTCGTCGCGGTTCTCGGTGGTCGGGGCGGTGCGGGCGCGAGCGTGCTCGCCGGTGGCCTCGCGGTGACCGCCGCCCGGGCCCGGCTGCGCACCCTCCTCGTCGACGCCGATCCGCTCGGTGGTGGCCTCGACCTCGTGCTCGGCTGGGAGCAGTTGGAAGGCCTGCGCTGGCCGTCGCTGACCTCCGCCGACGGACGGGTGGACGCGCCGGCGTTGGTGCGGGCCCTGCCCAGTCGGGGTGATCTCGTGGTGCTCTCCTGGGATCGCGGCGAGATGCTGGCATTGCCGGCGACCGCGATGGCGGCGACTGTCGACGCCGCCCGGCGTGGGCGTGACTTCGTGGTGATCGACCTGCCCCGACAGCTCGACGACGCGGCGGTGGTGGCGTTGCAGGCCGCCGATCAGGCGTTCGTCGTCGTGCCGGCCGAGCTGCGCGCCACCGCGGCGGCCACTCGGGTGGTGGCCGCAGCCGCCCCGCACTGCGCTGCGCTCTCGGTGGTGGTGCGTGGGCCCGCCCCGGGGCGGCTGCGGGCGGCGGAGGTGGCACGCGCGTTGGGCCTTCCGCTGGCGGGCACGCTGCGCCCCGAGCCAGGGCTCTGCCGTGGGCTGGAGCGGGGTGAGGCGCCGGCCGCCGGGGGAAAGGGCCCACTGGCAGCACTCTGCCAACGGATCGTCACCGACCTGACCGGCGTGCCGGCCACTGGTGCGGCATGACCGGCCGGCCGGAGGACGGCACGCTCGCCGCCCGGGTGCGGCAGCGGATCGCCGCCGCCACCACCCCGGTCACCGCGGCGGCGATCGTCTCCGCGGTACGGGCCGAGCCGACCGCCGCGGTGCTCGGTGACACGGCCATGCTGCGCATCGCCGACCGGGTACGCGACGACCTCGTCGGCGCTGGGCCGCTGGCGCCGCTGCTCGCCGACCCGGAGGTCACCGACGTCCTCGTCAACGGCGCTCGGGTCTGGGTCGACCGGGGGTCGGGGCTGCATCAGGTCGCCGTTCCGTTGGGCTCGGTGGACGACGTCCGCCGGCTGGCGCAGCGGCTGATCGCCAGCGCCGGGCGGCGACTCGACGACGGCTCCCCGTACGCGGACGCGCGCCTTCCCGACGGCACCCGACTGCACGCCGTGCTGCCGCCGGTGGCCACCGAAGGTCCGTACCTCTCCCTCCGTACCTTCCGGCATCGGCCGTTCACCCTCGACGAGTTGGTGCGCCAGGGGACGGTGCCGCGACCGCTGGCACCACTGCTCGCCGCCGTCGTCGCGGCCCGGCTGGCGTACCTGGTGACCGGTGGCACGGGCTCGGGCAAGACGACGTTGCTCAACACGCTGCTGGGGATGGTGCCGGCCACCGAACGGATCGTGCTGGTGGAGGACGCCGCCGAGCTGCGTCCGGGGCATCCGCACGTGGTGGGGCTGCAGGCGCGTACCGCCAATGTGGAGGGCACGGGCGTGGTCAGTCTCGCGGACCTGGTGCGGCAGGCGTTGCGGATGCGCCCGGACCGGCTGGTGGTCGGGGAGTGCCGGGGCGGTGAGGTGGTCGACCTGCTGGCCGCGCTCAACACCGGCCACGACGGGGGTGCCGGCACGCTGCACGCCAACACACCGTCCGACGTGCCGGCCCGGTTGGAGGCCCTGGGCATGTTGGGTGGGTTGCCCCGCGCCGCGCTGCACGCCCAGGTGGCGGCCGCGTTGCAGGTGCTGTTCCAGGTGCGACGCGGCGATCAGGGCCGGGTCCTGGAGTCGGTCTGCCTGCTGCTGCCCGAGGGGCCCGAACGGATGGTGACAGTGGTGCCCGCCTGGGTGCGCGGCGGTGGGCTCGGGCTCGCCGCCCGTGCTCTCGGGGCGCTGCTGCGGGAGCGTGGGGTGGCGGTGCCGCCCATCCTCAGCGAGCCGTGGCCCGGATCGGCGGGTCCGGCATGACCGCCCGGACGATGCTGGTGGCGGTGCTGCTCCTGGTCGCCGCTGCCCTGGTGGCATGGCCCGTACGGAGCGTGCGGGCCCGTCGACGTCGCGTGCTGACGCCGGGGCGGAGGGCCGGCCGTCTCGATCCGGATGACGCCCTGGTGCAGTGGATCAGGGAACTCGGCAGCACTCCGGACTTGCTGGTCGACCGCACCGGCGCTGCCCCGACCTCGGGTCATCCGGTCCGGATCACCGATGAGCCGGGTACCGCTGCCGGTGTCAACGGAAGGCGGACGGCGCTCGGCTGGCCCGACCGGGACGTCATCCGCAGCCCGAGGTGGCCGGGCGTGAAAGGCGGCTTCACCCGTCCGGAGGGCCCGACGCGTCCGCCGGCCCGTCGAGATCCCCGACGTCCGATCGGCAGCGCCCGGCCGGAGGAGGCCACCACCATGCTCGACGTGGAACAACGGCCTGCGTCGGCGGCCACGGTCACGATCGGTGTCGGTGTCGGTGTCGGTGTCGGTGTCGGTGTCAGCGACGGGGACGGGGACGGGGACGGTCCGCCCGGCGTCCCCGGCCCGGCAACCGCGGACGGGCACGGCGACCTGGATGCGGGTTGTCGGGGCGACGTGTCCGGTGCGGCGGCGGCCGGCGGATGGGCGATCGCCAATCGCCACGACGACCTGCGCGTCGGCCCGACCGGCAGAACGCCGAGTACGCCACCGTCGGTGCGCATCTCCCGATCGGCGACCCGGGTGCTGCCACTGGTCGGCCTCTTCGGCGGCGCTGTGGGCGCCGTGGTCGGTGGTCCGGTGGCGGCGGTGGCGATGGCCGGGTACGGCACGCTGGCAGTGCGCGCCGTGCTGCGTTGGCGACTGAACCGGAGCGCCGAGCGGACCCGACGACGTGGATTGGACCAGCTCTGCGGCCTCGCGGCGGACCTGCGGGCCGGGCTGCCCATCGCACGTGCGCTCGACGTCGCGACCGTGGAGCGTGACGGGGCTGGCCGACTCCGCCAGCTGACGTCGGCGGCGGTGCGGTTGGCCGACCGGACCGGCGCGCCGCTGGCGGAGCTCGTCGAACGGATCGAGGCGGACGCCCGGGCGACCGATCGGGGCCTGGCCGCAGCGGCAGCCCAGGCGGCCGGTGCGCGGGCTACCGCCTGGCTACTGGCGGCGCTGCCGGTCGGCGGGATCGGCCTGGGCTACGGCATCGGTGTCGACCCCATGGCGGTGCTCCTGCACAGCACAGTCGGCGGTGCCTGCGCCGTTGCCGCGGTCGCTCTTCAGGCGGTGGGTCTCCTCTGGGCGGAACGGCTGGGCGCGACCCCGGGGCGGGCCGGATGACGGCCCGGCGCCCTGCCGGCCAGGCCGGCCCGACGGACCAACGCAGGGCAACGGGCCAGCAGGTCTCAGCGGTCCAGCCCAGTGCAGCGGGCCGGCCCAGCTCAACGGGCCAGCCTGATGCAGCGGGCCAGCCCAGTGGAGCGGGCCAGCCCCGCTCAGCCCGTCGGCGGCGGCCGGACGCGATCCGGCTCGTGGCGGCGCTGGGTGGGCTCGCCGTGGCCATCGTCGTCGGGGGTTGGCTCGGGCTGCTCGGTGCCGTCCCGGCCGCGTTCCTGCTCGATGTCCTGCTGCGGCGGATCGAGTCGCCCGCTGCGCGCAGGCGGCGGCAGCAGGAGGCCGCCGACCTGCCGCTCGCCGCCGACCTCCTGGCCGCGGCGATGCGGGCGGGCGCCCCGGTGGACCGCTCGGTGCTGGCCGTCGCCGAGGCGTTGGACGGGCCGCTCGCCGGCCGGTTGGCCCGGGTGGGCCGCACGCTGCTGCTCGGTGGTGGTCCAGCGGAGGCGTGGTCCGCCCTGGACGGAGTGCCCGGCGCGGATCGGCTGACCTCGGCGGCGTTGCGCTCAGCCAACAGTGGTGCCGCCCTGGCCGGCGCACTGACCCGGCTCGCCGACGACCTGCGCGCCGACCGGGCCACCGCCGCCGAGGCGTCGGCCCGCCGGGCGGGTGTGCTCATCGTCCTGCCGCTGGGGCTCTGCTTCCTGCCGGCGTTCATTCTCGCCGGACTCGTGCCGGTGATCGTCGCCGTTCTCGGCGACGTGCTCTGACCCATCGAGAAGGGAAAACAGTCATGCGCAAACTCATCGCTCGCCTGCGCGGCGATGCCGGAATGAACACGGCCGAGTACGCCGTGGGCACCCTCGCCGCAGTCGCCTTCGCCGGGATCCTGCTGAAGGTGCTGACCTCCGGCAACGTCCAGTCGGCGCTGACCGCTGTCATCGACCGGGCACTGAAGTGATCAGGCGCCGGCGGGCCGGCCGTCGGTCAGGATCGAGCGTTCCCGGGCTGGCGGCAGGCGGCGGGCGCAGATGTCGCCTCCTCGTCCGGGCCGCTGGTGGGGACCGGGGGTCCTTCACCGCCGAACTGGCGGCCGGCCTGCCGGCGCTGCTTCTGCTCCTGCTTGCCGGCCTGACCGCGGTCAACGCCGTCAGCGCGCAGGCGGGCTGCCTGCACGCGGCCCGGGAGGCGGCGCTCGCCGCCGCCCGGGGCGCGGACGGCGACGCGGAGGGTGGCCGTGCGGCGCCGCCGGGGGCGGCGGTGTCGGTGTCCGTCGAAGGCGACCGGGCGCACGCGACGGTAAGGGCACCCGTCCGGACGTTGGGCGGGCGGCTACCCCGCATCACCGTGGTCGCCACCGCCGTCGCCGCCGTCGAACCGGGTGCAGACGAGGGGAGTTGGTAGTGCCGCGAACTGAGGATCCGCCACGGCACGCCAGTGACCCACCGGCTGCCGGAGGCCTTGTTGCTCGCCGGCGGGACCGGCAACGCGGTGGCGCGACAATCCTGCTGCTGGCGATGGGGCTCGTCTTCGTGCTGTTCGGGACGTTCGGCGCGGCCATCGTCGCCGCCGGCATGGCGAGTCAGCGGGCGGCTGTGGCAGCCGACCTCGGCGCGCTGGCCGGGGCCGCCCGGGCGCTCGACGGCGACGCGGTGGCCTGCGCGTCCGCGTCCGACCTCGCCGGTCGCAACGACGGCCGCCTGGTCAGCTGTCACCTCGACGGGCTGGACGTGCTGGTGACAGTCGAGGTGGCGTTCACGCCGCTACCCGGCCTGACCCGGGTGGCTGCGGCGAGCGCCCGTGCCGGCCCGGTGCGGGGCTGACCCTCGCGGTGGCGCTCTACTAACCGCCGCCGCGGCCAGCACAGGGCGCCGCCTGTGGAGGGCGGGCGCGGCCGGTGGAGGGAGGGGTTTGGCCCGCATCGCGGCGTCAAAGGGCCGCCGCCGGTGCACTACGTCGGCAAGACCGCCACGTTCCGAGCGGAAGTCCGGGCTGACGCGTGGTCGAAGGAACCAAGGGTCCTCGTCGGATTGGTGGGTGCTTTGGAGCTGAATCGCATACGACATCAAGGGCGATGCGTTTACGGCATCAGCTCCAAAGGGGCGACCAGACCAGTCAGGGGGTCGAGTCACCAGCGGCGGGCCGTCTGGGGCAGCGCGGTCCGATGGCCTGCCGGCCGGCGGCAGTGCGGTTCAACGCTCTGCCGGCTGGGGGCAGTGTGGTCCGATGGCCTGCCGGCCGGGGCAGTGCGGTCCAACGGACTGCCGTCCCGGGAGTGCGGGCCGGCCGGGACTGGTCGAGGTCCAGGTCCCGGCCGGCAGCCGAGGATGGGTGGCCACGACGGCGACCGCTGAGGGTCATCGCACTGCCCTCGTCCGGGCCGGGTGCGTCAGCGGGACTGGAGCGCGTCGAGAGCGACGGCCATCGCGATGACCAGGCGACGGTCGATCTGCGGGTGCTGCACCTCGACGACGTACTTGTCGCGCAGGCCCCACTTCTTGATCACGGAGAAGACCGGCTGGCCGCCCGCGGTGAAGTCGAAGTGGTACGGCAGCCAGGACAGCGAGTCGACGAATCGACGCAGCAGCGCCACCGGCATGCTCCGCTCCTGGCCGGTCACCTGCGGCAGGCCGGCCTGCTCGACGTGCCAGGTGGAGCGCAGCAGCGACTGGGCGAAGTCCTTACGGAACAGGCCGATCGGGTTGCCGGCCGCGTCGGTGACGTCGTACGTGGCGCCGAGGTCGATGCGCTGGCGGGCCTTGAAACCGAGCAGTGGCTGCTGCTTGGAGTCATCCGTGTAGATGGTCACCTGCTCCTTGAAGGCGAGCCGCTTCTGCTGCGCGAACGCCAACAGCTCACCCTCGCTGCCGTCCGGGGAGACCGCCCGGACCTCGTACTGGTTGACCATCATGCGCAGGCGCTGGCGGATGTGGAACTGGTGCTGGCCCTGCAAATTGTCGAGCTGCATGTGAACTCCTCTGGGGTTGGTGCGCCGGAGTCTCGCACAGCCCGACAACCGTCGTGCCCCCTGCGGTCCATGATCAGTTGCTGCTGGGTAGTCGTCGGGCCCGTCGGACGACTACCCAGCCCGGAGTGATCACTGGTGCCCTTGCAGGATCACCCCGGCAGACCTCAGCGACTGTCGACGGAGGTCGCGGCCCGCAGCGCCCAGGTGTTGAGCACCTGGTGGATGCCGCGCAGCCGCTCGTTGATCTGTTCCAGCCGTTCCGCCTGGGCCAGGGCGGCCAGTGCCGACCCCAGCGCGATCTGCTGGTCGAGGGTGAGATTGTCCTGGTCGATGGTGTAGAGCAGGTCGACGGTCTCGGCGATGGTGTCGGCCACAGCTTCTCCTCGGGCACGGGGGGCGATCAGCAACAAAGGCATCGATGGAAGCGCTCCCACATCATTGTGCCCCGTGCCATGCCGGTTCATGCAAGCTGCTCAGCGCGGCAGGTTGGCCAGCACCACGTCGAGCACCCGGATCGCGTCCGGTTTGGAGAGGGGGTTGTTGCCATTGCCGCATTTCGGTGACTGCACGCAGGATGGGCATCCGGTCTCGCAGCCGCACTCCGCGATCGCGTCCCGGGTGGCCCGCAGCCACGCCGCCGCCGTCCCGTACGCCCGCTCGGCGAACCCGGCGCCACCCGGGTGCCCGTCGTAGACGAAGACGGTCGGCGCTTCGGTGTCCGGGTGCAGTGCGGTGGAGAGCCCGCCGATGTCCCAGCGATCGCACGTGGCCATCAGCGGCAGCAGGCCGATCGCGGCGTGTTCGGCGGCGTGCAACGCACCCGGCACCTCGGCCGGCTGGACCCCGGCGAGGGTCAACGACTGCGGCGACAGGGTGAACCAGACCGCCACGGTGCGCAGCTCCCGGGTCGGCAGGTCGAGCGGCCGGGTGTCGATCACCTCGCCGGTGGCGATGCGCCGCCGCTGGTACGACACGACCTGGCTGGTCACATCCACCTCGCCGAGGAACATGCCGACCGGCCCGGCGTCCACGTAGGAACGCACCGACACCACCGACAGGTCGGTGACGTCGCGGGCGTGGGTGGACCAGTCCGGCTCCTCGGCGTGCACCAGCGCGCACCCGTCGACGAGGTCGAGCTGGTCGACCACGTACGAGACGCCCTGGTGCAGGTAGACCGCGCCGGGGTGCAGCAGGAAGTGCGAGGAGCCGCCGTCGACGGTGCCGAGCAGCCGGCCGGTCGACGACTCCACCACGGCGACCGGGGCGCCGCCCTCGCCGCGCAGGTCCACCTCGGGTCGCTCCCGGTGCCGCCAGTACCAACCGGTGGGCCGTTGCCGCAGTGCCCCCGCCGCGACCAGCTCGTCGACCGCCTCCTTCGCCCCGTCGCCGAAGAGCGCCAGGTCGGTCGGGGTGAGCGGTGCCTCCGCCGCCGCGCAGGCGAGCTGCGGGGCCAGCACGTACGGGTTGGCCGGGTCGAGCACCGTCGCCTCCACCGGTGCCCCGAAGATCGCCTCCGGGTGGTGCACCAGGTAGGTGTCCAGCGGGTCGTCCCGCGCCACCAGCACCGCCAGGGCCTCCTGCCCGGAACGCCCGGCCCGGCCCGCCTGCTGCCACAGTGACGCCCGGGTGCCCGGGTAGCCGCAGATCAGCACCGCGTCGAGCCCGACCAGGTCCACGCCCAGCTCCAGCGCGTTGGTCGAGGCCAGGCCGAGCAGGTCGCCGTGCAGCAGCGCGCGTTCCAGCTCGCGCCGCTCCTCCCGCAGGTAGCCGCCCCGGTAGGCGGCCACCCGGTCGCCGAGCCCCGGCACCGCGTCGTCCAGCGCCCGACGCGCGTTGGCGGCCACCACCTCGGCGCCCTTGCGGGATCGGACGAACGCGAGGGTGCGTACCCCTTCGGCGACGGTGTCGGCGAGCAGGTCCGCGGTCTCGCGCAGCGCCGACCGGCGGACCTGCCGGAGGTCGTCGTGGTCACCGCCGCCCTGCGGCGGCACCGACCGGGAGGGGTCGTCGCCGGTCGCCTGCGGCGGCACCGGGGACGACAAGGCTGGTGGCACCGGCGGGGACGAGCCCGCGTCGGGTGGCAGCAGCGGCGGCTCCCAGAGCGCGAAGGTCACCCCGCCCCGGGGGGAGGCGTCCTCGGTGACCGCCGTCACCGGCAGGCCGGTCAACCGCCCGGCCGCGGTGGCCGGGTCGCCGGACGTCGCCGAGGCGAGCACGAACACCGGGGTGGCCCCGAACCGGGCGCACTGCCGGCGTAGCCGACGCAGCACGTGCGCGACGTGCGAGCCGAACACGCCCCGGTAGGTGTGGCACTCGTCGATCACCACGTACGCGAGGCGGCGCAGGAAGCCGGACCACTGGGCGTGCCCGGGCAGGATGCCGTGATGCAGCATGTCGGGGTTGGTCAGCACGAACCGGGAGTGCCGGCGGATCCACTCCCGCTCGGTGCGTGGAGTGTCGCCGTCGTAGCAGGCGGGGCGTACCCCTTCCAGTTCCAGCGCGGCGACGGCGCGCAACTGGTCCGCGGCGAGCGCCTTGGTCGGCGCCAGGTAGAGCACTGTGGCCCGGGGGTCGGCCAGCAGCGTGGCCAGGGCCGGCAGCTGGTACGCCAGGGACTTGCCGGACGCGGTGCCGGTGGCGACGACCACGTGCTGGCCCTCGTACGCCAGGGTGGCCGCCTCGGCCTGGTGCTGCCAGGGCGCGACCACGCCGCGCCCGGTGAACGCCGTGCGCAGTTGCGCCGGTGCCCACGACGGCCAGGGCGCGGGCACTCCGGTGCGGGCCGGCACCCGCTCGACGTGGGTGACCGGGTCGGCGGCGCCCCGGGCGCGCAGCCGGCGCAGCAGGTCGACCGGCGCTGGCCCGGGGCCGGGACCAGCGGATACGGTGGCCGCGGACGACGACTCCAGGTCGTCGCGCGGTGCGTGGCGCGCGGAGCTGAAGTCGTTGGAGGTCACGCCCTGCACTCTCGCACTGGTGTTCGGAGATGAAAAGTCGGACACCGGGGTAAGGGAAGCCTCCGCTGGCGTCCGCAGGCCGCCCCGGCGGTAGTGGTTAGATGCCCACGAGAGTTTACGGCTCTGGCGAGGAGGACCGATGGAGCTGTCACTGGCGACCCGCACCGTGGGCGAGCACACGGTGCTCGAGGTCGGTGGTGAGGTGGACGTCTACACCGCACCCCGGCTCCGTGAACGGCTCCTCGAGCTGATCGACGGTGGGGCGCGTCACGTGGTGGTCGACCTCGGTCGGGTGGACTTCCTCGACTCCACCGGGCTGGGTGTGCTGGTCGGCGCGCTCAAGCGGCTCCGTTCCGCCGGCGGTTCGTTCGCGTTGGTCTGCGACAAGGAGCCCCTGCTCAAGATCTTCCGGATCACCGCACTGGACCAGGTGTTTCCGCTGCACCCGACTGTCGACGCGGCGGTCAGCGCCGACTCGGCGGGCGCCGGCGCGTGATGGCGACAGTCAAGCTCTCGTTCTCGCCCGCGCCGGTGCACGTGCGTACCGCCCGTCTGGTCGGCGTCGCCGTCGCCCGACGGGCCGGGGTCCGCGAGGACCTGCTGGACGAGGTGCGCCTGGCCATCGGTGAGGCGTGCACCCGCGCGGTCGCCCTGCACCGGCAGTACGGCCTGGCCGACCCGGTGCTGGTGGAGATGTCCGACGGTGGCTCGTACGCCGTGCGGGTGGTGGACCGGGCGCCGATCGAGGCGGGCATCGGTCTGACCGCGCTGCCGCCGGACGAGCTGGCCAACGAGTCGCTGACCGACGAGGCGCTGACCACCGGCGTGGGCTTCGCGCTGCTCGCCGGTTTCGTCGAGGACCTGCAGGTGCGCCCGGTCGACGAGGGCATCGGCACCGAGGTACGGATGGTGTGGCCGGTCGGCCGCTGAACGGTTCCGCTGCGTAGGTCGCGTCCCCAGCTGGGGATGCGGCCTTCTTTGCATGGACCGGGCCCTATATCAGATTTCGTTTCATAACACAGCGACGAAGATCATCGCGACACGGTGCCACCTGGGTGTGACCTCCAACACTGAGGAGGGCTACAGTACCCGGGTTGTCAGCAAGTGACCCATCCCGCAGCCAGCGGGTATGGGTGGTCATCGCTGGTCCGCTGGTGGGTTGGCGCGCGCTTGCGAGTCCGCATCCAGGCGTCGGTCAGTGCGTCTCCACTCACCGGCGCGATTGTTCGGTAACAGGAGGACACAGATGTCCGAGACCTTGGCCGCCGACGGCGGCGGGCTTTCCCTTACCGGAAGCAATGTCACCTACGTCGTCATCGCCGCGGTTGTCGCGCTGGTGGCGCTCGGTTTCGCTGCCGCCCTGACGAAAACGGTGCTGGCCGCTGGTAAGGGCACCGAGAAAATGCAGGAGATCTCGGGGGCGGTCCAGGAGGGCGCCTCGGCCTACCTGCTCCGTCAATTCCGCACCCTGGCGATCTTCGTCGTCATCGCCGTCGTGCTGCTCTTCCTGCTTCCGGTGCACGACACCGACGGCAGTGAGCTCGCCGTGAAGATCGGCCGCTCACTCTTCTTCGTGGTGGGCGCCCTGTTCAGCGCGTTCATCGGCGGCGCCGGCATGTGGTTGGCCACCCGTGCCAACCTGCGCGTGGCCGCCGCCGCGAGAGAGCGAGCAGGTGGCCGCGAGGCGGCCATGAAGATCGCTTTCCGCACCGGTGGTGTCGTCGGCTTCTTCACCGTCGGCCTCGGCCTCTTCGGTGCCGCGCTGGTCGTCCTGCTCTACCGGGGTGACGCGCCGACCGTGCTGGAGGGCTTCGGCTTCGGCGCCGCGCTGCTCGCGATGTTCATGCGGGTCGGCGGCGGCATCTTCACCAAGGCCGCCGACGTCGGCGCCGACCTGGTCGGCAAGGTCGAGCAGGGCATCCCCGAGGATGACCCACGCAACGCCGCCACCATCGCCGACAACGTGGGCGACAACGTCGGTGACTGCGCCGGCATGGCCGCCGACCTGTTCGAGTCGTACGCGGTGACGCTTGTCGCCGCGCTGATCCTCGGCCGCGCCGCGTTCGGCGAGGAGGGCCTGGTCTTCCCGCTGATCATCTCCACCATCGGCGTGCTGATCGCGATCGTCGGTGTCTTCATCACCCGGCTGCGCGCGACCGACCGCAACGCCCTGACCGCGATCAACCGGGCCTTCTACCTGTCGGCGGTGCTCTCCGCGGTGCTGGTGGCGATCGCCGCCTACGCGTACCTCCCGGCGACCTTCGGCGAGTTCGACAGCGGGCTCACCGACGCGCCCGGCAACCCCCGGCTGGTCGCCATCGGCGCGGTGGTCATCGGCATCGTGCTGGCCGCCGCGATCCAGGCGCTGACCGGCTACTTCACCGAGACCAACCGGCGCCCCGTGCAGGACATCGGCAAGAGCTCGCAGACCGGTGCGGCGACGGTGATCCTGGCCGGCATCAGCATCGGCCTGGAGTCGGCTGTCTACTCGGCTCTGCTGATCGGCGCCGGCGTCTTCGGGGCGTTCCTCCTCGGCGGCAGCTCCATCACGCTGTCGCTGTTCGCGGTGGCGCTGGCCGGCACCGGCCTGCTCACCACCGTCGGCGTGATCGTCGCGATGGACACCTTCGGGCCGATCTCCGACAACGCCCAGGGCATCGCCGAGATGTCCGGTGACCTCGACGAGCACGGCGCTCGCACGCTCACTGAGCTGGACGCGGTCGGCAACACCACCAAGGCGATCACCAAGGGCATCGCGATCGCCACTGCGGTGCTCGCCGCGACCGCGCTGTTCGGTTCGTACACCGACTCGCTCCGCAGCGCGTACGCGACGGCTGGCGTGGGCGACGTCGGGACGGAGATCCTCAACTCGCTGAACGTGGCGAACCCGCGCAACCTGGTCGGCCTGATCATCGGCGCGGCGGTGGTGTTCCTCTTCTCCGGGTTGGCCATCAACGCGGTGTCCCGCTCGGCCGGTGCCGTGGTGATGGAGGTCCGCCGGCAGTTCCGTGAGCTGCCCGGCATCATGGACGGCACCCAGCGCCCGGAGTACGGCAAGGTGGTCGACATCTGCACCCGGGACGCGCAGCGCGAGCTGATGACCCCCGGTCTGCTCGCCATCCTGGCGCCGATCGCTGTCGGCTTCGGCCTCGGGCCCGGCGCGCTCGCCGCGTACCTGGCCGGTGCGATCGGTGCCGGCACCCTGATGGCGGTGTTCCTGTCCAACTCCGGTGGGGCCTGGGACAACGCCAAGAAGCTGGTCGAGGACGGCGCGTACGGCGGCAAGGGCTCCGAGGCGCACGCCGCCACTGTCATCGGCGACACCGTCGGTGACCCGTTCAAGGACACCGCCGGCCCGGCGATCAACCCGCTGATCAAGGTGATGAACCTGGTCTCGCTGCTGATCGCGCCCGCCGTGGTGGCCTGGAGCGTCGGCGACGACCGCAACGTCGGCCTGCGCGTCAGCATCGCGCTGGTGGCGACGCTGATCATCGTGGCGTCGGTGGTGTTCAGCAAGCGCAAGGGCATCGCGATGTCCGACTCGGACGCCGATGGCAACACCGGCGCGGGCAGCACCGATCACCGTCCGGAGACGGTGAACGCCTGACCCAGGAACGGCCCGGTGCCACACCTGGCCAAAGGCCGTACGCTGCAACGCATGCGTACGTGCCGGGCGTCTGCCGCCGGAAAGCTCACGGTGGTCCTGGCCACGATCGTCGTCCTGGCCGGCTGCGGCGGCGGCCCCAGCCCACGGGCCTGGGCGGCCTCGGTCTGCGGCGCGCTCACCCCGTGGCGCTTGGAGATCAACAAGCTGACCAGCAGCACTGATGAGCAGATGACCGCGCAGACCACGCCGGCGCAGGCCAAGGAGAACCTGGTGCGGCTCTTCGACGGGGCGGAGCAGGCCAGCGAGGCCGCGCGCCGCAAGGTGGAGAAGGCGGGCATCCCGGAGACCGACAACGGCGAGGCCATCTCCGTGGGTTTCCGCAGCTCGCTGGGGAAGATGCGGGACGCGTACGGCCGTGCCCGGGACACCATCGACGGCCTGGGCACCGGCGAGCCGACCGTCTTCTACGACGGCGTGCGGGCGGCGGTGGAGACGCTCAACAAGGAGTACGACGCCAGCGCGCTGGACACCAGCAAACTCAACTCCGAGGAGTTGAAACAGGCATTCGACGAGGTGCCGGAGTGTCGCTGAGCGGGCTCGGTGACACCGGGAAGGCGCAGCCGCCCCCGGCGCTGTTCCCCGCGCCCGAGTCCGACACGCCCACTCCCGGGCGACGCCGTGGCGGCGCGCCGCGGAACGGCCCGTCGCAACACGGCTCCCCAGTGAACGGCCCGGCCCCGGGTGACGACGCGGGCCGGCAACTTGTGTTCTTCGGCGCGGACGCTGCCGAACCGGCCGTCGCCGACCTCGCCGGGTTGCTCGCCGGGCCGGCTGAGGTGGTCCGGATGGGCGGCACCGCCCGGCTCTCGGTGCGGGTGGACGCCGCGTGGCGGGTGCACGTGCTCGTCGCCGAACTGGCGTCGCGCGGGCTGGCCGCCAGCTGGGAGCCGATCGAGGGCGAGCGACACGCCGTGCGTACGTCGTACACCCGGGTCTTGAAGCCGCTCGCGGCCGCCTGGCTGAACGGTTCGACGAAACGCCCGCCGGCGGCCTTCCACCTGACTGGCCGGCGGTTGCGGCTGTGGCTCGCCGCCGCCGGGACGCCGGAGCCTCCCGACTGTTACCTGTTGCGGCTGGGCCCCGACGACCAGGAGTGTTGGGAGTCGATCGGCGTCGCGCTCGCGGCGGCCGGGCTGGCCGGGACGCTGGTCGGCCCGGCGGAGGGTGGCCCGGCGTACCGGATCACCGGACGCCGCCGGTTGGCCCGACTCGCCGAGCTGGTCGGCGGACCGCCGCCCGCGGCACCGGTCGACGCCTGGCCCGCTCGGCAGTGAACCGGTCATTTCGCCCAGGTCGGCGGCGGCGTCCGGGTGTCCGGTGCCGGACAGCCGGCGGGTCGATCCAGGCGGAAAACGGGCGGGTCGGGCCTCGGTCGTGAGTCCGCCATCGTCACAGTGACCCGCTTCGAGCCCTACTCACGGTGTACGGTGGCGCCGTCCGGCAGTGCCGAGCGCGGCGGGGCGGTGTCGACCGTCGCGTCGAAGCGGTTTGCGGCCCGCGAAACCCGAATCGCGGGCAACGCGTTACGTTGGACATCCGGACCGCCGGTGCTACGGCGGGGTCGAAAGCGGTCGCTGTCCGGGCGCCGGCAGGCCACGAGCAGGAGTGAGGTCGGGGAGAGACGTGCCGAGCAACGCTGGAACCACCCGTCTGGTCATCGTCGAGTCACCGGCGAAGGCCAAGACGATCTCGGGCTACCTCGGCCCGGGGTACGTCGTGGAGGCCAGCTTCGGTCACGTCCGCGACCTGCCGCGCAACGCCGCCGACGTGCCGGCCAAATACAAGAAGGAGCCCTGGGCACGGCTCGGGGTGGACGTCGACAACGGCTTCCACGCGCTCTACGTCGTCTCCGCCGACCGCAAGCAGCAGATCAGCAAGCTGGTGAAGCTGGCCAAGGAGGTCGACGAGATCCTCCTGGCCACGGATGAGGACCGCGAGGGCGAGGCGATCGCCTGGCACCTGGTGGAGACGCTCAAGCCCAAGGTGCCGGTCAAGCGGATGGTCTTCCACGAGATCACCAAGCCGGCGATCCAGGCGGCGGTGGCCAACCCCCGGGAGATCGACCGCGATCTGGTGGACGCCCAGGAGGCGCGCCGGATCCTCGACCGCCTGTACGGCTACGAGGTCTCCCCGGTGCTGTGGAAGAAGGTCATGCCGCGGCTCTCGGCGGGCCGGGTGCAGTCGGTGGCGACCCGCATCGTGGTCGAGCGGGAACGCCAGCGGATGGCCTTCCGCACCGCCGAATACTGGGACATCCTGGCCACCCTGGCGGTGGCCAACGCCGGCGAGGGTCCGCGCAGCTTCAATGCCACCCTGATCGCCCTGAACGGCGACCGGATCGCCACCGGTAAGGACTTCGAGCCGACCACCGGTCGCGTCCGGGCCGGCGCCGGGGTCGTGCACCTCGACGAGAGTGGTGCCCGGGGTCTCGCGGCCCGCCTCGACGGGCGGCCGTTCACCGTCACCCGGGTCGAGGAGAAGCCCTACCGTCGTCGCCCGTACGCGCCGTTCATCACCTCGACCCTCCAGCAGGAGGCGGCCCGCAAGCTGCGCCTGTCCTCGCAGCAGACGATGCGCACCGCGCAGCGCCTGTACGAGAACGGCTACATCACCTATATGCGTACCGACTCGGTCAACCTGTCGGAGACCGCCATCTCGGCGGCCCGTCGACAGATCGTCGAGCTGTACGGCGAGCGCAGCGTTCCGCCGGAGCCGCGCCGCTACACCGGCAAGGTGAAGAACGCGCAGGAGGCGCACGAGGCGATCCGTCCGGCGGGGGACAACTTCCGCACCCCGGGCGAGGTGGCCAAGGAGCTGTCCGCTGAGGAGTTCAAGCTCTACGAGCTGATCTGGCGGCGCACCATCGCCTCGCAGATGACCGACGCGGTCGGCTCCAGCGTGTCGGTGCGCATCCGGGCGGTCTCCACCGCGCAGGAGGAAGCCGACTTCGGCGCGACCGGCAAGACCATCACCGACCCGGGCTTCCTGCGTGCGTACGTCGAGTCCAGCGACGACGAGAACGCCGAGGCCGAGGACGCCGAGCGCCGGCTGCCCACCCTGGCCAAGGACCAGCCGCTGACCGCCGACGAGCTGGCCGCGCAGGGCCACCACACCCAGCCGCCGTCGCGCTACACCGAAGCGTCGCTGGTCAAGGCCCTGGAAGAGCTGGGCATCGGCCGCCCGTCCACCTACGCGTCGATCATGCAGACGATCCAGGACCGGGGGTACGTCACCAAGCGCGGCCAGGCGATGATCCCGACCTTCCTGGCCTTCGCGGTGATCGGGCTGATGGAGCGGCACTACCCCCGCCTGATCGACTACGACTTCACCGCCACCATGGAGAACGAGCTGGACGAGATCGCCGGCGGTGACCACGCCGCCGTCGACTTCCTCACCGCGTTCTACTTCGGCAGCTCCAACGGTGCCGGCGACCAGGACATCGCCCGTTCCGGCGGGCTCAAGAAGCTGGTCACCGAGAACCTCAGCGACATCGACGCCCGCAGCGTCAACTCCATCCCGCTCTTCACCGACGACGACGGTCGCGAGGTGGTGGTGCGGGTCGGCCGCTACGGGCCGTACCTGCAACGGGAGCTGCCCGGCGGCGAGCAGCCGGCACCGGCAGCGGGTGAGGGCGAGGAGGGCGGCAGCCAGGGTGACCGGGCGCCGATCCCTGAGGGCCTGGCCCCGGACGAGCTGACCCCGGAGAAGGTGCACGAGCTGTTCCTCGGCGGCAGCGGCGAGCGCAAGCTCGGCGACGACCCCGCCACCGGCGAGCCGATCGTGCTCAAGTCCGGCCGGTTCGGCCCGTACGTCTCCAGTGGTGAGCGGAAGTCGTCGCTGCTGCGTACGCAGACACCGGACTCGTTGACCCTGGAGGAGGCGCTCAAGCTGCTCAGCCTTCCCCGGCTGATCGGTGTCGCGCCGGACGGCGTCGAGGTCTTCGCGAACAACGGCCGGTACGGCCCGTACGTGAAGCGGGGCGAGGAGTTTCGTTCGCTGGAGTCCGAGGACCAGATGTTCACTGTCGGCCTGGACGAGGCGCTGGCTCTGCTGGCCGCCCCGAAGGCCCGTGGACGGCGCGCCGCGGCACCGCCGCTGCGGGAGATGGGCGTGGACCCGGCGACCGAGAAGCCGCTGGTGATCAAGGACGGCCGGTTCGGCCCGTACGTGACCGACGGGGAGTTCAACGCGTCGCTGCGGCGCGGGCAGACCCCGGAGGCGCTGACCCTGGAGGAAGCCTCCGAGATGCTCGCCGAGAAGCGGGCGAAGGGTCCGGCGCCGCGGAAGAAGGCGGCGGCGAAGAAGGCGCCCGCGAAGAAGGCCACGGCCACCAAGAAGACGGCCGCGGCGAGCAAGTCCACGGCTGCGAAGAAGACGACGACGGCCAAGGCGACGACGGCGGCGAAGAAGGCCCCGGCGAAGAAGGCCGCTCCGCGCAAGGCCGCCACCAGCAGCGAGTAACCCCGGCGCGAGCCAACCGATCGGTGCCCGCGCCGGTCCGACTCCCAGACCTTGGACAGTTTCCGTTCCGACAGAGCGGAGACTGTCCAAGTTCTACTTGGCTCCGCCTGGGCGTGCCGTCAGGCGCCGAGGACGTGGTTCAGGTGGGGGCTGGCGAAGACGCGGTCCGGGTCGAGGCGGTCACGGACGGCCTGGAAGTCCGGGAAGCGGGGGTACGCGGTGGCCAGCGAGGCGGCGTCGCGGTAGTGCAGCTTGCCCCAGTGCGGGCGACCGCCCAGCCCGGCGGCCACCTTCTCGAAGGCCCGGAAGTACGGCTCGTACGGCATGCCGACGTACTGGTGCACGGCGATGTAGGCGTTGTCCCGGCCGTAGCCGTGCGACAGCCAGATGTCGTCGGCGGCGGTGAACCGCACCTCCACCGGGAAGAGCACTTTGAACGGCAGGCCGTCCACGATGCGCTGGAGCGCGGCGAGCGCCTCCGGCAGCGCCTCGCGGGGCAGGCCGTACTCCATCTCCACGAAGCGGACCCGGCGCGGGGTGCAGAAGACCCGGTCGGAGCGGCCGGTGTACTGCCGTTCGGTGAGGGCGCGGGCGGAGACCGCGCTGATCCCGGGGGCCAGCGCGGGCACGGCCCGGCCGAGCCGGCAGGCCCCGGCGAAGACCCGGTTGGACAGGAAGTCGTCGTCCATCCAACCGCGCCAGCGCGACAGCGGCCGGTCGTTGGCGGGTACCCGGTCGTTGGCCTTGACCTGGACCCGGGACGTGTACGGGAACCAGTAGAACTCGACGTGGTCGTGCCGGCCGATCAGCTCGGGCAGTTCGCCGAGCACGTCGGCCAGTTCGGCCGGGCGTTCGTGGGCGCGCAGGACGAAGGCGTCGACGCAGCGCAGGGTCACCTCGACCAGGACACCGAGCGCGCCGAGTGACACCCGGGCGGCGGCGAGGACGTCGGGATTCTCGTCGACGGAGCAGCGCAGCACCTCGCCGGCACCGGTGACCAGTGTGATCGCCTCGACGAAGGTGGAGAGGCACCCGTAGCCGGCGCCGGTGCCGTGGGTGCCGGTGGAGATCGCCCCGGCGACGGTCTGCGCGTCGATGTCGCCGAGGTTGGGCAGCGCGAGGCCGTGCCGGGCGAGCAGGCCGTTGAGCGCGTGCAGGGTCATTCCGGCCGGAACTGTGACAAGTCGGTGGGCGACGTCCACGCTGACCAGGGTGTCCAGCTCGGACAGGTCCATCCGCCGGTCGTCGGCGAGCGCGACGGCGGTGAACGAGTGGCCGCTGCCGGTCACCCGGATTCGAGCGCCGTCGGCCACTGCGGATCGGACGGCTTCTGCGACGTCGGTCGGCGAGCCGGGGCGCAGGATCGTGCTGGCGCTGCCACGCTGGTTCCCGGCCCAGTTGGACCAGCCAGCCCGGGGCGGTGCGATGCGAACCATGCGCACTCCTCATTCATGAATATGAACTGACTTCATATCAGGAACGTTGTAGCTGGTAAATACCGCAATTGCGATCCGCTCGTTGTACCGGTAGTCACGGACTCGTGACGTGGAGATATGTTCATCCGTCGAAGGGGGGTGGCGCAGAGTGTCCACACCAGCCGCCACGACCGGGCCGCTGCGCCGCGTACCGGTGCAAGGTCGAAGTGTCGCGCGGGTACAGCGCATGTTGGATGCCTGCGCCGAACTCGTCGACGAGGTGGGGTACGAGGGGCTGACCACCACCCTGCTCGCCGAGCGGGCCGAGGTGGCGATCGGGTCGGTCTACCAGTTCTTTCCGGACAAGCGGGCGATCGTGCAGGCGTTGACCCTGCGGACCATGGAGTCCTACCTCCAGCGCCTCGACGAGCGGTTCGCCTCCGACGAGATGACCCACTGGTGGGACGGCGTCGACGCGGGCATCGACGAGTACATCACGATGCACCGCACCGTCCCGGGCTTCCGTACCCTGCACTTCGGCGACGTGGTCGACCTGCACCTGCTCGACGAGCAGCGGGACAACAACGGCGTGATCGCCGACCAGTTGGCCCGGGTGCTCACCGAACGTTTCGGGCTCACCGACGTGCCCCAGCTGCGCTTCGTGCTGGAGATCGCGGTCGAGGCGGCGGACGCGCTGATCAAGCTCGCGTTCCGCCGGAAGTCCGACGGCGACGAGCGGGTGCTGCTGGAGGCGAAGGCGCTGATCCGGGAGTACCTGCACCGCCAGGTCGACGGCCCGGACAATGGCCGGTCCGCCGCCGGGAAACAGGCCGAGGCGGCCCAGCCCGTCTGAGTCGGCGCGGGGCGCGGCCCTCCGGCCGGCGGTGGGGCGGCCCTCCGGCGTCAGAGGAAGGCCCGCCCCTCACCCCGGTAGGTGGGGACCGTCGCCACCACCGCGTCCCCCTCGATCAGGTGCAGCTCGTTGACCCGTTCACACAGCTCACCTGCCTTGGCGTGGCGGAACCACACCCGGTCGCCGACGCGCAGGTCAGCCGCCGCCGCTCCGGACAGCGGCGTCTGCACCTCGCCGGCACCCTCGGTGCCGACCAGCTTCAGCCCCGCCGGTAACCAGGGCCGGGGCAGCCGGCTGTCGGCGGCCGGTCCGGAGGCGATCCAGCCGCCGCCGAGCACCGTGGCCAACTCCGGCGTCGGCCGGCGGACCACGGTGCAGGCGAAGAAGGCCGCCGGGGTGGGCCGCCAGGCGCGGTACGCGTCGAACAGCGTCGGCCCGTACAGGCCCGATCCCGCGGTGACCTCGGTGACCGCGGGATCGGCGCTGGTCGCGGCCACGCTGCCGGTGCCGCCGCCGTTGACGAACTCCAGGTCGGCGTGCTCGCGTACCGCGGCGACCGCTGCACCACGACGGGCCAGCAGCTCGCGGTACGACCCGCGCTGGGCCAGCCTGATCGCGCCGGCCAGCAGCGTCTGCCCCGGCGGCGCGTCGCCCAGGCCGGCGATCTGCGCCTCGTACGACATGAGCCCGACCAGCCGGAAGCCGGGCCGACCGGCGACGGCCGCGGCGAGCGCTCCGGCGGCCCGCGCGCTGTGCACCGGTGAGCGGCGGACGCCGACGTGCACCCGGCCGCGCAGCGGTCGCCAGGAGGCGTCGAGATCCAGGCACAGCCGTAGCTCGGCGCGCTGCCCCGGTGCCGCGACGGCGTCGATGAGGTCGAGTTGGCCGGTGCCGTCGATCATCAGGGTGATCGCGGCGGCGAGCGTCGGGTCGGCGCCCAGCTCGGCGAGGGCGGCCCGGTCCCCGCTCGGGTACGCGACCAGCACGTCGTCGCTGACGCCGGCGCGGACCAGCCAGATCGCCTCGGGCACTGTGAACGCCATGATGCCCTGCCAGCCGGGCCGCCCGAGAGCTCGGCTGATCAACTCCCGGCTGCGGACCGACTTGCTGGCGAGGCGGACCGGCTTTCCGGCGGCGCGATCGGCCAGGGCGGCCGAATTGGCGTCGAAGGCGCTGAGGTCGACCACCGCGTACGGGGGGTCGAGATGGGCAGTCGCCCGGTCCAGGCGCTCGCGAAGTTTGTCGCTTTCGATGGCCACGTGTGCACGCTAACTGTCTGACGGAGAATGCGAAATACCCTCGCGTACGTCCGGGCTGCGGCCGGTACCTCCGGCGGCCTAGGCTCAGCGAGCAGGAGAATGTCGCCCGGAGGGTGGCCCCCACCCGGGTCTAGAGTGTTGCACCGGAGGTGCCCAGCGATGGGCCGGCACGTGGAGGTACGGCCATCGAAAGCCAGAACAGCGGCGAGTCGCCCGGCGTGTCGCGATCGAGCGACCAGTCGGGCAACGCCGCCAACCCGTCCAGCGGTGGTCAGGTAGATCCGTCCGGTTATGCCGCCATCCGGTCCGTGCTGCGCATCCGGCCGTTCCGGCGGCTCTGGATCGTGCTCGGCGCGGCCTCCTTCGGCGACTGGCTCGGCCTGCTGGCCACCGCCCTCTTCGCCGCCTCGCAGGTGCAGGGCAGCACCGCCCAGGGCGCCGCGTTCGGCGGGGTCACCGCGATCCGGCTGCTGCCCGCGCTGGTGCTCGGCCCGGTGGCCGGCGTCTTCGCCGACCGGTTCGACCGGCGCTGGACGATGGTCATCTGTGACCTGCTGCGCTTCGTGCTCTTCGCCTCCATTCCGCTCTACGCCCTCAGCGGCGCCGCCGGCGGCCTGGTGGTCGGCTGGGCGCTGATCGCCACCTTCCTGATCGAGTCGCTCACCCTGCTGTGGATTCCGGCCAAGGAGGCCGCGGTCCCGAACCTGATCCCCCGGGCCCGGCTGGAGGCGGCCAACCAGCTCACCCTGATCACCACCTACGGCCTCACCCCGGTCGCCGCGGCCATCGGCCTTGCGGTGCTCGACCGTGGCGTCCGTGGCGCCGTGGGCGGCGATCTGCCCTCCTGGGCCGAGCCGGCCCAGCTCGCCCTCTGGTTCAACTCCTTCTCCCGGCTCGCCACCGCGTTGGTGGTGGCGTTCGGGATCAAGGAGATCAGCGAGGCGCAGCGCGGCGAGGCGGAACGCGCCGAGCAGAGCATGTTCCGGCAGTTCTCCGAGGGTTGGAAGTACATCGGCCAGACCCCGCTCGTCCGGGGCCTGGTGCTGGGCATTTTCGGCGCGTTCGCCGGCGGCGGCATCGTGGTCGGCACGGCCAAGTTCTTCGCCAACTCGCTGGGCGCCGGTGACGCCGCGTTCTCACTGCTCTTCGGCGCGATCTTCGTCGGTCTGGCGCTCGGCATCGGGCTCGGCCCGATGGTCGTCAAGGAGATGTCCAGGCGTCGCTGGTTCGGCATGAGCATCGTGCTGGCCAGCGCCGCCGTGATGACCCTCGCCTTCGCCATCCACCTGTCGATGGCGATCGTCGGCGCGGTGCTGGTCGGCGCGGGCGCCGGGATGGCCTTCCTGGCCGGCACCACCCTGCTCGGCGGCGAGGTTGCCGACGAGGTGCGCGGCCGGGTCTTCGCCGTGGTGCAGATCGGCACCCGGCTGGTGCTGATCCTGGCCATCGGGCTGAGCAGCGTGTTGGTCGGCGTCGGCGGCTCGCGCAAGCTGGAGATCGCTGACCTGGGCCTGTCCATCTCGTCGACTCGGCTGCTGCTGCTCGCCGCCGGTGCCGCCGGCATCTTCGCCGGGATCAGCGCGTTCGGCCAGATGGACGACAAGAAGGGCGTCCCCGTCCTCGCCGACCTGTGGGGCTCCATCCGGGGTCGTCCGCTGATGCCGGCCGAGCCGTTCGTCTCCGCCGGGCTCTTCGTGGTCTTCGAGGGCGGCGAGGGCGCGGGGAAGTCGACCCAGCTCACCGCACTCGCCGAGCGGCTGCGCGGTCAGGGCTGCGACGTCGTGGTCACCCGCGAGCCGGGGGCCACCGGCGTCGGCCGGCGGATCCGGTCGCTGGTGCTGGACACCTCCGGCGACGACGCGCCCTCCCCCCGGGCCGAGGCGCTGCTCTACGCCGCCGACCGGGCGCACCACGTGGCCACCGTCGTCCGGCCCGCGCTGGTCCGGGGCGGCGTGGTGATCAGTGACCGGTACGTCGACTCGTCACTGGCGTACCAGGGTGCCGGCCGTACGCTGCCCGTCGACGAGGTTTCCTGGCTCTCCTCCTGGGCCACCGGTGGGCTCAAGCCCGACCTCGTGGTGCTGCTCGACGTCGAGCCGCACACCGGCCTGTCCCGGGTGGCCTCGCGCAACACCGGCACCGACCGGCTGGAGGCCGAGTCGATCGCCTTCCACGAGCGCGTCAGGTACGCGTTCCTCGACCTCGCCGCCGCCGACCCGAAGCGCTACCTGGTGCTCGACGCGTCCCGGCCGGTCGACGAGATCAGCAAGCTGGTGGTCCGGCGGGTCGAGGAGATGCTCGGTAAGCCGGGCGGCATCGTGCACCCGCGCCCGGCGCAGGGCCCGGACACCTCGGTGCAGCCGGAGTTATCCGACGCGGAGCTGGTGACGATGGAGCACAAGACCTGATGCCGGACGTCTTCGCCGACCTGGTCGGTCAGGACGAGGCGGTGGCGGAGCTGCGCCGGGCCGCCGCCGCGGCGGCGGCCGTGCTGCGGGCTGGCGTGGCCGACCGGGCACCCGCGTTGGTCGCCGCCGACCCGGCCAGCGGCGACGAGTCCGCGCTCGCGGCCGGCGACGCCGCGCCCGGTGCCGTGGACCCGTCGACCGGGATGACCCACGCGTGGATCTTCACCGGGCCGCCCGGCTCCGGTCGCTCGGTTGCCGCGCGGGCGTTCGCCGCCGCGCTGCAGTGCCGGCACGGCACCGGCTGCGGTGAGTGCCCCGGCTGCCACACCACGATGGGCGGCACCCACGCCGACGTGCGGATGGTGGTGCCGGAAGGGCTCTCCATCGGCGTCGGCGAGATGCGCGCGCTGGTGCTCCGCGCGGCCAGTACCCCATCCGGCGGGCGCTGGCAGGTGGTGATCATCGAGGACGCCGACCGGCTCACCGAGGCCGCCGGCAACGCGCTGCTCAAGGCGATCGAGGAGCCCCCACCGCGAACTGTCTTCCTGCTCTGCGCGCCGTCCACCCACCCGGACGACATCTCGGTGACCATCCGGTCGCGCTGCCGGGTCGTACCCCTGCGGCAGCCGCCGGCCGCCGCGGTGGCCGAGGTGCTGGTTCGTCGGGACGGCATCGCACCCGACGTGGCCCAGTGGGCGGCGGCGGCCGCGCAGGGCCACGTGGGTCGGGCCCGGCGGTTGGCCCGCGACCCGGAGGCCCGCAAACGGCGTGAGGCGGTGCTCGCGGTACCCCGCCGGTTGACAGGTGTCGGCGCGGCGTTCGACGCGGCGTCCGCGCTGATCGAGGCGGCCGAGGCGGAGGCCGCGGCGTCGGTCACCGAGGCCGACACGGCCGAACGGGCGGCTCTGGAGACCGCGCTCGGCGCGGGCGGTACCGGCCGGGGCGCGGCCGGCGCGATGCGGGGCGCCGCCGGGCAACTCAAGGAGCTGGAGAAGCGGCAGAAGTCCCGGGCCACCCGGGCCCAGCGCGACGCCCTGGATCGGGCGCTCGTCGACCTGGCGGGCTTCTACCGGGACGCGCTCACCATGGCGCTGCGCGCACCCGTCGCCCCGGTGCACACCGACACGGCGGCGCTGGCCGGTGCCGGCGCCCAGAAGTGGGACGCCGAGGGGGCGCTGCGCCGGCTGGAGGCAGTGCTCGCCTGCCGCGCGGCGATCGAGGCGAACGTCAAGCCGCGGATCGCTGTCGAGGCGATGATGCTCGCCCTCTGGAAGGGCTGACCCGCACGTCCCGGCGTTGTCCACAGGCATCGACAGGTTCGATTGCTGTGCGGTACGGTCCGTGTGCCGTGGTGACGGTGGCAGCACACTGAGTGATGGATCGCCCGGGAGGAGTCGGCCGATGCCGCGGGGGGAGATCGACGAAGCCTGGATCGAGGAGGCGGTGCGACGCTACCGCCGGATCGAGTCCCTCCAGGCCGAGTTCGACCAGGCGGTGTCGACCGTCGAGGTGACCGTCCGGTCGCCGGACGGTCTGGTCGAGGTGGTGGTCACCGCCGGTGGGCGGATCACCGACGTCCGGTTCCTCGGGCCGCTGCACACCCGTAGTCCGCGCGACGTGGCCGGTTCCGTGCAGGCCGCGGTCACCGCGGCGGCCGACGCCGCCGAATGGGCCCGGGAAAAGCTGCACAACGAGACGTTCGCCGCCTACCGACCGCTCGCGGGGGCCTGAGATGGACACACTGCGTGCGCTCTCCGCCCGACTGGACGAGGCGAGCGCCACCCTCACCCTGGTCTCGCACACCGTCACCGCCAGCGATCCGGCCCAGGCCGCGTTCGGCGCCGACGCGCCGGGCCGACCGGGTGAGATCGGTCGGGCGCTGCACCGGCAGTGGACCACCGCCACCGACGACCGGGCCCGGGAGGCCCGCGCCGCCGCCGGTCGACTGGCCGCCGCCGCCGCGGCGGTGCGGGAGGCCGCCGACCGCTACGCCGAGGTCGACCGGGCGGCCCGCCGCCGACTCACCGGGGAACCGTGATGGACGCACTGGACCGGCTCGCCGAGCCCGGCCTCGACCTGCTCCGCCGGGTGGACACGCTGATCGCCGCCGGCGTGCCCGAGGGGCACCGGGTCTGGCCGCTGCTGCGCCGCATGCAGGTGCTGCCGGGCGACGCCGTCCGCAGCTTCCTCGACCTGCACCCGGTGCCGCTCGCCAGCGCCGGGCACGCGGTGCGCCGGCTCGTCCGGGGGTACGACGACGTCTGCGCCGCGCTCACCGACTCGGTGCTCTGGTCCGGCCCGGCCGCCACCGCGTACGGGCAGCAGCGGGCCGCGCTGCTGCGTCACCTCGACGAGGGGCCGGACAGCCTGGTCGGGCGACTCGACTCCACCGCCGGATACGCCGACGCCCTCGCCGACTGGGTGGAGGGCAGCCGTCTCGCGCTGGCCCGCACGTTGGCCGACGTGCTCCGCTCGGCCGAGGCGGTCGCCGTGGTCGCCGCCACCGCCACCCGCGCGCCAATGCGCCCCGGGCCGGTCGGGCCCGGCGTCGCCGACGCGGCCGAGATCGCCGCCCGGGTGCTGGCGGTGCTGTGCGTCGCGTACGACGGTGCGGAGACGCTGCTGCGACAGTGGGCGCCGAGTCTGGCCGAGACCGCGTGGCGTCCGCCGACGGACGGGCGACCCCGCTACGACCAGCCCACCCGGGTCGGCTGGTAACCCGAACCTCGGGCCCGCGCCGCCCCGGACAGGCCACGGCGTCGCTCGCGGGCACCTGACCTGAGCCGGTGCCCACGGCGACGCCGTGGTCTTCCCCCTGCACCCCCCGCAGGTCTGTCTCCACTCAACGCCGTCGCGGCACGTTTTGTCTCCTGCCCGGCCCCGGATTCAACCGTCCGGGCGAGGAGCAACGGCACGACGGGACGCCCGGCAATGGGTCGAGTCGACGGCGATGAATGGCAGCGGGGCGTAGCCGGCCGGTGCGCCCTGCGCCGCGACCCGTCGTAGGGTGGGGGGATGGGCATGCTCTGCGCGGTCAGCTTCAACCGGTACGGGCGGCTCTACTACCTCGACCCGGGTGACCTGCGTCCGCAGGTGGGCGACCGGGTGTTGGTGCCCACCGATGACGGGCCCGAGGTGGCGGAGTGCGTGTGGGCCGCGCAGTGGGTGACCGAGGACACCGACGGCTTCCCCCGCCTGGTGGGGCTCGCTGGCGACGACGACCTCCGCCGGGATGAGGCGTTGCGTCGGCGCAAGGCTGAGGCGAAGGTGGCAGCGAAACGGCTGATCCGCTCGCACGGCCTGCCGATGAAGGTGGTGGCGGTCGACCACGTGCTCGGCTCCGCCGAGAGCGGCGGCGAGCGCAGCACCGTCTACTTCACCGCCCCGCACCGGGTGGACTTCCGATCCCTGGTCCGCGACCTGGGCGCGACCCTGCACTGTCGGGTGGAGCTGCGTCAGCTCTCCGCCCGCGACTCGGCGCGGGTGCAGGGCGGCATCGGCTCCTGCGGTCGGGACCTGTGCTGCGCCACCTTCCTCACCGACTTCGAGCCGGTGACCATCCGGATGGCGAAGGACCAGGACCTGCCGCTCAACCCGCTGCGCATCTCCGGCGCGTGCGGCCGGCTGATGTGCTGCCTCAAATACGAGCACCCGCTGTACCAGCGCTTCCAGGAGACCGCCCCGGCGGTCGGCAGTCGGGTCTCCACGCCGGAGGGTGACGGCCGGGTGGTCGGCCACAGCGTCCCGAGAGACGCGGTGACAGTACGTCTGGACGCGGACGGCTCGCGCTCCATGTGCTCCCGTGCCGACGTCTGCGGCTCCCGTCAAGCCCACGACCAGCGCTACACCCCCTAACCCCACCCCCGGCCCACCCATCCCCGGCCCCACTCCCGCCGGTCCTCGTTGATCAAGAAGTTTGCGTCATGTCGGGCGCGGTTTCTGACGCAAACCTCTTGATCAACACGGCTGTGTGTGGGGGTGGTGGTGGGCAGGGGGGGTGGGGTTAGGGGAGGACGGTGGGGGGTTCGGTTAGGTGGGGGGTTAGGGGGGACTTCGGGGTCAGCCAGCTTCTGGTGGGGGACTGGTCGGGGTTCACCTGCCAGTCGCGGGAGACGCGATCCACCCCGATCGGGTAGATGGTCAGCGTGCCGTCCGGGTCGATGCGCAGCCGCAGGAACGACTTGGAGTCCTCAATGCCCTGGCCGGCGAAGAGTTCGTTGACGTTCACCCCGAACGAGCTCGCCACCAGCAGATACGCGGCCACCAGCTGGCTGGCGACCAGACCGATCACCGGGCCGTAGAGCACCGCCGCGGCGACTGCCGGAAGCGGCCACGGCCAGTCGTAGAACGGCAGCGCCAACCAGACCCAGGTGCCGGCCGCCCCCAGGGCCACCTGCGCGACGCCGTGGCCGACGCCGAGGATCCAGTGCCGCGCGTGGCGCTTGCCGCTCGCGCTCGGCGGCTTGGCGAACAGGGCCGCCGCCACCACCGTCACCAGCACCATCGCCACCAGCGGGACGGTGAACAGCCGCTGGTCGGTGCTGTCGGCCCAGTTCGCCGTCGCACCCGCCATGGCCAGCATCAGCAGGGTGTGCAGGGTGCCGAGCAGGGTGGTGAAGCCGGGATTGCGCAGCGGCAACCGGGGGAAGATGCCCCACCCGTAGCGACGGGACCGCGCGGCGTCCGGGTAGCGGGCCACCAGGTCGTACGGCTGGGCGGAGCTGGCCTTGCGGGTCGGCGTGTCCCGCGGTGGCACCTCGATGCGCTCGGGCAGCTTGTGGGTGGGATAGAGGTACGCGCCGCCCCCACCGCAGGTGATCAGCTGTCGGTCCGCCCCGGAGTAGCGGGCGTAGTGGTGCAGGTCGCCGGAGAGCAGCAGCCGCACCCGCGCCCCGGTCGGGTCGATGATCGTACGGATGAAGTAGTCGATCGAGTCGTACGCCGTGGGGTTGTCGACGGCCTTGACCCAGGTCGGCGCCGGCGCCGCGATGATCACCTTGGACTCGGGACCGAGCCGCCGGGCCACCTCGTCGAAGTAGGCCAGCTGCGGGTCGTCGAGGTACGAGCCGGACTGGTCGTCCACGCCGAGCAACCACCAGTCGGCCGGCAACTCCACGGCGAAGTACGACCGGGACTGCCCGGTGCCCCAGCCCGCGAAGTTGCGGTCCCGGGAACGGACGAACAGCCGCAGGAAAGCGGTGAGACCGTCGTACCAGTCGTGGTTGCCCGGCACCGCGAAGAGGGTGGGCTTCTCGGCCGGCGCCACCGGCAGCGCGGCCTGGTACGGCCCCTTGCACCGGTCCTCGTACGCGGCGTAGGCCGCCGACGGGTACACCTGGTCACCGCCCATCACCAGGGTCTGCGCCCGGGGCAGGCGGTGCCCGTCGATGGTCAGCTCGGGCTGCGCCAGCAGGTACGCCACCGAGTAGGTGGCGTTGAAGCCGTCACCCAGGTCGGCCACGTAGTCGAGCCACAGCCCGCCGTCCGGCCCGACCTGGCGGAAGATGCCGTCGCCGAACGCGTTCTGCAACTCGCGCTTGTCGAGGTACGCCCCGAAGAGCACCGCCAGCAGCGTCCGGATGCCGGTGCTGATCAGCAGGAACGGTGCCAGCCACGGCACCGGCTTGCGGGGTGTGAAGCCCAACTCCAGCGGGTCGGTGCTGCGCGGCCGGTGGGCGGCGCGTTCACCGGCCGGCGGGCGGTCGGGACGCTCCGGGCGGGGGGAATCGTCGCGTTCGTCGCTCACCCGCCGCAGCGTAGTGCCGAGTCCGATCATCCGCTGTCCGGTAAACGTCCAGATGGCGGCCGATGTCCGGTTGGTGCTGGCGGATGCGCCGGGGGTATCCGATTCGGTCGCTGCCGCAGGGGTGCCGTACACTTGCTGATCGTTGCCGCCTTAGCTCAGTCGGCTAGAGCGACGCACTCGTAATGCGTAGGTCGACGGTTCGATTCCGTCAGGCGGCTCGGTACGGAAGCCCAGGTCATCGGCCTGGGCTTCTGCCGTTTCTAAGGTCGACCACTCAACCTGCTCACCGGACCACAGCACCCCCTCCCTCCAGCCGGGCATCAGCTTCCCGATCAACCTCGGGGCCACCGAGAGTGACGTTGATCTGAGAGTGATCGAGGAGCTCTGTGACGACGCGGACGCAGTCGGGGCCATGAACGACGGGTCGGAGGCACCCGGCCTGGCGGCGATGCCTTACGGCTGTCACCACTGCTCGTCGAGGGCTGCGATCTGCCTACGGAGGTTTCGGGCATCGGTCGGCGGCAGGACCGCAACGGCGACGTCCAGGACCCAGCGCAGTTCGGGCGGGTTCGGACAGCACTCCATCACCCCGCAGCCGGCGCTCTCGTCCCACAAGCGATGCCATGGGTGGCGCACAAACCATGACCAGGTGCGTAGTGCATCAGACACGGCCTGGTTCCAGAGTCGCGTGCGTTCGAGGGAGGCGATGACCTTCAAGCCCCGGGCCGAGAGTCCAGGGATCACCGAGGTTGACCCGTCAAGAGGTCGCCGGTAGATGAAGTCGGCACGCAGTTGCGCGGGGCGCCTACGCGGCATTGCCCTTTCGTGGAGTCGGCATGCCGATCATCGTTGCACACCGGCTTTCGGCACAGAGCTTGTGAGCGATACCGCCGTAGTCTTACGCCCGTGGGTCCAGATCGACCAGATCCCCGTCCGCTGTCACCAGAGGAGGCCGCGGTCCTGCATGCGTTGCTGTCGCAGGACTTCCCCGGCGCGAGCGAACTCCGGATGCAGTCGCGGAACGTCCTGGCTCAGCCGGGTTGTGGCTGTGGCTGCGGCACTATCTGGCTTTGGCCGCAAGGCCGACACCCACCGGCCTCCGATGCGACGAGTCCGGTACCAGCCGAAGGCATCGTGGTCGACGATCAAGGCAAGACGGTTGGCGGCATCTTGCTGTTCGTTCAGGAGGGCCAATTGGCGGACCTTGAGGTGTACTCATACGACGAGCCACTGCCGATGCCCTCGGCGCACCGGGTTTCGTGGTTCCTCAGAGACCGTCTATGAGCGAACCGTTCGTCCTTGAGAGGTCTGGCGACCAGCGGTGGCTTGTTCATCCGCCGCACGATCCGTACGGCGACGGCTACGTCTACACGATCGCGACGGAGTTGCACGAACTCAACATGACAGCGTCCACAGTCGCCAAGATCGATGGACTCTACGCCTCCCCGGACACGACGCTGCCCGGGTTCGTGGAGAGGCTCGCGGCCGATTGGGAGGGTTGGAGCGGCACCCGTACCTGGACATCGATGGAACGCGAGCTGGTGATCGACGCTCGGCACGACGGTCGAGGCCACGTGTCGCTGGGTGTGACTCTTCGGGCTCCCGGCCCCGACTGGGACGACACGGCCTGGTCCGCCAGAGCGGTCTTCGTCCTCGAAGCGGGAGAGGAGCTGACCCGTTTCGCCGGCGACCTCACACACTTCCTCCGTGCATAGCAGCGGTCGCTCTTACCGCAGCATGTCCGCGTCGCCCGTCTCCTGATCGACAGCCACACGCAACGGCCATCCAAAACTCACGACATGGCAACGCCGCACGCCGGTCACAGTCGCCACCTGCTCGATGGTCACACCCTGCACGCTCGGCGGTTCGCGCAGGTCCTGACGCTCGGCGAGGCGGCCGGCCAGGAATCGCATCGCGATCTGGATCGCCTCATCAGTGTCAACCACGAGAGGACAGTACGTGGTGGAAAGCCAGCCCGGCCATCCACGGACTGTCGCATGGTCATATGTTCAGCAGGCCGCCGTTGCGCTGGGCGTCATCCTTGATAGCGATGAGATTCGCGGAGACGTACGGGATGTTGTGTGTCTGGTGCCATTCGCTCGGGAAGTACGTGACCAACCGGGACGCCTGAAATCGGCATGTGATTTCAGGTACGAACCGAGAATATTTGGCATCCGTGAAGTACCAGAAGGAGTTTTCGTTGTAGAAGGCCACATGCGTTGGATCCTGGTAGGCACCTCGACCGTCGGTGCTAGGGGTCAGCGACAACAGCATCCCGTTCGGTGCGAGCAATCGGTACAACTCGTTGAACAGCGCGACCTTGTCCGGGATGTGTTCCAGGAAGTCCACCGCCCGAATGACCCCGACGCTGTTGTCCGGCAGGTCGACACCCTTCGTTATGTCGCAGACGATGTCGACACCCGAAGCGGCGTGGTAATCCAGACCGAGATACCCTTCCGGCTTGTTGTGGGCGGCGCCCAGGTCGAGTGCCAGGAGTCCCTGCCGCCGCGACCAGGCCAGCACATTGTGTTGAATGTTCCGGTCGTAGATCTCCACCGTGCGCTGCTGGATGCGGGCGTTGACATCCGGAATGCGCTGCGTGTTCTTGGCGTGCATGCGCTGGAGGTACAGGCATTTCTGAATGTGATGGAACTCGCTCACCTGGTACATCCGAGCCATGAGGTCGGCGTCGTCCGCGACGTCGAGCGACTCGTCGTACCCGCCGACCTTCTCGTAGATGTCCCGGCGGAACGCCCGTACGTGGTTGGGCGCGTACCAGATGTAGCTCACGTTGTGCGGGGTCGGCGGCATCGCCCGGCAGACCAGCACCTCGCGGCCGTCCACCTTCTCGTCGTAGTGCCGCCAGCCGAACGAACTCGCGAAACGGTCCTCGGAGCGGCCGCCGTCCTCCTGGATCTGCGCGGTGTCGCTGTAGACGAACCCCACCTCCGGGTTCGCGTCGAAGGCATCGACGATCTCTTGCAGACAGTCGCTACTGAGCAGATCGTCGTCGTCCAGCTCGACCAGGATGTCGCCGGCAGCCTCGGCGCAGGCGTACCCCTTCACAGCGCCGACGCCGTTCAGGTTGTCCTGGACGATGAGCCGAATGCGATCGTCATGCCTCTCGGGCCGCCAACGCGACCCCTGATTGAGGATGACCACCCATTCCCAGTCGGTGAAAGTCTGAGCGACGAGCGATTCGAAACACTCGTCGATGAAGCGAGTGCGGTTGCTCCCCGTGAAGACCGTTACGCGAGGTGTGCGCATGGAGCCAATCACCTACCTGCCGGCGTCGAGGACCGCGTGGTAGGGGACGTGCGGTACTTCGCAGGCACGGCTGAGCTGAGCCCCTTGTCCAGGCGGATCGCCGTCTTGAAGGCGTCCCGCGCCGCCGCGTCCTCACCGGACTGGGACAGCAGCATGCCCAGTCGTAGGTAGGCGGTCGACGACTTGTTGTCGATCGACACGATCTTGCGGTAGATGTCCATCGCCGTCGTCGGTGCCTTACCTTCCAGGGCGATGGCCTTGTTGTAGAGGGCCGGCTTGTAGTTGGCGTCGGCCGCCAGTGCCTTGTCGTAGTTGCTGATCGCCTCGTCGGCCTGATTGCGCGACTGGGCGATGTAGCCCAGGTTGAACCAGGCGAACTTGTTGTCGGCCTCGGCGTCCAGCAGCTTCTCGAAGGTGGCCTTCGCCGCGTCGAAGTCGCCGGCCTGGCCCTGCTCGAGACCGAGCTTCAGCAGATCAGCCGGCGTTTCGGTGCCGCCGTTCGTCTTGTCGGTGTTGCCGGCGTTGTTCGTCTGTGGCTTCTCGGCAGGCTTGTCGCTGCATGCCGTGACACCGGTCAGCAGGACCGCACCGCAGGCGAGCGACCCGAGTATCTGACGCATGTTCATTTCTCCTCCTCGACGACAACGGGGCGGTTCGGCCTGCTGTTCGTCCGGTTGGCCTCGCTACTGTTGGACGTCGCGCGGTCCGACGTCTCGGACGGAGCCCCCAACATCAGCGGCGTGGCGAGTGAAATGCAGGAGACCCAGATGTCGGCGCCCCCGCCGGTAAAGGTGAACTGGTAGCCGCTGGTCGTGAGTGGCTGGATGAGCACGGGGTTCACTCCTGCACCCGATAGCTGATATCCGGTTCCGACAGCGATATCTCCCGGCTCACAGCCGAAATCGACGGGGGTGTCTGCGATCACGGTCAGCGGACCCTGGATGTAGGCGGCCTGGATTCCGTTGCCCGCCACGCCCTGCGCGCCTTGGGCGCCCTGCGTGCCCTGCGCACCTTGGGCGCCTTGGAAACCTTGAGCGCCGGTGGCGCCTTGTGCGCCCGTGTCGCCCTGCGGGCCTTGGGCACCGGTGGCGCCTTGGAAGCCCTGGACCCCTTGGGCCCCTGCGTCGCCCTGTGGGCCTTGAGCGCCCGTGGCGCCTTGAGCGCCTGTGTCACCTTGTGGGCCTTGGGCACCGGTGGCGCCTTGGAAGCCCTGGACCCCTTGGGCCCCTGCGTCGCCCTGTGGGCCTTGGGCACCGGTGGCGCCTTGGGCGCCTGTGTCACCTTGTGGGCCCTGAGCGCCGGTGGCGCCTTGTGCGCCTTGTGCGCCTGCATCGCCCTGTGGGCCTTGGGGGCCGGTGGCGCCTTGGGCGCCTGCATCGCCTTGCGCGCCTTGAGCGCCGGTGGCGCCTTGTGCGCCTGCATCGCCCTGTGGGCCTTGAGCGCCGGTGGCGCCTTGAGCGCCTGCATCGCCTTGCGCGCCTTGGAAGCCTTGTGCGCCTGCGGCTCCCTGTGGGCCTTGGGGGCCGGTGGCGCCTTGGGCGCCTGCATCGCCTTGCGCGCCTTCAGCGCCGGTGGCGCCTTGAGCGCCTGCATCGCCTTGCGCGCCTTGGAAGCCTTGTGCGCCCGCGGCTCCCTGTGGGCCTTGGGGGCCGGTGGCCCCCTGTGCGCCTGCATCGCCTTGGGCGCCTTGGGCACCTGCGTCGCCTTGTGGGCCTTGGGGACCGGTGGCGCCTTGAGCGCCCGCGTCACCTTGAGCGCCGGTGGCGCCCTGTGAACCCTGAGCGCCGGTGGCGCCCTGAGCCCCTGCATCGCCTTGGGGGCCGGTGGCGCCTTGAGCGCCTGCATCGCCTTGCGCGCCTTGGAAGCCTTGGGCGCCGGTGGCACCTTGGGCGCCCGCATCACCCTGAGCGCCTTGAACGCCTGCGTCGCCTTGGGCACCGGTGGCGCCTTGGAAACCCTGAGTACCTTGGGCGCCCGAGTCGCCCTGTGCGCCCTGTGCGCCTGCGTCACCCTGCGGGCCTTGAGCCCCGGTGGCGCCTTGAGCGCCTGCGTCACCCTGAGCGCCTTGAGCGCCTGGCACGCCGGTGGCTCCCTGAGCGCCTTGGAAGCCTTGAGCACCTTGGGCGCCTGTGTTGCCCTGGGCGCCTTGGGCGCCTGTGTTGCCTTGAGCGCCCTGGCTGCCCGCTTCGCCTTGGAATCCCTGTGCGCCTTGAGCGCCTGCGTCGCCCTGGGCACCCTGAGCACCGTGAGCGCCCGCGTCGCCTTGAGCGCCCTGAGGGCCTTGGGGGCCTTGCTTGCCGTGCGGGTAGTCGTCCTTGTCCTTGTCGTGACCGCCCCAGGGGCTCTGCCAGCCCTGCGGACCGTAGTCCGGTTGCCCGTCGGGGTACTGGTCCCACGAATCGTCGGGCCCGTCGCTGTCTTGGCGGACCGTTGACCAGGATGAGGGCCACACGCCGAGTTGGCCATGCGGGCCGGGCGTACCGATGTGTACGTCCTGTGCGGACGGCTTCGCTTCCACCGGTTGCGCTGCGGCTGCGGGCCCACCCGTCATTCCGACTACCAGTAGGGCGGAACTCAGCCCTGAAGCCGCCCGGGCATGGTTCAGCCGCCGCCGCAGCCGTCGGTTGTTGCTCATGACCCCTCCAGAGCCACCCCGGATACACCCAGAGCTACCTACTAGTCACTCGCCGCTATTGACGGGCGAGTCGTAGCGTATTCGACCCATTGGTCGGTCGAGGCGGGTTTTGGTGGCACTTAGGTACATTTAGGAGAATGCGGAACTTACTTACGATCAGGGCATAGGCCCTGGCCACCGCGTTGCGGGCCGCCCATTCCAAGGACTCGTCACGTTCGGGGGCGGCTCACCGCCGCACCCGCAGGTCGCGGTAGGCGTCACGCTCCTGCTGGGGAGGCGCCACCGTGCGAACGACGTCGCGAGGAGGCCTCGGCGTCAGCCTCGCGTCTCTCGCCCCGGCGTTGACCCCGCGAGTGCGGCGGCCACCCGGAGCGCCTCGCGTCGGCCCTGGTCGCGGGCTGCGGCTACGAGCGCGGGCACGACGGATCGGTCCATCACACCGGTCCCCTGCGCTCGTCTGGAGGCTTGGTCGCGAAGCAGCAACTCCACCCGGCGGCCCGTGCCCAGCGCGGCTCGCTGCTTCTCGATGCGCGCCCACGGCCCGATCGCGGCGGTGCTCGGCGCGAGGGCGATGACCGGGCCGTTTCCGGGGGCGAGGTCGAGGTTGAGGGTCGACCGCATGCCGCCATCCATGTAGCGGCGGCCGCCGATGGCAACCGGGGCGGCGGAGATCGGCATGGCGCAGCTCGCGGCGACGGCGTCCACCAGGGGTACGCCGTCGTGCCTGGTGAATGTGCGGCTGGCGCCCGTCCCGGTGTCGACGGCCACGATGCGAAGGTCGGCGTCGTCCCGCCAGGCGTGGTCGGGCAGTCGAGCCTCGGCTGTCCGGCGCTGCCGGGACGGGTCGTCGATGCGTGCGGCGAGGGCGAGCCGGCCGAGGCGGCGAGCGGCCTGCTCGGGGCTGCGCGCGAACAGTTGTGCCCGGGCGAGCCGAAGCAGGTCGAGCAGGCGCAGGGCGGGTGAGGTCTCGTGGGCGACGCCGCCGCGCTGTCGCTCGAAGAGTTCCGCCAGTGGGGTGCCGCTGGCGATCTGGGCACCCACGACGGCACCGGAGCTGGTGCCGATGAGGACTGCCTCCGGGGTCACGGTCACCCCCTCGTCGGCAAGCCCGGCGAGGATGCCGACCTCCCAGGCGATGCCAGCTACTCCACCGCCACCGAGCACCCAGACAGGCCGCGCGTCGTCCGTCATCAGTCGCCTCATTCGGTGGGATACTGCTAACGCTGTACGCAGTTGAGGCTAACAGTGGTGACTGTGGATCGACAACGGGTGCGGTGCTCAGGGTTCCCGTCGGCCGACGATGGTTCCGCCGAGTCGGCTCTCCGCCGAGGTGACGGTGGTCTGCGAGTCGACGGTGAACCCGTGCTGACGTAGCCAGGCCGCTACCTGGGCTGGCTGCCGACGATGGACGTGCACGTTCATCGGGTGGCCGCCGTAGCCCTCCGTCTTGAGGGTCGTCTCGTCGCCCACGTGGAACCCGAGCAGCAGGGGGCCACCGGGGCGGATCACCCGCCGGAAATGCGAGAACACGGAGTCGATCTGGTCGTCGGGGATGTGGATGAGGGAGTACCAGGCGACCACGCCAACGACCGAGTCATCGGCCAGGTCGAGGTCGGTCATCGAGCCGACCTCGAACCTCAGCTCAGGGTGATCATGGCGGGCCACCTCGATCATCCCGGGCGAGAGATCGATCCCGAAGGCGTCGACGCCGAGCGTGTGCAGGTGGGCGGTGATGCGACCCGTCCCGCAGCCCACATCAGCGACCGGCCCGCCGCCGGCAGCCCGCACGAGATCGGCGAACGACGTCAGCGCGGCTCGTTCGTGCGGTGCCTGGGCCAGCAGGTCGCGTACCAGGCGCGCGTAGCTGACCGCGACCGTGTCGTAGGAGGTGCGGGTCTCCGACAGCCAGTCGTCTGCGGTCACCACGCCAACGCTAGTTGAGCTACACACTGATGGCTGGCCGTGCCCGACCAACAGTTTGGAGGCGTCCATGACTTCCGCACCGGTGATCCTGAGTCTTCCCATCTCGGACCGCGCTACCTCCTACCGCTTCTATCGCGACGGACTCGGCCTCGACGCCGTGGGCGAGTTGGCCGACGACGGCATTCCCGAGCCGTTGCAGTTCGTGGTCAACGACGGGCTGCGGCTGATGCTCATCCCGACCGGCGGCTTCGGTTGGGTGATCGGCCGGCACGAGGTCGCCCCGAGGGGTCAGAGCGAATGCCTGCTCAACCTCGGTGTCGCCTCGCCGGCCGACGTGGACGCGCTCGTCGGGCGGGCGCGCACCGCCGGTGCCGAGATCATCACCGAGACGGCAGCGCAACCCTGGGCGTACGCGGGCGTCTTCGCGGACCCGGATGGTCACTTGTGGATGGTGACCGCCGACTCGGAGTCCTGAAACCGTCGGTGGTGGTGGTTACGGTCCGACGGTGACCGTGACCACCGATGCCCCCGGGACGCTGCCCACCCCTGCCGACGAGGCCCGACTGTGGGCACTCATCGGGGCGGCCTGGGCCGAGTTGGGCGCCGAGCCCCTGGCGCTGCGGCAGGCCCTCATCCACCGCGACCCCGCCGATGACGACGACGGCGACGGGCCGGCCTACGCCATCGACGCCTGGCTGGACGCGTTCCTGGACCGTCTCGGGCACCTGACCGCCGAGCTGACCGGGCAGGAGCTGACCGATCTCGACCGGGTGGTGGAGCGCAAGCTGCACGACATCGACCGGGAGGACATCCACGAGGTGACCGACGGCTCCGACGACGGCTTCCTCTACGCGCGAGGGTTCATCGTCGCCCTGGGGCGGGCGTACTACGAGGCGGTCCGCGCCAACCCCGCGATGGCGCTGCCGGACGCCGACTGCGAAGGGATGTGCTACCTGTTCGCGCACCTGCACAACGATCGGTTCGGTTCGTGGCCGGAGACCGGCTCCGGGATCTCCCGGGAGTCGTTCGGCAACCGGGCCGGCTGGTCGGCCTGAGCGTCATCGTCGGAATAGGCCCCGGTCCGGCCACACCGGTGGGAGATCCGCCTGCACCGAGACGGCAGGCGGCCCTGAGGCGCGGTTAGCATCCGCCCATGACTACGGGGGTTTCAGCAACGACGGTCCGACCAGGGCGGCGCGTCGTCGTCGCGTCCAGCGTGCTGCTGGGGCTCAGTGGTCTCGCCCGGCTCGCGCAGGTGGCGGCCGAGGCCGTTCGGGAGAACACCTACCTGAGGGCACACGAGCAGGTGGGCACGCCGAGTGGCTTCGCTGCCCCGCCGATGGTGTTCCTCATTGGTGTCGGCCTGGTCGTGGCGTTGACCGCCCTTGTCGTGCTGGCGCTGGCGCTGGCCAATCTGGCCGGTCGGAACTGGACCCGGATCGTCACCTGGGTTGTCGGCGGCGTGACGGTGGCGGTGTCGGCCGGTTGGCTGTTCATCTTCACCGTTCCGGGCGGCGACGATATCCCGCAGAGTCCCGACGCGAGTCGGGTCGAGGAGGTCGCCGCTCAACTGATGCCCGGGTGGGCCGAGCCACTCAGCACCGCGGCGGGGTTCGTGGCGTCGCCCGCGCTCCTGATCGCCCTCGTCCTGCTGGCACTCCCACCCGCCAACGCCTTCTTCCGATGGCGTGGCGGGGTGCAGGATCCGCCGTATCCGGCCGGGACCACCCGGCCTGACGGCGGGCGTGTTCCCCAGCAGGTCTAGGTCGGCGGCGGGATCAGACGTAGATTTTCGTGGCGTACTCCGGGCCGTAGTGCCGTTCCAGGTCTTCGAGGGTCTCCGCCGGTGCCTCGACCTCCTTGATCAGGCGTGCCCGGGACGGCAACACCTCGGGCTGCCAGGTCTCCGGCCGCCACAGCTCGGACCGCAGGAACGCCTTCGCGCAGTGGTAGAAGATCTGCTCGATCTCCACCACCACGGCGAGCACCGGCCGGTGCCCCTTGACCACCATGTCGTCGAACCAGGGCGCGTCGCTGACCAGGCGGGCCCGCCCGTTGATCCGCAGCGTGTCGGTCCGGCCGGGGATCAGGAAGAGCAACCCGACGTGCGGGTTGTCGAGGATGTTGCGGTAGCCGTCGGCCCGCCGGTTGCCGGGCCGCTCTGGCAGCGCGATGGTCGTGTCGTCCAGCACCAGGGCGAACCCGGCCGGGTCGCCCTTGGGTGAGACGTCGCAGGTGCCGTCCGCGCCGGCAGTGGCCATCAGACAGAACGGCGAGGCGTCCAGCCACTCGCGGTCCCGTTGGTGCAGGCGGGGGCGGTCCTTGCTGGCGGCCCGTGGGTGCGGCACGCCGAGCAGCTCGCGCAACTCCTCATGAGTGGTGATCTCCACCGTCACGTCGATCCTCCCTCGACCGTTGAGCCGGTGGCGGGTACCACCATTCGTCAGCCTAGGCCGCCGTGACCAGCGCGAGGTTTGCGCCGGACAGCGTTGGGTACGGCCGCCGTACGAGAGCGTCGCGCAGTGCAGCCGATCAGTGGAGGCCGGGAGATGGAGAGCCGACTCAAGGTGCTGGGCCACCCGGTCCACCCGATGCTGGTCATGTTTCCGGTCGCGCTGCTGGCCACGGCGGTGCTCTTCGATGTGGTGGACACCGTCGGTGGTCCCGACTTCCTCGGCGAGGTCGCGTACTGGAACATCACCGTCGGTCTGATCGGCGGCCTGCTCGCCGCGGCGGCCGGCTCGTTCGACCTGCTGGCGATCCCGACCGGCACCCGCGCCAAGCGGGTGGGTCTGCTGCACGCTGGCGCCAACGTCGCGGTGATCCTGCTCTTCGCGGCGATCTGGGTGGTCCGGCTCAACGCCGATTCCCGCGCCGCTGGCGGCGCGTTGCTTGTCGTCGAGGTGGTCGCGCTGGCGATCCTCGGCATCAGTGCGTGGCTCGGTGGTGAGCTGGTCGACCGGCTCGGTGTTGGCGTCGACAGCGACGCCGGCCTGGACGCGTCCAGCTCGCTGCGGCCGCCGGCGGCCACCCAGCGGATCGGAGAGGTGTGATGAGTGAACAGCAGTTCGGCGGCTTCGGTCGGGGATGGCGGGGCGGACGGCAGCAGGGCTGGGACCCGATGGGGGAGCTGCAGTCGCTGCGCGCCGAGTTGAGCCGCCTGGTCGGTGGTCGCGCCGGGGCGTCAGACGTCGAGTTGACCGAGACCTCGGACGGCTGGGAGGTCGTCGTCCGGCTGCCCGGGGTGGCGCCGGAGGAGGTGGCGGTCGAGCTGGACGACCGCGAGTTGTGCGTACGGGCCCGCTCGGAGGCGGAGGTCAACGCCGACCAGGGCATCCCGGGCGGCTTCGAGACGCGCGGCTTCGAGTACCGGGTCAACCTGCCGGCGCGGGTCGACCCGGATGCCATCGACGCGGTGATGGACCACGGTCTGCTGCGGGTCCGGCTGCCTCGGGCGACCCGGCCCGCGCCGCGCACCATCACCGTGGGTCGCACCGGGCCGCGCTCCGGCGACCTCCTGCCGGGTACGCCGATGCCGGCCGACCCCGCCGCGGACCGGGAGCTGCACCGCCCGGACACCGCTGACGAGATCGACCGGCCGTAGCGGGCCTCGTGGTCAGCCCTCCCGTGCTCGGCCCGACCGCCGAGCGCCTTCCCGACGTGCGGCGGATCGCCGTGCTGCGCGCCAACGCGCTCGGCGACTTCATCTTCGCCCTGCCGGCGCTGGACGCGTTGCGCGCCGCGTACCCCTCGGCGGAGATCGTGTTGCTCGGCGCGCCGTGGCACGCGAAGCTCTGGCGCGACCGGCCCGGCCCGGTGGACCGGGTGCTGGTGGTGCCGGCGGCGCCCGGCATCCGTACGGCGGAGCCGGGCGAGCCGGAGTCGTCGATGGACGGCTTCCTGGCCGCTGCCGCCGGTGCGGAGTTCGACCTGGCGGTGCAGATCCACGGCGGGGGCGCCAACTCCAACCCGCTGATCAGTCGGCTCGGTGCCCGGTTGACCGTCGGCCTGCGCACCGAGGACGCGCCGCCGCTGGACCGGTGGCTCCGCTACGTCTACTACCAGCACGAGGTGATCCGCTACCTGGAGGTGGTGGCGCTGGCGGGAGCGCCGGCCACGACTGTCACGCCGAGGCTCGCGGTGACCGACGCCGACCGGGCCGAGGCCGCCCGGGTGCTGGGCCCGGCCGATCGTCAGCGGGTGGCGCTGCATCCGGGTGCCACCGACACCCGCCGCCGCTGGCCCGCCGAGCGCTTCGCCGAGGTGGCCCGTGCGCTGCACGCGGACGGCTACGAGGTGCTGGTCACCGGCACCCCGTCCGAGCAGGAGGTGGTGGACCGGGTCGTCGCCGCGGCGCAGGTGCCGGTGCGCCCGCAGGTGGGCACGCTCAGCCTCGGTGGGCTGGTGGGTTGTTACGCCGACTGCGCGGTGGTCGTCTCGAACGACACCGGCCCGCTGCACCTGGCCGCTGCGGTGGGCGCGCCGACGGTGGGGATCTTCTGGGTCGGCAACCTGATCAACGGGGCGAGCCCGCTGCGGGGCCGGCACCGGCCGATCAGCTCGTGGACTGTGCACTGCCCGGTCTGCGGGGTCGACTGCACACCGGGCATCTACCCGCACCGGCCGGGCGACGGTGAGTGCCCGCACCGGGACTCGTTCGTGACCGACGTCCCGGTGATCGAGGTGCTGGAGGCCGCCCGGGAGGTGCTCGGCCGGTAGGTCACGCCAACTGCGGGGTGTCCTCGTCGGCGAGGACGACCTCCCACGCCTCCACGTCCCGGTCGGTGACGGTGGTGGGGGACTCCAGGTGGTACGCGCCGCTGGGCAGAATGCCCGCGCCGCCGTAGCGGGACATCACGGCGAGCTGCGCGGCCACGTCCTCGCCCTGGTGCTTCTCCTGCACCCGACGCCAGAAGTCGAAGCCGCCGGCGTCGACGAGCTTGGCCCGGTCGTAGAGCACGCACCCGCCGATCCAGGAGACCTTGTAGGCCCGCCACGCCCCCGGCGGCAGCGCCAACTGCTCGGTGATGTGCAGCAGGTTCGCGGCGGAGTGGATCCGGGCCCGGTTCCACTGCGGGGTGTCGGGTCGGATCCGCTCCGGTGTGGGCGGGCCGGCCCACTCCTCGTAGAGGCCGTGCGTCTCCGGCCGCACGTCATCGGTGTACGACAGCCCGTGCACACCGTTGCCGACGAACCCGCAGCCCAGCTCGCCGATCGCGGTGACCAGTCGGTGCAGCGCACCCGGTGCCAACCAGATGTCGTCGTCGAGGTTGAGGACGTACCGGGCGGCCGAGGCGGCGAGCAGGTACGCCCGGTGCTCGGCCAACCCCCGCCGTGGCAGCCGGCGGGTCAGCAGCACCGGGTGACCCCGGTGGCGCAGCGCCCGGACCATGGTGGCCGCGGCGGGGTGCGCATACGCCGGGTCCCCGTCGGACTGATCGCTGACGACCACGCCGAAGCCGGGCAGCCCGTCCTGGGCGGCGAGCCCGCTCAGCGTGACGGCCAGCTCGGTGGGCCGGTTCCGGGTCGGAATCAGCACGTCGAGCAGCCGGTCCGCCCGGAAGGCCGCCGGGGTGCCGAGGTCGAGAGGGCGGTTCACGACGCCTGGGTGTGGGTGCGCAGTGACGGGTCCGGCTCCCGGTCGTCGACGTGCGGCGACAGGTCCTGGCTGTGCGACCGGATCCGCTCGATGATCGCGGAGGTGGACCGGTCCGGCACGTACCCGAGGGTGCGCACCTGGCCGCCCAGCCGGCGCACCAACGGTGCCTCCGGCACCAGCTCCGGCGGATAGTCGCCGCCCTTGACGTACACGTCCGGTCGGACCGCCTCGATCAGCGCGGCTGGTGAGTCCTCCTCGAAGACCACCACGTGGTCCACGCAGGCGAGCGCGGCGAGCAGGGCACCCCGGTCCTCGACCGGGTTGACCGGCCGGTCCGGGCCCTTCAGCCGTCGTACGCTGCCGTCGGAGTTGACCGCCACGATGAGCAGGTCACCCAACGCGCGGGCCTGCTCCAGGTAGCGCACGTGCCCGCGGTGCAGCACGTCGAAGCAGCCGTTGGTGAAGACGATCGACCGTCCCGCCTCGCGGTGTTCGGCGACGATCGTGTCCAACTCGTCCCCACCGACCAGCGCGGGGTGGCCCGTGGTGTCGGTCGGCTGGTCGAGCGCGGCGAGCAGGTCGTCGCGTCGGCACACGCAGGTGCCCGTGTCCGAGACGGTGATGGTGGCCGCCAGCTGGGCGAGTTGGGCGGCGGTGGGCAGCGGCGCGTCGGCGGCCAGGGCCAACGTCATCGCCGCCAGGTACGCGTCGCCGGCACCCACGGCGTGGCTGGCCGGCACCGGGGTGCTGTGGCTGCGTCGTGGCTCCCCGTCGGCGCCGCCGACCACCGCGCCCTCGGTGTCCAGGGTCACCGCGACCACGTCGGCGCCGGTGTGCGCCCGCAGTTCGGCCAGCCGCGATTCGGCCAGGACGGCCCGGTCGACGCCCTCACCGGCCCGGGTGTTCACTGTGACGCCGGTGCCGGTGACGCTGAGCCCGTCGCCGGTGAGGGCCACCCGTCCCTCGCCCGGGGTGGGTTCACCGATCGGCCCCGGGTGCCCGGCCCGCGCCGGCTCGGCCGTGGCGTCGTCGGCCCGTACCGCGCCCGGGGCAGCGCCCGCTGTCATCTCGGACGGCCCGTCGGCCAGGCCGTTGTCCGGGTGCTCCAGGTGCAGTTCGGTCCCGCCGGCCGGTCGGGTGGTACCGCCCGCACGGGCCAACAGTCGGGTCGCCTCGGCGAAGCTGGGGGTGACCACTGTCGGCGCGAGGCCCCGCCAGTCGGCCAGGTCGTGGGCGTCCAGCGCGACGGTGGCGTACCGCTCGCGGTTGTCGACCAGCCACGCGCGGACCGGCGCGGGCAGCGCGCCCAGGCCGTAGTCGCAGACCACCAGGGTCGGGGCTTCCCCACCGGCGGCGGCGCGCAACTCCTCGGTGGCACAACTCAGGGCGGTGAGCAGTCGGGCCACCCCGTCGTGGTCCAGGGCGTCCTCCGGGTCGCCGGAGTCCTCGCGCAGGAGGATCTGGTTGCCGGCCAGCATCCGCCGCTTCACCGGGGTGGGCCGCCCGGGCTGGTTGACAGTGCGGTCCCAGACGCCGGCCCGGTCCAGGCAGTCGTGCAGTTCGTCCCCGGCGACGTCGGCACCGACCGGTGCCACCAGCACCGCCCGGCCACCGAGGGCGGCGACGTTGACGGCGGTGTTCGCGGCCCCACCGGCGGCGGAGATCCGCCGCCGCAGGGTGAGGACGGGGGCGGGCGCCTCCCGGCAGAGCCGGTCGGAGTCGGCGAACCGCCATTCGTCCAACATGGCGTCACCGACGATCAGGACTGGGCGTTCGAGCCAGCTCTCCACGACGGTGGCGAGCCGGCGCTGTTCCGCTGCTGCTCCTGCCATGCCCGTCCGGGTCCCCAGCGGCCTGGCCGACAAACCTGGCTGACGGCCGGTCCCGCCGCTGGTCATGCCACCTTCGGTGGCGCCTGGCCGGTCCGCACCGGTCCGGACCTGTCCGGCCTGTTTCGGGTGTTCGGCGGCGGGAAGGGAACTGGGGTACCCCCAGAGAGGAGATGTACGAGATGGCAGCGACATTGCAGGGCAAGCGGATCGCCTTCCTGGCCGCCGACGGCGTCGAGGAGGTCGAGTACGTCCAGCCACGCGAGGCGGTGGAGAACGCCGGCGCGACGGCGGAGCTGGTCTCGCTCAAGCCCGGTTCCATCCAGTCCTTCAACCACCTGGACCAGTCCAAGACCTACGACGTGGACGTGACAGTCGACAAGGCCGACGCCGCCGGGTACGACGCGCTGGTGCTGCCCGGCGGGGTGGCGAACCCGGACTTCCTGCGCGGCGACCCGGACGCGGTGCGGTTCGTGAAGGCGTTCTTCGACGCGGGCAAGCCGGTCGGGGTGATCTGTCACGGCCCGTGGACGCTGATCGAGGCGGACGTGGTGCGCGGTCGGCGGATCACGTCCTGGCCCACCCTGCGTACCGACCTGACCAACGCCGGAGCCACCTGGGTGGACGAGGAGTGCGTCACCGACGGCAACCTCACCAGCAGCCGCAAACCCGACGACCTCCCCGCCTTCTGCGCGGAGATCACCAAATCCTTCACCAGCCCCTGACCCCGACCTCCCCGGTTGATCATGAAGTTATTGCCGCCTTGCGCGGGTCTCGTGGCAATAACTTCATGATCAACCCTGCTGAGGTGGGGGTTCGGCGCATGTTCTGCGGGTGACGGGATAGAAGGGCACATGACCACGGAAGCCTCCGACGCGCCGGTGCTGAACCGTCAGCAGATCCGGCTGCTCATGCTCGGCCTGATGACCGGCATGCTGCTGGCCGCACTCGACCAGACCATCGTCGGCACGGCACTGCCGACCATCGTGGGCGAGTTGGGCGGTATCAACCACTACTCCTGGGTGGTCACCGCGTACCTGCTCGCCTCGACCGCGTCGACGCCCCTGTACGGCAAGATGGCCGACCTGTACGGGCGTCGACCGGTCTTCCTCTTCTCGATCGGCACGTTCCTGGTCGGGTCGTTGCTGGCCGGGCTGTCGCAGAACATGACCCAGCTGATCGTCACCCGAGGGATCCAGGGTCTCGGCGCGGGTGGTCTGCTGACGCTGGCCTTCACCATCATCTCGGATGTGGTGTCACCCCGTGAGCGTGGCCGCTACCAGGGTCTGTTCGGCGCGGTCTTCGGGATCTCGTCGGTCGCCGGGCCGTTGGTGGGTGGTTACTTCGCGGAGACCGACTGGCGATGGATCTTCTACATCAACGTGCCGTTGGCGATCCTGGCCATCGTCGTCTGCTACCACGTGATGCGGTTGATCCCGTTCGAACGTCGGGACCACTCGATCGACTGGCTCGGCGCCGGTCTGCTGGTGGCCGGGGTGAGTTCCCTGCTGCTGGCGCTGAGCTGGGGTGGCAACGAGTACCCCTGGGGCTCTGGCGTGATCATCAGTCTCTTCGTTGTCGGTGCGGTGCTGGGGGTGCTCTTCGTCCTCCAGGAGGCCCGGGTGGCCGAGCCGATCCTGCCGCTGCGGCTGTTCCGCAGCGCCACCTTCGCGCTGGCCAACTCGGCCCTGCTCATCATCGGTCTGGTGATGTTCGGCTCGATCATCTTCATCCCGCTGTACCTGCAGATCGTCAAGGGGGCTTCGCCGACCCAGAGCGGTCTGCTGATGCTGCCGATGATGGCCGGCATCATCATCACCTCGATCCTGACGGGTCGCGCGATGACCCGGATCGGCCGGTACAAGTGGTTCCCGGTGGCCGGTTCGGTGACCCTGCTGGCCGGCATGTTCCTCTTCACCCAGCTGGCGGTGAACACCTCGCTCTGGGTCGCGTTCGGGTACATGGTGGTGATCGGCATCGGGTTGGGTCTGTGCATGCAGTCGCTGATCCTGGCGGTGCAGAACGCGGTCTCCGTACGCGATCTGGGGGCCGGCACCTCCTCGGCGACGTTCTTCCGGTCGCTGGGCGGTTCGTTCGGGGTGGCGATCCTCGGCACGGTGCTCTCGTCCCGGCTGACCGGCGGGCTCGCCGACCGGTTGCCCGGCGCGATCGCGCAGCTCCCGCCGCAGGAGCAGGCCGCCGTGGCGGCGAGTGGTGGCACCAACATCTCGATCAACGATCCGGCCACCATCCTGGCCCTGCCGGGGCCGGTCCGCGCGGCCATCCAGGGCGCCTTCGTCGACGCACTGGACATGGTCTTCCTGACCGCCGGCCTGATCGCGATCGTGGCGGTGGTGGTCACCCTGACGCTGCCCAACACCCAGCTGCGGGGTGCCGGTCCGAAGGGCGCCACCGGTGGTGCCGACCCGCTCGGCGGCGAGGCCCCGGCCCCGGGTGGCAAGCCGCTGACCCGCGAGTCAAAGGAGGAGGCGGCCGCCGACATGGAGGCCAAGTCCCAGACGATGATCTGAGCGCGGCCGGTTGGTCAGGCGGGGCGGCGGTAGACGCCGTACCACCAGGTCGCCGCCAACTCCCGGGCGGCCGCCGCGTCGGTCTCGGGGTCGGCCGAGGTGGCGCTGACGTGATCGGCGAGGAAGCGGTCACCGCCGATCACGATCAGTCGGCCCGCGGTCTCCGCGTCGACGCCGGCGGGGGTACGTCCGGCCTCCTGCTCGACGCGGAGTGCCTGCACGGTACGGGCCACGAACCGCTCCAGCCCCGCCGCCCAGTACTCGCGGACCACCTCGTCGTACGCGGCCACCTCGCTGACCGCTGCCAGGACCGGGGCGTATGTCCGGTAGATCCGGATCACGTCGGCGAAGACCTCGGTCAGCGCCGCGAGCGGATCGCCCGGCCCGGCCGGACTCCACTCGCCGGTGCGGCCGAAGGAGGTTTCCCGCATGGTGCCGGCCAGGCGCATGAGCAGTTCGGTCTTGTCGCGGAAGTGGGTGTAGAAGGTCGACCGCGCCACCCCCGCCTCGGCGGCGATCCGCTGTACCCCGAGATCGGTGAAGCGGATGCCCTCCCGCAGCAGGCGCTCGGTGGCCGCCAGCACCCGTGCCTCGACGGCGGCTCGTCCGTCGGGGTTGCGCGGGCGGCGGCGGGTGATCGAGGGCATAGCCGGAATCCTAGGTGGCCGGGGGCCGGATCGGCGACGTACGCTCGTTGCCGGACACAGTGTCCGACATAGTGACCAGGGAGAGCCTGACCTCGGCCTCCCACCCACCACGAGGAGCAACACACGTGAAGTACCGACTGCTGGGCACCACCGGGGTGTACGTCTCGGAGATCTCGCTCGGCGCGATGACCTTCGGCGGCAGCGGGCACCCGCTCTGGGGCACCCTCGGTGGGCTGGCGCTGCCCGAGGTGCAGCGGCTGGTGGACACCGCGCTGGACGCCGGCGTCAACTTCGTCGACACCGCCGACGGCTACAGCGACGGCGAGAGCGAGGAACTGCTCGGCAAGGCGCTCGGCAAGCGGCGTCGCGACGTCGTGCTGGCGACGAAGGTGCACTCCCGCACCGGGCCCGGCCCGAACGACGTCGGCACCTCCCGGCTGCACATCATGCAGAACCTGGAGGACAGCCTGCGCCGGCTGGGCACCGATCACATCGACCTGTACCAGATCCACAACTTCGACCACATCACTCCGATGGAGGAGATGCTGCGCGCGCTCGACGACGCGGTCCGGCAGGGCAAGGTCCGCTACATCGGGGCCGCCAACTTCGCCGCCTGGCAGATCTCCAAGGCGCTGGGCATCTCCGCCCGGGAGAAGCTGGCCGGGTTCGTCTCGGTGCAGGAGTACTACTCGCTGCTGGGCCGGGACGTGGAGCGCGACGTGGTGCCGATGGCGCTCAACGAGGGAGTCGGGCTGACCGTCTGGAGCCCGCTCGCCGGTGGTTTCCTCTCCGGCAAGGTCAGCCGGGACGGGGCCGTCGCCGACAGCGGCGCGCGCAGCGCCCAGCCCGGTTACGCCAGCTTCACGCCGTTCGACCCGGAGCACGCCTTCGGGGTGGTCGACGTGCTCAAGGGCGTCGCCGAGCGGCACGAGGTCAGCCCGGCCCGGGTGGCGGTCGCCTGGCTGCTGTCCCGGCCCGCGGTGACGAGCGTGATCGTCGGAGCCCGCAAGCACGATCAGTTGGTGGACAACATCGCCGCCTCGGACCTCACCCTGACCGAGCAGGACCTCACCGAGCTGGACGAGGCCACCAAGCTGCCGGTCGCGTACCCGAACTGGATCCAGGAGGGGTACTTCGCCGGGGTTCGGCTGCCCCAGTGAGGCACGGCCCCGGAGTCGGCAGACTCCGGGGCCGACCTACTTGAGGATCAGTCGGTTCGTCTGCTCGAAGACGTCCAGGTCGGCCAGGGTCTCGATGACCGATGTGGAGAGCGGGGCGGGGAACCGGTCCCGGGCGAAGAAGCCCGCGTCGGTGGTCTCGTCGGTGACCCGGGCCAGTTGCCCGTCCCACTCCTCCACCTTGAACGCCGTCGTGAACACCTGGTACGTGTGGCCGTACATGTTGGTGCTCGTCCGGTCGGGGCCGGTGTAGAGGGCGAACGCGCAGACCCGCAGGGCCCGCAGTCCGGTCTCCTCACGGACCTCGCGGACCGCGCAGTCGGCTATCGACTCGCCCAGCTCCATCGCGCCGGCCGGCATGGCCCACTGGCCGTTGTCCGAGCGTTTGATCAGCAGAATGCGTCCGGCGTCGTCGTTCACCACGGCACGGGCGCCGACGAACATCAGCGTCCGGTCCCCGGCGAGCGCGCGCAACTGCCCCACGTATGAGTCGGCCCAGGAGATGCTCACCTGCGACAACTTACGGGGGTTCCCAACGTGTGACCCGCGACACTAGCTTGTTACCCATGCGTAGCACGATGATGGACGCCCCTCTGCAGGTCTCCCGGATCCTCGAGCACGGCGCAGGAGTGCACGGCGCGGCCGAGGTGGTGACCTGGACCGGCGCCGAGCCCCGCCGGATGACGTACGCCGAGGTGGGGCGCACCGCCGCCCGGTTGGCGCACGCGCTGCGCGACGAGTGCGGGGTGACCGGGGACGAGCGGGTCGCCACCTTCATGTGGAACAACAACGAGCACCTGGTCGCCTACTTCGCGGTGCCGAGCATGGGCGCGGTGCTGCACACGCTCAACATCCGGCTCTTCCCCGACCAGGTCGTCTACATCGCCAACCACGCCGAGGACCGGGTGGTGCTCGTCGACAGCACGCTGCTCCCGCTGCTGGCCCGGGTGATCGGCGAGCTGACCACGGTGCGGCACGTCGTGGTGGTCGGCGGCGGTGACCCGGCGCCGCTGGTGGCGGCTGCCGGTGACCGGATCACCGTGCACCACTGGGACGCGCTGCTCGCCGACCGGCCCGAGGTGTACGACTGGCCCGAGGTCGACGAGCGCGATGCCGCCGCGCTCTGCTACACCTCGGGCACCACCGGGAACCCGAAGGGTGTGGCCTACTCGCACCGGTCGATCTACCTGCACTCGTTGCAGGTCTGCATGCCGGAGGGTTTCGGTCTCGGGCCGACCGACCGCGAGTTGGCCATCGTGCCGATGTTCCACGCCATGTCCTGGGGCCTGCCGTACGCGGCCTTCCTCTCCGGCGCGTCGCTGATCATGCCGGACCGGTTCCTCCAGGCCGCGCCGATCGCCGAGATGATCGCCGCCGAGCGGCCCACCCTGGCCGGCGCGGTGCCGACCATCTGGACCGACCTGCTGGCCTACCTGGACACCCACGACGTGGACACCTCGTCGCTCGGTGAGGTGATCGTCGGCGGGTCGGCGTGCCCGCCGGCGTTGATGCACGCGTTCGGCGAGCGGCACGGGATCGAGGTCATCCACGCCTGGGGGATGACCGAGATGTCTCCGCTGGGGTCGGTCTCACGTCCACCCGCCGGTGTGACAGATGAGCAGGCGTGGCGTTACCGCTACACGCAGGGGCGGGTGCCGGCGGGCGTGCAGGCGCGGATCGTCGGCCCGTCGGGCGAGCCGATGCCCGCCGACGGCACGGCGGTGGGCGAGTTGGAGGTCCGTGGGCCGTGGGTGACCGCCCGGTACGTCGGTGACGACGCCCCGGAGGAGGAGAAGTTCCGCGACGGCTGGCTGCGAACCGGCGACGTCGGCACCCTCTCGCCGGACGGGTACATCACGCTGACCGACCGCGCCAAGGACGTGATCAAGTCCGGTGGTGAGTGGATTTCGTCGGTGGAGCTGGAGAACGCGCTGATGGCCCACCCGGCGGTGTTGGAGGCGTGCGTGGTGGGTGTCCCGGACGAGCGGTGGGACGAGCGGCCACTGGCCACCGTGGTGGTCCGGGAGGGCGCGTCGGTGACCGCGGAGGAGCTGCGGGACTTCCTGGCCACGTCGGTGGCGCGCTGGCAGTTGCCCGAGCGCTGGGCGTTCATCGACACCGTGCCGAAGACGAGCGTGGGCAAGTTCGACAAGAAGGTCGTCCGTTCGCGGTACGCCGGGGGTGAGCTGACTGTCCGGGAGCTGACAGCCCCGTAACGTTTTGCCAGGCACTGTCGCCTGTTGGGGCGGGAGTACTCCTGCAACAACCCTCCCCAGGGGCGGCCCCGGCGTTCGCACCGCGCCGGGGCCGCCCGCTCCACGCGGGGTGACCCGCACCATCATTGTTGCGAAAGTTATTCGCTTCTGTCCTGCTGACGGGGAAATCGGGCGATCGGCGACCCGATCAGGCGTCGCTGGTGGTGATGAGCACCTTGCCCACCGTCGAGTCCTCCACCGCCTGGTGCGCCGCTGCCGCCTCGGCCAGGGGGTAGTAGTGCAACGGCAGCCCGGCGTCCGCACCCACCCGGATGCCGCCCTGGCTGGCCGCCGCCGCCACGTCCTTCACGCCCAGCGCCTTGGCCGCCTTCGGCTCCGTGTAGACAAGCACGAACTGCCAACGGGCGTTCGGCGCCATCATCGCCCGAATCGGGATGCTGACCTCGCCCCCACCGTCGTCGGCGTACATGCAGACCGCGCCGCCGTGCCGCAGCACCTGCGCGTCGATCGGGGCGTTACGGGTGGGAGAGACCTCCACGATCGTGTGGACCCCGTCGGGGGCGATCTTGTGGACCTCCTCGACCACGTCCTGCTCCCGATAATTGATCACAAAGGAGGCACCGGCCGACGCGGCGAGCTGCGCCTTCTCCGCGCTGCTCACAGTGGCGATCACCGTGGCGTCGGACCACCGGGCGAGCTGGATCGCGGCGTTGCCGACCGCTCCCGCGCCGCCCTGCACCAGCACCGTGTGATCCGCCAACGCGCCGGCCCGCAACGTGTCCGGCATGAACTCACCAGCGGTCAGACAGCGGTGCGCGGTGAGGAACGGAATGCCCAGGGCGGCGCCCAGCTCGAACGGGGCGTCGCCGAGGCGTACCGCCTGCCGGACCGGCACCAGCGTGTACTCCGCCGCCGTACCCCACTGTCGCTGCCAGGCCGCTTCCCAGATCCACACCCGCTCACCGATCAGGTCGGGATCGACCCCCGCGCCGACCGCCTCGACCACCCCGGCGCCGTCCTGCCCGGGAATCTGCCACCCGTCCGGCGGTGAACTGCGGCGGGACTTCCAGTCGGTCGGGTTCACCCCGGAGACCGCCACCCGCACCAGGACCTCGCCCGCACCCGGTTCCGGCACCGGCCGGTCGACCAGAGAAAGCACCGACGGGTCGCCGGTGCGCTCGTACACGATGGCCTTCATCCGTGGTCTCTACCCCGCTCGGCCCCGGTCAACCCAGCTCGTCCACCAGCTCCGGGGTCAGCGCACCGATCGCGTCGAGCGTCACCACCGCCAGCCCCGCGGCGTCCGGATCGAGCGGGTACGAGCCGTGCGGCACCGCCACCACCCGCATCCCCGCCGCCGCTGCCGAACGCACCCCGTTGGACGAGTCCTCCACCGCCACGCAGCGGGTCGGGTCGACGCCCAGGCGCTGCGCCACGCTCAGGTACACGTCCGGCGCGGGCTTGCCCCGCTCGGTCTGCTCGGTGGAGAGGGTCGCGCCGAACGCGTCGGTCAGGCCGGTCGCCGCCAGCGCCGCCTCGATCAACCGGGTCGGCGACGAACTCGCCAGCCCGAGCGGCCACCGCGCGGCCAGCCGGCGGACGACCTGGTCGGCACCGTCGATGAGGGGTACGTGCTCCCGGTAGCGGCGGGTCATCTCCTCGACCACCTCGACGGCGACCTGCTCGGCGGTACGCCCGACGCCCAGCTCCCCGCTGAGGTAGTGGGCCCACTCGCCGGTGCTCATCCCCATCAGTCGGCGTTGGGTGTCCGGCTGCCACGTTCCGCCGTGCGCCGCCACGTACGCCCGGCGGACCTCCTCCCACACCGGCTCGGAATCCACGATCACGCCGTCCAGGTCGAAGACCACCGCATCCGTCACGGGCCCATCCTGCCCGACCGGCGGGTGCCCGTCAGCCGGGCAGCGCCGGCAGCCCGACCGGGCTGCCCTCCGGGACCAGGGTGTGGCAGGAGCGGGCGATCGGCTCCAGCAACTCCCGGAGCCGGTTCGTGTCGTCCGGGGCGAACGCCCGCCACGGATGCGCGGCGGCCCGGTCGGTGGCGTCCTCGACGGCCTGGAGCCCGGCCCGGGCATCGTCGGTGGCAGCGCCGTCACCGGTCAGCCAGCCCTGCTCGGTGAGCCGCTCACGGGCGGCCTGCCACTGCTCCTCGGACCAGCCCCGGCCCAGCAGGTACTGCGGCGGCGAGCCGTCCAGCGCCACCCGCGCGGTCAGGGTCTCCACCGGGTCCAGCCCGGCGGCGACCAGCGCCGCCACGTGCCCGTCACCACGGTGCTCGCGCAGGGTCGTGGCGGCCTGCCACAGTCGGGCCAGCGGGTACTCGCCGGCCGGGAGCGCCGCGTTGGCCGCGCCGAGCACCCGGCCTGCGGTCTGCGCCGCCGACGCCGCCCGCTCCAACAGGTCGGCCGCCTCCACCAGATGCGACTCCGGCAGCTCGTAGGTCAGCTCGGCGAGCGCCTGCACCGCGCCGGTCAGGCGGGCCCGCAACGCCTCCTGCGGGGTGGCCAACCGCCACACCGCGGGCAGCGCGCGGGCCACCATCGGCGGTGCGAAGGTGAAGAAGGCGGCAGTCACCGGGGCCGCCTCGGTGGCGCCCAGTGGCGCGGCCCGGCCGGCGAAGTAACCGCGCCAGTAACCGCGCAGCCCCACCGCCTCGTACGCGGCACGGGCCCGGGGGTGGAGGTAGGTGACAGCGTGCACCGGCTCGAAGTACGCCCACATCGACCGGGCGGTCCGCCCAGGCTCGTCCAGCGCCGTCACATGCACCTCCGCGTCCGGTTCCAGCTGGGGCACCCCGGGCGGCGAACCGCCCGGGGTGACGCCGAACCTACTGCCGCTGGGTGACGGGCCGGAAGCCCCATGTGAACAACCCCATCGCGTCCCGGCGACAACCGGGACGATCCGGGCAGGTCACTGGGCGGCGAGCACGTCCACCACGAAGCGCAGCGGACCGGTCGGACGTCCACCGGCGGCGGCCTCGTCGTTGCCGTACGCCAGCTCGCCCGGAATGTCGAGCTGCACCCGGCTGCCCACCGTCACCCCGACCAGGCCCTGGTCCCAGCCCGGGATCACCTGGCCGACGCCGATCGGGAAGGTGGCCGGCTGGCCGGCCTTCCAGGAGGAGTCGAACTCCTTGCCGTCCTTGTAGAACACCCCCACGTAGTTGGTGGTGATGTTCTGGCCCTTCTGCACGGCCGGCCCGGTGCCCTTGATCAGCGGCGTGACGACGAGCTTCTTGAGCTCACCGGTGCCCGGCGTCACCGTCGGCTTGCTGCCCAGCGCGGGATCGGCGCCCTCGGGCAGCTGCGGCGCGGGAGGCGCGCCGGCCTCGTCGGCGGCCGGGGCGGAGGCGGACGGGGTGGAGTCGGCCGAGTTCTTGGGCTTGTCGTCGCCACCGCCGATCGTCACGAAGACGCCGATCAGCACCCCGACCACGGCGACGGCGGCGAGGCCGCTGGCCCACGCGTTGCGCTTCCGCCTCGCGTCGGCGGCCTTCTTCGCCGCCAACTGGGCGGCCAGGCGGCGCCCCGACTTGGTGGCCGGGCTCTGGTCCTGGCCCGCCGACCGGTTCTGCTGCGTCCGCTCGCTCACGTCGTCGACTCCCTGCTGCGAAGTGTGGCCGGCACACCCGGTGCCGGGGGGAAAGCCGACGCACACGGTACCCGCACCGCGGCCTACCGTGCCCGCCGCGGACGCCCCGGATCGCCCAGCGCGACAGTTCCGGGGCGTTCTCGGGCGACTATTCCGGGACGACCATGAAGTCGGTCACGAACGAGGTGACCCGGCCATCGGCGGCCCGACCGATCCAGGTGCCGTAGCAGCCGTCACCCCAACCGCTCGCCACGGTGACCACGTTGGCACCGCTGACCTCGTCCACCACGGCACTGATCAGCCCCGGGACCGGGGACGAGGGCAGCTCGGCGGGGATGAAGACCTCCTCGACCCGATCGGAGTCCCAACCCTCCAGGACGGCGAGCGCGCTCGGGTCGGCGAAGGTGCCGACGCCGGCGTCCACCCCGTACCCGAAGTAGTCGTCGGCACCGAGCGTGGCGACGTCCTGGTCACCCGCGACGGCCGGCTCCCAGCGGACCGTCGGCTCGGCGGAGACGACCAGCTCCAGCGCGGCAACCCGTCGGTCCACCTCGGCGTCCTCCCGGAGCACCACCGCCACCCAGGCGCGGGCGGGATACCGCCCCGGGGGCACGGTCACCGTGAACGGCTCCGCCTCCGGGCAGACCAGCGGGTCACACCCGACCACGCGGCCGGTCGGCAACACGATGTCGCCCACCGGCTGAACCTCGATCAGGTATCCGCCGTGCTCGTCGGTGAAGCGGGCGCCGGGCGTCAACAGCCGGTCCAGATCAGGGGTGTACGGCATGGGGGCTCCTCCGGTCGCCAGCGGCCGGCGGAGCGTACCCGGCCCGACGGACACCGCCGTCGGGGCCGTACGGTCAGGCGCTCTTGCGGGGTGCGGTCTTGCGCGCGGCGGTCTTCTTCGCCGGCTCCGCCTTCTTCGCGGCCGTCTTCTTCGCGGCGGTCTTCTTCGCCGGCTCGGCCGCCTTCTTCTCGGCCGTCTTCTTCGCCGCGGTCTTCTTCGCGGGCGCCTTGGCCGCCTTCTTCTCCGCTGCCTTCTGCGCGGACCGGGCCGACGAGATGGGCGTCGGCTCGCCAGCACCGCCACCCGCGCGGGCGGGCTGCTCGCCGCGAGCCGCCTTGGCGCGCTCCACCGACGCCTTCAACGCGGCCATCAGGTCCACCGCCGCGGCCGGGGCCTCCTCGACCTCCTCCGGCTGAACGACCTCGCGACCCTCCACCTTGGCGTCGATGACCTCCTGCAACGCGGCCCGGTAGTCGTCGGTGAAGACGTCCGGCTCGAACTCGCCGGTCATCGAGTCGATCAGGGAGCTGGCCATGGCCAGCTCCGGCGGGCGCACCTTCAGGTCCTCGTCGAGGAAACCGAAGTCCGGGGTACGGATCTCGTCGGGCCAGAGCATGGTGTTGAGCAGCAGCACACCCTCGCGGACCCGCAGCGTGGCCAGCTGTTCCCGCTGGCGCAGCGCCACCTTGACGATGGCCACCCGCTCCGAGTCGATCAGCGCGTCGCGTAGCAGCACGTACGGCTTGGTGGCCGCGCCCTCCGGCTCCAGGAAGTACGCCTTGTTGTAGAGGATCGGGTCGACCTGTTCGGCCGGGACGAACTCCAGCACGTCGATGGCGCGGGAGCTGGTCAGCGGCAGGTCAGCGAAGTCCTCGTCGGTGAGGATCACCATCTCGCCGCCGCCGATGTCGTAGCCCTTGGCGATGTCGTCGTAGGTGACCTCCTCGCCGCAGACCGAGCAGGTGCGCTTGTAGCGGATGCGACCGCCGTCCTCGCGGTGCACCTGGTGGAACCGAATGTCCTTCTCCTCGGTGGCGGAGTAGAGCTTCACCCCGATCGAGACGAGCCCGAACGACACGGCTCCCTTCCAGATGGCACGCATCCTGCGCTCCCTTCCCCGGTATCGACCATGCTCGCATCCGAAAGAACCGGACGCGAGGTGTTCGGCCTGCTACTACAGTCGGGTCGTGCCCGGCGCGCCGCTCAAGCCGATGCTCGCGATGACCGGGCCGCTCCCGGCGGGTGACGGCTGGGCGTACGAGTTCAAGTGGGACGGCGTCCGCGCGCTCGCCGACATCTCCGGCGGCGACCAGCACCTGTATGCCCGCTCCGGCGTGGAGATCACCGCCGCGTACCCGGAGCTGGCCACCCTGCCCGAGCAGGTCGACGACGCCCTGCTCGACGGCGAGGTGGTGCTGCTCGGGCAGGGTGGGCAGCCGTCTTTCACCGCGCTGGCCGAGCGGATGCACGTCCGGGACCGGAACAAGGCGGCCCGGTTGGCGGCGATCATGCCGGTGACCTACATGATCTTCGACCTGCTGCGGCTGAACGGCGACGACCTGACCGGTTGGCCGTACGAGCGCCGCCGGGAGGCGCTGGACGGGCTCGCCCTCGGCGGCCCCCGGTGGGCGGTGCCGCCGATGTTCGCCGACGGGCCGGCCACCTACGAGGCGGCCGGTGAGCACGGCCTGGAGGGGGTGATGGCCAAGCGCGTCGGTGCCGTCTACCGCCCGGGGGTGCGCTCGCCGGACTGGGTGAAGGTCAAGCTGGAGGTGACCGGCGACTTCGTCATCGGCGGTTGGCGACCGGGCGCCCGTCGGATCGGTGGGCTGCTGGTGGGGGTGCCCGGCCCGGACGGCCGGCTGATCTACCGGGGCCGTGTCGGTGGTGGGATCGGTGCCGCCATCGAGCGGCAGCTCCTCGCCGAGCTGGAGCCGCTGCGCTCCGGCGTGTCACCGTTCGCCGCGGGTGTGCCGCGCGAGGATGCCCGGGGCGCCATCTGGGTAGAACCCCGGGTGGTGGTGGAGGTGAAGTACGGCCAGCGCACCCCCGACGGCCGGCTGCGCTTCCCCCGGGTGCTGCGGTTGCGCCCGGACAAACCTCCGGAGGAGGTCGACGATGCCGGCTGAGCGGTTACGGGTGGACGTCGAGGGCCGCTCGCTGGAGCTGTCCAATCTGGACAAGGTGCTCTACCCGGCGGCCGGGTTCACCAAGGGTGAGGTGATCGACTACTACACCCGGATCTCCCCGGTGCTCCTGCCGCATCTGCGGGACCGACCGGTCACCCGGATCCGCTTCCCCAACGGCGTGGACGACAAGTCGTTCTTCGAGAAGAACACACCGGCCGCGACCCCGGACTGGGTGCGGGTGGAAAACCTGCCCGCCCCCGGGTCGACGAAGGGCCGGGAAACCATCGACTACGTGGTCGCCGACGACCTGCCCACCCTGGTCTGGCTGGCGAACCTGGCCGCGTTGGAGCTGCACACGCCGCAGTGGAAGGTCGGCGAGCACCCGGACATGATGGTCGTCGACCTGGACCCGGGGCCGCCGGCCGGGCTCGCCGAGTGTTGCCCGGTGGCGGTCCTGATGCGCGACCGGCTCGCCGACGACGGCATCGAGTCGTACCCGAAGACCTCCGGCAAGAAGGGCATGCAGCTCTGCTGCCCGATCGCCGGCACGCAGTCGTCGGACCTCGTCTCCGACTACGCCCGCCGGATCGCCCAGGAGTTGGAGAAGGCCCACCCGAAGCTGATCGTGTCGAAGATGGCGAAGAACCTCCGGCCGGGCAAGGTCTTCATCGACTGGAGCCAGAACAACGCGGCGAAGACCACTGTGGCGCCGTACTCGCTGCGGGCCCAGTCGGTGCCGTCGGTGTCGACGCCGCTGACCTGGGACGAGGTGGAGGCCGGCGCGCGCGGCCGGAAGCCGGCCGTCCGCCAGTTCACCGCCGCCGAGGTCCTGGACCGGGTCGAGGAGTACGACGACCTGCTCGCTCCACTGCTCGACGGCGGCCCGGAACTCCCGGTAAAGGGCTGAACCTGGCTGGGCCGGTCGGCGGTCACCGCCGGTCACCTCCGTCGGGTCGGATGTGGCAGTGAGCGGTATGCCTCAGAGACATCAATATGACTCTGAGGCATACCGCTCAACAGCACATCGACCTGGCGGGCCGGGTCGCGCAGGGCCCGTGCCGGATCAGCGGTGTCCGAAGACCTTCCGGCTGGAGCCGAGGCGCAGCAGCACGGTCTCGCCGGTGGCGTCCTGGACGGCGTCGTTGTCGGTGATCGCGTACACCTTGCCGTTGCCGGCGACCGTCAGACCCTCCAGCTTCTCCTGGGTCCAGCCGTTGGTGGCGCGCAGCGCGGGCAGCACGTCGACGGCGAGGGTCTTCGGCAGCACTGTCAGCGGGCCGGTGGCAGCCGCACCGGGCAGCGGCACCGTGTAGATCCGCTTGACGGTCGCGGCCGGTCCGTTCAGCTTGTCCCGCTCGATGACCGCGAGCCGGTCACCGACCACGGTGATCTCGGAGAGGCCCATCCAGTCGCCGGGCACGCTGGTGGCCCCCACCTGGTAGCCGAACCAACTCCAGGTGCCCGCCGCGACGTCGTACCGCCCAAGTCGGACGACGCCGGCCGGATCGGTGCTCAGCTCCCGCTGCACGGCCACCCAGACGATCTCCCGACCCTGCCGGTCGGTGGTCGCGGTGACCCCCTCCAGGCCCTGCTTGCCGAGGCCGGTGGCGACCTCGGAGGGCAGCGCGACGGTCTGCCGGGTGACCCCGGCGGCGTCGAGCCGGACCAGCTTGTTCTCCGCGCCGGTGGCACCCTCCACGGCGAGCCAGAAGCCACCCTGCGGGCGGGCGAAGACGCCCTCCGCGTCGTAGCCGACCGGCGCGCCGGCAGCGTCCCGCACCGGCAACACACCGGTGATCACGGCCGGCGTCCGCTTCGCGTCGATGGTGAGGATGCGGGTCTGGCTGTACGCGGCGTCGGTGACGCTGTAGAGCTGGTCCCGCTTGCCCGGGACCGCGCTCAGCGCGCCGAGTGCGCCCCAACCGATCGGGGCGCCCGCCCGGTCGGTGCCGGAGACGATGCTCGGGAAGGCCGGGGTGCCAGTGCCGAGCTGGAACAGCGACACCGAGGCCCGGACGTTGACCGAGGCGTCGTCCTCCTCGCTGGAGACCGCGAGCAGCCCGCGCGACGGGATGGGCAGCAGCCCCTCCGGCCCGTTGGTGGTCGGCAGCACCTGCCGGAACACCGGCCGGGTGGGGTCGCTCAGGTCGTAGACGGCGACGAAGTTGCTCCGCTCCGAGCCGACGAACGCGTACCGCACGCCGTCGTACTCGGCGACCGCCACGCCCTCCGGCTCGGTGCCCTTCTTGCCGGCCCGGTCCTCGTTGTGCAGGCCGTAGGTGACGGCGAGCCGCTCGAAGGAGTTTCCGGCGTCCCAGGCGACCCGTCCGCTGCGGCTGTCGAGGACCGACCAGCCCCGGGTGCCGCCGCGCCAGTCACCCTCGTTGGCCGTGGCGAGATAGCGGTCGTCGATCCAGGCCACCGCGTCCGGCTCGCGCGGCACGTCGGTGATGCTGCCGGTCAGGTCGATGACACCGTCCTTCCTGGTGTCGATGCCGCTGATCGTGGCGGTGCCGGCGCTGAACACTCTGGTGATCCGCCCGGTGGGCAGATCGACCACCGCGACGCCGTTGTTCTCCTGCAGCGTCACTGCCAACTGGTTACGGCTGTTGATCGAGACGTACTCCGGCTCGGGGTCGGTCGGCGCGGCGAGACCGGCCCGCACCAGCGCGGGCAGCGCACTGCCGTCGGCCCCGGTCAGCGCTACCGGCCGCAGCCGCCATCCGGCCGGGGACTTCCCGGTCAGGTCGACGATCTGCACGAAACCGGCGGGTGCCTGGGGCAGGTCGCCCTCCTCGCCGCCGGGCGGGGTGGCCTCCTCGTCGCGCTCGTTCTCGATGGCGATCGCGGCGTACCGCTTGTCAGCGCTGATCGCGATCGAGTCGGGCTGACCGCCGAGGTCGAAGCTGGCCACCCGCTGCCGATTGGCCAGCTCGATCACGTCGAGCCGGCCGGACGGGGCGGTGTAGCTGGCGCTGGTGTTCACCACCACCAGCACGTACCTGCCGACCACGGCGACCGAGGTCGGCTCGTCCTCGGCGTCGCCGAGCTGGGCCAGGGAGAGCGTGCCGAGGCCGCGCGGCCGGTCGGCACGGGAGATGTCCAGGAAGCCGATGCGCCTGGCCAGCGCGTCGGTGTGGATCAGAGTGCGACCGTCCTCGCTGACCGCCGAGATCTCGGCGACCGTCGCTGTCGTCGGATCCTCACCGGCCGGGCGGTTCTGGAAGACCGGGTACGTGGCGACCCGGTCGAAGGCGAGCGACCTGGCTGGGTGGTGGTGCCCGCCGGCCGACGCGGGGGTGGCCCCGGCCAGGCTGGCGGCGGCGACACCGGCTGCGGTGAGCGCGGTGAATGCTCTTCTGAGAGTCAAGGACTTCCTCCGTTAGGTCGTACCCGCACGGAGGCTGACAGCTGTTGGGGAGCATCAGCTTGCGCCGACGTGAACAGTCGGCGAAGCACGGCGCAGCCGCCACCAGGCGCCGCCGACCAGGGCCACGGTGATGACGGAGACCGCGATGTCGCCGGCCAGGGCCGCCGTCGGGTTCCCCGGGGAGTACGGCGGCACCAGGTAGGCGAACGCGGCGGCGCTGACCACGCTGGCCGTGCCGGCCGCGAGCACGTGCCGCTGCCCCCAGTGCACGCCCGACGACCAGTAGGCGATGGCGGCCCCCATGATGGCGGCGAGCCCCAGCGCGATGGTCACCCCCGCCCAGCTCGGCGCGAGGTCGGCGCCGAGCCGGACGAGGACGACCAGCAGGCCCAGCCACAGCGGGTGCGGCAGCCGGCGGGTCCGGCGCGGAGCGGGGCGACGCCAGCGGGGCAGCACTGCCGTCGCGACCAGGGCGAGCACGACCACTGCGGCGAGGGTCAGTTGGAGGGGGCTGGCCAGGAAGTTCTTCCGGCCCCCGTCGGACGCGAAGATCAGCAGACTGCCGAGCAGGTACAGCACGGCGACCACGGCCAGCCCGGGTCGACCGAGCCACGGCCGGAGCCGGCGGCCCGGTCCGAGGAACGACTCGACGAGCACGATCGGCGCGCAGATGGTCAGCACGATGTGGTTGCCCACGTAGTCGAAGGCCTGCCGGAGGCTGAATTCGAGTCCCGGCACCAGCGACGCCTCGGCCGCGGCACGGGTGCCGGCGTACTGGGTGTCGTCGAGGTAGTGCGGGTTGAACAGTGACTGGTCGACCAGGCCGGCCTGGAGAACGCCGAACGCGGCGGCGAGCAGCACGATCGTCGGCCAACCCGCGCCGAGGTGCCGGGCGGTCTCCCGGATCAGGATCGCCGCCCCGCCGTACATCGGGCCGAGGAATATCAGCACCGGCAGGAAGTCGTCGATGGCGAAGCCACCCCACGAACACTCGGCCGCCCACGGCGCGAGCAGCAGCAACGCGATCACCGGTAGGAGCCGCCGACGCAGCGGAAGACGTGCGGCGGCGACGGCACGGTCGTTGGTGGGGCGGTCTGCGGTGGCTGGGAGGTTGGCGGTGGCTGGGCGATCGACGGGCTGGGGTTCGGGCGGCATGGGCGCTCCTCGGGCAGCGCTTTCGGGTTCACCTCGTACGGTGCCCGGGCCTCCCGGCCGGCCGCTACGGCCATCGGCCGACGACAGCCGCGACCAAAGTCGTTGAGTAGGGTGACTTCGTCGTCGTCACCGGGGAGCGTGGACATGCAGCCAACCGTCACGGCCGATCTGTCGCTGCGGCCCGCCGATGTCGAACGTCCCCTGCTCAGCTACCGCGACGAGGCGACCGGCGAGCGGGTCGACCTGACCGCACAGCAGGTCGGCTCGTGGGCGGCGCGCAGCGCCAGCCTGCTGCGGGACGGCTGTGGACTTGGCCCCGGCAGCCGCGTAGCGGTCCTGCTGCCGCCGCACTGGCGTACCGCCGCGGTGTTGTTGGGCGCGTGGGCCTCGGGTCTGGCGGTGTCGTTCCGGCCGCGGGCCACGGCGGGCCTGCCGGTGCTCGAACCGGGCGGTGACCGGCCGTTCGACGCGGTCTTCGTGACCCCGCAGCGGCAGGACGACTGGCTGGAGGACGTGCCGGACGCCCCGCACCGCTACCTCGTCGGCACCGGGGCGGGTCGGCTGACCGACGTGCCGTTGGGCTGGCTGGACTGGTCCGCCGAGGTGCTCCGCCACTCGGACGTCACACCCGACCACACCGCCATCCGCCCGTCGGACCCGGCCAGCGCGGACGGCACCACCTACGGCCAGTGGGGGGCGCTCGCCCGGGAGGTCGCCGCGATGATGGACCTGCGGGCCGGCGACCGGCTGCTGGTCGACGCTGCCGAGACCGAGCAGCCGCTGAAGTGGTTGCTCGCGCCGCTGTCGGCCGGCGCGTCCATAGTGATCAGCGCCAATCTCGACCCGGCGCGGCGGGACGCGGTCGTCGCCGCCGAGCAGGTGACCCGGGTCCTCTGAACTCCACCGGAGCGCCCCAAACAGCGCTGGCCGGTCCGGTTCCGTTACATCGTCATCTGCCCTGATCAGAGGGGCTTTTGTCGATGTCGTCGGCGTGTTCTCATACCGAACAGCGACGCCATCGACCCGGCACCGCCTCCCTCACGAAAGGTGCACCGATGCGCAGAAGATCGACCTTCCGACTCGCGGTCCTCACCGCCACCGCCGCGACGGTCCTGGCTTCCGGCGGCGCCTCCGGGGCGCTCGCCACGGCCGCGCCCGCGACCGCCTCCCCGGGCGTCGCCGCCTGCGAGCCGGGTGCCGACGCGCACGGCGCGGCCCGGGTCGCCAAGGGCGCCACCGTCCAGGAGCCGGCCCTGTACGCCAAGAACGAGGCCAACGCCTACGGCGTGATCAAGGACGCGCCGCGCCTGCCCAACGGCAGCGTGACCATCCCGACGGTCTTCCACATGATCTCCGACCATCCGCTCACCGCAACCGAGACGACCAGGTGGAACACCCTGATCGCCGCGCAGATGACGGTCCTCAACGACTCGTTCGCGGGCCGCACGGCCGGCGACGCCGCCAACACCCCGTTCCGGTTCTCGCTCGTCGACACCACGTGGACGGTGAACAGCGCCTGGTACACGGTGGTGCCCGGCAAGAACGAGCGGGACATGAAGAAGGCGCTGTACACCGGCGACTCCGAGACCCTGAACGTGTACGCGGCCAACATCGGCGGCGGGCTGCTCGGCTGGGCGTACTTCCCGAAGGGCTACAACAACGGGCGCGACTACATCGACGGCGTGGTGATGCTCGACGAGTCGATGCCGGGTGGCACGGCCGGCAAGTACGCCCTGGGTGACACGCTGACGCACGAGGTCGGGCACTGGCTGATGCTGGAGCACACCTTCGCGCACGGCTGCTCCGCGTCCGGCGACTTCGTCGCGGACACCCCACGCGAGGCGGCGCCGCAGTTCGACTGCCCGGTGGGTGCGGACTCCTGCACCGCCCCCGGGCTTGACCCGATCCACAACTTCATGGACTACACCGAGGACTCCTGCATGAACATGTTCACGCCGGGTCAGGCCGACCGGATGAGCGACGCCTGGGTGGCGTTCCGGGCCGGCGGCGCCGGATAGCCCACTGGAGGTCCGGGCCGGTGGGTCGCTCTGCGGCGACCCGCCGGCCCGTCTGCTTCACCCGTCCGGCGGAGCCCTGCCAATCCCTCGATCCGCACGTTGCCGACCCCCGACGTCGTGACCGGTCAGCCCGGACGGGTCGGCCCGACGATCCGGGCGCGGGTCAGTTGGCGAACAGCGCCTCTGCGTCCTGGCCCGTACGCCTCGATCCCGGGCTTGCAATTGAGCCCGAGCTCCTTCTCGACGCCGACCTCGATCCAGAACCTCTGGCCGCCGTAAGTGTTCTGCTAGCGCTGGTGGTAGCCGCGCAGCTCCCCTCGTACCGGTGGAAGACATCCTTGAGTGCCCGGCCGGGGACGTGCACGTCCAGATGGCCCCCACCGGCGAGGAACGGGTCCGGGTTCATGCCGTGGATCTGCACCGGCACGCCAGCCGACCAGGGGGTCTGGCACACCACCACGGAAGGCGATGCCCAGCGGTCGACCTATTTCGGGTGGTTACGAGGTATTTGAGGCTAAAACTACATTTGCCCTACATCGGGTAGTCCCGCCGATATTGTGACTCCGGCGCGTCCTGGGAAGGGCTCGAGATGTGCCGACCCGTTCCGGTGGAGGGGACATGAGGGAAAACACGGAACGTAAGCCGCTGGTGAGTCCCCGGCACATCAAGGCCGCATCGGGTTTGAGCTCCGTGCTGATCGTGGCCGGCATGACCACAGGCGTCACCCCCGCTCAGGCGGCCGAGGTGGTCCACAAGGCCCGCGCCGAGCGCAGCTACCAGGGCACGCCCAGGCCGCTCGGACAGGCGCAGGCGCGGCAGCCCGGCGCAACCCTCGTGCGGGACGGCGGTCCCGACGGATGGTCCGGTCCGCAGGGTTGGCAGTGGCAGGACCAGGAGCCGGGTCGACGCCACCATGACGGCGGCAAGGTGGGTCCGCAGGGGCCGCAAGGTCCGCAGGGCGAACGCGGGGGACGTGGTCCACGAGGCCCACGTGGCTTCCAGGGTGCTACCGGCGCGCAGGGTTTCCAAGGTGAGCAGGGTGAGCGGGGTGAGCGGGGTGAGCGGGGTCCGCAGGGTTCGCCGGGTCCCCAAGGGCCGCAGGGTTTCCAGGGCCCCCAGGGTCCGCAGGGTGTGACCGGTTCGCCGGGTCCGCAGGGCTCGCAAGGTTCCCAGGGTGCGCAGGGCGAGGCCGGTCCGCAGGGCGAGGCCGGGCCGCAGGGTTCGCAGGGTGAGGCTGGCCCGCAGGGCGCGCAGGGCCCGCAGGGTTTCCAGGGCGAGGCCGGGCCGCAGGGTGCGCAGGGCGACGCCGGCCCGCAGGGCGCGCAGGGCGAGGTTGGCCCGCAGGGCGCGCAGGGTGCGCAGGGTGCGCAGGGCGAGGTTGGCCCGCAGGGCGCGCAGGGTGCGCAGGGTGCGCAGGGTTTCCAGGGTTCGCAGGGCGACGCCGGGCCGCAGGGTTCGCAGGGCGAGGCTGGTCCGCAGGGTTCGCAGGGCGAGGCTGGCCCGCAGGGTGCGCAGGGTTTCCAGGGCCCGCAGGGCGAGGTCGGGCCGCAGGGTGCGCAGGGTTCGCAGGGCGAGGTCGGTGCGCAGGGTGCGCAGGGTTTCCAGGGCGAGGTCGGTCCGCAAGGTGCGCAGGGCCCGCAGGGTTTCCAGGGTGCGCAGGGCGAGACCGGGCCGCAGGGCGCTCAGGGCGCTCAGGGCGCTCAGGGCGCTCAGGGTGTCCTGGCAGGCGTTCATGTCGAATCTTCTGATGTGCCTGGGACCGGCTTTCAAACCGTCAGCTGCCCCACCGGTGAAGTGGCGACGGGCGGCGGCTACACCACCAACGGGACCGTGAACGTGGACAGCCCGCTCGTAGTAGGAGGTACGCCGGTCGGATGGCAGGCCAACTTCCTCGGAACGGAACCCGGCCTCGTCTATGTCATCTGCGCGCCCGCCACATCGTGATCAGCGAAGCACCCACAATGATCGGCAGGAACGAGGAAGACAGTGAGAATGCGACAGGTGTTCGGCACACTTGCCTGCGGCTCTGTGCTGCTGGGCGGGGCGGGTGCGTGCAGTGACGACAAGACACCCGTGGCGAAGGAATCCGGCGGGACCGTCGCACCAGGGGCCGGGCAGGAGGACCCGGGGGTCCTGCTCCAGCAGGGTATCGAGCAGGGTCAGGCCGGCAAGTCCGACGAGGCGAAGGCAACCTTCGAGAAGGTGGTCGCGCTTCAGGGAGACAACAAGTTCGCCTGGTTCAACCTCGGCTACCTCGCCCAGTCGCGTAACGCGACCGGCGAAGCGATGGCGGACTACGACAAGGCACTGCAGATCGACGACTCCTACCGGCCGGCCCTTTACAACAAGGCAATGCTGTTGGAGGAGGCGAAGCCGGACGAGGCGGTCGCGCTGTATCGCAAGATCGTCGGTGCCGATGAGGGCGCTTCCACGGCGTACCTGCGATTGGGGTTGATGCTCGTCAAGCAGCACGACCGGACGGGCGCCCAGGAGGCGTTCGCGTCGGCGATCGGTGCGGATCCGAAGCTTGCGTCGGCCGTCCCCGAGGACTTCCGCCCGCAGAAGACAAGGAGGTGATCGTGTGGTGAAGGCACCACACGTCACGGTTTTCACAGGTAGCAACCGAACCCGCTTCCTGGACGATTGTCTGCAGTCCCTGCTGGCGCAGACGTACGCGGACTGGGAGTGGGTGGTCATTCTCAACCAGGGCACCCGGTGGCGCCCCGAGGCGAACGATCCACGGATCCGCCTCCTGGTGCGGGACGGGCTGTCCGGTGTCGGTGCGGTGAAGCGACAGGCCTGCGCCGAGGCGTACGGGGACATCCTCGTCGAACTCGACGACGACGACCTGCTCAGCAGCGACTGCCTGGGGGAGATCGTGGCCGCCTTCGACGCGAACCCCGGGGCGGGCTTCGTCTACAGCGACACGGCTCAGATCAGCGAGGACGGCGGCCGGGACGACTCGCGGTTCGCCGCCGCGCACGGGTGGCGCTACCGCGACGAGCGGGTCGACGGGCGTGCGGTGTTGGCCTGCCACTCGCTGGAGCCGACGCCGCACAACGTCAGCTACATCTGGTACGCCCCGAACCACGTCCGGGCGTTCCGACGGGATCTGTACGAGAAGGTGGGCGGCTACAACGAGGAACTCGACGTGGCAGATGACCTCGACCTGATGTGCCGGCTGTACCAGGCGGCCGAGTTTCACCAGATCCCCAAGTGCCTTTACCTGCAACGGATGCACGCCAGGAACACCCAGCGCGACCCTGAGGTCAACGCGCGCATCCAGCGGCGGTCCGTGGAGATTCACGACCGTAACATCCAGTTCAACGCGTTGGCCTGGGCGAAACGGCGGGACCTGCTGGCCCTGGACATGGGAGCGGCACACAACAAGCCGGAGGGGTTCCTCGGGCTGGATCGCCGTGCCGGGGACGGCGTGGACATCGTCTGCGACGTCACGAAGGGGATCGACCTGCCGGACAGCAGCGTCGGGGTGATCCGGGCGGTCGACTTCCTGGAGCACATCCCGGACAAGATCGGGATGTTCAACGAGTTGTACCGGGTCCTCGCCCCGAACGGGTTGCTGCTGTCCCTGACGCCCAGTTCGGACGGACGGGGCGCGTACCAGGATCCGACGCACGTCGCGTTCTACAACGAGAACTCGTTCTGGTATTTCACCAACGACCAGTACGCACGTTTCGTGCCGGAGATCCGCTGCCGATTCCAGGTGTCTCGCCTGGGCACGTACTTCCCGAGCGATTTCCACCAGGCGCACAACATCCCGTACGTCGTCGCGAACCTGATCGCGGTGAAGGACGAGACCCGCAACGGAGGTCCGTTGACGATCTGAGCCGACGGCCGTGACACGGTCCTGCGCCCGCCGGCTAGGTGTACTGCCCAGGGAGGCTGAGTACGACCGCGAGCCCGTAGGCGAGGGGTGCCAGCATGGTCTGCTCCGATTACGCGTCGCCTCACCCGTCCGGTGGAGCCGAGCCGTTCCGCCATTTCTCACGTTTTGCCTGCTCGTACGCTGCGCCGAAGGCAGTTGGCACGCTCACAGCCGGCGGAGGGCAATGGTGGCGTCGAGGCGTACACATCGGACAGTGCTGTCGGCGGTCGCCGGTGGGCTGTTCGCGCTGGGCGTCGTCGCGCCCGGCCCGGCTGCGGCACCCGGCCCGGCTGCGGCACCCGGCCCGGCTGCGGCACCCGGCCCGGCGGCGGCGCCACTGCCCCGCGCGGCCCAGGCTGACGGCCCTTCCGTCCCCGACCCGCGCGAGCCGCGCCCACCGCTGCTTTCCGCGGACTTCCAGGGCACCGGCCGGTACATCGTGCGGGACCTCGGCATCGACGTGCCGTTCTCGTGGCAGGGCCGCGACGGCAACAGCCAGATGATCGCCGGCGGCCCGGACCACCCGATCTGGTTCACGAACCTGATCTACGAGAACACCCTCTACACGCTCACCTACCGGTGGCCGAACATCCCACTGTTCCCGCCGCGCGAATGCAGCAAGGTCCCGGGGTTCTTCAACCGGCAGATCTTCAACGACAAGCTGAAGAGCGCCCGCTACGTGGGGCCGGAGATTTTGCAGGGTGCCAAGGATCGGCACGTCGACCACTGGCGGGTCGGCGTCGTCGGCGGGTCCACAGTGCCGGGGGAGTTCTTCCGGTTCCCGCTCGCGCTCGGCGACATCTACGTCGACCAGCGCGACCCGAGCCGCTGGTGGCAGGTGTTGCAGTTCGGCCTGCAGAACCTCTTCGACCCGGAACTGGACGAGTGGTTCACCATGGACACCTTCGACCACCGCCCCGGCCAGGTGACCCTCCCCGACCGCTGCCCACCCCCCACGCCCTGACCCCCCCGGCCCAGACCCCGACCGACCGCGGTGAACCCGACCGACCGCGGTGATCAAGAGGTTTGCGTCACCGATCGGCTCGACGGTGACGCAAACCTCTTGATCACCGCGCGGATGGGGTGGGGGTGGGTGTTACTCGGGCGCGGGGGCGTGGGCGGCAGGGGCCGGGGCGGCTGATTCGTTCACGGCATCAGCTCCAAAGTGAGCGCGAGAGGCACGTTGCCCCCTGGCGCTGCCCCGCAGGCAACGCGGTGACCGACTCGGGTTCGGTGAAACCGGGGCATCAACCTGCCCCGGACACCGCGACTTCCTGAAAACCGAGTCGATCAAGGCCGCGCTGCGCCGAATCAGTCGAAGGACGGCAGGGACGGGCCGAGGACGTCGTCGGCGTCGACGATCGTGTACGCGTACCCCTGCTCGGCGAGGAAGCGTTGCCGGTGGGCCGCGTACTCCGTGTCGATCGTGTCCCGGGACACCACTGTGTAGAAGTGCGCCTGCCGGCCGTCGGCCTTCGGCCGGAGCACCCGGCCCAGGCGCTGCGCCTCCTCCTGGCGTGACCCGAACGTCCCGGACACCTGAATCGCCACCGCCGCCTCGGGCAGGTCGATGGAGAAGTTCCCGACCTTCGAGATCACCAACGTGCGGATCTCCCCGGTGCGGAACGCGTCGAAGAGCCGCTCCCGCTCCTTGTTCGTGGTCGAGCCCTGGATGATCGGCGCGTCGAGGTACTCGCCGAGCTGGTGCAACTGGTCGATGTACGCGCCGATCACCAACACCTGGTCCTCCGGGTGCCGGTCGACAAGCGCCTTCACCACCGGCAGCTTGGTGCGGGCGGTCGCCGCCATCCGGTAGCGCTCCTCGGCCTCCGCTGTCGCGTACGACATCCGCTCCGCGTCGGTCAGGGTCACCCGTACCTCGGTGCACTCAGCCGGGGCGATCCAGCCCTGCGACTCGATGTCCTTCCACGGCGCGTCGTACCGCTTCGGGCCGATGAGGCTGAACACGTCACCCTCGCGGCCGTCCTCACGTACCAGGGTCGCCGTCAGGCCCAGCCGGCGGCGGGCCTGGAGGTCCGCGGTGAACCGGAAGATCGGCGCGGGCAGCAGGTGCACCTCGTCGTAGACGACCAGGCCCCAGTCGCGGGCCCCGAACAGGTCCAGGTGGGTGAACGCGCCGCCGCGCCGCGAGGTGAGCACCTGGTACGTGGCGATGGTGACCGGGCGGATCTCCTTGCGCTCGCCCGAGTACTCGCCGATCTCCTCCTCGGTCAACGAGGTGCGGGCGATCAGCTCCCGCTTCCACTGCCGTCCCGCCACCGTGTTGGTCACCAGGATCAGCGTCGTCGCCTTCGCCTCGGCCATCGCCGCCGCGCCGACCAGGGTCTTGCCGGCGCCGCACGGCAGCACCACCACCCCCGACCCGCCGGCCCAGAACGCCTCGACGGCTTCCCGCTGGTACGACCGCAGCGTGAACGGCTTGCGCCCGTCCTTGCCGGCCTCGGCCAACTCGATCGGGTGCGCCTCACCGTCGACGTAACCGGCCAGGTCCTCCGCCGGCCAACCCAGCTTCAGCAGCGCCTGCTTGAGTCGGCCCCGCTCGGACGGATGCACCCGGATGGTGTCATCGTCGATCTTGTCGCCGAGCATCCCGGCGAGCTTCTTGCTCTTGGCCACCTCGATCAGCACCAGCCGGTCCAGTGCGCGCAGCACCAGCCCGTACGCCGGGTCGTTGGCGAGCTGCAACCGGCCGTACCGGTCCATCGTCTCGGCCACGTCCACCAGCAGGGCGTGCGGCACCGGATAGCGGGAGTACTTGATCAGCGAGTCGACGACACCCTCGGCGTCGTGCCCTGCCGCGCGGGCGTTCCACAGGCCCAGCGGGGTCAGTCGGTAGGTGTGCACGTGCTCCGGCGAGCGTTCCAGCTCCGCGAACGGCGCAATCGCCATCCGGCAGGCCTGCGCGTCGGGGTGGTCGATCTCCAGCAGCAGGGTCTTGTCCGACTGCACGATCAGTGGTCCACCGCTCACGCCAGCGTCCTCTCCTCGGTTGGCCGTCCGGCCGGAACGGGTCGCATACCCGCCGCTGGCCGACCATCCAGTGTTGCACGATGCGGGACGCCGGAAGAAAGATGCGCACCCGCCGCAACCGTGATGGCACTCACGAACGTCTAAGAAGGGGACGATTGTCAGGGGAGGCTCCATGAAGCACTTTCGGACCACTTCCCGGCTGCTCGCCCTCGTGGTGGTCGTGCTGGTCGGCGCGGGTGCGTGCGCGTTCGAGCCGCAGTCCGGTGGGAGTGGTGGCGGGGGAGCCGCCCCAGCCGGTGCGGCAGAACGGGCAACGGGGGCGAGCGACACGCCCCGGCCGGACCAGCACGGCCCGTCCACGTCGGCCGTAGCCACCCCGAAACCCTCCCGGAAACCCACGCCGAAGCCGACCCGCACGAGCACGACCAAGCCGACCCCCAGCGGTACGCCGACCGTCGCCGGCTGCCCCCAGGGCCAGCACCAGCGCGCGGTGGAGACCTACCTGGCCCGGTTGGGTGGGTTCGGGGCGGTGACCGTTGACGGCCGGCAGTCCGCCGCCGACTGCGCGGCGATCAAGAAGTTCCAGAAGAGGTACGGCATTCGCCCCGTCGAGGGTCGCGCCGGGCCGACCACCCTCGACGTGGCCCAGCGCCTCGCCACCACCGACCCGGCCCGCTGCAAGGGCGGCACAGGCACCACGTTCTGCGTGGACCTGACCCGACAGACCGTCTGGGCGCTCCGCGCCGGCAAAGTGATCATGGCGCCGACGGTGACCCGCACCGGCATGTCCGGCTACCGCACCCCGGCCGGCACCTACACCGTCAACTACCGCAACCCCAAGGAATGGTCCGACCCGTACGAGGTGTGGCTGCCGTACTGGCAGCACTTCACCCAGGGGATGGGCTTCCACGAGACCACCACCTACCTGCACGAGAAGTCGATCGGCTCGCACGGCTGCGTCAATCTGCTGCACGCCGACGCCGTCCGGATGTGGGAACTCGGCAAGGTCGGCACCCGGGTGGTGCTGATCGGCCGCCGCCCCGGCACCTGAGCGACACGCAGCGAATTGCGGCGGTGACCCCCTGTCCGACCGGACTCTCGAGTGTCACTCTTGGAGTCCAGGGCCGGACCGGGCGGGGAGGCTGGGCATGACGGTCGACCATGACGTGATCGCGGAGCATGAGCAAGCAGCACCGGACGAGGTGTCCCGAGCGACCGTGATCGCGTACGCCGTCGCGGCGACGCTCCTGCTCGGGTGGTTCCTCTTCGGCTGGCTGGTGCTCCAGCAGGGCTTCATCGACTCGGTCGGGGAGGCCGCCGGCGCCGGCTTCGCGCTGCTGCTGGTCATCTCGGTGATCGGCACCGTGCGCCGGAGCCGCCGCTGACCGACAGCGCCCCGCGCGACGGCGCCGTCGGTCAGTCCGCCACCACCGCCGCGGTGATCCGGTGCAACGCGAACGTGTGCAGCATCTCGGTCCGCTCATCCTCGGCCCGCAGGTAGCCGGCACCGATCGAAACCGGTTTGAGCAGGCGCGACGCGGTCGCCCCGTGCGCGTCGACGTAACCGACCCAGACCAGCGCCTTGTCCCGGACCGCCTGCTGGAGCACCGCCAGGGCCTCACTGTGGGTGTGCGCCGGCACTGGACCGCCGCCCAACCCCGGAGCACCGCCGCGCACCACCGCCGGTGCGCGTCGGGCCGCCCGCGCCGCCGCGTCGCCCCGCCGGATGTGCTCCACCACGCCGAGCAGCCGGGGCATGGGCAGCTTCGGGGCGGCCAGCGGATCGGTCGTACGACTGGTCACCGACACCCGGGGCGGGGCCCGCCGGATGCGCGGCCGGGCCAGCACGGTGCTGCCGGTGCCGTCCTCCTGCACCGGCGCGTACCCGGCGTCGCGAAGCGCGCCCAGCAACCGGCCAACCTGGTACTGCGTGCACAGCACCGTCGGCGCCAGCCGGCGCAACGCCAACGACTCCAGTCGCCGGTCGGCCAGCACCTCGCTGATCAGCGTCTCGTCGTCGCTGCGCAGGTACGCCCCGGCCAGGCCGACCCGCAGCCCGCCGTGCTTACGGGCCACGTCGTCGATCAGGTAGGTGAGCCCCTGCGGCACCGGGGTACGTGACCGGCGCCGGAACACGTCGTGCAGGTCGTCGGCGGTGTAGCCGGAATCCAGTGCCCGTCGCACGCTCGCCGTGGTGACCCGGTGCACGCTGGCCCCACCGGCAGACTCCAGCTCGGTCATCGCCTCCAGTTCGGCGGCGAGCGCCGGCTCGGGTGGGCCGGGCACCACCACGGTCAGGTCGGCCTGCACCAGGAAGTGGTCGACCGGTGCGGGCAGCAGCGCGTCCAGCGCCCGGGCGGCACTGGACGGGTCACCGCTCTCGATGTCCGCGTGCACGCCCAGCGGGTCGTCGGTCCGCTCGTCGGTCGACGTCAGGTCACCCAGCAGCAGCCGACCGTACGTGGTGAGCGCCCCCAACCCCGTCACGCCCAGCTGCGCGGCCTCGGCCAGCACCTCCCGGTGGGCGGCGTCCCGGCCCCGGCTGCGGCGCGGGGCCCGCCAGTCCAGCAGGTCCTGCACCTCCTGCGGGGTGGGTGCGGTGGCCGGTTCCAGATCGGCGAGTACGCCCAGCACCGCCCGTCGAGTGGCCGGCACGCCGGCCCGTTCGGCCTCGGCGGAGAGCGCGGCGATCGGGCGGTCCCGGTCGTCCCGGCGGCCGACCAGCCCCACCTGCCGGGTCATGGTCAGCCACGCTCGGGCGAGCTGCTCCCACCGTTGGGCCAGTGAGGCGGCTCGCCACACCTCGTACCCGCCGGTGGGCAGCACCTGCTGGTCCGCCCCGTACCGGCCGGTGGCCGACCCGGGTATCTCCAGCTCACCGGCGAGCCCCGCCGCGTACGCGACCTCCAGCAGCAGCGCGGTGGTCGGTTCGTCCAGCCCGGCGGTGCGCGCCAACCGGCGCAGGTCCCGCACACCGATGCCACCCGAACGCAGCACCGGCGCGGGCTCGTCGGCGAGTTGCTCCAGCAGCCCTTCGGTGTTCCGGACCACCTCCATGGTCTGCCCGGCCCCGGCCGAGTCGACAGCCTTCGGCTCCCGCGGTGCGGCGGCCACCGGCGGTGGGCTGGTGCGCAGGGGCCCGAGCGGGCCGGTGTCGCGGCGCAGCAGCAGGCCGACCTCGCGGGGCAGCTCCACAGTTCCGCTGGCCGTGGACGAGCCGGTCGTCACGGGGACCAGCAGCCGGTTGTCGACGAGCCACCGCACCGGGGAGCCGGTCGGGGCACCCCCGTTGGTGGGGTCGGAGAGGACCGGGTCCTCCGTACCGAGCGGCGGCGCCTGCAACGCTCCCGGCGGAACGCTGCCGACCGGTGGGCCGGCCGCCAACCGGTCCAGGATCGCCCGGGCCGAGGGTGGGGCGGCGAGCACCGTCCGTCGGAGTTTCGCCGGGTCCGCGCAGAGCGCTGCCGTGCGCGGGTCCAGCTCCGCGGCCGGCCGGCCGAGCCCGGCGGGGTACGGGGACACCTCGTCGACGGCGGGCACCACCTGGAGCGCGTGCTCCGGGCCGTACAGCAGGAAGAGCGCACGCAGTCGGCCCACGGCGGCCCGGACGGCCGTCGGAGCCGGCGGCTGCGGCCCGCCGGTCGCCATCGCGAGCACGGTGTCGGTGGCCGTGGTGGCGTCGTCCGGGTTCCGGGTGAGGCGGGCGGCGTCGAGGATCTGGAGGGTGAACTGGTCCAGCCCGTCCAGCGCGCGGGCCACGGAGACCCGGGACTGGGCCCGGATGGCCAGGGCGGAGACATCGGCCGGCACGGGCACGACGAGGTCGGGCCGCAGCTGGAGGAGCGCGGCCAGTGACTCGTCGGGCAGCGACCGCAGGTGGTCGGCGAGTGAGGTGGTCATCGTCTTTCCACGCTAGCCCGGCATCGGGCTTCCGCGCCCCTCGGACGTCCGGCCGACCGGGAGTAGCCGGTACGTTTCTCGACATGCCCGCACTGACCGTCGGATTCGACCTCGACATGACCCTGGTGGACTCCCGCCCCGGCATCGCCGCGGCGTACCGGGCGCTGACCGCGAGGACCGGTGTGCCGGTCGACGCCGAGCTGGCGGTGTCCCGGCTGGGGCCGCCGCTGCGTACCGAGATCGCGCACTGGTTCCCGCCGGAGCAGGTCGAGTCGGCCGTACGGGTGTACCGCGAGCTGTACCCGGCGTACGCGATCACGCCGACGCTCCTGCTGCCCGGTGCCCGGGAGGCCATCGACGCGATCCGGGACCGGGGTGGCCGGGTGCTGGTGGTCACCTCCAAGATCGGCCGGTTGGCCCGGTTGCACCTGGACCATCTCGGCCTCACTGTCGACGAGTTGGCCGGCGACCTGTTCGCCGAGCAGAAGGCGACCGCCCTGCGGGAGCACGGCGCCACCCACTACGTCGGTGACCACGTGGCGGACATGGCGGCGGCGGCAGCTGCCGGGGTGCCCGGCATCGGTGTCGCGACCGGCCCGTGCTCCCGGGCTGAGCTGCGCGCGGCGGGGGCGGAAGTGGTGCTGGACGAGCTCACCGAATTCCCAGCGGCGCTCGACGGGATGATCCAGCTAGCCTTGGAGCAGTAGCGGCTCAAGTGAAGCAGGGGTTTTCAGGTGCCTACGGGTCGAGTGAAGTGGTACGACACGGCCAAGGGATACGGCTTCGTCACCAGTGACGAGGGCGGCGACGTGTTCCTGCCCAAGGGGGCGCTGCCGGCGGGTGTCACCGACCTCAAGGGTGGCCAACGGGTCGACTTCAGCGTGGTGGACAGCCGCCGGGGCGCGCAGGCCATGGGAGTCAAGCTGCTGGACGCGCCGCCGTCGATGGCGGAGCTGCGCCGTCGACCGGCCGAGGAACTGCACGGCCTGGTCGAAGACATGATCAAGGTGCTGGAGGCGAAGGTTCAGCCGGACCTGCGCCGGGGGCGGTACCCGGACAGGAAAGCCGCGCAGAAGATCGCTCAGCTGGTCCACGCGGTGGCCCGCGAGCTGGAGGTCTGAGGCACCAGGCCGGCGGTGGCGGCCCGGTCGAGCAGTGCCGCCACCGCGGCGAAACCGGCTTCGCCCAGGTCCGCGGTGAACTCGTTGACGTAGAGGCCGATGTGCCGGTCCACCACGTCGAGCTCCATCTCCTGGGCGTGCGCCAGCACGTACTCCCGGCTGGCCGCCGGGTCCGCCCAGGCCTGCCGGACCGACTCGCGGATCCAACCGGCCGCGGCCTCCGGATCGACCGCGCCACGCTTGGCCAGGATCGCGCCGAGCGGGATGGGCAGGCCGGTGTCGGTTTCCCACCATTCGCCGAGGTCGACCAGGGCGCTCAGGCCGTGCCGGTGGTAGGTGAACCGGGCCTCGTGGATGACCAGCCCAGCGTCGTAGCGACCCGCCGCCACGCCCGGCATGATCTCGTGGAACGGAACCACCTCGATCCGGGCCGGCGGTCGCCCGGCCGACCAGAGCCGGAACAGCAGGTACGCGGTGGTCCGGTCGCCCGGCACCGCCACCGTCGCGCCGGTCAGGTCGGTGCGGTCCGGCCCGCCGTCACGATCTCCCCGGGTGAGCACCAGCGGGCCGCACCCGCGACCGAGCGCGCCGCCGCAGGGCAGCAGGTGGTAGTCCTCGAGCAGCCAGGGCAGCGCCGCGAAGCTCACCTTCACCAGGTCGAACGCGCCCCGCTCGGCCGCCGTGTTGGTGATGTCGACGTCGGCGTACGTCACCTCGACCGGCGGCGCGTCGGGCACCAGCCCGTGCACCAGCGCGTGGAAGACGAACGTGTCGTTGGGGCAGGGCGAGATCGCCAGGGAGAGCGCCACACCCCCACGCTAGCCCCGCCCCCGCCTCGTCGCCCGCGCCCACCCCGCCCAGTGTGATCCGCGACGGAGATCGGCGGCGGAGATCGTCGACGGGAGGTCCGCGACGGAGGTCCGTGACCGGGGGTCCGTGACGGGAGGTCCGCGACGAACGGCCGGCGGCACCGGGAGTGTGGCCGGCCGCCGGCAGCAGCGTGGGCGGTGATCCGCCCGGGGCGCGGGGTCCGTCACCTCCCACGGACTCCCTTTGGAGCTGATGTCGCAAACGAATCGCGCTGGCCCCAGGGCCGCAGGGTCCGGAGTCCTGGTGCGGCCGACGTGTTCCGGAGTGAGCCGAAGTCGTGGTGCGACCACAGCGGTGTGCGGGGTCGTGGTGTGGGCCGCAGCGGTCCGCCGTCGTCGTGATGTAGGCCGTGGTGGCGCAGGCCGTGGTGATGGAGGTCGTGGTGGCGCGGGTCGTGGTGGCGCAGGCCGTGGTGATGGAGGTCGTGGTGGCGCGGGTCGTGGTGGCGCAGGCCGTGGTGATGTAGGTCGTGGTGGCGCGGGTCGTGGTGGCGCAGGCCGTGGTGATGTAGGTCGTGGTGATGTAGGTCGTGGTGGTGCGGGCCGTGGTGGCGTAGGTCGTGGTGGTGCAGACCGTGGTGATGGAGGCCGTGGTGGCGCGGGTCGTGGTGGCGCGGGTCGTGATGATGTCGCAGACGATTCAGCTCCAAAGGAGGTCTGCGGAGTAGGTCGTCCACCGACCGGAGGGGTTGTCCACAGGTTTATCCACAGTCCCGATGAGGGTGTTGATAGTGGGCTGACCAGCGGGGAGCATCGGTCCGTGACCGAGGCGAGCGACCACACCGACGGGGGCAGCGGCGCCGACGAGGGCGACCACGCCGACGGGGGCGACGGCACCGACGGGGGCAATGGCGCCAGCGAGGGCAATGGCGTCGAGCTTGGCCTGGCGCTGCGCGCTCTGCGTCGGCGGGCCGATCTGAGTCAGCGGCAGTTGGCCGAGAGGTCCGGGGTGCCGCAGCCGACGCTGGCCCGGATCGAGTCGGGGCGGTCGGCCGATCCCCGATTCCGGACAGTGGAGCGTCTCGTCCGGGCAGCGGGTGGGCAGTTGGTCATCGGCACCTCGACCGCGATCTCCGGCATCACCGAACCCACGCCGGTGCCGCACGACGACATGCGGGACGAGGCAGGCCGCCGTTACCCGGCTCACCTGGACGTGTGGCCGGTCCACGAGCCTCGGGACTGGCCCGGCGCCTGGTGGGCGGAGTGGTACAGGTTGCCGCCCCAGCGGTATCCACTTCCGCTGCCACCGGCCGCCTACGAGCGCAACCGGCGTTACCGCGACAACCGACGGTGGGGTGCCGAGGTCCGACGGACTGCGCGGGTGCGTCGGGTGATCGGTGGCGACCTGCCGGCCACCTCCTGGCGGTACCTCGCCGAGCTTCCCGACGGGGCGCTGGTTGGTGAACTGCGGGCCCACGAGCGCAGCCCGTTCCTGGAGTTCGGGGAGTGGCATCCGGGCATGCCAGAGCGGGAGATGGTGCTCGACGGCGTGCTGGTTGATCCCCGTTATCGGCGGTTGGGGCTCGGACGTCGGCTGGTCACCGCGCTGGTGGCTGACATGCGCGAGGCGGGCATCGACGACGCGGCCGCCATCGCCGAGGGGTTCGGCACCGAGCTGCTGCTGGCGTGCGGCTTCGAGATCGAGGCACGCCGTCCGGCGGCACTGCGCCTCAGCCAACCCGGCAAGCGCTGGTTTTCCTGAACGCGGGCCTGGTCAGCGCAGTGCCGGGGCCGCTGCGGTCAGGGCGGCGAGGGCTTCGCGCAGCCGCCAGGCGTCCCGGTCGCGCGGGCCGATCGGGTTGGAGATGGTGCGCAGTTCGGCGAAGGGCAGCCCGGCCTGCGCGGCGGCGACCGCCACGCCGTACCCCTCCATGGCCTCGGCCACCGCTTCCGGATGCCGCCGGCGCAGCTCGTCGGTGCCGGCGCTGGTGCCGGTGACGGTGCTGACCGTCAGCACCGGCCCGGTCGTTGCCGTCGGAAGAGCGGCCCGCAGCGTGGCCAGCAGACCCGGGTCCGCCGGCACCCTGCTGCCGGCGCCGAGCAGCGCGGGCGGCATGCCCAGCTCGTCGACGGGGATGAAGCCGTCGGGCGACTCGGCACCCAGGTCGGCGGCGATGCTGGCGGTGCCGAGCACCGTGTCGCCGACCTCGGCCCGCCCGGTGAAGCCGCCGGCCACACCGGCGCTGACCACCGCGCGGTACGGCCGGCCGGCGGCCTCGGCGAGTGCCAACAGCCGGGCGGTGGCGGCACCGGCGATGGCCGGGCCCACACCGATCGGGGTGACGGTCACGGTGCTGTCGGTCAGCCCGGCGCGGACCGCGTCCGCCTCGGCGGGAACCGCCGTCACCACCAGCAGACCGGTCACGAGAGTGAGCCGGGGGACTCCCGGCGGGTCTCGTCGTCGGCCCCGCCACCCGGGCCGCCGACCGCCGACGACGGGCGGTAGATGTGGTAGCCCGGCGGGGCGAGGCTCGGGTCGTCGTACTGCGGGGAGCTGGTCTGGGCCGGTGCCGGTGAGGTCGGTGCCGAATCCCCGGGCTCGTCCGCCGGCTCGTCCTCGGTCAGCTCGTCGTCGCCGAGCGGCCGGCCGGCCAGCTTCTCGCCGCGCAGCCGGGCGGCGGCCAGCACCCCCCGGATCGCGGCCAGTACGCCGACCCCGGCGGCGACGGCGATGCCCATCCGACCGTCGAACGGCACCAGCCCGAGCCCGCCGCCGGCGACGAAGGCGAGCATCAGCACCGTCTCGGAGTGGGCGAAGGAACTGGCCCGCAACCGTTCCGGGATGCGCTCCTGGATCGAGGCGTCCACGGCCAGCTTCGCCACCCCGCTGACCAGAGCGGCGACCAGGCAGAGCAGGGCGACCATCACCAGCGAGAACTGGATCACGGCGAGCACCGCGACGCCGGCCACGATGATCATGCTGCTCGACTGGATGGCGGTCGGGCGGTGAATGCGCAGCCGGGTGCCGATGGCGGTGGCCAGGAAGGTGCCGACCGCGAGCGCGCCGCCGACGACGCCCAGCGCCCACTCGGCACCCAGGTCCCGGCCGAACACCACTGTGGTCAGGTCGCCCTTCTTGATCGCGAAGGCGAGGAAGAGCAGCAGGAAGCCGTAGAGCGCGCGGAGCATCGCGGCGCCGATCAGGGTGGCGATCACCAGCCGACCGGACGGTCGGCCCCGGCCCAGTGGCCGGTCACCACGGCGGCGGCCCAGCGCGCGCAGGGGCCGGGGGACCCGCTCGGGTGGCTCCGAGTCGGCCTTCGGTGGCAGCCGCAGCGAGATCACCATGCCGACCAGGAAGATCACCGACGCGACCCGTAGCGGCCACTGCGGGCCGAACCAGAACGCGGCCAACCCGATCGGCGCTACCAGCGCGCCCGCGACAGTGCCGTAGACGCTGGCCCGGGCGCCCACCTGGGACAGGCCGAGACCCTCCGGCAACAACCGGGGCACCGCCGCGGAGCGGGCCACACCGTACGCCCGGGAGAGCGCGAGCACCCCGAACGCGGCCGGATAGAGCCCGAACCCGTGGATGTAGTCGGAGATCAACCAGGCGAGGAAGGCGCGGCCGAGCATCGTCGCGGCCAGGGCGTACCGCCGGCCGTGTCGGAAATGATCCAGCAGCGGGCCCACCACCGGGGCGAGCATCGCGAACGGGACCATGGTCACCAGCAGGTAGAGCGCGACCTTGCTGCGGGCCTCGCCGAGCGGCACGTTGAAGAAGATCGTGCCGGCCAGGCCGATGGCGATCAGGGTGTCACCAGCGCAGGAGAGCGCGTGCAGGTCGAACAGGCGAACCATGCCGACCTCGCCGCCGGCGCCCCGGGCGCGGGCCCGGCCGGCCCGGCGGGTCACCCAGCGGCCGCTGCCCACCGAACCGCGCAGCAGCAGACGGACGGCGCGAATGCCGGTGCCGACGGTCCGCCCGAGGACGGAACGCCCGGAGCGGGAGTACGACGGCATGTGCACCATCCTCGCCCATCTGATCCGGGTACGCCGCACCACCGCTGGGAAAGGTTCCCCGGGAGTCCCTGTCACCCCTGCGAGGCGCATGGGGAACAATGGTGAGGTGACCAGGCCCGCCTCCACCCGTGCCGCCCGCCTCGACCAGGTCTGCGCCGCCGCCGTCGAGGTGGCTCGCGCTGGCATCACCGAGGTGGACGCCGACGACGTCGGCGATCACCTGCAGGTTCTGGCCGAGGGCGACCGGCTGGTCACCCACTACTTCGAATGCCGCCTCGCCGGTTACCGCGGTTGGCGCTGGGCGGTCACCGTCACCCGGGTGCCGCGCAGCAAGACGGTGACCATCTGCGAGACGGTCCTGCTGCCCGGCCCGGACGCGCTGCTCGCGCCCGGCTGGCTGCCCTGGCAGGAGCGGCTCAAGCCGGGCGACCTGGGCCCGGGTGATCTGCTTCCGACCTCACCCGACGACGACCGACTGGTCCCCGGTTACCTGCTCTCCGACGACCCGGCGGTCGAGGAGACGGCGTGGGAGTTGGGCCTCGGACGCGCCCGCGTGCTCTCCCGGGAGGGCCGCATCGACACGGCGCAGCGCTGGTACGACGGTGACCACGGCCCCGCCGCGGCCATCTCGACCGCCGCCCCGTCCGCCGCCCGCTGCGGCACCTGCGGTTTCTACCTGCCGTTGGCCGGTGCGATGCGGCAGGCCTTCGGGGCGTGCGGCAACTTCTACGCACCCGACGACGGCCGGGTGGTGAGCGCCGATCACGGTTGCGGCGCCCACTCCGAGACGTTGATCGAGGCGGCGGAGACCGCTGTCGACGAGCTGCCCACGGTGTACGACGACAGCGCGGTGGAGGCCATGTCGGTCAGCCGGGCCCCGGGCTCGGTCGAGGCGGCCGAGCCGGCGGAGCCGTACGGGCACTCCTGATCGACCGCGCCGGAGTGCTCCGGCGCGGTGCCCCGCTCACCTCGCGCGGCGGCGGCGTCGGTTGGCGTCGTGGCGCATCATCACGGCGAGGCCCGGGAAACCCCAGAGGAAGCCGGCGAGGCAGGTCCAGAGCCAGTTCTGGTGACCGTTGTCGGTGAGCCAGCCCCGGAAGAAGATCAGCAGGACCAGCCCGGCCACCGCCCACGCGATCAACCCGGCGAGCGCGAACGGCACCATCGGCGGGTCCAGTGGTGCGGGTCGCGGTGGCTGCTCGTTCGACACCCGGCAAGCGTACGGGATGTACTTCCGCTGCCCACCGACGATCTGGGACGATGCGCGCGACAATCGGAAGATCACCTGCGAGGACCTGATGGCCGTAGCGCCGCCCGAGAACGGCACACCTCCCAACCCTGCTCATCCGCGTAACGGTTTCGACCGGTTTTTCGAGATCTCCGCCCGTGGCTCGACGCTGAGCCGTGAGGTACGCGGTGGCCTGGCGACCTTCTTCACGATGGCGTACATCGTGGTGCTCAACCCGCTGATCCTGGGCGGCGCCGTCGACGGTGACGGCAAGAGCCTCCCGATCCCCGCACTGGCAGCCGCGACCGCGCTGGTCGCCGGCCTGATGACCATCCTGATGGGTGTGGTCGGCCGGTTCCCGCTGGCGCTCGCCGCCGGTCTGGGCGTCAACGCCCTGGTGGCGTACGAGATCGCCCCCGAGATGACCTGGGCCGACGCGATGGGCCTGGTGGTGATCGAGGGTGTGATCATCGCGGTGCTGGTGCTGACCGGTCTGCGGACCGCTGTCTTCCGCTCGGTCCCGACCCAGATGAAGACCGCGATCGGGGTCGGCATCGGCCTGTTCCTGACCATCATCGGTCTGGTGGACGCCGGCTTCGTCCGGCGCATCCCGGACGCCGCCAACACCACCGTCCCGGTCGGCCTGGGCATCGGCGGCAAGCTGGTGAGCTGGCCGATGCTGGTCTTCGTGGTCGGTCTGCTGATCACGCTGGTGCTGGTGGTCCGGCGGGTGAAGGGCGCGATCCTGATCGGCATCCTCGCCTCGACGGTGCTCGCGGTGATCGTGGAGGCGATCGGCAACATCGGCCCGTCGTTCGTCAACGGTCAGCCCAATCCGAAGGGCTGGTCGTTGAACGTGCCGGAGCTGCCGAAGACGGTGGTCGACCTGCCGGACCTGTCGCTGCTCGGCAAGTTCAACGTGCTGGACTCGTGGGGCAAGGCCGGTTGGCTGGTCGTGCTGATGTTCATCTTCACGCTGTTGATCACGGACTTCTTCGACACCATGGGCACCATGGTCGCGGTTGGCCAGGAGGGTGGTCTGCTCGACGAGCAGGGCACTCCGCCGAAGGCCAAGGAGATCCTGCTTGTCGACTCGATCGCCGCGGCGGCCGGCGGTGCGGCCAGCACCTCCAGCAACACGTCGTACATCGAGAGTGCCGCCGGTGTCGCGGAGGGTGCGCGGACCGGCGTGGCCAACCTGGTCACCGGCGCGCTCTTCCTGCTCGCGATGTTCCTGGCGCCGCTGGTCGTGATCGTGCCGTTCGAGGCGGCGTCGACGGCCCTGGTGGTGGTCGGTTTCCTGATGATGACCGCGGTGCGGACGATCGACTGGTCCGACTACGAGATCGCCATTCCGGCGTTCCTCACCATCGTGCTGATGCCGTTCACCTACTCGATCTCCAACGGGATCGGCGCTGGTCTGATCACCTTCGTCGTGGTCAAGTTGGCGCGGGGTAAGGCCCGGGAGATCCACCCGTTGCTGTACGGGGTGGCCGCGCTCTTCGTGCTGTACTTCCTGCGGGGGCCGATCGAGTCCCTGGTGCTCTGAGCCGAGCTGCGTCCGGGCGGGGAGTCGATCAGGGTTCCCCGCCCGTACCATCTGAATCCCCTCGTGAGCCTGGTCATAACGGATGTCGTTAGCCATGCTCATTAGTTAAGCTAACTACTGTGACGGAGCGGACGGTGACGGCGAAACGCGTGCCACCGGCGCAGCTGGCTCCCCAGCTGCGTGATGCGATCACCCGACTCAACCGGCGGGTCCGACAGGCCCGGCCGGTCGGCGACCTCACGGTCACCCAGGTCTCCGCGCTCACCAGCCTGCGGCTGGCGGGCGCGATGACACCCCGGGAGCTGGCCGACGTGGAGCGGGTGCAGCCGCCGACGATGACCAAGATCGTCGGGAAGTTGGAGGACCGCGGCCTCGTGCAGCGGACACCCCATCCGACCGACGGACGGCAGGTCATTCTCGCGGCGACCGAAGGAGCGCAGGCCGTGCTCGACCAGTTCGAGCGGGCCCGCGACGAGTGGTTGGCCCACCGGCTGGCCGCACTCGACGAGGACGAACGGGAGACCCTGCAGAGGGCCGCCGAGATTCTTCAGCAGCTCGCTCGCGCCTGAGCCGCACCCGCGCCACCGGGTCCGTGCCGTCACCTGTCGATGACGCGTACGTCCGAGGAGGCGCACCAAGAGTGCAGGCGAAGCTGAGCACGATGTTCCAGTCCCTACAGGTCCGCAACTACCGCCTCTTCGCATCCGGGCAGCTGATCAAGCTGATCGGCGTCTGGATGATGTTCATCGCCCAGGACTGGCTCGTCCTCGATCTGTCCGACAACTCGGCGACCGCGCTCGGCGTGGTCACCGCGTGTCAGTTCACCCCGGTGCTGCTGCTCACGCTCTTCTCCGGCCGGCTCGCCGACCGGTACGACAAGCGGGTCTTGCTCTTCGCCGCGAACGCCTTCTGGACCGTGCTGGCCCTCGGCATGTCAGTGCTGGTCCTCACCGACCTGGTGCAGCTCTGGCACGTCTTCGCGTTCGCCGCGCTGCTCGGCACCGCCAACGCCGTGGAGACCCCGGTCCGCCAGGCGTTCGTCTCCGAACTGGTCGGCACGCCCCTGCTGCCCAACGCGCTGTCACTCAACGCCGCCGTGTTCAACTCGGCCCGGATCGTCGGCCCGGCCGTCGCCGGCCTGGCCATCGCCGCGTTCGACGTGGGCCCGGTTTTCCTCTTCACCGCCCTCAGCTCGGTCGCGCCGCTGGTCAACGTGGTCCGGATGCGGACCGCCGAACTGCACCGCGACGCCCTGCTGCCGCGCGACGAGCGGGCGTCCGCGAAGGTGATCGACGGGCTGCGGTACGTCTGGCGCCGGCCCGACCTGCTGCTGCCGATGGCGGTCATGTCGGTGATCGGCATGTCGCTGTTCAACTTCCAGCTCACCCTGGCCGCGCTGGCCAAGACGGTATTCCACACCGGGGCCGCGTCCTTCGGCCTGTTCAGCACCGCCCTGGCCGTCGGCGCGCTCGGTGGCGCGCTCAGCGGCACCGGCCGGCGCAGCCGCCCGTCGGTCTGGCTGGTGCTGGGTGCGGCGGTCGCCTGCGCCAGCTTCGGCACCCTGGTCGGCTTCGCCGGGACGTACTGGCTGGTCGTGGCACTGCTGGTGCCGACCGGCTTCTTCATGGTCTTCTTCGCCCAGGCCGCCAACCAGCGGGTCCAGTTGGGTGTGGACGCGGCCTTCCGGGGTCGGGTGATGGCCCTGTGGGTGCTGGTGTTCCTGGGGACCAACCCGGTCGGCGCGCCGCTGATCGGCTGGGTCGCTGAGCACTTCGGTGCCGGTGCCAGCATCTGGATGGGCGGGCTCATCTCGCTGGCCGCCGCGCTGATCGCCCTCACCTGGCAGCTGCGCCACTCCGGTGCCCGGCTGCGCTTCCGGGTGCTGCCGATGCCCCGCTTCTACGTCACCTCCACCGACTGCTGAGGTTTACCGCGCGCCCGAGCTGGGCGGGCCGCGTCCGGTTGCGCGGATCGCGCGGATGCGGCCAAATCGCTGGCGGGGTGGCACGTCGGGGCTTAGCGTCGATACGTGGGTGTCGGACGCGCGCTGATGCTGGCCCTGGCGTTCCTCGCCGTGGCCACCTTGCCGGCGGCATTCGCCCTGCTCTTCTGTTACGACGAGATCGTCGACCGGGTGGTCTGCGGCTGGTCCGAGTGGCGTGAGCGCCGACGGGAGAAACGCACCATCGCCCGCCTCGACCGGGCCGTCGAGGCCGACGCGCTGACCCGGGACATCGACCTCAGTGCGTTCGACAGCGATGACCGCCGGCCGCTGGAGCAGCTCGCCGCCGACCTGCGCCGGCTCGGCGGTCAGCGGATCGGTGGCGCGGGCCGGTCGATGGTCTGGCACAGCGCGCTGCTGCAGGCGTACGACGACCGGCTTCGCCGCGCCTGCCGCGCCCTCGGCGTCGCCGAACACCTCGCCGAGCTGGAGGGCGTCGACCAGGAGATCGAGCGGGTCCGGGTCGAGGGCGTGCTGCACGCCGCCGGGCTGACCCTGCCGGCGGCCCGGGCCGGGCACCGGCAACGGCACCACTGAGAGACGCGGCGGTTGCGGCTCTTCGTCGCGGTCCACCCGTCCGTCGAGGCGGTCAACCACCTCGGCGCGCAGGTTGCCCGGCTGCGTGTCGGCGTGGCGGCTGCGGCCGGCAGCAACGTCCGGCTCGCCGATCCGGCCCATCTGCACCTCACCCTGGCGTTCCTCGGCGAGGTCGGGTCCGACCGGCTGGTCGAGGTGGAGAGCGCGCTCGGATTGGCCGCCGAGTCGTTCCGCGACGGCCGCGACGCCGTACCCCGGTTGAGCCTCGGTGGCGGTGGCCGGTTCGGTCGGGGCCGGTCCACGGTGCTCTGGGTGGACCTGCGGGGAGACATGCAGGCGCTGCACGACCTGGCGGGGTTGGTCCGGTCGCGGCTGCGGAACGCCCGGCTACCGCACGACGAGAAGCCGTTCCGCCCGCACCTGACCGTCGCCCGGCCCGGCGACCGGATGCCCCCGGCGGACGTCGAGGCCGACCGGGCCAGCCTGGACGGATATCGAGGTCCACCATGGCCGGTGCTCGAGCTGCTACTCGTGCGCAGCCACCTCGGCACCCCGCCGCGCTACGAACGGATCGCCGCCTGGCCGCTCTGATCCTGGGGCGTGGCTGTGGCCGGTCTGGTGTGCAGGACCTCGCGGGCCTGTTCGGCGGCGCGGGTGATGCTCTCGCTCATGAAGTCGAGGAAGCGGGCGATGTTCTCCAGCCTGGCTGCTGCGGGGGTGTGCGCACCGAGGACGGCGACGCCCTGGCGTGCGGTCTCGACGAGATGGTCGTTGGCCCGGGCGCTGGCGATCGTCGCCTGGTAGAAGAGCTCGTCGTCGACGACGTAGAGGTCGCGGCGGCGTTCGTCGCGGTGCCGCCGGACGAGGCTCTGGCTCTCCAGGAAGGCGATCGCCTTGGAGATGGACGCTGGGCTCACCTGGAGGTGCCGGGCGAGCTCGGACGCGGTGAGGCTGCCCGAGTCGGTGGTGTACAGACAGGTCAGCACCCGGGCCGCCATCCGGTTCAGACCCGAGGTCATGAGGACCGTGGTGAACGTCTCCTCGTATTCGGCGACGGCCCGGGCGTCCCGCCCGTGCGGTTGGGGTGCCGACTCGGCCCCCCGCGACGAGGACGGGCTGCGCCGGTGCGCGCGACGTTCGGTGGCCCGGTGCGCCAGGTCGGCGCGGTAGGCGGTGGGGCCACCGTTGCGCATCACCTCACGCGTGATCGTCGAGGTGGGACGGTCGAGGCGCCGGGCGATCTCCGCGTAGGGGAGGCTGTCGGCCAGCCCGGACGCGATCTGCTGGCGTTCCTGCTGGCTGAGCCTGCCTCCGGGCATCGCTGTCTCCTTGGTGATCCGGCAACGGCGTTCGCTGCCCCCACGGTAGCGTTCACTCCCTTCTCATTGCAATGGCGCGGCATTCAGGCGTTGCGTTATCTCGTCGTCCATTGCAATGATTGTGCGCGGTCTAGCTGCGAAAATGCCTGCACTGCGCAACGAAGTCGTTGCCGGATTTTGGAAAGCAACGTAGCGTTTCAAATATCAGAAACAACGGCCACGCACGGGAGAGCGCCATGCAGAAGTTCGACACCCCCGCCCCGATCTCCGCCATCCTGAACATCCCCGCCGGACGCATCCAGCTCATCGCCGCACACCGGGCCGACACCACCGTCGAGGTCCGTCCGGCTGACCCCGCCAAGAGCCGCGACGCCAGAGCCGCCGAGCAGACCGCCGTCGCCTATGCCGACGGCGTCCTGCGGATCACGACGGCGGACCCGGGCAACCCGCTCTTCGGTCCGTCCGGATCCCTGGAGGTCACCGTTCAGATGCCCGCCGGCTCCCGCATCGACGGCACGTCCGCCAGCGCCGAACTCCGTAGCGTCGGGCGTCTAGGGGACGTCGCCTTCGAAGGGGCGTACCGCCAGATCAAGATCGATGAAGCCGCGAGCGTCCGCCTCACCGCGATCGACGGCGACGTCGAGGTCGGCCGGCTCAACGGCCCCGCCGAGATCAGCACCGCGAGGGGTGACATCCGGATCGCCGAGGCCGTGCACGGCACGGTCGTGCTCCGTACCCAGTCCGGCGACATCTCGGTCGTCGCCGCCACCGGCGTCTCGGCCGCCCTGGATGCCGGCACCGGCTTCGGCCGCGTCAGCAACGGCCTCAAGAACGACGGCACCACCGCGCTCGACATCCGCGCCACCACCTCTTACGGCGACATCACCGCCCGCAGCCTCTGAGTCGCACCCGACCTTCCACCCGACCTTCCACGCGACCAGGAGTGCAGACATGACGATCCCTAACACCAGTTCGACGTGGACCGGCATGGTGCCGGTCGACGACACGGCCCTTGCTGTCACCGACACCGGCGGCACCGGCATCCCCGTGGTCTACCTCAACGGCCAGTTCGCCACCCAGGGTTACTGGCGGCGGGTCATCGCCGACCTCGGCACCGGATTCCGCCACATCACCTACGACGAGCGGGCCCGCGGCAAGAAGTCGAAGCGTTCGGCGGACTACTCCTTCGAGGCAGTCGTCCGGGACGTCGACGCCGTGCTCTCGGCCCGGAACGTCGACCGGGTGCTACTGGTGGGCTGGTCCTACGGAGCGGTCGTCGGGGCGCACTGGGCCCACCGGAATCCGGAGCGCGCCCTGGGCGCGGTCCTCGTCGACGGCGCGTTCCCGCACGACTGGCTCGACGAGGCCACGGCGCAACGGATCCGCACGCTGTTCCGCCGGATGAACCTGTTCATGCCCCTGCTGCGCCCGACCGGCCTGACCCCACGGATGAACGCCGACCAGATGGCGAACAGCAACATCGAGCTGGGCGAACTCTCCCGCGAGCGGGCGCTGGGCCCGGTGCTGGACGCCATCACCGTCCCGGTGCGGTACGTGGTCGCCTCGGGAAGGTCCCTCGGCAGTCGCGGTGACGAGCAGGAAAAGATCCGGGCCAGCATCGACGCGGTGATCGCCCGCAACCCGAACATCACTATCGGCGCGAAGGTCGCCAGCAACCACGGCGCGATTCTCAAGAAGGACTTCCGGGCCGTGGCCGATGCCGTACGCCTGGTCGCCGCGCCGCACCGCGAAGGCGCCGCAGACAGTCGGTGAGGACCGAACGCGCGCGGTGACGGGTGACGCGAGGTCACCCGTCACCGCGCGGCGTCAGGAGGATTCGCGGGCGGCCGGGCCGCTGCCGAAGAGCACGTCGTCCCAGCTCGGGAGCCGCTTGCGCGGCTTGCCGCTGGCGTCGGTCGACTCGCCGCCGGCGGCCGCCGCAGCGCCCGTCCGACGGGGCCGGAGCACCGCCAGCGACGGCACGGCCGGCACCTCCTTGGGCGCGTCCGAATCGTCGTCGAAGGCCGACCCCTGGCCACCGCCGAGCAGGGCGGCGGCACCCCCACCGACCGGCCGCTGCCGGGGCGCGTCCGAACCGGCGAGCGCAGCCGGGGTACGCGGCTCCAGCCCACGACCCGACGAGGCGCCGAGCGGACGGTCCAGCGACGCGAGCAGGGCGTCCCGGCCGGCCCGGATCGGATCGCGGCCCGGGCGCGGGTGCTCGGACGCCGCCGGCAACCCGTGCCCACCACGACTCGGCTCACCGCGCGACGGACCAGGCAGGCCGTGCCCGCCCCGCTCCGGTGCCGGCTCCTGGCCGAGGATCGGCGTGGGCCGCTCCGCGCACAGGTACTGCGCCATGTCGTCGTGCGGGGTGACCTGCTGCCGGGTCTTGTCGAGATCCCAGATGGCCTGCGCGGTGGCCTTGCCCGACGGCCAGGTGGCGATGATCCGCCAGGTGCCGTCGTCACGCCGGTACGCGTCCCAGGAGATCTTCTCGGTGTCGATGCCGTGCTGGCTCAGCCGGCCGTTGACCACCTCGGCGAGCGGGGTGGGCTTCTCCGCGCCCTTGAGACGGGTGCGGCGGGCGTGCTGGGCGAGCATCGCCCGCTCCTGCAGCACCGGGCCGGCATAGCGCAGCACCCGGTCGACCGGCACGCCGGCGATCCGGGCGACATCCTCCGCGGACTCACCGGAGCGGATGCGGGCCTGAATGTCCCGAGGAGACAGAGACGGAACCGGGTCGGCGGCGGTCGGTGCCACCGCGAGCGGCGGCGAACCGGGCTCGGCGTGCAACGCACCGGAGATCCGTTCGTCGATGGGCAGGGCGAGCAGCCGCCCCACCTCGTCGGCGAGAACCAGGGCATGGCCGTCCTCGGAGAGGGCGACGAAGCGTACTGGGCGCATAGCGTTGCCTCCGTCCCGCTTCGCTGGCCGCACGCCACGAGTCGGCCACCCAGGCGTCTCGGACCACCGTACGCGCATCTGCCTCGGGGTGGGGGAAGCGACACCCCGCATGTCGTGACTGAGCTGCGGCGATGATCACGTTCGGTGTCCGTGGAGGCCTCCACGGACACCGAACGTGACGAACCTCAGAGTCGCTCGACCACGTAGTCGATGGACGCGGTCAGCGCCTCGACATCGGCCGGCTCGACGGCCGGGAACAGCGCCACCCGCAGCTGGTTACGACCGAGCTTGCGGTAGGGCTCAGTGTCCACGATGCCGTTGGCGCGCAGCGCCTTGGCGATCGCCGTGGCGTCCACCCCGTCGGCGAAGTCGATGGTGGCGACCACGTTGGAGCGCAACGACGGGTCGGTGACGAACGGGGTGGCCACGCTGGACCGCTCAGCCCAGCCGTAGACCGCGGCGGCGCTCTCGGCGGTGCGCTTCGCCGCCCAGGCCAGACCGCCCTGCGCGTTCATCCAGTCGGTCTGCTCGGCGGCCAGGAAGATGGTGGCCAGCGCCGGGGTGTTGTAGGTCTGCTCCAGCCGCGAGTTGTCGATCGCGGTGACCAGATCGAGGAAGGCCGGGATGTAGCGCCCGGACGCCTTGATCTCGGCGGCCCGGTCCAGTGCGGCCGGGGACATCAGAGCCAGCCAGAGCCCGCCGTCGGAGCCGAAGCACTTCTGCGGAGCGAAGTAGTAGACGTCGGTCTCGCCGACGTTGACGTCCAGGCCACCCGCGCCGGAGGTCGCGTCGACAAGCAGCAGCGCGCCCTCGTCCGCCCCGGCCACCCGGCTGATCGGAACCGCCACACCGGTCGAGGTCTCGTTCTGCGGCGTCGCGTACGCGTCCACGCCGGACTCGGCGACCAGGGTCGGGGCGCTGCCCGCGTCGGCCTTGCGGACCGTCGGCTCACCCAGGAACGGGGCGTCCTTGACCGACTTGGCGAACTTGGCGCCGAACTCGCCGAAGCTGGCGAACTGGGCCCGGTCGCGGATCAGGCCGAAGGTGGCGACCTCCCAGAACGCGGTGGTGCCACCGTTGCCGATCACCACCTCGTAGCCCTCGGGCAGCGAGAAGAACTCGGCGATGCCGGAGCGCAGCCGGGCCACCTGGTCACGGACCGTCTTCTGCCGGTGCGAAGTGCCGAGGTAGGTGGTCGCGACCTCGGCGAGAGCGGACACCGCCGCCGGGCGGACCTTGGACGGGCCGCAGCCGAAACGTCCGTCGGCGGGCTTGATCTCATCGGGAATCCGGATGATCGGTGCGTCAGCCACGGTCTTGAAGATCCTTCCGCAAGGGCGAGGGCGGGCCGGCGACACTGCCGGCCCCCATCCTCGCACCCGGACCCATCGGTGGAAGCCGGGCCCCCGAGGGCAGGTCTGAGGCCTTCGCCACAGTTGGCGCCGGCAGCCACCGAAAAGGGCCCCGCCCCGACGCCCGGCGTCGAGGAAGGGCCCCTTTCGTACCGGTCAGACGCCGTGCGGAATGGCCGCCCAGCCCTCGACGTCGGACGGCTTGCGGGTCTCCGGGCCGACGTAGCGGGCGGACGGGCGGACCAGCCGCTGCAGCCGCTTCTGCTCCAGGATGTGCGCGCTCCAGCCGCCCATCCGGGCGCAGGTGAACATCGAGGTGAACATGTGCGCCGGCACCTCGGCGAAGTCCAGCACCACCGCCGACCAGAACTCGACGTTGGTGGCCAGCACCCGGTCCGGGCGGCGGGCCTGAAGCTCGGCCAGGGCGGCCTTCTCCAGCGCCTCGGCGATCTCGAAGCGCGGCGCGCCCAGCTCCTTGGCGGTACGCCGGAGCACCCGGGCGCGCGGGTCCTCCGCGCGGTAGACGCGGTGGCCGAAGCCCATCAACCGCTCGCCGCGGTCCAGGACACCCTTGACGTAACCCTCCGCGTCGCCGCTGCGCTCCACCGCCTCCAGCATGCTGAGCACCCGGGACGGGGCACCGCCGTGCAGCGGGCCGGAGAGGGCGCCGATGCCCGACGAGATGCAGGCCGCCGCGTCCGCCCCGGTGGAGGCGACGATGCGAGCGGTGAAGGTGGACGCGTTCAGGCCGTGCTCGGCGGCCGAGATGAAGTACGCGTCGACGGCCTTGACGTGCCGGGGGTCGGGCTCGCCGCGCCAGCGCTTCATGAACCGCTCGACGATGGTCTGCGCCTTGTCGATCTCCTTCTGCGGCACGGCCGGCAGGCCGAGGCCGCGAGCGGACTGGGCGACGAAGGAGAGCGCTGTCACCGAGACCCGGGCGAGATCCTCACGGGCCTGCTCGTCGGAGATGTCCAGCAGTTGGTTGAGACCCCAGTACGGGGCCAGCATGGCGACCGCGGACTGCACGTCGACGCGGATGTCACCGGAGTGCACCGGCACCGGGAACGGTTCCGCCGGCGGCAGGCCCGGCCCGAACCGGCCGTCGACCAGCAGTGCCCAGACGTTGCCGAACGACACCTGGCCGATCAGATCCTCGATGTCGACCCCGCGATAGCGCAGCGCGCCGCCCTCACGGTCAGGTTCGGCGATCTCGGTCTCGAAGGCGACGACGCCCTCCAGCCCGGGTTTGAAATCGGCCATGTCGCTCTCCTGGATCTGGTCGGTGCGCCCGAACAGCTCATCCGGCCCGATCGGCCGGGCGCCTTAGGCGACCCTCAGGGATGTGTTCGGAACATCTTGCCTGCTGAGTAAGGGATACGCGACCCGCTGCGACTGTGCTGCACGCGACATCCCCGGACGCGCATTCTCCGCCTGGCTCAGTGAGACTGGGCAGGGCGGGCTGGTCAGCGCGGGAGGGTGCTGGCGGGGCCCCCGAGAAGGAGTGGGGACGTGACGGGTGACACACCCGCCCCGGCCGCGATGCGTAACGAGTACGCCGCGGACCTGGGCCTGACCGAGGCTGACCTGGCCGCCGACTGGCACACCCAGTTCGACAGCTGGTTCGCCGACGCGGTGGCCTTCGGGCTGCCCGAACCGAACGCCATGGTGGTGGGCACCGCCGACCCGGCCGGCCGGCCGAGCGGGCGGACGGTGTTGTTGAAGGGGTACGACCCGGAGGGCTTCGTCTTCTTCACCAACCACCTGTCGCGCAAGGGCGTCGAGGCGACCGCGAACCCGTACGCCAGCCTGGTCTTTCCGTGGTTTCCCATGCAGCGTCAGGTGGTGGTCGCCGGGCGGGTGACGCCCGTCGACCGCGCGACGAGCGAGGCGTACTTCGCCAGCCGGCCGCGCGGCTCCCAACTGGGCGCCTGGGCCAGCCCGCAGTCGCAGGTCGTGTCGGGCCGGGCGGCGCTGGAGCAGCGGTACCAGGAGGTGGCCGAACGCTTCGCCGGCCAGGCCGACATCCCGACCCCGTCGCACTGGGGTGGGCTGCGGGTGCAACCCGAGTCGGTGGAGTTCTGGCAGGGTCGGGCCAGCCGGCTGCACGACCGGCTCCGTTTCCGTCGCCGGGACGAGGGTGCCTGGATCGTGGAGCGGTTGGCGCCGTGACGGGAGTGCAGGAGACGCGGCCGCGCGCCGCGCGCCGCTGGGCGATCGACGTGCGTCCGCTGCGGGTTCCGGCGTACCGGCGGCTCTGGCTCGGCAACACCGTGGCGATGTTCGGCTTCCAGTTCACCGCCGTCGCGGTGCCGGTGGAGATGTACGCCCTGACCCGGGACTCGTTCTGGGTGGGCCTGCTGGGGATTGCCGCCTTCGTACCGTTGCTGGTCTTCGGGCTCTGGGGCGGTGCGGTCGCCGACGCCCGCGACCGCCGTGCGGTGCTGCTCGGTGGCTCATTGTTGCTTTGGGCATCCACCCTCGGTCTGTTGCTCCAGGCGGTGCTGGACGTCGGCAGCCCGGTGCTGCTGCTGGCGTTGATGGCGGTGCAGTCGGTGGCCTTCGCGATCAGCTCGCCGGCCCGCAGCGCCATGCTGCCCCGGCTGGTGCCGGACGACCTGGTGGCGTCCGCCACCACGCTGAACTACACGACCTTCACCGCCGCCTCGGTCGCCGGCCCGCTCGCCGCCGGTCTCATCCTCTCCGCCTCGCCGGACACCACTGTGGTGCTGCCGATCGCGTACGGGTTGGACGCGGTGCTGTTCACCGCGATGCTCTGGGCGGCGCTGCGGCTGCCGTCGCTGCCGCCCGAGCCCACCGCCGACGGCCAGGCCCGAAAGGCCGGCCTGGCCAGCGTCATCGACGGGTTCCGCTACCTGGCCACCACCCCGGTCCTGCTGTTGTCCTTCGCGGTGGACCTGATCGCGATGATCCTCGCCATGCCGCGGGCTCTCTTTCCGGAGATCGCGCACGAGCGGTTCGGCGGCGGTGGCTCGGTCGGCCTGCTCTACAGCGCCATCGCGATCGGCTCGATGATCGGTGGGCTGACCTCCGGCTGGATCGGCCGGCTCCGCCGGCAGGGGCTCGGCCTGGTGCTCGCGGTGGTCGGCTGGGGCCTGGCGATCGCCGCGGCGGGATTGGCCCACCAGCTCTGGCTGATGGTCGTGCTGCTCGCCGTGGCCGGCGCCGCCGACCTGATCAGCGCGGTGCTGCGTCAGTCCATGTTGCTGGTCTACGCGCCGGACCGGATGCGCGGCCGACTCCAGGGCGTCAACACGGTGGTGGTGGCCGGTGGGCCACGCCTGGGCGACCTGCGGGCCGGCACCATGGCTGCCGGGTTCGGCGGCGGGGTGGCCTGGGTGGCCGGTGGGCTCGCCTCCGCGGTGCTCGTGGTGGTGCTCGCTGTCGCGTTCCCGGTGCTGCTGCGTTACCGGGCGGCGACGGCGTCAAGCGGCGACCGGGCCTGACCGGTTACTGTCGCCGGCATGGAAAGCCCCGACCAGCGCCCGTTCTCCGGCGCCCAGTGGACCATCTCCGCCGCCGGCCACGAGGCCGTCATCGTGGAGGTGGGCGGTGGGCTCCGGACGTACCGGCACGACGGCGTGGACGTGGTCGACGGGTACCGGACCGACGAGGTCTGCCCGGGTTCCACCGGGCAGGTGCTGGCCCCCTGGCCGAACCGGATCCGCGATGGCCGCTACTCGTTCGGGGAGCGGACGCACCAGCTCGCACTGACCGAGCCGGAGCGGCACGTGGCCATCCACGGGCTGGTCAACTGGGTGCCGTGGCAGTTGCTGGAGCAGTCCGCGGACGCCGTGACGGTCGGCTACCACCTGCCGCCGCAGCTCGGCTACCCGTGGCCGCTGCGGCTGCGCAGCCGGTGGAGCGTCGACGCGGACGGGCTGCGCGCCGAGCACGAGGTGACCAACATCGGCGGGGAGTTGGCGCCGTTCGGATTCTCCGTGCACCCGTACCTGCAACTGCCCGGCGTCGCGGTGGACGACCTGGTGCTGCGGCTGCCCACCCGCAGCCGGGTGCTGGTGGACGGCCGGCTGCTGCCGGTGGGGGTGACCCCGGTGGCCGGCACCGAGTACGACTGGACCAGCCCCCGCCGGATCGGCGCCGCCGTCCTGGACTCCTGCTTCGGTGACGTGATCCGCGACGCCGACGGCGGTTCGTCGGTGAGCCTCTCCGCGCCGGACGGCGCGACCGGTGTGAGCATCTGGGCGGATGCCGAGTTCGGCTGGTGGCAGGTGTTCACCGGGGACGCCCTCACCGGTGAGCGGCAGCGCCGCTCGGTGGCGGTCGAGCCGATGACCTGCCCACCGGACGCGTTCCGGTCGGGCAAGGATCTGCTCACCCTCAAGCCCGGCACGACCTGGCGAGGTGCCTGGGGCATCCGCCCCGGCGCCTGATGGAGTTCGCCGAGGTCGTCCGCCGTCGGCGGATGGTGCGCAACTACGACCCGGACCGTCCGGTCCCGCCCGACGTGGTGGACCGGCTGCTCGACCACGCGGTCCGCGCGCCGTCGGCCGGCTTCGCCCAGGGCTGGGGTTTCCTGGTGCTGGAGGAGCCGGTCGACCGGGACCGGTTCTGGGCCGCCACCACCCCCGACGGGGGTGGGCGTCAGCGGTGGCTCGCCGGCATGCGCCGCGCACCGCTGATCGTGGTGCCGCACGCCAACGAGTCGGCCTACCTGCGGCGGTACGCGGAGCCGGACAAGGGCTGGACGGATCAGTCCCCGGACCGGTGGCCGGTGCCGTACTGGCACGTGGACGCCGGCTTCGCCGCGTTGCTGATGCTGCTGACCGCGGTGGACGAGGGGCTGGGGGCGTGCTTCTTCGGCATTCCGCCGCAGCGGCTCGGCACCTACCGGGACGCGTTCGGCGTGCCGGCGGAGTACCAGCCCATCGGTGCCGTCACAATCGGTTACCGGGCCGCTGACCATCGGTCACCGTCGTTGCGTCGGGGGCGTCGTCCGATGGACGAGGTTGTGCGACGCGGTCGGTGGAACTGAGGCTGACGTCCCGTTCGTCCGGTTGAGGATCGGACGAGCGATAGCGAAACTGACATCAGGGAGCAGAACGCAGCGTGCGCTGGGCGGCTAGGCTGGCACGGTCATCGGTGCCGCGCCGCGCGGTGCCCGCCGCGGCCCGGCTCGGCGCCGTCGGTCGGCCCGGCCACGGGGAGGGGAGCGTGCCGTCGTGATCTTCAGAGCGGTCCGGGACGGGCGTCCCTATCCGGAGCACAATCTGACGCTCAAGCAGTGGGCGGAGATCCCGCCGCGGCCACTGCGCCTGGATCAGATGATCACCACCAAGCGCGAGTTGGCGCTGGACAAGCTCCTCGCCGAGGACTCCACCTTCTACGGTGACCTCTTCCCGCACGTGGTGCAGTGGAACGGTGGGCTCTACCTGGAGGACGGGCTGCACCGGGCGCTGCGCGCCGCCCTCCAGCAGCGCAACCAGATCCACGCCCGGGTGCTGGTGCTCTCCGAGCCGATCGAGTGAGCGGTCCGGCCTGAAGCTTCGTTAGGGTGGCGTCCATGACCGCTCCGCTGGACCTGCTCGACCTGGACCCGTCGCTCAGCGAGGAGGAGCGGCAGGTCCGTGACGTCGTCCGCCAACTCGTCGACGACCGGGTGCGGCCCCACGTCGCCGAGTGGTACGAGGACGGCCGGGTGCCCGCCCGGGAGCTGGCCCGCGAGTTCGGCAAGCTCGGCCTGCTCGGCATGCACCTGACCGGCTACGGCTGCGCCGGCACCTCAGCGGTCGCCTACGGGCTCGCCTGCCAGGAGTTGGAAGCCGGTGACTCCGGCGTCCGCTCGCTGGTCTCGGTGCAGGGATCGCTCGCCATGTACGCCATCTGGCGCTACGGCAGTGAGGAGCAGAAGCAACGCTGGCTGCCGTCGATGGCCACCGGTGAGGCGATCGGGTGCTTCGGCCTGACCGAGCCGGACCACGGTTCCGACCCCGCCTCGATGGCCACCCGGGCGCGCCGCGACGGCGACGACTGGGTGCTCACCGGCGGAAAGATGTGGATCACCAATGCCCCGATCGCGGACGTCGCGGTGATCTGGGCCCGCACCGACGAGGGCGTACGGGGTTTCGCCGTACCAATGGACACGCCCGGCGTCACGGCCCGGGAGATCCACCGCAAGATGTCGCTGCGCGCGTCGGTGACCGGCGAGATCGTGCTCGACGACGTCCGGCTCCCGGCCGACGCCCGACTGCCCGAGGCGGTCGGCCTCAAGGCGCCGCTGAGCTGCCTCACCGAGGCCCGCTACGGCATCGTCTGGGGTTCCGTCGGCGCGGCCCGCGACTGCCTGGAAACCACACTGGCGTACGCCACCACCCGCACCCAGTTCGCTCGCCCACTGGCCGGGTTCCAGCTCACCCAGGCGAAGCTCGCCGACATGGCCGTCGAGTTGGTGAAGGGGCAACTGCTCGCGCTGCACCTGGGCCGGCTCGCCGACGCCCGGCGGCTGCGGCCCGAGCAGGTCAGCGTGGGCAAACTGAACAACGTACGGGAGGCGCTGGCCATCGCCCGGCAGTGCCGCACCATCCTCGGCGCCAACGGCGTCTCCGGCGAGTACCCGGTGATGCGGCACGCCAACAACCTGGAGAGCGTGCTGACCTACGAGGGCACCTCGGAAATCCACCAACTGGTCATCGGACAGCGGCTCACCGGGCTCTCCGCATTCGCCTGACCTGCTCCTTTGTCGCTTCCTGGCGCTCGCCGCGCGACTGTCGTAACGGGGCCGTACCGTCATTGACAGACGACGTGTCTGACGAGGACGGTGAGCGTGATGGCCCGCGACGCTGGCAGCAACGAGCCCACGAGGGAGTTCCCCGGTTACCCGACCGGTGACGATCTCAAGGTGCGGTCGACCGCTACACCCGAGTGGACCACCGATACCCCGGAGGGCGCCGGCGACCCCGCCGACCCGGCTGGCCCCGGTGGCCCGACGACCGGTGGCACCGGCGGGGGTGGTGGGGCGGCCCGAGGTCTGCTCCTGCTGCTCGGCGCCGCCGCGCTGGCCGTGATCGTGCTGCTCGGCATTCAGGCGACCGGCATCCTGCCCGAGTTCCGCAACCCGTTCGCCAAGGAGCAGACCGACCGCAGTCAGCCACCGCTGCTCAAGTCGATCCAGGACCTCAGCCGCTACGTGGCCGCCGAGGGCAACTTCCAGGTCGTGGTCGACACCCAGAACGACCGGCGCAACGTTCCGGACTTCCTGCTCAACGAGCGCACCCTGTTCGTCGGGGCCGGCAGCGTCGAGGCGTACGTCGACTTCACCAAGATCGGTGACGGGGCCATCGTCCAGTCCGCCGACGGCAAGTCCGTCGAGATCAAGTTGCCGGCGCCGCAGCTCGGCGAGACCAACCTCGACATGGAGAAGAGCTACGTCTTCGCCGAGCAGCGCGGTCTGCTCAACCGACTCGGTGACCTGGTCGGCAACGACCCCAACCGGCAGCAGCAGGTCTACCAGCTCGCCGAGGAGCGGATCACCGCCGCCGCCCGGGACAGCGGGCTCTCCGCCCGCGCCGAGGAGAACACCCGCAAGATGCTGGAGGGGCTGCTCCGCTCCCTCGGCTACCAGCAGATCACTGTCACCTACGTGGCTCCCTGACCTGCCCCCCCGTACGCCGAAGCGCCCGAACCGACTTCCGTCGGAGCGGGCGCTTCTCGGCTGGTGCCCGGTGGCTCACGGCCCGGCTGCTGCTGACGGCCCGGCTGACGCTGACGGCCCGGTTTCGTGCCCGCCGCCGGTGGTTCCCTCGCGGCCGGCGTGGCAGCGGTGCGGGCAATCTTGGACAGTTTCCGTCAGCACGTGACGGAAACTGTCCAAGATCTGGTCTTACCGGGGAGGGGTCAGTGGCCGGTGGAGGCGAGGTAGCGGTCCTCGTTCGGCATCAGCACCCACAGGATCAGGTAGACGATCACCTGCGTGCCGGGCAGCAGCAAGGACAGCAGGAACAGCAGCCGGACCATCCCGGCGGACATGCCGAACCGCCGACCGAGGCCAGCACAGACACCGGCGAGCATGCGCCCCTCACGGGGCCGGACCAGTTTGCGACTCATCGTCGTACTCCCACTCTGCGGCGGTGCGCCGCGTCTGCAATCCACGGTAGAAGGGGATGACCAGCTCGCCCTCGGTCCCGAGGTGGAGTGGCAACCAGTGGACCCGTAGGTGCATTACCCGGGCAGACCCCCGCTGACGCCTCCCCGAACCGTCCGCCACCACCTGTCTCCGCCGGGCCGCCTCGCAAGATCGCACTCGATCCTGGTTGTAGTGGCCTCGGACCGCGCGGATGCCACTAAACCCTGGATCGAGCACGATCTTGCGGGGCGGGGCGGGGCGGGGTGAGGCGAGGCGGGGCGAGGCGGGGCGAGGCGGGGCGAGACGGGGCCGGGCGAGGGCGGGGGACGGTCGTGGGGTGTTCACGTCCCGTTACCGGGTGGGCGGTGGCCTGGGCGGGTAGGCTGGCTGATCGGCCTTCCACACCCCGGAGGGCCGGCACCCATACCCCGGACGGTCACCATCGGGGCCGCCAGACCGGTGGTCACGACCCGGCCGGGTCCCGTACGCCGGGACGACGGCGAGGAAGCGCAGCCATGATCAGTGTTTTCGACCTCTTCAGTGTCGGTATCGGGCCGTCCAGCTCGCACACGGTGGGGCCGATGCGGGCCGCGCGTACGTTCGTCGGCGGGTTGAAGGCCGACGGGTTGCTCACTGACACGGCGCGGGTGCAGGCCGAGTTGTTCGGTTCGTTGGGTGCCACCGGGCACGGCCACGGCAGTGACCGGGCGGTGCTGCTCGGGTTGGCCGGTGAGTCGCCGGAGACTGTCGACACGGACACCGTCGGTCCTCGGGTCGAACGGATCCGCGCCGAGCGGCGGATCAACATCCTCGACGTGCACGAGATCGCCTTCGACCCGGATCGGGACCTGACGCTGCACCGCCGTCGGTCGCTGCCGTACCACCCGAACGGGATGACCTTCGTGGCGTACGACGGTGCCGGTGCGGAGCTGCGCAGCCGCACCTACTACTCCGTCGGGGGCGGCTTCGTTGTCGACGAGGAGGCGGCCGGCGCGGACCGGATCAAGCCGGACAGCACCGTGGTGCGGTACCCGTTCCTGACCGGGGCGCAGCTGCTCGACGTCACCACCCGCACCGGTCTGTCGATCAGCGAGGTGATGTTGGCCAACGAGCGTTCCTGGCGCAGCGAGGCGGACATCCGGGCCGGTCTGCTGGAGATCTGGCGGGTGATGCGGGAGTGCGTGCAGCGCGGCTGCGAGCGGGACGGCGTACTCCCTGGGGGGTTGAAGGTTCGGCGGCGCGCGGCGGAGCTGCGGCGCGGCCTGGAGGCGGAGGCCGGGACGGTCGACCCGCTGCACGCGATGGACTGGGTGACGCTGTTCGCGCTCGCTGTCAACGAGGAGAACGCGGCGGGCGGCCGGGTGGTCACCGCGCCGACCAACGGCGCGGCCGGGATCATTCCGGCGGTGCTGCACTACTACACCCGGTTCGTGCCGGGTGCCGATGACGAGGGTGTGCTGCGGTTCCTGCTGACGGCGGGCGCGATCGGTGTGCTGTTCAAGGAGAACGCGTCGATCTCGGGTGCCGAGGTGGGTTGCCAGGGTGAGGTCGGTTCGGCGTGTTCGATGGCGGCGGCCGGGTTGGCCGAGGCGCTCGGTGGCACCCCGGAGCAGGTGGAGAACGCGGCCGAGATCGGGATGGAGCACAACCTCGGGTTGACCTGTGACCCGGTGGGTGGCCTGGTGCAGATCCCCTGCATCGAGCGGAACGCGGTGGCTAGCATCAAGGCGATCACGGCCGCCCGGCTGGCGCTGCGCGGCGACGGTGTGCACAAGGTGTCGCTGGACAAGGTCATCAAGACCATGCGGGAGACGGGCGCCGACATGAAGGTCAAGTACAAGGAGACGGCGCGGGGCGGTCTGGCCGTCAACGTGATCGAGTGCTGAGTCCGGTCGATTCGGGGCAATCGTTCACCGACTGCTAACCTGTCGTCCGTTTCAGGAGGCGGGAGGCGGCGGTGACCTCTGGCGTCGCGGCGTTGTGGTCGCACCGCAACTCGCTGCGCATCCTGGTCAGGCGGGATCTGGCGGTCAAGTACCAGCAGTCGGTGCTGGGCTACTTCTGGTCGTTGATCGAGCCGCTCGGCATGGGCGCCATCTACTGGTTCGTCTTCGGGGTGCTCTACTCCCGTGACACCGGTCGGCACCTCGGTGAGGCGGCCGGGTCGTACCCGTTGTTCCTGATCACCGGCATCTTCGCCTGGATGTGGACCAGTTCGGCGCTGAGCGAGGCGACGAACGCGCTGACCGGCCAGTCCCGGCTGATCACCACGATGAACGTGCCGCGTCAGGTCTTCCCGATCGGCCGGGTCACCGGCCGGTTCGCCGAGTACGCGGCCGGCCTGCCGATCCTGGTCGCGATCGCGGTGATCTACGCGGCGCACGGTCGGATCCACCCCGGTTGGTCGCTGCTGTCCCTGCCGCTGGCGGTGGCCGTGCAGGCCGTCCTGCTGACCGGGCTGGCCCTGCTGCTGTCCGCCTGGAACGTGCTGATGCGCGACGTGGAGCGGCTGATGCGTCTGATCATCCGGGTGCTCTTCTACGCCACGCCGATCATCTACCCGCTCAGCCTGGTCCGGGAGTCCGGTCTGCCGGGCTGGTTGAAGGTGGTGTACGAGCTGAACCCGCTGGTGGGGATCTTCCAGCTGCACCACGCGATCTGGTACCCGGACGAGTTCCCGGACGCCCGTCTGCTCGCCACCACTGTCGTCGGCAGCCTGCTGGTGCTGGTCGCCGGTTGGTGGTCGTTCCGCCGGTTGGAGCCCGCCGTGCTCAAGGAGCTGTGACGTGGCCACGCCGATCATCGAGGCGGACGGCCTGGGCATCCGGTTCGTCCGCAACCGCCGCCGTCAACTGCGGCTGCGGGAGCTGTTCATCCACCGCGGCGCGCGTGGTGCGCTGCCCGGCCAGTTCTGGCCGCTGCGGGACGTGTCGTTCACCGTGGAGCCCGGCGAGACCGTCGGGGTGATCGGGCGCAACGGCACCGGCAAGAGCACCCTGCTGCGGCTGATCGCCGGGGTGCTCATTCCGGACGAGGGCGACATCCGGGTGCACGGCGCGGTGGCGCCGCTGCTGGAGTTGTCAGCCGGTTTCTCCAACGACCTGACCGGCCGGGAGAACCTGCACCTGGTCGGTGGGCTGCACGGCCTGTCGACGGGCTACCTGAAGCGGCACTTCGACGAGATCGTCGAGTTCGCCGGTGAGCAGGTGGAACGGGCCATCGACACGTCGGTGCGGCACTACTCGTCGGGGATGAAGGTGCGGCTGGGCTTCGCGATCATCTCGCACCTGCCGCACCCGATCCTGCTGATGGACGAGGTGACCGCGGTCGGGGACGCGGAGTTCCGCAAGAAGTGTTACGCGACGATTGATCGTCTGCTCGGGGAGGGGCGCACGCTGGTGCTGGTGTCACACAACGAAAAGGACCTGACCCGGTTCTGCCGTCGGGGGTTGTACCTCGACGCGGGCCGGTTGACGCTCGACGGCACCATCGCCGAGGCGCTCGACGCGTACCACGCCGCGGTCCCGCGGTGACGCTCGCGATCGTGCTCGCCGCCGGGACGCCCGCGGCGGGCCTGACCACGGCGACCGGTGAGCCGCTGGCCGACCGACTGGCCGCCCAGTTGCGCCGGGCCGGGGCGGACGAGGTGCGCTTCGCCGCCACCCTCGACGAGCTGACCGACCTGGTCGCCACCGCGACCGCCCCGGTGCTGATCACCGGAACGGACCTGGTCGCGCACACCGCCGTCCTGCGGCACCTGGCCACCAGCCCGGTGGGGCCGACTGTGGCGCTGGTGCTCGGCGACCCGCCGGTGCCCGGTCGGACCGCCGTCCGGGAGGAGCGCGGCCAGGTGGTCGACGCCGGCGCGTTGGACGCCCTCGACGGGGACGCCACCGGCGTGTTCGGCGGTGCGCTGCGGGTCGGCGTGGACGACCTGCCGACCCTCGCGGCCGCCGCCCGGGCCGCCGCGTCCGGAATGCTCCCCGTCGCCGCCCCGATCGGTCCGGTCGGCGACGTGGCGCCGCTGCCGACGACCGCCGGGGTCGGCGGGTCGACCGCGGCCGGTGCCCCCGGGCCCGCCGTGGACCGGCTCTTCGCGGGCCTCGCGGCGCTCGGCACCCTGATCTTCGCCCAGCGGGTACGCCTGCTCGTCGCGCACCGGGTCGAGGACACGGCCGGGCTGGCCGCTGCCGAGGCGGCGGTGACCGCTGTCGACGAGGACCGGGCCGAGCTGCGGTTGTCGGTGAAGGAGAAGGACGACTTCTTCTCCACCTACTTCGTCAGCACCTGGTCGCCGTACCTGGTCCGGCTGTCGGCGCGGCTCCGGCTCACCCCGACCGGGGTGACGGTGATCTCGGTGCTCTTCGCGCTGGCGGCGGCGGTACTGTTCGGGGTCGGTGGGCGACCCGCGCTGGTCGGTGGCGCGGTGCTGCTCTATCTCGGCTTCGTACTGGACTGCGTGGACGGCCAACTGGCCCGCTACACCCGGCACTTCAGCGCCTGGGGCGGCTGGCTGGACACGATGGCGGACCGGGCCAAGGAGTACGTGGTCTACGCCGGTCTGGGCTTCGGGGTGAGCCACGCCGGGCTGGGTAACGGCTGGGCGCTCGCGATCGCCGCGATGACGTTGCAGACCGTCCGGCACATGACCGACACCTGGTACGGGGTGCTGCACGACGAGGCGGCCCGTCGGCCGCGTACGGCGACGAACGCCAGCGGCGGGATCGGTGACCGGCTCAACGCGGCGTCGACCCGGGTGCAGGCGGACACCGGTTCGCTGTCGTACTGGCTGAAGCGGACCGTGGTCTTCCCGATCGGTGAGCGGTGGGCGCTGATCGCGCTGACCGTGGCGCTGTTCAACCCGCTGGTCAGCCTGATCGCCGTGCTGGTCTGGGGGGTGCTGGCGTTCGCGTACACCGGTGCGCTGCGGACGCTGCGGGCCCGCTGGATGTGGGTGCCGGTGCTGGACACTGTCGACGCCACCCTGCACCGCGACGACGGCCCGCTGGCCCGCTGGTTGCCGGTGCTGCGCCCGATGGGGCCGCTGACCCTGGCGGTGATCGCCGCGCTCGGCCCGGCGGTGCTGCTGGTCGGGGCGCTGCTGAACGACGCGCCCGATCAGCTCCGGTGGGCGGTGCCGGTGGCGCTGCTGGTGCTGCTGGTCGGCGGCCTGGGCGCCGGGGCGGCGCACAACGGTCCGCTGGACTGGCTGGTCCCGGCGGCGTTGCGGGCCGCCGAGTACCTGTTCGCGATCGCCGTCGGCGTGGTCGGCGGGGTGCCCGGCTGGCTGATCTTCGGGTACGTCTTCGTGCTCACCGTGCACCACTACGACCTGACCGCCCGGCTGGAGAAGCGGCAGGCGGCACCGCCGCTGCACGCGGCGACGCTGGGTTGGGAGGGACGTTCGGTGCTGGTGGCGCTCGCGGCGATCGTCGGTATTGCGGGTGTCGGACTGGCTACACTCGGTGCGTACCTTCTCGTGGTTTTCGTGGTGAGCGTCGTCCTGGCCTGGTTCGTGCGACCGGCCCGTAGCGCGCGGGCGTCGGTCGCGCCGGCGGGCGTTGGAGGTGCCGCGCCGCGCTGACGGAGGGACGGCCGGATGACCCTGATCAGCTTCGTGGTGCCGGCCTTCCGGGTGCAGGGATACCTGCGGGAATGCCTGGACTCCATCCTCGGTCAGCCGGAGACCGACATCGAGGTGATCGCCGTCGACGACTGTTCGCCGGACGCCAGCGGCGACATCATCGACGAGTACGCGGCCCGCGACCAGCGGGTCCGCTCGGTCCGGTTGCCGGAGAACGTCGGCCTCGGTCCGGCCCGGAACATCGGGCTGGACCGGGCCGTCGGCGAGTACGTGTGGTTCCTCGACGGCGACGACTGGCTGGCGCCGGAGTGTCTGACCGACGTCGCCGAACGGTTGCGGGTCACCCGCCCGGACGTCCTGCTCGTCGATCACGTCCGCACCCACTGGAACAACACCGCCACCCGCAGCGCGATGGCGGAGGTGTTTCCGGAGTCACCGGGCTCGGGCACCTTCCGGTTGCGGGACCGGCCGCAGGCGATGCACCTGCTGCACACCGCGTGGAACCGGCTGGTCCGTCGGGAGTTCCTGGTCGACCTGGGGCTGCGCTTCGCGCCCGGCTGGTACGAGGACGTCTCGTTCAGCTACCCGGTGCTGATGGCGGCGCGGCGGATCGGCGTACTGGACCGGGTCTGTGTCAACTACCGCCAACGCCGCGCGGGCGCGATCACCCGGACCCGGGGTGACCGGCACTTCGAGGTCTTCCCGCAGTGGCACCGGGTCTTCCATCTGATGGATTCGTGGGGGTCGGCGACGGAGGCGCTGCGGCCGGCGGTCTTCGAACGGATGATCTGGCACTACCTGACGGTGCTCGGCAACGGTCAGCGGATCGCGCCGGAGCTGCGGGAGGCCTTCTTCGCGCAGATCACCGCCGACTACGAGCGTTGGCTGCCGCCCGGCGGCTATCCGGTGCCCGACGGGGTCGAGGGGATCAAACACAAGCTCGTCGCCACCGGCCGGTGGCGTACCTTCAGCGCGTTGCGGGCGGCCAGCCGGGCCCGGGACGCCGCCCGCCGGCGGGCCCGCACCGCTCGGCGCACTGTCGGCCCGGTTGCCCGGCGCGGTGCCCGGCTGACCCGCGACGGGCTGCTGCGCGAGTACTACCGGGCTGAGTTGCGACGTCCCATCGACCCGACGCTCGCGGTGTACGCCGCGTACTGGTACCGGGGTTACTCCTGTAACCCGGCGGCCATCTACGAGGTCGCCCGCCGGTTGGCGCCGGGGGTGCGCGGGGTGTGGATCGTGCGCCGGGACCGGGTGGACGCCGTGCCGGCCGGGGTGGAGTACGTGGTGGCCGGCACGCCGGCGTACTACCGGGTGCTCGCCCGCGCCCGGTGGCTGGTCAACAACGTCAACTTCCCGGACTTCGTCCGCAAGCGACCGGAACAGGTGCACGTGCAGACCCACCACGGCACGCCGGTCAAGGTGATGGGGTTGGATCAGCAGCGCTACCCGATCGGCGCGGGCCGGATGGACTTCGCCGGGCTGCTGCGCCGGGTGGACCGCTGGGACTACAGCATCAGCGCCAACAGCTTCTCCACCCAGATGTGGGACCGGGCGTATCCGGCCACGTACACGACCCTGGAGGTGGGGTACCCCCGCAACGACCGCCTGGTCACGGCCGGTCCGGACGAGGTGCGCCGACTCCGCGAAGAGTTCGGTCTCGACCCCGACGAGCAGGTCGTCCTGTACGCCCCGACGCACCGCGAGCACCTGCCCGGCTACCGGCCACCGTTCGACCCGGACCGCTTCGTGCAGGCGTTGGGGGACTCGGGCCGGTTGCTGATGCGCAGCCACTACTTCCACGACCGGGATCGACGTCCGGGTCGGCCGAAGGACTGGGAGCGGGTGCGGGACGTCAGCGGCCACCAGCGGGTGGAGGATCTCTACCTGGTGGCGGACGTGCTGGTCACCGACTACTCGTCGGCCATGTTCGACTACGCGGTGCTGGACCGGCCGATCGTGCTCTACACCCCGGACTGGGAGGCGTACCGGCTGGCCCGGGGTGTCTACTTCGACGTCACCGCCGAGCCGCCGGGCGCGGTGGCCGCCACTTTCGCCGACCTTCTCGATGTGTTCCGCACCGATGCGGTGCGCTCGGACTCGGCAGCGAAGGCGCGTGAGCAGTTCCGGGCCCGGTTCTGCACAATGGACGACGGGCGGGCGGCGGAGCGGGTGGTGCGCCAGGTGTTCCTCGGGAGCCCGGCGAGAGGTCCACGCACTGCTGATCGGCCGTCTGTCGTGTAATAGCAGCGACATCGATCGAACATAAGACGTTTACCCGATGTGCTAACGCCATGATCCTGGTCACAGTCTTGGAGGGTTCGGCCGACGCGCTGGGGGGGAAGACGGTGAGCACCGTCACGCTCAAGGATGTGACCAAGGTTTTCCGGGATGGCACTGTTGCCGTCGACAGCATCAATCTCGATGTCAACGACGGTGAGTTCATGGTGCTGCTCGGGCCATCCGGGTGCGGCAAGTCGACGGTGCTGCGAATGATCGCCGGGTTGGAGGAACCCACCACCGGTGCGGTGATGCTCGACGGCGAGTTGGCCAACGACCTCCCCCCACGGGACCGCAAGATCGCCATGGTCTTCCAGGACTTCGCCCTCTACCCCCACATGACAGTTGGCGACAACATCGCGTTCCCGCTGCGGCTGGCCGGGATCGAGCCCGAGCCGAGGGGTGAGCGGGTCAGCGACGTGGCGAGCGCGCTGGGCATCGGTGACGTGCTGGCCCGCAAGCCGGGTCAGCTCTCCGGCGGGCAACGGCAGCGGGTGGCGATGGGTCGGGCGATCGTCCGCCGGCCCGGCCTGTTCCTGATGGACGAGCCGCTGTCGAACCTGGACAGTGGTCTTCGTGCCGAGCTGCGCGCGGAGATCTCGGGCCTGACCCGTGAGCTGGGCGTCACCACCGTCTACGTCACGCACGACCAGGCCGAGGCGCTCACCATGGCCGACCGGGTGGCCATCATGCGCCGCGGCGTGCTCCAGGACGTGGGCACCCCGACCCAGGTGTACGGCCGGCCGGCGACACTGTACGTGGCGGCGTTCCTGGGCAGCCCACGGATGAACCTGCTGGAGGCGTCGGTCTACGTCCACCTCGACCGGTACGTCACGCTCAACCTCGGCGACCAGTCGCTCTACCTGCCCTGGAACGACATCCGCAGTCGGGCGGTGGCGCACTACCACGGTGAGCGGATCGTGGTCGGCATGCGTGCCGAGGCGCTCACCCCGGTCGCCCCGGACAGCCCCGGTGACGTGCTGCGCGGGCGGATCCGTTACCTGGAACACCACGGGCACGAGTCGTTGGCGTTCCTCGACATCGGCGCGACCGCGATCATGGTGGACGAGATGGGCACCCCGCTCGATCCGCCGCCGGTCGGCCAGCGCGGCCTGCGCCGGTTCGGCTCGGTGATGCAGCGGCTCACCGGCAAGCCGGTGGAGGCGCAGGAGCCCGCGACAGGTGGCGTCCAGACCAGCGTGCTCCCCGATCCGGGCCGTCACCACCGACGGCCGGCGGAGCTGGCGGTGCGGCTGGCGCCGTACCCGGCGGTCAGTGCCGGTCACCCGCTCGCCGTCTCGGTGCGGATGGACGCGTTGCACTTCTTCGACGAGCGTGGCGACCGGATCGACGTGGGGTGGCGCTGACGACGCGCCGGAGCGGGGTGGCGGACCGGCCACCCGGTGCCCTACCGTCTGCCCACCCAGTCCACAGTGCAAGAGCATCGAGAGGGGTCCCCGTGTCGGGTGACCGTCCCAGCCCGCTCGTGATCGAGCGCATCCTGCGCGATCGCGAGGGCATCTGGCAGCAGATCGTGGCCGAGCGTGACCTCAACGGCCTGACCGGGCGGATGCTGACCAGCTCCGCCATCGCGTTGGCCTGTTACGGGGCGGTGTTGGGCTTCTTTCACAGCCCGCTGATGGCGCTGACCTCGGCGTTGAAGCTGCCACTGCTGTTCCTGGTCACGCTGGCCATCTGCCTGCCCACGCTCTACCTGTTCAACCTGGTCTTCGGCGCCCGGCTCTCGGTGCGGCAGTCGTTGGCACTGGTGATGGTGGCGATCACCGTCACCTCGATGCTCGCTGTGGCGTTCGCGCCGATCAGTCTGTTCTTCCTGATCACCGCCAACGACTACGGGTTCTTCAAGCTGCTCAACGTGGCGATCCTGACCCTGTCGGCGCTGGTCGGGTTGCGCTTCCTGACCAGCGGCATGCAGGTGCTCAACGACCACGGCCTGCTCGCGCCGGAGGCTCCTACCGCCAAGGCCACCGAGCAGGTCACCGCCCCGGCGCCGGTCCAGGCCGTGCCGGCCGCGGTGCCCGCCGGGGCGACGCCGGTCGGCACTCCGCCCGCCGGTCAGAGTGCCACTGCGGTGGCCGTGCCGGCCGGGGCGGCGGTGGCCGAGTCGACGTCGAACGGCGCGGTGACCACCGCGCCAGCTCCGGCTCAGGTTCCGGCGCAGTGGACCGGGCAGCCGGCCGGTGCCTCGTTCCCGCCCGGCTACCCGCCGCAGCGCCCGTGGGACAACGCTCCGATCCGACGCGGCGAGCCGACGCAGCGGCCGGCGAGCATGACCCTGCTCTACATCTGGATCCTGCTCTTCGGTTTCGTCGGCACCCAACTGGCCTGGACGCTGCGGCCGTTCTTCGGTGACCCGGGTCAGGACTTCGCCTTCTTCCGCAGCATCGACGGAAACTTCTACGCGGAGATCCTGCGCACCATCGCCAACCTCTGAGGGTGCCCGGTCGGCGGATCTCCGCTGGTTGCCGGCCTGATTACCGGTGAGTAACGTCGGGTCATGACTATCGACTCCCGCCAGGTGGCGGCCGGCATTCTGGAAGCGGTGCCGTTCGCTCGTACGCTCGGACTTGAGTTCGTCGAGGTGGCACCCGAGGCGGAGGGTGGCGTCCGGGCGGTCGTCCGGCTGCCCGACTCGCCGGCCACCCACAACCACATCGGCGGGCCACACGCCGGCGCCATGTTCACTCTTGGCGAGACGGCCTCCGGCGCGGTCGTGCTGGCCGCCTTCGGGCAGCTGCTCGACCGGGCCGTGCCGTTGGCCGTCCGGGCCGACATCGCCTACCGGAAACTCGCGATGGGGCCGGTGCTGGCCACCGCGCGACTCGGCCGGCCGGCCGCCGAGGTGATCGAGGAGCTGGAGGCCGGGCAGCGTCCGGAATTCCCGGTCGCCGTGGAGATCGCCACCGAGAGCGGAAAGCCAACCGCGGTGATGACAGTGATCTGGACGCTGCGACCGAACTGAACCGCCTCGGGGCGGCGGAAATGGGTTTGCGGGTCCAGCAGGGTGGATAGATTCGTACCGTGCTGGGCCTACCTGCTCACGTGACCGCCTGTCTCTTCGATCTGGACGGTGTGCTGACGCAGACCGCCCGCGTACACAACGCCGCCTGGACGCAGACCTTCGACGAGTTTCTCCGCCAGCGCGCCGCGGCCTCCGGCACGCCGTTCCAACCATTCGATCCCGGCCCGGACTACAACCGCTACGTCGACGGCCGGCCCCGGGCCGACGGCGTCCGGTCGTTCCTCGCCTCCCGGGGGATCGTGCTGCCCGAAGGCGACCCGGACGACCCGCCTGAGGCGGAAACCGTCAACGGCCTGGGCAACCGCAAGAACGTCCTGCTGCTGCACCGTCTGCGCAGCGCCGGCGTCGAGGTCTACCCGGGCTCGGTGCGCTACCTGAAGGCGGCGACCGCCGCCGGGCTGCACCGCGCCGTGGTCACCGCGAGCGCGAACGGGGCCGAGGTGGTCGCCGCCGCCGGATTCGAGTCACTGCTGGAGGCCCGGGTCGACGGGCTGGTCGCCCGCGCCCAGGGACTGCGCGGCAAACCACACCCCGACACCTTCCTCGCCGGGGCCAGGCTGCTCGGCGTCGACCCGACACAGGCCGCCGTCTTCGAGGACGCGCTCTCCGGGGTGGCCGCCGGGCGCGCCGGCGGCTTCGGTTATGTGATCGGCGTCGACCGGGTCGGGCAGGCTGACGAGCTGCTCGCCCACGGCGCCGACATCGTCGTGACGGACCTCGCCGACCTGCTCGACGTCACCGACCCACCGACGCCCACCCCCACCGCCACCGAACGGGGCTCCGCATGATTCGTGAGCGCGCCTATCCGGTCGAGCCGTGGCACGTCCGGGAGACCCGGCTGGACATGGACGTGCTGGCCCAGTCGGAGTCGGTCTTCGCGCTCTCCAACGGGCACGTCGGCCTGCGGGGCAACCTCGACGAGGGCGAGCCGCACGGCCTGCCCGGCACCTACCTCAACTCGTTCTACGAGCTGCGTCCGCTGCCGTACGCCGAGGCGGGCTACGGCTTCCCCGAGTCCGGGCAGACCATCGTCAACGTCACCAACGGCAAACTGATCCGGCTGCTCGTCGACGACGAACCGCTCGACGTGCGCTACGGCGAGCTGCTCGCCCACGAGCGGATCCTCGACATGCGAGCCGGGACGCTGCACCGGGAACTGCACTGGCGCTCGCCCGCCGGCCGTGAGGTCAAGGTGCGCAGCACCCGCCTCGTCTCGTTCACCCAGCGGTCCGTGGCCGCCATCAGCTACGAGGTGGAGGCCGTCGACGGCCCGCTGCGGCTGATCGTGCAATCCGAGTTGGTGGCAAACGAGTCGCTGCCCGCGCAGAGCAAGGACCCCCGGGTCGCGGCGGTGCTGGAGTCGCCGCTGCTGGCCGAGGAGGAGTTGACCACCCCCGACGGCGGGCAGCTGATCCACCGCACCAAGGTCTCCGGTCTCCGGGTCGCCGCCGCCATGGAGCACGAGGTGCACGGCCCGGACCACACCACCATCGAGTCAGAGGGCTACCAGGACTGGGTGCGCACCACGATCGCCTGCGTGCTCAAGCCCGGCGAGAAGCTGCGGGTGATCAAGTACCTGACGTACAGCTGGTCGAGTCGCCGGTCCCTGCCGGCGCTGCGCGACCAGGTCGGCGCGGCACTGGCCGGCGCCCGGCTGGACGGGTGGGACGGGCTCCACCGGGAGCAGCGCAACTATCTCGACGCGTTCTGGGACGCCTCCGACGTGCTGGTCGAGGGCGACCCGGAGGTGCAGCAGGCGGTCCGGTTCGGTCTCTTCCACGTGTTGCAGGCCGGCGCGCGCGCCGAGCAGCGGCCGATCTCGGCGAAGGGGCTGACCGGCCCCGGTTACGACGGCCACGCCTTCTGGGACACCGAGATGTTCGTCCTGCCGGTGCTCACGTACACCCAGCCGAGCGCGGTACGCAGCGCGTTGCAGTGGCGGCACAGCACGCTGGATTCGGCGCGGGAACGGGCCGAGACGCTCAACCTGCGGGGCGCCGCCTTCCCCTGGCGGACCATCGAGGGCCCGGAATCATCCGGTTACTGGCCGGCCGGCACCGCCGCCTTCCACATCGCCGCCGACATCGCCGACGCGGTGCGCCGCTACGTGATGGTCACCGGGGACACCCAGATGGAACGGGAGATCGGGCTGGAGCTGCTGGTGGAGACCGCCCGGCTGTGGCGCTCGATCGGCCACCACGACCGCCACGGGCGGTTCCACATCGACGGTGTCACCGGCCCGGACGAGTACACCGCTGTGAAGAACGACAACGTCTACACCAACCTGATGGCGCAGCGGAACCTGCTCGCCGCCGCCGACGTGGTGATGCGCTACCGGGACGAGGCGTTCCACCTCGGGGTCACCGACGAGGAGGCCGCGAGCTGGCGGGACGCCGCCACCTCCATGCACGTCCCGTACGACGACGAACTCGACGTGCACCAGCAGGTCGAGGGCTTCACCCGGCTCCAGGAGTGGGACTTCACCCACACCCCGGCGGAGAAGTACCCGCTGCTGCTGCACTACCCGTACTTCGAGCTGTACCGCAAGCAGGTGGTCAAGCAGGCCGACCTGGTGCTCGCCATGCACTGGCGGGGGGACGCCTTCACCCCCGAGGAGAAGGTGCGCAACTTCCTCTACTACGAGCGCCGCACCGTACGCGACTCGTCGTTGTCGGCCTGCACCCAGTCGGTGCTCGCCGCCGAGGTGGGCCACCCCGAACTCGCGCACACCTACCTGCGTGAGGCAGCGCTGATGGACCTGCACGACCTCAACGAGAACACCCGCGACGGCGTACACATGGCGTCGCTGGCCGGTGCGTGGCTCGCCCTGGTCAGCGGGTTCGGTGGTCTGCGGGACCACGACGGCGGGCTGTCCTTCGCCCCCCGGCTCTCCAGCCGGCTCAGCCGGTTGGAGTTCTCGCTGCAGTGGCGCGGGCTGGCGTTGCGGGTGGACGTCCGACCGCACCAGACGACGTACTCGCTGCGCCACGGCGGCCCGGACGACGTGGTGGAGCTGCGCCACCACGACCAGCTATTGCGGGTGACCTGCGACGAGCCGGTGACCGTGCCGGTGCCGCCGGCCGATCCGTCCGGCCCCGCGCCCGAGCAGCCACCGGGCCGCTCGCCGCTGCTGCGGCTGCCCGAGCGCGAACAGTGACGGGTGGGGCGGGAGTGTTCCCGCCCCACCCCGCACTGGTCGATCAGACCGGCTCGCCGGTCGACGGACGGCCGATCGCGTCCCTGGGCGCCGCCGCCTTCGGGTCGTCGGGCAGCCGGGCCGACGCGGCCTGGTCGCCGAAATCCTGGTCCCCGAAGTCCTGGTTACGCTCGGCGTCCTGTTCCCGCTGGGCCTGCTCGGTCAGCTGCTGCTGCCGGGAGATCTGCTGCTTGGCCATGGCGATCCTCGCGATCCGTCGGGGCGCGGTGGCGCCGACACGGTCTGCGGTCGCTCGTCGCGTACCCGACGCCCCAGCGGGCAAACGCGGCCTGGCGGCGCGCCCACGGCCCGGCGGTGACACCGCCCCGGCGTGCGTGGCGCGCGCCGGGCCGGGTACGCGCAGCACCGGTGAGCACCCGGAGGTGAGGCATGGACGAGCAGCGCAGCACGGTGATGGTGCCGATCGGGGAGGCCCAGCTCCCCGCCGACCTGACGCTGCCCGCCCAGCCGGTCGGCGTGGTGCTGTTCGCGCACGGCAGTGGCAGTTCCCGGCACAGCCCGCGCAACGTGTCGGTGGCCCGGACGCTGAACGACAGTGGGCTCGCCACCGTGCTGGTGGATCTGCTCACCCCGGTCGAGGACGAGGTGGACACGCGAACCGCCGAACTGCGCTTCGACATCGGGCTGTTGGCCAGCCGGCTGGCCGGGATCGTCGACTGGCTCGCCACCGGGCGTCCGGCCGGCGACGTGCCGATCGGCCTGTTCGGGGCCAGTACGGGTGCTGCCGCTGCCCTGGTCGCGGCGGCGTCGCGCGCCGATCGGGTGGCTGCCGTGGTCAGCCGGGGTGGTCGACCGGATCTGGCCGGGGACGCGCTGGCCCAGGTGCGTACCCCGACGTTGCTGTTGGTGGGCGGGCTGGACGAAGAGGTGATCGCGCTCAACGAGCAGGCGCTGGCCGAGCTGGGGGAGGCCGGCGAGCTGCGGGTGATCCCCGGCGCCACCCATCTCTTCGAGGAGCCGGGCACCCTTGAGCAGGTCGCCGACCAGGCCGCCGCCTGGTTCACCATGCACCTCAGCCGATGATCACTGCGTGGGTAGCAGGGCCGAGGCCGAGCGGCGCTGTTGGACGGTGTCGATGACCCTCCAGAGGACTGCGGTGATCGGGACGCTGACGAAGGCGCCAGCGATCCCCGCGATCAGCGTGCCCGCGGTGACCGCCACCAGGATCACCGCCGGATGCAGCCGGACCTGCCGTTTCATGACCAGTGGTTCCAGCAGGTTGCCCTCGATCTGCTGGACGGCGATCACCGCCGCGAGGGTGAGCAGGGCGGTGGTGGGACCGTTCGCGGCCAGCGCCACCAGCACCGCCACCGCGCCCGCCACCGTCGCCCCGATGATCGGCACGAACCCGCCGAGGAACGTGATCAACGCCAGCGGCAGGGCGAGGGGCACCTGGAGCACCACGAGAGCCAACCCGATGCCCAGCGCGTCGACAGCGGCGATGAACATGGTGCCCCGGCTGTACGCGCCCAACGTCTGCCAACCGGCCCGGCCGGCCTCGGCCAGCACCGGCTGGTTCGGGCCGGACACCCGCGACAGCACCCAGTGCCACATCGACCGGCCATCCTTGAGCAGGAAGAAGAGCAGCACCAGCGCCAGCAGCGCGGAGCCGAACACCTCGGTGACGGTCCGGGCACCGGCCACCGGGTCCGGAGAACTGCCACTGAGCCCCTGCCGGGCCTGGTCCACCAACCGGTCCAGCTGTGCCTCGCTGACCGGTAGCGTGGACGTCACGAAGTCGCGGCTGCGATCCACCCCCTGCGTCAACTCCTGGCTGAGCTGGTCGAACTGGCTGGCGGTCAGGTTCCACACCAGTGCGCCGACGCCGACCAGGATGCCGAGCAGCAGCAGGACCGTGCAGAGCGCGGCGAGCGCCGCCGGCAGCCGCAACCGGCGCAGCAGCAGCAGGACCGGATCGAGCAGCGCGGTGAGGAAGATGGTGGCGGCCAGCGCGATGGCCAGCGGCGCCAACAGGACGGCGATCTTGCCCAGCAGATAGAGCCCGGCGGCGACCACCACCAGGCAGGCGCTCCACAACACCGCGGTTCGGACCAGCCACGGCAACGCCGCCCAGGTCTGGCGCGGCCCGGGGCCGCCTGTCGCTCCGGGTTCCTCTGCGGCCATGTCGGTCCTCCTCGATCTCGACGAGGTCGGTACCCGGTCGGTCGTGCCGCGACACCCGAATGACCGGCCGGCGCCCGCGCGGATCGTACGCCGGCCGGGGTGACGCGGGTGGGTGTTCGTCAATCGCCCCCGCGACGGCGGCGTTTGCGCTGTCGGGTCGAGGGAACGCGAAGGGGACGGACCGGACTGAGGAGGAACGCCGTGGGTGACTTCATGGACAAGGCCAAGGACTTCGCGGACAAGCACGACAAGCAGGTCGACCAGGGCGCGGAGAAGGCCGGCGAGATGGCCGACAAGCGCACCGGCGGCAAGTACGACGACCAGATCGACAAGGGCGTGGACCAGGCCCAGGCGCGTACCGGTGAGGGTGACCAGGTCCGCTGACCCGCGCTGCTCCCGGGCCGCGTCGGCGACCCGGGAGCGCCCGGTCCACCCGGTGCGCGGGTCAGCGCTGTCGCTTGTGGTGTAGCTCGTCCATCGAGGTGGGCCGGCCGCTCAACGCGTCGCGTAGCCGGTCGACCAGGCCGATGCCGGGTGCGATCAGCTTGTTCGCCGGCGGATGGTCCGGGCTTCCCGGATGTGGCCGGGTCGGCCCGATCTCCTTGATCGCCGTCACCTTGGCCGCCGCCTCGACCAGCTCCTCCCGGGCGGTCGCCGCGCGCAGCCGCGGAAAGAGCTCCTTCTCCTCCTCCGCCACGTGACCGCGCACGATGGCGGTCAACTGGGTGAGCAGCTCGTCGAAGCGGGGGGCGGACGCGTCGGTGGACTCCAACTCCTTCATGGTTCGTTCGGCGTCGGCGTGCTCCGCGATCTCGCGGTCGGCGATCTCGTTGCCGTCGGGCAGTACCTTGCGGGCGATCGGATACACGTACGCCTCCTCGGCCACCGAGTGGCGGACGAGTTCGGCGATCACCACGTCGACGAGGTGCCGGCGGTGCTCGGGGGTGCCCTGCCGGGTCGCCAACTCGACGAGGACTGCCTCGATCTCCCGGTGGTCGGAGACCAGGATGTCGACGGCGTCGTGGTCGTCGGCGGTCGGTGGATTGGTCATGTGACGGCCCCTTACCGGTTGCGGATCGGTGGGAGGTGTGTGGCTCTGGTACCCCCACGGGGCTGCGCAAACCAATGGTTGACGATGTGTTCGGGGGTGTCGTTGGGGCTCGCCGGGAGACGGCTTGCCCAGCCGCCGAGATTGCCCCGCCGTTGCCGGGGTAACCGCCGCCATGGCCGACGACCGCCCACCCGCCGACCTCCGACGGTCGCGGCTCGACGAGACCGCCGAGCGGACGGTTCGGCGGGTTCGGCACCGTGGTGGGCAGGCCGGCAAGATCCGAGCCCGGCAGTGGGAGATCACCCTGGTGATCTCCGTCCAGTCCGGGTTGGCCGCGGCGATCGCCGCCCTCCTCGCCGACAGCCTGCTCGGCCAGGGATCGCACGTCTTCGCTCCCGCCGCCGCCGTCGGTACGATCGCCACCGCCATCGGGCAGCGGGCCCGGCGCACCTTCGAGCTGTTGGCCGGCGTGGCCCTGGGCATCATCATCGGCGACACGCTGCGATTCCTGCTCGGCTCGGGGCCGTGGCAGACCGGCGTGGTCGTCGCGCTGGCCATCGCCGCCGCGTTGCTGGTGGCCGGGAAGGGTGGCCCGCTGGTCGGTCAGGCCGGTGGTACCGCGGTGCTGATCGCCACGCTGGCACCGATGGAACGTGGCCTGGAGCTGCCCCGGATCTTCGACGCGCTCGTCGGCGGGGCGGTCGGCCTGGTGGTGGTCGCCCTGTTGTTGCCGGTCAACCCGATGCGGGTGCTGGACCGGGCCGCGGCGCCGATCTTCACGATCGTCTGCGAACAACTCGCCGAGCTGGCGCAGGCGCTGCGCGACCGCGACGGTGCCCGGACCCTGGGCGTCCTGGAGCGGCTGCGCGGCACCGATGACGACCTGGGCCGGCTGCACGACGCGCTCAGCGGCGCCGAGGAGGTGGTCACCATCGCTCCGGTCCGTTGGCACCGCCGGCAGCAGTACCACCGGTACGCCCGCAGCGCCGCTCACCTGGAGCGGCTGTTGCTGGACAGCCGTGCCATGGCCCGCTGGTCGACCACCGCGCTGCAGTACGACGAGCCGATCCCGGCGGAGCTGCCGGAGGCGATGCGTCGGTTGGGCCAGGCGGTGGTGGTGATGCGTACGGAGTGCAGGGTCGGTGACGACCCCCGGTGCACCCGCCAGTTGGTCGAGCAGTGCGCCGAGTTGGCCGGGCGGGCCTCGGAGAGCGGGGTCCACTCGTTCGGCGAATCCCTCGTCACCGGACTGCGTACCGCCGCGAGCGATCTGCTCCGGGCCGCCGGTTGCGAACCCGTGGACGCGAACCGGATCGTGCGCCGGGCGGCCGGTGCCGGCGAGGCGGAGATCCACCCGCCGGTTCGGCGAGAGCTGCACCGGACCCGACCGACGCGGGCCGCCCGGGCCCGTCGGCGCGCACACCTCGCCGCGCGGAGCCGTAACGAGAACCGGGCCGGCCTCCCCGCACGGGAGAGGCCGGCCCGGTGAACCGTCACGGTCAGGAGGAGTAGCCGCGCTCGGCGATCCAGTTGGCGACCTTGGGCAGGCTCATCCAGTACTCGCCCACCGCCGGGTCGGCCGGGTCGGCGACCCGGATGGTGTCACCGCCGTCGCGGTAGCCGACCAGGGTCAGGTAGTGGCCGCCCTCGTACGAGTGCGGGTTGCCGTCGGTGTCGACTGTCGTGCCCTTGATGTTCGCCACCACCGGCCGGCCGGCGTCCACGGCGGCCAGCACGTCCCGGCGCAACTGCTCGACCTGGTCCGGGCGGGCCACCGAATCACGGATCTCGGTGGTCCGGTACTTGCCGCCGGTCAGTTCGTTCAGCACCCGGGTGGTGTCCAGGGCCGAGGGGGTGCCCGCCTCGGTGGTGCCGAGCAGTCGGGCCACCTCGTCCTGGGAGAGCGCCTTGCCCTGGGCGGACAGCGCGATCCGGGTCGCGGCCGGGCCGCAGTAGTAGAAGTTCGGCTGGGCCTGGTAGTCGACGCCGAGGATCCGCTCGGCGTGCCTGTCGTTCTGGCTCGACGACGCCGGGGCGGCCGGCGCCGGGGCGGCCTGCGCGGCCACCGCCGGGCCGAGGGCGCAGCCACCGGCGGCAAGCAGGCCGGCGACGGACAGGCCGCTCTTCTGGACGATCGGGTTCATTGTCGAGTCTCCGTTCGGGGGTTGGCGCCTCCGGCAGGCGGACGGCGGCAGCACCGGGAATGGCGCTCGGCGCAACACAGGGGCCGACCATCGGTGGTCTCGGCCCAGGGCGTACCGACTGCGTAACCGCTCTGCTTCACCGAGAATTCCGCCGGCTGCGGGCACCGGGGATGGCACAACCTCCCGGCCGGCCCGAACCGGTCATCGGGGACGAACGCTCCGCTCAGAGACTGCCCAACAGCCTGGTCACGGTGATCTCGATGACCACCCGCTCCGGATTCGGGCGCGGTGTCCGGTACCGCTCGGCGTACCGCCGCTCCGCCTCCGCCACGGCGGCCGGATCCGACCGCAGCACGGCGCGACCCTCGACGGTCAACCAGCGGCGGCCATCCACGTGGCACACGGCCACCGCCGCGCCCTCCGGGCCGGCCGCCGCCACCTGGCGGGCCTTGCGGGAGGTGCCGGAGGTGATCACCCGGGCCAGCCCGGCCGCCGGGTCGAGGGTCACCCCGACCGGTACGACGTGCGGGGTGCCGTCCGCACGCACTGTGGTCAGCGTCGCGAGGTGCCGTTCCGCGCAAAAGGCGGCAACACGCTCATCGTGCAGGTCCAACCGATGATCGCCCGCCATGCCCGTCCCCCGTCCCCGAACCGACCTGGATCATCGCACGCGGCGCCGGGCCCGCTCCGGGTTCGGTGGGGCGTCCGGCTGACCGGGCAGCTGGCGACCAGCCGCCCGCCGCTGGTGCACCAGCCGGGTCAGATAGATCAACGCGGCGGCCAGCACCCCCATGTCATCCAGGTAGATCGGGTCCGGCAGCACGTCGACCGGGAAGATCGTGTAGATCAGCGCCCCGTAGAAGGCGACCTTGCCGCCCGCGCCGAGCCCGGTCAGCATCCGCCGGGTACGCACCACCCGCACCGCCAGCACCACGGCACCGACCAGTGTGGCCAGCGCCAGGATGCCGGCGACCACCACGAGGACCCACGCCTGTCGGGACATGCCGTCACGCTAACCCAGATGAACCCGCCGGGCTCAGAACGCGGGCACCGTCGCGCGGCCGCGGGCGGTCACCTTGTTCTCCCGGGTCTGCTCCACGTTCTCCCGGGCCTGCGCGCCCAACGGTCGGGCAACCTCGCTCAGCGGCAACACCGACGCCGACTCGGCGACCCGCCGTCCGGTCGCCGCGTGCGCCTCCTCGCGCAGACTCCGAGCCGCGGCCACCGCCAACTCCGCCGCCCGCCACGCGGCCTGCTCCCGCTCGCGGGCCGCGGCGTGCCTGGCCGCCAGGTTGTCCCGGATCGCCCGCTGGAGCACCAGCTCCTGCTCGACCGGGTGCAGTCGCGGGTCCCAGCCGTCGCGATGCGCGAAGACGTCGCTGAGCTGCTCCACCGACAGCTCCCGCCGCCAGTACGCGTCCAGGGCCGCCCGGTGCAGGTAGCGTTCGCGGTCGGCGTACTCGGCGGGAGTCCGTGCGGTGTGCGGCAGCGGCATCGCGGCCGCCGCGTCGAGCCGCCGCACGCCAGCCTCGGCCGCCTCGTACGCCGACCAGGCCGCCTCGACCTCCTCCTGCGCGGCCACCCACTCCGCCCGGCGACGCCGCACCGTGGTGCTCGCCCGTTCCGCGGCCACCGCGACCTCCTGCGCGTAGCGGCTCTGCTCCCGCTCCTCCTGCGCCTGTTCCAGTTGGCTCGGCATGGCGGCGCGGCGGATCCGGGCGCCCGGATCGAAGCGGAACCGGCCCGGCCGCAGCAGCAGCGCGGAGACGGCGACAGCGACCACCCCGAGCAGGCTCAGCCAGATGACGGCGGCCCGGGAGAGGTCCGGCAGGACGGCGGAGAGGACGGTTTGCATGATCAGCACCTCGCGGTCGAAGGCGGGTATCGACGGGCGGCAGGAGGGCGCGGCAGCACCGGTCGGCCCGGTGGCGGGGTCGTCCCGTCGACGGCCAACTCAGGTGCCGTACGGGATCAGCCGGGATCGGGCCCCGGGGGTCGCCGGGCCTGGCTCAGCGGGCGGGCGGGCCGCGTCGCGCGGGAGTGTCACGGCCGGGATCGATGGCCGGAACGTACGCCAGGAGCGCCGCGACCGGACCGGTCGCGGCGGCGGTGTCGGCAGTGGCGGTGTCGCGCGTGCCAGCCGGCGGGGCGACAGCGGGCCGGCCGGCCCGTTCGACGGCCGGGCTGGCGTCGGGGCGGACACTCGTCACCCGACTGCTCACGGCACTGGGCCGCAGCTGCGTGGGGGCGGGTGGTGGGGACGCGGAGAGAGCGGCACCAAGGCCGACCGCGAGCACCAGCGCGGTGACCGCCAGGCGGGTCAGTTCCCGCAGTGACCGCAGCACAGCCCACCGAACCGGGCGGACAGCAGCTGCGGACGACACCCGACCAACCTATCGCCAGCGCTGGCGAACCGCAGCACGGCGACGGGCAACGCTGGCGTGACAGCCACCACCATGGGCACTGTGGACGCCGCCGACCGGAGCCGGAAACGGCGGTGCCCCCGACCGGATCAGGTCCGATCGGGGGCACCGCGCGTGGTCCGGGTGGCGTCGCCGGTGGTGCGGGCCCGCCGGTGGCGGACCGTGGTCAGTTGCCGGTGCCGAGCACCGGGGGAGCGGGCTTCTCGTCGCCCTGCCACACCATCTCGTCCTCGGTCAACCAGGTCAGCCGCTCGTCGGAGTCGTCGTCCTGCCCCCGACCGTGCCCACCGAGCACACCGGGACGGCCGCCGCCGGACCCCGGTCGGGCGTTGCCGCCGGCCACAGCCGCCCGGCCGCCGGCCCCGCCGCGCTGACCGTCAATGCTGCGCCCGACGCCGTTGGCGGCGCGACTCTCCGCCGGGGACGCGGCACCACCGGCCGGCCGAGCCGACGCGGGGGGCGCGTTGCCCGAGCCGGCGAGCGCGCCGCTGCGCAGCACTCCGCCCGCCGGTGCCCCGCCCGACGCTCCGTACAGCAGGCCGGGGCCGGTGCTCGTCGCGGCGGGCGCGCCCGCCGGCGTGGACAGACCCGCCAACCCGGCGACACCCCCGCCCAACAGCGCGCCGCCGACCACCGGGTCCGCCCCGGCGAGGGAGGTGCCGCCGCTGGGGATGACGCTGCCGGTGCCGACCGGGCCGGTGCCCACAGCCGGGCTGCCACCGGTGCCCGCGCCGACCTCGTCAGTGCCGGAACCGTGGCCCGGCAGTTCGGCGGCGCGGTCCGGCGTCGAGATGGTCGCGTCACCCGTGCGCGCGGTGTGAGTGCCGGTGTTGGGGCCACTCGTCACCCTGGCGATGGCCGAGACGCTCTGCGGCGTCGTCGGATCCTTGCGGGCGGTGGTCGGCGTGTCCGGGTCCGGCGGAGGCGGCTCGACCACCCGGTCGTAGGTGGAGATGTCGTAACTGCTGGCCAGATCGGCCACCAGGTTCACCATCCGCTGGTGGGCCTTCTCCTGCTCGGCCTTGTCCTGCTGGTGGCCGGCGATGCCCCCGACGATCAGACCGGTAAGACCGAAGACCGCGCCACCCTTGATCGCACCGCCGATCGCCTTGTCGTTGTCGTCGGTCTCCTCCGGGCTCTCGGCCTGCTTGTGAGCGGCCCGCAGGTGGTCGGCCATCATGGTCAACCCCTGCTTGACGCCGGCCATCCCCTCGCCCAACGCATCGGTGTGGGCGACGATCAGGCTGAGGCGCCGGTGGAACTCCCGACCCGCCGAACCCGTCCAGGTGTTGGCGAGCTTGTCGAGGTCGCCGCTCAGCTCCCGGCCGAGGCCGTCGAGGATGCCCTTGAGCTCGGCCCACTGGGCGGCCACGCCCTCGACCTGCTCCGGCTTGCCCGCCATCAGGCCGTCGTACAGCTGCTGGTGGCTGCTGCCCTGGTAGCGCTGGGTGTACTCAGACACGCCCGTCCTCCTTCGGCTGGAACGCCCGGTCGACCGGGTTCAGCGCGGCGGTGACGTCGTCGGCGTTGGCCGCGTTACGCGCCTCGGCGGTGCGGTAGTTGCTCAGGATCGTGCTCGTCGCCTGCTGAGCCGCCAGCACCGCCTGTCGGATGCGCTCGGCCTGCTCCACGTAGGACTGGTGGACCTCGCTGTAGCGACGCGCCTTGTCGGTGGCGTCGAAGAACGAGCCCAGCGCCGGAGGGCGGCACTGCATCTCGGTGTTGAGCTTGCGCAGCACCGACTCGGCCTGGCTCAACCGAGACGCCAGGTGATCGTGGAAGTCCTCAAGGGACAACAGGTCGACTTCCGTACGCCCGGCCATGGCAACATCCCCGTCGTTCTGGTTGACAACCGTCAGCGACATCAAGGTTAGTCCACCCGTGCGACTCCGGGCGACCCGTCCAAGCTGCTCAGCCGTCGGCGTCGGTCGATTCCGCCGACCCCCCGCCGCCGGCCCCGCCGCTCGCCGGTGCGCCGCTCGCCGGAGCCGACGGTGTCGAGCCCGACGGTGGACCGGCGGACGGCGACCGGGACGATGGCGTGGCCGACGGCGAGCCCGAGGGCGGTGCCGCCGATGGCGAGGCCGACTTCGGTGCGGCCGACGGTGGCGCGGCCGGCGCCGGCCCGTCGGGAGCGAAGACGGCGAACGCGTCCTCGCGCTTCAGGGTGGGCCCGGTCGGGATCAGCGCGAGCAGGGAACCGGGCACCGCCAGCGGGGTGACCCCGCCGTAGCCGAGCACCTCCAGCGTCTCCGCCGAGCCGAGCGGATACCGGATGCCCTGCGGGCTGATCAGGTAGATGGTCGCACCGGCGGCACCGGACCCGCTGGTCCCGGCACCCGGTGAGGCCTGCGCGATGACACCCTTGCCGCCGGGCAGCAGCACCGCCTCGGCGGTGCGTACGGCGTCGCGCCTGGTCTGCCGCACCGGCACCAGCCCCGGATCACTGTCGGTCAGCTCATCCGGCACCCGGTCGAACACCTCCAGGGTGGTGGTCGGCGGACCACCCGCGCTGCCCTTGCGGTACGTCGCGCACACCGTCGTCTGACCGGGCTGGGCCGGGTAGAGGGCGGGCACCGTCGGCGGCAACCCCTCCTCCTCGATCCGCTGCTCCTCGAACGCCTCGCTGGCGTCGTTCGGCGTGATGTCGGTGATCCGACCGCTGCCGCTGGTCTGGAGCAACGCGGTGATCTCGCTGATCGGCACGAGCGCGTCCCGGGTCAGCACGTAGTGTCGCCCGGCAGCCTTGAACACCGAACCGACGTTGTACGACTTTCCGGCCACCGTGCGGTTGCTGGGCCCGCCCTCACCGGCCAGCGACATCCTGCGCAGCGGTGGCCCGGCCGGCACGGCGTTGAGCAGTTGCTGCCCGATCTGGAGTCGCTCGGTGCCGGCCATCCGCAGCGCCGTCATCGTGCGGGCCGGGTCGAGCAGCTGGAGCCGCCTGTTGTTGGTGATGAGGTAGCGCTGGTCGTCCACCGAGACCAGCACCCCCCGGTCGCCCAGCGGCGTGCCGCCGGGCAGCGCCCGGTCGATCACCAGCCGGGTGCTGGAGCGCTGCCGGTCGACCGGGTCGGGCACGTCACAGACCGACCACGGCAGCCCGGTCAGCGACTTGCGGTCGGGCAGGGCGTCCGGTGCGCCGACGATGCCGACGGTGACGCCCCGGGGCCGGTCCCGCAGCGACGCCTGGGACATCGTCCGCACCTCGGCGGCCGCGTCGTTCACGATGAGGCGCGCCGACGTGTAGTTCAGCGTCGGGTGCAGCTTCCCCTCGATGAACACGTACGTCGCGCCGGTCTCCCGTTCGATGACCAGGGTCTTGTCGTCCAGCGGCGCCGCGCCGCCGGTCAACTGGCCGTACGCGCCCACCCCGCCGAGCACGATGGCCGCGGCGAGGACACTGCCGAAGACGGCCATGCCGAGCCGTCGCATCGGCAGGTTGGTGGTCTCCGGGTCGCCCGACAGCAAGGCGGAGACGATGCGGCGGGTGACGAAGCGGTACGCCTGCACCTGATCGCGGCGGGTCCGCATGACTTACCTCCGGCGGGGTGTTTCCACGACGATCAGGGGCAGGGTGCCGTCGCGGGCTTCCCTACGATAAGGGGCCGACGGTGCTTCCTTGGGACCACCGCTCGTGGCCGGCTCCGGAGGAGACCCGGCGCAGAGTCGTACCGTGCAGGAGGGACAGTCAGCGATGACGCAGGTTCAGGCGCCACCCGCCCGAGCGGTCACGGACCCTGTCGACGTTCCGACCCGGCTGACGCCGCCGGCCGAACGACCCGGCCGTGGACGGGTCGGTCCCGTACTGGTCGGGCAGCTCGTCGTGCTGGAGTTGTGCGTGATCGGCGTCTGGGCCGCCACGGCGGGGCCCAGCTGGCTGCTCGCGGCGGTGGGCGCGGTGGCGCTGCTGGTCGTCCTGGCGGTCTTCGCCCGTCGCGGTGGCCGCTGGTGGTTCGAGGACCTGCTGCTGCGGCGTCGGCTGCGGCGTCGCGGCGAGCGGGCGTCGGCCGCGCTGGCCGACGGCACGGCGAGCGACCCGCGGTTGGCGGCGCTCGCCCCCGAGCTGAGCATCATCGAGCTGACCGACCGTGGCACCCGGCTCGGCATCGGGCGCGACGACCAGGGCTGGTTCGCCGCCGTCGCCCTGCAGTCCGCCACCGGCGCGGCGGTCGGCTCCGTCGACGCGTCCGCTGTGGACCGCGCGCTGGGCGTGCTCGCGGACTTCAACGCCCCGGTCTCCCGGGCCCAGGTCGTCGCGCACACGCTGGTCTGGTATCCGGCACCCGGTGCGCCGCCGGCGGCGCACCGGACCGTCTGGGTGGCGCTGCGGCTCACCGTCCGCGACGCCCGGGTCGAGGCGGTGAGTCGGGGCGGCGGGCTGACCGGCGTACACCGGACGGTGGCCGCCGGGATCGGCCGGCTCGGCAAGGCGCTGACCTCGGCGGGGCTGGCCCACCGCCCGTTGGGCCGGGAGGAGCTGCGCGCGGCGATCGTCTCGGCCGCCGGTCTGGACCTGGTGCCCGAGGTGCCGGCGGAGAGCTGGCGTGGGCTGCGCGGCGGCGGCTGGACGCACCGCTGCATGGCGCTGCGGGGCCGCTCCGACGCTCCGCTCGGCCCTCTCGTGGACGCGATCACCGCCACCTCGGCGCCGTCGCACACGGTGGCCGTGACCGTCTCGGCGGACGGTCGGGTGGCGGCGCCGCTGGTGCGGGTCGCGGCGATGGACAACCATGTCGAGGCGCTGGTCAAGGTGGTCCGCGAGGTCGCCGATCGCGCGGGCGGGTCCGCCCGGCCGATGGACGGTCAGCATGCCCCGGGCGTCTACGCCACCGCTCCGGTCGCGTCGGCGCTGGGCGTCCTGACCGGTCCGCGGTCGCGCTGACCGGTGCGGCGACGAGACACGGTCAGGGTCGGAGGTTGACGATCCAGCCGTAGAGGCCGCAGACCCAGAAGGCGAGCGGCACCAGCGAGATGATGAGCAGGATCTCGACGATGTCGAGCAGGCGGCCCCAGACCGGGGAGATGCGCTTGCCGGCGACGCTCAACCCGTAGATCAGGCTGATCACCGCGGCCAGCACCAGCCCGCCCAGGATCAGGCCGAGCCGGACCGGCAGCGACCCACCGGCGAAGGTGGTCGCGGCGGCCAGACCCAGACCCACGGTGCCGGCCAGCAGCACCGGGGTGCGCTGGGCCCGACCCAGCAGGGGGCGAGCCCGCAGCAGCGCCAGCAGGGCCAGCACCAGGCACAGCAACACCGCCGGCAGCCGCCCGTCCACTGCCAGCACGACCTGCGCGCCCAGCACCAGCACGGCGACCGTCCACAGCAGACCGGTCAGGAACTCGTCGGCCCGCTCGCTCTGCTGGAGCACCTGCCGACCGTCCACCGACTCGCTGTCGGTCTTCAGGTCCTCCGGGCCGGTCGGGATGGACGGCACCGGCAGCCGGGCCAGCCGGTAGGCCATCATCGGCAGCGCCGGCACCACGCCGAACGCCACCGCGGCGATCACCGCGGCGGAGGCCGCCGCGTCGAGGTCGAGGACCAGGCAGAGCACCGCGCCCAGGCCGGTTGCGGCCGCGACCCCGATCGCGGCGAAGAACAGCGGGTACCGGTCGCCGACCGCCAGCACCGCCACCGCGCCGGCCACCACCGCGGCGGTTGCCGCGAGCAGGACGTGCGGACTGGCCAGCTCGGTCAGCGCTCGGTCGCCGGCGAGCAGCAGCAGGCCACCGGTGGCCGCGTGCACCAGGCCGACCATGGCCAGCACCGCGCCGGTGCCGCTGTCCCCGGCGGCCCGGGACAACACCGCGGCGCCCACCAGCAGCGCCACCGCGACCAGCAGCGCGGCCACCGCGCCGGGCAGGTGCGGCGGGCCGGCGAACAGGGCGGCCACCGCGCCGGCGCCGAGCGCCGCCGCCGCGAAGATCACCGCGAAGGAACGGGTCGCGCCGACCTGCCAGGCGCCGGGACGCTGGTTGGTAGCGGTGGCGACCGCGTCCACCACGTCGTCGAAGACGATCTCCGGTGCGGCGTCGGAGCGGGGGTTGAAGTAGAGCACCTCACCGTCGCGGACGCTGAGCTGCGCCGCGGTACGACCACCGTCGAGGGGCGCACCGCCCAACCGGGACAGTGCCCAGCCGCCGTGCCGCGCACCCTCGTCGGCCAGGTCCTCGCCCGCGTAGCGCAGCAGGGTGGGCAGCAGGTCGGCCATCGGCACGTCCGACGGCAGCGCCAGGTCCATCCGGGTACGCGGAGCCACGATGGTGATCCGGCTCAGACCGCCGGTCGCCGTCTTCGTCGCCACAGTGGCCTCCAGGTGCGTCCGTGATCGGCTGGCTGTGATGCTGCGGTCCGGGTCCACCGCGCACACGGCAGATTACCTACGATGACGGGCACGTACGATGCCCACCCGCGGGCGGTGTTCCGCGGCGGCACGTCATCAGGGCCGCTTCTGGGGAGGAAACAGCCGTGAGCACTGTGGTGTTCCGTCGGCTCCCGCGTCAGCCGGGGCCGGCCCTGCCGCGCGGCGAGGTGCTGCTGGAGTCGCCTCCCGAGCTGCCCGAGCCGACGCCCCGGGGGATGGGGCAGCTGCTCATGATCCTGCCGATGTTCTGCGGGGTCGGTGCCATGGCGTTCCTCTACGCCGGCAAGGGCGGCGGCATGATGACGTACGTCGCCGGTGGTCTGTTCGGTGTCTCGATGCTCGGCATGGCGATCGGCTCGCTGGCGAACAACGGTGGCAAGGACAAGGCCGAGCTGAACGCCGATCGCCGCGACTACATGCGCTACCTGGCTCAGATGCGCAAGCGCACCCGGCGGGCCGCCGAGCAGCAGCGGGCGGCGATGGCCTGGCGGCACCCGGAGCCCGACGCGCTCTGGTCGATCGCCGCGTCCCGGCGACTCTGGGAGCGGCGGATCACCGAGGACGACTTCGGGGAGACCAGGATCGCCCTCGGCCCGCAGCGGCTCGCCGTGGAGATCGTTCCGCCGGAGACGAAGCCGGTGGAGGACCTGGAGCCGATGAGCGCCATCGCGCTGCGCCGGTTCGTCCGTGCCCACTCCACTGTGCCCGACCTGCCCACGGCGCTGTCGGTGCGCGCGTTCAGCCGGGTGGTGCTGCGCGGCGACCGCGAGCCGGTGCTCGACCTGACCCGGGCGGCGCTGGGGCAGCTGGCCACCTTCCACGCGCCGGACGACCTGGTGATCGCGGTGGTTGCCGCACCCGACCGACAGACGTCCTGGGGCTGGGTCAAGTGGCTGCCGCACGCCCACCACAGCGGTCGCACGGACGCGGCAGGCGCGCGCCGGCTGGTCTTCGCCAGCCTGGCCGAGGCCGAGGCGGCGCTCAGCGCCGAGCTGACCGGGCGGCCCCGGTTCGCGCCGGAGGCGAAGCCACTGACCACGGCCGCGCACCTGATCGTGGTGATCGACGGCGGGGAGATCTCACCGACCTGTCAGCTGGTCGGCCCGGGGTTGCTCGGCGCCACGGTGATCGACCTCTCCGGGACGGTGCCGCGCGATGCCGGTCGCTGGCTGCTCTGCCTCGACGTGGGCGACGGAAGCTCACTCGACCTGGTCCGGGGCAGCTCGTCGTCGTCGTTGGGCCGGCCCGACCGGCTCAGCGCCGAGGCCGCCGAAGGGCTGGCCCGACAGATCGCCCCGTTCCGGCTCTCGCAGCAGCAGACCGGTGGCGACGAGCCGTTGGCGCGCAGCACGGAGCTGCCGGACCTGCTCGGCGTCGGTGACGCCGCCGCGGTGGACGTGCAGAACACCTGGCGTCCGCGTGGTCACCGTGACCGGCTGCGCATCCCCCTCGGTGTCGGCCCGGACGGCAACGTGGTCGAGCTCGACTTCAAGGAGTCGGCGCACGAGGGCATGGGCCCGCACGGTCTGGTGATCGGGGCCACCGGTTCCGGCAAGAGCGAGCTGCTGCGGACGGTGGTGGCCGCGTTGGCGGTGACCCACTCGTCGGAGGAGCTGAACTTCGTCCTGGTGGACTTCAAGGGCGGTGCGACCTTCGCCTCGCTGGAGGCGCTGCCGCACACCAGCGCGGTGATCACCAACCTGGCCGACGAGCTGCCGCTTGTCGACCGGATGCGCGACGCCCTCGCCGGCGAGATGGTGCGCCGGCAGGAGCTGCTGCGGGCGGCCGGCAACTACGTCTCCCGTTTCGAGTACGAGAAGGCGCGGTCGGCCGGTGAGCCGCTGGACCCGATGCCCAGCTTGTTGATCATCTGTGACGAGTTCAGCGAACTGCTCGCCGCCAAACCGGACTTCATCGACCTGTTCGTGATGATCGGCCGGTTGGGGCGGTCCCTCGGCGTGCACCTGCTGCTGGCCAGCCAGCGCCTCGAAGAGGGCAAGCTGCGGGGCCTCGACACGCACCTGTCGTACCGGATCGGTCTGCGGACGTTCTCCGCTGTCGAGAGCCGGATCGTGCTCGGCGTGCCGGACGCGTACGAGCTGCCGAACGCGCCGGGCCACGGCTACCTGAAGACGGACACCAGCACCATGCTGCGGTTCCGGGCCGCGTACGTGTCGGGGGCGTACCGCGCCCCGGGGCAGCAGGCATCCGCTTCGCAGGCGCTGGTGCAGCGGCGGATCGTGCCGTACGGCCTCGACTTCGTTCCGGTGCAGGTCCCGCAGGTGCCGGTGGACACCGCCCCGGAGCCGGAGCAGCCGGCCGACGGCAAGGCCGTGGCGATGCTCGACGTGCTGATCGACCAGCTCAAGGGTCGGGGCCGCCCGGCCCACCAGGTGTGGCTGCCGCCGCTGGCCGACCCGCCGGGTCTGGGTGAGCTGCTCGGCCCGCTGGCGGTCGACCCGACCTACGGGCTGTGCACCGCGTCCTGGCCCGGGCGCGGGCGGCTGACCGTGCCGGTCGGTGTCGTGGACCGCCCCTACGAGCAGCGTCGGGACCCGATGATGGTCGAGCTGGCCGGGGCCGGCGGCAACGTGGTCATCGTCGGTCGGTCGCTCAGTGGCAAGAGCACGATGCTGCGTACGCTGCTCGCCTCGCTGGCCCTCACGCACACGCCACGCGAGGTGCAGTTCTTCTGCCTGGACTTCGGCGGGGGCGCGCTGCGCAGCATGGAGCGGCTGCCGCACATGGCCGGGGTGGCCGGCCGACGCGACGTCGAGGCGGTCCGCCGGACGGTGGCCGAGGTGGTCGCGGTGCTGGACGAGCGGGAGGGCCGGTTCGCCCAGCACGGCATCGACTCGGTGGCGAGCTACCGCCGTCGTCGGGCCGCTGGCGAGTTCGCCGACGACCCGTTCGGCGACGTGTTCCTGGTGGTGGACGGCTGGAACACGCTGCGCCAGGAGTACGAGGAGCTGGAGCAGACCATCACCACGTTGGCCAACCGGGGCCTCGGCTTCGGTGTGCACGTGGTGCTCACCGCCGTGCGGTGGGCGGAGATCCGGATCAACATGCGGGACCTGCTCGGCACCAAGTTGGAGCTGCGCCTCGGTGACGCGTCGGAGTCCGAGATCGACCGCCGCGCGGCGAACAACGTGCCGGAGAAGTCACCCGGTCGGGGTCTGACCCGCGACAAGCTGCACTTCCTCACCGCCATCTCGCGGATCGACGGGCGTCGCGACATCGACGATCTGAGCGAGGCCTCGGTCTCCCTGGCCGGGCACGTGGCGGCGAACTGGCCGGGTCGTCCCGCGCCGAAGGTGCGGTTGCTGCCCCGCCGCCTGCCGGTGGCGGAACTGGCCCGGATCATCGACCGGTCGGCGCCCGGGATCCCGGTCGGTGTCAACGAGTCGGCGCTCGCGCCGGTCTACCTGGACCTGGCCAACGAGCCGCACCTGACGGTCTTCGGCGACGCGGAGTGCGGCAAGACCAACCTGCTGCGCCTGATCGCCCGGGGGATCACCGAGCGGTACACCCCGGCGCAGGCCCGGTTGGTGATCGCCGACTACCGGCGCGGCCTGCTGGGGGCGGTGGAGGGTGACCACCTGCTCGACTACGCGCCGTCGAACCAGGCGTTCGCCCAGGGGCTCGGGTCGATCCGCAGCGCGCTGTCCAACCGGCTGCCCGGCCCGGACGTGACGACCGCCCAGCTGCGCGACCGGAGCTGGTGGAAGGGCCCGGATCTGTACATCCTGGTGGACGACTACGACCTGGTGGCCTCCGGCGGGAGCAACCCGCTCAGTGCCCTGCAGGAGTTGCTGCCGCAGGCCCGTGACATCGGTCTGCACCTGATCATCACGCGCCGGGTCGGCGGTGTGTCCAGGGCGCTCTACGAGCCGGTGCTGCAACGGCTGCGTGAGCTGGACTCGCCGGGCCTGCTGATGTCCGGCAACCGGGAGGAGGGGGCGGTCTTCGGCACGTTGCGGCCGAGCCCGCAACCGCCCGGCCGGGGCACCCTGGTCCGTCGTCGCGACGGCCAGCAGTTGATCCAGACCGCCTGGTCTGAGCCAGCCTGAGCGCGGTCGGCCGTTCGGTGGGGGGTGGTGGGCTGTCCCGGCCCGATTCACCACCATCCATCGAACGGCACCGGCCAGGGCTGCGAGGGCTGGACAGGTTCCGCTACGGTCTTCACAGGAGTGTCCGTCGGTGGGGTGTTGCTGCCTTGCCGCGGGGGAGGGATGCGGCGAAGCCGCCACCACAACAGACGGAAGGGTGTGAAGCATGGCGTTCGAGGTCGAAGCTGCGACTCTGCATACCGCCGCGAGTGACGTGCGGTCCACGCGCAGCGAGGTCGACGGTGAGCTGAAGAAGCTGTGGAACGTCGTCGACGACCTGGCCATCGCGTGGAAGGGTCAGGCGTCCACGGGCTTCCAGTCGCTGATGACGCGCTGGAACGAGGACACCGTCAAACTGCTGACGGCGATGGACAGCATCGCTGACCTGCTCGACAAGTCGGGTACGACGCACCAGGTCAACGACGAGGAGCAGCAGCAGATGCTGGACAAGTTCCACTCTGCTCTCAACCCGTGATCCGTAGCCGGCAGAGGAGGAAATCGTGACGATCAAAGTTGACTATGCGGTCCTCGAGAGCAGCAACCAGCAGATGCAGGCCATCTCGAAGACCCTCGAGGAAAAGCTCGACACGCTGCGGTCGATGCTGACGAAGCTGCACTGGGACGGCGAGGACCGGGTTGCCTACGAGCAGCACCAGGCGAAGTGGGACGCCGCGGTCCGGGACATCAACCGGATCCTGAACGAGATCGGTGGTGCCGTGGGCATCGCCCGGGAGAACTACCTCACCACGGAGATGAGCAACTCCAAGGTGTGGAGCTGAGGCATTCGCACAGGCGGCTCCGGTCCGGTTCGCCCGGCCCGGAGCCGCTTTGTGTGTGGGCGTCGGCACCGCGTCGCGGTGCGCCGTTCAACCGGCGGTCGGTGCGTCGGTGCGTCGGCCGGGGCGCCAGTCGCGTCGGCGGCCCCGGGTCATGATCGGCCGGGCGACCAGCAGCAGCCCGGCGAGCAGCGCGCCGATGACCGCCGCCCAGATCGCGGTGGGGCGCTGCCAGCTCAGCGGGTCGTCCCGCACGGCCGGCGCCGGCAGCGCGCCGACGGGCGGGTTCGTCCGGGTGCCGAGCAGGCTCGACACCGCTCGGTACGGGTTGACCATTCCGTGGCCGATGTCGGCGTTCTGACCCTCGGGTGGGTTGTCCGCGGTGCGCTTCAGCCGATCCGCGACCTGCTGCGGGTTGAGACTCGGGTAGGCGGCCCGGACCAGCGCGGCCACTCCCGAGACGTACGCGGCCGCGTAGCTGGTCCCGCCCTCCGGCACGGTGCGGTAGCCGCTGTTTCCGGGCGCCGGCCCGACGATGTTCATTCCCGGTGCGGCGATGTCGACGTAGTCGCCGCTGATCGAGGTGCCGACGTGGCTGCCCTGCTCGTCCACGCCACCGACGGCGATCACGCCGGGATACGCGGCCGGGTAGCCCGGCAGGTTCTGGGAATCCTCCGACCGGTTGCCGGCGGCGGCGACCAGCACCACGCCCTTGTCCAGCGCCCGCTCGACGGCCGCCGTCAGCTCGGGGCGGGGAATCGTCGTGAGAGACAGGTTGATCACGTCGGCGCCCTGCGCGACCGCCCAGTCGATGGCTGCCGCGATCTGGGCGGGGAGTTGCGGATCGCTTACCGCCCCGAGCTGTGGCAGCACCCGGATCGGCAGGATGCGGGCGGCCGGGGCGATGCCGGTGAAGGGGACGACAGTGCCCTCCCGGCCCGCGATGATGCCGGCGATCAGCGTGCCGTGCCCGGCCTCGTCGCACTGGCCCTGCCGGGCCGGTAGGCCGTTGAAGTCGCGACCCTCGAGGACCTGCCCCTTGAGGAGCGGGTGGGCGGCGGAGACTCCGGAGTCGATCACGGCCACCGTGACCCCGGCGCCCCGGGACAGCGGCCACGCCGAGGACGGCTCCAGGCGGCGTAGCGCCCACGGCATCTGGGTCAGGCCGTCGGAGCCGGGGGGACCGCACAGCGGCGGTGCCGCCGCCGCGGGGGAGGGTGCCACCAGGCCAGCGCCGAGCACTGCCGCCAGCGTTCCACTGAGGACGCCGCGAAGGGCACGTCGGGACGAGGTCGCGCTCAACGGCGGGCATTCGCGCACCCGCAAAGGTTACCGCCGCTGCCGTCGGGCAGCGGCCCCCGGTGACGAGGTCAGGCCCGGGGGTTCGCTTTCGCGGTGGGGGTGTCGGCGAACAGCGCGAGCAGGTCGCCGACCTGTCGGTCGGCCTCGGCCGGGTGCCGGAACCGGCCGGCCGGGTTGAGGGTGTACTCGTTGCGTCGTCCGACGCGGGTGCGGTGCAGGTAGCCGCCCGCCTCCAGGTCGGCCACGATCGCCTGCGCGGCGCGTTCGGTGACCCCGACCTCGGCCGCGACGTCGCGTAGCCGGGCGGTGGGATTGCGGGCGATGGCCAGCAGGACGTGCCCGTGATTGGTGAGGAACGTCCAGTTCCGCCCGCCGTCGGTGTCGCCCGTCACAGTGCTCGCCATCGTTGACCGCCCTTCCGGATGTCCGCCTGCTCGCGGAGAGTCTTGTCCGCCCCGCCCTGGGAGGGTTGCCCAGGGGGCGACCGGGGTCAACGTATGAAATCTAAATCACGCATACCTTGACGCATCTTAGCGTGCGTGTGACGGTGGAGCGCGACTGAGCGCCCGCCGCCCGGTCGGCGGAAAGTCGGTCTGACCAGGTGAGATGCGTCGAGACGAGGTGCGGGATGAGTCATGCCGGGAACGCCGGTGGTCAGCCGGGTACGCAGCGGACCACCGATCGAGCGCCAGTGCTCAGTGAGCCGAGCCGGGCGTACGCCGAACTGGTCGCCGGCAATCGACGCTTCGTCGGCGGCGCGCCACACCATCCCAACCAGGACGCCGGGCACCGGGCCGCCGTCGCCGACGGGCAGCACCCGTTCGCGGTGATCGTCGGCTGCTCCGACTCCCGGCTGGCCGCCGAGATCATCTTCGACCGCGGGTTGGGTGACCTGTTCGTGGTCCGCACGGCCGGGCACACCGCCGGCCCGGAGGTGCTCGGCAGCGTCGAGTACGCGGTGACAGTGCTCGGCACTCCGCTGGTGGTGGTGCTCGGTCACGACCTGTGCGGTGCGGTGCAGGCCGCCCGGGAGTCCGCCGCGACCGGCACCGCGCCGAGCGGCCACCTGGGCGCGGTGGTCGACGCCGTGCTGCCCAGCCTGCGCCGGGCCGAGGCCGAGGGCGTGGACGACATCGACGGCATCGTCGACATCCACATCGCACAGACCGTCGAGACGTTGCTCGGGCAGTCCCCGGTGCTGGCCGACGAGGTGGCCCGGGGGCGGTGCGCGGTGGTGGGGATGTCCTACCGGCTGGCCGCCGGGGCGGTGCGCCCGGTTGCCGCCGTGCCGGCTGGCTTCGCGACGCTGGACACCCCGGCCGACCCGGCTGCCCCTGCCACCGTGTGACATGACGAGGGCCGCTCCGCGTCACGCGGAACGGCCCTCAACCGGGGTCGTACGGGTCAGAGCAGCGACATGTGGACGTGGTCGGTGTGGTTCGACGGCCCGCTGTACGAACTCCAGCCGGTGGCCGGGAACCAGATCTGCCGGTTCCAGATCACGTAGTAGATGCCGAGCCGGTCGGCGTTACGGATGAGGAACGCGGCGACGTTGTTGCCGTACGTCCGGGTGTCGTTGTTGTGCCACGGGGAGAAGCCGCTCTTCTGCAGCGACCAGTCGCAGGCGCGGCCCTTCGGGTGCTCCCACGGCCCGCCGGGGCGGTAGCAGCCGACGAACCGGTTGAAGCCGGCCCGCTTGACCTCCTTGTACGCGTGCAGCGTGCGGGGGGTGACGCAGCCGGACGTGGTGGGGTCGTTCTCGCTGCACGACTGGGGCTTCCAGTCGCCGTCGGCGGTGCGACCCGGGCCGATCTTCGCGACCGGGGAGGTGGCGTCCACCAGGCCGCCGGTGAAGCCCTTGCCGCCGACGAGGGAGAGCGCCTTGTCGGCCTCGCTCTTCCGCTTCGCCATCAGGGCGGTCTGCTTCTGCTGCTCGCGGACCTCGGTGTCGAGGGCCAGCTTGGCCTGCTCGGCGCGGGCCTTCACCTCGTTGACCTCGGAGAGCTTCTTCTCGTTGACCATGTTCATCTCGTCGAGCACCGCGGCGCGCTGGACGAACGAGTCGGGGGCGTCGCTCTCCAGCAGCATCGCGATCGCGCCGATCCGGCCGGTCCGGTAGGCCTGGGCGGCGATCTGCCCGACCTGCGGGGCCAGTGCGGCCAGGTCGGCGTTGGCCCGGTCGACCTCGGCCGCCAACTCGCTCTGCCGCTTCTTGGATTTGTCCAGCTTGGACTTGGCGGCGGAGTAGTCGCGGTTGGCCTGCTCGATGACGTCGTTGAGCAGCTTGGGCTCGCCGTCCTCCTCGTGCCCGGACGGTGTGGGGTTCGTCGGGGCGGCGTGCGCCGGGAGTGGCCCGGCGAACACGGTCAGTGCGGCGATCACGGCCACCACGGGTGTCAACCAGCGGCGTAGGGGTGCCGTCACAATGTTCCCTTCCGTCGACCGCCGACCGGGTTAGCTGACGGGTTCGGGGCGGAAGCGGCCCCTACCGCTGACGCGGATTCACCCCACGTACCTGGGTCCCCGGCTCGCCGGTTGGCGATTGGGCGGTGGCACCGCAGGCGCCGCTTCGCGCCTTCATCGGTGACCGGCAGCGAGGTTACCCGAGAGTCGACCGGCTGAGCTACGCCTGGATGCCGACCAAAAGCGTCATTTCGCCATAGCGTTGAGTGACCAGTGACGTGGTTCTCAGGGTGGTTGCCCGATCTGGTCACGCTGAGGAGTGTCACCATGCCGTATCCGTGCTCCTGTTCGACTCCGGCCACCGGTCGGCGGCCTCGGGTGGGGGTGCGGCCCGCTGCCGGTCCGGCTTGTTGGAGCCGGCCGTTCGCGGTGAGCTGAGGGCGGCGAGTGCCTCGCTGCGGTCCGGCTGGGGGCGCGCGGCGGGAGCGTCGGCCGGCGGCACGGCGTCGGTACGCCCGGCGGCGGTCACCACCGCGGCCAGCCCGGTGGTCAGCGGCACGGCGGCGATCAGACCGAGGGTGGCGACCGCGCTGCGGACGATCTCCTGGGCGAGGAACTCACTGGTGAGGATCTGCCCGATCGGTCGCGCGTCGGCGGTGAGCAGGAGCAGCAGGGGCAGCGACGCGCCCGCGTACGCCAGAACGATGGTGTTGACAGTGGAGGCGATGTGCGCGCGGCCGACCCGGGTGGCCGCCCGGTACAGCTGCAACCGGGTGAGGCCGGGGTTGGCGTTGGCCAGTTCGGTGACGGTGGCCGCCTGGGTGACCGTCACGTCGTCGAGCACCCCGAGCGATCCGATGATGATCCCGGCGAGCAGCAGTCCGTGCAGGTCGACGTCGCCCTGGAACATCGACAGGGTGGTGGCGTCTTCGCTGCCGAAGCCGGTGAGGTGGGTGGCGGCCGTGGCGATGGTGGCGAGTACGCCGGTCAGCACCAGGCTGCCCAGGGTGCCGAGCACGGCGACCGAGGTCTGTGCGGTGACCCCGTGCGTCAGATAGAGCACCACGAACATGATCAGGGCGGCGCCGACCACCGCCACCAGCAGGGGTGACCTGCCGGCACCGATACCCGGCAGCACGAAGGTGAGCAGGATGGCGAAGCTGGCGGCCAGTCCGGCGAGCGCGGCCAGACCCCGCCACCGACCGAACGCGACGATCGCGGCCGCGAAGACCACCGCCAGCCAGATCATCGGGGTGCCGCGTTGGTGCTCGGCGATGTTCCAGTTGCTGGTGCTGGGATCGGTGGGATCGGTCAGCTCGACCAGGATGACCTCGTCGCCGACCTCGACCCGGGGTGCGCCGGGCCCGTCCGGCACCGGCGTCCGTACCTGCTGGCCGGCGGTCGGCCCGTCGTCCACCCGGACGTCGACGGTGCCGCACCGTCCGTTGCCGACCCTCGGGGTGCCCTCGGGGACCGACGGCGCCGGCGGGCACGGCTCGTTCACCACCCGGGTGACAGTGCCGGGGTAGCGCGGCACGTCAGCGCCGCCGTCGGTCTGCGGTGACCCGCCGCGCGGCCAGAGCAGCACCGCGGCGAGCACGGTGGCGACGAAGAGGGGTACCACCGTCACGACGAGGATCCGTCGCACCCTCGGTGGGGCGGACGGAGCCGGGCGGGTGTGGTCGGAACCCAAGGCGAGACTCCCAACGATCCGGTGCGGGGTACGGGTCAGCGAGCCGGGCGGTTCACCGTTTCGGTGGAAACGCGGCGGTCGGCGGGACGATTCGCTGCCTGACGACCGCTTGATCACGGACGGTCAGTGCTCGGCCCGGCCGGTCGGAGCCGACGTCACGTCGTGGCGGCGACAGTGCCCGACTGTGCGGCGGCATCCGGAGGGCCATCGGGGGAGATGCTAGCCAGCCCGTGGCGGGGTCGCAGGTCGTGGCGGAGTGTCGGTGACCGAATCGCTCGCGTGGCGGCCCTCGGACCGGCATGTTGGAGCTATGCCCGCTCCGTCGCCGTCCGACCCCGACCATCGGCACGCCGGACCGGTGCCGCACGAGAGGCCCGCCGGGCATTCCGATCATTCCGGGCACGACAAGCACGCCGGGCACGATCCGGCGATGTTCCGCCGCCGGTTCTGGGTCTGCCTGGTGTTGACCGTCCCGGTGGTGCTGACGAGTCATCTCGTGTCGGACCAGCTGGGCCTGGCCTTGGACGACGTCCCCGGCCGGTCCTGGGTGGGCCCGGTGCTCGGCTCGGTGGTGTTCTGGTGGGGCGGTTGGCCGTTCCTGGTCGGCGCGGTCCGGGAGGTGCGGGACCGGGCACCGGGGATGATGCTGCTGGTCGCGATGGCGATCACCGTCGCCTACACCGCGTCCCTGGCGACCAGCGTCGGCGCGTTCGACCTGGACTTCTGGTGGGAGTTGGCCGCGCTGGTCACCATCATGCTGCTCGGGCACTGGCAGGAGATGAAGGCCATCGGGCAGGCCCGGGGGGCGCTGGCGGCGTTGGCCGCGCTGCTACCGGACGAGGCCGAACGGGTGGCGGCGGACGGTCGGGTCGAGGCGGTGCCGGTGGCCGGTCTGCGGATCGGCGACGTGGTGCTGGTCCGGCCGGGAGGTCGGGTGCCGGCGGACGGTCGGGTCGTCGAGGGCGGCGCCGAGCTGGACGAGTCGATGATCACCGGCGAGTCGCGACCGGTCGTCCGGTCGACGGGCGACCGGGTGGTGGCCGGCACCGTCGCCACCGACTCGGCGATCCGGGTACGCGTCGAGGCGGTGGGTGAGCAGACGGCCCTCGCCGGCATCCAGCGGATGGTCGCGCAGGCGCAGGGCTCGGGTGGGCGCGCCCAGTTGCTGGCCGACCGGTTCGCCGCCGCGCTGTTCTACCTGGCCACCGGCACCGCCGTGCTGACCGTGCTGGTCTGGACCGCGCTCGGTCAGCCGGACGAGGCGGTGGTCCGTGCGGTCACCGTCCTGGTGATCGCCTGCCCGCACGCGCTGGGTCTCGCCATCCCCCTGGTCGTCGCGCTCTCCACCGCGCTCGCCGCGCGGTCCGGGATCCTGGTCAAGGACCGACTGGCGTTGGAACGGATGCGGACCGTCGGCGCGGTGCTCTTCGACAAGACCGGCACCCTGACCCGGGGCGAGCACGGGGTGACCGACCTGGTGACGGTGCCTGGCGTCGAGCGGGACGAGGTGTTGCGGATCGCGGCCGGCGTCGAGTCGGAGAGCGAACATCCGTTGGCCCGGGCGATAGTGGCGGCGGCCGGGTCGACCGGCCCGGCCCGTGCCGCCGAATTCCGGTCGCTGCCGGGCCGCGGGGTGCAGGCGACCATCGACGGTACGCGGTACGCGGTGGGCGGGCCGACGCTGCTGCGGGAGCTGGACGTGTCGTTGCCGGCCGAGCTGGAGGTGGCGACCGGGCGGTGGTCGGCGCGGGGTGCCGCGGTGCTGCACCTGGTGCGGCTGCCGGACGCCGTGCTCGGTGCGTTCGCGCTGACCGACGAGGTGCGTCCGGAGGCCCGGCGCGCCGTCGACGAGCTGCGGGCCGAGGGTGTCCGCACCATCGCCATGATCACCGGTGACGCGCGGTCGGTGGCCGAGGCGGTCGCCGCCGACCTCGGGTTCCGGCCCGGCGTCGACGAGGTCTTCGCCGAGGTGCTGCCGGCGGAGAAGGACGATCGGGTGGCCGACCTGCAGCGGCGGGGGTTGGTGGTGGCGATGGTGGGCGACGGGGTGAACGACGCGCCGGCGCTGGCCCGAGCGGACGTGGGCATCGCCATCGGCGCGGGCACCGATGTGGCGATCGAGTCCGCCGGGGTGGTGCTGGCGTCCTCGGACCCGCGCGGGGTGGGTGCGGTGGTCCGGCTGTCCCGCGCGTCGTACCGGAAGATGCGACAGAACCTGGCCTGGGCGGCCGGCTACAACGTGGTGGCGCTGCCGCTGGCCGCCGGGGTGCTGGCCGGGGCCGGCGTGACGTTGAGCCCGGCGGTGGCCGCGGTGCTGATGTCGGCGTCCACCATCGTGGTGGCGCTCAACGCGCAGTTGCTGCGGCGGGTCCGTCTCTATCCCGTGCCGGACTGACGCCCGTCAGCCGCGCTTCATGAGCCGGCCGACCGCCGCCATCATCTCGGTGGCCATCTCGTCGGCCCTGCCCTCGGCGGCGCCCTCGTGCATGCAGTGCCGGGCGTGCCCGTCGAGCAGCCCGAGGGCCACCTTGTCGAGGGCGGCCTGGATCGCGGAGATCTGGGTGAGCACGTCGATGCAGTAGCGGTCGTCGTCGACCATCTTCTCGATGCCCCGGACCTGCCCCTCGACGCGGCGGAGCCGCGCGAGCAGCTGGTCCTTGCTGGCGGTGTATCCGCGGATCGGGGTGGGTGCGGTCATGCCGACCAGGATAGCGTACCCCTGGGGGGTATGGTACGGTCGTGTTCCGGTTGGATACCCCCACCGGGTACCGGTACCGTAAAGGAGACGATCCGATGGTCAACACGACGTACCAGGTGCAGGGCATGACCTGTGGGCACTGCGTCAGCGCGGTGAGCGCCGAGGTCGGTGCCATCGCTGGCGTGTCAGACGTCCAGGTCGACCTCGCCTCCGGCCGGGTCACCGTCAGCAGCGATCAGCCGCTGGACACCGCCGTCGTCCGGGCCGCCGTCGACGAGGCCGGTTACGACCTCGTCGACGCGTGATCGGAGGGCCGGCGTGCGTACCGTGACGAAACTGGCCGGGTTCGCCGTCGGCCTGACGGCGGTCTTCGGCGCCACCTACGGGATCGGCCGGGTCGTCGACCCCGCCCCGGTCGCCGAGAGCCGGCACGACACTGCCGCCGCCCCGCCGGCGGACGAGCACGGCGGGGCGGCCGACCAGCTCCCCGGCGGGCTGCTCGTCTCCGAGAACGGCTACACCCTCGAACCGGTCGACGCCCCGGCCGGCGAGTTCGCCTTCCGGATCGCCGGCCCGGACGGCCGACCGGTCACCCGGTACGAGGTGGCGCACGACAAGCAGATGCACCTGATCGTCGCCCGACGGGACCTCTCCGGCTTCCGCCACGTCCACCCCGAGCTGGCCCCGGACGGCACCTGGCGGGTCGACACCCCGGTGGCCGGCCCCGGGCAGTGGCGGGCGTTCGCCGACTTCACCCCGATCGGGGGTGAGCCGCTGACCCTCGGCGTCGACGTGACAGTCCCCGGCGAGCTGACCGAACGGCCGTTGCCCGCCCCGGCGACCAGCACCACCGTCGACGGCTACACGGTCACCCTGACCGGTGCGCCGCAGCCGGGCCGCACGTCGTCGCTGACCCTGAGCGTCAGCCGGGACGGGCAGCCGGTCACCGACCTGGAGCCCTACCTGGGCGCGTACGGGCACCTGGTGGCGCTGCGCCGGGGTGACCTGGCGTACCTGCACGTGCACCCGGACGGGACGCCAGGCGACGGGCGTACCCAGCCCGGCCCGGCCGTCACCTTCCTCGCCGAGGTGCCCTCGGCCGGCAGCTACCGGCTCTACCTCGACTTCAAGCACGGCGGGCAGGTGCGCACCGCCGAGTTCACCGTCGTCGCCGGCGCTGCCCCGGCCGGAGACGTCAGCGGCCCGAGCGGGCCCGCGCCGACCGGCACGACCGACCACGGCACCCCCGGGCACGGACACAACTGACGGGACCAGACGATGACCACCACCAGCAGACCGCTGCCCGAGGCGCCGAACCGGATCGAACTCGCGATCAGTGGGATGACCTGCGCCGCGTGCGCCGCCCGGATCGAGAAGAAGCTCAACCGGATGGACGGGGTGAGCGCCACCGTCAACTACGCCACCGAGAAGGCGACAGTCCGGTACGCCGACGACGTCACGCCGGACGACCTGATCGAGACCGTCCAGAAGACCGGTTACACGGCGGCGCTGCCGGCCCCGCCCAGCGCGGAGCCTCCGGTCGACCCGTTGCGGGGCCCGCGTACCCGGCTCTGGGTCTCGGTGGCCCTGAGCGTGCCGGTGGTCCTGCTGGCCATGGTCCCGGCCTGGCAGTTCGACTACTGGCAGTGGCTGTCGCTGACCCTGGCCGCCCCGGTGGTGGTCTGGGGCGGGTTGCCGTTCCACCGGGCCGCCTGGACGAACCTGCGGCACGGCGCGGCCACGATGGACACACTGGTGTCGCTCGGCACGCTGGCCGCGTTCGGGTGGTCGCTGTGGGCGCTCTTCCTCGGTGACGCGGGGATGCCCGGGATGACGCACCCGTTCCGCTTCGACATCACCCGCACCGACGGCGCCGGCAACATCTACCTGGAGGCGGCCGCCGGGGTCACCGTGTTCATCCTGGCCGGCCGCTACTTCGAGGCCCGGTCCAAGCGCACCGCCGGTGCCGCCCTGCGGGCCCTGCTCGACCTCGGCGCCAAGGACGTGGCGGTGCTGCGCGACGGCGTGGAGACCCTGATCCCGGTGGACCGGCTCGTCGTCGGCGACCGGTTCGTGGTCCGCCCCGGCGAGAAGATCGCCACCGACGGGGTTGTCGACGAGGGCACCTCCGCTGTCGACGCCAGCATGCTCACCGGTGAGTCGGTGCCGGTCGAGGTGGCCCCGGGCGACGGCGTGGTGGGCGCGACGATCAACGCGGGCGGGCGGCTGATCGTCACCGCCACCCGGGTCGGCGCGGACACCCAGCTGGCCCGGATGGCTGACCTGGTGGAGCAGGCGCAGAGCGGCAAGGCGGCGGTGCAGCGGTTGGCGGACCGGATCTCCGGAGTGTTCGTGCCGATCGTCATCACCCTCGCCGTCGGCACGCTGGGCTGGTGGCTCGGCACCGGGGCGGGCCCGACCGCCGCGTTCACCGCCGCCGTGGCCGTGTTGATCATCGCCTGTCCGTGCGCGCTCGGCCTGGCCACACCGACCGCGCTGCTGGTCGGCACCGGCCGGGGCGCCCAACTCGGCGTGCTGATCAAGGGACCGGAGGTGCTGGAGTCGACCCGCCGGGTGGACACCGTGGTGCTCGACAAGACCGGCACCGTGACGACCGGCCGGATGACGCTGGTGGACGTGGTGCCGGCCAGCGGTGTGGACCGGGCCGAGCTGCTCCGGCTCGCCGGGGCGGTGGAGGCCGCCTCCGAGCACCCGATCGCCCATGCGGTCGCCGTCGCGGCCACCGATGCGGGCGTGCTGCTCCCGGTGACCGGCTTCGGCAACCTCGAAGGGCTGGGGGTGACCGGCACTGTCGACGGCCGGGCCGTGCTGGTCGGCCGGGTGCGGCTGCTGCGCGAGCGCGGGTTCGACGTACCACCGGAGGTCGAGTGGGCAGTGCGTGACGCGGAGGCCGCCGGCCGGACGGCGATCGTCGCCGGCTGGGACGGGCGGGCGCGCGGCGTGCTCGCGGTCGCCGACGTGGTCCGGCCGAGCAGCCGGGCGGCGGTGGCCCGGCTGCGCGGGCTGGGGCTGACCCCGGTCCTGCTCACCGGGGACAACACCACAGTGGCTCGTGCTGTCGCCGCCGAGGTGGGTGTCGACGAGGTGATCGCCGAGGTGCTGCCGGCCGGGAAGGTCGACGTGGTCAAACGGCTCCAGGCCGAGGGGCGGTCGGTGGCGATGGTGGGTGACGGGGTGAACGACGCCCCGGCACTGGCCCAGGCCGATCTGGGGCTGGCCATAGGCACCGGCACCGACGTGGCGATCGAGGCGGCTGACCTCACCCTGGTCCGGGGCGACCTGGACGCCGCGGTGGACGCCATCCGGTTGTCCCGACGCACGCTCGGCATCATCCGGGGCAACCTGTTCTGGGCGTTCGGCTACAACGTGGCGGCCCTGCCGTTGGCCGCCGCCGGGCTGCTCAACCCGATGATCGCCGGTGCCACGATGGCGCTCTCGTCGGTCTTCGTGGTGGCCAACAGCCTGCGGCTGCGTCGCTTTCGTCCGGCCGCTGCCGATCTGTGACGACGGTGACGGTTGAGCCGGTGACAGTGGGGGTACCTCTGTGGTTGTAGCGACGCTGGCAATGGAGGTTGGCAATGGGATTCGACGACAAGATCAACAACGCCACCGAGGACGCGACCGGCAAGCTGAAGGAAGGCGCCGGTCGGGCCACCGACAACGAGCAGCTGGAGGCGGAGGGTCGCGCTGACCAGTCCACCGCCAAGCTCAAGCAGGCGGGCGAGAAGATCAAGGACGCCTTCAAGAGCTGACGTACGACGTAACCCGCACGCCGGGCCGGTGATCATCACCGGCCCGGCGTGCTGTGTGTCCGGGCCTTTTCGTGACCCTGAGATCCCCCTGATTCCGCTTTCGTCCCACCCTGCCGCGCGCCGGCACCTGCTAACTTTCCTTGGCATGTGCAAGGGCTGGTTATGAGCACCGCTCCACCGCCGACCGGCGACGACCTGGTCCGGGTGCTGGCCACCCTGGCCAACCCGCACCGACTGCGGGTCGTCGCCGCGCTGGCCCGCGAGCGTGCGTACGTCAGCGGGCTGGCCCGGCAACTGGGCATCAGCCGGGCGCTGTTGCAGGTTCACCTACGGAAGCTGGCGGCGGCCGGGTTGGTCACCGCTCGCCTGGAGTTGTCGGAGGACGGGAAGGCCATGAACTACTACGAGGTGGAGCCGTTCGTGCTCACACTCACCCCCGCGGTCATCGCGGCGGCCGTCGAGACGCTGACCGTGCCCGACTCGGGCGAGCAGCCAGGAGCCCCGCGATGAGCGAGCACGACTGGACCGAGGTGGTCGGCGCGATCGGCATCTTCGGCTTCCTGATCAGCGTGGTCACCGTGACCGTCGTCCAGATCGCCAAGACCCGGCGGGCCCGGTACGAGGCGGCCCGCGCGGACGACTACCGCCGGCTCGCCGAGACGGCCGCGCAGGCCCAGGCGGAGAACACCCGACTGCTCGCGGCGATGGATGGCCGGCTCGGCGGGATGGAGACCCGGATGACCACGCTGGAACGCGTCCTGCGCGAGGTCGACTGACCCGGCGGGCGAGAGGCCCCGGGCCGTCGAGCGGCTACTCGACGGCCCGGGTGGAAGCAGCATCACCTCGCCCAGTGGGCGAGTTTCACCGGCAACGCTCCTTCGAGGAGAGGACAGCACCTCATGCTGCGCGTACGCAAATCCGCAGTGGGCTGGGCGGTCGCCCTGGCCCTCACCGCCGCCGGCCTGACCCCGGCGAGCCCGGCCGCCGCCCGACAACAGTCCGCCCCGACGATCGACTGGCGGCCCTGCGCCACGGACGCCAGCGCCGAGTGCGGCACCCTGTCGCTGCCGGTGGACTGGGACCGGCCCCGGGGTGAGCGCTTCGACCTGTCGTTGGCCCGCCGGGTCGCCGACCCGTCCACCCGGCAGGGCGCGCTGGTCTTCGGCCCCGGAGGTCCGGGCGACAGCGGGGTCGACCGGGTGGTGAACGGCAGCTCCCGGTTCAGTGCCGACCTGCGTGCCCGGTTCGACATCGTCAGCTTCGACCCACGCGGCACCGGCGGCAGTCACCCGGTGATCTGTGCCCGGGACCTGCTCGCCCGGCAACCGCAGCTGATCGCCGACCAGGCCCAGTTCGATGCCGTCCTGGCCAACAACACGCTGCTGCGCGCCGACTGTCGGGCCCGCACCGGGGCGCTCTACGACCACGTCGACAGCACCAGCGCCGCCCGTGACCTGGACGCGGTCCGCGCCGCGCTCGGCGAGCGGCAGCTGACCTTCCACGGCAGTTCGTACGGCACGGTGCTCGGGCAGCGGTACGCCGAGCTGTACCCCGACCGGGTCCGGGCCATGGTGCTGGAGGCGTCGATGGATCACAGCCTCGGCACCCGCGCCTTCCTGGACACCCAGGCAGTCACCGCGGAGGGCGCGTTCGACGAGTTCCTGGCCTGGTGCGCCCGCTCGGTCGACTGCGTCCTGCACGGTCGCGACGTGCGCGCCAGCTGGGCCGGGCTGCACGCCCGGGCGGAGCGGGGCTCACTGCCCGACCCGGACCGGGCCGGGGCGGCGCTCGCCCCGTTCGAGTTGAGCCGCCTCGCCCACAAGAAGCTCTACGACACCTGGCGGTGGCCGGAGCTGGCCGAGTGGATCGTCCGACTGGAAGGCACCGCCACCACGTCCAGCGTCCGCCCGCTGGCGGACGAGGCCGTGGCTCCGTACCCCTTCGCGGTTTTTTGTCAGGACTGGAGCCTGCCGGTCCGGGACTACCGGGAGTACGTCGGGCACCTGGGACGGGCGGCCCGGCTCGCGCCGGACCTGCGCTACCCGCCGGCGCTGTTCGCCCTGGTCACCTGCCTGGGCACACCGACGCCGGTCGCCAACCCGCAGCATCGGCTCCGGGTCCGCACCGAGGTGCCGCTGCTGCTCGCCGCCACCGTGCACGACCCGGCCAGCGGCTACGGCTGGGCGCGCAACGTGGCCCGACAGTTGGGCCGACACGGCGCGCTGCTCACCTATGACGGGTGGGGACACGGCAGCTACACCAGCAGCCCGTGCGTGGCACGAGCCGTCGACGCCTACCTGATCGATCAGGCGGTGCCCGCTCGGGGCGCCAGCTGCCCGGCCATCGAACCCGAGATGTGACCGCAGCCGTTGCCGGCCGTCGGGCGGTCGCGCCACCCGACGGCCGGCAACGGTGTGCTCAGCGGCGTCGGGTGGCGCGGACGACCACGTCGTTCAGCGGGGCCTCCCGGCCCGGCATCGAGCGGCGCTGCTCCTCGGCGGTGACGATCTCCCAACTGGCGCCGTCCAGGCCGGCGGTGATGTCCGCGAGGGTGACCGACGCCTCGTCCGGCGGGTGGTGCCCATGCCCATGCCCCTGCTCGGTGGCTTCGGAGCTGTGCAGGTGCCCGACGATCAGCAGGGTGCCGCCGGGTGCCACCCACCCGGCGATGCGCTGGTAGAAGTCCAGCTGCGGCATCGCGGGGTGCGCGTAGTGCGTGGTGACCAGGTCGAACGGCGTCTCCGGGGCCCAGGCCGTCAGGTCCGCCGCCACCCATCGCACGTGGTCAGACACCCCGCTCTCGGCCGCGCGTTCGGCGGCCCGGGCGAGGGCGACGGGGGCGATGTCGACGGCGGTGACCTGCCAGCCGTGGGAGGCGAGCCAGATCGCCTCGGCACCGGCACCGCACCCGGCGTCCAGCGCCGAGCCCGGCGACAGGCCGCCGGTCTCCCGGGCCAGGTACGGGTGTGCGGGGCTGGTGCTCATCGCGCCGGGACGGCCGGGGTGCGCCTGCTGCCAGTGCCGCTCCCAGTAGTCCCTGTCGAACTCGTGCTGCTCGGTCATCGCTGCCTGCTCCTTCGCGCGTCGCCCACGACTGTGACCGGGCACCGGGGCAATGTGCAAAGTTAATTGCCGAAATGGCAAGATGTCGCCGGTCACTCCTGGCCGGTCAGCCGGGCCGCCCGCACCTCCAGGTACCGCTGCTCCGGTCGGCTCGTGGTGCCACGCGCCGCGGCCAGGTACGCCTCCCGCGCCGCACCGACCTCCCCGGCCAGCTCCAACAGGTGAGCCCGGACGGCGGCCAGCCGGTGGTGTCCGGCCGTGCGGTCGTCGGCGTCCAACGGCGTGAGCAGGGCGAGCCCGGCCCGGGGCCCGTCGACCATGGCCACCGCCACCGCCTGGTTCAGGGTCACCATCGGGTTCGGCGCGACCCGGGCCAGCAGCCGGTAGAGCGCCACGATCTGCCGCCAGTCCGTCTCGGCCGCCGTGGGGGCTTCGGCGTGCACCGCGGCGATCGCCGCCTGGAGCTGGTACGGGCCCGGTGGCGACCAGGTCAACGCCTCGGTGATCAGCGCGACCCCCTCCGCGATGGCGGCGGCGTCCCACCGGGAGCGGTCCTGCTCGGCCAGCGGCACCAACTCTCCGTCCGGCCCCACCCGCGCCGCCCGGTGCGCGTCGGTCAGCAGCATCAGCGCCAGCAGCCCGGTCACCTCACCGTCGTCGGGCAGCAGCCCGCGCAGGATGCGGGCCAGCCGGACCGCCTCGCCGGTCAACTCGGCCCGGCGCAGGTCCGGGCCACTGGACGCGGTGTAGCCCTCATTGAAGATCAGGTAGAGCACCCGCAGCACCGCCCCCAGCCGCTCGGCGCGCTCCGCCGGCCCGGGCATGGTGAACCGGGCCCCGGCGGCCTCGATCCGCTGCTTGGCCCGCCGGATGCGTTGGCTCATCGTCGCCTCGGGCACCAGGTGCGCCCGGGCGATCTGGGCGGTGCTGAGACCACCGACCGCCCGCAGGGTGAGCGCCACCTGCGCCGACCCGGGCAACGCCGGGTGGCAGCAGAGGAACAGCAGCGTGAGGGTGTCATCGTCGGCCGGAACGTTGGGCTCCGCGTCGGCCGCCGGCGCCACCCCGGCGTACGCCGGCTCGCGTCGCGCCACCGCCACCTCGCGGTCCCGGCGCGCGCTCTCGCTGCGCCACTCGTCGGTGAGCCGGCGGGTGGCCACGGTGAGCAACCAGGCGCGCGGATTGTCCGGTACGCCCTGCCCGGGCCACTGCGTCGCGGCGGCGAGCAACGCCTCCTGGACCGCGTCCTCGCACCTGTCGAACTGTCCGTGCCGACGGACCAGCAGGCCGAGGACCTGCGGCGCGAAGGTGCGCAGCAGGTCCTCGACCGTCCGGTCCCCGGTCACATCTCCGTCCCGGCCTCATCCATGATCGGGCGGACCTCCATCGCGCCGCCGTACCGGACGTCCGGCCAGCGGGCGGCGATCTCGGCAGCCCGCTGCGGGCTGTCACAGTCCACTGCCAGGTAGCCCGCGAACTGCTCCTTGCTCTCCATGAACGGACCGTCGAGAACCTCGGGGCTGCCATCGACGAGTCGGACCGTCAACGTCTGCGACGGATTGGCCAACGCCTGGCCGCCGATCAGCTCGCCGGTCTCGGTCAGCTCCTTCATGATCTCGTCGACCTCACCGAAGAGGGCGGTGCGATCCTGCTCGCTCAGCCCCTCGGTGAAGCCGGGCCGGTTCCAGATCAGCAGCATGTACTTCACGGCGATGCTCCTCAGGCTCAGGTCGCACCCCGATCGGGGCGCGGCTCACCGGAGGGTCGGAGCCATTCCCCCGATCCCTACCGCGTACCGAAGAAAAGCGCAGAAACCTGCGCCGAGGGCGGTCCCACGCCGCAGCGTTCAGCGCGGATCGGGTCGACCGGGCACCTGCCGGGGTTTCCGACCGCCGCCGACGTCCAGTGACGCCCGGTCGGCGGCCGAGGTGCCGGACGACCAGCCCTCGGCGTCGCGCACGCTGAGCCGGCGCCGGGTGACCCCGGGGAAGAGCGTGTCCAGCCGCTCCCGGACCGCCTCGCCCCGCGCCGCGAGCACCGGCAACAACCGTTCCGCCCCGGCCGTTGCCTGGTCCGCGTCGGTTGCCGCATCCGTGGCCGCCTCGGTGGCCGTCCGCAGCCGCTCGCCGATCCGCAGCGCGAACGCGTTGAGGAAGGACTCGTCCCAGACCTTCGTCCGCCGCCCCGACCCCGGCCGCCGCTCGGCGCGCCCGCGCAGCATCGCCGCAGTGGCCTGGACCAGCAGCGACGTGTAGAGCAACTCCACCGCCACCAGGTCGGCGGGCCAGCCCAGCACGGTCGCGAAGCCGAGATCGTCGGACCAGACCGCCTCGCACCGGTTCGCCGCCGCCACCTCCTGCACCAGCAGCGCCTTCGCGCCCGCGTACGGGGTGTCGGTGCTCAGCCGCACCCCGCCGGGCAGGTCGCCGCTCTCCGCCCCGGCGGCCAGCAGCGCCTCGTCGATGCTGTGCCGGGCGATCAGCTCCTGGGCCTTACCGGTCAACGCCTCCGCCTCCGCCGGAAAGGTGGTCGACTCGGCCTTGGCCAGCAGCGCGCGTACCCGATCGAGCATCGGTGACCCGCTGCGAGCCGGGCCGGCGGCGCGCGACAGCGCCGCGCCGCTGGTGCCCGGCGGTGGGCGCAGCACGGCGATCGGCGGCAGGCTCTCCACCAGCGCGAGAGTGTCCACTGCGGTCCGGAGCGCGTCCGCCCGGTCCAGCCCCTCCCGGGCCGCCCAGCTGGTCAGCACGCTGCGGTCGTCACCAGTGGTTGCCGCCAACGCGCGTAGCTGATCGTCCCACCAGGCCGGGACCGGCTCGGCCTGATCGCGGCGCTGAACCGCCATCGCGTGGCGGACCAGCCGGGCCGCCCGGGCGTCGAGCCGCCGACCGGTGATCCGGTCCACGTCGACTGGCTGCCACCCGCGCAGCCACAGCTGGCCGAGAGCACGGACCAGGCGACGCAGCAGTGCCTCGTCCACAGCCGTGGTGCCGTCCGCGACGCCGGTACCGACCATCAGGTGGTCCAGCTGCCGTTCGGCGTGCCGAACGTCAGTGCCGCGTACCGCCGCGAGCGCACTGGCGACGAGTTCGTCAGCGTCCGGCACGGGCACCTCCTTCTCGGGATCACGCTGTCGCTGCACCTCGGGCTCCGGCCGTCGCTGCCTCTCCAGGCTCCATGATCATGCCGTCCGTGGCCCGGGAGTCGCGAAACGGGGAGGTCATCGGCCATCCGACCGTCCGCCCGACCTTGATCAACACGGTTTCCTGGAAGTCGCGGTGTGCCACTCGGCCGGACACCCCAGTTTCACCAAACCCGTGTTGATCACTCCTCGCGCGGTCGCCCGTCCTCGGCTTCGCCGGCATGGTTCGTCTGGTCCGGGGTAATTTGAGGCCGGCCTGACGCGGATGCGAGGTGTGGTGGTGGCCGATCTCCCCCTGCCAAGCGCACGCACCGCCGACGTGCGTTCCTCCATTCTCGTCGGCGTCCTGATCGGCATCGCGATCATGGCGGCGGTGGACGAGATCGTCTTCCACCAACTGCTCGCCTGGCACCACTTCTACGACCGCTCCACCCCCTCGGTGGCGCTGCTCTCCGACGGGCTGCTGCACGCCGCCGAGGTGATCGCCCTGGTCGGTGGGTTCTTCTGGTTCGCCGACCTGCGTCGGCGGGGTGCCCTGTCGAGCCGGCTGGCCTGGGGTGGTTTCCTGCTCGGCGCCGGCGGGTTCCAACTCTTCGACGGGATCGTCGACCACAAGGTGCTCCGGCTGCACCAGATCCGCTACGGCGTCCACCTGGTGCCGTACGACGTGGTCTGGAACCTGGCCGGCGCGGTGCTGCTGCTGGCCGGCGTCGCTGTCGTCTGGTGGGCCGGGTCCCGTCGGCCCGGCGGCGACCCCCGAGCCGTCCGGCCCGATGGCGGCCCTCGGTGACCGTGGCCGTGCCGCTGGCGCACGCCGGGCACGGTGCGGCCGGGCCGGCCTGGCTCCCGCTGTTCCCGGTCGCCGTGCTGGCGGGCGGCTACCTGTTGGCCGCCGTCCGCGACCCACGGGGTTGGGACCACCGGCGCACCGCCGCCTGGCTGGTCGGCTGCGCCCTGCTGGCGCTCGCCGTCGGCCCGCTCGCCCAGACCTCCGGTGACCCGCGCGGGCACATGGCACAACACCTGCTCCTCGGCATGCTGGCACCGCTCGGGCTGGTGCTCGGCGCCCCGGTGACGCTGTTGCTGCACGTCGCACCTGCGCCGATGCGCCGGCTGGTGGGCCGGCTGCTGCGTGCCCGCCCGCTGCACCTGCTCGCCCACCCGGTCACCGCCGCGCTGCTGAGCACCGGCGGGTTGGCGCTGGTGCTGCTCACCCCGCTGTACGCGGCGGCCGAACGCCACCCCGCCCTGCACCATGGCGTGCACCTGCACTACCTGGCCGCCGGGTACCTCTTCGCCTGGTCGTTGGCCGGGCCGGACCCGGCGCCGCGTCGCCCCGCACTGGCGGTACGGGTCGGCGCGCTCCTGACCGCCGCGGCCGGCCACGCCGTGCTGGCCAAGTACCTGTACGCCCAGGCCGAAACCCTGCCGCCCGGCCTCACCGACCGGGACCCGGAAGCGTTCCGCTCGGCGGCCCAACTCATGTACTACGGCGGTGACCTGGCCGAACTCCTCCTGGCCGTGGCCCTCTTCCCCACCTGGTACCACTTCCGTCGCCCCCGGACCCGCCCGTCGCCGCCCGCGTCGATCAAGAGGTTGGCGTCGCCACGGGCGGAGCCCTGACACCACACTCCTGATCAACACCGTGGTGGTATGTGTGTGGCGCACAACCCGCTGCTAACCTGGGTGGTGCAGGAGGCTCTCGCTTGAGGGTTCCCGCAACCGCCTTAGGGCCCGCTCACGCGGGCCCTTCGTGCATCTGGCGGGCTGTGGGCGACCAGCACCAGGAGTGGGTACCGCCGCTGCTCGACCCAGGACCAGAGCTTTTCGTTCGCCGCCGCCTCGCCTGGATCGTGACCTGTGCCGTTGACCATCCGGCGATACAGGAAGGTCACCCGATCCACGGCCTGCACCAGCCGCGAGGCGTGCGACGGCGCGAGGCCGTAGCGGTCGACCCCGCGCAAGATGATCGTCACATCGTGGGCGCCGATGGTCTTCATTGCGCCGTTGTAGACGGCGACCTCGTCGAGGGCCGTACTCAACGGTGTACGACTCGTCCAGATAGGTGAGCAGCACCCACAAAGGATAAGACGTCGCTACACACTGTGTTTGGCGCGACGCGCCCCCTGCCGACGGGTCGACATGGTTCACCGACCACCTGGCTGTCAGGTGTGGTGTGGCCAGGTGGTCAGGATTTCCTTGACCGGCATCGCGTCGCGCTGTGGGTCGGGTGCTGGGGTGGGCCGTTTCGGTGGTGTGCGGTCGAAGCGGGGTGCCGGTGCCGGTTGGATCTCGCCGTCCACCTCGACGAACGTGCCCCGGGCGGCGTTGTGTGGATGCTGGTGCGCCTCACCGGGGGCGAGCACCGGCGCGACGCACGCATCCAGGTCGGCGAAGACCGCCGTCCACTCGTCCCGGGTCCGCTCGGCGAACCGCGCGGTGAACCGGCGGCGCAGCTCGTCCCAGCCGCTCGGGTCGTACTGGGCCGGCAGGTCCGGGTCGTCGGCGAGGTCGAGGCCGGTGAGGAGTACGGCGTAGAAGGCCGGTTCCATCGCGCCGACAGCCATGAATCCGCCGTCGGCGGTGGTGTACGTGTCGTAGAACGGCGCCCCGCCGTCGAACATGTTGCGCCCGCGCGGCGCGGCCCACAGGCCGCTGCCGAGCAGCCCGTGCAGGAACGAGGTGAGCAGCGCCGAACCGTCCACCATCGCCGCGTCGACCACCTGACCGAAGCCGGAGCGCTCCCGCTCCAGCAGCGCGGCCAGCACACCGACGGCGAGCAGCATGCCGCCGCCGCCGAAGTCGCCGAGCAGGTTCATCGGCGCGTACGGGCGTTCGCCGGCCCGGCCCAGCGGCTCCAACGCCCCGGCGACAGCGATGTAGTCGATGTCGTGCCCGGCTCGGGCGGCCAGTGGGCCGTCCTGCCCCCAGCCGGTCATCCGCGCGTACACCAGGCGGGGGTTGCGGGCCTGGCACACCTGCGGGCCGAAGCCGAGCCGCTCGGCCACCCCGGGCCGGTACGCCTCGACCAGCACGTCCGCGCGTTCGACGAGGTTCAGCAGGTCCGCCACCCCGGTCGGGGACTTCAGGTCCAGTGCGGTGACCCGCCGCCCGCGCTGCAACGGGCCGCCGGTCGGTGCGGCCAGCCGGCCCGCACCCGGTGCGCCGGGCCGGTCCACCCGCACCACGTCCGCGCCGAGGTCGGCGAGCACCATGCACCCGAACGGCGCCGGCGCGAGGCTGGCCAGCTCCACCACCCGTACCCCGGCGAGCGGACCGCCGCGCGTCGGGCCGTCCGGCGCGGTGCGCGGGCCGTCGTGCCCGGCGGCTCCCGGGTCGTCGGTCGGAGCCGAACCGCCGGGGCTCGGCCAGGAGGCCGTCACGCGGCGCCCACCGGTTCGGCGGGGTGGTCGGTCGGGGCGGCGAGGCGGGCGACCAGGTCGGTCGGGGGCGTGAACCGGTCGCCGTAGCGGTCGGCCAACTCGGTGGCGCGGGCCGCGAAGCCGGCGGGGCCGCCCGCGTACTGCCGCACGTAGCGGATCACCCCTCCCGTCCACGCCGGGAAGCCGATGCCGAAGATCGAGCCGATGTTGGCGTCGGTCTCGGTCCGCAACACTCCCTCGTCGAGGCAGCGCAGCGCGTCCAGCGCCTCGGCGAAGAGCATCCGTTCCTGAAGGTCGGTGAACGGCACCGCCCGGCCCGCGTCGGTGATCAGGTCGGCGAGACCGGGCCACAGCCGTCCCCGGGTGCCGTCGTCGTAGGAGTAGAAGCCGCGTCCGGCGGCGCGCCCCGGCCGGTCGTACGCGTCGACCAGTTCGTCCACCAGGCGGTGCGCCGGCAGCGGGCGGAACTCGTCGCTGGCCGCCTCGAACTGGCGGCGGATCCGCTGGATCAGCGTGAGGCTGACCTCGTCGGCCAGAGCCAGCGGCCCGGTCGGGTAGCCGGCCTGAAGGGCGGCCTGCTCCACCGACGCGGCGGGGACACCGTCGGCGACCATCCCGATCGCCTCGTCCATGAACCGGCCGATCACCCGGCTGGTGAAGAAGCCCCGGCCGTCGTTGACCACGATCGGGGTCTTGCCGATCCGTCGGCCCAGGTCGAACGCCCGGGCCAGCGCCACGTCCCCGGTCCGTTCGCCCACCACGATCTCCAGCAGCGGCATCCGGTCGACCGGGGAGAAGAAGTGCATGCCGATGAAGTCCGCCGGCCGGTCCACTCCCTCGGCCAGCCCGGTGATCGGCAGGGTGGAGGTGTTGGAGGCGAGCAGCGCGTCGGGTGCCAGCACGGGCAGCACCTCGACGAAGACCTGCTGTTTCAACGCCGGGTCCTCGAAGACCGCCTCGATCACCGCGTCGCAGCCGGCGAGGGCGTCCACCTGGTGGGTGGTGGTGATCCGGCCCAGTACGGCGCGGGCCTCCGCCTCTGTGGCGCGGCCCTTACGGACCTTGCGGGCCAGCAGCCGTTCGGCGTGCTCGCGGGCCCGCCCGGCGGCCTCCGGCGTGACGTCCCGGACCACGACGTCCAGCCCGGCGGTGGCGCAGGCGTACGCGATGCCCGCGCCCATCATGCCGGCCCCGAGCACCGCCACCCGGCGTACCGGCGGGGCGTCCACGTCGGCCGGTCGGGCGGCGCCACCGTTGACGGCCTTCAGGTCGAAGAAGAAGGCGCCGATCATGTTCTTGGCGACCTGCCCGGTGAGCAGGCCGATCAGGTGCCGGGTCTCCACGGTGAACGCGGTGTCCAGGTCGACCTGCGCGCCCTCCACGGCCGTGGCCAGGATCGCCTCGGGCGCCGGTAGCCGGGCCCCCTTGAGCTGCTTGCGCAGGGTCGCCGGGAAGGCCGGCAACTGCGCGGCCAGTGACCGGCTGGCCGGTGTGCCGCCCGGCATCCGGTAGTCCGGGCGGTCCCACGGCTGCTTCGGCCGCGGGTTGGCCGCGATCCAGGCCCGTGCGCGCTCCAGCAGCTCCGTCGGCGTGGCCACCACCTCGTCGACGATCCCGGCGGACAGGGCGTCGGCCGGGCGCATCCGCCGGCCGGTGAGCAGCACAGTGGTCAGCGCACCGGCCAGGCCGAGCATCCGCACCGTCCGGGTGACGCCGCCGGCCCCGGGCAGCAGGCCCAGGGTCACCTCGGGCAGCCCGAGCCGGCTGTCGGGCGCGTCCAGCGCGATCCGGTGGTGGCAGGCGAGCGCGATCTCCAGGCCACCGCCGAGCGCGGAGCCGTTGACAGCGGCGACCACCGGCCGGCCCAGCGTCTCCAGGCGGCGCAGGTCCCGTTTGATGGTGCCGAGCAGGTCGGCCAGCGCGGGCGCGTCGGCGCGGGTGGCCCGGATCATCTCCGGCAGGTCGCCGCCGGCGAAGAACGTCGGCTTCGCACTGGTCACGATGACCCCGACGAGATCGGGCTCGGCTTCCAACCGGTCGAGCGCCGCGCTCATCGAGGCGACGTACGCCCGGTTCATGGTGTTGGCGGACTGGGTGGGGTCGTCCAGGGTGAGCGTGACGATGCCGTCGGCGCCGCTGTCGTACCGGATGGTGTTTGTCATTGTCGTCCTCCGGGTCAGCAGCGTTCGAGAACGGTGGCGACGCCCATGCCGCCGCCGATGCAGAGGGTCACCACGGCGCGGCGCAGGTCGCGGCGCTCCAACTCGTCCAACGCCGTGCCGAGCAGCATCGCTCCGGTCGCGCCGAGCGGATGGCCGAGGGCGATCGCGCCGCCGTTGACGTTCACCCGGTCCGGGTCGAGGCCCAGGTCGCGGACGTACTTGAGGACCACCGCGGCGAACGCCTCGTTGATCTCGAACAGGTCGATGTCGTCGACTGTCAGCCCGGCCACGGCGAGCGCCTTGTGGGTGGCCGGGATCGGGCCGGTCAACATCAGCGTCGGGTCGGCACCGGTGACCGCCGCGCCGACGATCCGGGCGCGCGGGGTGAGGCCGAGATCCTGACCCACCTGCTCCGACCCGATCAGCAGCAGCGCGGCGCCGTCCACGATGCCGGACGAGTTGCCGGCGTGGTGGACGTGCTCGATCGCCTCCAACCAGTGGAACTTCTGCAACGCGACGGCGTCGAAGCCGGCCGCCTCACCCATGGTGGCGAAGGACGGGGTGAGCCGAGCGAGGGCCTCCCGGGTGGTCTCCGGGCGTGGGTGCTCGTCGACGGTGAGGATGTCCAGGCCGTTGCCGTCGCGGACCGGCACCAGCGAGCGGGCGAAGTGCCCGCCGGCCATCGCCTTGGCGGCCCGTTCCTGCGACCGCAGCGCGTAGCCGTCCACGTCGTCGCGGGTGAAGCCCTCGAGGGTGGCGATCAGGTCGGCGCTGACGCCCTGCGGCACGAACGACGTGGCCAGCGCGGTCTGCGGGTCGGTGGCCCAGGCCGCCCCGTCGGAGCCCATCGGCACCCGGGACATCGACTCGACCCCGCCGGCCAGCAGCAGGTGCTCCCAGCCGGAGCGGATCCGGGCGGCGGCGGAGTTGACCGCCTCCAAACCGGAGGCGCAGAACCGGTTGAGCTGCACCCCGCCCACCTGGTCGGGTAGCCCGGCCAGCAGCGCGGCGGCCCGCGCCAGGTCGCCGCCCTGCTCGCCGACCGGGGTCACGATGCCGAGCAGCAGGTCCTCCAGCCGACCGACGTCCAGGCCGGGGTTGCGCTCGCGCAACGCGTCGATCAGGCCGACCACCAGGGAGATCGGTTTGACTCCGTGCAGCGCGCCGGTGTCCCGGCCGCGTCCGCGCGGGGTGCGGACCGCGTCATAGACGTACGCCTCAGAGGGCACGGGCGATCAACTCCTTCATGATCTCGTTGGTGCCGCCGTAGATCTTCTGGACGCGGGCGTCGGCGTACATCCGGGCGATCGGGTACTCGGTGGTGTAGCCGTAGCCACCGAAGATCTGCAGGCACCTGTCGACGACCTCGCACTGCCCGTCGGTGAGCCATGACTTCGCCATGGCCGCAGTGGACACGTCCAGGTCGCCCCGGTCGTGCCGGACGATGCAGTCGTCCAGGAAGACCCGGCTGACCCGGGCGCGGGTGGCGCACTCGGCGAGCACCATCCTGGTGTTCTGGTGACCCATCAGGGGCTTGCCGAAGGCGGTGCGCTCCTTGGCGTACGCGACGGTCAGCGCGACAGCGCGTTCCATGGCGGCGACCGCGCCGACGCCGATGACCAGTCGTTCCTGCGGGAGTTGCTGCATGAGCTGGACGAAGCCCAGCCCTTCGGTGCCGCCGAGCAGGTTGGCCGCCGGCACCCGCAGCTCGTCGAAGAACAACTCGGCGGTGTCGTTCGCGTGCAGCCCGATCTTGGACAGCAGTCGCCCTCGGCGGAACCCCTGCGGGTCGCCGCCCACCTCGCAGACCAGCAGCGAGACGCCAGCCGCCCGCTGCTCGGGGTCGGTCTTCACGGCAACGATGATCAGGTCGGCCAAGCCACCGTTGGTGATGAACGTCTTCGCACCGGTGACCAGGTAGTCGTCGCCGTCGCGGACCGCCCGGGTACGCATCGCCTGCAGATCGGAGCCGCCGTCCGGCTCGGTCATCGCGATCGCGCCGACCAGCTCACCGCTGCACAGGCCGGGCAGCCAGCGTCGCTTCTGCTCCTCGCTGCCGTACGCCACCAGGTAGCCGGTGACGATGCCACTGTGGACGGCCAGCCCGAGGCTGCTCTCCCCGGTGTACGCCTGCTCGTGCAGCATGACGGCCTCGTGGGTGAATCCGCCGCCACCGCCGCCGTACTCCTCGGGGACGGACAGGCCGAGCAGCCCCAGCTCGCCGGCGCGCCGGTAGTGCTCGCGGTCCGGGTGGCCCTGCGCCAGCAGGCGTTCGGCGTGCGGCAGCACCTCCTTGGTGAAGAAGGTGCGGGCCAGTTCGGCCAGGTCGTCGTGTTCCGGCTCGCGCCAGGGTGAGGGGGAGCCGTCGGTCGGGGGAGTCGGCATGTGCACCACCCTCGCGCGCTGTTGGCGGCATGTCAATAAGCCATCACCGGCGGTGGCACACGGACCGACCGGCGGACTGGACTCGACAAACGATCAACGGAGGCGAGGAGATCTTGGACAGTTTCCGTTACGAGCTGACGGAAACTGTCCAAGATTGCGGAACTTCCGGTGTCGGACGGCTAGCTGCGGGGCGACTCACGTCGTGCCGAGGCCACTAGCCGCTCGGCGAGTGCGACGACGCGGTCGCGGAGTTCGTCCGGGCGTTCGATGACGAACGGCAGGTCGAGCGCGGCGAGCACGCCGGGCAACCAGTCGAGGCTCTCGGCCCGGATCTCCACGTCCTGCCAGCCTTCGTCCGCGCCCTCTCGCACCTCGGCGATGCTGGCCGGTAGCCGCCTGCGGATCTGCTCAACTGTTCCTTGTATCCGCAGCGACACCGCGTGCGGGTACGGCGCTCGTGCCATCGAGTTGAGAAGGTGCCCGGCCGGATCGTTTCCGGCGGGCGGCTCGAACGAGCCCGGCAGCGGTCTCGCGTCCGCGATGCGGTCGAGTCGAAGGGTTCGTTCCTCGCCGATCTCCGGATCGACCCCGGTGACGTACCACCGGCCGGCATGGTTGACCAGTCCGAACGGATGCAGCACGCGGACGCTGCGCCGGCCGTCGCCCGAGGTGTACTGCACCGAGATCGGCCGGTGATGGCGGACCGCCTCGGCGACGGCGAGCAGTACCTCGGTCTGCGGCGCGGGGAAGTCACCGGGTTCGGCGGTGAAGGCGAGGGACTGGAGTGCGGCGTCTAGTCGGTCCGCCGTCCGTGGCGGCAGGACGCGACGGATCTTCGCGGCGGCTGTCTCGCCCGCCGTGTCCGTTGCCGTCGCCAACCCGGCACGGCGGCCGGCGATCAGGCCGAGGAGGACGGCGAGGGCCTCGTCGTCGTTGAACATCAGCGGCGGCAGGCGATAGCCGGCGGCGAGCCGATACCCGCCGTAGCGACCGCGCACCGACTCGACCGGCAGGTCCAGGTCGACCAGGTGGCTCACGTAGCGCCGCACCGTGCGCGGTTCGACACCGAGGCGCTCGGCAAGCTCGGCCATCGTCCGGACGCCGCCGGACTGCAGGAGCTCCAGCAGTGCGAGTACCTGCGCTGTCGGTCGTGCCACGGTCCGAACTTTATCAAAATACTGGCCCAAATCTGTCCAGTATTCGCTCTAGCGTGATCTCGACGGACCCTTAGCGACCGCTTTGAGCAGGGAGAAGACATGGACTTCGTCTCGATCCGCATCATCACCGACGAGATCAACCGCCTGGTCGGCTTCTACGAGAAGATCACCGGCGTGCAGGCGACCTGGGGCAACGAGGACTTCGCCGAATTGCGCACCGCCCACGGCACGCTGGCGATCGGCAGCACCCGCACCGTCGCACTGTTCGCGCCCGGCTCGGCCCGTCCGGCCGACAACCGCAGCGTGATCATCGAGTTCCGCGTGGAGGACGTCGACGCGCTGTACGAGAAGCTGAAGAGCGTGGTGGACGACTTCGTGAACGAGCCCACGACCATGCCCTGGGGTAACCGAGCCCTGCTTTTCCGCGACCCCGACGGCAACCTGGTCAACTTCTTCACCCCGGTGACTCCGGCCGCGATCGAGAGGTTCCGCCGTTGACCGCTCGGCGCGGCCTTGAGGCCGGCAGCTCCGAGGAGGGACGGGAGGGCGTCGACGCCGAGGCCGGCGGTGTGAGCTGTCGATAGGGTCGGGCAGATGAGTGTCGAGACGGCTCCGCGCCGCCGCCGGTTGGAGCCGGACGCCCGGCGTGGGCAGATCCTGGCCTGCGCGGTCCGGCTGTTCGGCGAACGCCCGTACGCGGAGGTGTCGACCACCGACGTCGCCCGCGAGGCGGGTGTCGCCCGAGGGCTGGTCAACCACTACTTCGGCGCGAAGAAGGACCTCTACCTGGAGGTCGTCCGGGTGATGGTGACCATCCCCGAGGTGGCAGTGGAGCGGCTGCCCAAGGGTGATCTCCGCACCCGGGTGGAGGCCAGCGTCACCTGGTTCCTCGACGTGGTGTCCCGGCACAGCACCTCGTGGCTGGCTGCGGTCACCGCCCGGGGGATGGGCGGCGACGCCGATGTGGAGCGGGTGCTCGCCGAGGCCGAGGAGGTCGCCGCGGATCGGATGCTGGTCGCCGTCGGGCTGGCCGAGGAGGCCGAGAACCACGAGGAGCTGCGGGGGATGGTCCGGGCGTACTGCGGGCTGGCCATCTCGACCGCCCGGGAGTGGCTCCAGCGTGACGCGCTCACCCGCGCCCAGGTGCACCTGCTGCTCACCACCACGCTGCTGACGATCGTGGAGCAGGTCATCCCGCAGGTCATCGCGGGGGAGGGCGTGACGCAGAAGACTCGGCAAACGGCTGGGTGAAATAGGCATACGGCTTATGCTTATTTCGTCGGTGGGGGTACGCCGACTGTCGCGACCCGCGTCACCGAGGAGGAGACATGTCCCCATCTGCCCTGTCCTACGAGGTCCTGGTCTTGGACGGCCCGGTCCGGGCCGGAGAGCAGCGCATGCCGGACGGCTCGCCCATCCACTTCAATCCGACAGCCACCACCCTGATCTCGGGGGCCGAGGAGGCGCTGCTGGTGGACCCGCCGTTCACCCACGAGCAGATCGCGACGGCGGGAGACTGGATCGAGCGGTCGGGCAGGCGGCTGACGGCCATCTACGCCACCCACGGGCACGGCGACCACTGGTTCGGTGCCCCCGAGCTGGTCAAGCGCTTCCCCGACGCCGTCACCTACGCGACGCCCGGGACCATCGAGGTCATGCACCAGCAGGCCACCGTCGGGCGCCAAGAGGTGTTCGACAAGGTCTTCCCCGGGCTGATCCCGGAGTCGCCCGTCGATGCCATTCCGGTGCCGCCCGGCGGAATCCTGCTCGAAGGCAACGTCGCCCAGCCGGTCGAGACCGGGCACACCGACGGCGACCAGACCACTGTCCTGCACGTGCCGTCGATCGGTCTCGTGGTGGCCGGCGACGTCGTCTACAACGGGGTCCACCAGTACCTGCTGGAAACCGTCAACGGTGGCCTGAGGGAGTGGCTCAAGGCCCTCGACCGCGTCGAGGCCCTCGCGCCCCGGGCGGTCGTCGCCAGCCACAAGAACCGCAACCGCCCCGACGACCCGTCGAGCATCGACGAGACCCGGCGGTACCTGCTGAACGTGGAACGGCTGTTGGCGGAGAAGTCGACGGCCCTTGAGTTCTTCGACGCGATGATGGAGCTCTATCCGGACTGGGTGAACCCGGGACCGCTGTGGTACGGGGCGCTCGGCCTGATCGGAAAGTGACGTGACAATGCCGTCGGTGTCCCCTCCGCCGTGGCCCGCGACCGCGAGATACGGCCTCGAGCCCGCACCAGGTGGCCTCGGGCTCGTCCAGGACCTGCTCAACACGCTCCCGGCCGGCGCACCGCGTCAGCCGGATCTCCTCGACGATCTCGACAGCGCCACGCAGTGGGCGCACGATGTCGCCGCCCGGTGGTCGACGGCCACCGGGCGGCCGGCACCCGACGTGACGCTCGACCCGGCGGGCCTACGGGCGCTGCGGACCTTCCGCGACGAGCTGCGGTACGGGATCGACGCCAGGCTGCACGCCACACCGGAAGCCGGGCCGCCCGAGCCGGCGCCCGCCCCTCGCACCACGGGCGCCACGCTGCGGCTCGACGGCAACGGCTCGGTCCACCTCGATCCCGCCGGGACGGGGGCCGAACTGCTTGTCTCCCTCGTCCTGGCGGAGCTGTTCGCGGCGCACCTCACCGACGTCGGCCGGCGCGTCAAGACCTGCCGCAACCCCCGGTGCCAGGTGGCGTTCTACGACCGCTCCCGCAACAACAGCGGGGTCTGGCACTCCGTCCGCGTCTGCGGCCTTCCGGCGAACCTGCGCGCCCACCGGGCCCGGCAGCGGCAGGCGGACTAACGCGACCGCTCAGGCGGCCCGGCGTTCGTCGGTCCGACCGGTGCGCGCCGCCTGGGCGGCCTGACCGGTGCGCGCCGCCGGGGCGGGGTAACGGTCGGCCGCCTGCGCCGGATAGGAATCGGGGCGTACCACCCGCAGCGGCCGGTCCACCTCGTCCGCGCCGAACCGCCAGCGCGACGGCGTCGGCTGCCGCTGCGGTGCCGGTCCGCCAGGGCGCAGACCGGGCCGGGACAGCAGCACGGTGATCAGGTAGCCGACCACCAGGAAGCCGTGGCTGATCAGCCGTTCCCCGCCCACCGATCCGGTGGCCAGGTCGTTGACCGACAGCAGCAGCAACGTGCCGACGAACGCGCTGAGCATCGGCAGCAGCCCGGCGGGCGGGCTGCGGCGCAGCGCCACGAACAGGAACCCCGCGCCCACCGCCACGTTCCACGCCGCCGACTCGTGCCACAGGTGCTGGCCGGTGGGGTGCAGGTGGTCAGCGGTGGCGCCCCGGCCCACCTGGGCCAGGCCGAGCACCAACTGCACCGCGCCGAGCAGGCCGAGCGCCGACCGCAGGCCGACGACGAGCGCGGCGCGGCCGGGCAGGCGGGGCCGCCAGCGCGACCGGCGGGCCGACGGCGTGTCACTGGCGCTGGCAGCCGCGTCGCCAGCGGCGCTGCCACCGACGGCGGCCAGGATCGCCGCCGTCCGGTCGGGCACCTCAACCACCAGTCGGGTACGAACCCGACGGGTCAGCGCGGCTGCCGCCGTGAACCAGGCCCGGCAATCGGCGCACCCGTCGAGGTGCCCCTGCACCGCCGTCAGTTCGGCGGCGGTCTCCTCCCCGTCCAGTTGCGCGGACAGGACCTCCCGCCACTGCTCACACCCCATGTACCGGTAGTCGCTCCGGCAGCCGCTCCGGTTCCCGGCGAGAGTGACTGGTTGTGGAATACTCGCCGGATCATGACGCGTTACGGCCTGCTGATCCTGCCCGCCACCAACCGGGTGTACGCCCGCGCCGCCGTCGACCTGACCCAGGCGGAGCTGGAGATCTTCGGCCGCTCGGCGCTGGACGGTCGGATCGGTGAGCTGGACACCGCTGTCGTCGGAGGGGCGTCGTACATCACCTTCACCGGTGACGGGCTGACGGAGCGTGACCTGGCAGTGCTGGGCAACCTCTCCGCCGGGTACGCGTTGTTCGAGATCGTCGGCGAGCTGCTGCGGCCGATCGAGTGGAGCCGGCTGGACCGCTACGACGACGACCTGCTCACCATCCAGAAGTACCCGGGCAAGACCAACGAGCAGTTCACCAAGCTGCTGCTCAACGTCACACTGCTCGCCTCGGACTGGGCCACCGAGATGACCAGCCGCCGGTTCCGGGTGCTCGACCCACTCTGCGGTCGGGGCACCACCCTCAACCAGGCGCTGATGTACGGCTTCGACGCGGCCGGGATCGAGCGCGACCAGAAGGACGTCGAGGCGTACCGGGCGTTCATCACCACCTGGTTGAAGCAGAAGCGGGTCAAGCACCGGGTGCTGGAGTCGGGGCCGGTGCGGCGGGAACGCAAGGTGGTCGGCCGGCGGGTGCGGATCGAGTTGGCGCCGACCCGCGAGGAGCACAAGGCCGGCCAGACCCAGCTGCTGGACGTGGTGAACGCCGACACCGCCCGGTCGGCGGAGTTCTTCCGCCCGCAGACCGTGGACCTCGTCGTCGCCGACGCGCCGTACGGCGTGCAGCACGGCAGTCGTACCACTGGGCAGGGATTGACCCGCGACCCGCTGGCGCTGCTCGCGGACGCCGCCCCGGTCTGGGCCGGGTTGTTGCGCCCCGGCGGTGCGTTGGGGGTCTCCTGGAACACCCACGTCGCCAGCCGGGACGACGCGGCTGCGGCCCTGGCCGACGCCGGCCTGACCGTCGTGGACGAGGAGCCCTACCGCGCGCTGCGGCACCGGGTCGATCAGTCGATCATGCGCGACGTGCTGGTGGCCCGTAAGCCGGCCTGACCGGCCCGCACCTCTCCTACCGGCCTCACCCGTCCGGTCTGTGCCGCATTTCACCTGTTCAGTGGGCAGGTGTGAAAACCACGTCAAGAAAAGGTTCGCCGCCGTCATGGTCGCGTTATGACCCCTGCCGGCCGGCGGGTGGTGGGGCTTTGATTGCCCGGCGCGACCGGAAGGCGGTCGCGACGAACCTTTCCGGTATGAGGAGTCAGCGTGTCTGACGTGGTGTTCGTGGTCCTGACGGTGGCGCTGTTCGCAGCGCTCGCCCTGGTGGTCCGGGCGGTGGAGAAGCTGTGAACGCGGTAAACGCCGTCGGTCTGGTGCTCGCGGTGGTGCTGGGCGCGTTCCTGGTGTTCGCCCTGCTGTTCCCGGAGCGCTTCTGATGACCATGACAACAGCGGGCGTCATCTTCGTGCTGACGCTGGTGGCGGCGATCGTCGCCGTCTACAAGCCGTTCGGCGACTACATGTTCCGGGCGGTCTCCGGCACCAAGCAGTCGCTCATCGAGCGGGGCATCTACCGCCTGGTCGGGGTCAACCCCGCCGCCGAGCAGACCTGGGGCGTGTACGCCCGCAGCGTGCTGGCGTTCTCCGCGGTCTCGATCCTGTTCCTGTACCTGTTCCAGCGGGTGCAGAACCACCTGTGGCTGTCGCTGGGCTTCGACCCGGTGGTGCCGCACGGGGCGTGGAACACGGCGGTGTCGTTCGTGACGAACACCAACTGGCAGTCGTACTCGGGTGAGTCGACGATGGGCCACCTGGTGCAGATGGCCGGCCTGGCGGTGCAGAACTTCGTCTCGGCGGCGGTCGGCATCGCGGTGGCTGTCGCACTGGTGCGCGGCTTCGCCCGCAGCCGCACCGGGCAGCTCGGCAACTTCTGGGTCGACCTGACCCGGATCGTGCTGCGCATCCTGCTGCCGATCGCGGTGCTCGGCGCGATCGCGCTGATGATCGGCGGGGCGGTGCAGAACCTCTCCGGTGGCACCGACGTGACCACGTTGACCGGCGGCACCCAGACCATCACCGGCGGTCCGGTCGCCAGCCAGGAAGTGATCAAGGAGCTGGGCACCAACGGTGGCGGCTTCTACAACGTCAACAGCGCCCACCCGTTCGAGAACCCGACCGCCTGGACGAACTGGCTGGAGATCTTCCTGATCCTGCTGATCCCGTTCAGCCTGCCCCGGGTGTTCGGCCGGATGGTCGGGCAGAACCGGCAGGGGTACGCCATCGCCGCGGTGATGGGCATCCTCGCCGTCGCCAGCGTCGCCATCACCAACATCTTCGAGCTGGCCGGCCACGGCACGGTGCCGCAGGCGGTCGGTGCGGCGCTGGAGGGCAAGGAGGTGCGGTTCGACGTGTCGAACTCGGCCACCTTCGCCGCCGCCACCACGCTCACCTCGACCGGTGCGGTGAACTCGTTCCACGACTCGTTCACCTCACTCGGCGGCATGATGACGATGGTCAACATGATGCTCGGCGAGGTCGCGCCGGGCGGCACCGGCTCCGGTCTCTACGGCCTGCTCATCCTCGCGGTGATCACGGTCTTCGTGGCCGGGCTGATGGTCGGCCGCACCCCGGAGTACCTGGGCAAGAAGATCGGGTCGCGCGAGATCAAGTTCGCCTCGCTCTACTTCCTGATCACACCCATCCTGGTGCTGGTCGGCACGGCGGCGGCGTTCGCCACCGGCAACAACTCCACGGCGCTCAACGTCGGCCCGCACGGCCTCTCCGAGGTGCTGTACGCGTTCACCTCGGCCAGCAACAACAACGGCTCCGCGTTCGGCGGCATCACCGTCAACACCACCTGGTGGGACACCGCACTCGGGTTGTGCATGCTGCTGGGCCGGTTCCTGCCGCTCATCTTCGTGCTCGCGTTGGCCGGTTCGCTGGCCCGCCAGGCACCCACCCCCGCGTCCGAGGGCACCCTGCCGACCCACCGACCGCTGTTCATCGGCATGGTCGTCGGCGTCACCGTGGTCCTCGTGGCGCTGACCTTCCTGCCCGCGCTCGCGCTCGGCCCGCTGGCAGAGGGGCTCTGACCACCATGAGGAACGAGGACATGTCCGTCACGTCCGCCCCGACAGAGCAGCTCCCCGGCACGCCCGCCACCCAGGGCAACCGGATCGGCGGGGGCCTGCTCGACCCCAAGCAGTTGATCCGGTCCCTGCCGGACGCGGTACGCAAGCTCAACCCCACCACGTTGTGGCGTAACCCGGTGATGCTGATCGTCGAGGTCGGTGCGGCCTTCACCACCGTCCTGGCGGTGACCGACCCGTCGGTGTTCGCCTGGGCGATCACCATCTGGCTCTGGCTGACAGTGGTCTTCGCCAACCTGGCCGAGGCCGTCGCCGAGGGTCGGGGCAAGGCCCAGGCGGCGACCCTGCGGCAGGCGAAGAAGGACACCATCGCCACCCGACTGATCGACTGGAAGCCGGGTGCCCGGGCCAACACCTACCGCGACGAGGCGGTGCCCGCGCCTGACCTGCGTCAGGGCGACATCGTGCTGGTCGAGGCGGGCGGCATCATCCCCGGCGACGGGGACATCGTCGAGGGCATCGCCAGCGTCGACGAGTCGGCGATCACCGGCGAGTCGGCCCCGGTCATCAGGGAGTCCGGCGGCGACCGCAGCGCGGTCACCGGCGGCACCAAGGTGCTCTCCGACCAGATCATCGTGAAGATCACCCAGAAGCCGGGGGAGAGCTTCATCGACCGGATGATCGCCCTGGTCGAGGGGGCCAACCGGCAGAAGACGCCGAACGAGATCGCGCTGAACATCCTGCTCGCCGCGCTCACGATCATCTTCCTGCTGGCCGTGGTCACCCTCCAGCCGCTCGCCATCTTCTCCAAGGCGTACCAGGCGGCCGCGCCGGACAGCGGTGCGATCACCGGCTCCGGCGTCACCGGGGTCGTGCTGGTCTCGCTGCTGGTCTGCCTGATCCCCACCACCATCGGCGCGCTGCTCTCCGCCATCGGCATCGCCGGCATGGACCGCCTTGTCCAACGCAACGTGCTGGCCATGAGCGGCCGGGCCGTCGAGGCGGCCGGCGACGTCAACACCCTGCTGCTGGACAAGACCGGCACCATCACGCTGGGCAACCGGCAGGCCGCCGAGTTCGTACCGGTCGAGGGGGTCGACGCCGCGACAATTGCCGACGCCGCGCAGCTGTCCAGCCTGGCCGACGAGACCCCCGAGGGGCGTTCGGTGGTGGTGCTGGCGAAGAACGAGTTCGGGCTGCGCGAGCGGGAGCCCGGCGTGATGCCGCACGCCACCTTCGTGCCGTTCACCGCGCAGACCCGGATGAGCGGCGTCGACCTCACCCCGGACGCCAGCGTGGACGGCGGCGCGTCGGGCACCGGCCGCCGGGTCCGCAAGGGCGCCGCCGCCGCGGTGATGAAGTGGGTACGCGAGAACGGCGGCCACCCCACCGAGCAGGTCGGCGAGATCGTGGACGCGATCAGCGGCACCGGCGGCACCCCGCTGGTGGTCGCCGAACACGTCGACGGTGAGCCCGCCCGCGCGTTGGGCGTCATCCACCTCAAGGACGTGGTCAAGTCCGGCATGCGGGAGCGGTTCGACGAGATGCGCCGGATGGGCATCCGGACCGTGATGATCACCGGCGACAACCCGCGTACCGCGAAGGCGATCGCCGACGAGGCCGGGGTGGACGACTTCCTGGCCGAGGCGACGCCGGAGGACAAGCTCGCGCTGATCAAGCGGGAGCAGGAGGGTGGCCGGCTGGTCGCGATGACCGGTGACGGCACCAACGACGCGCCGGCCCTCGCCCAGGCCGACGTCGGGGTGGCCATGAACACCGGCACGTCGGCCGCCAAGGAGGCCGGCAACATGGTCGACCTCGACTCCGACCCGACCAAGCTGATCGAGATCGTCGAGATCGGCAAGCAGTTGCTGATCACCCGCGGCGCGCTCACCACGTTCAGCATCTCCAACGACATCGCGAAGTACTTCGCGATCATCCCGGCCATGTTCGCCGGCCTCTACCCGAGCCTGGACGCGCTGAACATCATGCGGCTGTCCAGCCCGGAGTCGGCGATCCTGTCCGCCGTCATCTTCAACGCCCTGGTGATCATCGCGCTGATCCCGCTCGCCCTGCGGGGCGTGCGGTACCGGCCGGCCGCCGCGTCGAAGCTGCTCAGCCGCAACCTCCTGGTCTACGGGCTGGGCGGCATCATCGTGCCGTTCATCGGAATCAAGCTCATCGACCTGCTCATCCAGTTCTTCCCGGGGATTTCGTGATGCGCCTACCCACCTGGATCGCCCAACACCTCGCCGCGTTGCGCGCCGTGCTCGTCTTCACGGTGCTGCTCGGCCTGGTCTACCCGTTGGCCCTGGTGGCGCTCGGCCAGCTGCCCGGCCTCAACCACAAGGCCGACGGCTCGCTGATCGTCTCGAACGGAACGACTGTCGGCAGCGCGCTGATCGGCCAGTCCTTCACCGACGCCGACGGCAACCCCGTCCCGCGCTACTTCCAGTCCCGCCCGTCGGCCGCCGGTGACGGCTACGACCCGACCTCCACCTCGGCCAGCAACCTGGGCCCGGAGAGCGTCGTCGACACCATCGCCACCGACCCGGAGGAGTCCAGCGAAAGCCTGCTCACCCAGGTCTGCGGGCGCAGCAAGGCCGTCGGTGAACTCAACGGCGTCGACGGCAGCCGCCCGTACTGCACCGACGACGGGGTGGGTGCCGTGCTCGCGGTCTTCCGCGCGGACGGTCTGACCGGCCCGGTGACCCGGGTGGTCAGCGTCAACCAGGCCGCCCCGGCGACTCCGTTCGTCACCGAGTACCAGGGGGTGACGGTGGAGCCGGCCCAGCCCGGCGAGGACTACGTGGCCGCCGGCGGGGTGGTCACCCCGATCCGGGGCGACGCGCCCGCCGACCCGGCGGTGCCCGCCGACGCGGTCACCGCCAGCGCCAGCGGCCTCGACCCGCAGATCAGCCCGGCGTACGCGGAGTTGCAGGTGAACCGGGTCGCGCGGGAGCGCGGCGCGGACCCGGCGGCGGTTCGCAAGCTGGTCGAGGAGCACACCAGCGGCCGGGCGCTCGGCTTCATGGGGGAGCCCGGCGTGAACGTGTTGGAGCTGAACCTCGCCCTCGACAAGCAGTTCCCCGCACGCTGAGCACCCGCGCCGGTGGGGCCGCGCCGATCGGGCGCGGCCCCACCGGCCGACCTGACCAGGGAGGATGGTCCCCGTGCCACGCGGAGAACTGCGCATCTATCTCGGCGCCGCCCCCGGCGTCGGCAAGACGTACGCCATGTTGGAGGAGGCCCAGCGGCGGGCCGCGCGCGGCACCGACGTGGTGATCGGCTTCGTGGAGACCCACGGTCGGCAGCACACCGCCGCGATGCTCGGCGACCTGGAGCAGGTGCCCCGTCGGGCGATGACCTACCGGGGCGCCGAGTTCACCGAGATGGACCTGGACGCGGTGCTGGCTCGCCGGCCCGAGGTCGCCGTGGTCGACGAGTTGGCGCACACCAACGTGCCCGGGTCCCGGCACGACAAGCGCTGGCAGGACGTCCAGGAGCTGCTCGACGCGGGGATCGACGTGCTGTCCACCGTCAACGTGCAGCACCTGGAGTCGGTCAACGACGTCGTCGCGCAGATCACCGGCACCACCCAGCGGGAGACCGTGCCGGACGAGATCGTCCGCGCCGCCGAGCAGGTCGAGCTGGTCGACATGACCCCGGAGGCGCTGCGCCGGCGGATGGCGCACGGCAACATCTACCGACCGGACAAGATCGACGCCGCGTTGGGCAACTACTTCCGGGTCGGCAACCTCACCGCACTGCGCGAGTTGGCGCTGCTCTGGCTGGCCGACAAGGTCGACGAGCAGCTGGACCGCTACCGCAGCCAGCAGGGCATCGCCGCGACCTGGGAGGCCCGGGAACGGGTGGTGGTCGCGCTGACCGGCGGGCCCGAGGGGGAGACGCTGATCCGTCGGGCCGCCCGGGTCGCCGCCCGCAGCAAGGGCGCCGACCTGCTCGCCGTGCACGTGGCCCGCAGCGACGGCCTGGCCGGCGCCGACCCGGCCCAGCTGGCCCGCCAGCGGGTGCTCGTGGAGAGCCTGGGCGGCACGTACCACCAGGTGCTCGGCACCGACGTGCCGGCCGCGTTGCTGGACTTCGCCCAGGGTGTGAACGCCACCCAACTGGTGCTCGGGGCCAGCCGGCGGGGCCGCCTCGCGCAGATCTTCGCCCGGGGCGTCGGGGTGACCACCACCGCCCTGTCCGGCTCGATCGACGTGCACCTGGTCACCCACAAGCAGGCAGGCAAGGGCCGCCGGGCGGCGGCCGTGCCGGCGGCGTTGTCCCGCCGCCGCCGACTGCTCGGCTTCGGCCTCGCGGTGCTGGGCATGCCGCTGCTCACGGTGCTGCTGCGGACCCTGCCCGACCTGACGCTGACAAACGACATCCTGCTGTTCCTCGCCGGGGTGGTCGGGGTCGCGCTGGTCGGCGGGGTGTGGCCGGCCCTGGTCGCCGCGCTCGGCGGAAGCCTGCTGCTCAACTGGTTCTTCACCCCGCCCTTCAAGACGCTGACCATCGCCGAGGCGGACAACCTGCTCGCCCTGGCCGTCTTCGTCGGGGTGGCGTTGGCGGTGAGCTGGATCGTCGACGTGGCCGCCCGGCGTACCCGGGAGGCCGCGCGGGCCGCCGCCGACGCGCAGACCCTCGCCGCCGTCGCCGGTGGTGTGCTGCGCGGCGAACGTCCCCTGCCCGCCCTGCTGGACCAGCTCCGGGAGACCTTCGGGCTGCGCGCGGTGAGCGTGCTGGAGCTGGCCGAGGAGGCAAGCGGGCGTCCGGAGCGGGCCCGCGAAGAGCACGCCTGGTGTGTGGTGGCCAGCGTCGGTGAGCAGCCGGCCTGCACCCCCGACGGCGGCGAGACGGCGGTACCCGTCGACGACCGGATCACCGTGGTGCTCAGCGGCCGGCGGTTGGAAGCCGCCGACCGGCGGATCGTCGAGGCGTTCGCCGCCCAGGCCGCTGTCGCGCTGCGCCAGGAGCGGCTCGCCGAGGAGGCCGCCACCGCGAGACCCCTCGCCGCTGCGGACCGGATGCGCACCGCGCTGCTCGCCGCGGTCAGCCACGACCTGCGTACGCCGCTGGCGTCCGCGAAGGCGGCAGTGACCAGCCTGCGCAGCCACGACATCGAGTTCGACGAGGCCGACCGCGAGGAGTTGCTGGAGACCGCCGAGGAGTCGCTGGACCGGCTCGCCCGGCTGGTCGCGAACCTGCTGGACATGAGCCGGCTCCAGGCGGGTGTGCTGGGCATCTCGGCGACCGCCGTCGGCCTGGAGGACGCCGTACCCCTGGCGCTTGACGAACTTGGCCCGGCGGCCGCGACCGTCGGCACGGACATCCCGGCCGACCTGCCGGCGGCCACCGCCGACCCGGGCCTGCTGGAACGGGTGCTGGTCAACGTGGTCGCCAACGCGCTGCGCTACAGCCCACCCGACCAGCCGCCGGTGATCACCGCCAGCGCGCACGCTGGTCAGGTGGAGCTGCGGGTGATCGATCGGGGGCCGGGCATCCCGGAGGACCAGTGGGAGCACGTCTTCCTGCCGTTCCAACGCCTCGGTGACCGGGACAACCAGACCGGTGTCGGTCTCGGTCTCGCCCTGTCCCGGGGGTTGGCCGAGGCGATGGGTGGCAGCATCACCCCGGAGACCACCCCCGGTGGTGGGCTCACCATGGTGCTGCGGCTGCCGGCTGCCGCGCAGACCAGCTCGGAGGGGCCACCGGAATGACGCGCATCCTGGTCGTCGACGACGAACCGCAGATCCTGCGCGCCCTGCGGATCAACCTGCGGGCCCGCCGGTACGACGTGGACGTCGCCGGCACCGGGGCCGCCGCGTTGAAGGCCGCCGCCAGCCACCCACCCGACCTGGTGGTGCTCGACCTCGGCCTGCCCGACATCGACGGGGTGGAGGTGATCCGGGGCCTGCGCGGGTGGACCACAGTGCCGATCATCGTGCTCTCCGGCCGGGCCGGCAGCGAGGACAAGGTGGCGGCGCTCGACGCCGGTGCGGACGACTACGTCACCAAACCGTTCGGGGTCGAGGAGTTGCTGGCCCGCATCCGCGCGGTGACCCGCCGCCTCGGCGCGCCCAGCGAGGCGGTGCCGGCGTTGCGGATCGGTCAGCACACCGTCGACCTGGCCGACCACAGCGTGCGCAGGGACGACGGCACCGAGGTCAAGCTGACCCCCACCCAGTGGAGCGTGCTGGAGAAGCTGCTGCGGCACCCCGGCAAGCTGGTCAGCCAACGGCAGCTCCTACAGGACGTGTGGGGGCCGGAGTACCAGAACGAGACCAACTACCTGCGGCAGTACCTGGCCCAGCTGCGGCGCAAGCTGGAGGACGACCCGGCCCGCCCCCGGCACCTCATCACCGAGCCGGGAATGGGCTACCGCTACCGCCCCTGACCCGTTGACACCCGCCGGCAGAGATTGAAGAATTTCGACAGCAGCGGCAGCGGCGTGCTTCTGTAACCGTCCCCTCCGGTTACCCCTCGGGAGTTCGCCGTGTCAGTGCCCCTGTCCCGCCGCCGTCTGCTGACCGCCGGCGGCGCCGGCCTCGTCCTGGCCGGTCTCTCCGACCCGTTCCGGGCCGGTCCCGCCCGCGCCGCCGTCACCACCGCCGACCTGGTCGTCTACGGCGCCACCTCCGGTGGGCTGGCCGCCGCGATCACCATGCGTCGGCTCGGCCACACCGCCGTGGTGGTGGAGCCCACCAGCCACGTCGGTGGGCTGAGCACCGCCGGGCTGGGCGCCACCGACACCGGGGTCCAGGCGTCCATCGGCGGGCTGGCCGCCGAGTTCTACCGCCGGGTGTACGTCAAGTACCACGGCGGCACCCTCACGCCGACGTCGCCGCTGCGGATGACCTTCGAACCGCGCGTCGCCGCAGCCGTCTTCGCCGAGATGCTGGCCGAGGCCGGCGTCCCCGTGGTCGTCGGCGCGCGGCTGTCCAGCCTCGGCCGCAGCGGCAACCGGATCACGGAGCTGCGCACCGAGGTCGGGTCGATCTACTCCGGCAGGGTGTTCGTGGACGCCAGCTACGAGGGCGACCTGCTGGCCATGGCCGGGGTGGGGTTCACCGTCGGGCGGGAGTCCAACGACACCTACGGCGAGACGATCAACGGGGTGCAGTCCCGCAACACCCACCAGTTCGTCTACCCGGTCGACCCGTACGTGACGGCCGGCTCGCCCGCCAGCGGCCTGCTGCCGGGCATCTCCACCACCCCGCTCGCCCCGCAGGGCAGCGGCGACGACCGGATCCAGGCGTACTGCTTCCGGATGTGCCTCACCCAGGCGGCCAACCGGATCCCGTTCGGCAGGCCGTCCGACTACGACCCGATCCGGTACGAGCTGCAGCTGCGCCACATCCAGGCCGGCTTCACCGGCCTGTACTTCACCACCGGATCGATCGGCGGTGGGAAGACCGACTCCAACAACAACGGCGCGGTGTCCACCGACCACATCGGCTTCAACCACGCGTACCCGACGGCGACCTGGGCGGCGCGGGAGAGCATCATCGCCGAGCACCGCAGCTACCAGCAGGGGATGATGTGGTTCCTGGCCAACGATCCCCGGCTGCCGGCATCAGTGCGTGAGTCGACCGCCCGGTGGGGGCTGCCGGCCGACGAGTTCACCGGCACGGGCGGCTGGCCGCCGCTGCTCTACATCCGGGAGGCCCGCCGGATGGTCTCCGCGTACGTGATGACCGAGGCTGACTGCCGGGGCCGGGTACGGGCCACCGACTCGGTGGGCCTGGCCAGCTACACGATGGACTCGCACAACTGTCAGCGGGTGGTTGTCGACGGCCGGGTGCGCAACGAGGGGGACGTGCAGATCGGGGTGCCGTCGCCGTACCCGGTCAGCTACCGGGCGATCGTGCCGCACCAGGCCCAGTGCGCCAACCTGCTGGTGCCGGTCTGCCTGTCGGCGAGCCACATCGCGTACGGCTCGATCCGGATGGAGCCGGTGTTCATGATCCTCGGGCAGGCCGCCGCCACGGCGGCGTCGTTGGCGCTCGCCGGGAACCTCGCCGCGCAGGCGGTGTCGGTGCCCGCCCTCCAGGCCCGGCTGCGCCAGGACGGCGCGGTGCTGGAATGGGGATCGACCAGCGAGGTGATCCTGGACAACGCGGCGGCCGGCGGGATCACCCGGGCCGGGACGTGGCTGCGCAGCACCAGCATCGGTGGCTACTACGGCCCGGACTACGAGCACGACGGCAACACCGCCAAGGGCGTCAACCGACTGCGGTTCCGCCCGACGCTGCCCGCCTCCGGGTCGTGGACCGTGCAGCTGCGCTGGACCGCCGACCCCAACCGGGCGAGCAACGTGCCGGTCGACATCGCGTACTCCGGCGGGGTGGCCACCCGGACCGTCGACCAGCGGCAGTCCGGGGGCCAGTGGGTGCCGCTGGGCACCTACCCGTTCACGGCGGGCACCGACGGGAGCGTGCTGATCCGTACCGAGGACACCGACGGCCACGTCATCGCCGACGCGGTGCGCTTCGTCCGCGCCTGACCGATCGGGCCGGCGGCGGTCGTCGGGCGGGCGGCGGTCGTCGGGCCCAGCGGTGGTGCCACCAGCAACGGGTCGACCTGGATCACGTCGATGCCGAGCGGGCGCAGCATGCCGCGCAGCGCCGACTCGCACAGCTCCTCCCACTGCTGGTCCGCGCCCATCGCGGTGACCAGCAGCTCGGGCCGGGTGAAGGCGATGCCCATCCGCTGCCCCTGCGGAGAGCGGCCGGTCCGTACCGTCCGCACCATTCGTCCCGGGAGGTCACGCACCGGAACGGCGTAGATTATCGGGCCCTCGTCCATTGTCGGGTCGGTCCTTTCCACACGTGCCGCCGCGGTGGCGGTCATCGGCTGAGTCGTTCGAGGTCGCGGGCGAAGCGGCGGATGGTCGCGGCCAGCTGCGTCGCCCGGCGCAGCGCCTGCATCCCGGCGAACGAGCGGTCGACGCCCACCACGACCCGGTGGGCACCGGTGCGGCGGCTCATGCGGCGGACCCCGCCCAGGCCTGGGCGTCCGTCGGGGCACCCGGGTCGGCCGGTGTGGTCAGGTCGAGCGCGCGCAGGATGTAGTTCGCCTCCGCCACCTCCACTCCGGCGCGTAGCCGCAGGTCGGCCACCGCGCGGTGCAGCACCGTGATGCTGTCGGCGGCAAGCCGGATGACGGCGTCGACGTCGGCCGCGATCCACCACGCGGCGACGGCGCACGGCTCGCGCCGCAGGTACTCCACCAGGTGGCTGCCGGGCGCGGACGGGCCGAGCCGGACGCTGACCAGTGCCTCGTGCCGCCGTTCCGACCCGTCCGCCCTGGTTGTGGGCGCGCCGGGCACGTTGTCGGTGCCGGCGTCGGGTGGCAGCTCTCCGCGTTCCCAGCGTGTCATCCGCCAAGGACTCATGGCACCCATCGTCACCACCGGGCGCCGGCGGAGCACCAGTCGATACGCCGTTTCGACGGGTCACCGCCATTTCTTGACGCCGTGTTCACGCGGCTGCCGGCCAGGCGCGCCGACACGGCGAGTAACGTTCGGAACGGACCAAGATCGGCGTACGAGGAGGCACTGTGCTGACGACGACGGTGGACATCGCAACCAGTGACGGAGTGGCGGACGCGTCCCTCACCCGACCGGACGGCGACGGCCCGTTCCCGGCGGTGCTGCTCTTCATGGACGCCTTCGGGCCGCGCCCGCGCCTGGTGGAGATGGCCGAGCGGATCGCCGCCCGGGGCTACCTGGTGCTGACGCCCCACCTGTTCTACCGGGGCGGTCGGGCACCGCTGTTCGACCTGTCCCGGCTCGGCGACGCGGACCAGCGCGGTGCGCTCTTCGAGCAGATCATGCCGCTGATCGGCGCGCTGACCCCCGAGGTGGTCAGCCGGGACACCGCCGCCTACCTGGACTTCCTGGCCGCACGCGACGACGTCCGGCCGGGCCCGGTGGTGATCACCGGTTACTGCATGGGCGGCACGAACGCGTTGCGCGCCATCGAGGCGCACCCGGACCGCATCGCGGCGGTCGCCAGCTTCCACGGCGGGCGGATCGTCACCGACGCGCCGGACAGCCCGCACCTCGCCGTCGGCTCGATCACCGGTGAGGTGTACTTCGGGCACGCCGACGCCGACCAGTCGATGACGCCGGAGCAGATCGCCACGCTGGAGAAGGCGCTCGACGCCGCCGGGGTGCGCTACCGCTCAGAGGTGTACGCGGGCGCCCACCACGGCTACACCATGGCCGACACCCCGGCGTACGACGAGCAGGCCACCGAGCGCCACTGGGCCGCCCTCTTCGACCTCCTGGACCGCACCCTGCCGACGAGCTGACGGCCTGAGTCCAAGAATGCGTCGATCTTGCAGTTCCGGTTGTTGATTTGGGAGTAGATGCCCCTTCTGTCGGGACAGAAAGTGCAAGATCGCGGAGGGAGCCGGGCCCTGGCGCGGTCAGGGGCGCAGCAGCACCGGGCCGGCGTCGATGCGGGTGCGGAACAGCGCGTACGGCTTGCGCCGCAGGTCCTTGCCGCGCTGGTACTGCGGCTGCCGGTGCAGTTGGTTGGCGGTGACGTAGAGGTATCCGTCGGTGGCCACCGACATGGTGTCCGGCCAGAGCAGTCGCGGGTCGTGCACCAGCGTCTCGTACCCGCCGTCGGGCAGTCGACGCAGCACGGCGTTGTGCTCGTACGAGGTGAGGTAGAGCCGCCCCGCGTCGTCGCTCTCCAACCCATCCGAGGCGGTGCCCCGGTCGCCCTCGTCGACAACCGTCGCGGCGACGGCCTCCTGGGTGACCCCCGGGTCGGCCAGCGCGTCGGTGGAGACGCTGTAGAGGCGCCGGGACGCCAACGGGCAGTAGTAGAGCCGGGTGCCGTCGGCGGAGATGGCGATGCCGTCGGAGCCCATGCCCACCGGCTTCGGCGGCCCGTCGGCCGGTCGTTCCAGGAACGGCCGGCCCTCGATAATCGGCCGGAACGACGTCAGCGGCTCCGCCTTGGTGGACGGGTGGTCGTGCAGCCGCCGCCAGGCGGCACCGCTGGCCAGGTCCACCACGATGATTCCGTTCGGCCCGGCGAACGCGGAGTCGGTGATGTACGCGACGCCCGCCTCGCCCCGCCGCAGGTCGAAGCGGACGTCGTTGAGGTACGTCGTCGGCAGCGCCACGTCCGCCGGGAAGGTGATCACCTGGGCGACGGTGTCGGTCTCCAGGTCGACCCGGACCAGCTTCGGGCCGCCCGGCTTGGTGGGTTGCAACATCGGACTGCCGGTGTCCAGCACCCAGAGCCGGTCGGCCGGGTCCACCACGATGCTCTGCACCGAGACGAACGCGCCCGCGTCGTCGTCGCCGGACGGGTCGTTCCACGCCTGGTCGGGGTAGGGCGTCTCCTGACCGTCGCGCAGCTCGACGACGGTGGCCGGCACCTCGTCGCCCCACTTCGGGAAGTTGACGAAGATCCGGCCCCGGTGCGAGACGCTCACCCCGGTCGGCATCGGGCCGGTGAAGGTGTGCACCAGCTCCAGTTCCCCCATCGGCTCGTCGCCGACCGGCCCGTTCATGCCGCCCACCCTGTGCTGATCATCGGCTCGCTCCCCACCTGTCGGCTGTTACCGCCTGCGGTGCGGTTGTTCCCGCCGTGGCGTCCGGTATGCCTCCGGTCAGCCGATCGGTGCGGCGGCGCGCGCGGCGGGCAGGCCGGGGACCTCGACGTCCACCGCGAGCAGCGCGCCGTCCTGCGGGCCCGCCACGTCCAGCCCCACCCGGGCGGTGCCGATGAAGAGTCGCCGCAGGTCGGGGCCGCCCAGGCAGATTCCGGCCGGCTGCTTGGCCGGCAGCCGGATCTCCCGGTCCAGGGTGCCGTCGGGCCGGTATCGGCGGACCGCGGAGCCACCCCACAGCGCGATCCAGAGGTGGTCGGCCGCGTCGAGTGTCATGCCGTCCGGGCCGCCGTCGGCGGGGGACAGCCGCAGGAACGGCTCCCGTCCGTGCAGGGCCCCGGTGCCGGGGTCGACGGTGAACCGGTCGATCTGGCCGAGTGGGGTGTCGGCCAGATACATGGTGGTGCCGCTCGCGTCGAACGCGGGCCCGTTCGGGATGGTCAGCCCGGTCACCGCGGGCACCGGCTCGGCGCCCGGGGTGAGGCGGAACAGCGTGCCCCCGCCGGGCGCCATCGCGTACGTCATGCTGCCGGCCCAGAAGCGGCCGTGCGGGTCGGCGACCGCGTCGTTCATCCGGGTCGGCTCGGGTACGTCGCCGACCAGGTCGGCGACCGGTCGGGGGTCGCCGGTGGCGGTCAGCACCCTGACGCCGGTCCCGGCGGCGGCCAGCCATTCGCCGGGTCGGTCGAGCACCGGGGCGACCGCGCCGAGTGGCACGTCGAGGCGGCGCAGCTCCCGCAGCGGGGTCGGGGCGTCGCCGTCGGTCTCCAGGAGTCGCCCGGCCAGCAGGTCGACGAGGACCAGCCGGTCGTCGACCCAACGCAGGCCCTCACCCAACTCCAGCCGGTCGGTGCTCCAGACGGTCGGCTCGGTCAGCTCCATGGTGTTCCTCCCAAAGGTCGTCAGCGGACCGTACCGCCGGGGCCGTGGTCGAGCAGCGTCAGCTCGGCCCGGTCGGGCAGACCCTCCCAGTCGCCCCGGGTGGCGACCGCGAACGCGCCGGTGGTGATGGCCCGGTCCAGTCGGGCCAGCGCGTCGAGGCCGTCGAGCCAGCCGGAGAGCAGCCCGGCGACGAAGGCGTCACCCGCGCCGACGGTGTCCACCACCGGCACCGTCCGGGCTGGACGTTGGATGACGCCGGTAGCGCTGTGGCTGGTCGCCCCGTCGCCGCCGTGCTTGACCACGACCTCGGTGACGCCGGCCGAGAGGAGCGCCGAGGCCGGGTCGGTGGCGTCGGTCAGCACCGCCAACTCGTCGTCGGAGGCGATCACCAGGTCGATCGAGGGCAGCAGCGGGCGCAGCGCGGCGGCGGCCTCGGCGACCGACCAGAGCCGGTTGCGGTGGTTGACGTCCAGGCAGATCGTGCTGCCGGCCGCGCGGGCGCGCCGCACGGCCGCCACCACCGCCTGGTACGGCTCGACGCCCAGCGCGCAGGTGATGCCGGTGACGTGCAGCAGTCGGGGTGGTGGCCCGGGGGCGTCGAAGGCCCCTGTCACGTCGGCCGGGCCCAGTCGGGAGCCGGCCGACCCGGCGCGGTGGTAGGTGACCCGGTTGATGTCGGCGACCCGGTTCTCGAAGAGGATCAGCCCGGTGGGGGCGGTCGGGTCGACCCGGGACCAGGTCAGGTCGACGCCCTCGGCGCGCAGCGTACGGCGGACCAGCTCGCCGGGCTCGTCGGCCCCGGTGACCCCGATCCAGGCCGGCCGGTGGCCGAGCCGGGCCAGGCCGATCGCCACGTTCGACTCGGACCCGGCGACGGAGATGCCGGCGGTCCCGCCCAGTCGCAGCGGGCCGGTGGTGCGGAACGCCGCCATCGTCTCGCCGAGCGTGACCAGGTCGGTCATGGCCGGACCGCCGCGAGGAAGGCGGCGGCCCGCTCCCGCAACGCCGTGGTGTCGCCGCCTCGGACGGAGTCGCCGAGCAGCGGGGAACCGACGCCGACAGCTGTCGCGCCCCGGTCGAGGTAGCGCCGGGCACCGTCCGCGTCGACCCCACCGACCGGCACGAACGCGGTGCCGGGGAACGGGTCGCGCAGCGCGCCGAGGTAGTCGGGCCCGCCGAGGGAGGCCGGGAAGAGCTTGATCGCGGTGGCCCCGCCGTCGGTGGCCTGCACCACCTCGGTCGGGGTGAGGGCGCCGGCGAGCACCGGCAGGCCGAGCCGGCCGCCCTCGGCGAGGCTCGCGGCGATCGCGGGGGTGACCAGGAAGCCGGCGCCCGCGTCGGCCGCCGCGCGGGCGTCCTCGGCGCTGAGCACGGTGCCCGCGCCGAGGCCGAAGCCGGGCCCGAGGGCGGCCCGGGCACGGCGGATGACGCCGAGCGCGTCGGTGCTGGTCAGCGAGACCTCGACCAGGGCGACGCCGCTCTCGGCCAGGGTGAGCACGGCGGTCAGCGCGGCGGCCGGGTCCGGGCCGCGCACGATGGCCAGCAGCCGATGGGTACGCAGCTCGTCGAGCAGGTTCATCACGGTGTCCTCAGTGGGTGCGGTGGGCGGAGATGGTGAGTCGCCAGGTGACCTCGCCGGCGGCGGGAACCACCGCCGCGTCGGACGGGCCGGCGTCGGCCAGGTCGAAGGCGGCGCCGAGCATTGGTTCGACGCCGAGGCTGCGGTAGGGGGTGTCGGCCGGCCAGCCGCCCAGGTTGCGCCAGAGGGCCGTGCTGCGGGGCTGGTCGGCGCACTCCAGCTCCAGGGTCAGCCGGTTGGTGCCGTCGATCACCTGGACCCGTGGGCAGTCGAGCAGCACCGCGCCGAGCGCCGTGCCGTCGTCCGGGCCGAAGGTGTCCAGTGTCAGCCCGGCCGGGGCCGGCCACGGCCCGGTCAACCACGGGTCGCCGACGGGCCAACCGCCCGGCGGCAGGAGCGCGGCGGCCTCCGGGTGCAGCCGGGTCGGGGTGCCGGCGGGCGCGTCCAGGCGGGCGTCGGGGGAGAGGCCGAGCAGGGCGTGCGCGGCCCAGACGAACCGGTACCCGGGGTCGGCGGCCAGTCGGTAGTCGGCCACCACCACGCCACCGTCGTCGGTGATCCTTCGGCGCAGTGTGAACGTGGGCCGTTCGACGACCACGGTGCCGGGGGCCGCTTCGCGCCACGGCCGCGACCACACCTCGCCGTGGTCGGGCTCGCCGCGCACGGTGGGGAGGCACTCCTCCAGCCCACCGGCGTCGACGAACGCCGCACCGGGGCGTACCTCGTGCCGGCCGGGTTCCGGGCCGCGCCAGAGCCACTCCCGGTCACCGCCGTGCAGGCTCGTCCACCGGCCGCCGTGCGCCGCGTCGTACGCCACCCGCAACGGCACCGGCCGTGCACCGGTCACCACTCGGCGAACGACCCGTCGGCGTGCTGCCAGACCGGGTTGCGCCAGGCGTGCGGGCTTTGGGCGGCCTTGCGGACCGCCGCCTCGTCGACGGTGATGCCCAACCCGGGCCGGTCGAGGCGGGCGATGTGCCCGTCCACGAACCGGAAGGGCTCCGGGTCGATCAGGTAGTCCAGCAACTCCGAGCCGGCGTTGTAGTGGATGCCGATGCTCTGCTCCTGGATCAGGAAGTTCGGCGTCGCGAAGGCCACCTGGAGACTGGCCGCCAGGGAGATCGGGCCGAGCGGGCAGTGCGGGGCGAGCAGCGCGCCGTACGTCTCGGCGAGCGCGGCGATCCGGCGGACCTCGGAGATCCCACCGGCGTGCGACAGGTCCGGTTGGACCACGGCGACCCCGGCCTGCAACGGGCCGAGGAACTCGGACCGACCGTAGAGCCGCTCGCCGGTGGCCACCGGGATCGGCGTGCTGGCCACGATGTCGGGCAGGTGGTGAGCCTGGTCGGGCAGGACCGGCTCCTCCACGAAGAACGGGCGCAGGGCGGCCAGTTCGGGCAGGATCCGGCGGACGGCGGCCATTCCGGCGCGACCGTGGAAGTCCACGGCGATGTCCCGGTCGGGGCCGAGCACCTCGCGGGCCGCGGCCACCCGGCCGACGACGGCGTCCACCTCGGCCGAGGTGGGAATCGGGGAGAGCCGCCCGCAGGCGTTCATCTTGACTCCGGTGAGGCCGGCGGCGACCTGCGCGGCGGCGGCGTCGGCCACCTCGTCGGGCTCGTCCCCACCGATCCACGAGTAGATCCGCACCCGGTCCCGGACGGGCCCGCCGAGCAGCGCGTGCACCGGTGCCCCGTACGCCTGCCCGGCGATGTCCCAGAGCGCCTGGTCGAGACCGGCGACCGCGCTGGAGAGGATTGGCCCGCCCCGGTAGAAACCGCCCTTGGTGAGCACCTGCCAGTGCTGCTCGACGCGCAGGGGGTCCGCGCCGATCAGATATTCGGAGAGCACCTCGACCGCGCTGCGCACCACCTCGGCGCGGCCCTCGACCACCGGCTCACCCCACCCGACCAGCCCGTCGTCGGTCTCCACACGGCAGAACAACCACCGTGGCGCGACCAGGAAGGTCTCGATCCGCTCGATCTTCACTGACTGCCCCTTCGTCCCCGTACCTTCTCGACGTCGCGGACGGCCTTGTCCAGCAACTGACGCATCGCGGTCTCGGCCGCTGTCTCGTCCCGGTCGCGCAGCGCGTCGACCACCGCGCGGTGGCTGGGCACCGGGTCGTCGTGCGGGGTGCCGCCGTGCACCAGCCGGTCCCGTTCGGCGAGCCCGGTCTCCATCACCACCTCCATCCGTTCCAGCAGCTCGTTGTGGGTGGCGGTGAGCAGCGCGCGGTGGAAGGCGAGGTCGGCGGCGATGGCGGCGGCGGGATCGCCGTTGGCCTGGGCCATCTCGTCCAGTGCCCGGTCGAGGGCGGTCAGGTCGTCAGTGGTGGCGCGGGTGGCGGCCAGCCGGGCGGCGGCCGGCTCGATGATGGCGCGTACCTCGTGCAGTTGGTCGAGCAACCGCTGGTCGGTGCCCTCGGCGAACTGCCACCGGATCACGTCGCCGTCGAGCAGGTTCCAGTCCGCCCGGGGTCGGACGAAGGTGCCGCGCTTCTGTCGGGCGTCGACGATGCCCTTGGCCGAGAGGACCTTCAGCGCCTCGCGGAGCGCGGTGAGGCTGACGTCGAACTCCTCCTGCAACGCGACGATGTTCAGGGTCGCGCCGGCGGGGATCTCGCCGGTGAGGATGCGACGGGCGATCGCTTCGACGGTCTGCCCGTGGACGCCGCGGCGTGCGTACTGTGCCAATGCTCCTGGCCTTTTCGCTGGTCGGTATCGATCTCTCAGGCCGAGGCTTTCACCGCTGTCCAGCCACCGTCCACCACGAGGCTCGCGCCGGTGATGTAGGCGGCGTCCGGCGAGGCGAGGAAGGCGACCGTCGCGGCCACCTCGTCCGGTGTGCCGAAACGCTTCGCGACGGTCTCCGCCACGCTGCGCTGCCGGTCCTCTTCGGACACGTCGGCCCAGGCGGCGGTGAGGATCGGCCCGGGCAGCACGGTGTTGACCCGGACCTGCGGGCCGTACTCCACGGCGAGTTGGCGGCCGAGTGCGACCAGGCCACCCTTGGCGGCGGCGTACGCGGGCCGGCCGGGCAACCCGACCAGCGCGTGCACCGAGGAGATCAGCACCACCGCGCCGGAGCGGGCCCGCAGGTCGTCCAGGCAGGCGCGGACGCCGAGGAACGAGCCGGTGAGGCTGACGCCGAGCTGGTGGTCCCAGGACTGTCGGCTGGTTTCGTGGGCCGGGGCGACCTGCACGGCGTACGCGGTGCTGACCAGGATGTCGACCGGGCCGAGGCTCGCTCGTGTCGCCCCCACCGCAGTTGCCCAGTCGTTCTCCTCGCTGACACTGCCCATTACGGACAGTGCTCGTTGACCGGCGGCGGTCAGCTCGTCGGCCAGCGGGGTCGGATCGTGGACGTCGAGCAGCGCGACGGCTGCTCCTTCGGCGGCGAGCCGTCGGGCGATGGCCGCACCGATCCCGCCCATAGCGCCGGTGACCAGCGCGTTCTTGCCATCAAGCCGGCGCATAGGCTGATCCACCTGACCCCTCACCGTGGTCTCGTCTAATCATTAATTAGGAAGATATCTTGACAGCCGGCGAGGGTCGATGCAACCTTCTCGTCACAGCATTCACATGGACGACACATCGCGCCGTAACGCTACGTGTCGTAAAGGAAGGGATACCTCCGTGAGCGACTTCGACCCCGGTCGCCGGCGATTCCTTGGCCACCTCGGGCTCGCCGGCCTGGGCGCGCTCGGCGCCAGCTCGTTCCTCAGCGCGTGCGCCAGCTCCGCCAGCGGGCCGACGACGAGCAGCGGCTCGGGCGCGGTCACCATCCAGTCGAACCTCTCCTCGCCGCAGGCCAAGGCCGCGATGGAGAAGCTGATCGAGACCTTCAACGGGCAGGGCAAGGGCACGGCGAGCCTCAACACGATCGCCTCGGAGACCTTTCGGACCCAGCTGCCGACCTACCTGACCTCGGCCAACCCGCCGGACCTCTACACCTGGTACGCGGGCTCGGTCGCCAACGACTACGCCAGCAAGAACCTGCTGCTGGACGTCTCCGAGGTCTGGAAGTCGCTGGGCGACTACCCCCAGTCGCTGCGCACCCTCTCCACCGACGCCAGCGGCAAGCAGATCTTCGTGCCGATGAACAACTACTGGTGGGGCTTCTTCTACCGCAAGTCCAACTTCGCCAAGTGGGGCGTGCAGGAGCCGAAGAACTGGACCGAGTTCCTGGCCCTCTGCGAGACGCTGAAGAGCAAGGGCATCCCGCCCATCGGCATCGGCCTCGGCGACACCCCGTGGGTGGCCTCGGCCTGGTTCGACTACCTCAACATCCGGATCAACGGCGCGCCGTTCCACCGCGAGCTGCTCGCCGGCAAGCAGCGCTTCGACGACCCGAAGGTCAAGGCGGTCTTCACCCGCTGGCGCGAGGCCCTGCCCTACTTCGACCCCAAGGGCAAGGCGTACCCGTTCCAGGAGGCGACCACCGCGCTGCTGGCCGGCAAGACCGGAATGTTCCTGATCGGCACGTTCTTCGCCGACGCCGCCCCCAAGGACGCGCTCGGTGACCTGGACTTCTTCCGGTTCCCGATCATCGACCCGGCGGTGCCGCTGGCCGAGGAGGCACCGACCGACGGCTTCTTCGCCAGCGCGAAGACCGCCAACCCGACCGGCACCAGGGCTCTGCTCAGCTACCTGGCCGGGGTCGAGGCCCAGGAGGCGTACGTCAAGGCCAGCTCCGGGATCGTCCTGCCGGCCAACCCGAAGGCCAAGGCGTCGGACTCCCCGCTGGTGGTCAAGGGCAAGGCGATGCTGAACGAGGCCAAGGAGCTGACCCAGTTCTTCAACCGCGACTCCAGCGACGCGCTCCAGCCGACCGCCGACACCGCGCTGACCAAGTTCATCGACAAGCCGGACCAGATCGACGCGATCCTGCGGGAGTGGCAGGCCGGCGCCGAGAAGGTCTTCAAGGGCTGACGTGACAGCAACGATCTCCACGACTTCGGTCACCCCCACCCGGCGGCGGCGACGGTCGGCCCGACTGTCGCCGCTGCTGGTGGCGTTCGTCCTGGTGCCGTTCGCGGTCGAGAGCATCTGGGTGTTCTGGCCGGCGCTCCAGGGTTTCTGGTTCTCCCTGACCCGCTGGGACGGGATGACCAGGCCGACCTTCGTCGGCACCGACAACTACGTCGAGCTGGCCGGCGACGCCACCTTCCGGGGTGCGCTGGTCAACACGGTGATCTGGCTGGTGCTCTTCGGCGGCCTCTCCGTGCTGGGTGGCTTCGGGATGGCGCTCGTCCTGCAGAAGGAGCGGCGCGGTGTCGGGTTCTACCGGGCCGCGCTGTTCACCCCTGTGGTGTTCTCGCTGGTGGTGACGGCGCTGGTCTGGCGGGTCTTCTACCAGCCCGACGGCATCGCCGACACGCTGCTGCGGGCGGTTGGCCTGGAGAGCCTGATCAGGCCCTGGCTCGCCGACCCGCAGACCGCCCTGTACGCGGTGATCCTGCCCGCGCTGTGGCGCCAGATCGGGTACGTGATGGTGCTGTTCCTCGCCGGGCTGAAGGCGATCGACCCGGCGCTGCACGAGGCGGCCCGGATGGACGGCGCGAACTCCTGGCAGCGGCTGCGGCACGTCACCATTCCCCAGCTCAAGGGGGTCAACGCGGTGGTGCTGTCGGTCATCGTGATCGACTCGCTGCGCTCGTTCGACATCGTCTGGTCGCTGACCAAGGGCGGGCCGTACCACTCGTCTGAGCTGCTCAGCACCTACATGTACTCGACAGCGTTCCAGAGCCTGCGGCTGGGCTACGCCTCGGCGATCGCGGTCGTGATCTTCGTGCTCGCGCTGGCCGTCATCCTCGGCTACCTGGTCCGCGCGTTCCGGGAGGAAGCGTGATGAACAAGCTCCGTACCGGGGCCTTCCACACCGGCATGATCCTGCTCTCGCTGCTCTGGCTGGGTCCGGTGCTCTGGGTGGTGGTGATGTCCACCCGGTCGTTCGACGACATCGCCGCGCACGGCGTGGGCAGCCTGCCCCGCTCGTTCACGCTGGACACCTACCGGCAGGCGTGGACCGACGGCGGCGAACTGCGCGCCCTGATCAACAGCATGATCGTCACCATCCCGTCGGTGGCGTTGAGCCTCGGGCTGGCCGCGATGGCCGCGTTCGCGCTGAGCCGATTCCGGATCCCCGGCCGGCGGACCATCCTGCTGCTGATGCTCGCCGGCAACCTGCTGCCACCGCAGATCCTGCTCATCCCGGTGGCCAAGTTCAGCGAGCTGACCGGCCTGTACGACACGCTCTGGGCGTTGATCGCGGTGCAGGTCGGCTTCGGGCTCGGCTTCTACACGTTCGTCCTGCACGGCTTCATGCGGGACCTGCCGGGCGAGATCCAGGAGGCGGCCACCATCGACGGGGCCGGCACGGCGCAGATCTTCACCAGGGTGATGCTGCCGCTGACCCGCCCCGCGCTGGCGGCTCTCGGGGCGCTCTCCTTCACCTGGATCTTCAACGACCTGCTCTGGGCGATCACCGTGCTGCGGACCGACGACAACATGCCGGTCACCCCGGCGCTGCTCGCGCTCCAGGGGCAGTTCGTGTCGTCCTGGAACGTCATCGCCGCCGGTACCGTCATCGCCGCCGTCCCCACCGTCGCGGTGTTCCTCCGCTTCCAGCGGCACTTCGTCTCCGGCCTGGCGATCGGAGCGGTCAAGTGACCGCCGAGGCCGGGCAGCGCTGGACGCTGCGCGGCACGCACACCGAGTACACGGTGCGGGTGCCAGCGCACGGTCGCTGGCTGGAACTTGTCGCCTGGGGGCCACACGGCGTCTCCGACGGGCCCTCGCCGGTCGGCTACGACGGCCCGGTCCCGTTCCTCACCGCCGGGGACGCGGCCCCCATCGAGTACGCCACCGACGCCGACCGCCCGTTCACCGGCCCCGACCTGGTGATCGAGACCTCGAACGGGCAGCGGCGGGTGGGTTTCGCGCACACCGACGCGCGGATCGACGCCGACCAGCGGGAGCTGGCCGTCGAGTTCGCCGACCCGGTCACCGGGCTGCGCGCCACAGTGCACTACCGGATGCCGGTCGGCACCGACGTGGTGCAGCGGTGGGTCGAGCTGACCAACGACGGCAGCGACGCGCTGCGGGTCATCCGGGCCGGTTCGGGCGGGTTCTGCGTACCCACGCCGCACGGCGCACTGCTCAGTCACCAGTGGGGGCAGTGGGCGCAGGAGTTCCAGCTCTCCCACATCGAGCTGGGCCACGGCACCTTCAGCATCGGCAGCTCGCAGGGCGTACCCGGGCATCTGCACGTGCCCTGGCTGACGGTGCGCGACACCGCCGAGCCGGCCGGCCCGGCCTGGGGGATGGCGCTGGCCTGGACCGGTTCGTGGGAGATCAGTGCCGAGCGGGACACCGGCGGCCTGACCCGGGTCCGGGTCGGCCGTCAGCTGGTCGACGGCCCGTTGGAGCTGGCCCCCGGCGAGCGACTGACCCTGCCGGTGGTCACCGGCGCGTACAGCTCGGACGGCCTGGACGGGCTGGCCCGGGTCTGGCACACCCACCAGCGGCTGCTGGCCGCCGACCGGCTCAGGCCGCGGCCGGTGCTCTACAACTCCTGGGAGGCGACCTACTTCGCCGTCGAGGCGCAGAGCCAGCTCGCGCTCGCCCGGATCGCGGCCGAGTTGGGTGTGGAGACCTTCGTCGTGGACGACGGCTGGTTCGTGGGCCGCGACGACGACACCGCCGGGCTGGGCGACTGGACACCCGACCCGGCGAAGTTCCCGGCCGGGTTCGACACGTTCATCGCCGACGTCCGCGCCCTCGGGCTGAACTTCGGCCTCTGGGTCGAGCCGGAGTGCGTCAACCCGAAGTCGTCCCTGTACGCCGAGCACCCGGAGTGGGTCTACTCCGTCGACGGCCGACCGATCACCCCGGTCCGCAACCAGTACCTGCTCGACCTGGGTCGGCCGGAGGTCGCCGAGTTCGTCCACTCCACAGTCGACGGGCTGTTGCGTCGGTACGACATCGACTACCTGAAGTGGGACTTCAACCGGCCGCGTACCGAACCGGGTCGGTCCGGTGGGCTGGGCCCACTCGACCTGGACGGCGCGCACGTCGCCAACCTGCACCGGATCTACGAGCGGCTGCGCCGGGACCACCCCGGTGTGCTGATCGAGGCGTGCGCCGGCGGCGGCGCGCGTACCGACCTGGCGATGGCCGCCCGCGCCGACGTGTTCTGGCCCAGCGACAACACCGGTCCACTCGACCGGCTGGCCATCCAGCACGGCTTCCTGCACGCCAACGCCCCGCACCTGCTCAGCTCCTGGGTCACCGACGCGCCCGGCCTGTTCGACCCGCGCCCGCGGACGCTGGCGTTCCGGTTCGTCCTGGCGATGGCCGGTGTGCTCGGCATCGGCGCGGACATCCGGGCGTGGACCCCCGCCGAGCGGGCCGAGGCGGCCGGCTGGATCGCCCGCTACAAGGAGATCCGGGACGTCGTCACGCACGGCGAGGTGCACCTGATCGGCGGCCCCGACCAGGCCCGCTGCGCGGTGCAGTACACAGCGCCGGACGAGAGCCGGGTGGTCGTCCTGGCCTGGCACACCGGCCGGCTCGACGGCGCCGGGCTGCTCCCGTCCCGCCCGGTCCGGTTGCCGCTGCGCGGCCTCGACCGGGCGGCCCGTTACTCGCACGGCGACCGGCACTACTCCGGCAGCCACCTCACCGCGGCGGGCCTGCCCGTGCGGTGGAGCGCCACCCACGACGCCGACCTCATCGTGCTGACCCGCGACTGAGCTCGGAGCACCACCACCCCCACCCCCGAGGGACAGGAGTACCTCCATGCGCCTGAACCGACAGCTGACCGCTGCCCTGGCCGTGCTCGGCCTGGGCCTGGCCAGCCCCGTGCCGGCGATGGCCGGCCCACCCCACGCCGACCCGCCGAAGGCCGGCCACGGGCCCGGCCGCCCCGGTCACGCCCCGGCGGCCACCGGCGCGGAGGACCAGGGCGCGCCGACCTTCTTCAACAGCGGCCTCGCCCCCACGCCCTACCAGGGCTGGAACACCTACTTCGGCCTCGGTGGCGATCCCACCGAGGCCGAAGTACGGTCGGTCACCGACTACATGGTCCGCAGTGGCCTGCGCGACGCCGGCTACACCTACGTCTGGATCGACGGCAACTGGGCCGCCCCCACCCCGCGCAACGAGGCCGGACAGCTCGTCGCCGACCCGGCCCGCTTCCCCGGCGGAATGGCGGCGCTGGCCGCGTACATCCACAGCAGGGGAATGAAGGCCGGCATCTACACCGACGCCGGCCCGTACCTGCCGGGGCAGTGCGGGCTCGGCAGCAACGGCCACTACCAGGCGGACATCGCCCAGTTCGCCGGCTGGGGCTTCGACGCGCTCAAGGCCGACTGGCTCTGCGGCCGCGCCGCCGGCCTCGACCCGGAGACCACCTTCCGGGAGCTGGCCGAGGCGGTACGCCAGTCGCCCCGACCGATGCTGCTCAACATCTGCAACCCGGTCAGCTCCGACTGGGGTGGCGGCCCGTACACCCCGGAGCAGCTCTCCACCTGGAGCTACACGTACGCGCCCACGATCGCCGACTCCTGGCGGACGTACACCGACGTGGGGCTCACCGACCCGACGCCGCAGTGGGCGTTCCCGTGGGTGCTGCGCAACATGGACGTCAACGCGTACCACCCGGCGGCCACCGGGCCGGGGCACTACAACGACCCGGACTACCTGCTGCCGATGCGTCCGCTGCCCGACGGCGGGTACGAGTTGAGCCTGGAGGAGTCCAAGACGCAGCTCGGCATGTGGGCCATCATGGCCGCGCCACTGGTGATCGGCTCCGACCCGCGTGGCCTGCCGCAGGAGATGATCTCGGCGCTGACCAACCCGGAGATCATCGCCGTGGACCAGGACCCGCTGGTGCGGCAGGGCGTCAAGGTCGCCGACACCGGCACCGACGCGCAGGTCTGGAGCAAGGTGCTCGCCGGCTCCGGCAAACGTGCCGTCGCGCTGCTCAACCGGCACGACACCGCCCAGCAGATCACCGTGAACTTCGCCGACGTCGCCCTCGGCGGGTCGGTCCGGGTCCGTGACCTGTGGTCCCGCTCCACGGTGGACGCCCAGCCGGGCACTCCGGGCGTGCAGCCGTTCACCGGCTCGTACACCGTCGAGGTGCCGGCGCACGGGGTGGCAATGCTCGGCCTGACCGGCACCGACCAGGTCGCCGGCGCCGACCTCGGCGGCACCGCCAGCGCCAGCCCTGCGCTGGTCCGGGTGGACGACACGCACGCCACCGCCTTCGTCCGCGACGCGCAGGGCGCCCTGGCGGTCAACACCCGTTCCGGTACGACGTGGGGAAGCCGGTGGACCTCCCTCGGCGGCCCGGTCGGCGGCCGGATCCTCGGCCAGCCGGCGGCGTACGGCTCCGCCGACGGGCGGATCGACGTCTTCGTCCGGGGCACCGACAACGCCGCCTGGCAGCGCAGTTACGTCGCCGGTACGTGGGGGCCGTGGCGCAACCTCGGCGGCACGCTGACCGACGCGCCGACGGTGGCGTGGACCAGCCCGACGCAGTGGACGCTTGTCGCCCGTGGTGCCGACGGCAAGCTCTGGACGCGTACGCCGAGCGCTGGCTGGACCGGTGTGGGGGCTCCCGAGAACCGGCCGTTCTACGGTCGGCCGAGCGCGATCGTCGACGACGCCGGCGTGCTGCACGTGGCGGTCCGCAGCCGCACCGACGAGGTGTGGTGGAGCAGCCGGACCGGCACCACGTGGTCGGCCTGGACGAACCTGGGCGGCACCACCAGCGGCAGCCCGACCCTGCTCGCCACCTCCGGCCGGGTCTACCTGTTCGCGCTGGCCGCCGACAACCGGCTCTGGCAGCGCAACCTGGCCGACGGTGCCTGGGGCGGCTGGTTCCGACGTGGTGAGTTCGCCACCGACGCGTTCCGGGGTGCGCCCGGGGCCGCCGCCGGAGCCAACGGCAGCGCCTGGCTGGCGGTACGCGGCGTGGACGACCGGGTGCACCAGGTCGTCCTGTGATCCACGGGGCGGGCCGTCGACCGACGGCCCGCCCCGGCTCAGGCCGGGACGAGTTCCCGGCAGCGGTGCAGAGCGGCCCGGGCCAGCGGCGTGTCACGGCCGGCGATCCCGGCTTCCAGTTCGGCGACCGCCGCCGCGGCCCGCGCCGGTTCACCCTGCGCCGCTGCGGCCTCGGCCAGCACCAGCACCGCGTCGGCGGCCCACGCCAGGATGCCCTTTCCGCGTACCACCGACAGCGCCTCCGTCGCGTGCCGGACGGCCTCGTCCGGCTGCCTGGTCACTGTCAGTCGGGCCAGCGCCGACAGCGTCTGCACCAGCGGCCAGATCGCACCGACTCGGCGGGCGTCGACCACCACCTCCCGCAGCGCCCGTTCGGCCACCTCCACCTCGTCCAGCCCGCCGGTCCTGTCGCCCAGGCCGGCGGCGCTGCCGGCGTTCGCGGTGCCGCCGTTCGCGGTGGCGGTGAGCGCCAGCACGGTGGCCAGTTCGGCCCGCGCGTCCAGCAGGGTGACCGGCATCCGCTCGGCGCTGGCGACCAGCCGACGGAGCCGCTCGACGAGACCGTCCAGCCGGCCGGTGGCTCGGTCCAGTGACAACTGGGTTGCCTCCACCAGGGACGTCAGCCGCTCGTACCCGGTCTCGTCGACCAGCGCCCGGCCGGCCGCCAGCAACGCTTCGGCCTGCTCGGGATGACCGGCGTGCAGCGCGCCCTGCGCCCAGTTCAGGCAGGCGCGGGCGTGTTCGCGCGGCCGATCGGCCAACTCCGCGGACGCCCGCAGCTCCGTGATGATCGCCCAGGCCGCCGGGTCGCCCAACTCCAGCAGCAGCGAGGCCCGGGCGATGCGGACCGCGAGGTGTGACCCGGGATCCCCGCTGGCCGCCGCTGCGGTCTCCGCCTCCGTACAACGGGCCAGGTGGTCGTCGACGTGCCGGCCCACGACGGTGTCGGGGGCCGCCAGCACCGCGAGCGCCGGGGCCTTGCGGCGCGGCGCGCGCAGGTACGGCACCGCACGCTCGATCTCGGTGTACCCGCGCAGCGCCTCGCCCTGCTGGCGCAGCATCCGACCCAGCACCAGGCCCAGCTCCCCTCGGGCGCCCGGTGGCAGCCGTCGGTCGGCGAGCAGCCGTTCCAGCACCGGGATCGCCTCGGCCTGGCTGAGCCCGTCGATGGCCGACCGGCCCAGCTTGGCGGCGAGTCGAACCCGTACCGGTCGGGGAAGCTCGGCGATGTCCATCGTCTGGAGCAGGAAGCTGGCGGCGGTCGCGTCGTCGCCGCGTTCGGTGGCCAGGTCGGCGGCCGCCTCGGCGTTGCGGACGAAGTCGGCCCCGCTGCCGGCCCGACGGTAGTGGTGCGCCAGCTGGGCCACCGGTCTCGGCAGTTCCTGCTCCAACACCCGCGCGACCCGCAGGTGCAGCCACTCCCGGCTCTCCCGGGGCACCAGGTCGTAGACCACCTGTCGGGCCAGGTCGTGGCGGAACCGCAGGCCGTCCCCGGCGTCGTGCAGCAGGCCCGCCCGGTGTGCGGCGGTCAACGCCGCGCCGATCGCCACCCGGTCCAGGCCGAGCACCGCGGCGAGGATGCGCTGATCGGGCGTCATGCCCAGCACGGCCGCCGCGCCGAGCACCTCCCGGGTGGCCTCGTCGAGCGGGCGCAGCCGCCAGAGCAGCACGTCACGGAGGACGAACGGGACACTGTCGTCGGCCAACGGGTCGCCGCCCCGCTCGGCGAGCGTACGCAGCACCTCCTCGACCACGAACGGGATACCGGCGGTGCGGTCGAGCAGGGCGGCGGTCAGTTGCTGCGGCGGGTCGTCGAGCCGCAGGGTGCGCGCCGCCAGCCGGCGTACGTCATCGGCGTCCAGCGGGCTGAGCGCGACGCGCGTGACGCTCCACGGGGGAGTCCGCGCCAGGGCGTCGTGGATCGGCGTGCTGCTCCCCGGCGTCGCCGTCCGCGCGGTCAGCAGCACTGCCAGCCCGTCCACCGGGTGGGTGCTCAGGTACGCGAGGAGTTCGCAGGTCGCCGGGTCCGCCCAGTGCAGATCCTCGAGCAGGAGGGTGGCGGGGCTCAGCGCGGTGAGCACCGCCGCGACGGCGCGGAACAGGCGATGACGCTCGGCCGCCGGGTCGGTCAACGGGGGCGGCGCGTCCGGCAGGACGTCGGCGAGTTCGGGCAGTAGCGGCGCGAGGGCGCCGGCCACCGGGCTGAGTGGACCGGGTCGCTCGGTGCAGCCCCGGATCGCGTCCAGCAGCACGCCGAGCGGGAAGGGTTCGGGCACGTCGTCGCACTCGCCGACGAGGTGCCGCCCGGGGAGTTCGGCGAGCAGCTCGGCGACGAGCCGACTCTTGCCGATTCCGGGCTCACCTTCGAGCAGGATCAGGCAGGGTGGGGTGGCGACGAGCCGGCGTAACTGGGCCAGTTCCGCCGTTCGGCCGACGAATTCGACGGGCCCGCGCAGACGTTCGGGGCGGACGGGAGTTGGGCTCCCGCCGCCCCGGGTCTTGTTCTCGCCGCCGTCGATCACCGTGGGGCGAGCAGATCATCTCTGCGGTTCCCGCCGGTCATCCGGCGGACCGGCGGTGACCTGAGTCACACGCCGATCCGCCGGGTCGGGGGAGCGGGGTCAGGACTGGACGGTGACCGGCACGACCTTCAGCGAGCTGTCACCGTTGCGGAACTCCAACACCCCGACGTAACGCTGCCCCGGGGCGAGCCCGGACCAACGCAGTGTCAGGTTCGCCGTCGCGCCCGGCTGCACGCTGCGCTGCTTCGGGTCGATGGTGACCCGGCCGGTGGAGGTGCCCGGCGCGCCCGGCAGGTAGCTGGTGATGGTGTACGCGTTGGCCTCGTCCTTGATGTTCTCGGTGAACTCCTGCTCGACGACCACGATGTAGTCACCGGCACCGTCGGGCAGGGCGACCTTCGCGCCGATCCGGGTGCTGGCAGTGGCGGTGACGAACTTCCCGGACTTGTCGTAGACGTTGAGGCTGAACTCGGTGCACTCCATCACGCCCTCCTCGTCCTCCCAGTCGATGTGGGAGCAGGTGGGCCGTGCCGACGTCACGTGGATCTCCGGGCTGCGGGTGCCGGCCGGTACGTGCAGGGTGGTCCGGCTGATCGACGCGGGCAGCGGCACCGGCAGGTTGTTCGACGTGCTCCAGTCCCAGCTCGGCCCGTCGCCCTTCAGGGTCACTGTGGTGCTGGTACCCGAGGTCAGGCCGGACAGCTGGGAGATCAGCTGACCCTTGTAGCCGGCCTCGGCGGCGATCCGGACGCTGCCGGAGGTGCCCGTGCCGGTGATGGCGTCGGGGGCGACCAGCCCGGAGTTGTGCACGACCAGCGGGCTGCGTACCGCGTGCTTGAACTGGTCGCGCCAGGTCAGCGAGCCGTCGGCCCAGGTGTCGAACGCGCCGCCGGTGTTGGTGACCTCGACGGTGAAGCGGGCGCTCTGGCCCGGACGGATCTGCATCTTCTTCGGGGTGACAGTGACCTTGTAGCCCGGCGGGGCCTGCACCGACGAGGTGTAGGTGCTGGTCTTGTCGCTGACGTTGGTGACCGTACGGGTCACGCTCTGCTTGCCGACCATCCGGCCCAGCGAGATCGACGGGTAGTTGAGCTGGGCGGTGTCGATCGCACCGATCGTGTCGCAGCCGTCCAGGTCGGCGAGCCCGTAGTCGCCGCCCCGGTCGGCGGACACCCCGCACAGGTACTTGATCCAGTCCTGCTGGTTGGAGTCGTAGACCAGGCCCGGGTCGAAGGCGCTGCCCGGCTTCACCTGACCGGCGCCGTAGTTCATGGGAGTGGCGTCGTACGTGCCGATCTTGATGGGGTTGCCCTTGTCGGTGGTGTCCACCGCGCTGGTCATCAGCGCCGAGCGGACCGCCGCCGGCGACCAGTCGGGGTTCTTGGCCAGCAGCAGCGCGGCGATGCCGGCGATGTGCGGCGCGGCCATCGAGGTGCCCGACTCCAGGGCGAAGTCGTTGCCGCCGATGGACGGGGAGAACGCGGCGATGATGTCCTGACCGGGCGCGCTGATGTCCGGCTTGAGCAGCTCACCGGCGTTCAGGTTCGACGGGCCCGCCGAGGAGAACGCGGCGACGGCGGGAGCCTCGACCGTCTCCAGCTTGCTCGGCGAGATGGTCGCCGTGGCGTTGCCCTTGCCGACGTACGCGGTGACAGTGGCCAGGTCGACCTCGTTGATGTGCACTGTCGGCACGGCCTGCACGTCGGCGTTCAGGGAGTTCAGCTCTTCGTTGTACAGCACCATGCCGACCCCGCCGGCCCGCGCCACCTCGATGCTCTTGTCGGTACGCGGGATCTCGCCGCGCAGGCAGAGCACGATCGCGCCCTTGACCTTGGCCGGGTCCAACGTGTCGTCGGCGCAGAGGCCGGCACCGTAGGCGCCGTCCGGGTCGACCGCGCTGTCCTTCGCGAAGACCAGGCGGGCCGGCCCGACGCCGGTCTCGCCCATGCCCACACCGGCGATGGTGGTGCCGTCGCCGAGGGTGAGCGTGCGGGTGTTCTGCCGGTCGGTGGTGCTCGCGGCCACAGTGGTCAGCCACGGCGTCGAGTTGTCGACGGTGTTGGCGAACGGGCCGGAGTTGCCGGCGGCGGCGGCGACGAAGACCCCGGCGGCGGCCGCGTTGAAGAACGTCGCGTCGACGGCACCGAAGCGCTCGGTGTCGTCACCGATCGAGTAGTTGATCACGTCGACGCCGTCCGCGACCGCGTCGTCGATGGCGTGCACGATGTCGATGTCGGTGCCGGTCGCTCCGCCCGCACCGTTGTCGTACAGCGCCTTGTAGATCGCCAATCGCGCGGCCGGCGCCATGCCGGAGATCATGCCCAGGTCCTGGTTGCCCGACGTCGCCCGCACGCCGTGGATGCCGGCGGCGGTGCTGGCGGTGTGGGTGCCGTGGCCGTTGCGGTCGCGCGGCGAGGAGTAGTCGTCCGGGAACGCGTCGGCGATGCCACTGTCGTTGTACCAGCGTGCCCCGATCACCTTGTTGTTGCAGGTCACCGGTGCTTCGACGCCAACGTCGCAGGTGCCCTTCCACTTGGCGTCGATGACGGCCTGGTCGGGGCGCGGGCTGGGCAGCGGGGCGAAGCTCGCGCTCTCCGGCCAGTAGCCGCTGTCGATGACCCCGATGATCACGCCCTCACCCGCGTGGGGGTCGCCGCCGAACTCCTTGTCCCACACCCCGCCCTTGCCGGTCAGGCCCAGGTAGTCGGGGGTGTGTGCGGTGGCGGCGTGCACCTTCTGGCTCTCGTACACCGCGCGGACACCCTTGGTGGCGCGCAGCCGGGCGGCCTGCGGCCCGGTCAGGTCGGCGGCGAAGCCGTTGAACGCGGTCTCCATGGTGACGCGGGTGCGCTCGGCGGGCACGCCGACCCGGTCCAGCACCGACTTGCGCTGCTGGCGCAGGTGGTCCCGGTACGCGTTGGCGTTCCCGGACGTACGGTTCAGCTTCGCCCCGTCGACCGGCTTGGTGGCGGCGATCCCGGGAACCCCGCCGGTGTAGGTGGCGAGTGGCTCCTCGGCGAGCTGGACGAGGTAGCGGGCGGTCGGTCCACTGCTTGCCGGCGCGGCGGTGGCGCTGGCGGGCAGGCTGGTCAGGCCGGCCGCGGTCAGCGCCACGGCGGCCAGCATGCTGACCCCGTGCCTGGCCCGTCCGGTCCGATGGGTGTTCGGTTGTGGCACGTCGTTGCCTCCACGTTCGGTGCCGGCCGCCACGACTGATGACGGTGGCCGAAACCTAGGATCGGCACCGATCATCGAGAAGCACTCGTAACCTGGCCGTCATCTTGGAAACAAGCTCGTAACACAACGGGTACTTTGCGCGTCATTTAGGAACGTCGACTTGGGTGATCTGTGCCATTTGGTCGGTTGCCCGTGCCGAAGTCCACCACAGACTTGGCGAGGCAACAGTGACCAGCGCCGGACCGTGGAACGAGCGACGCGACAGGCCCCGACGTGCCAACACTGGTCCGCGCCTGGCGGCTGGCGACACCCTGAACCAGCGGGTGACGCATCATCGCTGCCGTGGACCGAGCGCGTGTTCCTTGCCACCACAGCACGTCTCCTCTGGCCCGGAGCACGTGCCGATGGTTGTTCGGCTTGGAGGGTCGGGTCAGTCGGCCGCTCTTATGTTCGTCGGTGGTAGTGGTTGCGGCGGGGGAGTTGTTCGGGGTCGAGCCAGGCGGGTGGGGTGAATTCGGGGTGGCCGTCGGCGGCGAGTCGCACTGCCCAGTCGCTGTGGTGGATGTGGCGGTGGTGGTGGCCGCAGAGCAGGACGGCATTGTCGAGGTTGGTGGTGCCGCCGTCGGCCCAGTGGTGGATGTGGTGGGCGTGGCACCAGCGGGGTGGGCGGTCGCAGCCGGGGAAGGCGCAGCCGTGGTCGCGTAGGACGAGGGCGCGTCGGAGGGGGCCGGTGATGAGGCGGCGTTGTCGGCCGAGGTCGAGGACTTGGCCGGTGCTGTCGAGGACGGCGGGCAGGATGGTGGCGTCGCAGGCGAGGCGTCGCACGGTGTCGGGGGTGAGGTGCGCGCCGGTGTCGAGCGCACCGCGAGACAGCTGCCGGGTCAACTCGTCGTAGCTGGTGGTGACGACGATGTGGGCGGGGTCGCCGCCGTGTTCGGGCAGGTCGCCGGTGCGCAGGGCGAGGCGGCAGATGTCGGCGAGGGCGTCGTGGCGGCGTTGTCCGGCGGAACGGGAGTCGTCGGGGCCGGAGGGTGCACTGAGGGGGTCGATGGCGGCGCGCAGGAGGCCGGCGGTTTCGGTGTCGAGGGTGGCGGTGAGTCGCAGGCGGCCGTCGGTCTGTTCGGAGAGGGTGACGTGGCGGTCGCGGGTGGCGCGGCGGGCGTCGGCGTCGAGGGCGGCGTGGGCGGCGGCGTCGGCGAGGTCGGGGGCGACGTGGTCGAGGATGCGGGTGCCGAGCTTGCGCAGCAGAGTGGGGTCGAACTGCCCGGCCCAGCCGACCAGCACACCAACCGCCTTGTCGCCGGCCTCTGCACCGGCGGTGGTGTGCACGGTGTCGACCGTGTCGGCGATGACCCGGGCCTGGTCGAGGGTGACGCGTCCGTCGGTGAGCGCTTGTCGTACCCCGGGGTTGCCGGTGTCGAGTGCGGTGGCGAGGTCGACGAGGCGGCGGGCGACCGTGATGGTGAGTCGCAGTCGCTCGCGCAGCCACACCGTGGTGGAGGAGGCACCCTGCGCGTGGGGCGTGCCCCGGCCGTCGAGCTCACGGATCAGGGCCAGCTTCACGGCGGCGAGACGTTGCTCCAAGCGGTGCGCGGCGTCGAGCGCGGCGATCAAATCCTGCTCGGAAAGGGCCCAGGCGGCGGCGTCCACGCACGCGGCGACCGCGTCGTCTGCCTGCGCCAACTCCTCGACCATGACCCGACACTAGAACAGGTGTACGACAATTTCAGTCATCATGATCGATTGGCTGGGCAGCGACCGACGGCGGGCTGGCCGGGCTGCTGCGGCTGACAGGCGCGCGACCGGGTGTCGCGGCGACGCCGGTCCCGCCCATGGTCCCTGAGCGACGGCGCCGGTTCGGCCGTGACCCGCGTGTCAGTCGCGCCGGACGAGACCCGGGCCGGCGGTGATGTCGATGTCGCCGTCCGCGATGTCGTGGCCGGCGGCGCAGCGGAGCACCGCGCGGATCGGTTCGCCGCAGTCGTGGTGGGTGGCGATGACCGACGGGCCGGTGTCGGTGGCGGCCCAGGTGTCGCCCCAGTTGCGCAGTGCGGTGATGACCGGCAGGAGGGCGCGGCCCTTGCTGGTGAGTTGGTACTCGTGGCGGGTGCGCTGCCCGGGCTCGCGGTAGGGGATTCGTTCGAGCAGGTCGGCGGCGACCATTTCCTTGAGTCGGGCGGCCATGGCGGGCTCGCCGACGCCGACCCGGCGGACGAAGTCGTCGAAGCGGCGCGTGCCGAGCAGGGCCTCGCGCATGATCAGGACCGTCGACCTGCTGCCCACGATGTCCATCGCCCGGGCCACCGAGCAGTTCTCGCTCGTCCAGGAATCGCGATCGTCTCGTAGGTCCTTCATGCCGTCCAGCGTACCTGACTTGCGTTAGGGCTAGCCAGGTGCTTCACTGGGTCGCGCTGACTTCAGCATACGCAAGCCAGCCCATCAGCCTGAAGGATCTTCAGTGACCACCAGCACCGCAACCCCGATCCCACCCGGCGCGGCAGCACCCGGGCCGGCAGCTACCGCCCGCTCATCTCTGCGCGGCTCCCGCGCGGTGACCCTGATCGCCATGTGCCTGGGCGCGATGATCACGTTCCTGCAGATCACCGCGACGGTCTCCGCGCTGACCACGATCCAGCGGGACCTGCGGGTAGACCCGACCACGCTGGTCTGGATCCCCAGCGCCTACACCCTGATGGTGGCGAGCGTCGTGCTCTCCGCGGCCACCCTGGGCAGCCGGTACGGGCGCAGGCGAATGTTCGCCGCCGGGGTCGTCGCGATGATCGTCGGCGCGGCCGTCGTGGCCAGCGCTCCGACCGTCGGCTGGGTGATCGCCGGGCAGTTGGTCGCCGGCCTTGGTGGCGCCCTGATCCTGCCGAACAGCCTGGCGATCCTCGGTGCGACCTTCACCGACCCGCACCGCCGGACCGAGGTCATCACCGCGTGGTCGGCGGCGTCCGGCATCGGGCTCGCGATCGGCCCGCTGATCGCCGGTGCCCTGCTGCAGCACTACCAGTGGCACAGCGTCTACCTGTCGACGATCGCGCTGGGCCTGGTCACCCTCGTCGTCGCCGTCGTCGGAGTGGCTGAGTCCCGGCCGAGCGCCGCCCGGCTCGACGTGCCCGGCCTGCTGCTGGGCACCGTCGCGATCGCGGCCGCCGTCTACGCGCTGATCCAGGGCGGCAAGGTCGGCTACACCAGCCCCGTGGTGTCGACGGCCTGGGTCGTCGCGGTCGTCGCACTTGTCGCGTTCGTGCTGGTCGAGCTGCGGACCAGCGCGCCGATGCTCGACGTACGGCTGTTCCGGTCCGCGTCGTTCAGCGCTGTCATGGTCGTCGGTGCGGTGTCGCTGTTCGGTTTCACCGGCGTGGCGATCCTGCTGGTCCTCTTCCACGAGCGTGCCCAGGCGCTCAGCCCGCTGGACACCGGCTGGCGGATGCTGATGCTCTTCGGTGTTTACGTGCTGGTCGCCTTCGGCGCCGGGCGGGCGATCCGTCGTACCGGGTTCAAGGCGCCACTGACCCTCGGCCTGGTCCTCGGTGCGGTGGCCAGCTTCGCGCTGGCGAACCAGGGGCCGGACACGTCGTTCGGTCACCGCTGGGCGTTGTTCGCGTTGTTCGGCGGGGCCAGCGCGCTGGTGGTGGCCCCGGCGACCGCGGCGGCCCTGGCCAGCGTCGCGCCCGCCCAGGCCGGGATGGCCTCCGGCGCGGTCAACGCGGCGCGCCAGGTCGGCTCGGTGCTCGGCTCGTCCCTGCTCGGCACGCTGCTCACCACCACGATGGTGGCCGACCTGCCGGGCCGGCTCGCCGCACACCAGGTCGACGAACCCACCCGGAGCGCCGTGCGGGCGGCGGTGGCCTCCGGGGCCAACGGCGACCAGCCACTACCCGACCCGGTGCGGGCGGCGATCGCGGAGGCGCTGACCTCCGGAGTCCAGGCCGGGCTGCGGATCAACGGCGTCGTCTTCCTCGTCGCCGCCGTGCTCGCGCTCACCCTCATCCGCAACCGGCCGCACCAGCACTAGGGCCGGGCGCGTCGGCCCGCCGTCGTGCGCGCCGGTCACCGCTGCGGCGGGGCCGTCCGGGTGGGAATGTGCTCGTAGCGCTTGCGCATGGTCTCGCTGGCGGCCGGGCCGGCGGCGAACACGAAGGTGGCGTCGTCGAGCGGGCGACCGGTGTTGCTGTCGACGAGCACCGGGTCGGCCTCCACCCCGGTGGCCCGGTCGACGAGGATCATGCTGCGCTCGCTCGGATCGAGGCGTGAGTTGCCCCAGGCCGCGAGGGCGACGATGACCGGCCGCAGGCTGCGGCCGAGGTCGGTGAGGACGTACTCGTAGCGGTCCGGTCTGGTCTGGTAGCGGCGACGTTCCAGCAGCCCCTGGCCGGTGAGGGTCTTGAGCCGGCTGGTCAGGATGCTGGACGAGACGCCGAGGTTGGCCTGGAACTGATCGAAGCGGGTGTAGCCGTCGAAGGCGTCGTGCAGGATCAGCAGCGTCCACCACTCGCCCACGTGGCCCAGCGCACTGGACAACGGACATTCGCGGTCCGCCAAGCGGATCTTTCCGGCCACAACCGTGCCCTCTCCCGAGTAGGTGCTACTGTCGAAGCTAGTAGGTGCTGTTTCAGAAGTAACCATACGACGGGCCCTCGGCGACGTCGGAGAGGGACGGGAGACCATGACTGCCACCCAGGGCGCACCAGCCATCATTCGCCGCTACTTCGCGCTCGCCGGCCAGCCCGACTCCGCGGACTACTTCGCTCTCTTCGCCGAGGACGCTGTGGTCGAGGACGAGTCGAACGAGTACCGGGGCATCGAGGCCATCCGTCAGTGGCGCCGTGCCGTGCCGCTGGTGTCGTACGAGATCACCGACGTCGAGGAGACTCCCGCCGGCACCGTGGTGACCGCCACGATCACCGGCGACTTCCCCGGCAGCCCGTTCGCCGGCCTCCGGTACCGCTTCAGCGACTACGACGACAGCGCGATCCGGATGCTGCGCATCGCGCCCTGACCGCTGAGCGGCGAACTTGACGACACTTGTTTGTGAGTGCACACTTACAAACATGCGATCGACAGCCGAGGCCCGCCGGGTCACCGTCCTGAACACCGCGGTGTCGGTGTTCGCGCGCGCCGGCTTCCACGCCACCCCGGTCACCGCCGTGGCCGCCGCCGCCGGCATCTCCGAGGCGTACGTCTTCCGGCTCTTCGCCGGAAAGCTCGGGTTGTTCGTGGCGGCGGCCGGAGCGTGTTTCGACCGGATCGCCGAGGCGATCGAGGCGGGCGCCGAGCGTGCCACGGGCGACAGTCCGGAAGAGATCCTCGACACCATGGGCGGTGCGTACGCGGAGCTGATCGCCGATCGCGACCTGCTGCTCTTCCAGGTGCAGGCGCAGGCGGTCACGGACATCCCGGAGGTCGCCGAGGCGGTGCGGGCCGGCTACCGGCGGGTCGCCACCTTCGTGCAGGATCGGGCCGGTGCCAGCGACGCGCAGGTGCAGCAGTTCTTCGCGTACGGCCAGTTGTGCCATCTGATCGTGACCGCCGGCCTGGAGCAGGTCCCGGAGCCCTGGGCTCGTGCCCTGACCGCCGGCATTCGCCACCCCTGACCAACCCGCTGTCGGGCCGCTACGGCGGCCCACTCTTCGGCCTCGACAAGTGTGTGAGTGCACACTTACGAACAAAGGAGAATCCGATGACGACCGACGCGATGATCACCGAAGTGGTGCTGCCCGGCGTGGTGGAGCCCGACGGACTCCAGCTGCGCCGACGCCCGATGCCCGTCCCCGGCCGGGGGCAGGCGCTCGTCCAGGTCGAGGCGACCGGCATCTCGTTCGCCGAGCAGCAGATGCGCCGCGCGCTCTACCCCGGCCAGCCGAAGTTCCCGTTCGTGCCCGGCTACGACCTCGTCGGCACCGTCCGGGCGGTCGGTCCCGGCGGTGACCACGCCCTGGTCGGCGCGCGGGTGGCGGCGGTCACCAAGACCGGTGGCTGGGCCACCCACGCGCTGGTCGACCTCGACGCCCTGACCCCCGTACCGACCGGCCTGGACCCCGTCGCGGCCGAGACCGTCGTCGTCAACGGGGTGACCGCCTGGCAGATGCTGCGCGACGCCGACTTGACGGCCGGGCAGACCATCCTCGTGCACGGCGCGAACGGCGGCGTCGGGAGCGTGCTCGTCCAGCTCGGCCGGCACCTCGGGCTGCGGGTCATCGGCACCGCTGCCGTACGACACCACGCCGGCCTGCGTGAACTCGGCGTCGAACCGCTCGACTACCGCGACCCGGACATGGCCGCCCACGTTCGCGAGCTGTCGCCGGGTGGCGTCGACGCCGTCTTCGACCCGGTCGCGGGCCCGGGCGTCCGCACCTCGTACGCCCTGCTCGCCCCGGGCGGCAAGCTGGTCGTCTACGGCAACGCGGCAGCCGTGGGCACCGGGCAGTCGGTCATCTGGATCTTCGTGAAGCTGTTGTCCCGCCTCTACACCTGGAACGCGCTGCCCAACGGTCACCGGGCTGGCTTCTACAACTTCTGGGCCGGTCAGCTCACCCGCCGTACCGCGTTCCGCCGTCGCCTGCGCACCGACCTCGGCACCGTGCTCGACCTGCTGCGACGGGGAGTGATCGTGCCGCAGATCGCCGCCCGCTACCCGCTCGACGAGGTCTCCGCCGCGCTGGTGTTCGCCGAGGCGCGCAGCCGGGCCGGCAAGGTGGTGCTGGAGCCATGATCACCGACTACGTCGAGGGCATCGGTGGTTCGGGCGGCCTTCCGTGGGCCCGGATGCTGTCGGTGACGGCTACTCCGGCGAGCACCAGGGTCGCGGCGAGGCCGGCCACCAGTGCCGGGGTGAGTATCAGGACGGGTCCGACGACCGCCAGCGCAAGCAGCGCGAGCAGTCGAGACGGTGAGACGCGGCTGAACACCTCGTACTCGAACCGAGCGCGTCCAAGCAGGAACAGCGCGAGCCCGCCGAGGAGGACGCCGGCCAGCCACGGCGACGTCTCCCCGGCAGGCTCGCTGATGATGGCTTCGAAGCTGGCGGAGGCGGCCACGACGCCGCCCACCATGAGTAGGTGGGTGTTGGGCGCGGACCGTCCGAACCCACCCGGGTCCCGGGAAGCCTCGATGGCGGCTTTCAGCAGGGACCCGGCGCGGTGGACGTAGATCTGCCACAGGAGGACGGTCGCGGCGAACCCGACCAGGAGTGCCGCCGTCCGCTCGATGGTCAGGTCGTGGGTGGCGTAGGTCAGGGTGATGACGAGGATGAGATCGCCGAGAGCGAGCGTGAAGATCTGCTGGTAACGCTCCGCCAAGTGGTCGGCCGCCACCGCGTAGTGAGGTGTGGGTAGGCGACCGATCCGCGGAGTGGGGTAACGAAGCCAGGCGGCCGCGTAGTCGACGGCGAGCGCAGCGGTCCACAGCAGGCCCCGGGCCGGGCCGCTGACGAAGGCGCCGACGAGCCACGGTACGGCGGACACCGCGAACCAGAACATGAACCGACTGGAGCGTTGCTGCTCCATCCGGCCGCCCAGCGCGACGACGAGAAAGGTGCCGCGTCCCACCTGGACCGCCACGTACGCGCCCGCGAAGATCAGGCCGTGCTCGGCGAAGGCGCCGGGCAGCGCCCCGGCCATCAGGATCGTCCCGAACATGACCCAGAGCGTCACAGCGAAGATCGAGGATCGGTTGAGGTGTTGGAGTTCGGTAGCCAGCGCGCTAGCCGCCCAGACCCACCAGAGGGCCGTCAACAGAACCACGGTCTCGAAGACGCCGACCCAGTCGAGACGCTGTGCCAGTGTCCGTGACGTCAGGGCCAGCGCGGCGACGAACACCAGATCGAGGAAGAGCTCCAGCAGGGTCGCCCGCTGGGGCCCCTCATCCTCGCGGGTCAGCCCTACCGCTTGGTCGGTCGTCATCAGGTGCCCGCCTACGTGCTCCGGACCCTCATGCTAGTGAGATTCCGGCAGTAACTCGGGCAAAGCCGCTGGGACAGCCTCCTTGAGGTGCCGGATCCATCCCGCCGGGTGGCACCTTCCGAGCGCCCCGACTGCCCGTGCGTGTGCAGCCCCACGTCACGAGGCGTACGGTGGACATGTCGCCCGGGGCCCCGGTGGCCGTCAGACGCCGTCGCCACCAGCCCATCAGGGGCGTTACCGAACGTCATCCCCGTCGCCGCGACTCGCTGGTCGTGTTGACCGATCGCCGACCACATCCCGGCCGTCGGTTCCGCCCGTCGTCGCGGTTGGAACGGTTGGTGGTCCGGATCCGACCGCGCGTGCACACCACTGTCCGTGCGAATGATCGTTTTAAACACCTCAACCAGGGGAGCACCAGATGAGGATCGCCAGAGACAGGATCGTCACCGCACTTCGCGACCGGGGGCAGCAGGCACGGGCCGACTGGGTCGAGCGCGAGCTGCCGGAGCGCGTCGACCCGGCCAAGCACACCGGGCTGCTCGCCACCCTGAACCTCAACCCAGCTGATCTCGTCGACGCGTCCTCCCCTTGAGGATTGCGCTGCTCGGACCGGTCGCCTGGCGTACGCCCCCGCACCACTACGGCCCGTGGGAGCAGGTGACCGGCCTGCTCGCCGAGGGGCTGGTCAGGCGCGGGATCGACGTGACGCTCTTCGCGACACTGGACTCCGTCACCTCCGCCCAGCTCGACGGCGTCTGCCCACGGGGGTACGCGGACGACCCGGACCTGGACGGTCGGGTGTGGGAGGCGATGCACGTCTCCCACGCGATGGCCCGTTCGGCGCAGTTCGACCTGGTGCACAGTCACCTGGACTGGCTGCCCCTGGCGTTCGCGGAACACTGCCGCGCGCCGCTGCTGACCACAGTGCACGGCTTCTCCGGGGCGGGGATCCTGCCCGCCTATAGCCGCGCCCGCTCGTCGTACGTGTCGATCTCCGACGCCGACCGGGCGCCGGAGCTCGACTACGTGGCCACTGTGTATCACGGCGTCGACGTCGCCGGCCTGCCGTTCACCAGCGAGGCCGGTCCTGGGCTGGCCGCCTTCGGCCGGATCCACAGGGACAAGGGCACCCACACCGCGATCGAGATCGCCCGCCGCGCCGGCCGAACCCTGACGATTTGCGGGATCGTGCAGGACGAGCGGTACTTCGCCGAAGAGGTCGCCCCGCACATCGACGGCGACCAGGTCGTCTTCCTCGGGTCGGTGGGCCCGCGACGGCGTGCCGAGGTGCTGGGTGGCAGCACCGCGCTGTTGCACCCGATCGCCTTCGACGAGCCGTTCGGGCTGTCGGTGGTGGAATCGATGGTCTGTGGCACGCCGGTCGTCGCCTATCGGCGGGGGTCCATGCCCGAGGTCGTCGACGAGGGAGTGACGGGTCTCCTCGTCTCCACCGTCGACCAGGCCGTCGAGGCGATCAGCCAGGCTGCCGACCTCGACCGGGTGAAGTGTCGGGCGCGGGCTCTGGAGCGCTTCAGCGCGGAACGGATGGTCACCGACTATCTCGCCGTCTACGACAAGCTCCTCCTCACCTGACTGAGCCGCACCGCTCTCCGTTCCGCCGGTCACACACGCTGACCGGCGTGCGCCGTTCCCGCGTGAGGCTCACCGCGTACTCCTGCGGTGGCCGACTACCGGAAGGCCCGACGTACATGCCCAGCTACGGATTCCTCAGCACCCACCCACCGACCCGGTGCGGACTGGCCACCTTCAACGCGTCCCTCGCCGCTCAGCTGACTGCCGACGGCACCCTTGGTGGCATCGTCCGCGTCACCGATCACGGCGACGACCAGCGGCCCGCGCCCGGGGTGGTGCACACCTGGTCGGCGCGTGACCCGGCCGGCTGGCGGGAGGCGGCGGCCGCGCTGAACGCGTACGACGTGGCGATCGTCCAGCACGAGTACGGCATCTACCCCGGCGCCGACGGCGAGGAGGTCCTGCCGTTGCTGCGGCGGCTGAGCGTGCCGAGCATCGTGGTTCTGCACACCGTGCTCCGTCAGCCCTCGGCTCGGCAGAAATCCCTGTTGGAGCAGATCGTGGCGACCGCCGGAGCGGTGGTCACGATGACCGACACAGCCCGCGACCGGCTGCTCGTCGGGTACGCCGTGCCGGCGGGCAAGGTGACGGTGATTCCGCACGGCGCGGCCGAGCTTGCCGGTGTACCCGTCGACAGGCGTACCCGCCCGCACCTGCTGACCTGGGGTCTGCTCGGGCCGGGCAAGGGCATCGAGTGGTCGTTGCGGGCCCTCGCGCGGTTGCAGGACCTGGAACCGACTCCGACCTACACGGTGGCCGGGCGGACCCACCCGAAGGTGATCGAGCACCACGGTGAGGCGTACCGGGCGGGGCTGCACCAGCTCGGTGCCCAGCTGGGCGTCGCGCACGCCGTCGACTACCAGGACGTCTACCACGACCAGGAGGCGCTGGGCCGCCTGATCCGCTCCGCGGACGTGGTCGTCCTGCCCTACGACTCCCGCGAACAGGTCACCTCCGGCGTACTCATCGAAGCGGTGGCCGCCGGGGTGCCCGTCGTGGCGACGGCGTTCCCGCACGCCGTCGAACTGCTGACCGGTGGGCCCGGTCTGGTCGTACCCCACCAGAACCCGGCGGCACTGGCCAAGGCGATCCGACGGGTCCTGATCGAACCGGGCCTGGCCGCCCGGTTGGCCGGGCGGGTGCGTCCGCTGGCCGCGCACCTGCGTTGGCCTGCGGTAGCGGCCCGCTACGGCGCCCTCGCCGACGAGCTCGTCGAGGCCCGCTCTCCCGCCGTCAGCGCCGTGCCGGCGTGACGGCGACCACCGGACGCCCCCGGACCTCGACCGTTGGGCGCTGGGTGACGGCACCCGCGCCGAGCTTCGCGCACCTGGCTCGGCTGAGCGACGACACCGGTCTGTTCGAGCACGCACGGCACGCCATCGTCCGGCGTGAGCATGGTTACTGCACCGACGACGTGGCGCGTGGCCTGGTGGTCGTCAGCCGTGAGCCGGAGCCGAGCGAGGAACTGCTCCGGCTGGCGGAGCGGTACCTCGCGTTCCTGACCCACGCGCAGGACGACGGCGGCGCGTTCCGCAACCGGCTCGGGCACGACCGGCGTTGGGTCGACGAACCAGGGCTCGGCGACTGGTGGGGTCGAGCTCTGTGGGGCCTGGGCACGGCCGTCGCCCGCAGCCCCGCCGCATGGGTACGCGAGGAGGCGCTTGTCGCCTTCAGCCGGGGCGCCACCCGGCGGACGAAGGCCCCGCACACGATGGCCTTCGCCGGTCTGGGCGCGGCCGAGGTGCTTCGTCGTCACCCCGGCCACGTCGCCGCCGCGTCCCTGCTGGCGGACGCGGCCAGCACGATCGGCCCGCCGGCCCCCGATCGCGGGTGGCCGTGGCCCCGGCAGGAGCTGACGTACGCCAACGCCGCCCTCGCCGAAGTGGTCATCGCCGCGAGTCAGCTTCGCGAGGGTGGCCCGCCCCTCGACGACGGCCTGCGCATGTTGACCTGGCTGCGCGATGTCCAGCTCCGCGATGGCCGGCTGTCTGTCGTACCCGCCGGGGGCTGGCGGCGCGGCGCCGTACGGCTGCACCACGACCAGCAGCCGATCGAGGTCGCCGCCTTCGCCGACGCCTGCGCCACGGCGGCCGTGGTCACCGGCGACCCGGTGTGGGACGACGGGGTGCGGCAGGCGGTCGGGTGGTTCCTCGGTGACAACGACCTCGGCACGCCGATGTGGGATCCCGCGACCGGCGGTGGCTACGACGGGCTGACCCCGCACGGGCCCAACCTCAACCAGGGTGCCGAGTCCACCCTCGCGCTCGTCTCCACCCTGCAGCACGCCCGGCGGTGGTCGTGACCCGGAGTCTGGCCGTCCGGCAGGACGTCACCCTCACCCCGGACCCACGCCGCGTCATCATCAAGCTCTTCGTTCCGGGCGAGGATGCCGCAGTGGTACGGACCCGCGCGCAGGCGCTCATCGACCGGGTCGCGCACCTCGACGACGAGGAGACCGCCCGGCTGCTGCGGGACACCCTCGACCGGTTCGGCGCCCGGCACCGCGACCTGGCCGGCACCTTCCACCACCACTACGACCTGGTCCGGCACCGCGCCGCGCGGGCCCGGGATCTCTCGCCGAACAGCCGGCTGCTGGTCGGCGCCTACTTCAGCCACGAGTACGCCGTCGAGGCCGCCGCCCTGTGCAACCCGTCGATGGTGGCCCACCCGGACCAGACCGATCTCCGCCCGGGGCAACTGCGCGTCGCCATCAGCCTGCGCCAGATCGGGGAGGGGCACGTGTCCTCGATCGGTTTCGCCTCCGCGATCGTCGGGCCGGGGAAACAGCTCACGATCGCCGACCGGTCCGGGCCTCTGGCAGTCGGGCAGCGGACGGGCGTACGGCACCGCCGGGATCTGCTCGTCGCCGGCCTGGCCGAGGAGGACTGCGACAACGAGGTCGCGGCCACGGTGCTGGACGCGTTGCCCGAGTGGTACGACGAGGCCGCCTTCGAGCGGGTGCTCGGCAACCTGCCACCCGACCTGCTCTCCCGCAGCACCGGGTTGGGGACCGTCGAACAACTGCGTCGTACCAACGCCGGTAGCTACGCCACGGCCTTCCCCGCGGACACGGTCCTGCACCAACGGGTGCTGTGGCCAGCCACCCCGGCGGAGAGCAACGGCATGGAGGACGCCCGGTTCGTCCGCTTCGTCGACGAATCCGGGCCGGTGTACCGGGCCACCTACACCGCCTACGACGGCCGGACCATCGCCACCCGCGCGCTGGCCAGCCACGACCTGCGCCGGTTCGAGATGACTCCGATGCGCGGGCCGGGTGCCCGGAACAAGGGGCTCGCGCTGTTCCCGCGCACCGTCGGCGGTCGGCACCTGGCACTGTGCCGTGCCGACGGCGAGACCATCGGCCTGACCGCTCTGGACGGCGAGCACCGCTGGCAGGCACCGACCCCGCTGCACGCACCGGGCGAGAGCTGGGAGTTGATCCAGGTCGGCAACTGCGGATCACCGATCGAGACCGACGTCGGCTGGCTCGTGCTCACCCACGGTGTCGGGCCGATGCGTCGGTACGCCATCGGTGCGCTCCTGCTCGACCTGCACACCCCGGAGCGGGTCGTCGCCCACCTGCCCGGCGCGCTTCTCGCACCCGACGAGGACGACCGGGACGGGTACGTGCCGAACGTCGTCTACTCCTGCGGCGCGCTCGTGCACGACGGTGAGCTGTGGGTGCCGTACGGCGCGAGTGACGCGCGGGTGGGATTCGCCGCCGTGCCGCTGTCCGCGCTCCTCAGCGCGATGGTCGAGGCCCCACCATCAGGCAACCGGCACGGATGAGCACCGGTGGTGCTGCCCCGGCGGCGGGTGAGTCACCGCCGCCGGGGCGCATCGGTCAGGACTCAGACCTGCGGCGTCGGTAGAGGAACAGCAGGGCCGCGCCGGTGGCGACGGCGACGCTGCCGATGCCGGTCAGGACGGGCAGCAGGGCTTCACCGCCGCTGCTGCCGGTCACGGGCAGCGCTGTGCGGGTGGGCCGCGCCGTGGGCTGCCCGGTCGGTGTGACCGTGGGCTGCCCGGTCGGCGTACCTGTGGGCTGCCCGGTCGGTGTGCCGGTCGGCGTGCCCGTGGGCTGGCCGGTCGGGGTGCCGGTTGGTGTCTGGGTGGGCGTTCCCGTCGGCTGGAGGCAGACGGGGGCGTTGATGGTGTTGGTGTCGAGGGTGACGGCGCCGGTCTGCGCCAGAGCCCGGCCCTGGAGGGTGGCTCCGGTGTTCATGGTGATCGAGGTCTGGGCCAGGATGTTGCCCATGAACCGGGTGCCGGTGTCGAGCGTGGCCGAGCTGCCCACCTGCCAGTAGACGTTGCAGGGCGAGGACCCGTTGATGAACACGACGCTGCTGTTGGGCGCGGTGACGAGCGTCGAGGCGATCTGGAAGATGAACACCGCCGCCGGGTCACCCTGACTGTCGAGCGTCAGGGTGCCGGTGAGCTGCGCGGCACCGATCCGATAGACCCCGGGGAGCAGCGTGGTGCCGCCCAGCTCGGCCGGCAGGTTGGTGAACGGAGTCCGGCCGGCGGCGTCGTTGTAGGCGGTGGTCAGGTCATTCTTGGCCTGCAGGGCGACGGCGTCGCCGAGGTGGATTTCACCGCCGACGATGCCGGGCGGGAAGCCGGGCGCGGTGTTACCGGGGCTGACGCCGAGGCTCTGGGCGAGGAACGTTGGCCCGGTGTTGGTGACCGTGGTGCCGGCCAGCACGGAGAAGTTCGCCGCCGTGCCGAGGTCGACCGGTGCTTCGGCGGCCCTCGCCCCGGTACCACTGAAGATGAGTACGGCGACGGCGGTGCCGCTGGCGGCGACGGCCGCCAGTGCGGACATGGCCGCGCGTCCCGGATGGCTGAATAGTTTGGTTGTCACGACGTGCCCTTTCGCGAAGGCATCTCACCAGACGCCAGTTGTGCGGCGGCTGGAGGCCGCACCATCCACAGGGGTCTTGCTTATCGGACTTTTGCACGAGTACTTCGCAAAAAACGCAAAACCAGCGAGATAGATGGGGCGGGTGGGGTGAAAGGTGGGTCGCCGGTCAGGCGCGGACGATCGGCCGACGAGAACCGCGGCGGGGCGAGGTAGCCTCACCGCTCGCACTACGTGCTCCTGCGATCGGGGAGGACAGGGGGAGGTGGAGCGTGGCCGACGTCGGCGAGGTGGTGCGTTGGTTGCAGCTCAACGCGCCCCAGGGCGGTCCGGACGAGGTGTCGCGGCTCGTGGCCCGGGCCGCGCCCATGATCAGTGCCAGCGAGATCGTGATCTATCTGGCCGACTACAAGCAGACCCTCCTCGTCCCGCTGCTCGGCGCGGGTCTCGACCGGGACCAGTTGCCGATCGAGACGACGCTCGCCGGCCGGGCCTTCACCACCCTCGACATCCAACGCGCGCCCGACAGTCCGGATCGGGTGTGGGTGCCACTGCTGCTCGGGTGTGAGCGGATGGGCGTACTGGAGATCGTCTCGCCGGCCGCCGCCGACGAGACGATGGACGGCCCGGCCTGGGAGGTGGCGGTCAACGTCGCCCAGATCCTGGTCAACCGCCGGTCCTACGGTGACGTGGTCGAGCGGATGCGGCGGCGGATGCCGATGCAGGTCGCGGCCGAGATCGTGTGGGGTCTGCTGCCACCGCTGACCTTCGCCACCGACGACCTGGTGGTCACCGCCATCCTTGAACCGTGCTACGACGTCGGCGGCGACATCTTCGACTACGCGTTGAACGATGACGTGCTCAGCGTCGGGCTCTTCGACACCTGCGGGCACGGCATCAAGGCGAGCACCCTCGCCTCGCTGGTGGTCAGCGCGTACCGCAACGCCCGTCGATGCGGCCTCGACCTGGTCGACACGGCGATCAGCATCGACCGGTGGGTGCGGTCCGAGCATCCGAACTTCTTCGCCACCGGGTTGCTGATCGAGTTGGACCGTCGGACCGGCCACCTCAGCATGATCAACGCGGGGCATCCCGGTGCCATGCTGCTGCGTGACGGCAAGGCCGTCCGGGAACTTCCGGGGCCGACGGCTCTGCCGCTGGGGCTGGGTCACCTGTCCGCTCGCCGACCGCGAGTGCACGTGGAGAATCTGCACCCGGGTGACCGCCTGCTCGCCTACACCGACGGCATCACCGACGCCCGTAGCGCGCAGGGTGAGCAGTTCGGACTGGACCGGCTCGTCGACTTCGTCAACCGCGCCCTCAACGACGGGCTGCCCAGCCCGGAGACGATGCGTCGGCTGGTCCGCGCGGTCGTCGGCTACCAGGACGACCAGCTGGAGGATGACGCTACCGCCCTGTTCGTGGAGTGGCGGCCACCGCACCTGCCGCTCGCGCACCTGCGCGGCCTCGCCGCCGCCGGCTCCTGAGCGAGCAGTGGGATTTTGCACTCGCAGTGCACTTGTCTCCGATTGCGGGGCTGTCTAGCGTCACCTCATGGCTGACTCATGGACCTTCGCGGTGGCTCGGGACGACCTCGGGAAGACCACGCTCGTCGATGGCCCCACCCCCGCCGTGGCCGACGGCGAGGCGCTGCTGCGCGTGGACCGCGTCGGCCTCACCGCCAACAACGTGACCTACGCGGTGCTCGGTGACGCGATGCGCTACTGGCAGTTCTTCCCGCCGGCCGCCCAGGGGCTCGGACCGCAATGGGGCCTGCCGCCGCTCTGGGGCTTCGCCGAGGTGGTCGACTCGGCGGTGGCGGGGGTCGAGGTGGGGCAACGGATCTACGGTTACCTCCCGCCCGCCGGTCACCTCGTGGTGCGGCCGGACCGGGTGGACGGGTCCGGATTCCGCGAGGCGAGCCCGCACCGGGTCGAGCTGCCGTCGCCGTACAACGCGTACCGGTCGACCATCGGCGACCCGGCGTACCAGCGCGACCAGGAGGATCTGCTGATCCTGTTCCGGCCGCTCTTCTTCACCTCGTTCATGCTGGCCGACCAGGTTGTCGACAACGACTTCTACGGCGCCGAGGCGCTGCTGGTGTCGTCGGCGTCGAGCAAGACCGCGTACGCCGCCGCGTTCGAGATGCACCGGCGCGGGCCGCGCCTGGTCGGTCTCACCTCACCCGGCAACCTGGCCTTCACCAGGTCGCTCGGCTGCTACGACGAGGTCGTGTCGTACGACGACATCGACGCCCTCGACGTGGTCCCGACCGTTTGCCTCGACCTGTCCGGCGCGCCCTCGACCCGTGCCGCCCTGCGGCGGCGCCTCGGTGACCGGCTCGTCCGGGACATCGCTGTCGGGCTCACCAACCAGACGCCGAACGCCGACGCCGCCGAGGAGGTGTTCTTCGCGCCGGTGCAGATGCGCAAGCGCAGCCACGACTGGGGCCGCGACGGACTCGACGAGCGGTTCACCGCGGCGTGGCAACGCTTCGCCGCCGTGGTGAGCGGGTGGCTCGACGTTCGGGTCGGTGCCGGGCCGACGGCGCTGCAACACGCGTGGCTCGACGTTCTGGCCGGTCGTACGCCGCCACGGGTGGGCCACGTCGTCCAGCTCTGACCGGGCTCAGGCTGCGATGTCCTCGCTCAGTTGGCCGCGCAGCGCGGCCAGCGAGCGGGTGATCAGCCGGGACACGTGCATCTGCGATACGCCGATCCGGTCGGCGATCTGGGCCTGGGTCAGATTGCCGTGGAAGCGCAGGCTCAGGATCTGTCGTTCGCGTTCCGGCAGCGTGGCGAGGGCCGGCCCGAGGGCGATGCGGAGATCGACAAGGTCGAAGGCCCGGTCGTCGTCGCCGAGGGTGTCCCCGAGTTCCCGGCTGCCGTCGGCCCCGACCGGGGTGGACAACGACGTGGCCCGGTAGGCGCGCGCACCCTCCAGCCCCTCCAGGACGGTCTCCTCGGACACGTCGAGGTAGGACGCGATGTCGGCGACGGTCGGCGAGCGGCCGAGGGTCTGGATCAGGGTGCTGTTCGCCGCGCTGATCGACAGGCGGAGCTCCTGGAGGCGGCGGGGCACGCGGACCGCCCAGGTGCGGTCCCGGAAGTACCGCTTGATCTCGCCGATGATGGTGGGGATGGCGTACCCGCTGAAGTCGACACCTCGGCTGTGGTCGAAGTTGTCGACGGCCTTGATGAGCCCGACGAAGGCGGTCTGGGCCAGGTCGTCGTCGGGTGCGCCGCGTCCGCCGTAGCGGCGCGCCAGGTGCCGGGCGAGCGGCAGCCACGCCTCGATGGCGCGGTCCCGCAGGGCTGGCCGGCGGGGGTCGTCGGCCGGGGTGGCCTTCATCTCGGCGAGGAGCTCATCCGGGCTCTGGTCGGTGCTCCGCTGGTCGGTGCGGGTGCTGGTCGCGTTGTCGACGATGGTGGCCACGTGGGTGGTCCTTCCCGCAGGCCCGTCGATCGACCGGAAGGGTCTCCGAACCGGCTACCGCCGGAGCGCACATACGGGCGAAGGTGCGCTGTCGCAAGGCCACGAGCACGGGCCTCGCCGCCGCGTCATGTCGTTCACGTGATGCCTCGCACACTACCCGAAAGGCCGACCATTTTCCAACCGAAAGTATGAGTCCTGGCGTTCGCGGGAGAACGCCGCCGGGTCAGCCGCGCTGGTCCGGGGCGTCGACGGCGGCCGGTGCCGGCGAGGCCGACCGCACCGCGAACGGGTGGCGCAGCTGCCGCATCGCCTCCTCGCTGCTGTCGAAGGTCACCGCCGGTCCGTCCAACGCGTCGCCGTTGGAGGTGGCGAGGAACAGGACGGGTCGACCGTTGTCGTTCGGTGTCATGCGGGGATCCTGTCTCTACGAGAGGGGTGCGTCTGGCCTCGGCAACATCGGCCGTGCGACCTGGTGACGCGTCGGCGCACACGCTGGCGCCCGAATGCGGGTGTCCCGTGCACGGGCGAACGCCCGGCGACACCGACACCCCGCACCATACCCGGCATCGTCGCCCGGTATGCGCCGCCGGCGAACCCGCGTCGCTTGTGGCGGACCGACCGCCCGGGAATTCTGTAATCCCACCCGCTGCCGCGAGTCTCCGATCCTGAGGGCGGTCAGCGAACCCAGCGTGGGCACCGCGCGGACGAGCACACGAGGAGTGAGACGCATGTCGTCAGCCGGTCGAGCACTGCCCGATGTCGGGTTGGTCGTCGCGGCCCGGCAGGGCGACCAGCGCGCTCTCGACGACGTCGTCACGGCCTCGCTCCCGCTGGTCTACAACATCGTCGGGCGTGCGTTGCGCGGGCACGCCGACGTCGACGACGTGGTCCAGGAGACGTTGGTACGGGTGATCCGGTACCTGCCCGCGCTCAACGACCCGGCGGCCTACCGGTCCTGGCTCGTGGCGATCACCATCCGGCAGGTGCGTGACTGGGAGACGCGCCGACGCGTCGCGCTCAACCGCGACGCCGGGCTCGACGCGATCCACAACGTGCCCGACCCCGCCTCCGACTTCGCGGGGATGACGATTCTCCGGCTCGGCCTCACCGACCAACGACGTGAGGTGGCCGAGGCGACCCGCTGGCTCGACCCGGCCGACCAGGAACTGCTCTCGCTGTGGTGGCTGGAGGAGACCGGCGAGATCACCCGCAACGAGGTCGCCGACGCCCTCGGTTTGTCACCCGGGCACGTCGCGGTGCGGATCCACCGGATGAAGGAGCAGATCCAGAGCGCCCGCGCCGTCGTACGCGCGCTCCGCGCCCGCCCCGGCTGCCCGGAACTGAGCGCCGTGACCGCCGAGTGGGACGGCACACCCAGCTCGCTGTGGCGCAAGCGACTGGCTCGACACGTCCGCGACTGCGCGTTCTGTGTCCGGTTGGGAAGCACGCTCCTGCCCATCGACCGCCTGCTCGCCGGCCTGCCGTTGCTGCCGCTGCCGGCGGGTCTCGGCGCCCACCTGCCGAACGTGTCCGCCCCGGCGGCCGCCGCGTCGGCCGTCGCCCCGCCGAGCCCGGCGGTCGGACCCGCCGCCGGGCCGACCCCGCCCACCGATGGCGGTAGTGGACAGAGCGTCGTCGGCCTCGCGGCGAACCGGCCCCGTGGCCTGGTGCCGTCCCTCGTCGCCGGGGTGGCCGCCGCCGTCCTGGCCATCACCATGGCGGTGGTGATCCAGCCGGACGATCCGTCCGCACCCTCCTGGGCGGCGCCGCCGTCCGCGGCACCCACCGCAGTCGTCACCCCGAGCGTCGCACCGCCGCCGAGCGCACGACCCGCGTCGAAAGCGCCGTTGCCGCCGGTGGTCAGCTCCGCGCGCAAGGGCGTCGGGGTGTGGAACTTCGCCGGGGCGAGTCAGGCGTTGGCGAACTCCAAGGCCGGCTGGTACTACACCTGGGGCACCCAGCACCCGGGAATCAGCACTCCGCGCGGTGCGACGTTCGTGCCGATGATCCGCAGCGCGGAGAACGTCACCGCCACGGAGCTGGCGCGGGCCAGGGCCGCCGGGCCGTACCTGCTCACCTTCAACGAGCCGGACCTGCCCGAGCAGGCGAACATGACCGTCGATCAGGCGTTGGACCTGTGGCCGCAGTTGATGGCGACGGGCAGCAGGCTGGGCAGCCCGGCGGTCGCCTGGGGCGCGCCGGACCCGCAGGGTTGGCTGGACAGGTTCATGACCGGCGCGCAGGCCCGTGGCCACCGCGTCGACTTCATCACGCTGCACTGGTTCGGTGCCGACTTCACCACCGCCACCGCCGTGGCCCAACTCCGGCAGTACCTACAGGCTGTCTACCAGCGGTACCGGAAGCCGATCTGGCTGACCGAGTTCGCGCTGATCCGCTTCGGCGCGGGCGGTTCGCAGTTTCCCTCTCCGGAGCAGCAGGCGGCCTTCCTCACCGCGGCCACCGCCATGCTCGGGCAACTCCCGTACCTGCAGCGTTACGCCTGGTTCGGGCTCCCCGCCACGGACCAGGACCGGTCCGGGCTGTTCCGCGACGGGACCGAGGCGACAGCGGTCGGCCGCGCGTTCCAAGCCGCCCGTTGAGCGCCGACGAACGGAGGGCCGAGCAGATCATGGCGGAGCGTCCCGGGTCTCGCGTCCGGACCGGTCGGATGGTCGGCGTCGTCGTGACAGTGGTCGCGACCGCGCTGGCCGTCGGGCTCACCAACGGTTGGGGACGAACCGAACCGGCCCCGGTGTCCTCGTCGGCAACCAGCCCACCGGCCGCTGCGGTGCCGACCGTGCCGGTGGTGCTCAGCGGCACCGACGACGCCTTCATCCAACTGCTGATCCCGATGAACGAGGGCGCGCTCGCGCTGATCGACCAGCTCGACACCCGGCCGGCGGACGCTGATCCGTCGTTGCGGGCCCTCCTCGGCGAGCTTCGGACGGCTCATCAGGCCGAGCTGCGGGACCTGCGTGGGCTGTTGGCCGCGGGCAACGTGCCGGAGCTGAACATCCACGAGGGGCACCAGATGCCCGGCATGGTCACCGAGGCCAGCCTCGCCGAGCTGCGTGCCGCCCCCGACGTCGAGGTGCCGTCCCGCGCCGCCGCGCTGATCCGGGCGCACCTCGCGCAGACAGTGGTGCTGTGCCGGGGCGAGCAGACCGCCGGTGGGAGCCCGGAGTTGAAGGCGCTCGCCGGCCGGATTCAACAGGCGCGCATCGCCGAGCTGAGCGCGCTGGACAATCGGCTCGGCGCGCCCACCGCCACCAGCCAGTAGTCGGTGGGCGTCGGCGGTCAGGCCGGTGTCTGGTGTCTCGCCGCGAACCGGGCGCGCGTCAGGAACGCGAGTTGGGCCCGCTTGTCCGGCATGTCGATCTCCGAGTCGAGGGTGAAGCCCTCGATCTCCAGTCGGCGCAGGGCGAGGTGGTTGCGGACGTCCGGCTCGACCACGATCCGCTGCGCGGCCGGATCGCGGAACAGGAAGCGGGCCACGGCCGGGCCGACCGCGTTGGTGAGGCTGCGGGCGAGGCGTCGGTCGGGGCTGAGCAGCAGGTGCATTCCCACGTCGCCGGGCTGGACGGGGTAGCGCTCGCCGACCGGGTCCGCCTCGGGCTGATAGGTCTGGAAGAGGCCCACAGGCTCGTCGTCGATCAAGATCAGGTACGCGTGGTGAGTGGGCAGGCTGTCCACAAAGGCGTAGATCTCGCGCACTTCTTCCAGGGTGTGGGAACCCATGCCCCAGAAGGAGTTGCGGGGAAGGGTCACCCAGCCGTGCAGGAGGGCGGCGTCCCGGTCGGGGTTCACGGTCACCAACGACAGCTCGCCGAGGCCGGCGATCTTCTCCTGGTACGTCATCGGGCGCTGTCCTCTGTTCCATCCGGGGCGCAACTTAGGTTAACCTCCCCTAACCAAGGATGACCTTACCTGGAGGGGTGCGTGAAGCGGAACTGGGAGGCCCTGGTCCTCAAGGCCATGGGAGGTCGGGACTTTCGGTTGACCGTCCTGAGCACCGAGTCGATCGATGGGCACTACCAGCGGCTTCTCCTGGACGGGGGCGGGCTGCTGGAGGCGTGCGGGGTGCACCCGACGATGTGGATCCGGCTGTGGTTCGACAACGACGGGCGGGCACACCAGCGCGCCTACACGTTGGTCGACCCCGACCCGGCCACCGGCCGCTTCACCCTCGAATTCGCCATCCATGACGGCTGCGCGGCCCGCTGGGCCACCACGGCCACTGTCGGCGACACCATCAGCGCGACCGTCCAGGGCAGCGCGTTCGAGTTGCCCGACCCCGCGCCCGACCATCTCTACCTCGTCGGCGACGCGGCCTCCCTGCCCGCGGTGAACAGCCTGCTCGACGCCGGTGCCGACATCCCGGCCACGGTCTGGCTGGAGTACGCCCACGAGGGCGAGAAGGCGCTCGCGCTGCGGGCCCGGGCGCACCACGAGGTCACCTGGGTGCCTCGGCGCGACGCGGGGCAACATCTCGTCGACACGGTCTGCGCCGCCCTGCCGACCGGCGACACGGGCCACTACTGGGTGGCCTGCGAGGCGGCCACCACCAGGGGCATCACCCGACACCTGCGCAAGACGCTGGGCGTTGACAAGGACCGCCTGACCTCCCTCGGCTACTGGAAAGCGGCATGAAGGGCCGGCTCGGCACCCTGACCGCGCTGTACGTTACCCAGTACCTCGGCGTCGGCTTCATCACCGTCGGGCTCACCGCCATCCTGCGTGACGGCGGCACCTCGCTGGACACGCTGGCGCTGTTGCAGATCGTCGGCCTGATCTGGCCCATCAAGTTCCTCTGGGCGCCGATCCTCGACCGGTACGGCTCCCGGCACCGCGGCCACTACCGTTCCTGGCTGCTCGTCCTGCAGAGCGCCCTGGTGCTGGCCCTGTTGGCGCTGCTGCCGTTCGCCAGCCCGGCCGACGCGCTCGGCCCGATCGTCGCGATCTGCGCCGCGTACGTGTTCTTCTCGGCCACCCAGGACATCGCCGTGGACGCCGTCGCGGTGCGCATGCTCGCCGAGTCGGCCCGGGGGACCGGCAACGGCATCCAGGTCGCCGCGAGCTACCTCGGCAACCTGCTCGGTGGTGGGGCCTGCGTCCTGGTCTACGACCAGTTCGGTTGGGCGTCGGCGATCGGGCTGCTGGTCGCGATGACGGCGGTCGGCCTGGTGGTGGTGTGGCGGTTCCGGGAGCCTCCCCGTACCGATCGGGTGGCCCGGATCGGCACTGCCTACCGGGCGCTGCTGTCGGTGTTCGGGCAGCCCGGCTGCCGGTGGTGGACGTTCGGCGTGGTGCCGCTGGTCTACGTCGGCGCGGGAATGGCGTACGCCCTGGTCACCCCCGCTCTGGTCGACGCCGGCTGGTCGTTGGGTCGGATCGGCGTGGTCACCGGCGTGGTGACCAGCGCCCCGGCCATCGTCGCGGGTCTGGTCGCCGGGCTCGGGGTCGGACGGTTCGGGCGCGGTGGCGTGCTCGTGGCCGGTGGCCTCGCGCTCACGGTGTCGACGTTGCTGCTGCTGCCCCTGATGAACGGCCAGGCGCCGCTGGGTGGGACGGTCGCCGCGCTCTGTTGCTTCATGGTGGCCTACACCATCGCCAACGTCGTGCTCTACACGGTCAACATGGACTACTCGCGACCGGACACCGGTGGCACCGACTTCACCGTCCTGTCGTCGTTCGGCCTGGTCTGCTCGTTCGTGGCGTCATCCATCGGTCTCGCGGCGGCCGAGCGGGTCGGCTATCCGGCGGTCGCCGTCGCGGCCATCGTGCTGGTGGCCGCCGGGGTCGTCCTCGGCCTCGCCCACCAGCGGCGATTCCCGCACCGGCCCGGCCCGACCGCCGGCCGGTCGACCCCCGACGCAGCTGTCGAGCGGCCCGCAGCGGACGGCGCCAAGGCGGTGGCGTGACCAGCGTCCAGCCGGCCACCGACACCGCGACACCGGTACGACTGCCACAGCGATGGCTCATCCTGGCCGTGCTGTGCGTCGCGCAGCTGGTCGTGGTGCTGGACAACACCGTGCTGACGGTGGCGGTGCCGGTGCTCACCACCGAGCTGGGCGCCAGCACCGCCGAGGTGCAATGGATGATCAACGCGTACGCGTTGGTGCTGTCCGGGTTGCTGCTCACCGCCGGCAGCGCCGCGGACCGGTACGGTCGCCGCCGGATGTTGCTCGCCGGGCTCGTCCTGTTCGGGGCCGGCTCGCTGGCCGCCGGTCTCGCCAGTACCAGCGGACAGTTGATCGCCGCGCGGGCCGGCATGGGCGTCGGCGGCGCGCTGCTGGTCACCTCGACGCTTGCGGTGGCGATGCAGGTCTTCGACGCCGCCGAGCGGTCCCGGGCGATCGGCATCTGGGCTGCCACCAGCGCGTTGGGTTTCGCCATCGGGCCACCGATCGGCGGCACCATCCTCGCCCATCTGCCCTGGGGCGCGATCTTCCTGATGAACGTGCCGATCGTGCTGGTCTGCCTGCTCGTCGGTCGCGCGCTGGTCCCCGAGTCCCGCGGGCCGGCCGGCGGTCGACTCGACGTGCCCGGCGCCGTGCTCTCCACCGCCGGTCTGACCGCTGTCGTCTGGGCGATCATCTCCGGGCCGGAGCGCGGGTGGACGTCGACCGAGGTGATCGGTGTGGCGATCGTCGGCGTACTGGTGCTCGGGATCTTCGTGCGGTGGGAGCGACGGATCCCACATCCGATGCTGGACATGGGCTTCTTCCGGGACCAGCGCTTCGTCGGTGCGATCTCCGGAGTCGTGCTGATCACGTTCGGTGCCACCGGCGCGCTCTTTCTGCTCACCCAGCACCTCCAGTTCGTGCGGGGTTACCCGGCCTGGGAGGCCGGCCTGCGGATGGCGCCCTTCGCGCTGTCCATCGTGCTGCTCAACGTCAGTGGTGTCGTCGCGGGCGTGATCCGTCGGCTCGGCCTGGCGGTCGCCATCGCCGTCGGTATGACGCTGCTCGCGGCCGGGCTGGCGCTGGTCACCCTCTTCTCGTCCGACGGGTACGCGGTGCTGCTGGCGGGGCTGCTCGTCATGGGCGCCGGTTGCGCGCTGGCCAACCCGGCCATCGTCGAGGCCGTGATGAGCGCGATCCCGGCGGCGAAGGCCGGCGCTGGCGCGGGGGTCGACGGCACCATGACCGAGGTGGGCAGCAGCCTCGGCATCGCGGTGCTGGGTGCCGTGCTGAACGCCCGGTTCGCGGCGCTGCTGCCGGCGGCGGTGGCCGGCGCCGGATCGTTCCCCGCGGCTCTCGCCGCCGCCCGCGACGGTGCCGAGCGGGAGGCAGTGACTGTCGCCTTCGCCTCGGCGCTGGAGACGGGACAGCTGGTGGGCGCGGCAGCGGTGCTGATCGGTGGTCTGGTGGCCGCCGGACTGCTGCACCGGGCAGACCGCACCATCTCCGCCTAATAAGGGTAGGCTACCCTAATCGTGACATCGTGGTAGTCGACGGAGGTGGTATGCGGCTCTACCTGACCGCGCTCAACCCCACCGACGCCGTCCTGCACGGGTTCCTTCCGGCGGCGGCGTCCCTCGGGCTGCCGACCACCGTGCTGACCGACCGTCCCGCAGAATGGCCTGCGGACGTGCCGGTGACGCGGTGCGCGGTCCGCGACGCGGCAGCCGTGGTCGCGGCGACGGCAGCGACCCGACCGGTGGCGCTACTGTCCAACAGCGACCACCTCCAGGAGGCCACCGCGATCGCCGCCCGAAAGCTCGGCCTGCCCGGCAAGGACCCGGACGCCGCCCGTCTCTGCAAGGACAAGGCCGCCGCCCGCCGGGTGATCGCCGCCGCGGGCCTCGATCGGGTACGCGTCGTCACCGTCGACCCCGCAGACCCGCCAAAGGTGCCGAACGAGATGTTCCCGGCGGTGGTCAAGCCCCGCGAGGGGGTGGCCAGTGAGGACGCGTACCTGGTGGTCGACCACGCCGAGCTGGTCGCCCGGGTCGCCGAGATCCGCAACCGGCGGCCCGACGTGGCGCTGGTGGTCGAGGAGTACCTCGACGGTGAACTGCGGACCTTCGAGACCCTCGGCGACGGCACCGAGCTGGCCTCCCTCGGCGGGTGGCGCACCGCCCTCGGCTCGCCACCGACCTTCACCGAGGAGAGCCTCGCCTGGTCGCCCCCGGCAGAGCCGGCGCGCACCCAGCTCCGGGCCCGACTCGACGCGCTCGGGGTCGGCTTCGGCGCCTGCCACACCGAGTACGTCATCTCCGACGGCCGGGTCCGGCTCATCGAGGTGAACTACCGCCTCATCGGTGACCGGATGGACCTGATCCTCGCCGAACTGCTCGGTGTGCCGCTGTTCGAGTACGTCATCCGGCTGCACCTGGGCGAGCCGCTGGCCGCCCTGCGCCTGCCCGACACCGTCGACCGACACGCCCGGGTCGAGTACGTCTGCGCGGACCGGTCCGGCCGTCTCGTCGCCGCGCCGGGCCGGCTGGACACCGTCCACGGCGACGTCCGGTTGGGCTGCCACCCGTTGCGCGAGGTGGGCCGCACCGCCGCGCACACCGGCACCAACCGCGACTACCTCGCCGTGCTGCACGGCATCGGCCCCGACGAGAACGCCGTCCGGCAGTCACTGGCCGCCCTCCGCGGCGACCTGCAGTGGACCATCGTCGAGTGAGCGACGACTGCGAGCGCGAGGTCTTCACCCGGGTGCTCGACGCCCTGCTGCGCGAGGATCACCTCGGTCTGCTCACCGCCGGCCGCCCGGACGGGCCCGACTGGTGGCAGGTGTCGCACCCCGCCGGCCGGCTGCGCATACCGGTCCGGGCGGACGGGTTCCAGCAGGCCCTGCGCAGCTCCGCGCCGACGGTCCTGCTGGTGGACGGCAGTGGCGACGCGCGGCGTACGGAGACCCTGGAGGGGTTGTTGACGCTGCTCGCCCCGCACGGCAACGCCGAGGCCGAGGCCGGCTGGCGGGACTTCGCCGTCGAGTGCCGCGCCGACCTGCGAGCCCGGCGGCTCGCCGCCCGGAGCCGGGAGCGGGTGTTCACCGAGGTGGCCGCCGAACGGGCGAGCACCCCGACCGGCCTGCCGACGGCGCTCCTGGACGACGTGCTCGCCGCCCACCAGGGCCACCCCGTCTACCCCACCGACCGGTGCCGGCACGGTCTGCGCGACGGCGAACTGCTCCGGTACGCCCCGGAGCACGCTCCACGCTTCGCGCTGCGCTGGTACGCCGCCCCCGCCACGGACGTCCGGCTCACCGGCCAACTCCCGCCCTGGTGGCCGCCCGCGCCGCGACCGGATCAGCTGCTGCTGCCGGCGCACCCGCTCACCGTGGCACGCGACGCGCTCCCGGTGGTCGACCTGCCGGTGACCCCGGTGCGACCCACCCTCTCCATGCGGACGGTGGCACTCGACCACGACCCGTACCTGCATCTCAAACTGCCGCTGCCGACAGCGAGTCTCGGCGCGCGCAACCGACGCACCCTGCAACCGGGCTCGCTCGCCGACGGCGGGGCTGTCGCGGCACTGCTCGACCGGATCGCCAGCACCGAACCCCGCTTCGTCGGCCGGATCCGGCACGCCGACGAGAGCACCTGGGCGCACGTCGACGGCGACGAGCGACGCGGTTTCCTGCTCCGCCGGTTTCCGCGCGACCTGGCCGGCGTTCAGGTGGTGCCGGTCGCGGCCCTCGCCGCCGCTGACCCGGTGGCCGGCACGGTCCTCGACCGGATCAGCCCGCAGCGGCCCGTCGCACTGCTGGAGTCCTATCTGGACCTGCTGCTCGACTGGCACGTCTTCCTCTGGCTCCGGCACGGGATCGCGCTGGAGGCCCACCCGCAGAACATCCACCTGCTGGTGCACCCGGACGGCACCGTCGGCCTGCTGTACAAGGACAACGACGGCGCCCGGCTGGACGCGCGGCACGACGGCACGAACGGTCTCACCCTGCACGACGACCGGATGTGGGTGCGCGACCCGCACGAGTTGGCCGACGTGTTCATCACCATCACCCTGCACCTGGCCGCTGCCGCGCCCCTGCTCGCCCTGGCCGCCCGAGGGCTGTCCGTGCCGACACCGGCCGAGGCGCTGGTGCCCCGGCTCGCCGCCGCCCGCGACCGGTGGGGCGACGGCCCGGCGGGGCGGACCTTCACCGAGCGGGTCCTGAACGCCACCCAACTGCCCGTCAAGGCGATGCTCACCGCCGGCACCCTGCTGCCCAAACAACGGCTGGGCTGCACCGACATCAACAAGTACTACCTGCGTACCGGCCCGAACTACCTGCGGGAGACACGATGACGAGCGCCCAGTTGCGCTCCCGGCCGGCCACCGACACCGGTCAGCTCGCCGACCTGGCCGCCGCGCACACCGTCTTCGGTTGCCTGCTGCGCGAGCTGGCCCCGCCGGGTGACACCCCGACGGTGGTCGACGGTGCCGTCCGGCTGCTGCTGCGCCACCTCGACGTCACAGTGCGCTGCGCGGTGGCCCGAGCCTCGGCGATCGGCGCGCACCGCTACACCGGCCCGGTGCAGCGGGACATCGGCGGCGGACGGTGGGCGGACCTGGACGCGGACGGGCTTGCCGCCCTCGTCGCGGCGGAGCTGACCATCCGTACCGGGCTGGCGAATGACGAGTTCGTCGAACAGGTCCGGGCCAGCCGGGACACCGTGGCCCGACTGCTGGCCGACCGACCCGCCGCGGACCCCACCCCTACCGGTGAGCCCGCCATCGACGCGTACGTCGACTCCGAGCAGTCGCTGGTCCTCGGCCACCCGCACCACCCCACCCCGAAGTGGCGCAGCGGCGACCCGGACAGCTGGCGGGCGTACGCGCCGGAGCTGCGCACGGCGTTCCGGCTGCACTGGCTCGCCGTACCGGACGACCTGACCGCCGACGCCGGACCGTTCGATGCGCTCGTGGCCGCGCTCGACCCGCCCCGGCCCCCGCGCGGGCACCGCGCCCTGCCGGTGCACCCCTGGCAGCTGTCGCTGGTCCCGCCCGCCCACCCACTGCTGCGCGACCTGGGGGCGGCCGGTGTGCCGGTCCGGCCGACGGCGAGCGTCCGAACCCTCTACGCCCCCGGGGCCGACCTGTTCGTGAAGACCAGCCTGCACGTACGGATCACCAACTGCCTGCGCAAGAACGCCCGCTACGAACTCACCGGGGCGGTGGCGCTGACCGACCTGCTGGCCCGGGTGCCGCTGCCGGACGGGGTGGGGCTGCTCGCCGAGCCCGCGTACCGCACCGTCGACGTCGCCGGCCCCGACGAGGCGTACGGGACGATCCTGCGCAGCGGTCTGCGCCCGCACCTGCGTCCCGGCGACACCCCGGTGCTGGCGGCGGCACTCGCCGGCGCACCGCTGGTGACAGCGGATCCGGTCGCCTGGTGGCGGGCGTACGTCGGCCTGCTGGTGCCGGCGGTGCTGCGCAGCTGGCTCAGCCACGGCGTCGTGCACGAGGCGCACCTGCAGAACGTGGTCGTGGTGCTCGACCGGGACCGTCGCCCGGTACGCATGCTGCTGCGCGACCTGGAGGGGGTGAAGCTGGACGCCGACCGGTGGGCCACCTGGCCGGACGGCGTCCCGGCGCAGGTCCGTTACGGTCCCCGCGCCGCCCACCGCCGGATCGTCTACTGCCTGTTCGTCAACCATCTCGGTGGGATCAGCGGGGCTCTCGCCGACGCGCGGCCGGGAATTGAGAAGCGGCTGTGGCAGGAGCTGCGGGGCGTCGTCGAGGCGGTCGCCGCCGACCTCGGTGATCCCGCCGAGCTGCGCGTGCTGCTCGACGGGGAGCCGTTCTTGGCCAAGGCGAACCTGCTGGTCCGCTGGCGGCGCGACGCCGACCGGGCCGCGCCGTTCGTGCCGGTTCCGAACCCGATGGGTGGGCCACGATGACCCGACCGGTCTACGTCCACGACCTCGACGCGCTGGCCGGGCAGGCCCGAGCCGTCCGGGCGGCGCTGCCCCCGCCGGTCGAGCTGCTCTACGCGGTCAAGGCCAACCCGGACCCCGGTGTGCTGCGAACCCTCGCCCCGATCGTCGACGGGTTCGAGGCCGCGAGCCGGGGCGAGCTGCGCAGGCTGGCCGAGGTGCTGCCGGGACGGGCGCCGGCTGCGTACGCCGGGCCGGGCAAGACCGACGCGGACCTCGCCGCCGCGCTCGACGCCGGGGTGCACCGCATCCACGTCGAGTCGCCCACCGAGCTGGCCCGGCTCGGCGCGCTCGCCACCGCCACGGGCCGGTCGGCTCAGGTGCTGCTGCGGGTGAACCTGCCGGTCGACGCGCCGGGCGCGAGCCTGGTCATGGGCGGTGGGCCCAGCCCGTTCGGCATGGACCCGGCCGACGCCGTCGGGTGTGCCCGCCGCCCACCCGCCGGCATCGACGTCCGCGGAATCCACGCCCACCTGGCCAGCGGGTTGGACGCACCGCTCGCCGCGACGGTCGCCGCCGCGGTGGTCGACTGGGCGGTGGCCGAGGTCGACGCCGCCGAGGTCGACGTCGGCGGCGGCATGACAGTCGACTACACCGACCCCGACGCGCGGTTCGACTGGGAGGGCTACGGCCGGGCCCTGGCGGACGTCCTGGACAGCTATCCGGGAGTGCGCTTGCGCATCGAGCCGGGCCGGTCGGTCACCGCCCACTGCGGGGCGTACCTGACCGAGGTCATCGACGTGAAGCGCTCCTACGGCGAGTGGTTCGTGGTGGTGGCCGGCGGGACGCACCACCTGCGGACACCGGCCGCGAAGGGGCACGCGCAGCCGTTCACCGTGCACCCGCGACGCGGTGCCGCCGGTCCCCGTACCGATGGCGGGCCGGTCACCGTGGTCGGGCAGCTCTGCACCCCGAAGGACGTGCTGTCCTTCTCCAGCACCGCCGGGCCGATCGGCGTGGGCGACGTGCTGGCCTTCGCCATGGCCGGCGCGTACGCCTGGAACATCAGCCACCGTGACTTCCTGCTGCACGAGCCGCCGCTCTTCCGCACCGGTGACCTGCGGGAAGTGGCCGCCGAGTGGGCGTCCCGGCCGTTCGGGACGTGAGCCCGAGCGCCACGAACCGCTCGGTGTGTTATCGATAACATGCTATCTTTCATCCGGGAGTGAAGGGCACGCTCCCGGTCACCCGAGCCAGCCGGCGAAGACGCGCCGAGGGCACTCCCCTCCCGCCTCCCGGTCGGTGACCAGTCCGGGCCCCGTCGATGCCAGGCGACCACTGTTGGTCGTCGGACGATGTCGCGCCGGCCGCATGCCCAGCTTCCGACGCTCCACCGTAGGCAGCCCCGGCCTCGACGGGTGGCGGCCGCACACCCCCGGTGCCGCCGCCGAGCCACGAGCACGAGACGCCGAACGGCAAGGAGCCCAGACAATGCTGAGACGTAGGTTCTTCCTCCCATCCATCGCGGCCGCGGCGCTTCTCCTCGCGGCCACCACCGGCGGCGTGTTGAGCGGCGGCCTCGGTGCGACGGCGGTTGCCGCCACCAACGGCACCCTCGCGGCGACCGCCGGCTGCGGCAAGGCCCCCACGCTCGCCAGCGGGACCCGGACGATCCAGAGCAGCGGACAGAGCCGTACGTACAACCTGCGGATCCCGGACGGGTACGACCGGAACCGCCCGTACCGTCTGATCTTCGGCTTCCACTGGTTGAACGGCTCGGCGAACAACGTCACCTCGGCCGGCTACTACGGCCTCCAGCCGTTGTCGAACAACAGCGCGATCTTCGTCGCCCCGCAGGGCATCAACGCCGGCTGGGCCAACACCAACGGTCGGGACCTGACCCTCTTCGACGACATCTCCCGGCAGATCGAGAACGACCTCTGCGTGGACACCACCCAGCGCTTCGCCCTGGGCTGGAGCTACGGCGGGGCGATGAGTTACGCGGTGGCCTGCGCCCGGCCCACCGTCATCCGCGCGGTCACCGTGATCTCCGGTGCCAACCTCAGCGGTTGCAACGGCGGCACCCAACCCGTCGCCTACTTCGGCATCCACGGCATCTACGACAGCGTGCTGAACATCTCGCAGGGGCGACAACTGCGCGACACGTTCGTCCGGAACAACGGGTGCACCGCGCAGAGTCCGCGCGAGCCAAGTCGGGGCAGCCTCACCCACATCACCACCGCCTACTCGGGTTGCCGGGCCGGCTACCCGGTGCAGTGGGCGGCGTTCGACGGGGATCACACCCCCAGCCCGGTCGACGGGTCGGGCAGCCCCAACGACTCGCGGACCCGGACCTCGGGTGAGATCTGGAGGTTCTTCAGCCAGTTCGAGTCGACCACGCCGCCGACCACCCCGCCGCCGACCGACCCGCCGCCCACCGACCCGCCGCCGACGACTCCGCCGCCCACCGGCGAGCCGGGCACCTGCACTGCCACCTACCGGACGTTGAACACCTGGCCCGGCGGCTACCAGGCCGAGGTGACAGTGGCCAACAACTCCACGGCTGCCCTGACCGGGTGGACCGTGGGCCTGACCCTGGCCAGTGGTCAGGCCATCAGCAGCCTGTGGAGCGGCGTCAACACGGGCACCACCGGCAGTGTCACCGTCCGGAACGCCCCCTACAACGGCACTGTGGGTCCGAACGCCTCGACCAACTTCGGCTTCACCGCCACCGGTAACGGGGCCACCGCACCCAGCAGCGTCACCTGCACCAGCCCCTGACCAAGGGCAGGATGAGGGCCCGGAGCTGACCGGCTCCGGGCCCGACATCCGTTGGCGGCTGCCGCCAGGACTACCGGCTCACGCTTCGCTCTCCAGCAGGTCGCGCAGGGCGTCGAGGGCGGCGATCTCCTCCTCGAAGGTCTTGCCGACGACCGGCCCGAGGAAGCGCGACAGCCCGCTCGGCTGCCACGCCAACTTCAGCGTGAGTTTCGTCCCGCCGCCGTCGGCCGGTGTGAGCGTGTACTCGCCCTGGGTGCGTACCACACTGCCGGTGGCCTGGAAGGCCAGTCGCCGTCCCGGCTCGAACCCGGTCACCTCGTAGTCGGCCGGGATGCGACTCCCGCCGGGGCCCTTGAGCCCCTGTCGGTAGCGAGCGCCGACCCCTTCGCCCGAGACTCGAGCGACGTCGAGCACGTTGGGACGCCAGCGTGCGTCGTTCTCGCCCCGGGCGAGGAAGGCGAAGACGACCTCGGGAGTCCGTCCGATCTGCACAGTCTTCTCTGCAGAGGGCACAAGAAACCTTTCTCAGGGTCAGGGAACGATCTTCATCTGTGCCATCATCCCACTCGCGGAATGGTCGATCATGTGGCAATGGTAGACATACCGGCCAAGGTACGGCCCGAATGTCGCCTGGAGCCGGACAGTCTCACCCGGCCCCACCGAGATGGTGTCCTTCAGCCCGGCCTCGCCCGGGGCGGGCGGCTGACCGTTGCGGCTGAGCACCCGGAACTGGACCAGGTGCGGGTGGAAGTTGTGGGGGATGCCGAAGAGCGTGTCGCCGTTGGTCACCGTCCACACCTCGGTGGTGTTGCGTTTGATCTCGGTGTCGACCCGGTCGGCGTCGAACTGCTGCCCGTTGATGAGGAACTGGCCGGTCGCCGGGTTGAGGTTGAGCGTGAACGCCCGTTCCTTCGTGGCCGCCGGCAGCGCGGGAATGGTGCTCAGCCGGTCGGGCACCCGGCTGGTGTCGGTGGCGGTTCGGTTGACGTCGAAGCGCAGCACCGGCCCGGCCACCGCGTCGTCGAGGAAGACCCGGCTGCCGACCGGGAACGCGCCGAAGTCGACGACGATCTCGATCCGCTCGCCGGGCGTCAGGCTCCACGAGCGGATCGGCGTCGGCCCGGCGAGCAGCCCGCCGTCGCTCGCGATCTGGGTGACCTCGGCGTCGTTGCCGAGCCGCAGGGTGAACGTGCGGAGGTTCGACGCGTTGACGAAGCGCAGCCGGTACTTGCGGGCGGCCACCTGGAAGTAGGGCTGCGGCTTGCCGTTGGCGAGGATCGTGTTGCGGAACTGAAAGTCGTCGTGCTCGAAGACCAGGCTCGCGTCGTCGGCGAACCGCGCGTCGCGCAACATGATCGGGACGTCGTAGTTGCCGGACGGCAGCCGGAGGTCGGCCTGGGCCGGGTCGTCGATCAGGAAGAAGCCGGCGAGCCCGCGGAACACGTGCTCCGCCTCCATGTGATGGGCGTGGTCGTGGTACCAGAGCGTGGCGGCCCGCTGCTTGTTGGGATAGCTGTAGATCCGGCTCCTGCCCGGGTCGAGCACATCGGTCGGGAACCCGTCGCTGCTCGACGGGGTCTGGCCTCCGTGCACGTGTACCGCGGTCGGCATGTCGAGGTGGTTGCTGTGGGCGATGACCGCGAGCCGGCCCGTCTTGACCCGGAACGTCGGGCCGGGGAACAGCCCGTCATAGGTCAACACCTCGGTACGCGTCCCGGGCAGGATCTCGGCCTGAGCCTTACGGGTGGAAACGACGTAGAAGTCGGTGTTGCCTACCGAGGCGATCGGCTGCTGCACGGGCGGTATCGGCATCCGGACAGTGAACGGGGCGGCGGCGGCCGCGACGTGCGCCGTCCCCCCGTGACCGGTGTGGGCGCCGTGGGCCGGCGTCGCGGGCGGGGTGGATCCGCGCGCCGCTGCCGCCGCGGTGGTCGTGACCAGCGCGGCTGCGCCCGCGGTGGCGCCGGCCTTCATGACGTTGCGTCTGCTCACCATTGGTCGCTCCGCTCCTGATGGGTCGAGGTCTCGGGGGAACTGTCGCGGAGGTCCCTCAACGCGGCGTCGAAAGCTGATAGCGGCGAAGCGTGGATTTCACCTTAAGTTTTGGTGTGACTACCAAAAGCTAAGCTTCGATCCTTCCAACGGTGTGCGGTGAGACCGTAGACTCGTGCGAGTAGTCGGCCGTGACAACTCGTAGAAGGCCGATCCGATCTGAGTGCTTTGTCGTCCGCGCACGGGGGAGCCGGGCGACACGGCGGGCAGCCGGCGCTGGGGAGAGCCGTTCGTGCCCGCACCTGGGGAGCAACAAGGGCACACACCGGGGGATCCGCGATGGTGTATGGAAACGATGCGCTGCGGAGGACCGCTGCCGAGGTTCTCGAACGCAGGCGTCAACCGATTCTCGCCGCCTACCGTCAGCGTCTCGCCGCTGCGACTGACGATCTCGGCGGGGTCGCTGACCTGGTCGACAGTTACACGACGCAGGCCGACGTCCTGGTCCGGGAGACGGTCGTCGAGATTGGTCGCGAGACGACCGACCCGCTGTCGGCACCGCCGCCGACGGCGCCCGCCGAGGGCGTCGACCTTCACCCACGCGAGTGCTTCCGCGCTGTCGTCGCGCTGGCCGACATCCTGCTGGCCGACGCGCTGGAGCAGTTGTGTGGCCGGCCCGACCAGGGCGCGATCCTGGCCCTGGTCGCCGACGCGCTCACCCGCACGACACTGACCCGGCTGCTCGACGCGAGTTCGCGCTACGCCGCCGGCCTGATGAACGAGGTCCACCAGGCGCAGATCGCGGAACGCTCGCTGATCGCGCGCGAGTTGCACGACCGACTGGGCCACAGCCTCAGCGCGGCGTACCGCAACCTGGAGGCGCACGAGCTCGCCCAGGAACGACACGGAGGCGACGTCGACCGCCGGGTGGTCATCGCCCGGGAGTCGCTCCACGACGCGGTCGGCTACCTGCGGGTGCTCATCGCCGATCTTCGCCTCTCCCAGCCGCTCGGGTCCCTCGACGAGGCGCTCGCCAACTTCCTGTCGACGGTCGAGACGGGCGAGACGCGTCTGCACACCGAGATCAACGGCGACGAGTCGTGGGTGCCGCCCGAGGTGCTCGACGAGGTGTTCCTGGTCGTCCGCGAAGCGTTGCGCAACGCGGTCGCCCACGCCGGTGCCCGAGTGATCCATGCGGTCGTCGACATCACCCCGCACGAGCTGCGGGCGACTGTCGTCGACGACGGGGTGGGCTTCGACCTCGCCGCGGAGCGCGACGGTTCCGGCCTGCGCGCGATGGCTGAGCGCGCGGCCGCCGTGGGCGGTCGCCTCGCGGTGCGAGCGGCGGGCCGCCAGGGCGTGTCCGTCGAACTCGTCGTGCCGCTGCTCGCCGTCGGGGCGGGGGCCGGCCGGTGACCGCGACGATGGTCGAGCCGACCCGCATCGTGCTCGTCGACGATCACGTCGTGGTTCGCGACGGCCTCCGGGAGATCCTCGACGCCCAGCGCGATCTCGTTGTCGTCGGCGAGGCCGGCGACAGCTGTGCGGCGGTCAACGAGATCCGCGTCCGCCAGCCCGACATCGTGCTGCTCGACGTGCAGATCCCCGGCGACGGGGTGACCACGACGGTGCGCCGGATCCGTGATGTCGCCCCGGCGAGCCGGGTCATCATCCTCAGCATGTTCGACGGTCCGACGCTGCTGCGTGAGTTGTTGACCCTTGGCATCTGCGGCTACCTGCTGAAGAACTCGACGCGCCAGGAGTTGGTGGCGGCGATCCGCCGCGCCCGCGCCGATGACGCTCCGGTGATGCTGGCGGTGTCGCGCGAGAGCCTGACCCAGGTGCAGGGGCCGGTGCACAGCACACTGTCGGACCGTGAGCGCGAGGTGCTGCAGTTGGTCGGTCAGGCGATGAGCAACGCCCAGATCGCCGGGCGGCTCTGCCTGTCGGAGGCGACGGTCAAGCGCCACCTGCGCAACATCTTCGCCAAACTCGGTGCGGTGTCGCGCATCGACGCGGTCAACCGGGCCATCGCGGCTTCGCTGATCGTCCTGCCGAGGCTGTGCGTCGACCCGACGTTTCACGGCGGATAGCAGGTTACTCAAGGATTGCTCTGCGCAACTTGCCCGCAAACGGGCACTCGTGTTGGACTAATGCCGTGAATAGCACTCGCCTGTTCGTGCTCGGAGCGCTCGCGCGTGGCGGCCCCATGCATGGGCACCAGATCCGCCGGGCGGCCCAGGTCGACCGTACCGAGCTGTGGAGCGACGTCAAACCGGGGTCGCTCTACGGCGCGCTGCACCGGATGCAGGTCGAGGGCGTCATCGAGGCGGTCCGGACCGAGCAGGAGGGCAACCGGCCCGCCCGCACGATCTACGCGCTCACCGCGGCCGGCGCGGCGGAGCTGATCGACCACCGCGACGAGGCGTTGCGTGACACCAAGCTCCGCCACGACCCGGTCGACCTGGCCCTGCAAAATGTGATCGACCTCGGCGAAGACGCGCTCCGGGCCATCATCGTGGCGCGGCGGCAGGCCCTCGCCGCGCAGCTCGACTCGTGGCTGGCGCTCCGGGAGATCGCGGCGCCACACATCCGTGGTCTGGAGTGGACGACCTTCCGTCATACCGAGCTCCGACTCCGTACCGAACTCGCCTGGCACGACGAGCTGCTCGACCAACTGCCCGAGCTGATGGCCAACCAACCGACGTCGATGACCACGTCGTGACGGTGCCAGCCCCGGCCCCGGGGGCATCTGCGGGGCCGGGGCTGGCGGCACGTCACCGAGCGGGCTGCCGGGTGGTGGTCACGTTCCAGTCGGGCTTGCTCGCCTCGGCCCAGGGCTCTTCGGGCCGGCGCGGCAGCAGGTAGACGAGAAGGAACGTGAGGATCACGCCGACCAGGACGGCGCCCACCGTGAACTGGACCGCCCGGTTGAAGTTGGTCTCCAGCGCCGATGAGGCAGCGCTGTCGAAGGCCGCGCCGACCGGACCCGGCGCCGAGTCCGCACAGCCGGGCGGCGTGGCCGTCGGATCCGACGCGCGGGACTGGCGGATGAAGCAGTCGGCGAAGGCGGTCGTCGCCGCGCTCGCCTCCGCCGGTGGCAGCCCTGCGGCGACAAGCGATGCCTGAAGCTCCGGGCTGGCCTTCTCCGCGGCCGTGGCCGAGTAGGAGCCGAGCGTTCCGAAGAGGACCACGCCCGCCACCGCGACGCCGACGGCCTGGCCGAGACGCTGGGCGGTGCCGAGCACGCCACTGGCCGCTCCCGCGTCCTGCCAGGGCACGCCGGCCAGCACGATCTCGACGCTCGGCGCGATCACCAGGCCCGAGCCGAAGCCGGCGAGGAGCAGGGCCGGCAGCAGTTCGAGGCCGGAGCCCCACCAGTGGATCGTGGCGATGATGCCCACCATGCCCACGATCACGATGCCCGCGCCCAGCATCAGGACGCCCCGGCCGAGGGCACGGGCGACGTTGTCGGAGATGGCCGCGCCGACGAGCGTGCCGAACGAGAACGGCAGCAGGATCAGGCCGGTCGTCAGGGCGGACTTCTCCAGACCGATCTGCAGGTGCAGCGAGAGTGCGAAGAGCAGGCCGATGAAGCCCGCGAAGTAGCAGAGGCTGATGCCGACGCCGGCGGAGAACGAGCGGTGGGCGAACAGGCGCATGCTCACCAGCGGAACCTGGGCGCGCCGGGCGCGGCGCAACTCCCATGCCGCGAAGGCGGCCAGCGCGGGCAGCGCTGCTGCCATCGAGACGAACGTCCAGGCCGGCCAACCCAGGCGCTGGCCCTCGACCAGCGGAACGGCCAGCAGCAGGACGGCGGCCGAGACGAGCAGCATGCCGATCACGTCGAGCCCGCCGCGGCGGCCTCGCGACTCGGGCACCAGGATCAGCGCGGCGACGAACGTGGCCAGGCCGATCGGCACGTTGAGCAGGAACACCGGCCGCCAGTCCCAGCCGCCGAGGTCCCACGCGATCAGCAGGCCACCGAGGAGTGGGCCGCTGGCGGTCGCGATGCCGCCGATCGCGCCGTAGATCCCGTAGGCCTTACCCGTCTCCTTTGCCGGAAACGTGGTCTGGATGAGCGCCAGCACCGGCGGGTTGAGGATGCCGGCCATCATGCCCTGCACCACCTGGAAGGCGATCAGCTGGTTGGGTGTGGCCGCGAGCGCCGACGCCGCCGACGCGAGCGTGAACCCCGCGACGCCGATGAGGAACAGCTTGCGGTGGCCGAAGCGGTCGCCGATCCGGCCGGCGGGGATGAGTAGCAGGCCGTATCCGAGCGCGTAGCCGGCGATGACCCACTCCATCGCCGTGTAGGTCGAGCGGAGGTCGCGCTGGATCGGGGCGACCGCGACATTGACGATCGTCGTGGCCAGCAGGATCATGAACGCCCCGGCCAGAACGACGGCCAGGATCAGCCATCGGCGCGGATTGGGTGGCGCGGCGCTGTGTTCGTCGGTCCAGCTCTCCGTCATCGCGTTCCTCCTGAAGTCGGACGGGGGTCGACAGCGGACCCACCTTCCGACTACACGCCGTCGCGTACGATTAGTCAAGTACGGCTATTTGCGTATGACCTGTACGGCACATGAGGAGGGCCCGGGTCAGAAACTGACCCGGGCCCGGTGACGCAGGGTGCGGTTACGACCAGTCGGAGGAACCCGAGCCCCACTCGGTGGAACCCGAACCCCACTGGGACGTCGCCGGCCACGCCAGGTCGAAGGGGAAGTCGTTGGCGCGCAGCTCCAGCGTGCTCTCCAGCACGGCGTCGGTCAGCCGGTCGACGTCGGCGTCGCTGTGCGCGCCGCCGGCGAAGAACATCGGCATGCCGAGCGTGTAGATGCCGCGCTTGCGCAACAGCAGCGTGAGGATGAACGTCGCGGGGTTGAGCGCCCGCGAGTAGACCCGGTAGTCGGTGTAGGAGTCCTCCGGGAGGAACTGGAAACACCCGATGTAGTCGCCGAACCCCACCATCCGCAGCGGGATCCCCTCGGCCGCCCGGAACGCGGCCAGCCGCGCCTGGACCCGGTCGATCCTGGCGCTGAGGTCCGTGTAGTAGGCGGGCCCCTTGTCCCGGAGCAACTGGAGCGTGGCCAGCGACGCCGCCACCGACAGGTAGTTGCCGGTGTGGCTGCCCTGCAGACCGGTCTTCTGGCCGAAGTCGGTCCACGACTGCCCGCTGGTCTGCGAGATGTCGAGGATGTCGGCCCGACCGCCGATCGCCGACAGCGGCAGCCCGAGCCCGCTGATCACCTTGCCGTAGGTGACGAGGTCGGTCGGAATGTCGAACTTCTGCGCGGCGCCGCCGATCCCTGACCGGAAACCCGTCAGCACCTCGTCCAGGATGAACGGCACCCCGAGCCGCCGGGCGGCCACCGCCACCTCACGGATCATCGGGATCGTCGTCTCCTCGAACGGGAACGACGAAGCGGCCGGCTCGGCGAGGATGCAGGCCAACTCGCCCGCGTGGCGCTCGATCAATTCCACGGCGAGCGCGGTGTCGTTGGGCAGGATCAGCAGGTCGCGCGGCTCCGCCGGGGTGACACCGGCGAACGCCGAGACCAGCGGGATGCCGTCCTTGCCGATCTCCGGGAACGGCACCGCCGGATGCCCGTGATACCAGGGTGCGGTGTTGTGGACGGCCAGGTCGTGGGACCCGTGCAGGGTGCCCTCGAACTTGGCGACCATCCGCCGCCCGGTGAACGCACGGCAGAGCCGGATCGCCGACTGGGTGGCGCCCGTACCCGAGTGTTGGAAGGCGAACTTCTCGTTGTGCGGGAGGATCTCCCGCAGCAGCGTCGCGAGCTCCAGCTCCAGCGCGTTGGTGTAGCCGTTGCCGGTGCCCTTGCCGAGGCGCTCGCGGACGAAGTCGACGACCGGGGCCGGGTTGTGACCGTGCAGCGCCTGAGCCCCGTACCCCATGTGGCAGTCGAGGTAGTCGTTGCCGTCGATGTCGGTCAACGTCGAACCGCTCGCGGTGGCCGCGATGATCGGAAAGGGCGGCGCCTGGAACGGCCAGAACACGTGCGCGGCGGCGTCGACCGCCCGCAGTTGCTCGACGTGCGCGGCCGAGGCACCCTGGCGCGCGCCGATCTCGCCGAACAGCTCGTAGACCCACTTCTGCTGCATGAGGTCCTGAATGACCTCGATCGCTCCGCGCTCCTGGTGGCTGGCGCCCATCGTGTCCCCTTCGCATGGCGGCCGTGACAGGCGCAGCCTGCGCCCGCCCACTCGAACCTGACTGGAGAACGGGTCGATCGACGTGGTTTCGAGCCGGTCTCGAGCGCCGTCGTCGAAGCTCGCCGCCATGACGGAAAATCGGGTCAATCTCTACTCGCTGACCGACACGATCACGCCGTGGGCAGTGCGGGCCGCGGCGACGCTCGGCCTCGCCGACCTGATCGCCGCGGGCACCACCACGCTCGACGAGCTCGCCGCGGCGACGAAGGCCAACCCCGACGCGCTGCACCGGCTGCTGCGCTACCTCTCCGTGCGCGGCGTCTTCAAGGAGACCGAACCCCGGGTGTACGCCCTGACGGAAGCGGCCGAGTTCCTCAAGACCGACCACCCCGCCGCCCAGCGCCCCTGGCTCGACGTCGACTCGATGGCCGGTCGGATCGAGGGCACGTTCAGCTCGCTGACCCACTCGATCCGCACCGGCGACGCGGCGTACCCGGTGCGTTACGGCATCGAGTTCTGGGACGACCTGGCCACCAACCCCGACCGGGCCACGTCGTTCGGCGCGCTGATGGCCACCCACGCGAGCTACTTCGACCAGGTCGTCCAGGGCTACGACTGGAGCACCGTCAACCACGTCGTCGACGTCGGCGGCGGCACCGGCGCCCTGCTCACCGAGATCCTCAAGGCCCAACCGCACCTGCGCGGCACCGTGGTCGACCTGCCGGGCGTCGTCGAGCAGGGCCGGGCCCGGTTCGAGGCGGCGGGCATCGCCGACCGCGCGGAGGTGGTCAGCGGGAGCATCTTCGACCCGCTCCCGGCCGGCGCCGACATCTACATCCTGTCGAACGTGCTGCACGACTGGAACGACAGCGCCGCCGAGAAGATCCTCCAGCGGGCGGCGGACGCGATCGGCACGAGCGGGAAGGTGCTGATCGTGCAGATCCTGGTGAAGGACGAGAACGACAACTTCCCCGAGGACCCGGCCCGGCTGATGTTCATCACCCAGATGGACCTGCGCCTGCTCTCGCTGATGGCCGGCAAGGCGAGGACCTGGCGCGAGTACGCCGAACTGGGCGAGAAGGCCGGGCTCCGGGTGGACGGCAGCACGGTGATCCCCACCGGGCAGACCCTGTTGACCCTCCGTCGCGGCTGAAGGGGCACGGGCCCCTTGCTGACGGATTCCGGTTAGGAAGGGGCCCGCGTTAACGGACCGTGCGCGCGTCGTACCGTTGCGGACATGACCCCGGCCATCCGACGGATCGCGATCGATGCCCTCATCGCGGTCGTCGTCGCGGCCGTCGTGGCGGTGGCGATCCGCGTCGCCGACGAGCCCGGCGCCCGGCCGCCGGACGCCCGCGCCTACGCGATCGGCGCGGTGATCGGGCTGCTGCTGGTCTTCCGGCGCCGCTGGCCGCTGCTGGTGCTCGTCGGCTCGGTCACCGCACTGATGATCTACTACGCGCTCGAGTACCCGGGCATCCCCCCCGCCCTCCCGCTGGCCGCCGCCCTCTTCTCCGTCGCGGCCGCCGGCCGGTTCACCTGGGCGCTCGTCGTCGCCGGGTTCTTCGTCGTCCTTGAGCTGATCATGCGTTACACGCTGCTCGGCGAGGGCTTCTTCCCCGCCCTGTCGGCGACCCTCGAAGAGGGCTCGCTGCTCGCGGCCGTGGTGCTGCTCGCCGAGACGATCCGCACCCGCCGGATCCGGCTGGCCGAGGCACAGCAGCGCCTCGCCGTGATGCGCCAGGAGCGTCAGCACGAGGTGGCCCAGGAGCGGCTCCGCATCGCCCGCGAGGTCCACGACGTGCTCGGCCACACGATCGCCGCGATCAGCGTGCAGGCGAGCCTCGCCGACGACATCTTCGACAGCAAGCCGGCCGAGGCGCGGGCCGCGCTGCGGAGCATCCGGGGCGCGGCGCGCGACGCGATGCACGAGGTCCGCTCGGCGATCGGCATGCTCCGCGACGCCGGGGAGGTGCCCGATCTGGCCCGCGTCTTCGCGGTCGCCGAGCAGGCCGGCGTGAAGGTGCGCTCGGGGGTCGCCGGCATCCCGCGCCCCATCCCGCCGGAGGTGGCGCTCTCGGTCTACCGGATCGTGCAGGAGTCGATCACCAACACGGTCAAGCACGCCGAGGCGACCACTGTCGACGTCACCATCACCTACGCCGGTGACGCCGTTACGGTCGAGGTCGTCGACGACGGGGTCGGGGCCGCGGCGAGCCGGCGGGGGCACGGGGTGGCCGGCATGCGGGAACGGGCCACGGCCGCGGGCGGATCCCTCGACGCCGGCCCCCGGCCGGAGGGCGGGGGGTTCCGAGTGGCAGCGCGGCTGCCGGTCGAGGTGGAGGAGACAGCGTGACGATCCGGATGGTGCTGGCGGACGACCAGACGCTCGTGCGGGCCGGCTTCCGGGGCCTGCTCGACCACAGCGACGACCTGGAGGTGGTCGGTGAGGCGTCCAACGGTGCCCAGGCCGTCGAGATGGTCGCCGCGACCCGGCCCGACATCGTGCTGATGGACGTGCGGATGCCCGTGCTCGACGGGGTGAAGGCCACGGCCGCGATCGTCGAGCGGTTTCCGGCCGTGCGGGTCATCGTCCTGACCACCTTCGAGCTCGACGAGTACGTCTTCGAGGCGCTGCGGGCCGGCGCGAGCGGGTTCCTGCTCAAGGACATCGAGCCCGACGAGCTGCGTCAGGCGGTCCGGGTGGTGGCTGGCGGCGACATGCTGATCTCGCCGCGGGTGACGAGCCGGCTGGTGAGCGCGTTCGTCAGCAAGGTCGCCCCGGCGCCGGTCGACGGTGGCCGGCTGGGGGTGTTGACCGACCGCGAGCGCGAGGTGATGAGCCTGGTGGCCAGTGGGCTGACGAACGAGGAGATCGGGCGCCGGCTGTCGATGAGCCCCGCCACGGCCCGTACCCATGTGCACCGGGCCATGGTGAAGCTCCGCGTCCGCGACCGGGCGCAACTCGTCGTGCTCGCCTACCAGACCGGGCTCGTCGCGCCGGGCAGCTAGCTGACTACGGCAGCTGTTTCGCAGCGGCTTGCGGCTACGGTGATCGCCGTACCCCCCGGCCGTTCGTCAACGGATGTCGGGTGGTCCGCCCGCTCCGTATGTTGGCGTCATGTTTGAGGTCGGAGAGAACGCCGACGGGATCCTGGCCGGGGTCCTGTTCCTGATCTGGCTGCCCGCGGCGATCCTCGCCACGCGGTTGGCCTGGCGGCCGACGCCCGCGGCGCTGCGGACCAGCGCCCGTCGGCTGCTGCGCCTGCTCGTCGCCGCCCTGGTGGTGCTGGTCCTCAAGTGCGTCGCGATCGGGCTGATGCTCGCCGTGGACTGGATCTTCGCGGACAACCGGGTGATCGTGCAGATGCCGCTCCTGCTGCTGCCGATGCTTGCCGTCGCCGTGTGGACCGTGCCGGGCCTGCGCGCCCTGGCCAACCGCGACGACGCACCGATCGACGCCGAGACGCGCGCCGCCGTCGCCAACCCCAGATTCGTGGTGCCGGTCCAGGTGACGGCCGTGGCGACTGTCGTTGGCGTCTACTTCGCGTACGTGTCCCGTCCGGTCCCCTCCTACCTCGACGACATCGCGACCCACGCGGCGCCGATCCTGTTGTCGGTGGTGGTGCTGTGGCTCTGGCAGGGGCACCGTCTGCGGGTCGTCACCGCCACCGACTTCGCGCGCCGTGGCCGGCGGGCCGGCGCCCTGCGTGCCACCGCGCAGGCCGCCGTCGTGGTGCTCGTCGTGGCCGCCGGCATCACCTACGTGGCGCAGAGCAGCAGGCTGCCCGACCGCATGAGCATGATATCCCACGACAACGTCGACTACGGCGGTGGCCCGTCGTTCGGTCACGGCGGTCACGGCGGGGTCTCCGTCGACGACCTGCGGGGGCCGCGGACCGGCAAGCCCAACAAGGCCTTCACCCTGACCGCGAAGAACGCCACGGTACGGCTGTCGTCGGGCACCGAGATCGACGCCCTGACGTACAACGGGCAGTCGCCCGGGCCGGAGCTGCGGGTCCGTGAGGGCGACCTGGTCGAGGTGACGCTGCACAACGAGATTCCCGACGAGAACGTGACCATCCACTGGCACGGGCTCGACGTGCCCAACGGTGAGGACGGCGTCGCCGGCGCGACGCAGAACGCGGTGGAGCCGGGCGGCACCTTCACCTACCGGTTCCTCGCCGAGCAGGTCGGCACGTTCTGGTACCACACCCACCAGAACCCCCTTGAGGCGATCCGGAGAGGACTGTTCGGCGCGCTGATCGTCGAGCCGCGCGACGGCCCACCGCCGGGCGAGCGCGACGTCGTGGTGATGGCACACGAGTGGCGTACGCCGGACGACAACATCGTCTCGTTCGGCACCAGCGACACAGTGCAACGGCAGGAGATCGCGCCGGGCACACCGGTGCGACTGCGCCTGATCAACACCGACAACAACCCGTCGACCGACAGCCGCCCACGGTCGTTGACGGTCAACGGCGCGCCGGTGCGGGTCGCCGCGATCGACGGTGTCGACGTCAACGGTCCGACCCCGCTGACCAACCCGAGATTCGGGTTGGCGACCGGTGGACGCTACGACGTGACCTTCACGATGCCGGCGGGCGCGGTGCGGCTGACCGACCTCGCCAACCGCGACGCCGGGCTGGTCCTGGCGCCTCCCGGTGACACCTCGACGCCGAAGATCGTCGACGACGGCGACCTGTTCGACCCGCTCTCGTACGGCTCCGGCGGCTCGCGGCCCTTCGACACGGGCTCGTCGTACGACCGCTCGTTCACCCAGCTCCTCGACGACCGGTTGTCCTTCTACAACGGCGGCCTCCACCTCGTGCCGATCATCAACGGGCACAGCTTCCCGCACACGCCGACGCTGATGGTCCGGATGGGCGACGTGGTCAAGGTGCGGATCGTCAACCGCAGCCACCAGAACCATCCGATGCACCTGCACGGCCATCACGCGTTGGTGTTGTCCCGCAACGGGGTCGCCGCGACCGGGTCGCCGTGGTGGATCGACAGTCTCGACATCATCCCCGGTGAGATCTACGAGATCGGCTTCAAGGCGGACAATCCGGGGCTCTGGATGGACCACTGCCACAACCTCGACCACGCGGCCAACGGCATGGTCATGCACCTCGCCTACGAGGGCGTGAACTCCCCCTACGAGCTGGGGCGTGGCACCCCGAATCAGCCCGAGTAGGCGGGCCTGTCGAGCCTCCCTCCACCGGGCCTCGAGGCAACGCCGGCAGCGTCGAACGCATCCGAACCCCTCTTGCTGAGGAGAACCCATGCTCGACGCGATGCGACGAACGCTGTCGCTGGCCGTGCCGCTGGTACTGGTGGCCGGCATTGCCGCGCCCGCCACAGCGGCCACCTCGACCACCGGGCGACTGACAGTTGTCGCCCGCAACCTCGACAACCCCCGCGGTGTCGCCATCGACCGCGCCGGCACCGTCCTCGTCGCCGAGGCCGGCCTCGGCGGCGACGACGTCTGCATCCCCGGCACGTTCGGCACCACCCTCTGCTACGGCTCGACCGGTGCGATCACGGCGGTCCGTCACGGCTGGCAGAAGCGGGTCGTGACGGGCCTGCCGTCGCTGCGCAGCACCGGCGCCGGCTTCTCCGTCTACGGGGCGCACGACCTGGCCTTCGATCGGCAGGGCAAACTGCTGGTGGCGATGGGCTACAGCACCGACCCGGTCTCGCGCGACCTGCTCGGTGCGGCCGGAGCCGCGATGGGAACGATCCTGCGGGTGGAGGGGAAGCACCGCTGGTCGGTCCTCGGCGACCTCTCCGCCTACGAGGGGCAGCACAACCCCGACGGCGTCATCCCGGAGAGCCAGCCCTACGCCGTCGTCGCCGACGGGCGTGACATCTACGCGCTCGACGCGGCCGCCAACGACGTGCTCCGGATCGACAGGCGCGGCGTGGTCACCACCGAACACGTCTGGCCGCAGGAGCAGGTTCCGGCGCCGCCGGAGTGGGGTCTGCCGCCCGGCTCGACGACGCCGATCCAGTTCGTGCCGGTGACCATCGCCAAGGGGCCGGACGGCGCGCTCTACATCGGACAGTTGACCGGGCACCCGTTCCCGAACGGCGGCGCGCGGGTGTGGCGTCTGGCGCCGGGGCAGGAGCCGACGATCTACGCGACCGGCTTCACCAACATCATCGATCTCGCGTTCGACAAGCGGGGCCGGCTGGTCGTGCTGGAGATCGCGAAGAACGGGCTCAGCTCGGGAGACTCCACCGGTGCGTTGATCCGGGTGGAGCGCGACGGTAGCCACCGGGAGTTGGCGAGCGCCGGTCTCGACTCCCCGATGTCGTTCGCCATCGCCGGCGACGGCAGCTTCTACATCGCCAACAAGGGCCTCGGCATCGGTGAGTTGGTCCGTCTGTCCATCCGAGACTGACAGAGTCGCGCGGCGATCGTGGCGTTCTTCGTGTCGGGAGGGCGCCACGATAGCTGCGGCGTCACACGCCCGCGATACGGTGCGACATCATGGGCACGTTGGCGGCGGGGGACGGGGTCTGGGGGTTAGGTTGACGCGGTCCGACGACGGGTCTCCCACCGGCGCCACCACCATCCTGATAGTCGACGACCATGCTCTCGTCCGCGAGGGGTTGCGCTGGGTGCTCGAGGTCCACGCCGACCTCGACGTGGTCGACGAGGCGGGCGACTCCGCCACCGCGGTCGCCAAGGCGGCGTCCGAGCGCCCCGACGTGGTGTTGCTCGACGTGGAGATCCCCGGTGACGACCCGGTGGTCACGGTGCGCCGCATCCGGGAGGTGTCGCCCGACAGCGCCGTCGTCATCCTCAGCATGTACGACAGCCCCGACCTGCTGCGCCGTCTGATCGCCGCCGGGGTGCGCGCCTACCTGCTCAAGAGCGTGGGTCGTGAGGAGCTGGTGGCCGCGATCCACAAGGCGCGGGACCGCAGCGGCTCGGTGCTGCTCTCGGTCTCCGGCCAGAGCCTGGTGCAGGTGCAGAGCGCGGAGTCCGCCATGCTGTCCGCCGTCGAGTTGGAGATCCTCCAACTCGCGGCCGAGGCGATGACCAACGCCCAGATCGCGCGCCGGCTCGACCTGACCGAGGCCACTGTGAAGAGCCACCTGCGTCGCATCTTCGCCAAGCTGGGCGCGGTCTCCCGCATCGACGCGGTCAACAAGGCGGTGGCAGCGTCACTGGTGACGCTGCCACACGACCGGTTGGTGCCACGCCCTCGTCGGCCGTCGCGCTAGTGACCGGGGAAATCCCTCAACAGGCGGCCTTGAGGTCCGCGGCGCGGTCCGTGCGTTCCCAGGTCAGGTCCGGGAGTTCCCGGCCGAAGTGACCGTAGGCCGCCGTCTGTTGGTAGATCGGGCGGAGCAGGTCCAGGTCCCGGATGATCGCCGCGGGGCGCAGGTCGAAGACCTCACCGATCGCCTTCTCGATCCGGTCGAGCGGCACCGTCTCCGTACCGAACGTCTCCACGAACAGGCTCACCGGGTGGGCCTTGCCGATCGCGTAGGCCACCTGCGCCTCACACCGTTCCGCCAGGCCCGCGGCGACCACGTTCTTCGCCACCCACCGCATCGCGTACGCCGCCGACCGGTCGACCTTCGACGGGTCCTTCCCCGAGAACGCGCCGCCACCGTGGCGGGCGTACCCGCCGTAGGTGTCGACGATGATCTTTCGTCCGGTCAGGCCCGCGTCGCCCATCGGGCCACCGATCTCGAACCGGCCGGTGGGGTTGACGAGCAGCCGGTAGCCCTCGGTGTCGAGGTCGAGCGCCTCCAACTCCGGCGTGATCACGTGGTCGCGGATGTCGGGGGTGAGCAGTTCGTCGAGGGAGATGTGGGCCGCGTGCTGCGTGGAGACGACGATGGTGTCGAGCCGTACCGGGCGCAGGCCGTCGTACTCGACGGTGACCTGGGTCTTGCCGTCGGGCCGCAGGTAGGGCACCGTCCCGTCCTTGCGGACGGCGGCCAGGCGACGGGCCAGCCGGTGGGCCAGCGCGATCGGCAGCGGCATCAGCTCCGGCGTCTCCGAGCAGGCGAAGCCGAACATCATGCCCTGGTCGCCGGCGCCCTGGGCGTCGAGCCCGCCGCCGGACGAGCCGTCGCGCAGCTCGATCGCCGTGTCGACGCCCTGCGCGATGTCGGGGGACTGGGCGCCGATCGAGATGCTGACGCCGCAGGAGCCGCCGTCGAAGCCCTTCTTCGACGAGTCGTAGCCGATACCCAGGACGGTTTCCCGCACGATGCGCGGGATGTCGGCGTAGGCCTGCGTGGTGACCTCGCCCGCGACGTGGACCTGACCGGTGGTGATCAGGCTCTCGACGGCGACCCGGCTGTGCGGGTCCTGCGCCAGTAGCGCGTCGAGGATGCCGTCGCTGATCTGATCGGCGATCTTGTCGGGGTGACCTTCGGTGACCGACTCGGAGGTGAAGAGGCGGCGCGACATGTGTGACTCCTAACCCAGGGAGCGTGCGGGCCCGGCGAGTCTTCCCTCCTGCGGTGGAGGTTGCCTGGAGGAAGCATCGAGCGATCAAAGGGGTATCCGCCGTACAACTTTCGACACGCATCGATCCTCGGAAGAACCCGCGATGTCGCTACCCGCGGTCGTTCCGACCCACTCCGCCACCTCCATAGCTTGAGAGCGTCTCGACGAGTGCTCTGCGAAATGGGGGAACCACTGTGGTCAGGTACGAGATCCTCGGGTCGCTGGAAGTGATCCACGAGGGCCGGATCTGCACGCCGACGCCGCCGAAGGTGCGGACCGTGTTGGCGCTACTGGTGATGCGGGCCAACCGGGTCGTGCTGGTCGACTCGATCATCCGGGAGCTGTGGGGTGACGATCCGGCGCGGAGCGCTGTCACCACTGTGCAGACCTACATCTACCACCTGCGCAAGCTCTTCGCGAAAGAGGGCATAGAGACCCCGGACCGGACCGTGCTGGAGAGCCGCGCCCGCGGCTACCTGTTGCGGGTGGAGCCGGGTCAACTCGACGCCGAGGTGTTCGAGACGTTGCTCGACCAGGGCCGTACGCACATCGAGTCGGACCGCCCCGAGGAGGGCGCCGAGGTGCTGCGGCGGGCGCTGGCCATGTGGACGGGGCCGGTGGGCGCCAACGTGACGTTCGGGCCGGCGCTTGAGGCGCACGCGATCCACCTGCAGGAGCAGTGGATCCGGGCGTTGGAGCTGCGCATCCAGGCCGACATCACGCTCGGCCGGCACCGCGAGCTGATCGGCGAGCTGCGCTATCTGGTGGGCACGTACCCGCTCAACGAGTGGTTCCACCGCCAGCTCATCGTGGCGCTCAGCCGGTCCGGACGCCGTGGCGAGGCGTTGCAGGCGTACCACCACCTGCGCCGGGTGCTCAGTGAGGAGTTGGGCCTGGACCCTTCGCCTGACCTCCAGCGGCTCCAGCGGGAGGTGTTGGCCGCCGGCGGGCCACTGCGCCCGGGGCTCGCCAGGGCCTCGTGACAGGCCCTCGACCGACGCTCCAGCGCCGTTCGACCGGCCGTCCCTAGCTTTCACACGGACATCGCGGCCAGGAGGTCTTCCATGACGAGCACATCCGACCGTCGGGTGGTCATCACCGGGACAGGCGTCATCGCCCCCGGCGGACTGGGCACCAAGGCGTTCTGGGAACTGTTGACCGCTGGCCGTACGGCCACCCGTACCCTGTCGTTCTTCGATGCGACCCCGTTCCGGTCGCGGGTGGCCGCGGAGGCCGACTTCGACCCGGTCGCCGAGGGCCTGTCGCCGCAGGAGGTCCGCCGGATGGACCGGGCCGCCCAGATGGCAGTGGTCTGCACCCGCGAGGCGCTCGCCGACAGCGGCTTCGAGGCCGCCGACCCGACCCGGGTCGGGGTCAGCGTCGGCACGGCGGTCGGGGCCACGATGAGCCTCGAAGAGGAGTACGTCGTGGTCAGCGACGGCGGCCGGAAATGGCTGACCGACCACCGGTACGCCACTCCGCACCTCTACGACTACCTGGTGCCGAGCTCGTTCGCCCGGGAGGTGGCGTGGTCGGTCGGCGCGGAAGGTCCGGCGACGGTGATCTCCACCGGCTGCACGTCCGGTCTCGACTCCGTCGGTCACGCCCGGGAGTTGATCCGAGAGGGCTCGGCCGACGTGATGATCGCCGGCGCGACCGACGCCCCGATCTCGCCGATCACGGTGGCCTGTTTCGACGCCATCAAGGCGACCACGGCCCGCAACGACGACCCGACGCACGCGTCGCGGCCCTTCGACAACAGCCGCGACGGCTTCGTGCTCGGTGAGGGTTCGGCGATGTTCGTCCTCGAAGAGCTGGAGCACGCCCGCCGACGGGGTGCGCAGGTCTACGCCGAGCTGGTCGGGTTCGCCTCGCGCTCCAACGCGTTCCACATGACCGGCCTGCGACCCGACGGACGGGAGATGGCCGAGGCGATCCGGGTCGCGCTCGCCGACGCCCGGCTGTCCGGCGACGCCGTCGACTACATCAACGCGCACGGCTCGGGTACGAAGCAGAACGACCGGCACGAGACGGCGGCGTTCAAACGGAGCCTCGGCGACCACGCGTACCGCACGCCGGTCAGCTCGATCAAGTCGATGATCGGCCACTCGCTCGGTGCGATCGGCTCCATCGAGATCGCGGCGTCGGCCCTGGCGATCAAGCACGGCGTGGTGCCGCCGACAGCCAACCTGCACGAACGCGACCCGGAGTGCGACCTCGACTACGTGCCGCTGACCGCGCGCGAGCAGCAGACCGACGTGGTGTTGAGCGTGGGCAGCGGGTTCGGCGGCTTCCAGAGCGCGATGCTCCTGGCGCGTGTGGCATGACCACTGTCGTCACCGGAGTCGGGGTGGCCGCGCCCAACGGGTTGGGACGCGACGCCTTCTGGGCGGCCACCGTCGCCGGGGTGGGTGGCATCGGGCCGATCAGCCGTTTCGACCCCTCGGGTTACCCGGCGCAGCTGGCCGGCGAGGTTCCCGGATACGAGGCGGCCGAGCACATCCCGAGCCGGTTGATGGCGCAGACCGATCACATGACCCGGTTGTCGCTGACGGCGGCGCAGTGGGCCCTGGCCGACGCGTCCGTCGACCCGTCGGCGCTGCCCGAGTTCGGCATGGGTGTGGTCACGGCCAGCGCGTCGGGTGGTTTCGAGTTCGGCCACCGTGAGCTGGAGAAGCTCTGGAGCAAGGGCTCCGAGCACGTCAGCGCCTACCAGTCGTTCGCCTGGTTCTACGCCGTCAACACCGGTCAGATCTCGATCCGTCACGGGATGCGGGGGCCGACCGGGGTGCTCGTCACCGAGCAGGCGGGTGGGCTCGACGCGGTGGCGCAGGCCCGGCGACAGGTGCGCAAGGGCGTGCAGCTCGTGATGACCGGTGGGGTCGACGCGTCGCTCTGCCCGTGGGGTTGGACGGCCCAGCTCGCCAACGGCCTGCTCAGCACCGGGCGGGATCCGGCCACGGCGTTCCTGCCGTTCGATGCCAACGCGTCGGGTTACGTGCCCGGCGAGGGCGGGGCGATCCTCGTGCTGGAGGACGCGGACGCGGCGGCCCGGCGCGGAGCCGCCGTCTACGGGGTGATCGCCGGGTACGGCGCGACGTTCGACCCCCGGCCCGGCTCCGGCCGCCCGTCGGGTCTGCGTCGGGCGGCCGAGATGGCAGTGTCCGACGCCGGTCTCACGCCAGCCGACATCGACGTCGTCTTCGCCGACGGCGCCGGGGTCGCGGAGCTCGACCGTGTCGAGGCCGAGGCGATCAGCGCCGTCTTCGGCCCCCGAGGGGTGCCGGTGACCGCGCCCAAGACGATGACCGGCCGGCTCTACTCGGGCGGGGCGGCGCTCGACCTGGTCTCCGCGCTGTTGTCGATCCGACACGGCGTCATCCCGCCCACCACCAACATCCGCCAGCCGGCCGAGGGCCTGCGACTCGACCTGGTACGCGACGTCGCGCGGGAGACACCCGTACGCGCGGCGCTCGTGCTCGCCAGGGGCTACGGCGGGTTCAACGCGGCCATGGTCGTGACCGACGAAAGGAATGGACGATGACCGACGCCAGCCTCGCCGCCGTCGCCAACTTGGACGAGCAGCAGGCACTTGACCTGCGTGAACGGCAGATCGCGGTGCTGGGAAGCGCCAAACAGATCGCCAACGTGATCTATGTGGTCACCGAGCTGGGCGTCGCCGACCTGCTCGTGAACGGGCCGGTGCCGGTCGCCCAACTGGCGGCGGCGACCGAGTCACACGAGGACGCGCTGCGCCGCATCCTCCGCGCCGCCGCGGCGGTCGGCATCTTCGACGAGCAGGAGGACGGGTCGTTCGCGCTGACGCCGCTCGGCGAGGGGCTGACGTCGGCCCGGATCGGCGGGCTGCGGCCGATGGTGCAGTTCAGCGGCGCCGACTTCAACCGCCTCCCGTACGCGGAGATCCTGCACAGTGTCCGGACCGGCGAGCCTGCCTTCAACAAGGTCTTCGGCATGGGCTTCTACGACTACCTGCAGGCCCACCCGGAGGCCAACCGGTTCTTCGAGGGCTTCATGGCCCACTGGAGCCGGCGGCTCGCCGACCGGTTCGCGACGGAGTTGGCGCCCGAGCGGTTCGGCCGGATCGCCGACATCGGTGGCAGCAACGGTTACTTCCTGGCCAAGATGCTCCAGCGCCACCCCGAGGGCACCGGCGTCCTCTTCGACCTGCCCGAGGTGGTGGCCGACGCCGAACCGCTGCTCAAGGAGCTCGGGGTCACCGAGCGCGTCGAGGTGCGCGGCGGCGACTTCTTCACCGACGAGCTGCCGGCCGGTGCCGACGCGTACATCCTGAAGTCGATCGTCCACAACTGGCCGGACGACACCTGCGTCACGCTGCTGCGTCGGATCCGGGCGGCGATCGGCGACGCCGACTCCCGCCTGATCGCGATCGACCAGATCGTGCCGCCCCGCAACCAGTGGGACCACGCCAAGATCATCGACATCGACATGCTGGTGCTCTTCGGCGGCAAGGAGCGCGACCTCCGCGAGTGGCAGGCGCTGTTCACCGCGTCCGGTTTCGAGCTGGTCAACACCCCCGCGTCCCGCGGCTGGGCCCTGCTCGAAGCGCGTCCGATCTAGGAAAGGAAGCCCGCAATGGCACACATCGGCATCGACCAGCCGGTCGTGACGATGGTCAACGTCTTCACCGTCGAGCCGGCCAACCAGCAGAAGCTCGTCGACATCCTGATCGAGGCGACCGACACGGTGATGTCCAAGGTGGACGGGTTCGTGTCGGCGAACATCCACGCCAGCCTCGACGGCACCCGGGTCGTCAACTACGCGCAGTGGAAGAGCGAGGAGCACTTCACCGCGATGCTGCAGAACCCCGAGGTCCATCCGCACTTCGGCGAGGTACGCGCGATCGCCACGCCGGAACGCCACCTCTACAAAGTCGTCTACACGGAGGACGCTCATGTCTGACGGAAGCACCGACGTCCTGATCGTCGGCGGTGGCCCGGTCGGCCTGTCGACCGCGCTCTTCCTGGCCCGTAAGGGGATCCGGCCGATCCTGGTCGAACGTCGGCCCCGGCTGTCGACGATCCCCCGCGCGACCGGTCTGCACGCCCGCACGGTGGAGATCTTCCGCACCGTCGGCCTGGAGCCGGCCGTGCAGGAGGCCGGCATGAAGATCGTCGGGCCGGGCGCCGAACTCGACCTCGTCCGCGCCGGCCGCGCCACGCCACTGGTCATGCTCGGCGCCCAGTCGCTGGCCGACCTCCACAAGTCGTTCGTCATGGAGGCCCACGACGTCGACTACGACGCGTTCACCCCGAGCTGGCCGATCTGGTGCGGCCAGGACCACTACGAGCCGCTGCTCTTCGACGCCGCCGTCGAAGCGGGCGCGGAGATCCGCTTCCAGAACGAGCTGGTCGGGCTGGTCCAGGACTCCGACGGCGTGACAGCGACAGTCAACGACAACGGCACCACCCGCACGATCCGGGCGCGTTACGTCGTCGCGGCCGACGGCGTGAAGAGCCCCGTCCGCGACATGCTCCAGATCGGAAACCGCAGCAACGGTGTCGCCGGGAACTTCGTCAGCATCATCTTCCGCGCCAAGGTCGACCTGCCCGACACCGCACCACGGTTCACCCTGATCTACCTGATGAACCAGCTGGCCCAGGGCCTGCTGCTCTTCATCGAGCCGGGGCGGTGGATGTTCGGCGTCAACTACTACCCCGAGCGGGGGCAGTCGCCGGCCGACTTCACGCCGGAGCGCTGCGTCGAGCTGGCCCGGATCGCCGCCGGCGACCCCGAGCTGGAGGTGGAGGTCGAGTCGGCCCAGCCCTGGGACGCGCGGCACATGGTCGCCGACGCGTACCGGTCGGGGCGGGTCTTCCTCGCCGGCGACGCCTGTCACGCGCATCCCCCGGCCGGTGGCTTCGGCGTCAACGCCGGCATACAGGACGCGCACAACCTGGCGTGGAAGCTCGCCGAGGTGCTCCAGGGGCACGCCGACGAGAGCCTGCTCGACTCCTACGAGGCCGAGCGTCGTCCGGTCGGCGCGGCCACCGCCGACCAGGCGTGGATGCTGTTCCGCACCCGGGGGCAGCTCGCCGACGAGGACAAGGCCGCCTATCGGGACTTCGTCATCGTGACGATGGGCTACCGCTACACCTCGAACGCGATCGTCGGCGCGCCCGCCGACACCGAGCTGCTGCCCCGCGAGCTGAGCTTCACCGGCCAACCCGGATCGCGCGCGCCGCACGGCTGGGTCGACCACCACGGCAGCCGGGTCTCCACGATCGACGTGCTGACCGAGGGCTGGACGCTGGCCACCGCACCCGGCGACGACACGTGGCTCGCGGCGGCCGAGACCGTCGCCTCGCAGACCGGCGTCCCGATCCGGGCACTGACCGCCGGCCCCGACGGCGACCTCGCCGACGACGGCTCGTGGCTCGCCAGCTGTGGCGTCGGCCCCGGCGGCGCGCTGCTGGTACGCCCCGACGGCATCGTCGCCTGGCGCAGCGCCGGCCCGGTGGACAACGCGGCGCAGACCCTGGCCGCCGCCCTGGCCACGATCCTGCGGGGAGCGTGAGCAGATGTCCTACCGCGCCCTCATGGTCATGCGGATGGCCGCCGGTCACGCCGACGCCGTCGCCGAGCTCTTCGCCGAACACGACAAGGGCGACATGCCCCACGTCGTCGGCATCTCGCGGCGCACCCTCTTCCGCTACCAGGACCTCTACATGCACCTGCTCGAGGCGGACACCGACGTCTTCGACAAGCTCCTCGCGGCCCGTGCCCGCGCGGACTTCCAGGAGGTCAACCGCCGCCTCTCGGCCTACCTGCAGCGCTACGCGCCGGACAGCATGACCGAGCTGCAGGACTCGTTGGCCACGCCCTTCTACACCTGGAGCCCCGAGACAGGGAGCATCACGTGACGCTGACCCGCCGCGACATCAACGAGATGATGCAGGCATACAAGAAGACGAGCCTGCTGCGTACCGGCGTCGAGCTGGGCGTCTTCGACGCCCTGGCCGCGGGCCCGGCGACGGCCGGTGGGCTCGCCCCGAAGCTCGGCATCCACCCGCGCGGCGCGCGCATCCTGCTCGACGCGCTCACCGCGATCCGGCTCACCGACCGGACCGGCGAGCACTTCTCGCTCACCCCGGCGGCCGCCGACCACCTGGTCAGCACCCGTCCCGACTACCTGGGCGGGATGGTCAAGGTGATGTCGAGCGACTGGGAGTGGGACGCGCTGCGCGACCTCAGTGCCGCCGTACGGGAGGGCGGCACCGTCCTGGACGTGCACGCCGAAACCCCGGAGTACAGCTACTGGGAGGACTTCGCCGCGTACGCGACGAAGGTCGCCCAGCCGACCGCCGAGGTGATGGCCGAGGCGCTCGCGCCGTGGGCGAAGGAGCGCGCCGAGCTCGACATCCTCGACGTCGCCTGCGGCCACGGCGTCTACGGTTACACGCTCGCGCAGCACAACCCGCAGGCGACGGTGACCTCGCTGGACTGGCCCAACGTGCTCGCCGTGACCGAGAAGAACGCCGAGCGGCTCGGCGTACGCGACCGGGCGTCGTTCCTGCCCGGTGACATGTTCACCACCGATCTCGGTGGCCCCTACGACGTCGCGCTGCTCACCAACGTCACCCACCACTTCTCCGAGGAGCGGGTGCACGAGCTGGTGAAACGGCTCGGTTCCGTGGTCAAGCAGGGTGGCCGGCTGGTCATCGTCGGCTTCACCACCGGCGACGAGTCGCCGGCGCTGGACCCGGCGCCGTACCTCTTCTCGGTGCTGATGTTGGTCTGGACCTTCGAAGGGGAGTCGCACTCCGTCGCCGCCTACAACCGGGCCCTCGCCGCGGCGGGCTTCGGCCCGGCCACCGTCCACCCGACGGACCTGCCGTTCCGCGTGCTCGTCGCAGAGAAGGGATGACCATGCATCGGCAACCGGTAGTGAAGGTCGCCGCCACCGACGTGCCCGGCATCAACCGGATCGGCGGCGAGGTGCGGATCCTGCTCAGCCCGAAGACCGTCGACGCGACGGAGGGCTTCATGGGCACGGTCCGGCTGGAGCCGGGCGAGTTCCTGGCGGAGCAGTACAACCCGTACTCGGACAAGTTCTGTTATCTGGTGCGCGGCGAGGTCGTGATCCGGGTCGACGGCACGGAGGTCAAGCTCGCGGCCGACGAAGCTCTCATGGTCCGTCGCGGCCAGCGGCACCGCATCGTCAATGCCGGTGGTGAGACCGCGCTGATCGTGTTCCAGATCAGTCCGCTCGCACCCCGCCCCGAACTGGGCCACGTCGACACCGAGGAGGTCCCGCACCCCGAGTCGCCGGTGCCGCAGGTCGGCGGCGTCCGCGACGGGTGGCAGCGACCGACGGGAGGAAACTCATGAGCCAGCTGACCCTCGACGACCTGCGCCGGATCCTGGAGAGCAGCTCCGGCGTGGTCGAGCAGACCGACTGGGCCGACCCGGCGACGCTCGACGCGCCGTTCGAAGACCTCGGCTACGACTCGCTCGCGCTGCTGGAGCTGGCGGCGCGGGTGCAGCAGGAGTACGAGGTGCGCATCCCCGACGACGCCGTGTCGATCATGCAGACGCCCCGGCTCGCCGTCGACTACGTCAACCAACGACTCGCGGATCGGTGAACCCATGGCCGGACACACTGACAACGCGGTCGTCATCAACGCACCGTTCGACCTCGTCTGGGACCTGACCAACGACATCCCCAACTGGCCCTCCCTGTTCAGCGAGTACGCCAGCACGGAAGTGCTCTCGACGTCCGCCGACGGGGCCGTCGTCTTCCGCCTGACGATGCACCCCGACCCGGCCGGTCGGGTCTGGAGCTGGGTCTCCGAGCGGGTGCCCGACCGCGTCGACCGGGTGGTGCGGGCCCGACGGCTGGAGACCGGCGCGTTCAAGTACATGAACCTGTTCTGGGAGTACACCGAGATCCCGGACGGCGGCGTGCGGATGCGGTGGGTGCAGGACTTCGAGATGCGCCCGGGCGGGCACGCCGACGACGAGGGCATGACCGCCCACCTCAACCGGACCACACGTGAGCAGCAGGCACGCATCCGGGAGATCGTGGAGAAGGCCGCGGCCGAACGCGGGCAGTCATGACCGCCACCGTCAACACGCCCGTCGGTAAGAGCTGGCTGGTCTGCCCGGGTTGCCGGGCGCTGCTCTACCAGCGCCGTGTCGAGCGCAACCTGGGCGTCTGCCCGGAGTGCGACCACCACGACCAGGTCACCGCGCACCAGCGGATCGAGCAGCTCTTCGACCTCGACTCGGTCGAGGAGCTGCCCCCGGTCGGCGCGTTCGGTGATCCGCTCGGGTTCGTCGACACCAAGCCCTACCCGCAGCGGCTCGAAGCCGCCCGTCGGCGTACCGGGCTGGACGAGGCAGTCGTCTGTGCCCGGGGCACTGTCGAGGGGCAGCCGCTGATCGCCGCGGTGATGGACTTCCGGTTCCTCGGCGGCAGCCTCGGCGCGGGTGTCGGTGAGCGGATCACCCGGGCCGCCGAGTTGGCACTGGAGACCCGTACGCCGCTGCTGATCGTCAGCGCCTCCGGCGGTGCCCGGATGCAGGAGGGCGCCCTGTCGCTCATGCAGATGGCCAAGACCAGCGCGGCGCTCGGTGCTCTCGACGAGGCGGGGGTCCTGACGATCTCCCTGGTCAGCGACCCGACCTACGGTGGCGTCGCGGCATCGTTCGCGACCCTCTGCGACGTCATCCTCGCCGAGCCGGGGGCCCGCCTCGGCTTCGCCGGGCCGAGGGTGATCCAGCAGACGCTGCGCCAGCCACTGCCGGCCGGCTTCCAGACCGCCGAGTACCTCTTTGCCCGCGGCATGCTCGACGACCTGGTACCCCGGTCGAACCTGCGGCCGACCATCGCCCGGCTGCTGGCCTTCGCGGCGGCCGGGCCGTTCACCCCGGAGCACTCCCGGGTACGGGCGACCGCGCCCGCCGACCCGGCGGACCCGTGGACGGTCGTGGCACGGTCCCGTGCTCTCGGTCGCCCCTCCACGCTCGACTACATCGGCCACTTCGTGGACGGCTTCGTGGAGCTGCACGGCGACCGGCTCGCGAGTGACTGCCCGGCGATCGTCGGCGGCGTCGGCCTGATCGACGGGCGGCCGGTCGTGGTGATCGGCCACCAGAAGGGCCACACGGTCGCCGAGGTGGCCAGCCGCAACTTCGGCATGGCGACACCGGCCGGCTACCGCAAGGCGGCCCGGCTGATGCGTCTGGCCGAGAAGCTCGGCGCGCCGATCGTGACGCTGATCGACACACCCGGTGCCTACCACGGCATCTCGGCGGAGGAGAACGGGCAGGCCCTCGCCATCGCCGACAACATCCGACTGATGGCCGGGCTGACGGTGCCGGTCGTCGCGGTGGTGACCGGCGAGGGCGGCAGCGGGGGTGCGCTCGCCCTCGGCGTCGGCAACCGGGTGCTGATGCTCGAGAACGCGACGTACTCGGTGATCAGCCCGGAGGGTTGCGCCGCGATCCTCTGGAACGACTCCGGCCGGGCCGACGAGGCCGCCGCACAGCTCAAACTCCAGGCCGGCGACCTGCTCTCGCTCGGCATCGTCGACGGGGTGGTTCCCGAACCGCCCGGCGGGGCGCCGGCCGATCCCGGTGCGACCGCGTTGGCCGTACACCGGGCGGTCGTCGACGCGTTGGCGGAGCTGGCCGGTCTGCACCGCGAGGAGGTGCGGGTCCATCGCCGGGCCCGCTTCCGACAGATCGGAGGTGTGACGAATGCCGGAGGGTAACGCCGACCCGCTGGACGCCGCGGTCCGCAGCCTCGCGCGGCTGATCGGATCGACGCCAGGCCCGGTCCGTCGCGCCCGACTCCAGCACGGCGACCTGGTGGTCGAGGTGGAGTGGCCAGACGGCGCGGCTGTGGTGGCGGCAGCCCCGGCGGCCCCGCCGGTGGAGGCCGACGCCGGGCTGCACTACGTGTGCGCGCCGATGGTCGCGACGCTCTACCTCGCGCCGTCGCCCGGCGCCGACCCGTTCGTTCGGGAGGGCGACCAGGTCGTGGCCGGCCAGCAGGTCGCGATCCTGGAAGCGATGAAGATGATGATCCCGGTTGAGGCCGACCGTGCGGGCGAGGTCGTGAAGGTACTGGTGCCCAACGCGACTCCGGTCGAGTACGGCGAGCGGCTGATCGCCTTAGCTGTGTCGGAGGACTGACGGTGTTCGAGTCGGTGCTGATCGCCAACCGGGGCGAGATCGCGGTCCGCATCGCGCGGACCTGCCGGGAGATGGGGCTGCGGACAGTTGCTGTCTACTCGACAGTCGACCGCGACTCGGCGGTGGTGCGGTTGGCGGACGAGGCCGTCCAGATCGGGCCGGGCCCGAGCCGGCGCAGCTACCTGAGCGCCCCGGCCATCATCGAGGCGGCCCGTCGCACGGGGGCCGACGCGATCCACCCGGGTTACGGCTTCCTCTCCGAGGACCCGGACTTCGCCGAGATCTGTGCGGCCGACGGGATCACGTTCATCGGGCCGCCGCCCGCCGTGATGGCCGCGCTGGGCGACAAGGCCCGGACGCGGGGCATCATGGCGGGCCTCGGCCTGCCGGTGCTTCCCGGCACCACCGACGCCGTCGAGTCGGCGGCCCACGCCCGCGCGGTGGCGGAGGAGATCGGCTTTCCGCTGATCATCAAGGCGGTCGCCGGTGGTGGCGGCCGGGGCGTTCGGGTGGTCCGCGACCCGGCCTCGTTCCTGGGCGAGTTCGCCACCGCGCGGGCCGAGGCGCAGCTGCTCTTCGGCGACAACCGGGTCTACATCGAGCGTTACCTCGAATCGGCGCGCCACGTCGAGGTGCAGGTGCTCACCGACCGTTACGGCAACGGCGTCCACCTCGGCGAGCGCGACTGCTCGGTGCAGCGGCGTCACCAGAAACTGATCGAGGAGTCACCCGCGCCCGGGTTGCCGCAACACCTTGTCGACCGGATGACCGCCGCCGCGGTCACCGGCGCGCTCGGCGTCGGCTACGTGGGCGCGGGCACCTTCGAGTTCCTGGTCGGCGGCGGGGACGACTTCCACCTCATGGAGGTCAACTGCCGCCTGCAGGTCGAACACCCGGTCTCCGAGTTGGTGACCGGCGTCGACCTGGTGCGGCAACAGATCCTCGTCGCGGGCGGCGAACGGCTCGCACTGACCCAGGCTGACGTGACGCCGCGCGGTACCGCGATCGAGTGTCGCCTCAACGTCGAGGACCCGGCGCGCGGCTTCGTACCGACACCGGGTGAGCTGACCCGCTTCGACCTGCCCGCCGGCCCGTTCGTCCGGGTCGACACGCACGGGTACGCCGGCTACCGGGTTCCGGCCGACTACGACTCGCTCCTCGCGAAGGTGGTCGTCTGGGCGCCCGACCGCACCCAGGCCCTGGCCCGGATGGCCCGCGCCCTCGACGAGTGCGCCGTCGAAGGGCCAGGTGTGGCCACCACCCGCGACTTCCTCCGATCGACGCTCGACCATCCGCTGTTCCGCGCCGCCAAACACGACACCTCGCTTGTCGACACCATGCTCACCGGTCTCCAGCCGGACACCACCGAAGCTCCAGAGCGCCACTAAGGGGAGGGTTCACACTGCTGCCGGTTCGCGGGTTTACCGCCCGTGCGTCCACGCGGGCGCCCGCGGACGGAAGGTGGCCGACATGGCAATTGGCAACGCTTCTCCAGGTGTCAGCCGACGGCGACTATTGGCCGGAGTCGGCGCGGGCGCGCTCCTCGCCGGCACCGGGGGAGTCCTGCTCGACGCGGCGCCGGCGGCGGCCGCGTTCTCCAACCGGTTCGGTCGGATGTTCCCGTCGTTACCGGCGTTCGGGTCGGCGACGACCCAGATGCGGAACGCGCTGATCGACCTGTCCCGCGTCGGTGGCCCGATGGACGCCCGCGACCCGCTCGGTGTCGGCGCCGAGGCCCTCTCCGACCTGCAGCAACACAGCATCAACAACCCCGACAACTTCTCGGTCCCGCAGGGCATGACGTACTTCGGGCAGTTCGTCGACCACGACCTGGCCTTCGAGACGACGGCGCCGCTGGGCACGCCGGTCGACCCGACCACGGTGCCCAATCCCCGGACGCCGGCCCTCGACCTCGACTCGCTCTACGGTGCCGGACCGACCGGGAACCCGGAGCTGTACACCTCATCCGACCCCGCCAAACTCAGGATCGAGTCGGGCGGGCGCTTCGAGGACCTGCCGCGCAACTCCAGCGGTAAGGCGATCGTCTTCGACCCCCGCAACGACGAGAACCTGCCGATCGCGCAGATCACTGCCGCGTTCATCCTCTTCCACAACCGGGTGGTCGACCTGGTGCGCGCCCAGGGCACAGCGGAGTCGCAGGTCTTCGCCGCCGCCCGCAGGCTCGTCACCTGGCACTACCAGTGGATCGTGCTCAACGAGTTCCTCCCGCTGATCGCCGGCCCGGGCACCGTCTCCACGGTGCTCAGCGGAGGCCGGCGCTTCTACCGGCCGGAGCCGAACGCGACATTCATCCCGGTCGAGTTCACCGCGGCGGCGTTCCGCTTCGGCCACAGCCAGCCACGACCGGCCTACCTGGTCAACCGCACCGGCAACGGCGGCGACGAGTTCTACGCCATGCTCTTCGACTCGGCGCTGGGCGGCGCCGACCCGGCCGACCTGCGCGGCGGGAAGCGGGCCGCCCGCCGCTACCTCGACTACCAGTTCTGGTTCCAGTTCTTCGACGGCCAGGTGCGCTGGAGCAAGTGGATCGACGTGCGCAACTCGACACCGCTGTTCGGTTTCCCGCTGCCACCGCCGCCGTCCGGCTCGCCGTCTGCCAACCTGCTCGGCCGCGACCTGCTCCGGCAGTTGACCTTCGGCATCCCGTCGGGCCAGCGGATCGCCGCGCACATCGGGGCGCCCGCGCTCGGCAGCTTCAACTTCCCCGAGCTCAGTGGGTACGGCCTCGGCCTGGACGCCAACACCCCGCTCTTCTACTACATCCTCAAGGAGGCGCAGCTCCAGGCCGGCGGCGGTTCGTTGGGCGCGGTGGGTGGGCGGATCGTGGCGGAGGTGCTCATCGGCGTCGCCCAACTCGACCCGGCGAGCTACCTGACCGTGCAGCCCAGCTGGCGCCCGACCCTGCCCGCCCGCTTCTCCGGCCAGTTCACGATGGCGGACCTGCTCACGTACGCCCGGGTCGACCCGGCCAGCCGCAACTCCTGACAGCTCCTGCGCCGCACCCGGGCTCCAGGCGGCCCGGGTGCGGCGCATGAGCACCGTTGAACCGGACTCCAACGGTCCTCGACGCCGCTGGGGGAGGGTGCGGGCATGACTGGCAACTTCAGCGATTTCAAGGTGGCGGACCTGTCGTTGGCGGCCTTCGGGCGTAAGGAGATCGAGCTGGCCGAGCACGAGATGCCGGGGCTGATGTCGATCCGGAGGGAGTTCGCCTCGCGGCAGCCGCTGAAGGGTGCGCGGATCACCGGCTCGCTGCACATGACGATTCAGACGGCGGTGCTGATCGAGACGCTGGTGGCGCTCGGCGCGCAGGTCAGGTGGGCTTCCTGCAACATCTTCTCGACCCAGGACCACGCGGCGGCAGCGATCGTGGTCGGTCCGGCCGGCACCCCGGACGCCCCGGCGGGCGTCCCGGTCTACGCCTGGAAGGGCGAGACCCTCGACGAGTACTGGTGGTGCACCCAGCAGGTGCTGCTCTGGCCGGACGGGCAGGGCCCGAACATGATCCTCGACGACGGTGGTGACGCCACGTTGCTGGTGCACAAGGGTGCCGAGTTCGAGGCGATCGGGGCGGTGCCGTCGCCGGAGAGCGCGGACTCCGAGGAGTACGAGGTCATCCTCGGTGTGTTGACCCGGTCGCTGCGGGAGGACAACCGTCGCTGGACGCGGGTCGCCGCCGGGATCAGGGGCGTGACCGAGGAGACCACCACCGGTGTGCACCGGCTGTACGAGATGCAGCAGGCGGGGAACCTGCTGTTCCCGGCGATCAACGTCAACGACTCGGTGACCAAGAGCAAGTTCGACAACAAGTACGGCTGCCGGCACTCGCTGATCGACGGGATCAACCGGGCCACCGATGTGCTGATTGGCGGGAAGGTCGCCGTCGTGTTCGGTTACGGCGACGTTGGCAAGGGCTGCGCCGAGAGTCTGCGCGGTCAGGGCGCGCGGGTCATCGTGACCGAGGTGGACCCGATCTGCGCCCTGCAGGCGGCGATGGACGGCTACCAGGTCGCGACCATCGATGACGTTGTCGAGACCGCTGACATCTTCGTGACCGCGACGGGCTGCTTCAGTGTGATCACCAACGAGCACATGGCCAGCATGAAGCACCAGGCGATAGTGGGGAACATCGGTCACTTCGACAACGAGATCGACATGGCCGGTCTCGCGAAACGCGGGGACGTCGAGCGGATCACGGTGAAGCCGCAGGTGGACGAGTGGCGGTTCGCGGACGGCCACTCGATCATCGTGTTGTCCGAGGGGCGGCTGTTGAACCTCGGCAACGCCACCGGACATCCGAGCTTCGTGATGTCGAACAGCTTCGCCAACCAGACCATCGCGCAGATCGAGCTGTTCACCCGCACCGACCAGTACCCGGTCGGTGTCCACACCCTCCCCAAGCACCTGGACGAGAAGGTCGCCCGACTCCACCTCGCCGCGTTGGGTGTGCGCCTCACCGAGCTGACCAAGGAACAAGCCAACTACCTCGGTGTCCCGGTCGAGGGGCCCTACAAGCCCGACCACTACCGCTACTGAGAGGGCCCGTCCGCATGATCGCCGTATCCGGTTCGATCGCGACCGACCATCTGATGCGCTTCCCGGGGCGGTTCGCCGAGCAACTCGTCGCCGGCAGCCTCGACACCGTCTCGCTCTCGTTCCTCGTCGACGACCTCGTCGTCCGTCGCGGCGGGGTCGCTGCCAACATCGCCTTCGGGCTGGCTCAACTCGGGCACCGGCCGGTGCTGCTCGGCGCGGTCGGTGGCGACTTCGGCGACTACCGCAGCTGGCTCGAGCGCAACGGGGTCGACTGCTCGGAGGTGCAGGTCAGCTCCATCGCACACACCGCACGGTTCATCTGCACCACCGACACCGACCTCTGCCAGATCGCGTCGTTCTATCCGGGTGCGATGGGCGAGCCCGACCGGATCAGCCTCGACGGTGTCGCCACCCGGGCCGGCGGCCTCCGGCTCGTCATCGTCGCCGCGGAGAATCCGGACACCATGCTCGCCCGTGCCGCCGCCTGCCGCCGACTGGGCCTGCCCTTCGCCGCCGACCCGTCGCAGCAGCTGGCCCGGATGTCGTCGGCCGACATCGAGGCGATGATCACCGGTGCGCGCTATCTCTTGACGAACGAGTACGAGGCGGCGCTGCTGGAGTCGAAGACCGGCCTGAGCGAGGACGACATCCTGCGCCGGGTGGGCGTGCGGGTCGTGACCCTGGGCGCCAACGGGGTACGGATCACCGGGCGCGACGGCGAGTTCCTGGTCCCGGCGCCGCGGGTGGGCGCCATCGTCGACCCGACCGGCGTCGGCGACGGCTTCCGGGCCGGCTTCTTCGCCGCGCTCGCCGCGGACCTGCCCATCGAGCGGGCGGCACAGGTGGGCTGCGTGCTGGCGGCGCACGTGCTGGAGGTCGAGGGCCCGCAGGAATACACCGTCGACGCCGACGTTTTCGAGCGCCGCATCGTCGAGTCGTACGGCAGTGAGGTAGCGGTCGACGTGCGCGCGTTGGGCCTGGCGCCGGTCTGACCGGGCCGGCCGGCGGCGCTGGCCTCCGGCGAGGAGCACGGATCCGCCGTCGTGACGGTCAGCGACCGGGCTGTGTCGCCGACGCGGGCACTGTCACCTGGGTGCTGGCCCGGGTTCGCTGGATCAGCACGACGCAGGCCAGCACCACCACCGCCGCCGCGATCGAGGCGGGTGTGACGGTCTCGTCGAGCAGCAGCGCCGACCAGATCAGGGTCAGTACGGGCTGGGCCAGCTGAATCTGGCCGACCTTGGCGATGCCACCCCGGGCGAGGCCCGCGTACCAGGCGAAGAAGCCGAGGAACATCGAGACGACGGTGAGGTAACCGAACGCCGACCAGACGACGGCGTCCGCCTGTGGGGGACGGGCGACGGCCGCCACGGCCGTGATGGGCACCGTGGCAGGCAGGGAGAGCAGCAACGCCCAGCAGATCGTCCGGGCCCCGCCGAGCTCGCGGGCGAGCGCGCCGCCCTCGGCGTACCCGAGGCCGCAGAGCACGACCGCTGCCAGCAGGAACAGGTCGGCGAGGGAGAGGGCGCCGTGCACCGCGCCGCTGGCGGCGAGGAACGTGAGCACCGACAGCAGTCCAGCGACAGTGGCGATCCAGAACAACGGGGGCGGGCGCTCGTTCGACCGCAGCACCGCGAAGACGGCCGTCATGGCGGGCAGCACCGTGATGACCACCGCGCCGTGCGCGGAGGTCTGCGTGGTGAGCGCGAGCGACGTGAACAGTGGAAAGCCGACGACGACACCGAGCGCGACGATCGAGAGCCGCTGCCACTGGCCCCGGGTGGGTCGCGGCGCTCTGGTGAACCGCAGGTACGCGTACGCCAGCAGCGCCGCGCCGACCGCCCGGCCGAAGGCGACGAACCACGGGTCGAGATCCTGCACCGCGAGGCGGGTGGCCGGCAGCGACATGCTGAAGGCGAGCACCCCCAGTGCGCCGAGGGCGAGGCCGGCGCCGCGTCCCGCTGTTATCGTCACCGGGGCAGTAGCGCTACTCTGTACCGTCATGGGCAACGGTAACGCTGTTGATTCTGTTGTTCAAGATCTGCGGAGCCTGGTGGACGCGGCGGCAGCAGGCACGCGCCTGCCCTCGGTACGCGAGCTGACCGCCCGCCACCACGCCTCCCCGGTGACGGTGGCAGCGGCGATCCGGCAGCTCGTTGCGGAGGGCCTGATCGAGACCCGATCGGGCCGGGGCACCTTTGTGGCCGGTCGGCCAGCCCAGCGGAGCGCGCCCGACCTGTCGTGGCAGACGGTGGCGCTCGGCCCCCGCCGGCCGGGCGAGGAGGAGATGCAGGCGTTACTCGCGTTACCGCCCGCAGGTGCGATTCCGCTGTCCGGTGGTTATCTGGAGCCGAATCTTCAGCCCGCCGGCCCGCTCGGCGCGGCGTTGGCCCGCGCGGCCCGGCAGCCGTCCTCCTGGGAGCGCGGGCCGGCCGAGGGGCGCGAGGATCTGCGCGCCTGGTTCGCCCGCGAGGCCGGCACGGGGCTGCGCCCCGACGACATGGTGATCTGCCCCGGCGGGCAGGCCGCACTGTCGTCGACGCTGCGCGCGCTGACCACGCCCGGCGACACCCTGCTCGTGGAGTCCCCGACCTACCTGGGCGCGCTGGCCGCCGCCCGCGCGGCGGGCCTGCGACTGGTGCCCGTGCCCGCCGACGTCGATGGCGTACGGCCCGACCAGCTCGCCGTCGCGTTTGCCCGTACCGGCGCCCGGCTGTTCTACTGCCAGCCGCTCTACGCCAACCCGCACGGCGCGACGCTCGCCGTCCAGCGCCGAGCGGCGGTCGCGGCCGAGGTTCGCGCCGCCGGGGCGTTCCTGATCGAGGACGACTACGCCCGCGACCTGGCCATCGACGGCGACCCGCCGCCGCCACTGGCCGCCGACGACCCGGACGGGCACGTCATCTACCTGCGCTCGCTGACCAAATCCGCCGCACCCGGCCTCCGGGTCGCCGCGATCGGTGCGCGCGGTCCGGCTGGCACCCGACTGCGGGCTGCCCGGCTGCTCGACGACTTCTTCGTCGCCGGGCCGCTGCAACAGGCCACGTTGGAGTTCGTCACCGCACCTGCCTGGGCCCGGCATCGTCGTAACCTGCGAAACGAGCTGCGCTCCCGGCGCGAGGCGCTGCTGTCCGCGCTGGCGCGGCACGTGCCGTCGCTGACCCCGCAGGGCGTTCCGCGCGGTGGGCTGCACCTGTGGGTCCGGCTTCCCGACGGCACTGACGACGTGGCGTTGTCCGCCGCCGCTGCCGCCGCGGGCGTCATCGTCTTCCCCGGCCGGCCCTGGTACGCAGCCGAGGCTCCAGCGCCCCACCTGCGCCTCACGTACGCGGCTGCCCCGGCGGAGTTGATGGACGAAGCGGTCCGCCGACTCGCTGTCGCACTCGGCCGGTCATAGCGCTCGCCCCGACCTCGCACTGACCACTGCCTGGATGTCCGGCGACAGCCGCGTCGCGTTGAGCCGCATGAGCCTTTGACCTACAAACGCGGGCAATTGCCCCATCGACGGGCGTCCACGTCTTGGCAGCGGCGCGCGCCTCCGCTACCGTCCTGGGAACGCTCCCATGAACTTAGACACATCTATGTGATCTGGAGGCAACACGACGTGGCCATCCTCTCCTCGCTCCGCCGCAGATCGGCGGCCATCGGTGTGGCGGCCGTCGCGGGCGCCACCGCTGTCGGCGTCTGCCTCGCCGTCAGCAGCGCATCCGCCGGCACACTGTCCGGGTCGCTCTACCGCGACCCGAGCTCGGCCGTCGTCCGCTGGGTCGCCGCCAACCCCGGTGACTCGCGTGCCGCCGTCATCCGCGACAAGATCGCGAGTCAGCCGCAGGCGCGCTGGTTCGCCAACTTCAACCCCTCGACGGTGCAGTCCGAGGTCTCCGGGTTCATCGGCGCCGCCAACGCGGCGCAGCAGATCCCGGTGCTGGCGGTCTACGAGATCACCAACCGGGACTGCGGCGGGGCCAGCGCCGGTGGGGCGCCGGACCTCAACCAGTACCAGACGTGGGTGTCCAACTTCGCCAGGGGACTCGGCAACCAGACCGTCATCATCATCCTGGAAACCGACTCGCTCGCCCTGCTGACCTGCCTGAACACCAACGAGATCAACGCGCGCAACCAGGCGATCTCGACGGCCACCCGCACCATCAAGTCGGGCAACCCCAACGCCAAGGTGTACCTCGACGGCGGCCACTCCACCTGGAACAGCGCCGGTGAGACGGCCAACCGGCTCCGGGCGGCCGGCGTGCAGTACGCCGACGGCTTCTTCACCAACGTGTCGAACTACAACTCCACCTCCAACGAGGCGAACTTCGGCCGGGCGGTCATCTCCTCCCTCAACGGCATGGGGATCTCGGGCAAGCGCCAGGTCATCGACACCAGCCGTAACGGGGGCGCCAGCGGGGACTGGTGCGGCGACGACAACACCGACCGGCGCATCGGTCAGTACCCGACGACCAACACCGGCGACAACAACATCGACGCGTACCTCTGGGTGAAGCCGCCGGGTGAGGCGGACGGCTGCCGCTTCACTGCCGGTTCGTTCCAGCCCGATCTGGCCTTCAGCCTGGCCAACGGCGCGCCGAACCCGCCGACCACCACCCCGCCCACCACGACGCCGCCGACCACCACGCCGCCGACCACGACCCCGCCGACCACGCCGCCGGTCACCCCGCCGAATACGACGCCGCCGGCCGGTGACGGCTGCTACGCATCGGTGGCGATCAACCAGTGGGCCGAGGGCTTCACCGCGAGCGTGACGGTCACCGCCGGCAAGTCGGACATCAACGGCTGGACCGTGACCATCGTGCTGCCCGGCGGCGCCGGAGTCACCGGCACCTGGAACGCCCAGGCCAGCGGCTCCAGCGGCACTGTCGAGTTCACCAACGTGAGCTACAACGGCCGGGTCGCCGGCCGGCAGTCGACCAACTTCGGCTTCCAGGGCACCGGCACCGGCCCGGGTGTGCTGGCGGAGTGTGTGACCGCCTGACCCGATCCGATGTCACGGCCCGGCGCGGAGGACACTCTCCGCGCCGGGCCGGTCCCTGCCGTGGCGACGCGACCGGGAGTCCGGAGTTACGGGGCGGCCAGCAGCGACTCGCGTTCGCCTGCGCGCTGCATGTCGGTGACGACTGACCGCACGATGTCGTCGAGGTCGTAGCGGGCGGTGTAGCCGATGAGTTCGTGGGCCAGTGACAGATCCGGCATGCGGCGGGCCATGTCCTCGAAGCCGCTACCGTAGGCGACCTCGTACGGCACCGTCTGGATGTCGCTGGTCGAGCCGGTGAAATCCTTGATCTTCTCGGCCAGTCCGCGGATGGAGACCTCCTCACGCCCGCCGAGGTTCACCGCCCTACCGTGCGCCGCCGGGGTCTGCAGCAGCTTGACGATCGCGGGCACCACGTCGTAGACCGACCCGAAGCACCGGCGCTGCGTGCCGTCGCCGTACACGGTGATCGGTTCGTGGTTGAGCGCCTGCGTGACGAACCGCGGCAGGACCATGCCGTACCGGCCGGTCTGCCGCGGTCCGACGACGTTGAACAGTCGGTAACTCACGCAGGGGGTGCCCGTCTCGGACGCGCGGATGTGCGCCACCAACTCGTCGAGACCCTTGGCCGCCGCGTACGACCACCGGCTGAGCAGCGGGGACCCCAGGATCCGGTCGGCGTCCTCGCGGAGCCCGTCGGCGTCGTTCTTGCCGTACACCTCGCTGGTCGACGTGACGCCGAACGGCACGCCGTGCGTGACCGCCGCCTCGACGACGTTCTCCGTGCCGTACAGGTTGACCCGCAGTGAGTGCAGGGGACTGTCGACGATGGTTCGCACGCCGACGGCGGCGGCGAGATGGAAGACCAGATCCTTGCCGCGGACGCACTCGTTCACCAGGTCCCGGTCGAGGATCGACCCCTCGACCAGGCGTACGGTGCCGGCGTCCAGGCAACTGGCGAGGTTTGCCACCGAACCAGTGGACAGCTCGTCGAGCACTGTGACGTCGTGTTCTTGCTCAACCAGGAATTCACAGAGGTGGGAGCCGATGAATCCGGCGCCCCCGGTGACAAGAATTCGCATTGCTCGCTTCCTTTCGGCAGCAGGTGGGGTGCGGGTGTCGGGCGCGGACGGTCAGGCCAGGCACCGCATGATGTGGTACGCCTCGGCCAGCGGTACGCCGGCCTGCATGCCGCGCAGGACCGCGAGGCTGCGGAGGGTTTCTTCGGACCGTGTATGTGGATGCTCGTGAATCTGGGTGGCGTACTGCCGCATCGCTTCGAGCTTGCTGCCGAGGTCTTCCTCGGTGAGCTCGACCAGGAGGTTGGGCATGGGAACCGAATCGGTTCGCCACTGATCCGCCGCCTCCTCGTAGGCCAGCACGAAGTCGGGGTGATGGCGTAGCCGGTTGTTGGACGGCCGCGTCGCGGTGTGGGCCGCCTCAGCCACGGCCTGGTGGTCCTGGTTGTAGCTCGAACGGTGCGGAGCGATCAACATCGTGGGCCGCAGCCTGGCGATGGCGAGCGGGCTCTCCTGCTCCACCATGTTGGCGAGTTCGAGTCGGGGAAGCTGGTCGAGCCGGAGGTGGTACTCGTCGCCCGGAAAGGCCATGTGCCAGCCGTCCCACTGTTGGTGGTCGGCGACCCGCTTGATCTCGTCGTTGCGGTCCTCCGGGCTGGTAGAGACCGACGAGGACTGGTCGGTGGTGTTGCCGACCGTGAGGAACTGGACGAAGACCTCGGCGCCTGCGGACTTCGCCTTGTGGATCAATCCGCCACAGCCGAGAACCTCGTCGTCGGGGTGCGGCGAAAGGATGAGAATGCGCTGCTGCGACCAGCTGAACGTCATCGTGGGTGTCCGTTTCCGTGAGTCATCCGAAGGTCTTCTGGAGCGCGGCTCAGAGTCGTTCGACGTTGTCGTAGCGCCCCATGCGGCCGCTCGTGTCGAGCACCAGCCGGGAGCGCCGGGCAATGGCCGCGAGGTCGAACGCCGAGTGCGGCTGCAGCAGCACGACGGCGTCGCAGTCGTGGACCGCGTACAGGGGTGCCTCGACCGGAGTGATGCTCACGCCGTCGACGGTCCAGTTCCGTACGTAGGGATCGGCGAAACACAACTCGGCGCCGAGGCTGAGCAGCTCACGGGCCAGTGGCAGGGCCGGGGTCTCGCGGTCGTCGGCGATGTCCGGCTTGTACGTCACACCCAGCAGCATCACGCGCGCGCCGTTGACCGACTTCCGCTCCCGGTTGAGCGCCCGCTGCAGGCGGCTGGCGACGTACTTCGGCATCCGCCCGTTGATCTCGTCAGCCGTCTCGGCCAGCCGGAAGGTGTAGCCGAGCTTGCGGACGGTGTGCGACAGGTAGGAGGGGTCGACCGGGATGCAGTGGCCGCCGACTCCCGGCCCGGGGAGGAACTTGTGGAAGCCGAAAGGCTTGGTGGCAGCGGCCTCGATGGTCTCCCACAGGTCGATGCCCAGTTCCTCGCAGAAGATCGCCATCTCGTTGACCAGGGCGATGTTCACGTTGCGATAGGTGTTCTCCAGCAGCTTCGCCATCTCGGCTTCGCGCAGGCCGGAGGTGGGCACCACCCGGGACACGAGCTTGCCGTAGAAGGTGGCCGCCTGGTCACGGCAGCTCTCGGTGAGGCCGCCGACGACCTTCGGCGTGTTCCGCAGTCCGAACTGGCCGTTGCCCGGATCGATGCGCTCGGGTGAGTACGCCAGGCTGAAGTCGCGCCCCGCCGTGAGGCCTGACTTCTCCAGGATCGGCCGGACGACCTCCTCGGTCGTGCCGGGGTACGTGGTGGACTCGAGCACGACCAGGGTGCCCGGCGTCAGGCAGGCGGCGACCATGTGTGCCGCGCTGCGCACCGCCGACAGGTCCGGCCCGTGATCGTCGCTGAGTGGCGTCGGCACGCAGACGATGATGACCGCGCTCTCGGCGAACGACGCCGGGTCCGTCGTCGCCCGGAAGCCGGCGTCGAGCATCTCGCCGAGATCGTCCTTGGAGATGTCGTCGATGTAGGATTTCCCGCTGTTCAGCATATCGACGCGATTGGCGTCGATATCCACTCCGATGACGCGCAGTCCGGCAGCGGCCGCCTCTTTCAGCAGGGGCAGACCCACATAGCCAAGACCAACAACTGCCAGATCGTACGACACGCGAGAACTCTCACCTGTTGGTTCCTCGGCTATTGAGGTTGGTGAGTAGTCCTGCTCGAACGACCGATGCGACCGGGCATCGTCCAATATCATGGAGGTAACCGACTCTTGTCCCATGACCGCCTCATTTCGACCAGACTTCTACCGTCCGCCGGTCCGCGTGCCCGCGACCGGGCCGCGTTCCGGCTGCGCCCGAGCTCCTTTCGGTGCGCCGGACCTGCCTATTGAGAGTCCGGCGGCCAAAGGGTCGACCTTCCTGGTCGATTGCCGGGTGCCAGCCCCTGGTGGACCTCGGACCATCTCGTACGCGCTTGCTGCTCGACTCGTTGGAACCAGTGACGGGAGAGCGCACAATTCGTGTCCGCTCTCCCGATAGGCTGAACGCGATCCCGCCCTTCCGCAGTTCCTTTATATTCGTAGCAGCAACGTACTCCGGCGGCGGTACCGCACTAGCGTTCTCCCGATTACTCAATAGATTCTGTGGAACTGCTCATCAGAACGGGGATTTACTACTGAGGAGATTTCCCCGAGAGTCGGCAGAAGTGCCATGGGATCCGGGCCGCGGAAGTCGCCGAACAGCGCAGCGCGCCGGCCGGTGTCGCATTGACGGTGGCCGGCGCGCAGAGGGCGCCGCGAAGGTAGGTGGCCCGTGCGGGCCGCATACCAGCTGCGATCAGGTCAGTGGGTCAGCTTCCTGCCCCGGATGACGTCGTTGATGACGAAGAAGTTGATGGTCGGGACGATGTCCAGCAGTCGCGTGATGGGGGTGTCGTACTTGCGGGCCATGTACTGGTAGTTGGCGACCGCGTCGGCGCCTTCGCCGTCCCGCGCGTGCGGCCAGTGCAGCGACACCGCGTCGCGGTTGAGGAACATGCGGGCCCCGTCGCGGTGCAGTCGGTAGCCGAGGTCGACGTCCTCGCCGCCCCAGGCGCGGAACGCGTCGTCGAACATGCCGACCCGCCGTAGCTGTTCCGTGCGCACCGAGGAGTTGAACGTCCAGTACATGAGCCAGGGTGCCGGCGCGTCGGAGAAGTCGTCGCCCTCCCGGATGAAGAAGTCCTCCCTGATGTCGGGGTGCAGGCCCTTCTCACGCCACTGCTCGATCGTGCCGTCCACATCGTTGACGTCGAGGTCGGCCAGGACCTCGTCGGCGTTCTCGTTGTTCAGGCTGTAGCCGAAGACGTACCCGCACAGGGCGATCGGTTCGCTGTAGGCCTCGTGGGTGGCGAGGTGCACGCGCAGGAGGCTGGAGTGCGCCATCACACCCGCGTCCATGAAGACGGTGATCTCGCCCTCGGCGTGGCTGATGCCGAGGTTGCGGGCCCCGGCGGCCCGGTAACCCTCGTCCTCCTGGAAGAAGTAGCGCAGGTTCATCTGGTCCATGTACTTCTTCACGACGTCCGCGGTGTCGTCCGACGATCCGTCGTCGACCACCAGCACCTCGTAGTCGTCGTGATCCAGGTCCTGGCGGACCAGGGACTCAAGGGTGAGCTGCAGAATGTCCGACCGGTTGTAGGTCGGGATTACGACGGACAGTTTCATGGCCTCTCCTCTTCTTGCGGGACATTTCGTGGAAGGCGAGCAGCGCGAACGCGGCGGCCGTCAGCAGGCCACCGAACAACGGGATGACGCGGACCCCGGCCGTCGCCAGCAGGCCCGCGCCGATGAACGAGCCGGCCGCGAGGCCGAAGTTGAACGCGACGCTGAGGCTGGCGGACGCCATGTCGGTGGTCGACGGGGCCACCTGCATGATTCGGTGCTGGATTCCCGCGATCAGCGAACTGAACGACATGCCCGCCACGGCGAGCAGAGGGATCGTCAATATCTTGCTCGAACCAACCCCGTAGAGGCCGAGCATCGCCGCGGTGATGAGCCCGAGCAGCCCCAGCACGACACCGAGTGGGAACCGGTCCAGGACCCGACCGACCGCCCACGTGCCGGCGACGCCGAACGAGCCCTGGACGAAGAGCAGCAGGCCGAGAGATGCCGCGGCGAACCCGCTCACGTCGAGGAGGAACACGGTCATGTAGGTGAACGCGCCCATGGCCCCGGTGACCGCGAGGATGGTGGCGACGAGGAGCACCACGAAACGCTGCCGGTCCGGCATCGGCCCCACGTCGCTCGCGCTCTGTTGCGGTGCGACGCTCGGCAGGAGCAGGGCGACCGCGATGCAGGTGACGAAGCCGAGGGCGGCCATCGCGACGAAGGCGGCCCGCCAGCCGGCCTGTCCGCCCAACCAGGTGCCCAGCGGTACGCCGAGGACCGGGCCGAGAGCGTTGCCTATCGACAGTCGCGCCACGATGCGGCCTCGGATGTTCTCGGGGAACATCGAGATAGCCACGGGGAACACCACCGCCCAGAAGACACCGTTGGTGATGGCGGACACCAGCCGGGCGGCGAGCAGCACCTCGTACGAGGTGGCGAGGGCTGACACCGCCGTCGCCGCGGCGAACACGCCGAGGGCGCCGGCGAGCAGCGGCCGTCGGGGTACTCGTCGAGTGACCCGGGTCAGCGGAAGCGCCACGATCATGACCACCACCGCGTACCCGGTCACCAGCAGACCGGTCTCCGACCTGGAGCGTCCCAGGTCCGGCGCGATCAGCGTGAGCAGACCGATCGGAAGCACTTCGGTGGTGACGTAACAGAAAGTGGCGGCGGACAACGCGGTGAGGGCATAGACCGCGCGTCGTTGGTGCACCATGGCTACCTCCCAATTCCTGGACAAGGTGTAGCAAGAAGTCGCCACGCAAGCGGTACACAACAGACACTCGTTCGTCTCGACGGCGCTACTCAACCGCAGGTCCGCTTGCGTGATACCGGCTAACCGGGTTTTGAAGGTAGCATATCTGGACCGCCATCCCTCGCCATGTCCACACTAGAGATGTTTGCGCACGTCAGCCTCGTGTCGGAGTGGCGCGGGCGATGCGGGGAAGCCGGCCGAGCTACTACCGCTAGGCGATTGACGGGAAGCTTTGCAGGTCTGACCGGGTCCGAGCGCAGGGTGCGGCGACGGGGGCCTCGCGGGCGGGCGTCAGTGAACAGTGCGGGCGAGGTCGGCCAGCACAACGGTCGTTGTGCCGCCCGCCGGCTCGCGACTCCGCCAGCGGCAGCTCGACGCACAACGGCGTGGGTGGCGGCTCAAACGGGTTCTGGGTGCCATTTACCGAGGTCTTGAGTGGAGCTCAGTCGGGTGCAGAGTACCGCCCCGCGAGTACGTTCATTCCTGGATAAGAAGGGAGGCACGCAATGCCTATCAACAATTTCGCCCTGCTCCGCGCGCAGGACATCGTGAAGAACGGGTGGGCCCACGAGCAACTACCCGTTTCCGTCAGTGACGGGTGGTATGAATTCGCGAAATTATGGGAGGACCTTCCAATCGACCCGTACGTCCAACCGAGCCACCGGACACGCCGATACCGCCGGTTGGGGCGGCTGCTGGGACGCGCCGGAGGTGCCCTGGAAACGCTGCCCGCCCAGCCGTTCTACCAGGCGACGGACGTGAACCGGGTCTACGGTGGGCAGGCCAGGCAGTTCGCGCCGATCACGCCGGAGGCGTACGAGAACGCGAACTTCCAAGCCGTCATCACACACGACCTGGGCTTTGTCAGCCGTGCCAGCGGAATTGACAGCGACTGGTTGATAACCGTCCACATGATCCGTGTGACGGCCGGCAGTGAAGGCACTTCGGCGCCCGCCCCGGAGGGGCGGCACAGCGACGGCCACGACTATGTGGCCATCCATCTGGTCGGCCGGCAGAATTGCGCCGGTGGCATCAGCCGTGTCTTCCGCAAGGGTGAGAGCGAGCCGTTGTTCGAGCACGCGATGGTGAATCCTATGGAAACCATTCTGCTCGACGATCGCGCAATGGAACACGAAGTTACCCCGATCGGACCCGAGGGTGCGACAGTCGCGACCCGCGACATGATGATCATCGATTTCGAGCGAGCCTAGTCTTCCGGAGGGATCCCATGTCCAATCTGACCACCGCACCGGTCTGCCTGGAGTGCGACACCGAGGTCGTCGTGTCGACCGAGGCGGAGCTGGGCGACATCCTGTCGTGCCGCGGCTGCGGCCAGGAACACGAGGTAGTCGAGGTCACGCCCGCGATCCGGCTCGACCGCGCACCGGAGATCGAGGAGGACTGGGGTGAGTGAGACGGCCGATGTGCTGGTCTCCGTGACCATGGTGCGCCCGGAGGAGCGGCTGCTCCTGGGGGCGCTCCGGGCGACCGGGCTGACCGCGCAGTCGGCGCTGCCCCGCCATACCGCCGCCATACTCAACAACGCCGCGCCGCGGCCCCGGATGGTGCTGCTGCGCAACGTGTCCCACCGGGAACTGGCCTCGATGGCGGCCCGGTTCGAGCACGCCGACATCGAGACGCTGAACACACCGCACGCGGTGCGGCTGTGTCTCGCCAAGGATCTCCAGGCGATCGCCTTCGCCAACCACGACGTCCCGCACCCGACGACGCACGTCGCGTTCACCGTCGAGCAGGTTCGTGGCTACGTCGACGAGCTCGGCGGGGACGCTGTCGTCAAGCCGATCAGCGGCTCGTGGGGACGCGGGATTGTCCGCATCACCGACGAGGCGCAGTTCGACGCCTGGGCCGGCGGCCGGGAGGCGTTGGACCCGGCCGGCAAGGAGTTCCCCGTCGTGGTGCAGCAGTACGTGCCCAAGCCCGGCTTCAACGAGCGGGTGCACGTGGTGGGGGACCGTCCGATCGTGGCGTACCGCCAGGTGGGCGCCGGTCTGCGCACCAACACCCACCAGGGCGGCGCCGTGGAGCCCATCCCGATCTCGGACCGCGCCCGCGAACTGTGCGCCCGGGTCGTGGCGTGCTTCGGCCCCGGGTTCTACGGCGTCGACCTGGCCGAGTCCAGGGAGACCGGCGAGATGTACGTGCTGGAGGTCAACACCAACCCGGACTTCGCCCAGTCCTCGAAGATCCACGGCGTCGACATCGCCGGCCACGTCGCCGCGTACGTGCGGGACGCGGTGTTCGCACGGGCGGGGGTGGCGGCGTGAGCGAGCACATCAGCGCCGCCGTCCTCGGCGGCAGCGGGTTCATCGGAGCCGAGCTGATCCGGCTGCTGGCCGCCCACCCCCAGGTGGTGCCGACGTTCGTGTCCTCGGCCCGGCACGCCGGTCAGCGCGTCGGGCAGGTCGTGCCGGGGTTGCGCAACACGTCGATCGGCGGGCACCACATGCGCAAGCTCGACGAGATGCCGGACGTGGACGTCGCGTTCGCCTGCCTGCCCAACGGCGTACTGCCGTCAGTGCTCGACGACGTGGCCAACCGCGCCAAGGTCGTGATCAACCTGGCCGGCGATTACCGGCTGCGCCAGACGGACCAGGTCGAGCGCCACTATCCCGCGTCGGCTGGCGGCTGGCGCCAGCCCATCCCCTACTACATCCCGGAGTTCGCGCCTACCCCGACAGAACCGGTGCTCAACCTGTCGGGCTGTATGGCGGCGGCCACCATCTACGCGCTCTACCCGCTGTTCAAGGCGGACCTGGCGGCGGAGGACGTGGTGGTGGACGCCAAGTCGGGGTCGAGCGGCAGCGGCACCGGCAGTGTGGAGCATCCGGCCGTACGCGACGGGAACGTCCGGGTGCACAAGCTGCACGGTCACCGGCACTCCCCCGAGGTGCGCCAGGCCCTCACCGACCTGACCGGTCGGGCTCCGGACCTGCAGTTCTCCACCTTCAGCCTGCCGGTCGCGCGCGGCGTCATGGTCTCGGCGTACGGGCGGCTGAAGCCCGGTGCGGGGGAGAGCGACGTGCGCCGGGCGTTCGCCCGGGCGTACGCCGACGCGCCCTTCGTGCGGGTGGCGGCCGGGCGGTCCCCGATGGGGATGCCGATGCTCAAGACGGTCGTGGGCGCCAACGTCGCCGAGGTCGCGGCGGTGGTGTCCGGTGACCGCTGGGTGGTGGTGTCCGCCCTGGACAACCTCATCAAGGGCGGCGCCGGCCAGGCGGTGCAGGCGATGAACCGAATCCACGGAATGGACGAACGGCTAGGACTCCCGGAGGCCGGCGGATGGCCGTGATGAATAACGAGGCGTTGGCGGGGATCTTCCCCTACCGGCCGCTGTACGTGGTCAAGGTGGGCAGTTCGAGCCTGCGGCACGCCTCCGTCTACGACGACCTGGCCGCGCTGAGCGCGGGCGGTGCCCGACTGTTGCTGGTCGCCGGCGGCGCGGCCGACATCGCTGACTACTACGCCGGTATCGAGCGCCCGATGCGGATGCTGCGACTGGCCTCCGGCGACGAGGTGCGGTACTGCCCGCCCGACGAGATGCCGCACATCGTCGCCGCGTACGAACAGCTGACCCTCCCCCGGATCCGGGAGAACCTGGGCCAGCGTGAGTTGACGGTTTACGCCGCGACGGCCACGCCGGAGGGGCTGGTCACGGGCACCCCGAACCGGCCGCTGCGGGTGGTCGAGGGTGACCGGCAGCGGCTGGTCCGCGACCACCGCGCCGGCGCGGTCTCCGCGGTGGACGTGGCGCGGCTGCTGTCCCTCCTGGACACCTTCGACGTGGTCTGCGTGTCACCGCCGGTGACCGCGAGCGACGGCGGCGCGCCGATCAACGTCGATGCCGACGTGCTCGCCGCCGAGGTGGCGAACGCGCTCGACGCCGATCACCTGCGCCTGGTGACCGGCACCCCGGGCCTGCTCGCCGACCCGTCCGACCGCACCAGCACCCTGCCGCACCTGTGCAGTGGTGAGGGAATGACGTACGCGAGCGGACGGATGCGGCAGAAGGTCCGGGCGGCGGAGCTGGCCCTGAAGGGGACCGCTGACGTCGCCATCACCGGCCCGCACACCGCAAACACCCACGGCGGTACCCGGTTCTGGCGGGCCGCCGCACCGGAGCCGGACCTGGACCTGCTGACCCGCATGGTGGAGATCTCCTCGGTCTCCGGCGGCGAACGGGAACTGGCGCTGTACCTGCTGAAGTGGCTGACCGAGAAGGGCGTGCACGCGGTCATCGACCCAGCCGGCAACCTGGTCGCCACGCGCGGCAGCGGGCCACGCCGGCTGCTGATGCTCGGCCACCTGGACACCGTCCCCTACCGCTGGCCGGTGGCCTGGGACGGTGCCGCGCTGACCGGCCGGGGCTGCGTGGACGCCAAGGCCAGCCTGGCCGTGTTCCTGCAGACGCTCGTGGAGTTCGAACCACCCGAGGGTGTCACGGTGCGGGTGGTCGGCACCGTGGAGGAGGAGCGGACGGCGTCCGGTTCGCTCTACGCGCGTGACCACTACCCGGCGGACGCGGTCATCATCGGCGAGCCCAGCGGCGCCGGTGCGGTGACCATCGGCTACCACGGCGTCTGCAAGGTGCGGATGGATGTCGCCCGGACCACCGGTCACACGGCGGGCAAGGAACGGCGGACCGCCGCCAGTTCCCTCGTCGACCTCATCGGCGAGGTCGAGGCCGAGGTCGGCAAGTGCAGTCCGGAAGCGTTGTTCGCGGTGCTCGATCTGGCCTCGGGCGGCTCCGGTGGCACGCAGACCGCCTCGGCGGTGCTGGATGTCCGGGTCCCGCCGGGAACCGAACTGGACAGCATGCTGTCCGTCTTCGAGGACGGTGAGCTGCTGCTCGCCACGCCGCCGGTGAGCACACCCCGGACCGATCCGCTGGTACGGGCGTTCACCCGGGCGCTGCGCGCGGCGACCGGTGACGCTCCACGGCTGCTCGCGAAGAAGGGGAGCAGCGACATGAACACGCTCGCCACCAGGTGGCGCGGCGTTCCGATGGTGGCGTACGGGCCGGGAGATGCTCACCTGGACCACACGCCCGACGAGCGGCTGTCAGCCGACGAGTACCGGCGGGCGCGGACGGTGTTGTCCGCCGCCGTACGGGATTGGTGTGTGCGGTGATGGACGAGATCGATCTGCTTCGGGAGCAGGCCAGCCGGGCTCGCCGGCTGGTGGTCGACATGGCGGCCAGCGGGGTCGGGTGTCACCTCGGCGGCAGCCTTTCGGTGGTGGACATCCTGGTCGCCGCGTATGCCGTCGCCCGGTCCGAGCCGGGCACGGAGGTCGTCCTCAGCAAGGGCCACGCGGCGGCCGCCCTCTACGCGGTGCTGCACGAGGTCGGCGTCATCGAGGAGAACCCGGCACCCCGGTACGGCCGCGCCGGGTCGCCCTACACCGGACATCCCGGCCCGAAGGTGCCCGGCGTCCGGTTCCCCACCGGCAGTCTCGGCCACGGGCTCGCGTACGCGGTCGGCTGGGCCCTCTCCCGACGGTTGCTGAACCGGCCGGGCGGGGCCATCGCGGTGGTCGGTGACGGCGAGTTGCAGGAGGGCCTGGTCTGGGAGGCGCTACAGGTGGCCCAGGCCAAGCGGGTCGGCGGGCTCACCGTGGTGGTGGACCTCAACGGTGGCCAGAACGACGGGTACGTCTCCGACATCTCGCCGCTGACCGACCTGCCGGCCCGGCTGGCCGCGTTCGGGTTCGAGGTGGCCGAGGTCGACGGGCACGACATCGAGAAGTTGGTGCGGACGATGGCGCCGACCGACCGGCCGCTCGCGGTGCTGGCCACCACGGTGAAGGGCAAGGGCGTGCCGGCCACCGAGGGCAAGGCCGGCTCGCACTACGTGAAGATCAGTCCCGCGCGGGCGCGGCAGTGGAAGGCGGCGATCCGGTGATGACGGCCACGGTGTCCGCGCGGGAGGCGTACCGGCTCGAGCTGACCGAGCTGGCCGCGGACGACCCGCGCATTGTGTGCCTGGAGGCGGATCTCGGCGGCCCCAAGCACTGTTTCCAGGACCGGTTTCCCGACCGGTTCCTGAACCTCGGTATCGCCGAAGCGTCCGCGGTGGACATCGCGGTGGGCCTCGCCTCCGCCGGGCTGCGGCCGTTCGTCAGCACGTTCGCCACGTTCGCGGCGTTCCGCGCGGGGGAGAGTGTCAAGCTCGGCCTCGGGTACCTCGGTGCCCCCGTGGTCCTGGTCAGCCCGTACGGCGGGGTGTCCGGCGCGTGGTTCGGGCCGACCCACCACTGCCTGGAGGACCTCGCGGTGATGCAGAGCCTGCCGGGTGTGCGGATCGCCGTACCCGCCGGTGAGGCCGAGACCCGCGAGGCGATCCGGGCCGCCGCCGACGGCGACTGGCCGTGCTACGTGCGGCTGGGCCGCAACGAGGTGTTCGACGCGTCGTTCGCCCCGGCCGGTCGGGGCGCTGTCACCTGGTTGAACCCGATGGGTGGTGACACCTGCGTCGTATCCATCGGGGAGAAGCCGACGGCACTGTGCCAGGCCGCCACCGAGCAGCAGCCGGACCTCGGCCACGCGCACCTGTGCTGGGTGGACGAGGAGAGCCTGACGCTCGCCCTGCCGCAGCTGGCCGACGCGCGACGGCTGGTCGTCGTCGAGGAGCACCGCGCCGCCGGCAGCGTGGCCTCCACCCTCGCGCTGCTGCTGCCCGACCGCGAGGTGCTGAGTGTGAACGCCGGCGCCGACTGGCCGGCCGAGGGCGGCAACCACGACGAGACACTCGCCGCGTTGGGGCTCACGACATCCGCGGTTCTCAGCGCTGTTCTGAAGGGGAAATGATGACCACCACGATGCAACCCAGCGCCAGCGCGCTGGAAGTGACCCGACAGACGCTTGCGGACCCCACGCTCGCCCGACGCAGCCCGGGTGAGGAATTCGCCATGTCGGTTGCCCGGGTGCAGAACGGCGACGACGTGGTGGTGCCGATCCGGGCACACCTGACCGCCTCGTTCCCGCTGTTCAAGAGCCGCCCGCGCTACACCGTGCGGCACCTGTTGAAGGTGGCCTCGGTCTCCGATCAGACGCTCGCCTACGTACGCGAGGCTCCGAAGAGCGAGTACGCGAACGCGGGCACGGCGTACGCCAGCACCCCGGAGGCCACCTTCGAGCCCACCGTCGAGTACGCCGAGCTGACCGAGCTGAGCGTGTCCGTGCCCCTGCCCGCCGACCTGCGGCACGAGCCCGCGTTGCTCGCCGCGTTCATCGACTACCGGGTGCTGGTCCGGATGGGCGTGGTGGAGAACCAGGCCCTGCTGCACGGCACCGCCGACGGTCGGATCGCGGGGCTGCTCAAGCTGCCCGAGATGCGCAGGTCGACCATTGGCGGCGACCTCGGTGCGGCGTTGACCGCCGCGGCGGGGGCGGTCGAGGAGACCGGTGGTTCCTGCGACGGCATCGTCGTGCACCCCGCCCACTACTGGGACCTGGTCCGCGACGGGCTGCTCGGCCGACTCGCCGAGGCCGGAATCAAGGTCTCGCGTACCCGGATGATGCCGCGCGGTCAGGCGCTGCTCGGGGATTTCCGGGCCGCCGTGACGCTGCTCGACCCCAGCCGGTCGTCGCTGACGCTGCTCGGCGACGTCGTGGAGGCCCGCACCTCCGTGGGCCTGGCCGTGCACCTGCCCCAGCACTTCCTCCTGTTGACGGACGGTCAGCGATGAAGGTCATCTACATCACCGGCTGGCTGCGCAGCGGCAGCACCATCCTCGGCAACGTCCTCAACGAGTTGCCCGGCGTGCTGCACGCGGGCGAACTGCACTACCTGTGGAAGAACGGCCTGCTGGACAGCGGCACGAACTCGCTGTGCGGGTGCGGCGAGCAGATCCGGCAGTGCACGCTGTGGTCGTCGGTGATCGCCACGTTCGGCAACGCCGAGCCCACCAAGCTCGCCCGCCAGATGATGTCGTCGCAGCAGGCCGGCCTGCGGACCCGGCACACCCGCGCCCGCCTGGCCAGCACGCCCCCGCACGTCACCCAGGTCCTGGACCGCACCGTCGCCGTCTACCGGGAGCTGGCGCGGCGGGGCGCGGAGCGGGCGGTGGTGGACAGCTCCAAGTACCCGGCCGAGGCGGCCGCCCTGCTGCGACGCTCCGATGTGGACGTGCGGGTGCTGCACATCGTCCGTGACCCGCGGGCCACCACCTACTCGTACCAGCGCGGCAAGCGGTACATCGAGCCGATGAGCCCGGCCCAGAGCACGGCGAACTGGGTGGGCTTCAACGTGGCCTCCGAGTACGTCGGCCGGGCCGCGGCGGGCCGCTATCTCCGAATCCGACACGAGGACCTGACCCGGCAGCCCCGTGAGGTGCTGGCCGATGTGCTGCGTTTCGCGGGGCTCGACGACGAGCCACCGGTGACCGAGGAGGGCAAGGTGACCCTCGGCACCAACCACACGGTCACCGGCAACCCGGATCGGCTCGGTCAGGGCACCGTGTTGATCCGGCCGGACGACCGTTGGCGTACGGAGCTGCCGGCGCTGCCCACCGCCACGACCACGGCGCTCGCCCTGCCCCTGCTACGCCGCTACGGGTATCCGACGCTGGCGCGAAAGGTGGCGTGATGGATCTCGGACTGTCCGGGCGGACGGCGTTGGTGGCCGCCGCCAGCAGCGGCCTCGGGCTGGCGGTCGCTCGCGCGTTGGCGGCCGAGGGCGCGAACGTGTCCATCGCGGCCCGCGACCCGGAGCGACTGGCCGCGGCGCACAAGCTGGTCGACGAGGCCGGTCCTGGGCGGGTGCTCTCCGTCGAGGTGGACGTCCGTGACGACGCGGACGTGACGCGCTGGGTGAACCAGACGGCCGAGGAGTTCGGCGCGCTGCACGTCGTGGTCACCAACTCGCCCGGCGTGCCGCACGGCCAGGCCGACACGTTCACAGTGGACGACTATCGGCAGGGCGTCGAGGGGTCGTTGCTGCCCCACATCTCGATCACGTTGGCGGCCCTGCCGCACCTGCGCCGGGCCGGTTGGGGACGGATCCTGCTGATCACCTCGGAGGCCGTACGTCAACCGCTGCCCGGCACCGCGATGTCCGCGACCGCCCGGTTGGGCGTGCTCGGCTTCGCCAAGGGTGTGGTCCACGCGGTCGGCGCCAGCGGCATCACGGTGAACGTGCTGGCCCCCGGCGTACATCAGACGCCGGCCTTCGACGGGTTCGTGGCGGCGCGGTCCGCCATCGACGGCGAGGCCGCGCTCAAGGAGATCATCGCCGAGGTGCCGCTCGGCCGGGTCGGGCAGCCGGCGGACTTCGGTGCGCTCGCCGCCTTCCTCGCCAGCGAGCAGGCGGGCTTCGTGACCGGCACGGTGCTGCTGGTCGACGGCGGAAACACGCGAGGTGTCACATGAGTCTGGAAATGCTGGAAGCAGAGTCGATCCACATCATCCGCGAGGTGGCCTCCGAGTTCGAGCGGCCTGCGCTGCTCTTCTCCGGCGGCAAGGACTCGATCGTCATGCTCCGCCTGGCGGAGAAGGCGTTCCGGCCGGCGCCGATGCCGTTCGCGTTGGTCCACGTCGACACCGGGCACAACTTCCCGGAGGTCCTCGACTACCGCGACAAGCGCGTCGCCGAGCTGGGCGTGCGGCTGGTCGTGGCCTCGGTGCAGGACTCGATCGACTCCGGGCGGGTGGTCGAGCCGACCGGACGCCGGGCCAGCCGCAACCGGTTGCAGACCACCACGCTGCTGGACATCATCGCCGAGCACCGCTTTGACGTGGCGTTCGGCGGAGCCCGACGCGACGAGGAGAAGGCCCGGGCCAAGGAGCGCATCTTCTCCTTCCGCGACGAGATCGGCCAGTGGGACCCGAGAAACCAGCGCCCGGAGCTGTGGAACCTGTTCAACACCCGCATCCGGCCGGGCGAGCACATCCGGGTCTTCCCGCTGTCCAACTGGACGGAACTCGACGTCTGGCGCTACATCGCCCGCGACGAGCTCGACGTGCCGCCGATCTATTTCGCGCACCGGCGGCGGGTGTTCGAGCGGGACGGCATGCTGCTGGCGGAGAACCCGTACCAAGCGCCGGACCCCACTGAGGTGGTGTCCGAGGAGACCGTGCGGTACCGGACGGTCGGTGACATGACCTGCACGGGGGCGGTCCTCTCCGGCGCGCGGACGGTCGCCGACATCATCCAGGAGGTGGCGACCACCAGGATCACCGAACGCGGCGCGACCCGGGCGGACGACCGGACCAGCGAGGCCGCCATGGAGGACCGCAAGCGGGAAGGGTACTTCTGATCATGGACATCCTCCGGTTCGCCACCGCCGGCTCGGTGGACGACGGCAAGAGCACACTCATCGGACGGCTGCTCTACGACTCCAAGTCCACCTTCACCGACCGGCTCGCCGCGGTCGAGGACGTCAGCCGTCGGCGTGGCGACGAGTACACCAACCTCGCACTGCTGATGGACGGCCTGCGGGCGGAACGTGAGCAGGGCATCACCATCGACGTGGCGTACGGCTACTTCGCCACGCCCAAGCGCAAGTTCATCCTCGCCGACACCCCCGGCCACGCCCAGTACACCCGGAACATGGTGACCGGCGCCTCCACGGCGGACCTGGCCATCGTCCTGGTGGACGCCACGAAGGGCATGGTCGAGCAGAGCCGGCGTCACACGTTCCTGCTCGGCCTGCTCGGCGTGCCGCACCTGGTGGTCTGCGTCAACAAGATGGATCTGGTCGGGTACGACCAGGGCGTGTTCGACAGTATCCGGGCGGAGTTCTCGGCGTTCACCACGAGGATGGCCACGCGGGACGTCACCTTCGTGCCGATCAGCGCGCTGCACGGGGACAACGTGGTGAGTCGCTCGACCGAGATGCCCTGGTACGAAGGCACCTCGCTGCTGCATCACCTGGAGAACGTGCACATCGCCTCGGACCGCAACCTGGTCGACGTCCGCTTCCCGGTGCAGTACGTGATCCGCCCGCAGTCCAGTGCCTGCCCCGACTACCGCGGTTACGCCGGTCAGGTCGCCGGCGGGGTGCTGCGCCCCGGTGACGAGGTCATGCACCTGCCCTCCGGGCTGACCACCCGGGTCGCCGCCATTGACGGTCCGGACGGGCCGGTCGATGAGGCCACGCCGCCGATGTCGGTGGTGCTGCGGCTCGCCGACGACCTGGACGTGTCCCGTGGGGACATGATCTGCCGGCCGCACAACGCGCCGGCCGTGGTCCAGGACATCGACGCCATGGTGGTCTGGATGAACGAACGGGCGCTCCGGCCGCCGGCTCGGCTGCTGCTCAAGCACACCACCCGGACCGTGCGCGCGGTCATCCGGGATCTGCAGTACCGGCTCGACGTCAACACACTGCGGCGCGATCCCGATCCCACCGAGTTGCGGTGCAACGAGATCAGCCGGCTCCAGCTGCGGGTGACCCAGCCGCTGTTGTGTGACCCGTACTCCCGCAATCGGCTCACCGGCTCCTTCATCCTCATCGACGAGGAAACGAATCACACGGTGGGCGCCGGCGTCATCAACTGACGCCCGACACATCGTCCGAGCCCGCGGCCGTCCCCACCAGGAAACCTCTGGTGGGGACGGCCGCGGGCTCGGACCGCGACCGGCTCCGGTCACCTGAGCGGTGGCTCAGTCTCAGGTCTGCGGCCGGGTGAGCAGCACGCTCAGCGCGCCGAGCTCCCCCCGGTTGGTGATGCCGAGCTTGCGGTAGACCCGGTGCAGGTGGTTCTCCACCGTCCGCACCGACAGCACGAGGGTTCGGGCGATCTCGCGGCTGGACAGCCCTCCGGCGGCGAGCTCGGCGATCTCACCCTCGCGGGGCGTGAGGCGTGGCGGCGCCAGCGCTGACAACGCGGGCGAGCGGGGGATCTCGTCGCAGTGGCGCATGAACATGAGGGCGCGGGCGGCGGCGGTGGACGCCAGGGCCAGGCGGCCATCGGACCGGTGCCGCTCGGACTCCTCGGCGGCGGCCTCCGCGGCCAGCAGCGGGCTACCCATTTCGGCGAAGTCGGCGGAGGCCTTCGCGAGCGCCGCCGCGTCACCCTCCGCCATCGCCCGGGCGTGCAGGGCGTAGGACTTCCCGAGGAGTCGCCCGGACTGGCCCGCGAGCGTCCGCAGCCGGTCGGCGGCTGGTCGCGGAGCGCCCAGGCGCGCCGCGTCGTGCAGGGCCAGCGTCTCGAAACCTGCCGAACCCCGGTCCCGGGCCAGTCGCGCGGTCCACTGCGCGTGCGCGGCGGCGTCGCCGTGCCGGGCGCCGATGACCCAGGCGCGGTTGAGTTCCGTCCAGGGGCTCAGCAGGCGCAGGGACACCCCGTCCAAGCGGTCGGCCTCGGCCAACGTGCTGGCCGCGGCGTCGGGTTCGCCGGTCAGCGCGTAGCTGTGCGCGAGCAGCCCCAGCAACACCGCCAGCATGTTGTTCGACCTCTGCTCACGGGCGATCGAGATGCCCTCACGGCACCAGGACGCCTGGTCCCGCAGCTGCCCCCGCATCCGGGCGACCAGGCCGCGCAGCAGGCACGACACCAGGGTCGCGAACTGCCACCGGTTGGCGAGCGCCCGTTCGTAGCTGATGCGGGCCCGCTCCTCCGCATCGGCGAACTGCGCGGTCCACAGCATGCCGTGGACGGTGCCCAGGTCGGCGAGAACGGAGAGCCACGGTGCCTCGTCCGGCCACTCGCCGGCGAGCAGGTCGAGTCCCTCGTGTGGGCGGCCGGAGAAGACCATGGCCAGGCCGGCGGCCACCTGGGCTTCCGGCTCGTCCGGCGCCCCGGCGGCGAACTCCAGGGCGTCCTTCGGGGCGTCCGAGAGAGCACGCAGCAGCGCCTGCCGGGCGACCAGCCGCCGACGGGCGACCGGGTCGACGACCTCGTCGACCGCCGCCGCCAGCAGCGCCTCGGCGGGCCCCTGCCGGTCGAGTCCGAAGTAGAGGTTGAACGCGCGCACCATGGCGACCCGGGCCCGGTCGAAGTCGCAGTCCAGCCGACCGAGACCGGACAGCGCGGACTCGGCTTCCGCCGGGCGGCCGGCGAACAGCAGGCCGTAGCCGAGCGGTTCGATCACCGCCGTTCCCCGACCGGCGGCCAGCTCGCGCTGGGCCAGCTGCCCGGCGAGCTCGAAATCCAGTGCCGACCGTGCGGCCCTGGCGGCGACCGCAGTGTTCTCCGGGGACGGCCGCTGGCCACAGGCCAGCTGCCACCGTACGGTCCGCGCGAGGTCGACCGGATCGTGGCTGCTCGCCTCCATCAGGCTGGCGCACTGACCGAGCCACCGTCGCGCGCGCAGACGCGGCGTGACGGCACGCAGGACATCTCCATAGATCGGGTACGTCAGGCGGGCGAGGTCCTGGCCACCGCTTCGCTCGATAGTGATGAGACCGTGCGCTTCCGCTGCTTCGAGCACGTCAGCGGAGACCAGCTCGCCGAGCACGTTCGGGCCGATCGGCTCGGTGACGGCGAGGAGCTCCATGGCGGAACGGCATTCCGGCGACACCGCCGCGAGCCGCTCGTCGATCAGCCCGGTGAGCCAGGACGGGATGGCGAACGGGCCACGAAGCATCCACATGCCGTTCTCGGTCACCAGCCGGTTCGCCTCCAACTGAGCGGTCAGCAGCTCGCGTACCAGCAACGCGTTGCCCGCGGTGGCCTCCCAGAACCGCTGAACCAGAGCACCTTCCACCTGGCCGGACAGCGCCTCACCGAGGATCTGGTGGACGTCGTCGCGGCTGAGCGGGCCAACCTCGATCCACTCGGCCAGCCCGTCGGTCCACAGGTCCGCGATCGGGCGCGGCAGCCGCCGGTCGGGACGCACCGCGGCGAGGAGGAAGAGTTCGCCCCGCCGGGCGAGCTGCACCGCCAGCGCGGCGGATGCCTCGTCCAGCAGGGGAGCGTCGTCCACGAGAAGCGTCAGACGGCGCTTGCCGGCCGGCTTGAGCAGCGCCTCGGCCGCGACCCGGAGCGCGTCGCCCGTGAACGGTGAGCGGAGCAGCCCGGACGGTAGGTGTTCGGCGAGCGCGCCGAACGGGACGTTGGCGGTCGCCACGGTGGTGACGGCCCGGATGACGTGGTGTCGCGCCGGGTCCGCCCGGTGGGCGGCCTCGGTCTGCAGCCGGCTCTTGCCCACGCCTTCCGGGCCGATCAACGCGATGCCGGCGGATCCGCGCCGGTCGGTCGCTGCGCAGATGCGCCGCAGCTCTGAGTGCCGGCCAGCGAAAACATCTCGGAGGCGGTCCCTGATCGTTACCTCGGTGGAATCCACCACCCCACTGTCTTATTGGTCGCTATCGATCGGCTTTCGTCAAACCATCACCCGGGCGGCCTATCGACGAACCGCGAGGCCAGCGCGCTCCTGAGTACCGAATGCGGCCCCTGTGTATCGAGCAGCCGGACCGGTTGAGTACTTCGTCGCGATAACCCGGTAGCGATGAGGAAGCCTTTCCCGCAGAGGTTTCCCAGTATCGTCGCCACTGCCGGCAAGCCCGACCAGAATCAGCTCTCGTGAATTGGGGCGATAATGTCGTATCTGAAGCCGACCGATCCTGCCGTACTGGCGAAGGCCGTCGCTGACAACCTCGTCGTCGCGGCCGACCCCGACGCACCCGCCTCGGGCCTCTACTACTGGGAGATCTCCCGGCCCTGGCGGGACAAGGTCGTCGACGCGGTCCGGACGTGTGGGGCCGACGCGATCCGCACGCTGGGTGAGAGCCTGCTGGCCGACCCGACGGACCACCGACGGTACTGGGCGCTGCACGCGGCGCTGGCGGAGCGGCACGGCCGCGACTCCGCCATCGACAACATCATGCACCTGGGCTGGCGTGCGGAGTGCAACTCACGCCTGGGCCACGTGCTGAACGAGGACTACACGAGCGACGCCGTCCCGGTGACGGTGGAGGAGATGGCCGCGTTCGACCCGGGGCCGCGGCTGCCCGACGGCGCCGCGCCGGAGGTCCTCGTGGTGATCCCGTTCCACAGCCGGCTGGAGGGCGGCGGCGAGCGGCTGCGCAACCTCCTGGCGTGCCTGCGTTCGCTGCGTGACCAGTCGTTGCCGCGCGAGCAGTATCAGGTGACGGTCGTGGAGAGCGACGAGCAGTCCCGCTGGCGTGACGTGATCAGCCGCTTCGCCGACAACTACATCTTCGCCCCCAAGAGTGGGGTGTTCAACAAGTCCTGGGCGATGAACGTCGGCGTCGCGAACACGCCCGGAGACACCGAGATCATCTGCCACATGGACGCCGACGTGCTGGCCGACCGTGACTTCCTGGCGCGCAACGTCGACCGCATGCGCGAACCCGGCACGATGGGGCACCTGCCGTACCGGGACATGGTGGCGATGGACTACCCCGCCACCTGGCGGGCGATCCGCGAGCGGCTGCACGGCGGCGCGGCGGCGCCCGACCCGCGGCGGCTGCGCGCCTTCACGCTGCGCCGTGGTCCGGGGCTGTGCTTCTTCGCCCGTGCCGAGCTGTACTACCGGACCGGCGGCATGGACGAGCGCTTCCAGGGCTGGGGCGGCGAGGACATCGAGTTCAACTACCGCTTCGGTTTCGACGCGGCGTACGACGCCTTCGACGAGCCGCTGCTGCACATGCGGCACCCGTCCTACTCCGAGCTTCGCGGTGACGGCAAGTTGATCAACGCGCACCTCGTGCCGGGCAGCTGGCAGCCGACCCGGCCGATCGGTCAGCTCGACCAGTTCGCCCCGGCCAGCGTCTAACGTTCGGAGGACGGCGTGACCACAGAGACAAGTACGGCGGTCCGGCTACTCCAACCCGCCGGACCGCACGACGACAGGACCATGCTCGACCATCTCCGGGAGGCCGTGGCCCGGCATCCGCAGCGGTCGGCGGTGATCTGCTGGCACGCCGATGGCCGGGCGACCGAACGGCTGACCTACGCACAGTTGGGTGCGACGGTCGAGCGGTTGGCGGCCGGGCTGGCGAAGCTCGGCGTCCGGCGCGGCGAGGTGGTGACGCTGCAACTGCCCAACTCGTGGCAGCTCGTGGCCCTCGCCCTCGCCTGCGCGCGGATCGGCGCCGTCGCCGGTCCGGTGGCGCCGATTATGCGCCGGCGTGAGCTGGAATTCATGACCCGGCTCACCGAGAGCCCGGTGTACGTGGGGGCGGCCTCCTACCGTGGCTTCTCGTACGACGAGATGAGCGCGGAGGTGGCGGCGGCGGTGCCCTCCCTCCGCCATCGCGTCCTCATCGGTGAGCCGAGCACTCCGGGTGCCCTCGACTTCGACGCCGACCTGCTCAACCGGGCCTGGGAAGACGAGGTGCCGCCCGGTGAGCTGGACGGCCGCGAAGCCGGCCCCGACGACCTGGCCCAGGTCATGTTCACCTCCGGCACCACCGGTGAGCCGAAGGGCGTCATGCACAGTCACCGGACGCTCTACGCGATCAACCAACGGCAGATCGAGGTGCTGGGGCTGACCAGCGACGAGGTGACGGCGATGGGCTCGCCCACCACCCTGCAGGGTGGATACACCTGGAACTTCGTCATGCCGCTGCTGCTGGGCGCGAGCGCGGTGCAACTGGACACCTGGGATCCGGCGCTGATGCTGCGGATCTTCGAGGCGGAGCGGGTGACGTTCTTCTACGGCGCGCCGACGTTCCTCAGCGACCTGATCCACGAGCAGCGACGCAGTGGGCGGGACGTCGGCGCCCTCAAGGCGTTCGGCACCGGCAGCGCGCCGGTGCCACCGGTCCTCGTGGAGGAGGCGCGGGAGGTCCTCGGCTGCCGCGTCTACGCCGTCTGGGGCATGACGGAGAACGGCTGCGTCACTGTCACCCGCCCGGAGGACCCACCGATGCGGGCCGCGGAGAGCGACGGCACACCGGTGCCCGGCATGGAGATCCGCATCGTCGACGAGAAGACCGGCAGACCTGTCGAGAAGGGTGAGGTCGGGCGGCTCCAGGTACGGGGCGACAACCAGTGCCTGGGCTACTACCGCCGTCCGAACCTGTACCGCCAGTCGCTGACACCCGACGGGTGGTTCGACACCGGCGACCTGGCGCGCGACGACGGACACGGCGGCATCCGCATGGTCGGCCGCCTGAAGGACGTCATCGTCCGGGGAGCCGAGAAGGTGCCAGTGGTCGAGGTGGAGGCAGCGCTGCTGCGTCACCCGGCGATCCGGGAGGCGGCCGTCGTCGGTTATCCGGACCCACGGCTCGGGGAACGGGCGTGCGCGGTCATCGTGCCGGACGGCGAGGCGCCCTCCCTCGACGAATTGCGTGCCCATCTCACCGAGCTGGGCATGGCCAAGCCGTATTGGCCGGAGCGGATCAGTGCGGTTGACGAACTGCCGAAGACGCCGTCGGGAAAGGTCCAGAAGTTCGTTCTGCGGGAACGATTGAAGGCGACGTGATGGATTTCTCTCTTACTGCTGATCAGCGCGCGCTGGCCGAACGGGTGCGCACCTTCACCGAGAAGCGAATAACGCCGTTCTATCAGGACAGCGACCGGGAGGGACAGTTCCGCCCCGATCTGCTGCCCGAGTTGGCCGCCGAGGGCCTGTTCGCCCTGCGCGTCCCGGTCGAGTACGGCGGGCTGGGGTTGGACGCGGTCAGCACCGGCGTCGCCCTGGAGGAGTTGGCCCGCGGCGACCTCACCGCGTGCTACCCGGTGCTGAACGCCGCCCTGGTGGCCGGCATCATCACCGCCAACGGGACCCCGGAGCAACGCGCGCGCTGGCTGCCGGCGATCGCTCGCGGGGACGCCGTGGTGGCGTTCTGCATGACCGAGCCCAGCCACGGGACCGACGCGGCCGCCGTCAAGCTGCGAGCCGAGCCGAACGGTCCGCACGACTGGCGGCTCGTCGGCGAGAAGACCTCGATCATGCTGGGGGCGTACGCCACCCACGGGATGATCTTTGCACGTACCAGCGACGCGCCACGTGCCCGTGGGGTCACCGCCTTCTACGCCCGGTTGGACGACCAGCACGTCGTGCGGTCAACCCTGCGTGACCTGGGCAGCCGGTCCGGCGGCCGATCAACTCTGGTCTTCGACGGCCTGCCGGTCCAGGTGTCGGACGTGGTCGGCGAAACCGGACTCGGCTTCGCCCAGGGCATGCGCGGCTTCGACTACTCGCGGGCGCTCATCGCGCTCATGGCGGTCAGCGTGGCACAGGCCGCGCTGGACGACGCCATCTCGCACGCTCAGCACCGGCGGGCGTTCGAGAAGCCGCTCGGCCAGTTCCAGGGCATCGCCTTCCCGCTCGCGGAGTGCGCCACCTATCTGCACGCGGCCCGGCTCGTCGCGTACGAGGCGCTGTGGCGCAACGACGCCGGGCTGGAGCACCGTCTGGCGGCGAACATGGCCAAGTGGTGGGCGCCGAAGGTGGCCGTCGAGGCGACGCACCAGGCGTTGCTGACGCTCGGTCACTTCGGTTACAGCGAGGAGCAGCCGATCGCCCAGCGGCTCCGGGACCTGATCGGCACGCAGCTCGCCGACGGCACCGCCAACGCCACCAAGCTGGTGGTCGCACGGGAACTGCTCGGGCGGGAGTACGCGCCATGAGAACCTTCCCGTCCTATGTGGCCGGCAAGGACGTCGAGTCGGACCGGCATGTCTACGGCATCTCGGCGCGCGCGGCGCTGGAGGACACCTTCGGTGCGTTGAGCCTGAAGCGGCGGCTGGAGGCCGGTGAGTCCGGTGCCGAGGACGACCCGCGCGTTGTCGGACGATGCGCGTTGGCCGACCCGCAGACCGTCCAGCAGGCGTTGGCCGCGGCGGCCGCCGCCCAGCCGGAGTGGGGCAGGACGCCGCTGCGTACCCGGCTGCGTCTGGGCGAGGCGATCCGCCGGCGGCTCGTCGCGACCCGCGAGGAGTTCGTGGAGCTGATGGTCGCCGAGGGGCGGCCGCGCACCCCGTCGTACGCCGAGATCGACGGGTTGCTGCACATCTTCAGCGAGCAGACCCTCTCGTGGTGCGCCGAGCTGCTGCACCGCGAGTTCTCACACGAGGGCAGGCGGATCGTGGTGCGCCGCCGTCCGGACGGGGTCGTCTGCGTGGCGCCGCCGCAGAACGCGCCGCACTCGAACGCCATCTACGGCGCTGCCGCCCTGCTCTCCGGCAACACCGTGGTGATCCGGGCGCCGCGCAGTCTGCCGCTGGGCGTGATGTACGCGATCCGGGAGATCATCGCCCCGGCCCTCGACGAGGTGGGTGCGCCACCGGGCACCGTCAACGTCGTGTGCGGACCGCCGATGCTCGACGACTGGCTGGCCAGCCCGCACGTCAACGACATCATCTACTTCGGCGGCAGCGAGAAGGGGCTGGCCTTCCAGAACGACTGCATCGCCGCCGGCAAGAAGCCCATCCTGGAGCTGGCCGGCAACGACTGCGCAGTGGTCTGGCGGGATGCTGATCTCGACGTGGCGGTCCGCGCGCTGACCGAGGCGTTCAACGCCTCGGGGCAGATCTGCAACGTGCCCAACCAGGTCGTGGCGCATCCGGCGATCGCCGACGAGCTGCTTGACCGGCTCCGGGTCGCCGCCGGGCAGATCCGACCCGGCTACCCCGACGACGAGGGCGTGGAGCTCACCCCGGTTCTGGCCCAGCGGAGCTTCTTCGCGGTGCTCGAGGAGGCACTGGCCGGTGGAGCCCAGCTGGTGTGCGGCGGACGCCAGCTGGAGGTGGACGGGTCGCCGTCCGACACCGGCTACTTCCTGGAACCGACTGTGGTGCGCGTCGACGGCCTGGCGCGCAGCCGCGAGCTGTCGGTGGTCCGCGCCGAGACGTTCTTCCCGCTGCTACCGGTGGTGGTTCCCGAGCCGGGCCGCAGTGACGACGCGCTGCTCGAGGATGTGCTCGACTTCGTCAACACCAACGCGTACGGCCTGCGCAACTCGTTCTGGTCGGCTGACGAAGCGGTGGTGGAGCGCTTCGTGGGTGGCGTGACCAACGGCGGCGTCATCAAGGTGAACGACGAATCGCACTCCGGCTTCTTCCCGTACCTGCCCTCGCACGGCGGCACCGGCCTCACCGGCGGCGTCTTCGGCGAAGCCAGCTACATGATGATCCGGACGACGCATCTGCAGGCGGTCTCACTGAGGAGCGGCTCATGAGGACGATTCGGGTGACAGCCGGAAGCGCGGTGTCGGCGGATGCCGCGTTCGATCGGATCAGGCAGTTCGACGATGAGTGGACGGTGCCGTTCCGCGGTGGGGCGATTCACTGGCGGCAGCGGTCCGAGCCGGCACCGAGCGAGCGCCGTATCTCGTTCACCCAGACCGATGGCGATTTCCGCAGCCTGTCCGGCGTGTGGCGGACAATCCCCGCGGCCGAGGGCTGTGAGGTGCTCTTCGAGCTGACGTACGACGTCGGGGTGCCGATATATGACCGGATCCTCGACCCGCTGATCGAACGGGTGCTGTCGAGGGCTGTCCGGAGGGCGGTCTCTGACCTCTAGGCGTGTCCCGCGCAGCATGAAGGTGGTCCCTCGAATCGGTTTCCGACTCGAGGGACCACCTCTCGTTGTGGGCGCCCGGCCCAAGTCGTCAGCCCCAGTTGGTATCACGGCTCATAATCTCGCTCCCCCTTCGATCTCGGCTACGGACCGAGTCCACCAGCGTCCGCTGTCGACCTGATATCTGATGGCTGTCGATCCGTCCTCGATGCGCTTAGCGCAAGATGGCGAAAGCGCTTGCCGACTTGATAGCGGGATGAAAGCGGTCAGCTGTAAGCTCACGCGAGCCGCTGCCATAAATGGAGGGACTTGGATGTCAAATGATTGGTGTTCGCATTATTGATGGCGCGTCGGGCAGACCTGTCCCGGGCGTGCTGGTGCGGCTGCACAGCCGCGATGATCGAGGCTGGGCACCATTGATGTCCGGGTTCACGGCAAATGACGGCCGACTGCCGGCGCTGGAGGAGCTTCAGGTGAAGCGCGGCGCCCATCAGCTCACGTTCGATCCCTCCAGTTACTTCGCCGGCCTCGGGACTGTCGCGGAATACCGCGACTTCTCGGTGTCCATCCAGGTACGCGAGATCGAGCTCGACCTGCGGATGGCCGTATACCTCAACGCTGCGGGTTTCGCCGTCTACGGAGAACGTGCATAGCGCGCCGGCGGGAGCGGGCTGAGCGGGCCATCAGTGGATGGTGTGCGTGGTCTGGCGCCGCCGGCGGGATGGCGCGGTGTCTGCGCCGCATGGTTGCCCCTGGGCCCGACGGTGCTGGATCAGCGTCGACCGGGGCGTTTTCCGCGCGCTGACCCGCCGTCCCGGTTGCGAGGGAGAGCGGCGGCGGCGACCCCGAGAAAAGCTTGGCGGCCGCGAGCCCTCGGCCTCGCGGGACTTCGCCGCCCCACTCACGATCGCCGAGCGAGCCCCGGCGTGACGCGCCCGCCGTCGTCTGCTCGCTCGGAACTGCGCGCGCCATCGGGTGCACGTTGACTTCACGCCCGTCGGGCTGGTGCGGCCCGCATGACCCGTCGAATCGCCGTGTCGTACGTTCACCTGCGCCTGGCCAACACGTCATCTCATAGACGCTCTGAAACATCGGCGATCCCGAATCTCGCCTGGTGCCCGCCTGCATGCTTCGCTACCATGTAAAACGTTCTCCTATGCGGGGCGTCAAACGATCATCCGGCCGGCTCCGGGGGGTGCCGTTGGGCTGGCGATGTGTCGTTGTCGACGGGGAGGAAGCTTGTCGACGGGGAGGAAATTTGCAGGTTTTCCGCATACTTGGACCTTTGCACGTTGTGAACGCCAGCATCACCGCCTCCCGGCAGCAGACAGTGCTCGCCATGCTGCTACTGGAGGCCAATAATGTGGTCCCGCTCGGCCGGCTTATCGAGGCGGTATGGGAGGAATCGCCGCCATCGACAGCCAAAAGTCAGATTCAGATCTGTATATCGGCGGTACGACGTGCGCTCCGAGGCACCGGTCTCGACGATCGGATCGTCACCAACCCGGCCGGCTACCAGATCAGAATCGCCGAGGGTGAGCTGGACCTGCACATCTTCAACGACCTTCTGAGCGAAGCCCGCACGGCGCTGCGGGAGCAACGGCTGGAAGATGCCGCGTCGGGTTTTCGGCAGGCCCTGGCGCTGTACCGCGGGGCTCCGCTCAGCGGCGTGGACAGCCGGCTGGTCGAGGCGGCGGCAACCCGGATCGCCGAGCGACGGCTCGCCGTCGTCGAGGACTGCCTCGAACTGGAGCTGCACCTCGGCCGGCATCGCGAGACCATTGACGAACTGATGGCGCTCGTCACCGAGCACCCGCTGCGGGAACGGCTGTGGCAACAGCTGATCACCGCGCTCTACCGGGCCGGCCGGCAGGCGGAGGCGCTGGCGGCATACCGGTCGGCGCGGCAGGCCTCGATCGACGACCTCGGGTTGGAGCCGAGTGAGCCGCTCCGGCTGTTGGAGCGGGCCATCCTCAACGGAGACCTCGAGCCCGGCCCGGCAGTGGAGCAGGAATGGCCGAATCCGATCGAGCCGGCGCCCCCGGTGCCCCGAATGGCTCCGGCCGACATACCTGACTTCACCGGGTACGGCGAGCTCGTGACCGAGTTGGGCGACTTCTTGCGCTATGGCAGCGGTCATTCCGACCACGACTCCGTGCCGGTCCTGACCATCACCGGCCGCGGCGGCGCGGGAAAGACGACCCTCGCCGTGCACCTGGCCCACGAGTTGGCCGGCGAATTCTCGGACGGGCTGCTGTTCACCCGGTTGGGTCCGGAGCGGTCACACAGCGGCGGTGTTTCCCAGATCCTCGACGGTTTTCTCCGCGCGCTCGGCATGCCCGGGTCCTCGATACCCGAAGGGCTTGAGGCGCGCGCGGCGACCTTTCGGAGCCAGATCGCCGCGTCCCGGGTGCTGATCGTCCTGGACGACGTCGTCGACGAGCGACAGGTCTACCCGCTCCTGCCGGGCAGCCCCAGCTGCGGTGTGATCGTGACCAGCCGGCGCCGCCTGGCCGGCATCCCCGGCTCCCGGCTCGTCGAGGTGAGCGCACTCGAACAGCGCGACGCCGTCGAACTGCTGACCCGGATGGTCGGCTCCGAACGGGCCTCCGCCGAACCGCGCGAGGCCCTACGCCTGGTCGAGCTGTGCGGTCGGTTGCCGCTGGCGCTGCGGATCGCGGCCGCGAGGCTGATCGCCCGTCCGCACTGGCGGATGGCGCAGCTGACCGAGCGACTTGAGGACGAGGGCCGGCGTCTGGACGAGCTGGCGCACGGCGGCCTGGATGTGCGAACCAACATCGCGATCAGCTACGAGGGCCTCGACGAGCAGGCGCAACGGCTGTTGCGGCGGCTCGGCCTGCTCGAGACCCACGACTTCCCGAGCTGGACCGCGGCGCCGCTGCTCGACATCGACGTGGCCACCGCGTCCGACACGCTCGACGCGCTGGTGGACGCGCAGCTGCTGGAGGTCGTGGGTGGATTCGGCGTCGATACCCGCTACCGGCTGCACGACCTGGTTCGGGTCTACGCCCGTGAGCGGCTCGCGGCCGAGGAGACCGCGCCGGTCCGGCTGGAGGCCGCTCGGCGTCTCCTCGGTGCGTGGCTGTTCCTCGCCGACGAGGCGCACCGCATCCTGTACGGCGGCGACTACACCGTGATTCACAGCAGGGCGGAGCGTTGGAGTCTGCCACGACACCTCGTCCACGACCTCCTGCGCGATCCGCTGATGTGGTTCGAGAACGAACGAGCCGCCGCGGTGGCCGCGGTGGGTCAGGCATCCCAGGCCGGTGCTCCCGACTACTGCTGGGACCTGGCGATCACGATGGTGGCGCTCTTCGAGACCGGCAGCTACCTCGACGACTGGCGAGCGACGCACGAAATCGCCCTGCTCACCGCGCGGCAGGCTGACGACCGACTCGGCACTGCCGCGATGCTGTACTCGCTGGGCGCGGTGGACATCGTCGAGCAGCGCTTCGACGACGCGCGCGCCCGGCTGACCCAGGCGCTTGAGGTGTTTGACGAGATCGGCGAGGCGCGCGGCCGCGCCCTCGCCCTGCGGCACCTGGCCTTCCTCGACCGGGTGCACGGTGACCTCGATCAAGCGTGGGCGCGCTACAGCGAGGCACTTGCCGCGTTGCATCCGCTCGGGGACGCGGCGGGCACCGCGCACATCCTCAGCGGCATGGCGCGCATCAAGCTGGAATGGAGCGAGCGCGGCTCCGCCGCCGAGCTGCTGGCTGAGGCGCTGCGGAAGGTGACCGAGGTCAACAGCACCCGTGTCCAGGCGATGGTGCTGCATCGGCTGGGTGAACTGCACTTCGAGGACGGCGACCTGACCCGGGCCGAGGAAGAGCTGACCAAGGCCCTGAAGCTGGTACGCGGCGGCCACGACCGGGCAGGCGAGGCGCACGTGCTGCACGGGCTCGGTCTCGTGAAACTGCGGCAACACCAGCATCACCAGGCGGCGGTGACACTGAACCACGGGTACGCGATCGCCCGCCGAAACGGCGACCGGCTCGCCACCGCGCGATTCTGCCTGGCGCTCGCGCGGGTGCACCGGGCTCGACGGGACTACTCCTCCGCACTGGAGTGGGCCTCCCAGGCGCTCGGGATCTTCGACCAGTTCCACGCACTGCTGGGTCGCCTGGAGGCCGACGAGCTACTCGGGCAGATTCGCGACGAGGCGGCCGGCCGGCACGACGTGCGCGAACAAGCTGTTCTTCCGCCCGCTGTCTGAGGTAGCGCCAGTCCGTCGCAACGGTAGGCGTGCGGGCCCGTTGAGTGCTGGTCGAGCCGCGTGCAGAGTACCCGGCCGACAGTACGTTCATCCCACCGGAGAGTGGGCTCAGCCGTCGCAGCATTGACGCGGCGGTGCGATAAGGCTCCGCGTAGCCGAGGTCCAACCCACTTTCGACAGGGATTGGAGGTTCCCGTGTCGCAATCCAGCAGATTCCGACGAGCCTTGGTGACCGGCGGTGGAGGATTTCTCGGCTCGTACGTCTGCGAGCAGCTCCTCTCCGCCGGCGTGGAGGTGATTGGCGTCGACAATTTCTCCACCGGGCACCGTAGCTATATCGAGCACCTGATGAGCCGACCGGGTTTCACGCTCGTGGAGGCGGATGTCTCCGAGGAATTCGACACGCCGGGATCGGTCGACCTGGTGATGCACCTGGCGTCGCCGGCGTCGATTCCCGAATTCTATCGGCTGCCGATCGAGACCATGCTCGTCGGTAGCTACGGCACCCACAACGCGCTGCGCATCGCCCACCGATGCGGAGCCCGCTTCGTGCTGGCCTCCACCTCGGAGGTGTACGGCGACCCGCTGAAGCATCCGCAGGACGAAGAGTACTGGGGCAACGTCAACCCGATCGGCGCGCGATCCGTCTACGACGAGGCGAAGCGGTTCGCCGAGGCATTCACCACTGCCTACGGCAAGAAGCACGACGTGAGCGTGGGTATCGCGCGCATCTTCAACAGCTACGGCCCGCGGATGCGCCCGGACGGTCGGGTGATCTCCGGCTTCATCGCCCAGGCCCTCGACGGCGTCCCCCTGACGATCCACGGCGACGGCAACCAGACGCGTTCGCCCTGCTACGCCGAGGACACCGCGCGAGGCCTGTTGGCGATCGCGGAGAGCGACTACGGGCAACCGGTCAACATCGGCAACGTCCACGAGGTCACCATCCGCGACCTGGCTCAGATGATCCTCGAGGTGACGGGCAGCCGCTCACCGCTGAAGTTCATCGAGGCCGACGAGGACGACCCTCGGCAGCGCTGCCCCGACATCACTCGAGCCGAGCGGGAACTGGGCTGGCGGCCACAGGTCGCCCTCAAAGAAGGCCTACGGCGGACGGCAGCGGCCGCCAGCAAACCATCAGCGGACTGGAATTAGGAGGCACAGTGCTTACGATCTCCGTGCTGGGCTGCGGGTATCTCGGTGTCACACACGCCGCCGGTATGGCCGAGTTGGGGCACCAGGTCATCGGGATTGACATCGACCCGGAAAAGATCGCCGCGCTGGCGGACGGCCGAGTGCCGTTCTTCGAGCCTGGGCTGGACGAGCTGATCACCCGCAATCTCGCCGAGGGGCGTCTGCGGTTCAGCACCGCGTACGAGGACGCCGCGAGCGCCGACGTGCACTTCATCTGCGTGGGCACGCCGCAGCGCAGTGACACCAGCGCAGCCGACCTCAGCCACCTGCACGCGGCCATCGAGGGTCTGGCACCGTCGCTGGCGGACGGGTGCCTGGTCGTCGGCAAGTCCACAGTGCCGGTCGGCACCGCGGCTCACCTGGCCGAGATGCTCCGCGTTCTGGCGCCCGACCGCGAGAAGGTGGCGGTCGCCTGGAACCCGGAGTTCCTGCGCGAGGGTACGGCGGTGGCCGACACCCTGCGCCCGGACCGCCTCGTGCTCGGCGTGGCCGACACGTCCGCCGAGGCGGTGCTCCGCGAGGTCTACGCGCCGCTGATCGAGGCGGGCGTCCCGGTGGTGGTGGCCGATCTGCCCACCGCCGAAGTCATCAAGACCGCCGCCAACTCCTTCATGGCCACGAAGATCTCCTTCATCAACGCGATCGCCGAGTTCTGCGACGCGAGCGGCGCCGACGTCACAGTCGTCGCCGAAGCGCTCGGACGCGACCCGCGGATCGGCGAGCAGTTCCTCAAGGCCGGCCTCGGCTTCGGCGGCGGCTGCATCTCGAAGGACATCCGGGCCTTCCGGGCCCGCGCCCACGACCTCGGCGTCGGCCACGCCCTGGCCTTCCTGGCCGAGGTCGACGCGGTGAACCTGCGGTGCCGCGACCGGGTGGTGGAGTTGCTCCGCAAGCAGTGCGGCGGCGGGTTCAGCGGACGGCGGGTGGCGGTGCTCGGCGCCGCCTTCAAGCCCAACACCGACGACATCCGCGACTCGCCCGCGCTGTACGTGGCTGAGCTGATCAGCCGTGAGGGCGGTGTCGCCGCTGTCTACGACCCGCGGGCGATGGGGAACGCGCGGCGTGCCTTCCCCCACCTGACCTACACCACCAGCCCGCTCGACGCGGCCCGCGGCGCCGACGCGGTGGCCCTGTTGACCGACTGGCAGGAGTTCGCCACCCTCGACCCACGGGTGCTGGGCAAGGAGGTCAAGAGCCGCAACATCGTGGACGGGCGGCACCTGCTCAACGCCGAGGAGTGGCAGCAGGCCGGGTGGCAGTACGTCGCGCCTGGCCGCCCCGCACTGCAGAACTGACGGTGCCGCGTCACGGACGTGCCTGACGGCGTCGAGTTGCTGAACCAGGAACCCGTCGCCGTCGGCATGTCCCACCGCGCCATTGGCGCGGACGCCGTTGTTCCGAGTCATCGTGGTAGCCGCCGGTGGCTACCACGATGCGTCAGTATGCGAGCATCGGCCAATCTCAGGCTCCGGCAGCGGTGCAGCTCGCCCTTTTTCCGTTCCGCGGAGGCGTATGACCGGCGCGCTTTTCGAGTAGCGCAACGGGTTGACGTGGAGGACGCCCGAACATATAGCTTTCCCGCCATGAGGACTGTGGAATTGGGGCGTACGGGTGAGCAGGTCAGTCAGATTGCTCTCGGGTGCATGCTGATGGGAACGCTCACCGACGAGGCGTCGTCGGTGGAGATGCTGGACCGTTATCTCGATGCCGGGGGCAATTTCGTCGACACCGCCAACTGCTATGCGTGGTGGCCGTCACCGGGCAACACCGGTGGCGAGAGTGAGGAGTTGATAGGCCGCTGGCTCGCCAACGGCGGTCGACGCGACAAGGTCTTTCTCGCCACCAAGTGCGGTGCGCGGTTGGCCGATCCGGAAGAGGCGCGTGGCAAGACGTGGGAAGAGGTCCAGGCCCGTTTCGAGGGTGCCGGCGCCGACACCGTACGCCGGGGCATCGACGACAGTCTGCGGCGGCTCGGCACCGACCACGTCGACCTGTTCTACGTGCACGTCGACGACCGGTCGACGCCGCTGGAGGAGACGCTGGCCGCCCTGGCGGAGATCGTCCGCGACGGCAAGGCGCGGTACATCGGCTGGAGCAACGTGCGCACCTGGCGACTGGAACGCATCCGGCAGCTTTGTGACCGCCATGGTTGGCCCGCGCCGGTAGCGGTGCAGCAACAACACAGCTACCTCCGTCGCCGCGCCGGGCTCGACCACAAGTCCATCGTCGACGACGAGCAGCTCGACTACCTGCGGACGCACGACGACCTGACGTTGGTCGCGTACTCGCCGATCCTCAAGGGGGTCTACGACGATCCGGCGAAGCGGCGGAACCACGACATCATGGATCCGTACCAGGGTCCGGATGCCGAGGCGCGGCTCACGGCTCTCACCGCGCTCGCCGCCGAGCTGGGGGTCAAGCCCAACCAGTTGGTGCTCGCGTGGCTGATGCACCAGACGTCGCCGAGCATCGTGCCGCTGATCGGGCCGCGCACCCTCGACCAGTACGCGGCTGCCATGTCGGCGATCGACGTCAAGCTCGACGCGGCACACGTCGAGCGGCTCGACACCGCCGGCGCCCATGCCGCCTGATCGGGGCAGTGGCGTAGGCGTCCGCTCACCGCACTGGTCATGTGCCGATCGCCTGCGCCGCCCGCTGCGGTCCGACCGGATGACGGCGGGGGTCTCGCCGCCGTCACCGGCCCCGGGCCGAGCCGCAGCATAACCTCCTTCGACGGTTTAGGTGGTAGCCTTGTCGGCATGCCACTCGACGTGTGTCAGCTGCCGTTGGTCGGCGGGCACCCTGTGCTCGATCTGGTCAACACACTCGAGCGAGGGGGCGAGTCGCCGCACGACTTCCTGTCCGACAGCTCCGCCTTGCTGCGCTGGTCGGGCCGGGTGGGGCTGATCAGCGACGCGGAGGCTGACCAGGTTGCTCAGGCGTGGCGCGACGAGCCCGCGGCGGCGCACGCCGGGTTGGCCGCCGTGCGAGACATCCGCGAAGGGCTGCACCTCGTGCTGCTTGCGGCGATCATCGACCCGGACGGTGGTACGCCGGGTGACCCCATCGCGGCCGGTGCCGCACTCGTCGCCCTGCACCAGCGCTGGTCCGGCGCGGCCGCCCGAGCGCGATTCGTGCTCGAACCGTCACGGGTGCGGCTGGCGTACGGCACGGTGCCGGCCATGTTGGTGCCCGACCGGATCGCCGAGGCCGCCTTCGACGTCATGCTGACGGCCGACCTGACCCGGGTGCGCCGCTGCCCGGTGCTCGAAGGTGGCTGTGGCTGGCTGTTCCTCGATCAGAGCCGCAACGGTTCCCGCCGCTGGTGCCGGATGGCCGACTGCGGCAACGCGGTGAAGGCGCGACGGCTCACCGAGCGTCGCCGCGCCGCCCGGCCCCCGCGCTCGTAGGCTGGCGGCCTGCTGCACCGGGCGCCCCGGTGGATGTCAGGCCGACACGCCATCCTCGACAGACCGTCGCGAGCCCCCACGGAGAAGCGGCTCGTGATGACTCCACAGCCACTGCAGATACTGCTGCAGCTCCTCAAGCGTCGCGATCCACCCCTGGTCCGCGTACGTCAGCATGCGCTTCACCTCCCCGGGCACGAGGTCGTAGGCGGTGGCGCCGGTTTCCGGGACCAGCCGGTCCGGGGGCACCGCCACCGGCACCGGAATGATGGGAAGGCGAACGCCTGACTCGGTGAACGCTTTGAGGAGCGTGAGGTAGGCGCGGGGCAGGTGGTAGGGAGAGACGGCGAGCGCCAGGCTCGTGATGCCGTGGGCCTTGACCTGGTCGACGATCCACGCGGCCTGCAGGGCGGTGTTGGGAGCCGGCTCGGCCTGGACGTGAACTCCACCGACGCGGCGGAGGCCGAGGCTGCGCAGGTAACCGAGTGTGATGTCGACGTAGGTCTTCTCGGTCGGGTTGCCATTGGCCACCAGGAGGTAGCGGAGGTCGAGGTTCGTCTCCCAGCTGCGGATCGCGTGGGTGAAGCGCCATTCCTCGCCCTGGCCACTGGCGATGACGAGCGCATCGACGTGGTCGGCGGCTGACGGCGGGAGAGCCAGAATCATCGTGAGGGCTTTCGTCACGGCCAGGAACTGGCCGGCCGTGAAGCCCGCGAGGTCGTCTTCCCTTGCGATCCGAGGAGTCGTGCTGCTCGGGCTCATCAAATCCCTCGGCCTCATCCTGTAGTTCGAACCATGGACTCTACTCGGTATTGAGTAGATCCATTTCAACACGTAGGTGGTGCTGGCCGCCGACATCCGCACTGGCCGCGTCGAACCCGCACCCAGCGGGGTGAGCGGACACGGGGCGGGGAACGGTCATCGTCGGCACCGCCACAGGCGGGCACCGCAGCCGACCGCCCCCGGTGGCGAGGTCAGGGTTCGCGTGCTCAGGATGTGGTGCTGGGCTGGGCAAACAGGGGCCCGGGCGAGGTGGGTGAACGTCTGCCACTCCCTGCCACTCCAGGTGACCCCCCAGGTCGCTAGACTTGGCCCTCGCGCCCCCGTAGCTCAGGGGATAGAGCATCGGTTTCCTAAACCGTGTGTCGCAGGTTCGAATCCTGCCGGGGGCACCAGGCGAAACGTAGATCCTCTTGGTGGGCTTGTCGGCGCTCGCCGGGTGGCGCGGCGCGGGCGAGCGCCGTCAGAGTGGGTCGAGGCGGCTACGGAGCAGGCAGAACTCGTTGCCCTCCGGATCGGCGAGCACGTGCCACGAGGCATCGGCCGGCTGACCGATGTCGACGGGTACGGCCCCGACGGCCAGGAGGCGCTCAAGCTCGGCGGCCTGGTCGCGGTCGGTGGGGTTGACGTCGATGTGCAGCCGGGCGTGCCCGCTCTTCGGATCGTCGTTGCGGATGAGGAAGATCGTCGGCTGCGGGCCGCCGAACCCTTCGCGCGGGCCTATCTCGATGTAGACGCCCTCTTCGCGATCGAGTTCGACGAAGTCCAGGACCTCGGACCAGAACCGCGCCAGCACGTCGAGGTCGCGGCACTTGAGCACGATCTCACCGATACGGCATGCCATTGACGACACCTACTCTCAGCATGGGAGTTGCCGGGGCGGCCGCACGAGGATCTCACGGGCTCCCTGCAGTACGAACAAGATCGCGATCGTACCGGCTGAGGTGGGCGGGCTCGAACTGGTTCCGGGGCTTCGCCTGGCCGGGTGGCCAGGCGCGGGCCCAGGTCGAATCCTGTCGGGGCAGGTCCTCTCGATCAGAGCGTCGGCAGTTGTTCGGCTCGGGTGATCACGTGGTCGATGAGGCCGTACTCCCGGGCCTGCTGGGCGGTGAACCAACGGTCCCGGTCCCAGTCGCGCTGGATCTCGTCGAGCGTGCGTCCACTGTGCTGGGAGATCAGCTCCTGCATCGTCCGCTTCACGTGCAGCATGTTCTCCGCCTGGATGGTGATGTCCGAGGCGGTTCCGCCCATCCCGCCGGACGGCTGGTGCATCATGATCCGTGAGTGCGGCAGCGCGTACCGCTTGCCGGCCGCGCCCGCACAGAGCAGGAACTGCCCCATCGACCCGGCGAACCCGAGCGCCAGCGTCGCCACGTCGTTGCGGACGTAGCGCATCGTGTCGTAGACCGCCATTCCCGCGCTCACCGAACCGCCCGGCGAGTTGATGTAGAGGTAGATGTCCCGGTCGGCGTCCTCGGCGGCGAGCAGCAGGATCTGCGCGCAGATCTGGTTGGCCGACTCCTCCGTCACCTCGGTGCCGAGGAAGACGATCCGCTCCCGCAGCAGCCGCTCGAACACGTGATCACCAAAGGTCGGTTGCCCACCATCCAGCATCTGTACGCCGTACCTCATCATGTGCCGTCGCCTCCCACGGTGCCGGCGGGCGGTGGTGACCGCCCGGTGGACCGGCCCCTTCAGCGTGGGCACGACGGCGGTGGCTGACCCAGTGATTCTGCCGGCGGCAGATCCGCCGACGGCAGAACCCGCGCGGCCTACGCGGCGGTCAGCTGCCGCAGGCCCAGCCGGGTCCGCGCGTCGTCGGCCAGGGCGGGGGTACGCGGACCGGGGCGGAAGCCACCAGCGGACGCTTTTTCGGGAACGCTGAGGGTCGGATCGCTCGCCATCGGCTCGCGGTGCAGGACGAACCCACTGACACGGGGACCCACCAGCAGGGTGGCGTTGCCGATCTCCCGCCGGGTCGCATCGACCCGTTCCAGGTGGGTGAGCGCGGCGCGCGGCGCGGCCGGGAGGCGGGGCTCGACTCGGCGCATGTCGTCGCGGGCCTCGCCGAGCAGGTCGGCGAGGCTGATGCCGAGCGCTCGGCAGATCGCCGCCAGCACCTCCGACGAGGCCTCTTTGCGGCCCCGCTCGACCTCTGAGAGGTAGGGCACTGAGACGTCGGCCGACGCGGCCACCTCGCGCAGTGTGCGGCCCTGACGCTGGCGGTGGCGGCGCAACACCCCACCGATCACTCGTCGCAGTAACGACATGCGGGCCTCACTCTCGCGGTCGTCGTCCGGGAACACCCCCATCATGCCCGCTGCCGGACCCGACGGTTGCCCGTGCGGGCCCGCGCCGCCGCACGGCGCGGGCCCGACACGTCACCGACCCAGGTGGGTGCGCCAGCTGGCCGGCTCGGGCACCAGCGTGACCGTCGGGAACAGTGCCCTGGTGCCGCCGGTGGGCAGCAGGGCACTGTCGTCGATCGTCACGTTCGCCCCGTTCACGTCGTAGACGGTCAGCGACTCGTTGCCGTTCTGTCCGCCGAACCGTGCCGGGTGTCCGGCGACGGTGGTGTTCGGTTCGACGTACCTGTTGTCGGTGGGATCGGTGATGTTGCGGTAGCGGGAGACGCTCACCGTCATCGTGCGAGCCCGCTGCTGGCCAGGATCGCCGGTGCTCGACCGTGGTGCCCAGGTGGTCGACGCGTACCAGTCGTTCGGCTCGTCCAGCGACTCCTGCACGTCGACCGTGATCACCTGTAGCGATTCGGGTACACCCGCCACCGAGGCCGGCATCGGGGTCGGCTCGTCGCCGAACCGCAGCGCCCTGGCCACCTGGGCCGCGGTGCTCCGGACGTCGGCTCCCACGCCCACCACCTTGAGCTGTGCCCAGCCGTCCGGGGCGTACCGCCAGCGCAGGATCGCCTCCGGCTGCTCGGCCCCGCTGTAGGAGGCGAAGGTGCTGGTGCCGCCGTTCAGTTCCGGGCCGGGCGTGGTCTTGCCGGGCTGTGCCGGTTCGCCGCTGTCCCGCTGTGGGGCCGGAGGTTGCAGCCCCTTCGGATAGAGGGTGACAGCGACGCCCTTCCACTGGCCACTGCCGGGGGCGTTGGACGCGCTGAGGTACACGCCCGGACCGGAGAGCAGCAGTCCGGCCTGGTACTGGAGATTCCGCAGCCCGTCCGGCAGCCAGCCGAACCGGACGTACGCCCGCTGGGGGTCGACCGTGGTGAGCGCGGCCGGTAGCCCGGTCCGGCCCTCGCCGGCCGCGGTGCCCACCGGTGCGGGGGCCGGCGACCGGTCCGGGGTCAGCAGGTCGGGGACGGTGAGCCCGCCGACGGTCAGCGCCACCGCCAGCAGCGCGGCGCCGGCTCCGTGGGCGAGGCGGCGTTGCCGCCGTGCGGTGCGCATCGCCCGCCGCACGTCCAGCACCTCCGACGGCCGCTCGGCCGATTCGATCTCGGTCAGCATCAGGTCGCCAATGTGGCGTTCGTCGAGCATCGTCGCTCCTCTCAGTTGCCGGTCAGGGTGGGGGTGAGCAGGGTGCGCAGGGTGGCCAGGCCCTTGGCGGTCTGGCTCTTCACCGTCCCCGTCGAGCAGCCCATGGCCTGGGCGGTCTCCTCGACGCTGAGGTCCTGGAAGTACCGCAGCACCAGCACCGCGCGTTGCCGTGGCGGTACCTGGCGCAGCGCGCCCACCACCGTGATCCGGTCGCTCGGGTCGGGAAAAGCGGTGGACGCGTCGGGCAGCGCGCCGCCGAGGCGGACCCGCGCCCACCGCAACCGCCGTTCGTCGATCAGCCGCCGCAGCAGCATGGTGCGCACCAGCGCGTCCAGGTGGTCGGCCTGGCGGGCCTTGGGCCAGTTTCGGTACAGCTCGGTGAGCACCCGTTGCAGGATGTCGTCGCCCCGGTCCCAGTCCCCGCACATCAGGTAGGCGGTGCGTCGCCACTGCGCCATCCGGGACCGGACGTACTCGGTGTATTCGTCGTCGGCCTCGGTTCGCCGTCCGCCGCTCGTCGTCACGAGGGTCGCGCCCCCTCCGTCTGCCGGCCTGCACCGGGTCGTCGTTGTCGTCCGGTAGTCGGGTGCGGGCGGGCCGCGGGTTGTCCGCTGCGACCCCGACGTGCGGGCGCCGGTGTACCCGCTATGTTGTGGGCGTGCAGGCGACGGCGGGGGAGCAGGTTCGACGGTGATCCATTTTCCCGCGCAGCGTCGGGGCCCGCTGAGCGCGCTGAGCCTCCGGCTCGCCGCCGCCCTGGGCCTGGTCTTCGCCGTGGTCGCCGCGGTCTACCTCGGCCGGGACGGCTACCGCGATGTCAATGAGGACGGCCTCACCCTCCTGGACTGCTTCTACTACGCGGTGGTGTCGCTCTCGACCACCGGCTACGGGGACATCACCCCGGCTGCGCCGTCGGCCCGGCTGGTCAACGTCCTCTTCATCACCCCGGCCCGAGTGATCTTCCTTATCATCCTGGTCGGTACCACCCTGGAAGTTCTGACCGAGCAGTACCGGACCGGCCGTCGCCTGTCGCGGTGGAGGAGAGCCGTGAAGGACCACGTCATCATCTGCGGCTACGGCACCAAGGGGCGCAGCGCGGTCTCCGCGCTGATGGAGAACGGTCTGGACCGCTCGCGGATCGTGGTGGTGGAGCGCAGCGCCGCCGCCCTGCGGCAGGCCACCTCCGCCGGGCTGGTGGCGATCGAGGGCTCGGCGACCCGGTCGTCGGTGCTGAACGAGGCACACGTCAAGAGCGCCAAGGCCGTGATCATCGCGACCGACAGCGACGACGCGTCGGTGCTGGTCGCGCTGACGGTACGGCAGCTCACCGCCGGGCAGGTCCGGATCATCGCGGCGGCCCGGGAGGCGGAGAACGCCCCGCTGCTCAAGCAGAGCGGTGCGCACCACGTGATCGTCTCCTCGGCCACGGCGGGCCGGCTGCTCGGCCTGTCCACCTCGGCGCCGCCGCTGATCGACGTGGTGGAGGACCTGCTCACCCCCGGCCAGGGCATGGCGCTGGCGATGCGTTCCGCCGAGCGGGACGAGGTGGGCCGTTCACCGCGTGAGCTGGAATCGCTGGTGATCGCCCTGGTGCGGCGGGGCAAGGTGGTCACCCTGGCCGACCGGGCCGGAGCGGTGATCGAGACCGGCGACATGCTGGTGCACGTACGCGACGACCGCCCGCAGTCGGCCACTACCGCCTGATCCTGGCACCGCTGTTGGCCGGTGTGACCGCCCCGCCGTCGGCGTGACCGCTGCTGGACAGCCGCGCCGCTGAGGTGCGGCACCGTCAGCAGGGGCGCAGCGTCAGCGGGGGTCGTCGGTGCCGCAGATCACCTCGGCGCAGTTGACCGTGCCGGTGGCGGCCCGGTTGAGCAACTCGTAGAGCGTCTCCCGCTCGACGGGATTCAGCGCGCCCAGCACCTCGTCCTCGGCGCCGGCCAGGGCGCATTCGGCCTCACTGAGGCGTTTTGCCCCATCTTTGGTGAGTTCGACGACGTGTCGGCGGCGGTCCTCGGGGGAGCGTCGGCGCTCGATCAGCTGCTTTGCTTCGAGGTCGTTGAGCAGCCCGACGATGTTGGTGCTGTCCATCTCGAGGGTGGCGGCGAGCGCCTGTTGACCGGTGCCGCCGCCGGCCCGCAGCACGGTGAGCGCGACCAGGTGCCGGGGGCGTAGCCCCAGCGGCGCCAGCACCGACTCCGACCGCAGTCGTATCCGCCGGGCCAGGTGGTCCAGGAGGGCGCCCGAGCGGTGCTCCGAGGAGTCGAGCGGCTGGGCGGACATGTGACCCAGTCTACCGAGCTGACGGAACATCGGCTTGCTATAAATAGTTGGTGCTTCGCAGACGATTCCTGGAGGAGGAATAATGCACCTGCTGCATATTGATTCGAGCATCCGAGGTGACTGGTCCGTCAGTCGGCGGCTCACCGCCCGCGCGGTCGACGCATGGCGTGCGGCCCACCCGGGCGGCACCGTGGCCTACCGGGATCTGGGCGCCGACCCGCTCCCGCACCTGGACGCGGCCGGCGGGCTGGCCCGGATGACGCCGCCGGATCAGCACACGCCGGCCCAGCGCGAGTCCTGGGAGCTCAGCGAGCGGTTGGTCGACGAGGTGAAGCAGGCCGACGTGGTGCTGCTCGGGCTGCCGCTCTACAACTACGGTGCGCCCAGCAGCGTCAAGTCCTGGGTCGACCACCTGATCGTTCCTGGGCTGGCGTACGACCCGACGACACAGGAGGGTCTGCTCGGTGACCGCGAGTTCGTGGTGCTCGCCAGCCGAGGTGGCGGATACGGCGAGGGAGCCCCGCGCAACGGCTGGGACCACGCGGAGCCGTGGCTCCCGCACGGCCTGTCGCTGACCGGCCTGCAGCCGCGCTTCATCAGTGCCGAGCTGACCCTGGCGCCGTCGGTGCCGGCGATGGCCGAGCTGATCCCGCTGCACGAGGCGAGCCTCGCGCAGGCCGAGAAGGAGATCGACAATCTCTGGCCGCCGGCCGGTGCCACCCGCTGACTGTCGGTCGCCTCGTCGCGGCGGAGGGTGGCGGTCCACACCGGACGGCCACCCTCCGGCCCAGGACATCCAGTTCTGTGCACCGGGTGGCTGAGGGCCGCAACCCGTCCGGATGAGTCGTGGCTGCCCTGACCCCATCGGTTTCGTCGCGGTCCGGTTTCGGATCATGGAGAAAACCCCTTACCGGGCAGCTTCCTGACCGAACCCTTGCTACGGTGTCCCGGCTTAGAGCTGTCAATGGGTGTCGCTGCCGGGACGTGTCGGCGCAGCGTCGTTGGCGCAGGCACGACGGGGAAAATCTTCAGTTCGGGCGGATTCGCCCATGTGTGTTTCGTCGTTCACCCCGTCGCGTCCCCCGCAGGTCATCCCGGGCAGCTCCGAGTGCCTCGTTAATCGAACGACGGGAAGCAATCAGTGGCTGAAGTGGCAACATCCGCAGGAGCCCGACGGCGGTGGTACGCCGGTGTCGTGGCGGGCCTCGCCCTCACGGGCGTGGCGGCCGTGGCACCCACGACCAGTGCTCAGGCCGCCCCCACCGGCGGCGTCTACGACGCGGCGAGCAGCTCGCGACCGGACCGGTTGAGCAAGCTGCCGAACCTGCACAAGGGGAAGCTCACGCTTCCCAAGCCGGGCGCCCAGGGCCGGGCCTTCCAGTCCGGCACGGGTGCCTCTCCCAAGGTCTTCCAGGGGACCCTGGCCAGTGCCTCCGAGTTTCCGTACATCGTGGGTATCGTCACCACCCTCCAGGACGGCCCGGACTTCTACTGGTACTGGTGCACCGGCACGATCATCGCCCGTAACAAGGTGCTGACGGCCGCGCACTGCACCGCCGACGGTCCCGGCACCACTCGGGTCATCGCCGGCAACGACCGGCTGGTCGACAGCAATGGCCAGATCGTCGGTGGCAGCGGGTACGTCGCCGAGGTCAGTTCAACCTGGACCCACCCGGGCTGGAACATCGCCCAGCAGTACAACGACCCCAACGCGCCGATCGTCGACGACGTCTCGGTCCTCACGCTGAAGCAAAACCTGCCCAGCGCGTATACCGCGGTGTCGCTGAGCGCCCAGGGCGACCAGAAGCCGTACGCGGCCGGCACCTCGGCCCAGATCGCGGGCTATGGCGTCACCACGTCGGGTGAGCAGCAGCCGGACAGTCGGCTGCGCAAGGCGACCGTTGCGATGCGGTCCGATGCGGACTGCAACGCCGACGGGCTCTACTTTGCCGACCGGATGATCTGCGCCGGCTCGGGCACCAAGGCCGCCCCCAGCAGCGACACCTGCGCTGGCGACTCGGGCGGTCCGCTGCTCGTCAACGGGGTCCAGGTCGGCATCACCGACTGGGGCTTCGAGCCGTGTGGTTCCTCGCCCGGCTACTACGAGCGGTTGAGCTACTACAACAACTCGATCAAGGCGGACCTGACCCGTCCGGCGCTGGTCAACGCGGACTGGTCCGGCGACGGTCACACCGACCTGCTCGCCCGCGACTCCGCCGGCAACCTGGGGTTGTACTACGGCAGTGGCTTCTCCAACAACGGGTACGGCGGCTTCTACATGGCTCGCCAGATCGGCACGGGCTGGAACATCTACAGCCGCGTCTTCCGGGTCTACAACTGGAACGGCGACAAGAAGCCCTCCATCATGGCGATGAAGCCCAACGGTGAGCTGTTCCTCTACAACACCGATGGCAAGGGCAACTTCGTCGGAGGCGCCAAGAAGGTCGGCACCGGTTGGCAGGGCTTCACCGCGCTCATGGTGACGAACAACTGGCTGGGCAACAACCGGCCGAGCCTGCTGGTGCGCAAGTCCAACGGTGACCTGATCCGCTACACCAGCAATGGTGCGGGCGGTTGGGAGAACCCGCTCGGCACCAAGATCGGCAACGGTTGGAACGGCTTCAACCTGTTCCTCACCCCCGGGGCCTGGAAGGGCGACGGGCGTGAGGTGCTGATCGGTCGCACCTCGACCGGTGACCTGAAGATGTACCAGTCCGACAGCAAGGGCGGCTGGACCAACCCGCTCGGCACCAAGATCGGCAGCGGTTGGCAGGGCTTCAAGAACATCATGGTTCCGGGCGACTGGAGCGGCGACAACATGATGGACATGCTGGGCGTCAACAGCAAGGGCGACATGCGGCTCTACACGACCAACGGCTACGGCCAGTGGATCGACTCGAGCGGCAAGGTCGTCGGCACCGGCTGGGGCGCCTTCAACCTGGTCTTCTGATCCGGTTGTTCCACCGGTAAACGAAACGGAAGGGCCCGCAACCAACCGGTTGCGGGCCCTTCCCGTTGTCGCACGATCAGACGATCGTCCAGGTGTCGCCGCTGCCCAGCAGACCGGCGAGCTGCTGCTCGGGGGTCTCGGTGACAGTCGCCTTGGCGGCCGCCAGCTGACCCTGCACCACGCTGTCGTAGGACGGCCGGTCCACCGAGCGGAACACCCCGATCGGGGTGTTGCGCAGGTCCAGGCCGGGCAGCCGGGACAGCGCGAAGGCGTACGCGGGGTCGGTCACCGTCGCGTCGTGCACGACGATCTCCTCCGGGCGCACCGAGCTGGTGTCCCGAACCTCGAGGCCGAAACCGCCCGGCGGGTGCACCACGCAGAACCGCCCGTCGGCACCGAAGGTGATCGGCTGCCCGTGCTCCAGGCGGATCAGGTAGTCGTCCCGGGTGGACGGGTCCTTCAGCTGGTCGAACGCCCCATCGTTGAAGATGTTGCAGTTCTGGTAGATCTCCACGAAGGCCGAGCCCTCGTGTTCTGCGGCGGCCCGCAGCACCGACTGCAGGTGCTTGCGGTCGGAGTCGATGGTCCGGCCGACGAAGCTGGCCTCCGCGCCGAGGGCGAGCGAGAGCGGGTTGAACGGGGCGTCCGCCGAGCCGGCCGGCGTGGACTTGGTGATCTTGCCGACCTCGGACGTCGGAGAATACTGACCCTTGGTCAGACCGTAGATCCGGTTGTTGAACAGCAGGATCTTGAGGTTGACGTTGCGCCGCAGCGCGTGGATCAGGTGGTTGCCGCCGATGGAGAGCGCGTCGCCGTCGCCGGTGACCACCCAGACCGACAGGTCCGGCCGGGACACCGACAGGCCGGTCGCGATCGCCGGGGCCCGACCGTGGATCGAGTGCATCCCGTACGTGTTCATGTAGTACGGGAAGCGCGACGAGCAGCCGATCCCGGAGACGAAGACGGTGCGTTCCCGGGGGATGTTCAGCTCCGGCATGAACTGCTGGATGGCCGCCAGGATCGCGTAGTCACCGCAGCCGGGGCACCAGCGCACCTCCTGGTCGGACTTGAAGTCCTTCGCGGTGAGCTTGACGGCGACGGGCTCAGACATTCTTCAGCACCTCTTCCAGCGTCGTCTCCAGCTCGGCGGCCGTGAACGGAAGGCCGCGGACCTGGTTGTAGCTGATCGCGTCGACCAGGTAGCGGGCCCGGATGACGTGGGCGAGCTGGCCCAGGTTCATCTCCGGGATGACCACCTTGTCGTACGAGCGCAGCACCTCGCCGAGGTTGGCCGGCATCGGTGCCAGGTGCCGCAGGTGCGCCTGGGCGATGGAGAGACCGCGCTGGCGCACGCCGCGGCACGCCGCGCCGATCGGCCCGTACGTCGAGCCCCAGCCGAGGACCAGCACCCGGGCGTCGCCGTCCGGGTCCTCCACCTCGATGTCCGGCACCGGGATCGTCTCGATCCGGGCGGCCCGGGTGCGCACCATGAAGTCGTGGTTGGCCGGGTCGTAGGAGATGTCCCCGGTCTTGTCGGCCTTCTCCAGACCGCCGATCCGGTGCTCCAGGCCCGCCGTGCCGGGGATCGCCCACGGCCGGGCCAGGGTCTCCGGGTCACGCAGGTAGGGCAGGAAGGTGGTGCCGTCCTCGCCGTTGGGCTTGGTGGCGAACTCGACCCGCAGGTCGGGCAGCGACTCCACGTCGGGCAGCAGCCAGGGCTCGGAGCCGTTGGCGACGTAGTTGTCGGACAGCAGGATCACCGGGGTGCGGTAGGTGAGCGCGATCCGGGCCGCTTCCAGCGCCGCGAAGAAGCAGTCCGACGGTGAGCGGGGCGCGATCACCGCGATCGGCGCCTCACCATGCCGACCGTAGAGCGCCATGTTGAGGTCGGCCTGCTCGGTCTTGGTCGGCATGCCTGTCGACGGGCCGGCGCGCTGCACGTCGACGATCACCAGCGGCAGCTCCAGCGCCACCGCGAGCGAGATCGTCTCGCTCTTGAGCGCCACACCGGGGCCGCTGGTGGTGGTCACGCCGAGCGATCCGCCGTAGGAGGCGCCCAGTGCGGCGCCGACCGCGGCGATCTCGTCCTCGGCCTGCATGGTGAGGACACCGAAGCGCTTGTGCTTGCTCAGCTCGTGCAGGATGTCCGACGCAGGCGTGATCGGGTACGCGCCCAGGAAGACCGGCAGCCCGGAGCGGACCCCGGCGGCGACCAGCCCCAGCGAGAGGGCCGCGTTGCCGGTGATGTTGCGGTACGTGCCCGGCTGCATCTTCGCCGGCTTGACCTCGTAGCGGACCGCGAAGTCCTCGGTGGTCTCGCCGAAGTTCCAGCCGGCCTTGAAGGCGGCGACGTTCGCGGCGACCAGCTCCGGACGGGCCGCGAACTTGCGCTCCAGGAAGCGCAGGGTCGACTCGAAGGGCCGGGAGTACATCCACGAGAGCAGGCCGAGCGCGAACATGTTCTTCGACCGCTCGGCGTCCTTCTTGGACACCTGGTGGGCGGCGAGCGCGCCGACCGTCATCGAGGTCAGCGCCACCGGGTGCACGACGTAGCCGGCCAGCGAGTCGTCGTCCAGCGGGCTGGTCTGGTAGCCGACCTTGGCGAGGTTGCGCTTGGTGAACTCGTCGGTGTTGACGATGATGTCCGCGCCGCGCGGCAGGTCGGCCAGGTTGGCCTTGAGCGCCGCCGGGTTCATCGCCACCAGCACGTTGGGCGCGTCACCCGGCGTGAGGATGTCGTAGTCGGCGAAGTGCACCTGGAAGCTCGACACACCCGGCAGGGTCCCGGCGGGAGCCCGGATCTCGGCGGGGAAGTTTGGCAGCGTGGAGATGTCGTTGCCGAGCTGCGCCGTCTCCGAGGTGAACCGGTCGCCGGTCAGCTGCATGCCGTCGCCGGAGTCCCCGGCGAACCGGATGACGACCCGGTCGAGTTGACGGATCTGCTTGGTCACTGTGCCACCTTCGTTCGCGACTGCGGGGCTTGCCCGGCCACGGAACCTCCTTGACGCAACGCTTCACCGCACCGCCCCAGGCTGGTCCGGCCGCTGTCGTTCCTCACCTGAGAGCCTACGTCTAAGGGAGCCCTAACTATCGCCGGAGGTCCGCCGACTGGGACCAGACGGTGGTAAAAAATGCCCGCCTTTGCGGTATTACGCCCCGCCCGCCGTAATTCAGATCACCCCCGGACACGTCGATGACCCCGGCCGGGCGGGGCCGGGGTCGTCCGTCGATCAGTCGGCGGGGTTGGTGGCGGGCTCGGGCGGCGGGCCGCCGAACCGGCGGCGCAGCGAGGTCATGGCCAGCGTGAGGGCCAGCACCACCAACAGCGTGGAGACCACGATCAGGATGACAGCGGTGCGCTGCACCGAGGTCAACCCGCCGTCTCCGCTCGCGGCGCCGGCCGGCAGGACGCCCTGCGAGCCGGTCGGTGCGGGAGGGGAGACCACCGGCGTGGCCAGGGCGGCCGCCGCGGTGATCCGGAAGCTCATCTGCACCCGACGGGTCGGGCCGCTGCGGGGATCGAGTTGACCGATCACGGCACCGGACAGCGGAGCCTCCCGCTGGGCCTGCGGTGTCGCCTCCACCGGCAGCCGCACCTCGGCGGTCGTGCCGGCCAGCACCATCCCGGCGTCACAGCGGGTACGCGACGGGTCGACCGCCACACAACCGGACGGCGGGGTCGGCACCGTCACCCCGGCCGGCAGGACGACCTCGACCCGTCCGGCGGCGTCCACCGTGCCGGTGTTGCCCAGCCGGAGCGTGAGGGTGCCGGGGCTGCCGCTGATGTCGAAGGCCACCTCGTCGGCGGCGAGCGCGATCCCGGGCACCGGCGGACCGGGTGGGAAGAGCACCGCGAAGCCCTGGTCGTCGGTCGCCTCGCCGGCGACTCCCGGTGCGTCCGCGATGACCCGGACGGAGCCGCTGAGCGGCATCTGCTTCCACGCCGTGCCGGCGACCCGCAGGCGCAGCACCGTGCTGAACCGGACGCCCGCCTCCGCCGTCCAGGCCCCGCAGCGGTACGCGCCACCACCGGCGGCGACGCAGCCCTTGGTGCCGGCGTCGCTCAGCCCGACGGGCAGCGTGTACGAGAGCCGGATCCGTTGCGTGGTGGTACCCGTGTTCCGCACGGTGACCTGCAGGGTGGCCGCCGTGCGCGCCGCGTTCCAGTACGCCTCGCCGAGGGTGACGTCACCGGTGGTGACCTGCACGCCCAGCGGGCTCCGCGGTGGTGCCGCCGAACCCGGCGCGGACGGGTGGACCGGCGGAGCCGGGGGTGTCGCGGGAGCCGGCGGCGTTGGCGGGGCCACAGGTGTCGGTGGCACCGGGGGAGCCGGGCTGGGCGGTCGGGTGGTGCCGCCCGGCGCGGGTGCGACGGTGGTCGGCACCGGCGGGACCTCCGGTGGGGTGGTCACCGGTGCTGGTGGCGTCGTCTCCGGTGGTGGCGCGGTGGTCTCCGGGGCCGGCTCGGTCGGCCCCGGTTCACCGCCCGGATCCTCGGTCGGGGTGGGCTCCTGCGCCGGCGTGGTCGGGGGCCCGTCTCCCGGCTCGTTGACCGGGCCGGCCGAGCTGAGGACCGGTTCCGTGTCCGGTGTGGCCGCACTGGCGCCGGCAGGTCCCAGGGCGAGCGCCGCGAACAGGCCGAGCGCGAGCGCCAGCACTGGCGTGCGGCGCCGCCCCTCCGCCCGCTTGCCGGGCGGTGCCTTCACGCGGGCCATCTGTCCTCCGGTGCCGTGGGTGGGGTGTCCAATATTCGGTAACAGTTGCCACAGTGCACTAGTCCCATCCGGAAACAAATCCGTAACGTGTTGGGGACAGCGCGTCCGGGGCGGGCGGTAGGCTGCCGACTGTGACCGGATACCTGGGCTCGTACGCGACGCTCGGGCTGCTGTTGCTCGCCAGCGTCCTCTTCTTCGTTACGGCGTTCTCCGCCAACCGGGTGTTACGCCCGACGCGTCCGGCCGACCCGCCGGGCAAGCGGGCCAGCTACGAGTGCGGGCTCGATCCGGTCGGCGCCGACTGGGCGCAGATGCAGATCCGCTACTACGTGTACGCCTACCTGTACGTGCTGTTCGCGGTCGAGGCGGTGTTCCTCTTCCCCTGGGCGGTGGTCTTCGACCGGCCGGGCTTCGGTCTGGTGACGGTGGTCGAGATGGCGGTGTTCGTGGCGGTGCTCGCGCTCGGCATCCTCTACGCCTGGCGTAGGAACATCCTGCGCTGGACCTGAGCGCACCGGCCTCCGGCGATCGTGTCGGCCCGTCCGCCCGAACGAGGTCGGTTACGGCGACAACCGGTCAGGCGAGCCCTCGGCGGGTCGCGGTGGGCGGCCGGTCGCCCCGGATCGAGGCCACCATGTCCAGCACCCGGCGGGTCGGGCCGACCTGGTGGGCCCGGAAGACCCGGGCGCCCAGCCAGGCCGAGACCGCCGTCGCGGCGAGCGTCCCCTCCAGCCGTTCGGCCACCGGCAGCCCCAACGTCTCGCCGATGAAGTCCTTGTTGGAGAGCGCCACCAGCACCGGCCAGTCGGTCCCGGTCAGCTCGTCCAGCCGACGGGTGATCTCCAACGAGTGCCGGGTGTTCTTGCCGAAGTCGTGCGCCGGGTCGATGAGAATGCCGTCGGGGCGTACCCCTGCCGCCACCGCGCGCTCGGCGAGCCCGGTCACCGTCGCGACCACGTCGGCGACCACGTCGGTGAAGGCGGCCCGGTGCGGCCTGGTCCGCGGCGTCAGGCCGCCGGCGTGCGAACAGACCAGGCCGGCGCCGGTCTGCGCGGCCACCCGCACCAGGGCCGGGTCGGCGCCCGACCAGGTGTCGTTGAGCAGGTCGGCGCCGGCCGCCACGGCCTCCGTCGCCACCTCGGCACGCCAGGTGTCGATGGAGATGACCACCTGCGGAAACGCGGCCCGGACGGCGGCGATGGTGTCCACCGTGCGCCGGATCTCCTCGGCGACGCCCACCTCCGCGCCGGGGCCGGCCTTGACCCCGCCGATGTCGATGATGGCCGCGCCCTCGTCCACCGCCCGCTCCACGGCGCGGAGCGCGCTGTCGGCGGCGTAGGTGGCCCCTCGATCGAAGAACGAGTCCGGCGTGCGGTTGATGATCGCCATCACCACCAGCTCGCCGGGGGCGAACATGTGCCCACCGAGCCGAAGCGCCCCGGCCATGCCCGCCTCCTGGAAGTTCGCGCCGTCGCCGCCGCGTCGGCCGGTCCCGACGCTAGTCGGTCGCCCGTGCGCGATTCCGGGCGGGCGGCGGCGTCGATCGTGATCGAGGCGGGTGGCGGGGTCGCTCCGGGCCGGCTGCCATGCCACGATCAGTACATGGGTCAGCTTCTGCTCCTCCTGGTCGTGGCGTTGACCGTCGCGGCGGTGATTTTCGGCGTGACGGTGCTGGTCAGCGGCCGTGATCCCGGCCTGGTGCCGGCCGAGCCGGATTCGCAGGCCGTGGCGCTGCCCGGCACTCGCCCGTTACGCGAATCCGACGTGGGGGCGGTCCGTTTCGACACCGGGCTGCGCGGGTACCGGATGGACCAGGTCGATCAGGCGATGCGCCGTGCCGCCTACGACATCGGTTACAAGTCCGAGCTGATCGGCGTACTGGAGTCGGAGGTCATCGCGTTGCGTGAGGGACGCACCGACGACGCGGACGCGCTGCGCCAGGCCCGCGAACAGTCCACCAGCAAGGTGGCGACCGCCGACGCGGCAGAGCCGACCGAGGCTGCCGAGCCCGGTGAGACCGCCGAGCCGGGTAAGGACGCGCCGCTGACCGCCGAGGCCGGCTCGGCCCCGGTCGGCTCGACGGCCCCCGGCCCGGTGCCCGCCGCCACCTCGTCCGCGACGGACTCCGACGGGGTGGCGCCCGCCGTCGACGAGTCGGCCGATCGTGGGCAGACCGCCGCCGCGTCCGCCGACGGCACCGAGCAGCGCGACGCGGTGGTTCGGTCGGAGTCGGCGTGACCGACCCGGCGGGCGCTGACGATCTTCGGGAGGCGGCCCAGCCGGGTGCCGGCGAGGTGACCGCCACGGTGATCGTGGACGCCCCGGCGGAGCGGGTCTTCGCCGCGTTGCTCGCCTGGGAACGGCAGTCGGACTGGATCCCGTTCACCCGGGTCCGGGTGGTCGAGGGCGACGGGCGTGAGGGCAGCCGGATCGAGGCGGTGACCGCGCTCGGCCGGGCGACGTTGCGCGACGAGATGCGGGTGATCCGGGTCGACGAGCCGTACGAGATCGGCGTGGTGCACCACGGCCAGCTGCTGCGTGGCCCGGGGGTGCTGCGCTGCACCCAGCTGGGCCGGGACCGCACCCAGGTCGTCTGGCACGAGTGGTTCCACCTGCCGGGCGGGCGGGCCGGTCGACTGGCCTGGCCGGTGCTCTGGCCCGGCTCCAAGCTCGGCCTCACCCAGGCACTGAAGAGGTTTGCCCGTCTGGTCGAGCAGGGCCGGCTGCCCTGACTGTGCGGCCCGGTGCCGGTTGCCAGCCCGGGGCCCGGAAGAGATACCCGGCGCGCTGCCGCCAGCTCGCCGCGGCGCGCAGGTCGCGGGCGATCGAGGCGTACTCGTGGAAGGCCACCCGGACCGGGTTGTAGCTGCCGACGTTCTTGGTCAGGCCGTACACGCAGCGCTCCCGTTCCGGCGCGAACGACCCGAAGAGCCGGTCCCAGACGATGAGGATGCCGCCGAAGTTGCGGTCCAGGTAGCTGCCCTGTGACGCGTGGTGCACCCGGTGGTGCGACGGGGTGTTGAACACCGCCTCGTACCAGCGCGGCATCTTGTCGATCCGTTCGGTGTGGATCCAGAACTGGTAGAGCAGGTTGACCGAGCCGCAGAACGCGACCACGGCCGGGTGGACGCCGACCACGATCAGCGGCAGGTAGAACACCCAGCTGGTGAGGCCGGTCCACGGCTGGCGCAGTGCGGTGGAGAGGTTGAACCGCTGCGACGAGTGGTGCACCACGTGGGAGGCCCAGAGGATGCGGATCACGTGGTGGCTGCGGTGCGACCAGTAGTAGCAGAAGTCCTGCGCGAGCAGGACCAGCGGCCAGGTCCACCAGAGTTCGGCGACCCGCAGCGGGGTGAGTGCGTAGAGCAGCGCGTACGCGGCGGCGATCGGCACCTTCCAGAGCAGGTCGGCGACGAGGCTGCCCAGCCCCATCGTCAGGCTGGTGGCGGTGTCGGCGCCGCCGTAGCCGACCTCGTCGTCGTCGCGGTGCAGCAGGTAGGAGACCCGTTCCAGCACGATGAGCAGCACGAAGGCCGGGATCGACCAGGCGATGATGTCCGGGAATTCCTTCACCGTGGCCTCCGCTCGCCGTCACCGGTCGGGGGCGCACCGTCGGGCGACCTCGACCTACCGGTCGGTAACAAGCACGATAGGCAGCCGGACGGCCGGTGGCAATGGGGTGTCGGACCGATGCCCTAGCGTGTACGAGGTGACTGACCTGGTGATCGGCGCTGATGGGCTGGCCCGCTGCGCCTGGGGGTCGAGCACCCCCGACTACGCCGTCTACCACGACACCGAGTGGGGGCGACCGCTGCACGGCGACGACGCGCTCTACGAGCGGATGACGCTGGAGGCGTTCCAGTCCGGGTTGTCCTGGCTGACCATCCTGCGCAAGCGTCCAGCGTTTCGGCTGGCCTTCGACGAGTTCCACCTCCCGAGCGTCGCCGGCTACGGCGACGCCGACGTGACCCGGCTGCTCGCCGACGCCGGCATCGTCCGCAACCGAGCCAAGATCGAGGCGGCGATCGCCAACGCCCGCGCCGCCCTGGAGCTGCCCGAGGGCTTGTCCGCGCTGCTCTGGTCCTTCGCGCCGGAGCCCCGCCCGGCCCGCCCGGCCTCGTTCGCCGAGCTCGCACCGATCACCCCGGAGTCGACGGCGATGGCCAAGGCGCTCAAGAAGCGCGGCTTCCGGTTCGTCGGCCCCACCACCGCGTACGCACTGATGCAGGCCACCGGAATGGTCGACGATCACATCGTCGGCTGTCACGTCACCGTCGCACCGACGGCGTGATGAGATGGCAGACATGACGACCGAGACCGCGTACCGGGCCGGTGCGGCCGGCAACGCCGACGGGGTGGGCACCTGGGCCGTGCTGCTGCCCGCCGAGCGGTACGACGCCGAGCGGCTCGTGCACCACGACACGCTGGAGTTGACCGGGCTGACCGACGCCGTCCGGCCGGGGCCGGGAGACCAGGTGGCGGTGCTTGTCGACGCGCCGCCCCGGCTGGTGGCCCTCGGTCGGGTCACCGCGCCGGGTCAACGCCACCGCGAGGACCCGGACGACCCGCAGTCGCCGAGCGAGCCGGGGACGCTCGTCGTCGCGTACACCCGACGGGCCTTCGACGAGCCGGTGCCGGCCGACCTGCTGACCCTCGACGGGCCGGTCACCGCACTGGAGCCGGCGGCCTTCCGGGCGCTGACCGACCAGCTCGGCCCGCCCCCGGCGCGGCGCACCTGGCTGGTCAGCCTCGACCTGCCGATCGAGGCCGACACGCCCGCCGAGGCGGTCCGACTGTTCTGGTCCTACGTGCAGGAGCTGGGGCCGCGTGAGCTGCCCGCCTTCGTCTCGCCGGCCGGTGACGAGCTGGCCATGCAGGCGTTCGTGCTGGGCGAGCAGGCCAACCAGGACCCGGAGGAGGACGACTAGCGGGGCGGGTCAGCGTCCCTCGAAGACCGGGTTCTGCTTCGCGACGAACGCGAGCGTGGCCGCTCGGTGGTCGGCCGTGGCACCGCAGATCGACTGGGCCTGCGCCTCGGCGGCGAGGGCGTCGGCGAGAGTGCCGGCATCGGCGATGGAGAGTTGCCGCTTGATCGCCCCGTACGCGACGGTCGGGCCGGCGGCGAGGCGGGCGGCGAGTTCCTGGGCGACGGGCAGCACCTGCTCGTCGTCGTCGGTCAACCGGTTGAGCAGACCCAACCGGCAGGCCTCCTCGGCGCGGACCGGTTCGGCCAGCATCAGCAGCTCCACCGCCTTGGCGTGCCCGACCAGCCGGGGCAACGTCCAGGACGCGCCGGTGTCGGCGGCCAGACCGACCTTGGCGAAGGCCATCAGGAAACTGGTGGTCGGACCACCGATGCGGATGTCGGCCAGGAACGCCAGCGACGCGCCCGCTCCGGCGGCCATCCCACGGACCGCGGCGATCACCGGCTTGGGCAGGTTGGCGAGCCGGGCGGCGATCGGGTTGTAGTGCGCCCGAACGGTGCCCAGCGGGTCGGCGGAGCTGTTCTCCAGCGTCGACACGTGCTCGCGCAGGTCCTGGCCGGCGCTGAACGACCCGCCCGCCCCGGCCAGGACGACCGCCCGGCAGGACCTGTCGGTCTCCAACTGCGCCAGCGTGTCCCGCAGCGCCTCCTTGAGCGCCACGTCGAGCGCGTTCATCGCGTTCGGCCGGTTCAGCGTGAGGGTGACGACGGAGTCGGTCCGGTCGACCAGCAGCGGCTCGGTCACGTGTCTAACGACCCTTCTGTCGGACGATGCGGTTGCCGGCGTCGAGGCACTGCTCGACGTACCGGTCGGCGGCCGGCCGCAGGCGGGCCGCGTGCCGGTCGAAGAAACTGGCCGCGGCGGTGCCAGGCCACCGCTCGGGCAGCAGCGCCGGGGGCAGCTGCGGATCCTGGAAGAGGAACGTACGCCACGCGTGCACGAGGCGGAACCGCGCCGCGTACGCCTCCTCGTCGGTGCTGCGCACGGTGATCTGGGCGAGCAGCGGGCGCTGGTCCGCGACGAACCGTTCGTACGCGTGGCCGATCTCGGTCAGGTTCCACGCTCGTCGGACCACGCCCATCGCGCCGGGGGTGCCGGAGAAGTGCGAGGCGGTGAACCGCTCGAACCGGATGCCCGTCTCGGCGAGGAGCAGGTCGACATCCTCGCCGGGGCGGGTGGCGACCCAGGTCTGCTCGTCGAGCGTCCCGTAGCCGAGGAAGCTCAGGTTGGCGGCGAGCCGCTGGCGGTCACGTCGGGAGCCTGGGGCCTCCAACACCAGCAGATCGAACCGGCCGTCCCAGGTGACCCGGCCGGTCCGGTAGATCCGGGCGGCTGCCTCGTCGAGTCGCCGGGCGGCTTTCGGTGTGATCGAATATCCCGGACCGGAGACCAACCGGAGTGGCTCGAGCCAACCCTGGCGCACCATCCGGGACACGGCGGTGCGAACTGCCGGCGGCGCGATTCCCAGCGGCGCCAGCAGCTTGACCAGGGCAGCAACCGGTGCCCGGCCACCCCTGGGACGGAGGTGGTCGCCGTACAGGTCGAAGAGTGCCGACCGTGCCTGCATGACCGCACATTGTGACAGGCCTTCTCAAGATAAGCTAGATGCTGTTACATCAATGCTGCTCCGGTTTGGGTCCGGCGGTGTTCATCAGGGAAAATCGTTTGTCGACACCCCCGTGACCGTTGCGGGTGGTCGTGACGAAGTGGCTGTGGGGCAACCCACCGACCCTGGTGTAGGTCTGAGGGGAGACAACATGGCGGCGATGAAGCCGCGGACGGGCGACGGTCCGCTGGAAGTCACCAAGGAGGGGCGGGGCATCGTCATGCGGGTCCCGCTGGAGGGCGGTGGCCGGCTCGTCGTCGAGATGACTCCCGACGAGGCCAACGCGCTCGGTGACGCACTGAAGGCAGCGGCCGGCTGAGTAAGGAGTGCTCCGGGCGGCGTGAGCCGCCCGGACCGTTCTTCGGACCCTGAGCCACCGGAATCGCCGGTGGCTCAGGGTCTTCAACGCTGCGGGCAGGTGGGTTCGCTTCCGGTCCGCGACATTTTCCTGGAGGTTCGGTTCCGCGTGCTCGCCATCCGTCTGATCGCCGAGCCGGACCGGCTCGACGCTCTCGTCCTGCCTGTCCGACCCGCCGACTCGACGGCGGGCGGTGACACCTCGGCCGCGCCTCTGTCGACCGCCGTGGCACCCCCGGACGGCACTGCCGAGGAGGCCGCCGCGCTGGCGCCAGCGGCCCGACTGACGGGCCGAGCCGGCGAGATTCACACCCAGCTGCGCCCCGGGCGTACCCCCGGCCGGCTGGTGCTGCTCGGCATCGGTGGTGGGGACGAGGCGGCCTGGCGGACGGCCGGCGCGACAGTGGCCCGCGCCGCCTCGGCTGAGACGCATATCACCATCGCGCTGCCGGCCGAGGTGACCCAGGCCGCCGTGCGCGGACTGGCCGAGGGTCTGCTGCTCGCCGCGTACCGGTTCCGGCTCACCGAGGCCGGCGACCGGCCGGCGCTCACCGGCGTCGACCTGCTGGTCAGCGATCCGACCCGGTACGAGGACAGCGTCGCCACGGCCCGGACCACCGCCGCGATGACCCATCTCGCCCGGGACCTGACCAACACCCCCTCCTCGGTGAAGACCCCGCAGTGGTTCGCCGACCAGGTGGCCTCCGCCGCGGCCGATCTTCCGGATCTGCGGTTGCGGGTCCGTGGCCCGGCCGAGCTGACCACCGAGGGCTTCGGCGGGATCCTCGCCGTCGGCGGTGGCTCCGCCAGCGGACCCCGGCTCGTCGAACTGGACTGGCACCCCGCCAACGCGCGTACGCACGTGGTGCTGATCGGCAAGGGCATCACCTTCGACACCGGCGGCATCTCGATCAAGCCGGTCGCGTCGATGAAGCTGATGCGCAAGGACATGGCCGGCGCGGCCGCTGTCGTCGCCGCCACCCTGGGTGCCGCCGCGCTGCGACTGCCGGTCCGGGTCACCACGTTGGCCCCGCTCGCCGAGAACATGGTCAGCGGCTCGGCGTTCCGCCCGGGGGACGTCATCCGGCACTACGGCGGCACGACCAGCGAGACGACCAACTCCGACGCCGAGGGTCGACTGGTCCTCGCCGACGCGCTGGCGTACGCGGTGCAGCAGTTCAAACCGGACCTGCTGCTCGACCTGGCCACGCTCACCGGCGCTAACTCGGTGGCGCTGGGCAAGCGCACCGCCGCCCTGTACAGCGAGAACGACGAGCTGGCCGCCGGCGTGCTGGCGGCGGCCGAGGCGGCCGGCGAATCGGCGTGGCGGATGCCGCTGCACACCGACTACGTCGAGTACCTCGGCAGCGAGATCGCCGACCTGTACAGCGCACCGGCACAGGGTGCCGGCTCGGTGCTGGCCGCGCTCTACCTGCGCGAGTTCACCGGCGAGCTCCGCGACCGCTGGCTGCACCTGGACATGTCGGCCCCGTCCTGGGCCGACGGCGACCAGGCCGAGGTCAGCCGCGGCGCCACCGGCTGGGGCGTCCGGTCGCTGCTGCGCTGGCTCGCCGACGTCAACTAGGGCCTGTTTCATAAGGGCGGCCGAGCCGAGGCGGAGTCCGGGCGGCGATCCGGCAAGGCGCGGTTTCGTCCGGATACCGGTGTCGTATCCAGACGAAACCGCAACGCCGCCGGTCGTCGTCCGGGCCCGCCGCAGGCCGGCCAGTCCTTATGAAACAGGCCCTAGGGCGTGAGGTCGGAGACCCGGCTCGATCCGGCGCGGGCCTGGGTCAGCACTTCACCGCGGCGAGCAGCCCGTGCCCGACCGGAAGCAACGCGGGGATCCAGTGCTCCGACTCCCGGACCGCCTTGATCGTCTCGCGAACCGTCACCGTCTCCGCGTCCCGGGCGGCCGGGTCGCCGATCCGGTCGCTGGCCAGCACGCCGTTGAGCGCCAGCACGCCCCCCGGCCGCAACAGCCGCAGCGCCGCCTCCACGCAGGCGTGGAAGCCGGTCGCCTCCGCGTCCACGAAGACCAGGTCGTACGCGCCGTCGGCGAGCCGGGGCAGCACGTCCAGCGCGCGACCGGTGATGATCCGCGTACGCCCGGCCGCGAAGCCCGCCTCGGCGAAGATGCGCCGGGCGATCCGCTGGTGCTCCACCTCGACGTCGATCGTGGTGAGCACGCCGTCGGCACGCATGCCGCGTAGCAACCAGACGCCGCTCACCCCGGTACCGGTGCCGATCTCCACCACCGCACGGGCATTGCCGGCGGCGGCCAGCAGCCGCAACGCCGCTCCTGCGCCGGGGGTGACCGCGTCGAGGCCCACTTCCCGGGCCAGGCTGCGGGCGGTACGCAGGACGAGATCCTCGGTGACGTACGACTCCGCGAACTGCTGAGCGTGCGTCGTCGAACTGCCGGAACCGGCGACCGTGGCGATGGGGCACCTCCGGGGGCGGTGCGTGGTGCGAGGGCGGGTTGGCACTGTGAGCGTAGAGGCGACCGTCGTGGGGCGCAGCCGCGCCTCCGCCGGAAGCGATCACCGGGGCAACCGCTGACTGCACCGCGCCCATCCGTGCAATCCTGGAGGCGGTATCCCGTCAGCCGCGACCAGACCGGCCCGTGGCCGGGCGACGCGGCGCGGGATCCGGGGACGGACTGGGAGGCACCGACGTGACCGACGGCTGGGACTGGCGCCGGGGCGGTGAGACTCCGGATCCGGCGCGACCGCCCGGGGCAGGAGCCCCGCCGGTGGGGCCGACCATGCCGGGGGCTGACCGCGCGCCCCTCGCCTCGCCGGGAGGTGGGCCGGCACCGGGCTGGCCGGGGGCTCCCGTGGGGCCGGCACCGGGCTGGCCGGGGGCTCCCGTGGGGCCGGCACCGGGCTGGCCGGCGGCTCCCGTGGGGCCGGCACCGGGCTGGTCACCCGCTCCCGTGGGGCCGGCGTCCTCGGCTGGACCGGCTGCGGGTTGGCCGGCGTCTTCTGCGGTGCCGGCGGCCTCGGTCGGACCGGCACCGGGCTGGCCGGCACCGGCTGCGGGCGGGCCCAACCCGGCCGACGCGTCGCCCTGGTGGTCCGACGCCCTCGCCGACCCGTGGCGCGACCCGGCGGCACCGACAGCTGTGGTGGTGCCCGGAATGGTCGCCCCCGGCACCGAGCCCGAGCCGGTCACCGACCCCGATGCGCCGGGCCGGCCGACGGTGCGCCAGCTGCTGCTCATTCCCGTGATAACCGCGCTCCTGGCCGGCACCCTCGGCGGTGCGCTGGGCTACGCGTTCGCGGTGCGCGGCGGCGCCGGTGCCGCGGTTCTCGGTGCTGCGCCCGCCGAGGCGCCGGCACTGGCGCAGCGCAAACCGGAGTCGCTGGCCGGGGTCGCCGAACGGGTCCTGCCCAGCGTCGTGACCGTACGGGTGAGCAGCCTCGGCGGGACCAGTGAGGGCTCCGGATTCATCGCCACCGCCGACGGCCATGTGATCACGAACGACCACGTGGTGGCCGGCGGCACCGGCAAGGCCTCGGTGGTCTTCAACGACGGCAGCACCGCGCCGGCGACCATCGTGGGGCAGGACGCGGAGTCGGACATCGCCGTGATCAAGGTGAGTCGTCCCGGGTTGCGGCCCGTGGAGTTCGGCGACTCCGACGCGCTGGCGGTCGGCGACCCCGTGCTCGCCATCGGTTCGCCGTTGTCGCTGGCCAACACGGTGACCGCCGGCATCGTGAGCGCCCTGGACCGGACGATGCAGGCCGGCGAGCCGGGCGGGCCGGTGCGTTACTACGCCGCCATCCAGACCGACGCCGCCGTCAACCACGGCAACTCGGGCGGCCCACTCGTCGACGGCGCGGGCCGGGTGGTCGGGGTGAACTCCACCATCAAGTCGCTCGTCGCCGAGGGGCAGGAGGCGGGCAACATCGGGCTCGCCTTCGCCATCCCGATCAACCAGGCCAAGCGGGTGACCCAGGACATCATCGGCACCGGCAAGGCCCGCCGTACGGTGATCGGCGCCCGGGCGGACGGCCCGACCGGGGTCGTCGGGGGTGGCCTGCGGCTGGCCGAGGTGGAGCCGTCCGGGCCAGCGGACGGTGCCGGCTTGAAGGTCGGCGACGTGATCCTCAAGATCAACGGACGGCCGATGACCGAGCCGACGGACCTGACCGCGTTGGTCCGCAAGTACGCGCCGGGATCGGTCGTGACGGTCGAGTATCGGCGGGGCTCCGCCCGGCAGAACACCTCGGTAACTCTCGCTGCGGATGCGAAGTGAACAGCGGTGTACCCCTTGCCCGAAAGCCGTCTGGCGTGCGTAGTCTTGCTGCTGACGCCGTGAGGAGGCCCGCGGGATGCTCGACAACCTGAACTGGTGGGAGATCGGTGCGCTGCTGCTCCTGGCGCTCTTGATCTTCGGCGACCGGCTCCCCGCCGTGATCACCGACGGCCTGCGGTTGGTGCGCAACCTGCGCAACATGGCCCGCAACGCCACCGGCGACCTGAGCCGTGAGCTGGGCACCGACATCCAGCTGGAAGACCTGCACCCGAAGGCGTTCATCCGCAAGCACCTCCTCAGCGAGGAGGACGAGGCGGCCATCCGCAAGCCGCTGCAGGGCGTTTACGACAACCTGCGCGCGGACGTCAGCGGCGTACACGACGACCTGAAGGACGTGGCCAACGCCGCCGACCTGCGGTCCGACGGGTCCCGCTCCGGCACGGCCACCAGCAGCCCCTCCGCGCCGGCCCCCCGCGTCAGCTACGACGACGCCACCTGACCGGCTGGTACCCGCGCTGCCAGGGCTCGGCCGGCTGATGTCCGCCCGGGCCGGACAGCTGCTCTGATCAACTCGGTTTTCCGGAAGTCGGCCCGTCAACCGGCGCCGGATACCGCGACTTCCGGAAAACCGAGTCGATCATGTGCGCCCCCGGCCCGCCGGCCGCCCGCCGCCGGCTGCCCCGCTGGCCATGTCCGTGGAGACGACTCAGCCCGCCGGCCAACAGCGGCCGACGGGCTGGCGGTGGTCGTGGTTGGTCAGCGACCGGCGGGCTTGAGGCCGAGGGGCTTGCCGAGCAGCGACTCGCGGCGCACGGCGAGCCGGTCGGCGATCGCGCCGAGTGCCTGCGCGGCCGGGGACTCCGGCTCGGCCAGCACGACCGGGTTGCCGGCGTCGCCGGCCTCGCGGACCCGGGTGTCCAGCGGAATCTGACCGAGCAGCGGCACCTGCGCGCCGATGGTCCGGCTCAGCGACTCGGACACCGCCGCACCACCGCCGGCGCCGAAGATCTCCATCCGCGAACCGTCCGGCAGCTCCAGCCAGGACATGTTCTCGATGACGCCGACCACCCGCTGGTGGGTCTGCAGGGCGATCGCCCCGGCCCGTTCCGCCACCTCGGCGGCGGCGGTCTGCGGGGTGGTGACGATCAGGATCTCCGAGTTGGGCAGCAGCTGGGCCAACGAGATGGCCACGTCACCGGTGCCCGGCGGCAGGTCGAGCAGGAGCACGTCCAGGTCGCCCCAGTAGACGTCGGCCAGGAACTGCTGCAGCGCCCGGTGCAGCATCGGGCCGCGCCACACGACGGCGGCGTTGCCGGAGGTGAACATGCCGATGGAGATGACCTTCACGCCGTGCGACTGCGGCGGCATGATCATGTCTTCGACCCGGGTGGGTCGGCCGTCCGCACCGAGCATCCGGGGCACCGAGTGGCCGTAGATGTCCGCGTCGACCACCCCGACGGAGAGCCCCCGGGCGGCGAGCGCCGCCGCCAGGTTGACAGTCACGCTGGACTTGCCGACGCCACCCTTGCCGCTGGCCACCGCGTACACGCGGGTGCGCGACCCGGGCTGGGCGAACGGGATGACGGGCTCCTCGGTGGCGCCGCCGCCACGCAGCTGCGACTGCAACGACTGCCGCTGCTCCGGGGTCATCACACCGAAGTCGATCTCCACGCCGGTGACGCCGGGCACCGCGGCGACGGCGGCGGTGATGTCGGTCCGCAGCTTGTCCTTCAGCGGGCAGCCGGCGACGGTGAGCAGCAGTTCGACGCGTACGACACCGCTGGCGCCGATCGTGGCGGAGCGGACCATGCCCAGCTCGGTGATGGGCCGGCGGATCTCCGGGTCGTTGACGGTGGCCAGGGCGGCCTGGATCGCGTCCTCGACGGTGCTCACGGGTGCTGACATGCCCGCAATGCTACGTCGAGGGGCATCCGTTGCCGCCGCTGCCCGGGGCGGTGTGAGCCAATCGATGACCCGTTGGTCAGCCCTCCGACCGGCGCGGGGCGGTGCCGTCCGGCCGGGCGTCCCGGGTGAGGTCGCCGTCCAGGTCGTCGCGGGGTTCGTCCAGGCCGACACCGTCGTTCGGGCGGTGCGCACGCCGCTCCTGCCGGTTGTCCTTCTCCTGTTGGCGGCGCTCCAGGCGCTGCCGGCGTTGGCCCATCTCGTCCAGCTCCTCGGCCAGCCGGGCCAGCTCGGAGCGGAGGAAGTCGCGGGTGGCGACCTCACCCAGGGCGATCCGCAGGGCCGCGATCTCCCGGGCCAGGTACTCGGTGTCCGCCTTCTGCGCGGTGGCCCGCCGCCGGTCCTCCTCCAGGGCCACCCGGTCCCGGTCGGCCTGCCGGTTCTGGGCCAGCAGGATCAGCGGGGCCGCGTAACTGGCCTGCAACGACAGCACCAGGGTCAGGAAGGTGAAGGTGTACGGGTCGAAGCGCAGGTCCGCCGGGGCGAGGGTGTTCCAGACGAACCAGATCGTGATCACCACGGTCATCACGACGATGAAGTTCGCCGTGCCCATGCCCCGGGCGATGCCCTCGGACCACCGGCCGAACGCCTCCGCGTCGAACCGGGGCAGCTTGACACCCCGGGGCTCGCGTGGCTGGTCGAGACGCTCCGTCCGCCGCTGGTCAGCCATCTGTGCCGTCCAGCGCGGTGTCGGTGCTGCCCGAGGCGGTCAGCGCGTCACGGTCCCGCCAGTCGCGGGGTAGCGAGTGGTCCAGCACGTCGTCGACAGTCACGGCGCCGACCAGCCGATTGTTGCGGTCGATCACCGGCATGGCGACCAGGTCGTAGGTGGCCATCCGACGGGTGATCTCCGGCAGCGGGGTGGTGGGACGAAGTGGGTCGATGTCGTTGACCACCACCTTGCCCAGCAGGTCGGCCGGCGGTTCGCGCAGTAGCGCCTGGAAGTGCACCATGCCCAGGTAGCGGCCGGTCGGGGTGTTCTGCGGCGCCCGGGTCACGAAGACCTGCGCGGCGACGGCGGGGGAGAGCTGGGGCTCCCGGATCCGGGCCAGTGCCTCGGCGACGGTGGCGTCCGGCGGCAGGATGACCGGCTCCGAGGTCATCACACTGCCCGCCGTGCCGGGGGTGTACTTCAGCAGCTGACGTACCGGGTCGGCCTCGTCCGGCTCCATCAGGTCCAGCAGCACGTCCTGCTCGGGTGGGGGCAGTTCGTTGAGCAGGTCCGCGGCGTCGTCCGGGTCCATCTCCTCCAGGACGTCGGCGGCCCGCTCCCGGTCGAGGGCGGCGAGGATCTCCACCTGGTCGTGTTCGGGCAGTTCGCTGAGCACGTCGGCCAGTCGCTCGTCGTTCAACGCGGCCGCGACCTCGTTGCGCCGCGCGTCGGGCAGGTCCTGCAACGCGTTGGCCAGGTCGGCGGGGCGCATGTCCTCCAGTACGGCGAGCAGGTTCGCCGTACCCCGGTTGTCGGCGATGCCGCTGAGCCCGCGCACCCGGTCCCACTCGACCTGGTGCAGGTGGCCGCGGCGGCTGAGCCGACCGGTCTGCTCGCGGACGGCGACGCGGGTCAGTGACCATTCGCCACCCCTGGTGCACTCCATGGCGACGTCCACGACCGCGCCCGGCTGGCCGCCCGGGTCCAGTTGCACCCGCCGGTCGAGCAGTTCCTGGAGCACCAGCAGCTCGTTCGGTCGCTTCTCGAACCGGCGCAGGTTGAGGGTGCCGGAGCCGAGCACGACGGCGTCCGCGTCGATGGAGGTGATCCGGTTGATGGACAGGAAGATCCGACGACGCATCGGCATCTCGGCGACCAGCCCCACCACCTCCGGTGGACGCTTGGTTGCCCGGAGCCGTGCCACGGCGTCACGGACCCGTCCCACCTGGTCACCGTTCGGGTCGAAGACGGCGACTCCGGCGAGACGGGCGATGTAGACCCGGGTCGGCGTGCTCACGCGCACCAGCCTAAGCGCCTACTGTTTATCAACATGTCGACCTTGGCCTACGAGATCGTGGACGTCTTCACCGATCGCCCCTTCGCCGGCAACCCGCTGGCGGTGGTGTTCGGCGCGGAGGCGCTGGCCACCGAGCAGATGCAGGCGCTCGCGCTGGAGTTCAACCTTTCCGAGACGGTGTTCGTGCTGCCACCGACCCAGGTCGGCGCCACCTACCGCGCCAGGATCTTCACCCCGGTGGAGGAGTTGCCGTTCGCCGGGCACCCCAGCGTCGGCGCGGCGGTCACCGCGTGCCGGCGGGGGATGTTCGGTGTGGGGCAGGTCACCCAGGAATGCGGGGCCGGTGTGCTGCCGATCGAGGTGACCGCGTCCGGGGCGACGTTGACCGGTGGCACCCCGACCCTCGGGCCGGAGCTGGATCCGGAGCCGTTGCTGGAGATCGCCGGGCTGGCCGCCGACGACCACGTCGGGCCCGCGCCCCGGGTCGCCGGCTGCGGGCTGGAGTTTCCGTACCTGCCGGTGCGGCCGGAGTCGGTGGCCCGCGCCCGGGTGAACGCGGCGGCGGCGGAACGGTACGGGGTGTCGCACGTCAGCGTCTTCTCCTGGGACGCGGCAGCGCAAACCGTGCACGCCCGGGTCTTCGTGCCGGGGATGGGCGTTCCGGAGGACCCGGCGACCGGTTCGGCGGCGCTCGGCCTGGGTGTCTGGCTGGTGGCGAGTGGTCTGCTGCCCGGCGAGGGGCGGTCGGAGTACGCGGTCCGCCAGGGCGTGGAGATGAACCGCCCGTCCGCGTTGGCCTGCACGGTCACCGCGGCGGACGGCGCGGCGGTCGGTGCGACGGTCACCGGTCAGGTGATGCCGGTGGCCCGCGGCGAGATCGCCGTGCCGCCGTTCGTGGGCTGAGCGCAGGCGCCGATGCGGGAGGATGCGGGTGTGACGGACAAGGACGCCCCCGGGGGCACCCCACTGGTCGACGAGGCGATGAAGAAGGCCGCCGTGGCCTGGGTCAGCGTTGCCGGTGGGCCGGCGCTCGCGCTCTGGTGCGCCCCGCTGGAGGGCGCGCTCCTGGTGGTCAGCGGGCCGGGTGAGCAGGCCGCGCCGGGTCTGGCCGACGCGACCGAGGCCCAGGTCACCCTGCGCGGCGACCACGGCGGTCGGATCGTCACCTGGCCGGCCCGGGTGAGCCGGTTGCAGCCGGGCACCGAGGCGTGGGACACCACCGCCCCGCTGGTGGCGGCGAAGCGTCTCAACGCGCCCGGACCGACCGCCGACCTGGTGGCCCGCTGGGCCGCCGACGGTTGCGCGGTGAACCGCCTCGTCCCGGCCGGTACACCGCTGGCTGGCGCGGAGTTGCCGGCCGACGCGCAGGCCGAGCCGCCCCGGGCGACTCCGGCGGTGCGGGCCACCCGTAAGCCGTTCCGGCTGCACCGGGTCCGCCGCCGCTGATCAACGGATCAGTCCGCCCGACCGCCGACGCCCGCCACCGCCGCGTCGTGGTCGACCAGGGCGAGCACCTCACCCAGGGTCCCGAGCGTCGGGCCGCGCCAGTCCCGGTCGGCGTTGAACACCATGTGAGTGGCCAGATCCGGTGCGGCGAGCCGGACGGCTGTCATCCCGGCCCGCTCGGCGCCGGTCAACTCCTGGCTGCCACCGTCGCCGACGTAGAGACAGTCGCCCGGGGTGAGCCCGAGCCGCTGGCAGGCGGTCAGGTAGAGCGTCGGGTCCGGCTTGCACCGCCCGAGCTGCACCGAGAAGACCTGTACGTCGAGCAGCGGGGCGACCGCCAGCTGCGGCAGGAAGGCCGGCAGTTCGTGCGTACAGTCGCTGATCACGCCGGTGCGCAGGCCGCGCTGGCGCAGGGCCGCCAGCACCGGCACCGCGTCGGCCCGCAGCCAGGTGTCCGCGCGGACCGCCAGGTGCCGGGACGCCACGGCCGCCCGCACCGCCTGGTCACTGGGGTGTACGCCGACCTGGGCGCACACCCAGCGCAGGGTCGCCTCCGCGTTGCCGAACCGGCCACTGGCCCGCTCGTAGTAGGTGCGGTTCAGCACCTCGGACAACGCGTCGGTGGGGCACCCGAGCAGCTCGGCGGTGCCGGCGTGCGCGGCACCGCGTTGCACCGAACGGGTCAGGGTGCCGAAGAAGTCGAACAGCACCGCCTGGTAGCTGGACATGGGGGAACGCCTCCGGGCGGTCGAGGGTCGCCGGCGCGGACCCGCGTGATCGTAACGGAGTGATGACCCTCCGTGTCGACCGTCATACGTGTGAGGATTACGTCCCGTGCCCCCACCTTCACCTCGACCGACAGTGGATCCGTTGACCACCGGCGCGGTCGGACTGGCCGTGGTCGCCGTGTCGTCGTCAGCGCCGCTGATCGCGTACGCCGCTGCCCCCGCCCTGGCCATCGCGTTCTGGCGCAACCTGCTCGCGGTGGCCGTACTGAGCCCTGTCGCGCTGGCCCGGCGTCGTGCCGAGTTCCGCCGGTTGGCGGTGGGCGCGGGCCGACGGGAGGGACTGTTCTGCGTCCTGTCCGGGGTCGCGTTGGCCGGGCACTTCGCGACCTGGGTGCCGAGCGCCCAGCTCACCACGGTCGCCACGTCCACCGCGCTGGTCGCCACCCAGCCGGTCTGGCAGGGGCTGATCGCCCGCGCTCAGGGGCGACCGCTGCCCCGGGTGGTGTGGGTCGGCATCGCGGTGGCGGTCGGCGGCGCGGCGATCGCCACCGGTGTGGACGTGGGTGTCTCCGGCCGGGCCGTCCTCGGCGACGTGCTGGCGCTGACCGGCGCCATGTTCGCCGCCGTCTACACCGCCTTCGGCGAACGGGCCCGGACCAGCATCAGCACCACCACCTACACCACCATCTGCTACGGGATCTGCGCGCTGATCCTGCTGGCCCTGTGCCTGGTCGGTGGCGTACGACTGACCGGGTTCGACGGGCGTACCTGGCTGGCCATCCTGGCTCTGGTGGCCGGTGCCCAACTGCTCGGGCACTCGATGTTCAACTACGCCCTGCGGAAGATCCCGGCGACCACGGTGAGCGTGCTGATCCTGCTGGAAGCGCCCGGCGCCGCACTGCTCGGCTGGGCCTGGTTGGGTCAGGTGCCCCGCCCGTACGCGCTGCTCGGGATGGCGTTGCTGCTGGCCGGTGTGGCGGTGGTGGTGCTGGGCGGCGGTCGGGCCGCGCGCCGGGGCGCGTCTCCCGCGCGGTTGGCTAGCCCTCCCGCACCTCAATGACCCGGGTCGTCGGGGCGGCCTCACCCAGCTCGCCGCGCAGGGCCGCCCGGTCCGGGTCGACGAGGAACGACTCGTACCCGGCCCGGGAGTCGAACCGGATCACGTGCACCTCGGTCTGGCCGTCGGTGCCGCGCAGTCGCCGCTCCAACCAACCGCCGTGCCGCCCCAGCAGGGCCAGCACGGCATCCTCGTAACGCCGCCCGGCGGCCTCCGCCCCGACGGTGAACTCAACGACCGCGACGAGTGTCAGCCGGCCGGCCACCTCAGGTGTCCAGACCGACGGCCTTGGCGCTCGCCGCCCACAGCCGGGAGGCGAGCTGTGGATCGGCCGCCTTCCGCAGGGGCCGACGCGGCCGGCGGTCGACGTAGTAACCCCCGTTGATGAGCCGGGAGCGGTCCTGGTTGGCCAGCCACACCAGCGTCTCGGCGCCCTTCTCCGGGCTGCGGAAGGGCATGAAACGCATGCCGAACGCGACCAGCCTGCTGTCGTTGGCGAACCGGGTGCGAACCACCCCGGGGTGGAAGCAGTACGCGGAGATGTCCGGCCAGCGCCGGGCGGCCTCGGCGGTGAACAGGATGTTCGCCTGCTTGCTGGTGCCGTACGCGCCCATCGGCCGGTAGTCACGCAGCGGCCTGTTGAGGTCGTCCGGGTCCAGTGCGCCGAAGCGGTGCGCGCCGGAGGCGGTCACCACCACCCGGCCCACCCGGTCGGCGAGCAGACTGGTCAGCAGGAACGGGGCCAGGTGGTTGGCCTGGATCGACATCTCGAAGCCGTCGACGGTGCTCAGTGGTTGCAGCGCGATCGCGCCGGCGTTGTTGGCGAGCACGTCGATCCGGTCGTACGCGGCCCGGAGCTGGGCGGCCAGTCGGCGTACGTCGTCGAGGACCGCGAAGTCGGCCCGGAACAGCTCCGGCCGCTCGCCGGAGGTCTCCCGGACCCGTTCGGCCGCCGCCTGCAGCCGGGCCGGGTCCCGCCCGACCAGCACCACCTGGTCGCCACGGCAGGCGAGGTGCACGGCGGCGGCCAACCCGATGCCGGAGCTGGCCCCGGTCACCACCACCAGTCGACGCCCAGTGAGATCTTCCACAGGTCCATTCACCCCGGTCATGGCGCGAGGTTACCGTGGCGTCACAACGACCTTTGGGATCGTTAAGGTTTCGGATCTGTCGTCAGGTGGCGTCGGCGTGCCCGCCGGACGCTGGAAGGAGCGCATCCATGGCCGCAGTCGGTCGCCCCCGCAGGTCCTGCCTCGCCGTACCGGGTTCCAGCGTGAAGATGCTCGGCAAGGCCCAGGGGCTCCCGGCCGACCAGGTCTTCCTCGACCTGGAGGACGCCGTCGCCCCGCTGGCCAAGCCGGACGCGCGCAAGAACATCGTGGCCGCGCTCAACGAGGGTGACTGGGCCGGAAAGACCCGGGTGGTCCGGGTCAACGACCTGACCACCCCGTGGACCTACCGGGACGTCATCGAGGTCGTCGAGGGTGCCGGCGCCAACCTGGACTGCATCATGCTGCCGAAGGTGCAGACCGCCGAGCAGGTGCACTGGCTGGACCTGCTGCTCACCCAGATCGAGAAGACCCTCGGCCTGGAGGTCGGCCGGATCGGCATCGAGGCGCAGATCGAGAACGCCGCCGGCCTGGTCAACGTGGACGCGATCGCGGGCGCCTCGCCCCGGGTGGAGACCATCATCTTCGGCCCGGCCGACTTCATGGCGTCGATCAACATGAAGTCGCTTGTGGTCGGTGCGCTGATCCCCGACTACCCGGGCGACCCGTACCACTACATCCTGATGCGGATCCTGATGGCCGCCCGGATGCACGACAAGCAGGCCATCGACGGCCCGTTCCTGCAGATCCGCGACGTGGACGGGTTCCGTGAGGTGGCCAAGCGTTCGGCCGCGCTGGGCTTCGACGGCAAATGGGTGCTGCACCCCGGCCAGATCGACGCCGCCAACGAGGTCTACCAGCCGGCGCAGGCCGACTACGACCACGCCGAGCTGATCCTCGACGCGTACGAGCACTACACCTCGGAGGCCGGCGGCAAGCTCGGCGCGGTGATGCTCGGCGACGAGATGATCGACGAGGCGTCCCGCAAGATGGCGCTGGTGGTCGCCGCGAAGGGCCGGGCCGCCGGGATGAGCCGTACCTCGTCGTTCACCCCGCCGGCGCAGTGACGGGCCGGGCCGGGACGGCGGCCGCCGGCTTGTCGACCCGGCTCGACAATCGGCGGTACGCCGTCCCGCCCGTCGGTCAGTAGCTGCCGCTGTCATTGCTCGTCGCGATCGCGTAGATGATCGCGGCGGCGTAGATGGCGAGCACCAGCACCAGGAACCCGGTGAGGATCCAGCCGATGATGATGGCGGCCTTCGCCATCCCCGCGCCGCCCTCGCCGCTGATGCGGATCTGCTTCTGCGCGACGTGCCCGAGGATCGCGCCGATCGGCGCGGTGATGCAGGACGTGAAACCGATCATGGCCAGCACGAACGCGGCGATGGCCAGTCCGTTGGTCTTCGGCGGCTGCGGGTAGCCGTAGCCGGGGTACTGCTGCGGGTAGCCGGCCGGGGCGTACCCGGGCGGGGCGTACTCGGCCATCGGCTGGGTGGCGGGCGGCTGCGCGCCGGCGTACGGGTCGACCGGGGCGTACGGGTTCACCGGGGCGTACGGGTTTGTCGGACCGTACGGGTCGACCGGGCCGGGCTGCGGGGGCACCGGCTGACCGGCCACCAGGGTCGGGTCGGGTGTGGGGCTCGATGGCGGGGCCGACCAGGTGGGATCGCTCCAGTTGCCGGGCGGCGGGGGATTTGTCATGCGAACTCTCCGTCAGGTCGGGTGCGGAGACAGGGTAGCCACAGCCACCCAAACCCGATGCCCCTGCTTCCGGGTGCCGCGTTGCCCGGGCCGGTCGTAACGGGCAGGATCCCTGGCATGGCATTCGACGCGCGCGCCGCGGACCGCTCCGGCAGTCGACCCCGACGGGACGTCAGCCGTCCGGGCGCGGCCCGGCGGGCCCGGACGGCCGCCCCGGCGGGCAGCTCGGGCAGCGACGACCCGGTCGCGCTCGCCGACCCGGTGACCATGCGTCTCGACGGGCGGGTCGCCCTGGTCACCGGGGCGGGCAGCCCGGACGGCATCGGGTACGCGACCGCCCGGCGACTCGCCGACCTCGGTGCCCGGGTGGCCATCGTCTCGACCACCCGACGCATCCACGAGCGGGCGACCGAGCTGGGCGTGACCGGTTTCGTCGCGGACCTGACCGACGAGTCCGAGGTCGGCGCACTGGCCGACGCGGTCGCCGAGCAGTTGGGCGACGTCGAGGTGCTGGTCAACAACGCCGGCCTGGCCAGTCGGGCCAGCCAGGGCGTGCTGCGACCGGTGGCCCAGCTGAGCTACGACGAGTGGCGTGGCGAGATCGACCGCAACCTCTCCACCGCGTTCCTGTGCAGCAGGGCGTTCATCGGGGGAATGGCCGAGCGGGGCTGGGGTCGGATCGTCAACCTGGCGGCCACTGCCGGCCCGGTCAACGCCCTGCCCACCGAAGCCGCGTACGCCGCGGCGAAGGCCGGGGTGGTCGGGCTGACCCGGGCCCTGGCCATGGAGATGATCGCCGACGGCGTGACGGTGAACGCGGTGGCGCCCGGCACCATCTACACAGCGGCGTCCACCATGGCCGAGATCAAGCAGGGGCTGGGCACGCCGGTGGGGCGACCGGGCACGCCGGACGAGGTCGCCGCGGCGATCAGCTTCCTCTGCTCGCCGGCCGCCTCGTACATCACCGGGCAGATGCTGGTGGTGGACGGTGGCAACAGCGTCCGCGAGGCCCGCTTCCGCTGACCGGAACGCTCCGCACCCGCGCGTCGGTCAGTAGCCGCCGCTGTCGCCGTTGTTGGCGAAGGCCACCAGCGCCAGCCAGCCACAGCAGGCCAGCACGGTGAGCCCGGTGAAGACGTAGCCCAGGATCAGCCCCCAGGTGGCGAGCTGGTCGCCGTCCTCGCCGCTGGTGCGGATCTGCCGTTTGGCCACGTGGCCGAGGACCGCGCCGGCCGGCGGGAACACGAAGGCGAACACCAGCGACAGGATCGCCAGCACGTTGGTGCGCTGCCCCGGCCCGGACGGCGGTGGGCCGTACTGACCGTAGGGGCCCTGCGGGGGGTACGGCGGCTGCTGGCTCCAGTGCGCCGACTGCTGCGGCCGCTGGTCACCGTACGACGGCTGGTCGCCGGGTGGCCCGTACGGTGAACGTTCCGCTGGTAGCTCGTACGCCGGCTGGTCCGGCTGCGGCGCGTACGGCTGTTGGCCGGCCGGCGGTGGCGCGTACGGCGACTGGTCGGCTGGTGGTTCGTAGGGCGACGGCGGCGGCTCGTCGCCGGGTGGTCCCGACGGCGGCGGGTGGCTCACAGCTGTCCTCCTCCTGCCGGTGCCGGAAAAGTCCCTCTTGCCGGACGCTACCCGCAGCGGTGAACCTTTTCACAGCGGTTGTGTGGACTGGTCACCTTGGCCTCGCCGACCCGAGAGACCGATACTGACCCAGCGTTCAGTTACCCACGAGTAGTGCGCGGATCCCCGGAGGCTGTGATGGCTCGACTCGCCCAGACGCCCGGCCTGACCGATGTGCAACAGTCGATCCTGGAGACCGTTCGGGACTTCGCGGACAAGGAGATCATCCCGCACGCGCAGCGGCTGGAGCACGCCGACGAGTACCCCACCGACATTCTCGACGGCATGCGCGAGATGGGGCTCTTCGGCCTCACCATCGACGAGGAGTACGGCGGGCTCGGCGAATCGCTGCTCACCTACGCGCTCGTGGTGGAGCAGCTGTCCCGAGGCTGGATGTCGATCTCCGGCATCGTCAACACCCACTTCATCGTGGCGTACCTGATCTCCCAGCACGGTTCCGCCGAGCAGAAGGCCCGCCTCCTGCCGAAGATGGCCACCGGCGAGGTGCGCGGAGCGTTCTCCATGTCCGAGCCCGAGACCGGCTCCGACGTCTCGGCGATCAAGTCCCGGGCCGTCCGTGACGGCGACAGCTACGTGCTCAACGGGCAGAAGATGTGGCTCACCAACGGGGCGTACTCCTCGGTGGTGGCCACACTGGTCAAGACCGACACCGGCGCGGAGTCCGTCTACGGCAACATGAGCACCTTCCTGCTCGAGAAGGAGCCGGGCTTCGGCGAGACCGCTCCCGGCCTGACCATCCCCGGCAAGATCGAGAAGATGGGTTACAAGGGCGTCGAGACCACCGAGATGGTGCTCGACGGGGTGACGGTGCCCGACTCCGCGATCCTCGGCGGCGCTGACCAGGTGGGCCGTGGCTTCTACCAGATGATGGACGGCATCGAGGTGGGCCGGGTCAACGTGGCCGCCCGCGCCTGCGGCATCTCCATCCGCGCCTTCGAGCTGGCGGTGCAGTACGCCCAGCAGCGCAAGACCTTCGGCCAGCCGCTCGCCAGGCACCAGGCGATCGCGTTCAAGCTCGCCGAGATGGGCACGAAGATCGAGGCCGCGCACGCCCTCATGGTCAACGCCGCCCGGCTCAAGGACGCCGGCCAGCGCAACGACGTCGAGGCCGGGATGGCCAAGCTGCTCGCCTCGGAATACTGCGCCGAGGTCGTCCAGGAGGCGTTCCGCATCCACGGCGGCTACGGCTACTCCAAGGAGTACGAGATCGAGCGGCTGATGCGGGAAGCCCCGTTCCTGCTCATCGGCGAGGGCACCTCGGAGATCCAGAAGACCATCATCAGCCGAGGCCTCCTCAAGGAGTACAAGATCTGATCCCTTCACCTCCGCGATCTTGCACTTCCTGTCGTCACATAACTCGCTTAACGGGGCGAAACGGCGACCGAAAGTGCAAGATCGCGGGGGTGGGGGGTCAGGTCAGGCGGGTTAGCGCGTTCACGGCGCGTTCCACGGCCAGGCAGCGGTCTTCCACATAGTCCATGCCAGCCTCTTCGGCGATTCGCCGCGCCTCGGCCGAGACGATGCCCAACTGCAGCCAGACCGCCGGGGCGCCGATCGTCGCCGCGTCGCGGACGACCTGCACGGCGTCGGCCGCCGGCCGGAACACGTTCACCAGGTCGACCGGGTGCGGGATGTCCGCGAGAGTCTTGTACGCCCGCTCCCCGAAGAGTTCATCGACCGACGGGTTGACCGGGATGATCCGCCAGCCGTGCCGCTGCATCTGCAATGGCACGCCATGCGCGGCCTTGTTGGGGTCGCGGGACGCGCCCACGACGGCGATCACGGCGGAGTCGGCGAGGATCTGCTGAGCGGTACGCACCCGCCGACTGTAGCTCCGACTACAGCAGTGTCAGCTGCTCGGCTGCCGACCGTGGCGGCGGCTCGGGCAGGGTGCGGTTGTCGCCCCGCTCCCCGCGGTGCAGCCCGTGCCGGCGGGAGGCGATCCGCACCCGCGCGGTCAACTCCCGCTGGTACGCCTGCGGGGCGTACGCGCCGGCCCGGTAGAGCTCGCGGTAGCGGGGCACGAGGTGCGGGTGCTCGCGGGCGAGCCAGTGCGCGTACCACTCCCGGGCGCCGGGACGCAGGTGCAGGGGCAGGGCGGTCACGCTGGTCGCACCGGCGGCGGCGATCGCCGACACGGTGGCCTCGATCGACTCGTCGCTGTCGCTGAGGCCGGGCAGGATCGGGGCCATCAGCACGCCGACGGAGAAACCCGCGTCGGTGAGCGCCCGGACGGCGTCCAACCGGCGGCGGGGGTGCGGTGTGCCCGGCTCGACGGTGCGCCAGAGGTGCTCGTCGACGAACCCCACCGAGAACGAGATGCCCACCGTTGTCACCTCGGCGGCCTGACGCAGCAGCGGCAGGTCGCGCAGGATCAGCGTGCCCTTGGTGAGGATCGAGAACGGGTTGGCGAAGTCCCGCAACGCGGCGATGATCTGCGGCATCAGCCGGTAGCGGCCCTCGGCGCGCTGGTAGCAGTCCACGTTGGTGCCCATCGCCACGTGCGCACCCCGCCATTTCGGCGCGGCCAGCTCCCGCCGGACCAGCTCGCCGGCGTTGACCTTGACGATCACCTTCCGGTCGAAGTCCGCGCCGGCGTCGAGATCGAGGTAAGTGTGAGTGTTTCTCGCGAAGCAGTAACGGCATGCATGGGAACAGCCCCGGTACGGGTTGATCGTCCACTCGAACGGGACGCGGGACTGCCCGGGCACCCGGTTGAGGATGGACTTGGCCTGCACCTCGTAGAAGGTCATCCCGGCGAACTCGGGGGTGTCGAAGGTGCGGGCGACGGCGCCGGGCAGCGCCAGCGGCAGGGGTGGCGTCGCTGGCGCTGCCCGCTCGGGGTCTCCCTCGACCGGGGGAGCGGTGAGGTTGTCCCAGCGCATGGGCACTATTCGAACACGTGTACGAGGCGAGCGCAAGTGACCCGCCGGACACCGGTGGGCGTCCGGGCGGTCGGAGAGGGGAGGATGGACGCCATGGAGACGTCGACCTTCGTCTACGACGGGGACTGCGCGTTCTGCACGAGCTGCGCGCAGTTCATCGAGCGCCGCATCCCCACCACCGCGCGGGTGGTGCCGTGGCAGTTCGCCGACCTGGACGCGCTCGGCCTCACCGTGGCCGAGTGCGAGGAGGCCGTGCAGTGGGTCGGCGCGGACGGCGCGCGTGCCGCAGGCCCGGACGCCATCGCGAAGCTGCTCGCCGCGAGTGGTCCGCTCTGGCGGGTCGCCGGTGCCGGCCTGCGGATCCCTCCGGTACGGGCTGCGGCCTGGCCGGTGTACCGCTGGGTGGCGCGTAACCGGCACCGCCTGCCGGGCGGCACTGCGGCCTGTTCCCTGCCGCAGGAGGCGCGGGAGCGGCTCTACGGCCCGGCCGGTCGCCCGAGCACCGGAGCCTGATCGTCGAACGCCCGCTCCGCGCCGGCTCCCACCGGACCCCGGTCGGGTGGCACCGGCCCGGTGTCGGTGTCCGCCGGGCTCGTCTCCGGGGCGTCCGTCGGTGCCGAACCGGACGTGTCGCGGCCGACGAGCCGACGGGCCCAGACCAGCGGGCGTACCCGTTCCAGCGGTAGGAAGCTGGTCATCGCGGCCAGGTGCGGTGCGAACGAGATCGTGATGGTCGCGATGGTGACCGCGTGGAACGAGTAGAAGAAGCCGACCATGGCGAGTCGCCAACGGGGTGGCAGCAGGAAGACCACCGGGCTCAGCAGTTCGAACGCCACGATGCCGAACTGGGCGACGATGAGCAGGTACGGCACCTGGGCGATCAGGTCCGCCAGGTCGGTGCCGCGCCGGATGATCGCGCGGGCCAGGACCGAGCCGGTCAGCCAGTCCAGACCGCCGAAGCGCAGCTTGGCGAAGGCGGCCAGGAAGTACGTGCAGATCACCGCGATCTGGGTGACGCGCAGGGCCCAGCCGCCGGCCTCGGTGCGGGTGGTGTCGCCGTGGCGGGCGCGATCGGCGGTGGGCAGCACGGCCAGCGCGACGAGCAGCCCGAACCGGTCGTGGTCGACCTTCCCGTAGCTCATCGCGATGATCATCCACTCCAGGTACAGCGCGCACACCGCCCAGCCGAGCAGTCGGGGCGCCCGTCCGGTGGCGGCGAGGAGGGCGAGCAGCAGCAACGCCCAGAAGATCACCGTCACCAGCGTCTCGGTCGGCGTCGGCAGTGGGAGCAGACGGCCGATCAGGAGCGGTTGGTACAGGTCGCCGGGCACGCTGACCCGGGTGCGTACCCAGGGGGTGAAGATCACCAGGTCGGCGGCGACGAACAGGTAGATCAGGGTGCGGAACGCGGCCACCCGGCCCCGGGGCACCGCCTCGGTCAACCAGCGGCTCATCGGGCGGCCTGCCAGCGGACGACCGTCTCATCGGTGTGTTGACCGGTCGGTCGGCCGGCGCGAATGCCGTGCCAGCGGATGACGATGCGGACCTCGACCAGCGCGGGGGCGTCCGGGTGGCGTTCGGCGTACGCGTCGGCGACCTCGGTGAGCAGCGTCGGGTCTGCCGCGTAGCGGGCCTGCTGACCCTCGATCTCGGCGCGGCGGATGCCGGTCGCGTTCTGGTCGAGGTCGATCACCGCCCCGGAGGTGTTCACCCCCTCGACGCGGGTGTCGGGCGCGGGTGCGTTCGGCGGGTTCGAGGTGGAGTACATCCGGAACGGGCCGAACGGGAAGTCGTCGTCGCTGCCCCAGAAGGTGCCGAGGACGAGCAGGACGAGACCCAGTGCGGTCGCGCCCAGCCGGGTCACGCGCCCGCGGGTGGTCAGGTTCTCCATCGGGTCGTGACGATACGGGATGTACCGACTGCTTCGGGTCCCTCCGACGGCCAGTTCGGCCTGACCAGGCAGGTGATCATGCGCGCGGGTGGGGGTACGACGAAGGCCGGGCCCGTGTCGGGCCCGGCCTCGCGTGTCGTCAGCGGGACGACTCAGTGGTTGTGCTCGGCCAGCTGCTTGCGGACGTCATCCATGTCCAGCGCCTCGACCTGCTCGATCAGGTTCTCCAGTGCGGACTCGGGCAGGGCGCCCGGCTGGGCGAAGACGATGACGCCGTCCCGGATCGCCATGATCGTCGGGATCGAGCGGATGTCGAACTTGGCGCCCAGCTCCTGCTGAGCCTCGGTGTCGACCTTCCCGAAGACGATGTTCTGGTGCTTCTCCGAGGAGCGCTCGTAGACCGGGGCGAACCGCTTGCACGGACCACACCAGTCGGCCCAGAAGTCGACCAGGACGATGCCGTCGTTGCCGGTCACCTCGTCGAAGTTCGCCGAGGTCAGCTCAACGGTTGCCATTGCACTCTCCGATCACCGCGGTTTATCTACGTCCCGTAGAACCAGGGCTGACCGTATCGAATTCCCGGGCGATGGGGCACGAAACGTGCTCGGGGCTGCCGGGGGGCGCTGCGGGTCATCGACGTACGTCTGTTCACACCCGAGCTGCGGATCGCAAGTGCACGACGCACTTGCGTGACCTGCGGTAATGGGAGCGTTTCCAGGGAGATCCACCCGATTGAGCACTACGGATCGGTAACTTGGGCATTGACAAGGAGGTATCCGGCCTGCAGAGATCGCTGATCAACCTCCGATTGGTGACGGAGAGTAATGTTACAAAAAGATAAATGTGACCGCGATCTCTGTTGAACCTACGCAGGCGTAGGGCAGAATTCCTCACATCAGAGCGTGGGCGGCGGGTGCCGGGGAGGGCCCCGCCGCTCATTGCGTCTCCCCCCGGGCGTGTGACAGGTGTGACATTTCCGCCGCCACCGCGCCCCGCCGGTCGCCTTAACCATCGGTAAGGCATGCTGTGCCGAACTCCATCGCCGCCCGTCGAAGGGACCAGCATGCAGTTCGGTCGCTACTACGAGGAGTTCGAGGTCGGCGCGGTCTACCGGCACTGGCCGGGCAAGACCGTGACCGAGTACGACGACCACCTCTTCTGCCTGCTCACCATGAACCACCACCCGCTGCACATGGACGCGCACTACGCCGCGACGGCCAGCCAGTTCAAGCGCAACGTCGTGGTCGGCAACTACATCTACTCGTTGCTGCTCGGCATGTCGGTGCCGGACGTGAGTGGCAAGGCGATCGCCAACCTGGAGGTCGAGTCGCTACGGCATGTCGCGCCGACCTTCCACGGCGACACCATCTACGGCGAGACCACGGTGCTGGACAAGCGTGAGTCCGGCTCGAAACCCGACCGTGGCGTGGTGTCCGTGGAGACGCGCGGCTACAACCAGGACGGCACGATGGTCTGCGTCTTCCGGCGCAAGGTCATGGTCCCCAAGCGGGAGTACGCGGAAGCTGCGGTGCCCGACGGCGTGGACCCCGAGCGGCCCAGCTTCCCCGAGCCGCGCTGAGCGTCGCGGCGGGCTCGACCGTCGCCGGACACCGGGCTCCTTCCCCGACCGCGGGTCTGCTGGGGAAGGGGCCCGGCGCCCGTCTCGGGGCATATGCTGACGCCGGAGGTTCCGATGAGCCACTCCGTAGCGGGAGAGCCGTCCTCTGCCGGCCGCCGAGCCACGCCCTTGACCACCGCTGTCTACTCCGCCGCCGAGTGGGATCTGCTCACCGGCCTGCCCGGCCGGGTTCTCGTGGCCGCAGCGGCGCCCGGTCCCGGCCGGATCGAGCGTGGGGTCGCGGCGGGCCTGGCCGGCCTGGACGCCGTGGCCGCCGGCCGGGCCTCCGACAGTGATCTGGTCCGCGCGGTGGTCGCCGCGATCTACGCCCGTCACGACGGCACCCCGCAACCCGCCGAGCGGCTGACCGACCTGGTGGACCTGCTGGCCGCCTGTCGGGCGGCGGGCCGGGTCCTCCGTCGGCGGGCCGACCCGGCCGACTCGGCCGCGTACCGCCAGTGGGTGCAGTCGGTCGCGGCCCGGGTCTGTCGCGCGGTGCCCGGCACCGGCGGGCGTCGGGTGGACCCACCGCCCAGCCCGGCGGACCGGCGCTTCCTGGACCGGCTCGGTGCCGCGCTCGACCTGGGCTGACCGGCAGGTCGTCGCGGCCGGCGCCGACGCGGTCCGTACCCTCTGATGACCGTGACCGACGACCAGCTTGAGGTGGGCGTGGGCCCCTGGCCGGGGGACCCACCGGACGACCCCTGTTACGACCCGCAGCTACTGGCTGAGGGGGACCGGCGCAATGTCGTCGACCGCTACCGCTACTGGCGGCACGAGGCGATCGTCGCCGACCTGGACCGGCACCGGCACGGCTTCCACGTCGCGATCGAGAACTGGCAGCACGACTTCAACATCGGCACTGTGGTGCGCAACGCCAACGCGTTCAACGCCGCCGAGGTGCACATCGTCGGACGACGACGGTGGAACCGGCGCGGTGCGATGGTGACCGATCGGTACCAGCACGTACGGCACCACGAGACGATCGAGGAGTTCGTCGCCTGGGCGGCCGGGCGGCACCTGCCGGTGTTCGGCATCGACAACCTGCCCGGGTCGCGTCCGCTGGAGACCGGCACCCTGCCACGCGACTGCGTGTTGCTGTTCGGCCAGGAGGGCCCCGGCCTCTCCGCGCCGGCCCGCGCCGCGTGCGACCAGCTCTACTCCATCGCCCAGTACGGCTCGACGAGGTCGATCAACGCCGGCGTGGCCAGCGGAATCGCGATGCACGCCTGGATCCGCGCGCACGCCGGCACGCCGCCGGACTGACCCACGTACGGTGCCGAATCGGACGTTCCGGCTTGACGTGCCAGCGGTCCGGGGAGACGGTGGGGATGTGAGTGTCGCGGTGAGTTGTCCGAGATGCGGGGGCCCGGTACGGGCGCCGGATCTGATGAACACCGACTCAAGGTGTGTGCACTGCGGCCCGGTGCCGCCGCTGCACGTGCCCGAGCACATCGGAGCGGAGATCGTGGCGAGCGTGGTGGAACGGATCACCGCGACCGCCGACCCGCCGATGACGCCGTTGTGGTGCCCGTGGCCGCTGCCGCCCGGTTGGACACTCACCGGCGTGGCGTACGCCGGGGACGACCGGACGGGAGTGCGGGCGACAGCGTTGGCCTGCGCGGGCCCGGCGCCACTCGGCGGTGGTCCGGCCGATCTGGTCTTTGTGGCCGAGGAACCCGGTGTGGGTCTGGGCACCCGGCTCGCCGGTCTGACCGGCCCGGATCCGGGACCGGAGTTGGTCGACGCGCTGACCGACCCCGGATCGGGCCATCCTGACCACGTCGGACAGGCGAAGATCAAGGTCGGCGGGCACCCCACTCCACTGTGGTTGGTGAATTCGCCAACGGATCGAAGCGCGTACGCCGGCGAGGCTCGGGGAATGTGGCTCCATGCGATAGCCTGGCCGGCGAGTGCGGGTCACCTGCTCGCGGAAGATGTCGTGCTACACGACCTGACCGAGTGGACTCCGCCCGAGCTCGTGTACGGCGCACCGTCCCCGTATCTACCCGGGAGAGCTTGACAACTCTTCCGGATTGACGGAGAACGGACGCAGATATTCACTGTACGACACCACACTGATACTCTGGGTGCCGCTGCGGTAATGGGACCCGGCGCCGCGCGAGAGGATGGCCCGCCATGGTCAAGAAGGTCCTCACCTGGGCCGGAATCGCATTCTTGATCTTTTTCGTCGCCTACCGGCCAAACTCTGCGGCGGACGTGTTCAAGTCGCTCGGCGGCGGGATCATGGATATCGCCCAGGGCTTTGGCGACTTCTTCACCAGCCTCGTCGCCTAGCCGCCGATGGGCAGCCCCTCCGGTCCACCCTTCGACCCGGACGACCCCGACCGGGAGCGCCGCGAGCGCGACACCGAGCCGATCCCGCGGATCGGGCCAGATGACGGCCCGGATTACGGGGCCGGTCCCGGCCTGTCCGACGGTCCGTCCCTTTCGGACGACGTCGGCTACGGTGACGGGCCCGGCTATGCCGGTCAGGGTCGTTCCGGTCGGGGATGGATCCGGGATCCGGAGGCCGGTTACCAGCCGCCGCAGATCTCCGAGGACGAGCTGGCCGGGTTGCGCGCCGACGCGACCGGCTCGACCCCTCGGCGGGTGCTGCCACTGGAAGACGAGCCCAGCTCGTTGGTGGCGCGCTACCTCTTCCCCACCGAGCGCTACCGCGGCGAGTGGAAGCGGCACTGGATCCACCTCACCAACCCGCTGTTGATCGGCATCGCGGCGACCTTCGTGCTCGGCTACCTCTCCGGCTTCCTCGCCGGCCAGGACGTCGGTGCGCTGACCACCATCGCCGTGCTGCTCTGGTTCGCGGTGATGGGGTGGGTGGCGTGGAAGGTCGCGGACTGGTGGTATGACCGTTTCATCCTGACCAACAAGCGGGTCATGGTGGTCAACGGCATCGTCACGCGCAAGGTGGCGATGATGCCGCTGGTCCGGGTCACCGACATGAAGTACGAGCAGACCCCGACCGGCCGGGCGCTCAACTACGGCACCTTCGTGCTGGAGTCCGCCGGTCAGGAGCAGGCGCTCCGCGAGATCAAGAACCTACCCAACCCGAACGAGCTCTACCTGCGCGTCGTCGAGGAGATGTACGAGCCGCAGGCGGTCGAGGCGCGGCTCGGCAAGGAAGCCGACGAGGCCAAGGCCGACGACGGTGCGTGAAGGTTTTTGACCGAACATCGGAGCAAGTGCGCACCTTTCGTCATGGACCGAAGCGCCTCTGACGTGGCACTCTGCCAGGACAGCAGGGGTGCGGAGGTGAGCGGTGGCGAGCAAGGACTCGTTGGAGGAGCAGTTCCGCGAGTTCGTCGCGGCCCGCTCCGCCGCGCTCCTACGCACCGCCTACCTGCTCACCGGGGACTGGGCCACCGCCGAAGACCTGCTCCAGACGGCGCTGACCAAGACCTACCTGGCGTGGAAGCGGCTCGGCGGGATCGAGGCCGTCGAGCCGTACGCCCGGCGTGTGATGGTCAACACCTCGACCAGTTGGTGGCGGCGGCGCTGGCACGGCGAACGCCCGACCGAGGTGCTACCCGAGCGGGCCGGTGTCGACGAGATCGAGCAGCAACTTGACCGCGACCTGCTCTGGCGGCACCTCCGGCAGCTACCCAACCGGCAGCGGGCAGTGCTGGTGCTGCGCTACTACGAGGACATGACCGAGGCGCAGACCGCCGCGCTGCTCGACATCTCACCGGGCACGGTGAAGAGCCAGACGTCCCGGGCGCTGGCCACGCTGCGGCGACGACTCGGCGCGGACGCGCCAGAACTCGCCGCCGGCGGCTTCGCCGCCCGGTCTGCTGCCGCCGGCCCACCTCCTGCTGCCGGCAGTCGATCGGGCGCGAGGGGTGCCGCCGGCCGGACGACAGGCCCGGACACCCGGACCGGGCAGCCCTCGGTCACCGATGCCACCGCCGCACCCAGGCCGGGGCGGTCGACTGGCCGACCCGCACCCCGCCCGGCCGCTCCGCGCCCCGCCGCGCCCCGTGCGATCACCCCGCAGGTCGTGCTGCCCACCGCCCCGGCGGCCGTGCCCGTCGGCACGGGCTCCGGGGAGCAGCAGTGATTGAACTCCCCGGCCGGCCCGACAACCTGACGGACGTCCCGCCGCGTTCATACCAGGTGCGGCCTGACGAGTTGGAAGGTGCGGTGCGGGAGAGCCTCTCGCACCAGGTCGCGCGTACCCGCCCACTGAGCGTCGATCCGGCGGGCCAGGCCATCCGCCGCGCGAACCGGATCCGGCGTCGACGCGCCGCAGCCGGCGTCGCCCTCGCCGCGGTCACCACCGTGCTGCTCAGCGCCGGCATCGCCCAGCTCGGCGCCGAGACCAGCCGGGACGGGGCCCCCATCGTGGTGATCGGTGACCCGGGCCCGACCAACCGACCGCTCCCGAAAGCCAGCATTCCCGGCTCCGCCCCCTCGCCCGAGACATTGGCCGCTCCGCCGGCCGGCGAGACGCTGGTCAGCGCCGCCGGGCGGCGACTCGTACTGCCCGACGTCGGGGCGGCCGAACGCGCCCAGCCACTGCCCAGCGGCAACGGTTGGCTGGTGGTCGGCGCGCCGACCACCGCGGGGCGCTCCCTGTGGGTGGTGCAGGACGACGGCCTGGTGCAGGTGCTGCTGGCCGGAGCGGGCGGGATCGTGCTGGCCCCGGACAGCCTCCAGGTCGCCTGGCGCGACGGCGGCGACCTGCTGGTGGCGGGCGTGGTCGGCACCCAACTCATCGGGGCGGTGCGCACCCCGGTGCCAGCGGGGGCGGAGCCCGTCCGATTCGTCGCCGACAGCGTGCTGGTCCGCCTCGACCCGACCGGCGCCGGTCACACCCTCTGGCGGCCCGGTGCGGGGCCGCTGCCCGACTTCCTCGACCGCAAGAGCCTCAACGTCTACGGGGAGCTACCCGACGGGCGGCTCGTCGGCCAGGTCGCCACCACCGATCCCAGCCGGACCTGCCTCGCCGTGCTCGCCCCGACACGGCGCCTGGAGCAGGTACGCACCGGTTGCGGTCCCGACCTGAGTCAGGACGGCGTCGGCGGCGTCTCGCCGGACGGGCGGTGGCTGCTGGTGAACGGACGGATCGGCGGCACCGACCGGTCCCTGCTGGTCGACCTGCACCGGCTCGGGCCGGCGGCGACCGCAGTGGCGGCCGGGCCGCCGATGACCGGGGTGGTCATCTGGACCGACGGGACCAACGCCTCCTACCTCGACGGCACCGGTCAGCTGGTCCAGCTCGACGTCGGCCAGGTGCGGGCGGGAAAGCCCGCCGGCCCCGCCGCGGTGCCCGGCGTGTCAACCGGTGACCAGCCGATCCTGGTGAAGGGCTTCTGACCCGGGCGACCCCATGTGAGCCGGGCTCGCTGTTTCCTCGGTAGCGTCGGGCGGTGACCTCGCGTACCGGCTCCGCCCCCCGGATCGACCTGCACGCCCACTCGACGGCCAGCGACGGCACGCTGACCCCGGCCGAGCTGGTCGGCGCGGCCTTCGATGCCGGGCTGGACGTGCTGGCGATCACCGACCACGACACCACCGCCGGCTGGGCGCCGGCAGTGGACGCACTGCCGCCGGGGCTGCGTCTGGTTCGCGGCGCGGAGTTGTCGTGCCGCTGGTCCGGCGCGCAGCCGGCGGTGCCGCTGCACCTGCTCGCGTACCTGTTCGATCCGGAGCATCCGGAGCTGGTGGCCGAGCTGGCCCGGGTCCGGGCCGCCCGGGAAGAGCGCGGCGAACGGATGGTCGCCCTGTTACGGGCCGACGGCATCGACGTGAGCTGGCCGGACATCCTGGCCGGCGCGGGTGGCGGCACGGTGGGGCGTCCGCACCTCGCGCAGGCGCTCATCCGCGCCGGCCTGGTCGGCAGTGTCCGGGAGGCGTTCGGCCCGAACTGGCTGGGCGAGCGGTACCGGCTGCCCAAGGAGGACATCGACGTGTTCCGGGCCGTCCGACTGGTCCGGGCGGCCGGCGGGGTGCCGGTCTTCGCCCACCCGCGCGCCACCCGACGTGGCCGGGTGGTGCCCGACGAGCTGATCGCCGAACTGGCTGCCGCCGGGCTCGCCGGGCTCGAGGCCGACCACGAGGACCACAGCCCGGCCGAGCGGGAACACGTGCGGGCGCTCGCCGCCGAGTTGGGGCTGTTCGTCACCGGTTCCTCGGATTTTCACGGCACCCACAAGACCGTTCAGCTCGGCGCGTTCAGCACCGGCGCCGAGGCGTACGAGCGGATCGTCGCCGACGGGGTGACCGAGGTCGCTTCGGGCTGATCCGGGTATTTCGCCCATCGCGGCGCGGCTAGTTTGATCACGTGGATCTGAAGCTGTTCGGCGAGGTTTTCGTGACCCTGCTGGTGATCACCGACCCGCCGGGCATGATGCCGATCTTCCTGGCGTTGACCGGCCCGCTGCCCGCCCGCGACCGCAACCGGGCCGCCTGGCAGGCCGTCGCGTTGGCGCTCGGCGTCATCGTGATCTTCGCGGTGGCGGGGCAGACCCTGCTCGACTACCTGCACGTGGACCTGCCGGCCCTACAGGCGGCCGGTGGGTTGCTGCTGGTGCTCGTCGCCCTGGAGCTGCTGACCGGCAAGGCCGACGACCCGAGCCAGCAGGTGACCTCCAACATCGCGCTGGTGCCGCTGGGCACGCCGCTGCTGGCCGGTCCGGGTGCCATCGTGGCCACCATGCTCTTCGTCCAACAGGCCGACGGGCTGGGGGAGTTCAGCGCCATCGCCGTCGCGATCCTCGCCGTGATGGTCGCCGTCTGGATCGTCCTGCGCTTCTCCGGCGGCATCGTGAAGATCCTCCGACCGGGCGGGATCGAGGTGCTGACCCGGATCGCCGGCCTGCTGCTGGCCGCGATCGCCGTGCAGCTCATCGCCGACGCGGTGGCCGCCTTCGTGACGCAGTACGTAAACATGACCTGACGGCACGCGCGCGATGTCGGGGGCGGATGGCAGGATCGCAGGCGTGCGACGATCCTCATCAGCAGGGCGGCCGGCGGCCGGCGGCCGGGCCCCTCGGCAGCGGGCCGGCGACGCCGAACAGCTCGGCTTCGAGGGCATGCCGGAGCGGCTGTTCGTCTGCACCCCGAGCAAACTCGGCGCGTACGCGGACTGCCCGCGTCGCTACCGCTACTCCTACGTCGACCGGCCCGCCCCGCCCAAGGGCCCGCCGTGGGCGCACAACTCACTGGGCGCCAGCGTGCACACCGCCCTGAAGAACTGGTACGCGCTGCCCGCCGACCGGCGGCGCCCCGAGGCGTTGGCCACGCTGCTCAAGGGCACCTGGGTCCGCGAGGGCTACCGCGACGACGAGCAGGAGCGGGCCGCCTACCGGCGGGCGTTGGGGTGGCTGGAGGCGTACGTCGAGACGCTGGAACCGGATTCCGACCCGCTCGGTGTGGAACGGGTAGTGGCGGTCAAGACCGCCGTGTTGGCGTTCAACGGTCGCGCCGACCGGATCGACTCGCGGCCCGGGCCGGAAGGGCCGGAGCTGGTCATCGTCGACTACAAGACCGGTCGCAGCGGGCTGGACGCGGACGACGCCCGGGGCTCACAGGCGCTGGCGCTCTACGCGTACGCCGCCGAGCGGGTGTTCCGCCGACCATGCCGCCGGGTGGAGCTGCACCACCTACCGACCGGCACGGTCGCCGGCCACGACCACACCGTCGAATCGCTGGCCCGACAGCTGACCCGTGCGGAAGACACAGCCCGCGACATCATGGCCGCCGAACGGGCGGTCGCCGACGGCGCCGACGCGGACGAGGCGTTCCCGGTGGCGCCCAGCCCACGCTGTGGCTGGTGCGACTTCCGGCGGCACTGCCCGGCGGGCGCGCAGGCCCCGGGCAAGGAGCCGTGGGCGGCCATGGACCGGCCGGCCGACGGTTGATCTCCGCCGGTCGGATCAGCCGGCCAGCGAGGCGGCGGCGTGCCGCGCGGCCCGCTCCTTGGCCGCCTGCATCAACGGCCCCTCCAGGTAGCGGCGGGGGACGGCGGCGAACGCCAGCCGCAGCGCGCGCACTGTCAGGTTCGCCGACATTGCTGTGGTCGGTAGGCCGAGTCCCCCGTACATCCGGCGTGCCCACGTCGGCAGCAGCGCGAACGCGGTGCCGGCGATACCCAGGTACGCCCAGCGCGGCGGGCCCAGCGTGAGCCCCAACCGGACCGGCAGGCTGAGCTTCCACGGCAGCGGCGGGGCGGTGAGGAACACCGCCGTCTCGGCGGCCTCCCGGGTCATCCGCAACTGTGGCCGTACCGCCTCGTAGTAGTCAGCGACCTCGGCGGCGGTGCCCGGGACGGTGGCCGGGTCCAGACCGACCAGGGCGGCGGCGCGCCGCTGCTCGGTGTAGTAGCCGTCCACCTCGTCGTCGCTCAGCGGCAGCCCGGCCCGCCGGGCCGTGCTCAGGAACGACTCGACCTCCGTCACGTGCACCCAGCGCAGCAGGTCCGGGTCGTCGATCCGGAACTCCTCACCGGTGCGCGGGTCGGTGGCCCGCAGCCGGTCGTGAACGCGGCGCAGCCGAGCCCCGGCGGCCTGCGCCTCGGCGGTGGTGCCGTAGACGGTGGTCGCCACGTAGGTGGCGGTGCGGACCAGTCGACCCCACGCGTCGGTGCGGTAGTTGCTGTTCTGTGCGACCCCGGCCATGGCCAGTGGGTGCAACGCCTGCAGGTAGAGCGAGCGCAGGCCGGCGACGATCAGGATCGGCTCCTCGTGCACCTTCCACGTGACCGAACCCGGACCGAAGAGGCCGAGGTCATCGGTGTCCACCGCTCAAGACTGCCACGCTCGGATCGACCCCGCCGCGCACGTGCCGTCGGTGCCGCGCTCGGAGCACCGATCAGACGTCGGCGGAGCGGCGGGCCCGGCAGTCCGGGCAGAGGCCCCAGAAGGTCACTTCAGCCTCGTCCACCTCGAAGCCGTGCGCGATGTTGGGCTCCAGGCACGGGGCGCTGCCCACCGCGCAGTCGATGTCGGCGATCTCACCGCAGCCCCGGCAGACCACGTGGTGGTGGTTGTCGCCCACGCGCGCCTCGTAGCGGGCGGGACTGCCGGCCGGCTCGATCCGGCGCGCCAGCCCGGCCCGGGACAGCGCGCCCAGCACGTCGTAGACCGCCTGGGTGGAGACCGAGTCGAGCCGTTCACGGACCCGGCGGGTGATCTCGTCGACCTCCAGGTGGCCGCCGCCGGCCAGCACGTCGAGCACCGCGAGGCGTGGCCGCGTCACCCGCAGGCCCCTCGACCGCAGCAGCTCCTCGGTACCGGACACTCGCCAATGACAGCACGCCCGGCCTGCATCGACAACCGTCGCATGCTGCGGGTGGCCACCGACACAGCCAGGCAAGATCGGAAGTACGGCCCGAAGGATGAACCCGATCGACCCGGCGCGCGTGTGTCCGATCGAGAGCCGGGGACGATCGGCGGACCATAGGCTGACCGCCCCTGACCATGATCCACCTGGAGGATTCGATGTTCGAGGAGATCCTGGGTCTACCGGTACACGTCCTGGTGGTCCACGCGGTCGTCGTGTTCGTGCCGCTGCTGGCGGTGCTCGCCGTCGCGTACGTGGGGCTGCCGCGGTGGCGCAGCCGGCTGGACTGGGCCCTGGGCCTCCTCGCCGTGGCCGCTCCGGTGACCGCCTACGTGGCGGTCAAGTCGGGTGAGGCGCTCACCGACGCGCTGGTGGCCCGCGGCTTCCAGGGACCGATCCTCGACCAGATCTTCGAGCACTCCCGCTACGGAGACATCCTGTTCCGCATCGTGCTGCCGCTCGGGATCGTGGCCATCCTGCTGCTCGTGGCGACAAGTGGGCATCCCCGGGTGCCGCAACTGCCCGCGCTGGTCACCCCGGTACTGGCGGTAGCGGCCGTGGCCCTTGCCATCGCCGCCCTGGTCTACGTCTACCTGACCGGCCACTCCGGCGCTGAGACCGTGTGGGGCACCACCCTTTAAGAGATCTTGGACAGTTTCCGTTCGGTGCTGACGGAAACTGTCCAAGATCTCGTGAGGGATAGCTGCGAGATGGGTTGTGCGGGGTTGGTGGCCGTGGCTGTGCGGCGGTACAACACCCAGGACCGGCGACTTCACCGCGGTCCAGCTTGCCGGGAACCTCCAACGGGGCACGAGCTGCTGACCCTCTGGTGTGCGCCCCGATCTGCGTCCGCTGAGTCGCGGCCCGCTGGGCTGCCGCCGCTGAGCTGCGTCCCTCTGGCCGGCGGCTCCTGCTCTGCGGCTCCTGGTCTGCGGCTGCCGGGCTGCTGCCCGGAGGGCGGGCATCAAGAAATGACTCGCGAGCAGAGCAGGCAGAGTAGAACCAGCAGCACCACGCCGGCCGCCGCGCCAAAGCCGTAGGTGACCCGCTGCGAACGCTGCTCGGCCGCGTCCAGGTCGACCATGTCCTGCGGGGGCAGTTGCCGCGGCGGCGCCGGCTGCAGATGTACGGGCGGACGCCAACCCGCCGGCGGCGGCACGCTCGGCGGCGGGCCGGAGTACCCACCGGGAGCGTGCCCGGCCGGTGGTGGTCCGGCGTGCCCGGCCGGTGGTGGTCCGGCGTGGCCGCTGGGAGTGCTGCTGTCCGGCAAGGTGGGGCCGGTCTGCCCGGCTGGTGGTCCGGTTTGTCCGGCCGGTGGTGGGCCGGCCTGGCCGACTGGTGGTGGTCCGGCGTGTCCGCTGGGAGTGCCGCCGTCCGGCAACGTGGGGCCGGTCTGCCCGACCTGCGGTGCGCCGGTGGGCCCGGCAGGAGTGCGTCCCGTCGGCGATGGGCTGGTGGGCCCGCTCGTAGGTGGGTTGGTGGGCTCGGCCGGCGGTTGGGTCATGGACCCGGTCGGTGGTGTGGCACCGGATGCGGTGGGCGGTTGGTCCGCCAGCGCGTCGTCACCGGTGTCAGGCCGTCGCCAGTAGTCGTCCGGGGTGCTGCCACCGCTGGGGGTCGTCACGCCGTCCGACGCTACCAACGCCGCCGGCGGCCCGGTCGTTTCTGGCCGGCGTGCCACGGTTGTCGGTCTGGCGGGTTCTGGGGGAGTCCCTCGATCGGCGGCATGGTTGTTTCTGGTCGGCAGGGCCCGGCAGTCTGGTTGTTTGTGGTCGGCGTGGTCTCGGTCCGCGGCCCGGTCCGCTGGCGTGAGCTGCGCTAGTCTTGCCGCTCGTGAGCACCGAGGACCCCGGCACGCACGGCGCACGCGGAGACGACGACCGCGCCGTCGACCTGAGCGAAGACTTCGTGGTGCTGCCCGAGCAGACCTCAGACGACACCGACCGTGGTTGGGGCGAGCGGTCGGGCGACAACGACGACTGGCTGCTCGCCGAACGCCCCCCGCACTGGGACTGACCCCGACGGCTCGGCCGGACCCTCATGAGGTCGGTCCGGCCGTTCCGGTGCTGTCGGGAGGGGATGCCCCGCCGGAGGCGGCCGAGCGGCCCTCGTCGACCCGCCGGGGTGGCTCGTCTGCCGCAGATGGTGCGGTGGAGGGCAGTTGCCGGGGTGGGTCGTCGGCCACGGATGGTGCGTCAGCGGGCAGTTGCCGGGGTGGGTTGTCGGCCACGGATGGTGCGTCAGCGGGCAGTTGCCGGGGTGGGTTGTCGGCCACGGATGGTGCGTCAGCGGGCACGACTGTCGGCGGGCATCCGGCCGGGGTCTGTAGGACTGCGGCGGCCAGGCCGAGCAGCGCCGCGACCAGACCGGCTCGGAGCAGGGTGCGCCAGCGGGGCAGGGCGAGCTGGCGCAGCGGGCGCAACGCCCGCGCGGAATTCGGATCGACCATCGCCTCTGCCGCCTCCCGTCCCCGAGCGCCGCAGCGGCACCCATGGACGGCAGGCTAGGCAGTTACCGTCCACCTCGGCCGACCCACGGCCGACGCCTGTGGACAACCGCCCGGCCTGTGGAAAACGCCCATCCGCCGGGTCGATTTGCTATGGCACCACCCTTGATCGACTCGCCTTCAAGAAAATCGGCCTATCGAGGCGACCGGGATGGGCCGACTTCCTGAAAACCGAGTCGATCAAGGCCCGACCCCGGGGACTTGGAGGCCGACCCGTGGGGTTGGGAGCCCGACCGAGGGCTTGGAGGCCGGCCGGTGGGGTTGGAGCCCGACCCGACCCGAGGGCTTGGAGGCCGGCCGGTGGGCTCGGGAGCCCGACCTGCGGGCATGGAGGCCTGACCGGTGGGCTCGGGAGCCCGACCTGCGGGCATGGAGGCCCGACCGGTGGGGTCGGAAGCCCCGGCCCGTGGGATTGGGGCCTGACGCGTGGGGCGGAGGCCCGACCCGGGTGGGGTCGGGCCTCTGGCGATCAGGATGCGGAGCTTGCCGCCGCCGTCTTGCCGCCGCCCGATCCACCCGAGGACGACCCCGAGGAGGACGACGAGCCCGAGGACGCCCCGGACGTCGACGGCGAGCCCGAAGACGACGAGGACGACCCGGACGAGGACGAGGAGGACGAGCTGTCACCGGAGGACGACTCGGACTTCGCCGGCTTGCTGGCCGTGCCGCCGGCCGTCGTCTCGGAGCCGGACGCCCGCGAGTCGGTGCGGTAGAAGCCCGAACCCTTGAAGACGATGCCTACCGAGTTGAAGACCTTGCGCAGCCGCCCCTCACACGCCGGGCACTCGGTCAGCGGCTCGTCAGAGAAGGACTGCACCGCCTCGAGCTGGTGACCGCACGTGGTGCAGGCGTACTGGTACGTGGGCACGTTCTCCTCCGGATCTGGGCTCAGCCAGTTGGCACTCGACGTATTCGAGTGCCAATGGTGCGTCATTCGCCCCGGGTTCGTCCAGCGGACGTGTGGGGCGCGACACCGTGCGCCGCACCCGGGCCGCCGTCAAGCGTACGCACCCCGTCGGCGGGGGTGACGACCGCGCGCACCCGACGGTCATGTGGCTCCACCGGCAGCGCCTCGACGAGTTCACCGTCGTGCAGGGGCACCACCGTCAGGGCTGCCTCGGGCACCCGGGCGAGTGCCCGGTCGTACGAGCCGCCGCCGCGCCCGAGCCGCCGACCGTGGTGGTCGACGGCGAGAGCCGGTACGACCACCAGCTCCGCCTCCGCCACGGCGGTCACCCCGAGACGGGCGCCTGTCGGTTCACGGATACCCCGACCCGCCGCGATCAAGGCAGCCGGCCCGGTATAGGCCGCCCAGTCCAGATCCAGGTCGGCGAGGAGCACCGGCAGCAGCAACTCCGCGTCCGCCGGCAGCGCCTCCCGCAGCACCTCGGGCAGGTCGGCGCCGCCCGGTTCGGCGCCGACCGGCACGTACGCCGTCATCCGGTGCGGGCGCAGCCGGCGTACCAGAGCGACCAGCTCGGCCTGCACGCGCCCGGCGGCGGCCGCCCTCGTCGCGGCGGGCAGCGACCGGCGGCGGGCGAGCAGCTCAACGCGGCTGTTCCGCTTCGCCACCCGGGTCACTTCCGCTTCATCAGAAAATTCCGGCACGCAACACTCCTGACGCAACGCCTCTCCCACGGTTGCACTGTGTCAGCATCGCAAGCAACGGAGGCGGAACTTCCGGGGGGACCGAGTGACGCTACGCGGGCGGTTGACGGCAGCCTTCCTCGTGGTGGTGCTCGGGCCGGTCCTGCTCGGCGCGCTCTTCGTCGCCTCCACCGTCGCGGCGGTCGACCGCAGCCGCTCCACCGAGCGCCTGGCGGTGGCGGCGTCCACGGTGCGGACCTCGGTCGACGCGCTCTGCCAGCAGCTCCGCGCCACCGCCGACGCGGTGGCGCTCACCGCCGAGCCGGCTGTGGCCGCCGCGCAACTGGTCGGCCGGGGCCTGGCCGCCGCAGTGTTGATCACCGACGTGTCCGGCCGGGTCACCTACGTCTCGCCCGGTGCGCCGTCGACCCCGTGGCGGGACTGCGCCGGCTCGACCGAAGGCCCGAACGGAGGCGCGACCGAAGGCCCGAACGGAGGCGCGACCGAGGGCCCGAACGGGGGCTCCGGCACAGTTTCGACCGACGGTTCGGCCGGCCCGGTCCGTGCGCTGGCCGCCCAGGTCGACCTGCACGACCGCGCCGGCGCCCGGCTGGGCACGGTGACCGCCGCGCAACGTGTCGACCCGGCCTTCGTGGCGCGGCTGGCCGCGGTGACCGGGGTGGCGGTCACCCTGCTCGACAGTGGGGCGCGCGCCGCTCGGGTCACCCACACGACAGAATCCGGCGACGTACGCGACGCGGTGCTGGCCGCCGCCGTCACCGTCCGGGGCGAGCAGGTCACCGAGACCAACGACGGCCGCTACGTGCGCCGGCTCGGACCCTCCGACGCGCAGCCGCTGCCGCTGGTGCTCTCCGTGCCCGGTGAACGGCCACCGGGGCTGAACGCCACGCTGGTCGGGGTGGTCGTGCTGGCCGGGCTGCTCGCCGTGCTGACCGCCTGGCGACTGGCCCGGGTGACCACCCGGCCGCTCGCCGAGTTGGCCGGTGCGGTCGACCGGGTGGCCCAGGGCGACCTGACCGCCCGGGTGCCGGTCCGCAGCCGCGACGAGCTGGGGCGGTTGGCCGCCGCGTTCAACCGGATGACCCGGGAGACCGGCTCCTACGTCGCGGCGCTGACCAGCAACCGGGATCAGCTGCGCGGGCATCTCGCGGTGCTCGGCGACACCCTGGCCAGCACGCACGACCTGCAACGCATCCTGCGGGTGATCCTGCGGAGCGCCATCGGGGCCACCGGCGCGCGGGCCGGTGCCGTGCTGCTGGTGGAGACCGGCGGGGTGCTCGTCGCGCAGTGCACCGAGGGGTTGGACGGGCGCTGGCCGGACGAGGAGACCGATGGGCCGCAGACGCTGCGGGTGCCGGTCGGTGCCGGCATCGTCGGTGCGGTCGCCGCCACCGGCGAACCGCAGCGGGGGAGGGCGGAGCCGACCGAGGCACCGACGGGTGAGCCACGCTGCCGCACCTACGTCGCGGTTCCGTTCGCTGCCCCGGGCGGCGGTGCCCCGGCCACCCCCGGCGGCCCCTCGGCGGCGGCCGATGAGGCTGGCGCGGCGGCCGCGCTCGGGGTGCTGGCCCTCTACGACCGGCTGGGCGCCGACGAGTTCGACGACGATGACCTGGCCACCCTGCGCACCTTCGCCGGTCACGCGGCGGTGGCGGTGGACAACGTCCGGGTGCACGAGGAGGCGCAGCGGCTTTCCCTCACCGACCCGCTCACCGGGCTGTGGAACTACCGCTACCTGCGTGAGTCGATCCGGCGGGAGGTGGAACGGGCCAGCCGCTTCGGGCGGATGCTCAGCGTCCTCGCGTTGGACCTGGACCGGTTCAAGGACGTCAACGACACGTACGGGCACGCTGCGGGGGACACCGTGCTGGCCGAGTTCGCCCGACGGGTGCGCGGGGAGATTCGCGAGGTCGACCTGGCATTCCGCCAGGGTGGTGAGGAGTTCGTGCTGCTGCTGCCGGAGACCGACGCGCGGGGCGCGGCGATAGTGGCCGAACGGCTCGGTGCGGCGGTGCGGGACACGCCCATCGCCGTCGAGGCGTACGCCGGGCCGGTCCTGGTGACCGTGTCGGTGGGCATCGCCGTCTTCCCGGACAACGGCAGCACCGGGCGGGAGGTGCTGGAGGCCGCCGACGACGCGCTCTACGCGGCCAAGGCGGCGGGCCGCGACACGTACCGGGTCGCCGAGGTGCGCTCGGATCTGCCGACCCGGGAGATCCCGGTTCTCGCGGGTGCGGTGAGCCCACCCGACGGACTGCCGCGCGCCGGCCAGCCGGTGCAGGCCACCCGGGAGCCGGGCGGGTCCGCCCGGTCCGACCCGACGGTGGGCGTACCGGAATCGGTGGTGGGCCCGGCGCACGCCCGACCTGATGCGGCCGACGACACGCCGGACAGCGCCCCGGGTGGGGCGCGGGCCGGCCCGGACGCGACGCGGCCGGGGTCGGGTGGCGGCGCGTCTTCTGGGCCACACCCGCCGCGGCAGAGCCGTGGCCGATAGTCTCGCGGCATGTCGGAGCACTCAGCGAATCCCTCGTCGACGGTCGCCGCAACCGGCCGTCCCCTGGCGGTCAAGGCCGTCATCCCGGCCGCCGGACTGGCCACTCGGTTCCTGCCGGCCACCAAGGCGGTGCCCAAGGAACTGCTGCCGGTGGTGGACCGGCCGGTGTTGCAGTACATCGTCGAGGAGGCCACGCAGGCCGGCATCAACGACGTGTTGCTGATCACCGGCCGGGGTAAGACGTCGATGGTGGACCACTTCGACCGTCGTCCGGACCTGGAGGCCAGGCTGGAGGAGAAGGGCGACTCCGAGCGGCTGGCGGCCGTGCGTCGGCCCAGCGAGCTGGCCGAGATCTACACGGTGCGGCAGCCCGAGCAGCTCGGGCTCGGCCACGCCGTCGGGTACGCCGAGTCGCACGTCGGTGACCAGCCCTTCGCGGTGCTGCTCGGCGACGAGTTCGTGAAGCCGTCGGAGCCGCTGCTGCCGGCGATGATCGAGTTGCAGGCCCGCACCGGCGGTGTGGTGCTCGCCTTCTTCGAGGTCGACCCGGCCGAGACCAAGCGGTACGGGATCGCCTCCGTCGAGCCGGCAGAGTCGGAGCTCACCGACATCGGTGAGGTCGTCAAGGTGACCGGGATGGTGGAGAAGCCACAGCCGGAGGACGCCCCGAGCAACCTCGCGGTACTCGGCCGCTACGTGTTGCCGGGCACGATCTTCGACGCGATCCGGCGGACCAAGCCGGGCAGCGGCGGCGAGATCCAGCTGACCGACGCGATGGAGCTGCTGCGCAGCGAGGGCACCCCGGTGCACGCGATCGTCTACCGGGGCACCCGCTACGACACCGGCATGCCGCTGGGCTACCTCCAGACGGTGGTGCAGATCGCCGCCGAGCGCGACGACCTGGGCACCGAGTTCCGGTCCTGGCTGGCCGACTTCGTCAAGGCCGACGCGGCAGGCGGATCTGGTACATGACCGCGACGGCCGACGCCGAGGCGGCCGCGAACGAGTTGACGCCGCTCGCCGACTACCTGGGCAGCGTGCTGCGCAGGTTGCGCGCGCTGCCACCACTCGACCTCGACCTCACCCAGGCGCACGGCAACGTCCTCGCCGAGGACGTCGTCGCGCCGCACGCCTTCCCTGCCTTCGACCAGGCGGCGGTGGACGGCTACGCCGCGCGCTGGGAGGACATTTCCGGAGGGGGTCGGGGGCCGAGCTACGTCCCGGCCCCCTCCGGCACGCCCGGTGGTCGCACCATCCGGCTCAACGTGGTCGGCGATCTCGGCGCGGCGAGCTGGCGGCCGGTCCGTCTCACCCCCGGCTCGTGCTTCTCGGTGGCCGCCGGGGCGCCACTGCCGGTCGCCGCGGACGTCGTGGTCCCGGTGGAGTGGACCGACCAGGGCATGGCCGCGGTGGAGATCTTCCGCACCCCCAAACGGGGGTACGGGGTACGCCGCGCCGGTGAGGAACTGCCCGCCGGCACCCTGCTCGCCCGGGCCGGCACCTACGTGTCCCCGGCCCTGGTCGCGGTCTTCGCGGCGACCGGCATCGGACACGTGGTGGTCCGGCCCAGCCCACGGGTGGTCATCGTGGCCACCGGTGACGAACTCGTCGACGTGGGCCGGGGCAGCCAGCCCGGTCAGGTGGTGGACGCGAACTCGCACGCGCTGACCGCCGCGGCGGCCGAGGTGGGCGCACTGGCGTACCGGGTGGGGATCTGCGACGACGACCCGGAGGGGCTGCGCGGGCTGCTGGAGGACCAGACGCTGCGCGCCGACCTGATCATCACCACCGGGGGCACCGGCACCGGCCCCGGGGACATGGTGCGCCGGATCCTGTCCCGCCGCGAGGGCGGCCGGGCCGGGCCGGTCACCTTCACCGACGTGGCGCTCTACCCCGGCACCGCGCTCGGGTTCGGCACTGTCGGCGCCGAGGAGGTGCCGGTGGTCTGCCTGCCCGGTGACCCCGGTGCCGCGCTGATCGGCTTCGAGGTGCTGGCCCGTCCCGCCATCCAACTGCTCGCCGGGGCCGAGCCGGTGTTCCGGCCCAGCGTGCGGGCGCACCTGCTGGAGACCGTGTCGTCGCCGGCGGGGCTGCGCGAGTTCCGGCCGGCGCACGTCGCCGAGCGACGCGGTGGCGGGTACACGGTCCAGCCGCTCAGCGGCGGCCCGTTCACCCTCTCCGGGTTGGCCGAGGCGAACGGGCTGCTGGTGCTCGGCGAGCGGGTCACCACGGCCGCGGCCGGCTCCACGGTGGACGTCCTGCTGCTGGACCGCCGCCGGTGAGGTCTCCCGGCGGGTCCGTCGACCCGGTGGTCACCGGGCGCGCGACCGTCGGGCCGTAGCGGTGGGTGTGCGCGGCCCGGTGGGGCCACTTGCGCGGGACACGGTCCCGCGCGGGAGACTGTGCGGGTGAGTCTCTTCGGACCCGCGCGGTCGCCGGGCTGGCCGGTGGAGTTGGCCGACGGCCCGGTGCTGCTGCGGCCCTACCGGCGCTCCGACGCGGCCGCATGGTCGGAGGTACGGCGCGCCAACCGGGCCTGGTTGGCGCCCTGGGAGTCCTCGCTGCCCGGCAGTTGGGACGAGATGAACTCGCCGGCCGCGTTCCGTTGGGTGCACCGTGACCAGCGGCGTTCGGCCCGCGAGGGTGAGGGCATGCCGTTCGCGGTCTGCCTGCGCGAGGGCGACCGGGACCGGCTGGTCGGGCACATCAACGTGGGCAGCATCGTGCGGCGGGCCCTCTGCTCCGGCTACGTCGGCTACTGGGTGGACGCGCGGGTGGCCGGACGGGGGGTGATCCCGACGGCGCTCGCGCTCGCCGTGGACCACGCGTTCGGCCCGGGTGGGCTGCACCGGGTGGAGGTCAACATCCGTCCGGAGAACAAACCGTCCCGGCGGGTGGTGGAGAAGTTGGGCTTCCGCGAGGAGTCGTACCACGTGCGCTACATGCACATCGACGGCGCGTGGCGGGACCACATCGGGTACGCGATGACGAGTGAGGAGATCGCCGCCGAAGGTGGCCTGCTGGCCCGCTGGCACCGGGTACGCGCCAACGCGGGGTAGGAGGATTTCGCCACATCCTCCCACTCGTCCCACGGACGGGATCGGCGCGGCGCGGTGGCATCCCGGTCGGCGCGCCGTAACCTCAAGTAACTGCAAGCTGCGGCAAGCGCTCCCCGGCCGGACGATCCACGCGCCCACGCGTGATTGGTGGAAGATCCTGCGGTCGGATGACGGTTGCTTCGAATTCGGTGACGGGAGGGGTGAGGGTGCCGACCTCGGTGCTCCTCGCCGTCCTCGCCGCCGCCGGTCTGCTCGCCCTGGCCCCGGCGCTGGTTCGCCGGTACGACGCCACCGAGCGGCTGGTGGCGGAGCGGGCGCAGTCGACGGCGCGGGTGCTCCAGCGCCGCCGACGGCGCCGCACTGTGCCGGGACGGCGACCCGTCCACCCGCCGCGCTCACTGGTCGTCACCCTCAGCGAGGATGCGACTACCGGCACGTTGGGTGCGCCGGTCTCCGCGCCGCCGGCCGCCCGTCGCTCCGGGCGGCTGCGGTCCGTACCGCCCGCGCCGAAGCGATCCCGACGCCGGCCACCGCCGCGCCGACAGCACACCCCCGCCGTGTACCGGCGTCGCCGGGTGCTCGCCGCCCTGTTGCTCCTCAACGTCGTCGAGCTGATCGGCGTGCTGTTCGTCAGCCCCGGCTTCTGGGTCGGCTTCGGGGTCACCTTCCTGCTTCTGGCCCTGTACGTCGTCCACCTGCGGGGTCAGGCCCTCGCCGGGCGTCGCCGCCGCCGGGCCCGCGCCCGGGAGGCCGCGTGGCTGGCCGCCCGGCAGGCCGAGGTGCGCCGGGAGCAGGCCCGCCGGGCAGCGGCCCGCCGGGAGGCGCAACGCCGCCTGGCCGCCCAGCGCGAGGGCGTACGCCGAGCGGCCATGGGCCTGGACCGGCAGGGCGACCTGCCGGCGGCGGTCAACGGCGGGTCGGTCTCGTACCGGCGGTCGGGCGGTCTCCGCGGCCGCCCCTACGAGGCCGGCCGAGGCGCCTGACCCCCGGCCTGGCCTCCCCGGCCCAGTCGGTCTCCGGCCTGGGCTGGTCTCCGGCCTGGGCTGGTCTCCGGCCCCTGCCTCCCCGGTGCCGGCTGGCTTGATCGACTCGGGTTCTTGAAAGTCGGGGTGTCGTGGCGTCCGGGATGCCCCGGTTTTCAGGAAGCCGAGTCGATCTTCGGGTCTGCGGGAGCGCCACGCAGGGGGCGGATTCGCGGTGGGGGCCGGCAACCTGTTAGCCTTGCTGCCGGCCCGCCCGGTGTAAGCCGGGTGGGACCGAAGCCGGTTCGCCGGTGGGGGGCTGTGGCGCAGACTGGTAGCGCACCTCGTTCGCATCGAGGGGGTCAGGGGTTCAAATCCCCTCAGCTCCACCCCAGGTCAAAGGCCGTTTCCGCGAGTCGGAGACGGCCTTTTCCGATCTTTCGGGTGGCGGGGCGACGCCGTCAGGGGCGCATGGACACGTCGCGCGGCCACCCGCGGAGATGCGCGAACTGGCGAATGTAGCGTTCGCATCTTTCGGCGAAGTCCCCCGGCTCCGGTGGCAGTCGAGTCGCGGTGACCACCTGACGCGGGTCGGAGTGGCCCGGCCGCAGCAGCCGGATCTGGTCGTCGGTGAACTGTCCGCCGGTGAGGTCGGTGACGGCAAGGGCCATGGCCAGCGCTACGACGACACCCACGCACGTGCGGTACGGGCTGAAGACGGCCTCCGGACCAGTGTCGGTCTCCGGTTCGTGGTCGATCACCAGGAGCCAGACACTGTCCTCGAAGCCCGCGACATCGACCTCAAGGTGGATCGCACCGGGCATGCCGTCGGGCGTGCGATCGATGCGGTCGCCGATGGTGGTGGCCCGCAGTTCCGCCGCGTCGAGGCGGCGTCCGGAATCGACGCGGCGTCCCTGTTCGTAGCGTCGGTCGGTGACGATGATCAGCTCGGGCGTCGTGGTCATGCCGAGCAGTTCGGCCAGGGTGGCTCGCGCGGCGGTCACCACCTCGGCGAGGGAGATGGGCCGGGCCACTGTTGCCTCAAGGTCGACTGACACGCGCGCCTCCAGTCTGGTCGGCTAGGTCGGTGCCCGGCCTAGGGCCTGTTTCATAAGAACTGGCCGGCCTGCGGCGGGCCCGGACGACGACCGGCGGCGTTGCGGTTTCGTCCGGATACGACACCGGTATCCGGACGAAACCGCGCCTTGCCGGATCGCCGCCCGGACTCCGCCTCGGCTCGACCGCCCTTATGAAACAGGCCCTAGGAGAAGCGTTCGGTCGTCACGGGTATCAGACCGTGCTGCCGCAGGACGTCCGTCAACGCGGACAGTGTCGAACCGAGCGCCGCCGTGGCATCGGTCGCCAGCAGTGCGGTCACGTCGAGGCCCCAGGCGAGGGTGTGGCCGACGCGGCGCAGGTCCCAGCTGAACTGGTCGCCGTGCCCATCGAGACGACCACTCGCGACGGACGCGTTCGTGCCGGATGCGCTCGTGCCGGCGGCCGGTGTCCGCCAGGCCGTGCGGAGGGCGGCCACCTGGTCGGGGCGGAGGTCCTTGGCGAAGAGGACGCGGTACACCCGCCGTTCGTGGAAGCCGGCCGGCGGCTGGGCGGGGCCGAGCCGCAGCGGCGGGGCGCTCGCGATCGGTTGATGGTCGAGAAAGTGCGTACGGAGCAGTGTCTCGTCCGGCAGCTGCCCACCGCCGAGCGCGCGGTGGACGTCCTCGGCCTGCCGGCGGGAGGTGGGGACCACCCGGGCCAGCATCTCGGGGTTCGTGCGGATGTCGCGGCTCAGCGACGCGGAACTCCACCAGCCTGCCTGCGGGGTCCAACCCGCGCTGGCCAGCCCTGTCGTGACGAAGTCGCGGTCCCGGGTGAACTCCTCGACGAGGATGCCCTCCACAGTGGTGGTCGAGTCGCGGGCGCCAACCAGGTAGTAGTCGAGCTGCGGACCTGCGCCGGTCACTTCGACGGCCGCCGACGCGGGTCCGGCCGGTAACGAGTCGATGGTCATCAGGGCAACCGTAGCGAAAAACACGGCCCGGCAACGGTTAGCATCCGGACCTCTAGGTGAGGAGCCCAGATGACGTCGGTGGCGCAGACCCGGTTCGGCATTGTCGGCAGTGGTTGGCGAGGTGAGTTCTTCCTTCGCCTGGCCAGGCTGCTTCCCGAGCGGTTCCGGGTGACCGGGGTGGTGACGCGTACCGAGTCGCGGGGAGCTGCCGTGACCGCCGACTGGGGTGTGCGGACCTTCCGGACGACCGCCGAGTTGCTCGCCCACGAGCGGCCGGACTTCGTCATCGTGTCGGTGCCGTGGTCCGTGACACCGGAAGCGACCCGGGAATTGGTCGCGGCCGGCGTACCGGTGCTCGCCGAGACGCCGCCCGCCGCCGACCTGGCGGGTCTGCGCTCGCTCTGGGCCGACGTCGGGGGCAGCGGTCTGGTGCAGGTTGCCGAGCAGTACCTGCTGATGCCTGGGCACGCGGCCCGGCTGGCGCTCGTCCGCGCCGGGGTGCTCGGCGAACCGACCTCGGTCCAGATCTCGTCGACCCACCTGTACCACGCGGTGTCGTTGATCCGGGGTCTGCTCGGCGTCGGTCACGAGAGCGCCGAGGTCAACGCGCGCGCCTTCGTCGCGCCGCTGGCCAACCCGCTCTCACCGACCGGCTGGAGCGGTGACGACACACCGCAGCAGCTCTCCACCACACTCGCGACGATCGACTTCGGCGGGCGGATGGGGTTGTACGACTTCACCGACAACCAGTGGTGGAACCCGCTGCGTACCCGCCGGTTGGTGGTGCGCGGCTCGCGCGGTGAGCTGGTGGACGACCGGGTTGTCCGGCTGGTCGACCCGACCACGCCGGTGGAGTCGTCACTGGTGCGACGCCAGACGGGTCTCGACCTCAACCTGGAGGGGCTCGACCTGAAGCACATCAGCTTCGACGGCGAGGTGGTCTACCGCAATCCCTTTGTCGGTAGCGGGATGTCCGACGACGACATCGCGGTGGCCGACATCGTCGCTCGCGCCGGGGCGTGGGCGCGGGAGGAAGGCCCCGCTCCGTACTCCCTCGCCGAAGCCTGCCAGGACCACCTGATCAGCCTCGCCATCGAAGAATCGGTACGCACCGGGCAGCCGGTCGTCACCGACGCCGAGGCGTGGGCGCGGTAGCCGAATGGTTGCAAGACAACGGGGGAAAAGACATGGGTTTCGAGGCCTGGGTACGTGAGTTCACCGAGAACGCCGAGCGACGCCGGGACGGACCCGATCCACAGTGGAGTGCAGGGGGTCCGCTGCCGCCGGCGCTGATCCGGAGCCTGCAACGATTCCAGGCCGGTGAAGACGGCGACGGCGTGAATCTCATCAGCAAGAGCGAGCGGGCCGGTGACCCGACCTATCTGGCGGCGGTCCGACTGTTCGTCGCCGAGGAGCAGAACCACGCCCGGCTCCTCAAGCACCTGCTGCTCAGCGCGGGCGGCGACGTCATCGACGGTCACTGGACCGACCGGGTGTTCGTGACGATCCGGCGTGCCCTGGGGCTGCGACTGGAACTGATGACGCTGATGGTCGCCGAGGTGGTCGCCCTGCGCTACTACCGAGCCGTCCGCGACGGCACCGATGATCCGCTGCTCTCGGACGTGGGTGCCCGCATCCTGGTCGACGAGCAGAGGCACGTGCCGTTCCACACCGAGCGGTTGCGCCAGGGATGGGCCGAGAGTGCTGGACCGCTACGGACGGTGGTGGCCGCGGGTTGGTGGGTGTTGCTGTTCGGTGCCGCCGTCGTGGTCGCGTTCGGGCACGGCGCCGCGTTGCGTCTGCTCGGTGTCGGCCGGCTCCGGTTCATCGCCGACACCGCGACGCTGTTCCGGTCGGTCGTGCGGGAGGTGCTCTCCGGTGCGGGCCGGGAGGTTCACCCCGTCAGTTCCACGAGTGCGGACGCGCGGCCCGCGACGGGGTCGACGGTGCGCGGCTCCCGACAACGGCTCTGGCGCTGGGGAGCGATTGTGCTGGTCGTCGTGGGGTCGGCGGTGGCGCTCTACCCGCCGGCGCACTTCTGGGGTCCACGGCCCTACCGGCACCCGGACGGGATCTTCGGGGTGACCCGGGGCGACTTCGAGGACGACATCCTGCCGCACTACCAGGTCAGTCTGCCGTGTGACGTTGATGGCCTGCGATACAGCAACGCCGAGGACATGACCGGACCGATGGGCGAGCTGTACCTGCACTTCACCACGTCGCCAGGGTGCCTGGACCGGATCCTCGACGGCTGGGCCGCCGCACCGGCGCAGCCACCGGCGATGGCGCCCACCGATGCGGGGTTCCCGCTTCCCGCCGAAGCGATCCCGGACACCGTCGGGTGGCGCTTCGACGCGCCGTCGTACCAGGTCTACCAGCGCCAGGGGGACGTGGTGACCGGGCACGTGGTGGCGGTGCGCGACGGCAAGCGGCTCAGTGTGTACCTGCTCGGCCGCTACGCCCACTGACGCCCGAGCGGGGCTGCCCGGTTGGAGCGGTAGCCAGCAGGGTCAGCCCCGGCCGAGCACGGCGGCGGTGCGGACCAGCCCGTCGGCGATCACGAAGCGGCCGGTGATCGACGAGGGCGGGTCGGCGACTTGTGCCGCGTCCACCCGGGTCGGTGCGATCCGGGCGGTGAACGTGCCGGCATCCGGATCAAGTTCGACTCGCGCGTCGTGGAAGTCCAGCCAGTCGCGGACGATCGGGTACCACACCTTGTAGATGGTCTCCTTCGCGCTGAACAGCACGACCGGCCAGCAGGTGCCGCCGGGTAGCCGCGCGCAGGCGGCCTCCTCCTCGGGCAGCAGCACGAGTCTGCGTACTCCCGGATTGATCTCGCGGTGCTGCTCGGCGTCCATTCCGACGGACCGGACGTCGGTGGTGTGCGCCGCGGCCGCGGCGCAGTAGCCGGCGGTGTGGGTGATGCTGCCGACCACCCCGGCCGGCCAGACCGGCGCGCGGTCGGCGGCGGCCGGCACCGCGGTCATCGCCAGGCCGAGGTCGCGCAACGCGCGGCGGGCGCACATCCTCCCGGCGGCAAAGTCCCGCCGACGGGTCTGCGCGGCCCGCTCGCTGAGACATGCCAGCTCAGCGGGGAGCAACTCGCCCGTCCAGTCGTCGGGCCCGGCGATGGCAACCGCGACCGTCGGTGGCAGCAGGTCACGCATTCCGATTGCCTACTGGTCGGTAGGAATGGCAGATCAGGCCAACCGTCAAATTTCCGACTCCCACGACCGCTGAAAGTACCGCAAAGATGTAACACCGGAGGGACGCGCAGCGCCCTCCCTGATGGCTCCGGGGGGACCACCATCAACGCTGGCCGGCGCGGCCAGCCCCGTGGACATCTGGAAGGACGTGCGATGACCGATGGTGCGCAACGGCCGGGGGTGCCGGCTGACGATCACGCCCCGAAGACCCCCTGCTGGAGCTGCGGCTCCTGCGGTGACGAGTGGCCGTGCGCGACGAAGCGCAGCCGGCTGCTGGCGGAGTACGGCGGTGATCGCGCCATGCTCAGCGTTTATCTGGGGTCCTGCCTCGCCGCCGCCACCGAAGATCTGCGCGCCGCCCCGGTGATGTCGCTCCAGGACCGGTTCATCGGCTGGTTGCCGCGCGGCTCCCGGCGTAGCTGAACCTCCGGTGGCCCCACCGCTGGGCGGGGCCACCAGAGGGGCGTTCAGCGACGTCGAGGCCGCCGGGTCATCGCGAAGCCGCACACGCCAGCCACCGCGGCGAGCGCACCACCGATGCCGGTCCAGACCCAGCGCGAGCCGAGGTCCGGCAACCAGTCCGTCAGCGGGTCGCCCTCGTCGTCGGCCTCCGCGTCCACCGGGGGTACGGCGGTGAGCACCGTGCCGGCCTTGGTGTTCGGCACCAGCGGGGCGGCCAGTTCGCCGTCGTCGGCCGAGGTGCCCCGGTCGGCGACGGTGCCGACCAGCAGGTCGACGTCGATCGGCGCACCCAGATCCGGCTCCGGCAGGTCGATCACGGAGAGCCGGATGACGTACGTGCCGGGCAGTGGGTCGGCCGACCAGGGCTCCGCCCACGGCCGCACCTCGCGCAACGTGCAGCCCAGCACCACCGTCGACGCCTTAGCGTCCACCGTCGGAGTCTGGGCCCCCGCCGTGCACGCCTGGCGGCGGCGGAGCCCGTCGAAGACGTCGACGGTCCAGGTGGAGGCCCCGTCGCGTCCCTTCGGGAAGGTGACGGTGGCGGTGATCTCGTGCACCTGACCGGCCGTTGCCGGGAACGACCAGTAGAGGTGGTCGCCGATCGAGGCGTCCACCCGTACCGGCTGTCCCGCGGTGATCGGGGTGGCGGTGAGGAACGACGTGCCGGCACGGTTGACCGGCGTGGCACCCGGGGAGGGGGTGGGTGCGGCGACGGCCGCGGCGGGGAGCAGGGCGGCCCCACCGGCGGCGAGGAGCGCCGCCATCGACCGGAACAGTGCGCTACGCATCAGTTCTCCCTCCAGGTGGCGACCCACCAGCGAGTGAGCAGGCCGGCGAGCAGACCGGTGATCAGCCCGGCGATGGTGAGCAGGGCCAGCAGCACCCAGCCCCGGCCGAGGTCCGGTCCGTCCGGTGCGGGTGCGGCGGCGACCACGTCGACGGTCAACTCCACCGGCATGCCCGGGGTCGCCGCGGTGCCGGGACGCGGGGCGAACGAGTTGCTCACCACCAGGCAAACGGTGGTGGGCTCGACGACCGGGGCCGAACTCTCCTCGGTGTCCGCGGCATCCTCATCGTCGGCGGTGGCCGACCAGCGCAGCCCGGCGGAGAGCACGTCGGCCCGTCCGCTGCCGGCGTCCGCACCCCGGACGAGTTCCCGGCCGTCGGCCGCGGTGGCCCGCAGCAGCACCCCGTAGTCCCGGTTGACGGCACGGTCCAACGCCATGCTCACCGAAGCCCGCAGCTCCTGGCCGGGGCGGATCGGCACCCGGTAGTAGCGGTGCTCGGAGAACGACTCCCGGTCGGCGTACACGCCCGGTGCGAGCAGTGGCGCCGAGTCGCACGCGTTCGTGCCGCCGACCACTGTCGGGGCCCGGGTGTGCGTGTCGCCGGCCCGCTCCACGAGCTGTTTGATCCGGTCGGTCAGCTCCTCGGCGCTCTGCGCGGCGGTGTAGGTCCCGCCGGTCGCGCTGGCGATGCAGAGCAGCTGCCGGCGGACCTTCTCGTCCGGGGCCAGACCGAGGGTGTCGACGACCAGGCTGGTGCCCTGTGCGGCCAGTTCCCGGGCCACCTCGCACGGGTCCGGCGGCGCGCAGGTGTCCTCGCCGTCGGTGATCAGCACGATCCGCCGGGTGGTGTTCCCGCTGCCCAGGTCCTGTGCGGCGGAGCGCAGCGCCAAGCCGACCGGGGTGAACCCGGTCGGGCGAAGTGTCGCCACCGCCGCCTTGGCGGCGGACCGGTCCACCGGGCCGACCGGCACGATCTGTTGGGTGTCCTGGCAGCCGACCTTCTTGTCCTTGCCGCGGTAGGTGGCGCCGAGTACCCGGATGCCGAGCTGTGTCTGTTCGGGTAGCGCGTCCACGACCTCGTTGAAGGCCTGCTGGGCTACCGCGATCCGGGTGCGTCCGTCGATGTCGGCGGCGCGCATCGACCCGCTGACGTCGAGCACCAGCTCGACCCGGGGCGGCTCGGGCGCCGGCTCCCCGTCGGCCTGCGCCGGGGCGGCCCCGGCCAGTGCGGTGGTCGCCAGCAGTCCGAGAAGGACGGCCGTCGATCGTCTGAAGTTGATCACGGCCCGCAGTGTAGTGAGATCCACTTTGGATGATCACTTGGGTTGCGGACGGTCCGAGCCCCGACGCCGTCGGCCTGGTCACCCGTCGCCGCGGGCCGGCATCGTCCGCGCTCTGGGTCCACGCCGGGTCACCCTCGGTCAACTGTTCAAGGAAAGGTGGCGGTCCGGCCACCATCCGTCGGAAATCTGACCCAAGTCGACCCGTTGTGCCGGTGGTGCCCGGTGGTTAAGCTCTTCTTGCGCGCCCCAATCGCCCGCTTCCCCCGTGGCAGGCGATCGGGGCGCGCGTCTTTGTCAGAAGGGCCCGCACGCTTCGGCGTGCGGGCCCTTCTCCCGTCGCGCTGAGCGGCGCGTCGCCTGTCGATGCTTATATCCACCGACCGTCGAGCCACATCCGGGACAGCCAGTCCGAGTACGGGATCACCCGGCCGACGAAGATCGGATAGAAGTACGCGAAGCAGACTCCGACCAGCAACACGTACGCCCCCGCCGCGATGCTGCCCACCAGCCGGCGTTCATAACTCGGGTCACCGGGCACCAGCGGTGCCACCGCACCCACATCGCCCCCGGCGGGCGCGATCAGCGCACCCAGCACGTACACCACCGCCAGCACCAGGAACGGCACCACGGGCGCGGCGTAGAACGAGAACATCGTCCGGCCGTCGAGGGCGAACCAGAACCACGGCAGTAGCCCGGCGGCCACGGTCAGCAGGATCGCGCCGGCCCGCCAGTCCCGACGGGCCACACCCAGCCAGACCAGCGCCACCAGGGCGGGCAGGAACGACCACCAGAGCAGCGGGGTGCCGAGCAGCAGAATCTCCGAGGCGCAGGTCGGCGCCCCGCAGACGCCGTTGTTGGCGTAGTGGAACGCCACCGGTCGGCCCAGCAGCAACCACTGCCACGGCCACGACTGGTACTTGTGCGCGTCGTCGAGCTGGGCATGGAAGCCGTACGCCGCGCGGTGGTACTCGTACAGGTTGATCAGCGGGCCGATCACCGGGCGGTCGCTGAGCGGGGCGCTCGGGTAGGCCGACGCGAGTCGGTAGTAACCGTCGTCGGTGAGCAGCCAGCCCGACCAGGTGGCCAGGTAGGTGCCGACCATGACCACGCCGGCGAGCACCAGCCAGGGCAGCTCGTCGACGACTGCGTCCCGCCAGGGCCGGCGGACCCCCGCCGAGCGGCGGACGCCGACCTCCCAGAGGAGCACCAGCAGCGCGAAGGCCGGCACGAAGTACAGAGCGCTCCACTTCACCGCACACGCGCAGCCGATCAGCACCCCGGCCGCCAGCCGCCACCAGGGCCAGGTGCGCCAACCGGTCGGCGGGCGGCCGGCGCGACCCGGCTGACTCGGATCGAGCCCGTCGTCCAGGGCTCGTGCCCAGCGTCGACGGCGGGCGTCCCGGTCGAGCACCAGCGCGCCGAACGCGGCCAGCACGAAGAAGAGCAGGAAGATGTCGAGCAGGGCCGCACGCGACAGCACCAGGTGGAAGCCGTCCAGCGCGAGCAGCAGGCCGGCCGCGCAGCCGAGCACCGTCGAGCGGAACATCCGCCGACCGATGCGAACCAGCAGCAGCACCGACAGGGTGCCGATCACCGCGGCCGAGAAGCGCCAGCCGAACTCCGGCGCGGTGGTCATCAGGTGCCCGGGAACGGAGACCTTGGAGTCGGCGTCCTGGTAGCCGAAGGCCCACTCGCCGAGCCCGATCAACCACTTGCCCAGCGGCGGGTGCACCACGTACGACGGGACGTTGTCCTTGTAGTTCCACTCCACGCCACGGGAGATCAGCCCGTAGGCGTCCTTGGCGTAGTACGTCTCGTCGAAGATCTTGCCCTTGGGGCTGGACAGCCCGACGAAGCGCAGGATCGCCGCGATGGCCACCACCACTGCCGTGGCCAGCCAGGAGAACCGGTCCGCCTGGGTGTCGACGGTGGCGAACCGTCGCCGGACCGCGGCGGCCACCCCGCCGCCCTCGGCGCTCGGTGCCGTCGGCTCCTGGGTGGCACCGGGCTCGCCCGACACCTGGATCATCTTGTCCGGGTCCGCGCTCGGGCTCTGCGCTGTCGACGCACTCGTCACCCGGCGATCGTAGGCTGCCAAGGTGTCCGGTGGCGTCCGTCGTCCCTGATACCGGTATTCCCAGCAATGAAGGAGACGAATCCGTGGGTGAAATGTCCGAAGTTGGGCGCCTGATTCTGCTCGGTGCTCCGCTCGGCAACCCCGCCGACGCCTCGGCCCGACTCCGGGAGGTGCTGATGAGCGCCGACGTGGTCGCCGCCGAGGACACCCGTCGGCTCACCCGGCTGGCCCGCGATCTCGACCTCACCGTCGGTGGTCGAATCGTCTCCTACTTCGAGGGCAACGAGGAGCGGCGTACCCCCGAGCTGGTCGAGGCCATTCTCGGCGGATACGTGGTGGCGCTGGTCACCGACGGCGGGATGCCGAGCGTCTCCGACCCCGGCTACCGGCTGGTCCGCGCCACGCTGGAGGTCGGGGCGCCGGTCACCGTCGCCCCCGGTCCCAGCGCGGTCACCACCGCGCTGGCCGTCTCCGGGCTGCCCTGCGACCGGTTCTGCTTCGAGGGCTTCCTGCCCCGCACCCCCAGCGGGCGTCGATCGCGGCTGCGCGCACTCGCCGCCGAGGAGCGCACTCTGGTCTTCTTCGAGGCGCCGCACCGCATCGGGGCGACCCTCACCGACCTGGCCGACGCGTTCGGGGCGGACCGGCCGGCCGCGCTCTGCCGCGAACTCACCAAGACCTACGAGGAGGTGCTCCGCCGCCCCCTCGGCGAGCTGGCCCGATGGGCCACCGAGGGGGATCCGCGCGGAGAGATCACGCTGGTGGTGGCCGGGGCGCCGGTGACCGCCCCCGAACGCCCCGACGACGACACCCTGCGCGCCGCCGTCGCCGAACGGGAGGCCGCCGGCCGGTCCCGCCGGGACGCCATCACCGACGTCGCCACCGAATACGCGCTGCGCCGCCGGGACGTCTACACGATCGTGCACAGCTGACCGAGGGGACCGGGCTCCCCTGACGGCGGGATCACCACGCGGCGACCAGGAAGCCGACGGTGATGAGCGTGGGGCCGGCGACGGCGGCGGCCACCGCCCAGCGGCGGTGCCGGCGGCCGGGCAGCCGGGCCGAACCGGTCCACCGGACGATGCCCGCGGTGCAGCCCAGCACCACCAGCAGACCGGGCAGCCACCGCAGGTGCCGGCCCACGCCGACGTCCGCGTACGCGGTGCCGCTGTCCGGGCCGGTCATCCGCGCCGGCAGCCGGGTGCCGGCCGCGCTCCCGTCGGCGGGCACACCGCCGACGCGCACACCATGGGCGATGAACCGCCCGTCGTCGGGTGTGAAGATCCCCCGGCACCGCTGGGTGAGCCCGCCGCCGGAGCAGTCGTCGATCACCACGGTGCCCGACCGGGCGTGCCCGACCGCGAGCCAGAACGGGCCCGCGCTGACCCAGGCGAAGAAGGCCGCGACCAGGCTCAGCACCACCAGCGCGGCGAGCCCGGGCAGCGGATCCGGCGGTGGGGGCGTACGGCTCGGTGCCCGCCGCAGCAGCAGCCGAAAGCCGCGAAACCGCGCCGGTGCCGGGTCCTTGCGGACCGGGGTGCCGTCCCAGTGCACCTGTTCGATCGGTGCCCAGAAGGCGTCACCGTCGTCGTCCAGCGTGTCGTCCGGCCGGCGGGCCCGCTGGCGGCGGGTCTGCTGCCGCACCGGCACCCGACGCGGCACGGCGTCCACGGGTGCCCCGGTGGTCGGCTCCACCTCGACGGACTCCCCACCGGCCGGGACCGAGGCGGCGAGCGGGCCGGACAGGGCGGGCCGGGCCGGACTGGGTGCGGGTGCCGCCGGGGTCGGCCGGGCCGGAGTGGGCGACGGGGCCGCCGGCGTGGGGCGGGCCGGGGTGGCGGACCGCCCCGCCGGGGTGGGCCGCTGCCCACCCGGGTCGGCGGGCACCAGCCGGGGCTGGGGCGCGACCCCGGTGACCCGGGGCACGGCCGGCTCGCGCCCCGGGTCGTCGCCGACCGCCGGTCCGGTGGGACGGTCCTCGTGGTCCCGCGCCGCTCGTCTGCCCGTCACGACGTTCATTGCACACCTCCCCAGGAGGCGAAACGGGCAGCTGAGCCGCGTGTCGACGACAAATCGGACCAACGGGCGAGGTGGTCGGCCCGGTCCGCCGGTCGGGCACCCCCCATTGGTTCGCGGATGCCCCGACCGGGTCACTAGGCTCACTGCTCATGAGTCACGTTCTCGCGGCAGTGGCCTGGCCGTACGCCAACGGCCCCCGCCACATCGGCCACGTCTCCGGTTTCGGCGTTCCCTCCGACGTCTTCGCCCGGTACATGCGGATGGCCGGCCACGACGTGCTCATGGTCTCCGGCACCGACGAGCACGGCACCCCGATCCAGGTGCAGGCCGACGCTGACGGGGTGACCCCGCGCGAGCTGGCCGACCGGTACAACAGGGTGATCGTCGAGGACCTGCACGGCCTCGGCCTCTCCTACGACCTGTTCACCCGCACCACCACCCGCAACCACTACGCGGTGGTGCAGGAGCTGTTCGAGGGGATGTACCGCAACGGCTACATCGTGCCCAAGACCACCATGGGCGCGATCTCCCCGTCCACCGGGCGCACCCTGCCCGACCGGTACATCGAGGGCACCTGCCCGATCTGCGGGTACGACAGCGCCCGCGGTGACCAGTGCGACAACTGCGGCAACCAGCTCGACCCGATCGACCTGATCGACCCGAAGTCGCGGATCAACGGGGAGACTCCGAAGTTCGTCGAGACCGAGCACTTCTTCCTGGACCTGCCGGCGCTGGCCGAGGTGCTGCGGCAGTGGCTGGACACCCGCGAGGGGTGGCGGCCCAACGTGCTGCGGTTCTCCCGCAACCTGCTCGACGACCTCCAGCCCCGGGCGATCACCCGGGACCTGGAGTGGGGCGTACCGATCCCGCTGGACGGCTGGCGGGACCGGCCGGACAAGCGGATCTACGTGTGGTTCGACGCGGTGATCGGCTACCTGTCCGCCTCGATCGAGTGGGCCCGCCGCTCCGGCGACCCGGAGGCGTGGCGCCGGTGGTGGTCCACCGACGGTCAGGGTAAGGACGCGCAGTCCTACTACTTCATGGGCAAGGACAACATCGTCTTCCACTCGGTGATCTGGCCGGCGCTGCTCTCCGGATACTCCGGCGAGGGCTCCCGCGACGGTGAGCCGGGCGAGCTGGGTCGGCTCAACCTGCCCACCGAGGTGGTCTCCAGCGAGTACCTGACCATGGAGGGGCGGAAGTTCTCCTCGTCCCGCAAGGTGGTCATCTACGTCCGCGACTTCCTGGAGCGCTACGACGCCGACGCGCTGCGCTACTTCATCGCCGCCGCCGGCCCGGAGAGCAACGACACCGACTTCACCTGGGCCGAGTTCCTCCGCCGCAACAACGACGAGTTGGTCGCCGGCTGGGGCAACCTGGTCAACCGGTGCGTCTCGATGGCCGCCAAGAACTTCGGGGCGATCCCCGCTGTCGACCCGGCCGGGCTCACCGAGGCCGACGAGGCCCTGCTCGCCGTCGCCCGCGCCGGGTTCACCACGATTGGCGACCTGATCGGCCGGCACCGGCAGAAGCAGGCCATCGGCGAGGCGATGAAGGTGGTCGCCGAGGCCAACAAGTACCTCTCCGAGCAGGCGCCGTGGAAGCTCAAGGGTGAGGCCGACAAGCCCCGTATGGGCACCATCCTGCACGTCGCCCTCCAGGTGATCAGCGACGCCAACACGCTGCTCACCCCGTTCCTGCCGCACTCCGCGCAGCAGGTGCACGAGCTGCTCGGCGGCACCGGCGTGCACGCGCCGATGCCGGTGATCGAGCAGGTCGACGACCTGGACGGCGGCCCGGCGTACCCGGTGCTCACCGGGGACTACACGGTCGGCGCGCGCTGGGAGTCGGTGCCGATCGAGGCGGGCCGCCCGCTGGCCGCGCCGAAGCCGGTGTTCCGCAAGCTCGACCCGTCGATCGTCGACGAGGAACTGGCCCGACTGGCCGACTGACCGCACGACGCGCGGCGGCGGGTCGCCCTGCCGCCGCGCGCCGTCACATCGCGTACCGGGTGTCCATCACCTGGTCGTCGGTCACCTCGGCGCCCGGCGCCCAGGCCTCGTAGACGCCGCGTTCCTGGCACTGGGCGCCGGTGCCGAGCACCGCGTCCGGGTTCGGGTAGCGCAGCCGCATCCGCAGCCAGCCCGCCTCCTCCCGCAGCACCAGACACGGCACCCCCCGCCACTGGGCGAACCGGACCCGGCGGGCCACCGCGTCCACCGGGTAACGGGCCGCCCGGGTCATCGCCAGCACCCGGAACCCGCCGGGCAGGTCGGCGACCGCCTCGTACTCGTTGTCGCCGTACGTGCCGACCAGTTGGGTGGAGCGGGGCACGTCGGCGTTCGGCACGTACTCCTGATCGGGGGAGAGACCCGGCACCGCGGCCAACAGGTGCCGCCACTGCGGACCCACCATCCGCAGCCACCCGCGCTGCTCGGCCTGGTAGGTGTACAGCACCACCTCCACCCCCTCCGCCGGGTAGGCGATGAGGGCGGCGTTCGCCGGCATCGGCAGGTCGGCGAAGTCCCTGGTGATGAACTCCGGGATGAGCTGACCGTTGCTGGGCGTGAAGCCGGTGCCCAGCACGGGAGCGCCGACCCGGTCCCGCGAGGCCAGCGCGGTCAGGCCCCGGTGCGCGGGCCCGGCCGGCACGTCGTAGTCACCACTGTCGGACGCGCGCCAGCGCAACACGTACGCCACGTCCGGGCCGTCCCGGCCAGCGTCACCATCGGTACGCAGCACCTTCGTCGTCACCGGCGTACGCAGGTGCGCCACATCGTGCTCGCGGTAGCAGAAGCCGTGCGGCAGCCAACCCCGCAGGTGACCGGCGACCTGCTGGGCCGAGAGCACCTTCACCATCCGGGTGCCCCGCCGGACCACCGCCGACGCACGCGCCATCGCCAGCACCGGGTCGCCCGCCGCCGCCGGCTGCTGGCTGAGCTGGTGCAGGTACGCCCAACCCCGCTCGCGATGGGCGGGCATCAGCAGCGGCGTCTCCGGCTCGTCGGCCGGTTCCGTCGCCCCGTGCACCGCTGTCACCTCGGTGACGTGCACGAAACGCCGCCACGGCAGGGCGCTGCCCGGGCGGGGCGCCCACTCGAAGCCGGCCACCTCGTCGGCGCTGAACAACTCGTACGCGGCACCTCGGGCGATCTCCTCGGCCGGGTACACGGCGCCGCCGAACGCCACGTGCAGTCCGGTCCGTTCGCTGGCCGTGCCGCCGGCCTGGGGGGTGACGCTCATGCCGTCGCCTCCCTGCTCGCTGGGATGGGGTCCGCACGCTGTCGCGTCCGCTCGTTGGCGACCGTAGAGTCGCGCGGCGTAGCCGAGGTGAACGTCGGGTGGCGGGCAGATGGACAGCCCCGGTGTGTGATGCTGTCGCTGATGAGCGAGCCCAGAGAATCCCGCCGTGACCGTGCCGCCCGGCGGGCCGGAGAGTTCCCGCCAGCCCCCGAGTCGTTGCCCCGGGCGGTGCTGGACAGCCACACCCACCTGGACATCACCGTCAGCGAGGCCGGGGTGCCCGGCGGGCCGGCCGACGACCCGGTGGCCGTGGCCATCGCGGTGGCCACGAAGGTCGGCGTGGACCGGCTGGTCCAGGTGGGCGTGGACGTCGCCTCCTCCCGGTGGGGCGCGGACACCGCCGACCGGTATCCCGCCGTGCTGGCCACCGTGGCGCTGCACCCCAACGAGGCGCCCCGGCTCAGTGACCTCGACGAGGCGTTGCGGGAGATCGAGTCACTCGCCGCCCGCGATCGGGTCCGGGGGATCGGCGAGACCGGAATGGACTTCTTCCGCACCGGCGACGAGGGGCGGGTCGCGCAGGAGGAGAGTTTCCGGGCGCACATCGCCATCGCCAAGCGGTACGACAAGACGTTGGTCATCCACGACCGGGACGCGCACGCCGACGTGCTGCGGATCCTCGACGACGAGGGCGCCCCGGACCGGGTGGTGCTGCACTGCTTCTCCGGCGACGCCGACTTCGCCCGCGAGTGTGTCCGCCGCGGCTATCTGCTGAGCTTCGCCGGCACCGTCACCTTCGGCAGCGCGACGGCGCTGCGCGAGGCCGCCGCGCTCACCCCGGTGGACCAGATGCTCGTGGAGACCGACGCGCCGTACCTCACCCCGATGCCGTACCGCGGCCGGCCGAACGCGTCGTACCTGATTCCGCTCACCGTCCGGGCGCTCGCCGCGACCACCGGCAGCGACCTGGACGAGCTGTGCGCGGCCATCTCCGCCACCGGCGACCGGGTCTTCGGCCCGTGGTGAGCCCGGCCCGACGGTCGGCACCGACCCCGTCGCTACGCTGCCAGCCATGACCGGTCTCCTCGGCCCGGCGGAGATCCGGGAACTCGCCGCCCGGCTGGGCGTCGCGCCCACCAAGAAGCTCGGCCAGAACTTCGTGCACGACCCGAACACGGTGCGTCGGATCGTCACCGCCGCCGGCCTGACCCCCGACGACGTGGCACTGGAGGTGGGGCCCGGGCTCGGCTCGCTGACCCTGGGGCTGCTGCCGATCGCCGGGCACGTGCACGCCGTGGAGATCGACCCGGTGCTCGCCGGGGCGCTGCCGGAGACCGTCGCGCGGCACGCCGGGGCCGATGCCGCCCGGCTCACCGTGCACCGCGCGGACGCGCTGCGCATCACCGCCGCCGAGCTGGCCGACCCGCCGCCGACCGCGTTGGTGGCGAACCTGCCCTACAACGTCGCGGTGCCCGTGGTGCTGCACCTGCTCGCCGTGCTGCCCACCCTGCGGCACGGCCTGGTGATGGTGCAGAAGGAGGTCGCCGACCGGCTCGTCGCCGGTCCCGGCTCCAAGGTGTACGGCATTCCGTCGGTGAAGCTCGCCTGGTACGCCCAGGCCCGCGGTGCCGGCAAGGTGCCGCCGAACGTGTTCTGGCCGGTGCCCAACGTCGACTCCGGCCTGGTCGCCTTCACCTGTCACCAGCCGCCCCGCGCCGACGTACCCCGGGAGCGGGTCTTCGCCGTGGTGGACGCGGCGTTCGCGCAGCGCCGCAAGACGCTGCGGGCCGCGTTGGCCGGCTGGGCCGGTGGCCCGGACCGGGCCGCCGCGGCGCTCACCGCGGCCGGCGTCGACCCCGGCGCCCGTGGGGAGTCGCTGACCGTCGAGCAGTTCGCTGCCATCGCCGCGTCGGCTCCGGTCGGTACGCCGGCCGCGAAGTAGGCTGACGCCGTGCCCGCCGAGGAGGTGTACGAGTGACCGCGCAGCCGATCGCGCCCACCGCCCACGGGATGTGGAGTCCGGATCCCGTCCGGCAACGGCTGGCCAACCACACCATCGAGGACGTGCTGGCCCTGCCCGACGACGCCCCCCGCGTCGAGCTACGTGACGGCGTCCTCGTCGTGGTCCCTTCCCCGACCTTTGGCCAGCAGCACATCGGCAACCTGTTGTGGATGTGGCTGCGGCAGCACGCTCCGGCCGAGTTGACGCCGGCCACCGCCGTCGGGGTGGCGATCAACTATCGGAACACTCTCGAACCCGACGTCGTCCTGCTGCGGCGTCCGGTGGCGGCCGACCACCACTACTTCGAGGCTGATCAAGTTGTGCTCGCCGTCGAAGTCGTCTCGCCCGGGACCCGTCGTCGGGACCGGCTGGAGAAGCCGGCCGACTACGCGGACGCCGGCATCCCGCACTACTGGCGGATCGAGCAGGACCCGCTGCACGTGTACGCGTACGAACTGGTCGGCGGCCGGTACGAGCTGGCCGCCGACTCCGCCGAGGAGCTGATCGTGGCCAAGCCGTTCGACATCCGCCTGCACCTGCGGGACATCACCCCGTGACCGAGGCCTGGCGACCGGACGACGAGGACGAGCGACGTGGGGCCGCCGGCCCGGTGCGGGTGCGGGTGCCCGCGAAGGTCAACCTGCACCTCGGGGTGGGCCCGCTGCGCCGGGACGGCTACCACGAGCTGAACACGGTCTACCACGCCATCTCCATCTACGACGAGCTGACCGCCCGGCGCGGCGACACGTTGGCGTTGACCATGGAGGGCGAGGGCACCGGCGAGCTGGCTCTGGACGACACCAACCTGATCATCCGTGCCGCGCACGCCCTCGCCGGGTACGCGGGTGTGCTGCCGCACGCCCGCCTGCACCTGCGCAAGCAGATCCCGCTCGCCGGTGGCCTGGCCGGTGGCAGCGCCGACGCGGCCGCCGCGCTGGTGGCCTGCGACGCGCTCTGGGGCACCGGGTTGTCCCGCGACGAGCTGGCCGGCATCGCCGCCGACCTCGGCTCCGACGTGCCGTTCCTGATCTACGGCGGCACCGCGCTGGGCACCGGCCGGGGCGAGGCGGTCAGCCCGGTGCTGGTCCGCCCCACCACGTGGCACTGGGTGGTGGCGATCGCCGACGGCGGCCTGTCCACCCCGGCCGCGTACCGGGAACTGGACCGGCTGCGCGACTCCGGTGCCGCCGGGGCCCCGCTGGGCAGCACCGACGCCCTGCTGGGCGCGTTGCGTCAGAGGGACCCACGGGTGCTCGCCCGGACGCTCGGCAACGACCTGCAGGACGCCGCACTGGCCATGCGCCCGACGCTGGCCGACACCCTCAAGGCCGGCGAGGCGGCCGGTGCGCTCACCGGCATCGTCTCCGGCTCCGGCCCGACCTGCGTGTTCCTCGCCGCCGACGCGGCCAGCGCGGAGCGGATCGCCGCCGAGCTGACCACCGCTGGCGTCTGCCGGCAGGCACGGGTCGCGCACGGTCCGGTCGCCGGCGCCCGGATCAGCTGACCACGCGTCCCGCGAGCGGCTGGCACGCGGCGCGGGCCTTCGGGGCGTCCGCGTACCCTGGGGAGAGGCGTCCAGGTGCCCGCCGGCACCGGGACGCCTTGACATTGAAGGGTGGAACGTGGCGAACATCGTCAATCTGGACCGGGTGTCCAAGGGGTACGGCGCCGCCGGGCGGCTGCTCACGGACGTCTCGCTCGGCCTGGACGACGCCGACCGGATCGGCGTGGTCGGCCTCAACGGCGCCGGCAAGTCCACCCTGCTGCGGCTGCTCACCAAGCAGGAGGACCCGGACGACGGCCGGGTGACGCACCGCCGCGACCTGCGGGTGCTGTGGCTGCCGCAGCAGCTCACCCTCGCCCCCGACGCCACCGTCCGGGACGTGGTGCTCGGCACCGCCTGGCTCGACGAGGGGATGGGCGCCGAGCACGAGTGGGCCGGCGACGCCGGGGTGCGCGCCATCCTCGACGGCCTCGGCATGCCGCACCTCGGCCTCGACCAGCCGGTCGGCCCGATGTCCGGCGGCGAGCGACGGCGGGTGGCGCTCGCCGCGCTGCTCGTCCGCGACTCCGACCTGCTCATCCTCGACGAGCCCACCAACCACCTGGACGTCGGCGGTGTCGACTGGCTGGCCCGGCACCTCACCGGCCGCAAGGGCGCGCTGGTCGTGGTCACCCACGACCGGTGGTTCCTGGACGCGGTCTGCACCACCACCTGGGAGGTCGCCGACCAGACGGTCCGCGCGTACGAGGGTGGCTTCGCCGCCTGGACCCTCGCCCGCGCCGAGCGGGAACGCGTCGCCGCCGCCGTGGAGGCCCGCCGGCAGAACCTGCTCCGCAAGGAGATCGCCTGGCTGCGCCGTGGCCCACCGGCCCGTACCTCCAAGCCGCAGTTCCGCATCGACGCCGCGAACGCGTTGATCGCCGACGTGCCGCCGGCCCGCGACACCATGTCGTTGCAGCGGATGGCGGTGTCGCGCCTCGGCAAGCAGGTGTACGAGCTGGACAACGTCGAGCTGCACGCCGGGCCGAAGGAGATCCTGCGCGACGTCAGCTGGCTGGTCGGCCCCGGCGACCGGATCGCCATCCTCGGAGCCAACGGTGCCGGCAAGACCACTCTGCTGCGGATGCTCGCCGGCATCACCCGCCCCGACGGTGGCCGCCTCAACACCGGCTCCACGGTGCGGCCGGCGTTCCTCTCCCAGGAACTTGCCGAGCTGCCCGGGCAGCTGCGGGTGCTGGAAGCGGTGGAGGAGGTCGCCCGCCGGGTGCAGCTCGGCGACCGGGAGGTCTCCGCCTCCCAGCTCGCCGAGGTGTTCGGCTTCGACGACCGGCGGCTCTGGACCCCGGTCAGTGACCTCTCCGGTGGGGAGCGCCGCCGGTTGCAGATGCTGCGGCTGCTGGCTGGCGAGCCCAACGTGCTGCTCTTCGACGAGCCCACCAACGACCTGGACACGGACACCCTCGCCGCGCTGGAGGACCTGCTCGACTCGTGGCCTGGCACGATCATCGTGGCCAGCCACGACCGGTACCTGATCGAGCGGGTCACCGACACGGCGTACGGGATGTTCGGTGACGGTCGGCTGGTGCACCTGCCGGGCGGTGTGGACGAGTATCTCGCCCGGACCGCCGAGCGGGCGGGGACCAGTCGCGCCGGTGGCACCCCGACCGCCGCAGCCACCGGGGCGACCGCGAGTGGCATGTCCGCCGCCGAGGTCCGGCAGGCCCGCAAGGAGCTGACCCGGTTGGAGCGGCAACTCGGCAAGCTCGACCAGCGGGAGACCACGCTGCTCGACCAGCTCGCGGCGGACGCCACCGACTACGCCCGGGTCGCCGAGTTGGACACCCAGCTCAAGGATCTGCGCGCCGAGCGGGAGCGGATCGAGGAGAGCTGGATGACGCTCGCCGAGGACCTGCCCGAGAGCTGACGGGCGGGGCACACCGGCACGGCCCCCGTGTGCGGCGTCACACCGCCACATGCGAGACAATCGTCCGCGACACCTCACCTCACGGCGTTGGAGACACAGACATGGCCCACACCCCCGTCAACCACCCCGCGCGGCCGATCTACCGGGCGATCGGCGGGCTGACCGGTCTGTACCTGGTCGTCTTCGGGGTGCTCGGCATCATCGCGAGCACCGGCAACGAGATCCTCGCCCAGGACGACACCCGGGTCCTCGGTCAGGGCACCAACCTCGGCTTCTCGCTGCTCAGCGTGCTGCTCGGGATCGTCGTGCTGATCGGCACCGTGCTCGGCCGCAACATCGACGTGGCGATCAACCAGTGGCTGGCGTACGGCCTCATGGTGATCAGCCTGGCCGGTCTCGCGTTCATCCGGACCGACGCCAACATCTTCAACTTCAGCATCACCACCGTGATCGTGGTGATGACTGCCGCACTGGTGCTGCTGATGGTCGGCATGTACGGCAAGGTCGGCACGGAGGACGAGGCGGAGGCGTTCCAGAAGGCTCGGCTCGTTCTCTGATCTTCGCTGTGGTTGCGGCTCTTTGGTTGCTGCTCTTTGGTTGCGGCCGTGGGTTTTCGCCGGAGCCCGAGCTGCTCCGGGCGGTCAGGCTTGATCCCTGCGCAGCTCGGGCTCCGGCGAAAACCTGACCTGGTCCAGCCTTTCGGCGGACCCTGCCGGCATTGTGGTTCTGCGGACAGTCGGCGCTGCTCTGGGCGACAATTCCCCTGAAACGGTCACATCAGGGGGTCTGGGCATGCCGCATTTTCCGGTCAATCATCCGGCTCGGCCGCTCTACCGGGTCCTCTCCGGGCTGATCGGCGTCTACATCCTGGTCTTCGGCGTCTGGGGCGTCGCCGAGACGATCGGCGACCCGCTCTTCGCCCGCAACAGCACCTGGGCCCTCGGACTCCGGACCAACCTGGCCTTCTCGCTCGCCTCGCTGATCTTCGGGGTCTTCCTGATCATCGGGGCCTCGCGGCGCACCAACCTCGGCCACTACATGAACCTCACCGCCGGTGTGGTGTTCCTGGTGACCAGCATCCTGATGATGTCGGTGCTGCAGACCGAGGCGAACTTCCTCAACTTCTCGATGTCGACGGTGGTCGTGTCGATGCTGTTCGGGCTGATCCTGCTCGGCACCGGCCTGTACGACAAGGTCGGCCCGCCGGAGTCCGCCGAGGCGGAGTTGGAGCACCGCAAGCACCCGGTGGCCGACGTGCACCGCCCCTGACCGGGGTCAGCCGCGCCGGGCGGTGATCAACGTCGGCTTCGCCTCCAGGTGCGACAACCCGTTCCAGGCGAGGTTGACGAGGTGCGCCGCCACCGTCTCCTTGCGCGGCTTGCGCACCTCCAGCCACCAACTGCCGGTCAGCGCCACCATGCCGACCAGCGCCTGCGAGTACAGCTCGGCGAGCTTGGGGTCGTACCCCCGGCTCTTGAACTCGGCGCCCAGGATGTGCTCGACCTGGTGCGCCACGTCGTTCATCACGCTGCTGAAGGTGCCCGTCGCGGACATCAGCGGCGACTCACGGACCAGCACCCGGAAACCGCTGGTCTCCTCCTCGATGTAGCCCAGCAGGGCCAGCGCCGCCTGTTCCAGCAGCTCGCGTGGATGCCCGGCGGTCAACGCCGTGGTGATCCGGTCCAGCAGGGCCCGGACCTCCCGGTCCACCACCACCGCGTAGAGCCCCTCCTTGCCGCCGAAGTGCTCGTAGACCACCGGCTTGGAGACCTTGGCGCGGGACGCCACCTCCTCGATGGAGGTGGCGTCGAAACCCCGCTCGGCGAAGAGTTGCCGGCCGGTCGCTATCAACTGCTCCCGCCGTTGGGCCGCCGACATGCGTACCCGAGAAGTGGTCTTCGGTTTTGGTGCCGGGGCCGGCGTCGCCCGCCGACCCTCGGCACCATCCTTGTTCTCGGGCATATCGCCGCCTCGCTGGCGCTCGATGACGCCCTGCCGTGGGATGGTGTCTCCGCTGTGCCCGTTCACGTCGTCGCCTCACTGGCCGGCGGTCCGACCGCCCTGCCGCGCCGTCCGACCGAACCCGGGTCAGGGCCCGGCTGCCCGGTTGCCGAGTCGTCCGGTCCCCCCGCGTCGCTCGGTCATCCGAACATCCTGCCAGGCGGCATCCCCGAGCACCGCCCGGTTTCAGTGGGGTGCGACCGGCTTCACGAGCTTGGCGGCGATGCGTTCCGGCTTTGGCCAGCGCACCTGCGTCGCCGCGCCGATCTTCTCGAACAACCAGATCACGCGGGCGGAGATGTCCACCTGACCGCGCAGCACGCCGTGCCGGGCGCTGGTCGGGTCGGCGTGGTGCAGGTTGTGCCAGCTCTCGCCGAAGGACAGGATCGCCAGCGGCCAGAAGTTCGAGGCGCGGTCGCCCTGGCGCATCGCGAACGGACGCTCGCCGTAGACGTGGCACACCGAGTTGATCGCCCAGGTGACGTGGTGCAGGAGGCCGATCCGGACCAGCCCGGCCCAGAAGAACGCGGTCAGCGCACCCTGCCAGGACCAGGTCACCAGGCCGCCGATCAGCGCCGGGCCGAGCAGCGAGATGGCCACGAGCATCGGGAAGAGCCGGTCGACCCGGCTGATGTCCCGGTCGGCGATGAGGTCCGGTGCGAAACGGGCCCGGTTGGACAGCTCCCGGCGGAACAGCCAGCCCACGTGGGCGTGGAACAGGCCGCGGGTCAACGCCCAGAAGCTCGTGCCGAAGCGCCACGGCGAGTGCGGGTCACCCTCCAGGTCGGAGAAGGCGTGGTGCCGTCGGTGGTCGGCGACCCACTGAATGATCTCACCCTGCACCGCCAGTGAACCCGCGACGGCCAGAGTCACCCGCAGCCACCGCTTGGCCTTGAACGAGCCGTGGGTGAAGTAGCGGTGGAAACCGACGGTGATGCCGAGCCCGGAGACGACGTACCAGACCAGGCCGATGATCACGTCGGTCCAGCCCAGCCAGCCGCCCCAGGCCACCGGCACGGCGACCAGCAGGGCGACGAAGGGGATGACCACGAAGGCCCAGAGGGCGGCCAGGATGCCGGGGGACTGGCTGCCGTCGGTGAGTGGTTTGGGGCCGGGGCCAGCGGTGTGGGGATCGAGCAGAGCGGTGGACATGGGACCTCGCAGGGGGAAGATGACGATCACTAACTTACGCCTACGTCACCGTAACTTACGGCTCCGTAGATCGCACGGGGAAGTTTCGAATCACCCTCGCGAAACTGATCAAAGACGCAGGTCAGCCGAGGATTGTGGCGGGGTACGTGGGTGCTCCGGCAGGCAGGCGGCCGGGGTGCGGGTCGGCCGCCCCGACGTGCCGAGCGTGTCGGTCGCCAGCCGTGCGGCGGGATGAGCGATGGCGCCCGGCGGCCGGGGCGCTAAGGTGTAGCGGCGGGATGTCCATCCCTCAAGCGACGTGCTCGCGTCGCTGATCGGCCGTGGTGTAATTGGCAACACCCGGGTCTTTGGTACCCGTATTTCAGGTTCGAACCCTGGCGGCCGAGCTGCACACCTAGGTCCGTTTTGGGGCCCAGTGGGGGTAAGCGGGGAAGGTGCCGGGCCGCGCGGCTAGCATGGCCGCGAGAGTGTCCGCCGTCCCGACGGGAGCCACATCGTGCCCCAGCCCCACCTCCGTACCGTCGTCGTGCTCGCCGCCGGTGAGGGCAAGCGGATGAAGTCGACACTGCCCAAGGTGCTGCACCCCCTGCTCGGTCGCACGCTGCTCGGTCACGTGCTGAGCGCCGCCGCCCCGCTGGGCGCGGACCGCACCGTCGTAGTGGTGGGACACGGCGCCGACCAGGTCCGGGCGCACCTGTCCGAGGTCGCCCCGGACGCCACGCCGGTGCTCCAGGCCGAGCAGCTCGGGACCGGGCACGCCGTCCGCATCGCGCTGGACGCGGTACCGGAGGGCGCCGGCACGGTCGTCGTGATCAACGGGGACGTGCCGCTGCTGCGACCCGAGACCGTCGGCGCGCTGGTGACCGCGCACGAGGAAGCCGCCGCGGCGGCCACCGTGCTGGCCGCCGAGGTGCCCGACCCCACCGGCCTCGGCCGGATCGTCCGGGACGCCGACGGCCGCCTGGAGCAGATCGTCGAGGAACGTGACGCCGACGCGACGCAGCGCGCGATCCGGGAGATCAACGCCGGCATCTACGCGTTCGACGCGGTGCGGCTGCGCGAGGCGCTGGGCAAGCTCTCCACCGACAACGACCAGGGCGAGGAATACCTCACCGACGTCTTCGGCCTGCTGCGCTCGGCCGGTGAGCCGGTGGCGGTGCACGTCGCCGTGGACCACGTCGAGACGTTGGGCTGCAACGACCGGGTGGAGCTGGCGTCGCTGCGCCGGCTGCTGCGCGACCGGATCAACGAGGCGTGGATGCGCACCGGGGTGAGCCTGCTCGACCCCGTCACCACCTGGATCGACGTGACCGTGGCGCTGGACCGCGACGCCGTGGTCGACCAGAACACCCAGTTGCGCGGCAGCACGGTGGTCGGCGCGAGCGCGGTGATCGGCCCGGACGTCACCCTGATCGACACGGTCGTCGGCCCGGGCGCGTCGGTGATCCGCAGTCACGCCGACGGCGCCGAGGTGGGCGCGGGCGCCACCGTCGGGCCGTACGCGTACCTGCGGCCGGCCGCCCGACTGGCCGAGAAGTCGAAGGTCGGCACGTTCGTCGAGGTGAAGAACACCGAGATCGGTCCGGGTGCGAAGGTTCCGCACCTCAGCTACGTCGGTGACGCCACGATCGGCGCGAAGGCCAACATCGGCGCGGCGACCATCTTCGTGAACTACGACGGGGTGAACAAGAACCGCACGATCGTCGGTGAGGGTGCCTTCGTCGGCTGCGACACGAGCCTGATCGCGCCGGTCGAGGTCGGTGCCGGTGCCTACGTGGCGGCGGGTAGCGCGATCGCGCAGGACGTCCCACCGGGCGCGCTCGGGGTCACCCGGGCACCGCAGCGCAACATCGAGGGCTGGGTGCAGCGCAAGCGCCCCGGAACGGTCTCCGCGGCGGCTGCCGAGCGGGCGCAACGCGCCGCCGAGGGTGCGTCGGGTGTGGCCGGTGCCGCAAGCGACAGTGAGGCAATGCACGGGGGAGCCAAGAGAGTGGGCGGCACATCCGGCCCGGGAGATACTGCAACCGAATAGTCCCTGACCCACCACCACCGGGTCGGGTACCGCCGACAAAACGGGAGCAGACGGGCCCATGGGCAGCATCGTCGCCGAAAACCGCAAAAGCCTGATGCTCTTTTCCGGACGTGGCTTTCCGGAGTTGGCCAAGGAGATCGGCGAGGTGCTCGGCGTCGCGCCGACTCCGGCCGACGCCTACGAGTTCGCCAACGGCGAGATCTTCGTACGCTTCAAGGACTCGGTACGTGGTTCGGACGCCTTCGTGGTGCAGTCCGTCACGCACGGGGTGAACACCTGGGTCATGGAGACCCTGATCATGGTCGACGCGCTGAAGCGGGGGTCGGCCAAGCGGATCACCGTGGTGCTGCCGTTCTACCCGTACGCCCGCCAGGACAAGAAGCACCGCGGCCGGGAGCCGATCTCGGCCCGCCTGGTGGCGGACCTGCTGAAGACCGCCGGCGCCAACCGCATCCTCACCGTCGACCTGCACACCGCGCAGATCCAGGGCTTCTTCGACGGCCCGGTGGACCACCTCTTCGCGATGGACATCCTGGCCGAGTACGTGGAGCACAAGTACGCCGGCCGGCCGATGACAGTGGTGGCACCGGACTCCGGCCGGGTGCGGGTGGCCGAGCGGTGGACCGACCGGCTGGGCGGCTGCCCGCTGGCGTTCATCCACAAGACCCGTGACCCGATGAAGCCGAACCAGGTCGTGGCGAACCGGGTGGTCGGTGAGGTCGAGGGTCGGGTCTGCCTGATCGTCGACGACATGATCGACACCGGGGGCACGATCGCCAAGGCCGCCGACATCCTCAAGGAGTCGGGTGCCGCGGAGATCGTTGTCGCGTCCACCCACGCGCTGCTGTCCGACCCGGCCACCGAGCGGCTGAAGAACAGCTCGATCAGCGAGATCGTGGTGACGAACACGCTGCCGCTCCCGCCGGAGAAGCAGTTGGACAAGCTCACCGTGCTGTCGATCGCGCCGCTGCTGGCGCGGGCGATCCGGGAGGTCTTCGACGACGGCTCGGTGACCACCCTCTTCGGTGGCCTGAGCTGACCCCGAGCCCCGTTTCCGCCACCTGACACGCTGGCGGGGCGGGGCTGGCAAACTGGCGGAAACGGGGCCGGCGCGCTGGTGGAAGCACCACCGGCGGGCCGGTCTTGAGCCGTGATCGGGGACTGCCGGAAACCCTGGAAACAGCTCGGGTAGACTGGTGCGGTTGCCACGGCGAGGGTGCCCGGCGGGCCGCTGAAAAGCGCCGCACGGAGGCACCGTCATCGACGCGGTGCTCCGGGCAGTCGTTCATGACGCATGAGCCCCAGCGAGCCCCTCGCCCCAGCACCGTTAGACGACAAGCCGCCGCAGCGAAAAGCATCAGGAGTTTCCCCGTGTCCGAGGTAAAGATCAGCGCCGAGCCCCGTACCGAGTTCGGCAAGGGTGGTGCCCGCCGTACCCGCCGGGCCGGCAAGGTGCCCGCCGTGCTGTACGGCCACGGCGAGAAGCCCAAGCACATCGCGCTACCGTCGCGGGAGTTCGCCGCGGCGATCCGCAAGGGCGGTGCCAACCAGCTCTTCGCGATCGACATCACCGACGGCACCCAGGTGCTGGCGCTGCCGAAGGCGATCCAGCGTGACCCGATCCGCGACACCTTCGAGCACGTCGACCTGATCCTGGTCCGCCGGGGCGAGAAGGTCACCGTCGAGGTCCCGGTCCAGCTGACCGGCGAGGCCGCCCGGGACACCCTGATCGTGCACGACCACGACACCCTCTCGGTGACCGCGGACGCCACCAAGGTCCCCGACCACCTCGAGGCCTCGATCGAGGGCCTGGAGGCGGGCAGCCAGGTGACCGCCAGCGACGTCCAGCTGCCGGCCGGCGTCGAGCTGGCTGCCGACTCGGAGATGACCGTCGCCTCGGTGACCGCCGCCCCGACCGCCGAGCAGCTCGAGGCGACGCTGCCCGAGGTCGAGGTTGCCACCGACGAGGCCGAGGCCGAGGTCGGCGAGACCACCGAGGGCTCCGAGGGCGCGGACGCCGCCGAGGGCGACGAGAACGCCGAGGCGCGCACCGAGGCCTGATCGGTTCAAGCTCTGCGACAGGCGTCCCCGGATGTTCGGGGGCGCCTGTCGGCATATCGGGAGTCGCTGGGATGGGCGTCGGAAGGGACGGGTCGTGACGGACGAGGCGGGGCCGTGGCTGGTGGTCGGCCTGGGCAACCCCGGTCGGGAGTACGCCGGGAACCGGCACAACGTCGGGTTCATGGTGGCCGACCTGCTGGCCGGTCGGGTGGGTGCCCGTTTCGGCCGGCACAAGCGGGCGGTGGCCGAGGTGGCCGAGGCGCGGCTGGGGTTCGGTGGGCCGAAGCTGGTGCTGGTCAAGCCACTGACGTACATGAACCTCTCCGGTGGGCCGGTCGCGGCGCTGGCCCAGTTCTACAAGGTGCCGACGACGCAGGTGATCGCGGTGCACGACGAGCTGGACATCGGGTTCGGTCAGGTGCGGGTCAAGTTCGGCGGCGGTGAGGGCGGGCACAACGGCCTGCGCTCGATGTCGAAGTCCCTGGGGACTAAGGACTACGCCCGGGTGCGGTTCGGCGTCGGTCGACCGCCGGGGCGGCAGGACCCAGCGGATTATGTGCTGTCGGATTTCGGCACGGCAGAACGCAAGGAGCTGGATTTCCTGGTGGACCGGGCCGCCGACGTGGTGGAGTCGGTGATCACCAAGGGCGTGGAGCCGACGCAGAACCTCTACCACGGCAGCTGAGCCGGGCGGGGCGTACCGACTCGGAAACGACGGCCCGGTAGTCTGCGCCTTTCGGCGTGCCGCGACCGGCGACGCGAGTCGCGGCGGATCGGCCCGTGCGGGCAGCGCGGCGAGGCGACGGGAGCGGGCAGATGAGCAGTCCTCCGATGATCGATGGCGCGTTCGCCCGATGGTTGGCGTCCCGGGCCGGGCAGGCGCTGCTCGACCTGCGCACCGAGATGGGTTTCGCCGACACCGGCGCGCTGAAGTCGGCCGGGGACAAGGTGTCGCACGACCTGATCCGCACGGAGTTGGCGAAGTGGCGTCCGGGTGACGCGGTGCTCTCCGAGGAGGACGAGGGGTCGCGGTTGGCCTGGGCCGCGGAGGTGAACACCGGGGCGGTGTCGCGGTTGACCGCGGACCGGGTGTGGATCGTCGACCCGTTGGACGGCACCCGGGAGTTCTCCGAGGAGGGCCGCTCGGACTGGGCGGTGCACGTGGCACTTTGGGCACGCAGCGCGCCGAGTCCGCACGGGCTGGTCGCCGGGGCGGTGGGGTTGCCGGCGCAGCACCGGGTGCTGGGCACCGACTACCCGCCGGCGTACCCGCCGATGACAGTGGAGGCGGCGACTGCCGGCGAGCGGAAGATCCGCCTGGCGGCGAGCCGGAGCCGGCCGCCGGTCTTCCTGACCGACCTGGCCGAGGACGTCGGCGCGCACCTGGTGCCGATGGGTTCGGCCGGAGCGAAAATCGCCGCCGTGGTCACCGGCGAGGTGGACGCGTACATCCATGCAGGTGGGCAGTACGAGTGGGATTCGGCGGCCCCGGTCGCTGTGGCGACGGCCACCGGACTGCACGCTTCCCGGATCGACGGTTCTGCGCTGAAATACAACGAGGCGGATCCGCGACTGCCCGACCTCCTGGTCTGTCGCAAGGATCTCGCCACCCGGTTGCTTGCAGCGCTGCAGAAACATTCCGGGTAGCCTGAGCGCACTTTCTTGACATGCCCGACCGGAAAGGTCTGGAAATCGGATGAGCGAGCGAATCGAGCCGGTGTCATGACCACCCCCGCGGCGTACCAGGTCTCCCACCTGGACGCCCTCGAAGCGGAGAGCATCTTCGTGATGCGCGAGGTGGTCGCCGAGATGGAACGGCCGGTGCTGCTCTTCTCCGGTGGCAAGGACTCGATCGTCATGCTGCGGCTGGCGCAGAAGGCGTTCGCCCCGGCCAACGTCCCCTTCCCGGTCATGCACGTCGACACCGGGCACAACTTCCCCGAGGTCCTGGAATACCGCGACCAGCGGGTCGCCGAGATGGGGTTGCAACTCGTCGTGGCGAGCGTGCCGGAGGCCCTGGCCAGCGGCATGGTCCGGGAGTCCGCCGACGGCATGCGCAACCGGATCCAGACGCCGGTGCTGCTGGACGCGGTGGAGAAGCACCGCTTCGACGCGCTGTTCGGTGGCGCCCGCCGGGACGAGGAGAAGGCCCGGGCGAAGGAACGGGTGTTCAGCTTCCGCGACGAGTTCGGTCAGTGGGACCCGAAGAACCAGCGGCCGGAGCTGTGGTCGCTGTACAACGGCCGGCACCACCCGGGCGAGTCGATCCGGGTCTTCCCACTGTCCAACTGGACCGAGCTGGACGTCTGGCACTACATCGCCCGGGAACGCATCCCGCTGCCGTCGATCTACTACGCGCACGAGCGCGAGGTGGTCGAACGGGACGGCATGTTCTACGCCGTCAACGAGTTCTTCCGCCCCCGCGCGGGTGAGGAGCGGTTCAAGGCCCAGGTGCGCTACCGCACCGTCGGCGACGCCTCCTGCACCGCCGCGGTCCGCTCCGATGCGGACACCGTGGAGAAGGTCATCGAGGAGGTGGCGGCCACCCGGATCACCGAGCGCGGTGCCACCCGTGGTGACGACCGGGTCAGTGAGGCCGCCATGGAGGACCGCAAGCGGGAGGGCTACTTCTGATGAGCACCGAGATCATGGCCTCCGCGGACGCGGATGGCCGGGCTGTTGCCGGGGCCGGGCCGGAGGCCCGGGCCATGGACCTGCTGCGGTTCGCCACCGCCGGCAGCGTCGACGACGGGAAGTCGACCCTGATCGGGCGACTGCTCTACGACACCAAGTCGCTCTTCACCGACCAGTTGGCGGCCGTGGAGGCGGTCAGCGCGGCCCGCGGCGACGAATACACCAACCTGGCGTTGCTCACCGACGGCCTGCGTGCCGAGCGGGAGCAGGGCATCACCATCGACGTGGCGTACCGCTACTTCGCCACCCCCCGGCGCAAGTTCATCATCGCCGACACCCCCGGCCACATCCAGTACACCCGCAACATGGTCACCGGAGCATCGACGGCGGACCTGGCGTTGATCCTGGTGGACGCGCGCAAGGGCCTGGTCGAGCAGTCCCGTCGGCACGCGTTCCTCTGCTCCCTGCTGCGGGTGCCGCACCTGGTCCTCTGTGTCAACAAGATGGACCTGGTCGACTGGTCGCAGGAGGTCTACGAGCGGATCGCCGACGAGTTCACCGCGTTCGCGGCGAAGCTCGACGTGCCGGACCTGACCGTGGTGCCGGTCTCCGCGCTGCGTGGCGACAACATCGTGTCCCGGTCGGAGAACATGCAGTGGTACGAAGGCCCCTCGCTGCTGCACCACCTGGAGCGGGTGCACATCGCGAGCGACCGCAACCTGGTCGACGTCAGGTTCCCGGTGCAGTACGTGATCCGTCCGCAGTCCACCACCGTCACCGACTACCGCGGCTACGCCGGTCAGGTCGCCTCCGGGGTGCTGAAGCCGGGTGACGAGGTGATGGTGCTGCCCTCCGGCTTCACCAGCCGGATCGCCGCCGTGGAGACCGCCGACGGGCCGGTCGCGGAGGCGTTCCCGCCGATGTCGGTCACGGTACGACTGGCCGACGAGATCGACATCTCAAGAGGGGACCTGATCTGCCGGCCGAACAACGCGCCGGCGGTGGCCCAGGACATCGAGGCGATGGTCTGCTGGATGGACGAGACGGCCCCCCTGCGGGTTGGCGGTCGGTACGCGATCAAGCACACCACCCGGTCGGCTCGGGCGATCGTGCGCGGGCTGCACTACCGGCTGGACATCAACTCGCTGCACCGCGACGAGTCGGCCGACGAGCTGCGGCTCAACGAGATCGGTCGGGTGCGGCTGCGCACGACGGTGCCGCTGCTGGCCGACGAGTACCGCCGCAACCGCACCACCGGCGGCTTCGTCATCATCGACGAGGCAACCAACCGCACGGTAGGCGCCGCCATGATCGTCGAAGCCAGTTAACCCCTCTCGGCCCCCACCCCACCCACCAACGGCCCACAAACGCCCGCGCTGTCGCGCCCGCGCGCCCGCCCCAAGATCGCGCTCGATCCATGAAGTAGTGGCCTCGCCCGCCGGGCGAGGCCACTACTTCACTGAACAAGCACGATCTCCATCCCCCGGCCCCAGCCCGGCCCGGCCCAGCCCAGCCCAGCCCGGTGATCAAGAAGTTTGCGTCAGGATGCGGGCTGAAAGTGACGCAAACTTCTTGATCAACCTGGGGGTGTGGGGTGTGGGGGTTAGGGGAGGCGGGTGGCGCCGGGGGAGGGGAGGACCGTCACGGTGGTGGGGGCGGTGAAACCCTGCGCCGCGTACGCGTCGGTCACGGCGGCGGCGACCTCGTCGGCGCGGTCGGCCTCGATCAGGGCGAGCACGCATCCGCCGAAGCCGCCACCGGTCATCCGGGCGCCCAGCGCGCCGGCCGCCAACGCCGCCTCGACGGCGGTGTCGATCTCCGGCACGGTGATCTCGAAGTCGTCGCGCATCGAGACGTGGGAGGCCGTCAGCAGCGGGCCGATGTCGCGGACCCGGGCGGCACGCAGCAGCGCCACCGTGTCGAGTACGCGCTGGTCCTCGGTGACCACGTGTCGGACGCGACGCCGGGTCTCCTCGTCGTCGAGCTGAGCCAACGCGGCGTCGAGCTGGTCGATGCCCACATCCCGCAGCGCGGCAACCCCGAGCGCGCTGGCGCCGGCCTCGCAGGAACGGCGGCGGGCCGCGTACTCCCCGTCGGCGTGGCGGTGCGGTGCCCGGCTGTCGATGACCAGCACGGCCAGGCCGGCAGCGTCCAGGTCGAACGGGATGTGCTCGACCGACTCGTCGCGGCAGTCGAGGAAGAGGGCGTGCCCGGCCCGGCAACGGATCGCCGCCGACTGGTCCATGATGCCGGTCGGCGCACCCACGTAGACGTTCTCTGCCCGCTGTGCCAGCCGGGGTTGCAGTTCCGGGGCCAGCTCCAGCCCGCCGAGGTCGAGCAGGGCAGCCAGTACGGCTGACTCCAGCGCGGCCGAGGAGGAGAGCCCGGAACCCAGCGGCACGTCGGAAGCGATCGCCAGCCGGGCACCCGGCACGGGATGACCCGCCTCGCGCAGCGCCCAGACCACACCCGCGACGTACGCGCCCCAGCCGGTGACCCGGCCCGGCTCGGCGACGTCGTCCGCGCCGAAGGTGATCGTCTCGCCGGAGAGCTCGGACCAGACCGTCCAGTGCTCCCCGTCCTGCCGATCGGCGGCGACGACGGTGCGCATCGGCAGGGCGAACGGCAGCACGAAGCCTTCGTTGTAATCGGTGTGCTCGCCGATCAGGTTGACCCGACCCGGGGCCGCCCAGCGCCCGGATGCCTGCCCGCCGAACTGTGCGGAGAAGCCGGCCGCGGCCCGCTCGGCGACATCATCGGCCGGATGGGTCACGGCGTCTCCCTTCGTTCGCGGCTGCGGGGCTCGCAGACCCGGCTCACTCCTCGCACTCACTGTTGGCCCAGGATGTGCGTGCGGTAGAACGCCCAGGCATCCCCGACCATGTCGTGCAGGGTCGGCTTCTGCGGCACCCAGCCCAGCTCCTCGCGGGCCAGCGTGGACGACGCGACCAACTCGGCCGGGTCGCCCTCGCGGCGCGGGGCGACCTCGACGGGCAGTTGGTGCCCGGTGACCTCGCGGACCACGTCGACGACCTGCCGGTTGGTGAAGCCGTTGCCGTTGCCCAGGTTGTAGATCCGGTGCTGGCCGCTGGTGGCCGCGTCCAGCGCCAGCAGGTGCGCGCGGGCCAGGTCGGCGACGTGGATGTAGTCGCGGACGCAGGTGCCGTCGACGGTGGGGTAGTCGTCCCCGAAGAGTTGGAGTTTCTCCCGCCGGCCGGCGGCGACGTCCAGCGCGATCGGGATCAGGTGCGTCTCCGGGTCGTGCCGCTCGCCGAGCGCGATGTCGCCGGCAAGGTGGGCGCCGGCCACGTTGAAGTAGCGCAGTGACACGGCGGCCAGCCCGTGCGCGATCGCCTCGGAGGTGAGTGCCATGTCGACGGCGAGTTTGGTGGCGCCGTACGTGTTGGTGGGCGCCTTCACCGCGTTTTCGGTGATGGGCAGCTCGGTGGGGTTGCCGTAGACGGCGGCGGTGGAGGAGAAGACCATCCGGGGCACCCCGGCCGCCCGGACGGCGTCGATCAGGGCGAGCGTGCCGACGGTGTTGTTCCGCCAGTACAACTCTGGCTTGATCATCGACTCGCCGGCGGCGATGAGGGCGGCGAAGTGCAGCACCCCGTCGAAGCCGGCGTCGGCGGTGATGACGCGGGCGGCGTCGTGGATGGACGCCTCGACGTGGGTGGCGTCCGGGGCGAGGGCTTCGCGGTGGCCGGTGCGGAGGTCGTCCAGGATGACCACCTGGTGGCCCGCGTCGAGCAGCATCCGGGTCACCACGCTCCCGATGAAGCCGGCGCCCCCGGTGACGAGCAGTTTCACGTCGTTGCCTCCTGCCTGGCCCGCCCGGGACGTGGCCCTTTGGGTGATCACACTAGGGCGGTGGCCGGCATCCTCGCCGACACCACCGGCAACCCATTCCATCATAATCTTTCACGATTAAACAGAGCCGAACATCTGTGGCCGCTCCGCCGGATGGCCGGTGCGGCGGGCCCACGGTGTCTACCATCTCTGTCATGCGGGAAGTGGCCCGTACCGGGCTCCGGCGACGCGCGCGGGCACACCCCCGCCGCGACCCCGGTCCGCTCGCCCGGGCCGTCGCCCGGGTGCTGGTCCGCGCGGCGGACGGTGCCACCCGACTCGTCACCGACCTGCTCGGGACCGGTCCGACGGCCGGCCGGGAGCGCATCTCGGAGGCCGATCTGCGGGACCTGGTCGCGGCGAACACGGTGCTCGACCCGGACGAGCGACGGATCATCGACGAGGTCCTGGTGGCCGGTGCCAGTCTGATCCGCGAGGTGATGATGCCGCGCACCGAGGTGGTCTTCCTGCCGGCGCGGCTGACCATCGGCGAAGCCGCCCGACTGGTCCGCGCCGAAACACACACCCGCTACCCGGTCACCGACGCCACCCACGACGACGTGATCGGCTTCGTACACCTCCGGGACGTGCTGCTGCGCCCGGACGCCGACCCGTGCCTCACCGTCGGTGAGCTGGCCCGGGAGGTGAAGCGGCTCCCCGGCAGCAAACGGGTGCTCGCCGCGCTGACCGAGATGCGGCGGGAGGGCCAGCACCTCGCGGTGGTGGTGGACGAGTACGGCGGAACGGCCGGGATCGTCACCCTGGAGGACCTCATCGAGGAGTTGGTCGGTGAGATCCACGACGAGTACGACGCCGCCCCGGACCCGGTGCACGCTGGCCTGCCCGCCGTGGTGGACGGTCGCCTCAACCTCGCTGACTTCGCCGAGCGGACCGGGGTGGCGCTACCCGCCGGCCCGTACGAGACGGTGGGTGGGTTCGTGATGGCCGCGCTGGGTCGGCTTCCGGTGACCGGCGACGAGGTGCCGGTGCCCGCTGAGCCCGCCGACGTCGGCGCTCCCGATCCGGCCGAGTTGCCGGCCGGCTGGCTGCTGCGGGTGCTCACGCTGGACGGCCGCCGGGTGGCCCAACTCGCCGTCTCCGCCGCGCGCGGCACCGAGCCGCGCCGCGAGTACGACGCTGTGCCGGCCTCGGCGGGCGGCCCGGAGTCGGCCGGGGAGGCGGTCGCGGGGCAGCACCGGCGGGTCACGGTCGGGTCGATGCACCGGGTTGGCGCGGGCGAAGCACGCGAGGTCAGCACCCCGGCATCGGCGGGCCGGAGCCGACCCGCCGGCCCGTCATGACGGACCGGGTTGCTTGCTGACAGAATTATCGCCATGTCCGACGTTCCCGCCCGGCCCCGCGTCTTCTCCGGCATCCAGCCGACAGCCGACTCGTTCCACCTCGGCAACTATCTGGGCGCGGTGCGGCACTGGGTAGCCCTGCAGGACACCCACGACGCGTTCTACTGCGTGGTGGACCTGCACGCCATCACCGCGGGGCACGACCCGGCGCTGCTGCGCCAGCGGACCCGGGTGGCCGCGGCCCAGCTCTTCGCGGTCGGGCTGGACCCGGAACGCAGCACCCTGTTCGTCCAGTCGCAGGTGCCCGAGCACCCGCAGCTGGCCTGGGTGCTCGGCTGCATCACCGGCTTCGGCGAGGCCAGCCGGATGACCCAGTTCAAGGACAAGTCGCAGAAGCAGGGTAACGAGCGGGCCAGCGTCGGGCTGTTCACCTATCCGGTCCTCCAGGCCGCCGACATCCTGCTCTACCAGGCCAACGCGGTTCCGGTCGGCGAGGACCAGCGCCAGCACCTGGAGCTCTCCCGGGATCTGGCCCAGCGGTTCAACTCGCTGTTCGGCGCCACGTTCACGGTGCCCGCGCCACACATCGTCAAGGACACTGCCAAGATCACCGATCTGCAGGACCCGACGGCGAAGATGTCGAAGTCGTCGTCCTCGCCGGCCGGCATCATCGACCTGCTCGAAGATCCGGCCCGGTCCGCGAAGAAGATCCGTTCGGCGGTGACCGACACCGGCCGGGAGATCGTCTTCGACGCCGAGACCAAGCCGGGCGTGTCCAACCTGTTGACCATCCACTCGGCGCTCAGCGGCCGCAGCATCGACGAGTTGGTGGCCGCGTTCGCGGGCCGAGGCTACGGCGACCTGAAGAAGGAGCTGGCCGAGGTCGTGACGGACTTCGTCCGGCCGATCCAGGAGCGCACCCGCACCTACCTGGACGATCCGGCGCAGTTGGACAAGCTGCTCGCGGCCGGCGCGGAGAAGGCCCGCGCGGTGGCCGCGGCGACCCTGCGGTCCGCGTACGAGCGGGTCGGGTTCTTCCCGCCTGTGCGCGGCGAGTAGGTCCGCGGTACAGGTGGACGGGTCGGTGGTCGGAGGGGCGGCGCGAAGCGTGGATCGCAGTGGCGGGGTGCCGCCGACCGGCGACACCATCCAGATCGGCATCGCGGTGGACATCCCCGAGCCGTGGGGTGCCCAGCTCACCCGGCGACGGATCGAGGCCGGCGATCCGCTGGCGGTGCCCGCGCACGTGACGTTGCTCGGTCCCACCGAGATCCGCACGGCCAACCTGCCTGCGGTCGAGCGGCACCTGGCCGCCGTCGCCGCCGCGCACCTGCCGTTCACGCTGCACCTGCGGGGCACCGGCACGTTCCGTCCGGTCACCCAGGTGGTGTTCGTCGCGGTGGCCGCCGGGATCAGCGAGTGCGAGTTGCTGGCCGCGGCCATCGCCGCGACGCCCGGCCTGCACCGGGAGCTCCGATTCCCGTACCATCCGCACGTCACAGTGGCTCAGGACGTGGCACCGGAGGCCCTGGACAAGGTGTACGAGGATCTCGCCGACTTCTCCGCGGTGTTCGAGGTCGGCGCGTTCACCCTCTTCTCGCACAGCGGGCAGACCAGGTGGCAGCCACGCCGGGACTTCTGCCTCGGCGACTGAAGCGCGGCGACTGAAGCGCGGCGACTGAAGCGCGGCGACGCGCCGGCCGGCGAGCAGGGGAAGCTGGTTGCCACTACAGCGGTGGGAGATCGGCGAGGATGATCGCGTGAACGTGATCGGCCGGATCGAGGCGGGCATCGACCGCTGGGTGAGCGGCGCGCGCCACCGGTCGAGCCTCTTCGACCACGTGTGGCGGGCCGGCGTGCTGTACGGCGAGGTGCTGGCCGGCCGGTTGGCAGCCGCCATCGCCTACTACGGCTTCTTCGCGGTGTTCGCCCTCGCCCTGGTCGCGTTCTCCGTCTTCGGCGCGATCCTGGAGGACAACGACGAGGTCAGCGCGGCGGCGGCCGACTTCCTCAAGGAGAATCTGCCGTTCCTGGACGCCGAGCAGATCGCCAACTCCAGCGGCACCGTCGGTGTGGTCGGCCTGGTCATCCTGGTTTTCACCGGGATCGGCTGGGTGGAGGCCATCCGATCCTCGCAGCGACTGATGTACCGGCTCAACCAGCAGCCGGGCAACCTGGTGGTGCGGCGGCTCGTCGACCTGGGCGTGATGATCGGCGTCTTCGTGCTGCTCGGCGTGTCGGTCGCGGCGGTCGACGCGTTGGAGTCGCTGCTGCGTTTCCTGCTCCGCAGCACCGGCTCGGTCGGTCTGACCACGATCAGCGCGGTGCTCAGCGTGCTGGTCAACACCGTGCTCGCCACCGCGTTGCTGCTCGCCGTGCCCCGGCTGCGGATGAGCCGCTCCCGGCTGCGCCCGGTGGTGTTGCTGGTGGCGATCGGTATCACCCTGCTGAACACGGTCGGGCGATACTACGTGGTGCGGACCGAGCGGAATCCGGCGTACACCGTGGTGGCCGGTGCCGTCGGTCTGCTGCTCTACCTCTACCTGCTCAACCAGTTGGTGCTGTTCGGCGCGGCGCTCCTCGCGACCAGCACCACCGGTCGGGTCGTGGATCTCGCGGAGACCCCGGCGCCGCCGAAGGATGTCGACGAGGGCATCGACCCCGGTACGCCGGGCGGGGCGGGCTGATGACGGAAGGCGGGCAGGTGCTGATCTCGGTCGATGCGGACTCGCCGGTGCCCCCGTACGAGCAGGTGCGGGTGCAGCTCGCCGAGCTGATCGGCGACGGCCGGTTGCCGGTCGGCACTCGGCTGCCGACCGTCCGGCAGCTCGCCGCTGACCTGCGGTTGGCAGCGAACACGGTGGCTCGCGCCTACCGCGAGTTGGAGACGGCCGGGCTGTTGGAGACCCGGGGACGCAACGGCACCTTCGTCGCTCCGGGGCGGGACGACGCCGTCGACCGTCTCCAGCGGGCAGCGGCCGGCTACGCGGCGGAGGCGGCTCGGCTCGGTGTGCCCCCAGCCACGGCGCTCGCCCTGGTCCGCGCCGCCCTGGACGCTGTCCGTCCCGGCTGACCGGCCGGGCAACACGGCCGTCGAGACAGCCGCCGGAACGGCCGTCGAGACAGCCGCCGAACGGCCACCGAACGAGCGCCGGAGGACCGCCGGACGGGCGACAACAGTGGAGAACCGCATCGGCGCTCGCGTTCGCGGGCCATGATGAGCCGGTGGGCGCACTCATGACACTCGACCTGCCGGCGGACTCACCGCTGCTCGGCCTGCCGTGGATCATCACCTTCGGTCCGCTCGGTGACCTCGACGAGTGGGAGCCGGTGGTCTGCGGGCCGTACGAGCGCCCCCACGCGTTGGCCCTGGCCGAGGCGGTGGTGGCCGAGGAGCAGTTGGTGGCCGTGGTGGAGCCGTTGCTGCCGGCGCTGTCCCCCGACGAGATCCGCAGCGAGATCGCCGCCGCGCAGGTCGCCGCCGAGGACGAGGCCCGTCAGGTGGAGGGGGCCGACCTGTACGGGGACTTCGAGGACGTGATCGACGAGGAGTTGGACGCGGCAGCCGACGAGGCGGGTCACGGTGAACCCGCCGAACCGCCGGACGAGGCCGAGGTGCGTGCCGGCTTCACCCGGATCGCGGCGTTGCTGACCGCGAAGTGAGGGCTCAGCGGGTCGGCGGGCGGTCCAGCACGCAGAACTCGTTGCCCTCCGGGTCGGCGAGCACCGTGAACTGTTCGGCCCCGGTCTGCCCGACGTCGACGTGCCGCGCGCCGAGGCTCAGCAGCCGCCGTACCTCGGCCTGGGGGTCCGCGTCCGCGACCAGGTCGAGGTGCAGCCGGTTCTTGCCCCGCTTGGCGGTGCCCGAGCCCTGCAACCACACGGTGGGCGCCGTGGCGGACGGCGGCCCGGGCGGCCGGAGCCTGGCGCTGCCGTCGTCGCCGCGCTCGACGTCGTAGCCGAGGGCCGTCGACCAGAACGCGACCATCACGTCCAGGTCCTCGACGTCGAGCGTGCACTGGGCGATCCGTACCACCATGGGGCACCTCCGTAACGACGGTGCCCAATTCCGTACCCGCGGCCCCTGCGGGCCACACCACCGGCCGGCTACGGACACCGGCGCCACGCGGAGCGGACTCCGCGCGGCGCCGGTGGCACCTCACCCCCCACCACAAGGGGTCGGTAGCCCAGTCGCCCGCCGGCGCGGGGCACGACGAACGACCAGGTCGAGAACGAGTTACCCGTTCAGCGCTGTTCCAACCAGACTGCCGCGTCAATTGGCAGCAGATGACCGGTGCCCTGCTCGGTGAGCTCGTCGCTGGCGACGAGCGGCTGGCCGTACCCGTGGATCAGGACCGGTGCGCCGCTGAGGTTGACCACGCAGGTCAGCACGGTTGTGCCGGCGGTACGGGAGAAGGCCAGCACGCCCGGTTCGCTCTCCCGCCAGGTGACCCCGTCGGCGTCGAGGGCGAGCGCGGGATGGTCGTGCCGGATCCGCAGTGCCGCCCGGTACAGCTCCAGGGTGGAGCCGGGCACGCCGGTCTGCGCGGCGACGGAGAGCGTCTGCCAGACGGCCGGGGCGGGTAGCCAGCTCAGCTCGCTGCCGGCCGGCCCGAAGCCGTACGGGGTCAGCTCGCCGCTCCACGGGATGGGCACCCGGCAGCCGTCCCGGCTCTCGCCGGTGCGTAGGAACGCCGGATCCTGGCGTAGCTCGTCGGGGAGGTCGAGAACCTCGGGCAGGCCCAACTCCTCGCCCTGGTAGAGGTAGGCGCAGCCGGGCAGGGCGAGCATCAGCAGGCTGGCGGCGCGGGCTCGGCGCAGTCCTTCGGGGCCGTCGCCGTATCGGGTGACGTGCCGTTGCTTGTCGTGGTTGGACAACACCCAGGTGGTCGGCGCCCCGACCACTGTCGCCTCGGCCAACGCGGTGTCGATCACCTTGCGGAACGAGTCGGCCGACCAGGTGGCGTCGAGGAAGTCGAAGCTGAACGCCTGGTGCAACTCGTCCGGGCCGATGTAGCGGGCCAGCCGCTGCGGCGTCTCGGCCCATGCCTCGGCGACCGCCATCCGGCCGCCCGGGTAGCTGTCCAGGATGGGCCGCCAGGCGCGGTAGATCTCGTGCACCTCGTCCTGGTCGAAGTACGGCAACCGGCCCTTGCCGAGCAGTTCGACCTGACGCTGGCCGGTGGTCATCGAGCTGAAGCCGACGTCCGGCAGCCCTTCCGCCTTGATCATGCCGTGCGCCACGTCGATGCGGAATCCGTCCACGCCCCGGTCCAGCCAGAACCGCAGCACGTCCTCGAACTCGGCGCGGACCTCCGGGTGGCGCCAGTTCAGGTCGGGCTGCGACGGGTCGAACAGGTGCAGGTACCACTGACCGTCAGCGATCCGCGTCCAGGCGGGGCCGCCGAAGATGCTCTCCCAGTCGTTCGGGGGCAGCTCGCCGTGCGCGCCCCGGCCGTCGGCGAAGAGGTAGCGGGCCCGCTCCGGTGAGCCGGGGCCGGCGGCAAGCGCGGCGGTGAACCACTGGTGCGCGCTGGAGGTGTGGTTGGGCACCAGGTCGACGATGATCCGCAGGCTGTGGGCGTGCGCGTCGGTGATCATCGCGTCGAAGTCGTCGAGGGTGCCGAACATCGGGTCGACGTCGCGGTAGTCGGCCACGTCGTACCCGCCGTCGATCATGGGCGAGGTGTAGAAGGGGGTCAGCCAGAGCGCGTCCACCCCGAGGTCGCGCAGGTACGGCAGGCGCTGCCGGATGCCCTGGAGGTCGCCGATGCCGTCGCCGTCGCTGTCGGCGAAGCTACGGACGTACACCTGGTAGACGACCGCGGAACGCCACCAGTCGTCGGCGGCGGGCGGTGGGGTGGCGGCGCTGATCATTCGAGCAATATGCCGGCCGGCCGCTGCAAGAGTCAAGCAGATCTTGCGTAAGAAAGGCGTGCGGAACTCGGTGCGACAGCCGTGGAGCCGCGGACCACCAGCTCCGGGCGGAACAGGTACTCCGAATGCGGGGCGCCGTGCCCGTTGATCTCGTCCACCAGTGCCCGGACGGCGGCCACCGCCATCGCGGTGACCGGCTGCCGCATGGTGGTCAGCGGCGGGTCGGTGAAGGCCATCAGCGGTGAGTCGTCGTAACCCACCACGGAGAGGCCGTCGGGCACGTTGAGGCCGCGTTGGCGGGCGGCCCGGACCGCGCCGAGCGCCATCAGGTCGGAGCCGCAGACCACACCGGTGACGCCGCGGTCCAGCAGTCGCCCGGCCGCCGCCTCGCCACCCTCCACTCCGAACAGTGACAGCTCGGCGAGTGGGCCCAGGTCGGCTTCGGCGACGCCGGCCAACCGGGTCATCGCGGATCGCCAGCCGGCGACCTTGCGCTGCACCGGGACGAACCGGTCCGGGCCGGTGATCAGGCCGATCCTCCGATGTCCGAGCGCGACCAGGTGGGCGACGGCGAGTTCGGCCGCCTCCCGGTCGTCGCAGGACACGAAGGGTGCGCCGATGCCGGGCACGTACCCGTTGATCATCACGACCGGCAACGGCCGGGCGAGCAGCGCCCGGTAGCGGTCGTGGTTGGCGGCGGTGTCGGCGTGCAGGCCGGAGACGAAGACGATCCCGGAGACCTGCCGGTCCAGCAGCATCTCCACGTACTCGTCCTCGGTCACCCCGCCGGCGGTCTGGGTGCAGAGCACCGGGGTGAACCCGCTCTGCGCCAGGGTCGACTCGATGACCTGGGCGAAGGCGGGGAAGATCGGGTTGTCCAGCTCCGGTACCACCAGGCCGACCAGGCCGGCGCTGCGCTTACGCAGTCGGGCCGGGCGCTCGTATCCGAGCACGTCGAGGGCGGTGAGGACGGCCTGGCGGGTCTCCGCTGCCACGCCGGGGCGGTCGTTGAGCACCCGCGACACCGTGGCCTCGCTGACTTCGGCCTGCTGGGCGATGTCGGACAGTCGAGCGCGCATGGCGGCACTTTAGCCCACCGGCAAGTTCTTGCGGAGTGCTTTGCAAGCCCTTCCATAATCTGCAACGTCTTGCTAACGTCCCCGCAACATGCGCGAGCAGCGGCGCAACATCATGCGTCGGTTGGCAAGAACTTCCAGACTTTCCACTGGCCGGCCGCCCTCCCCCGGCGGACCCGCCATGACGACAGGAGCACCGATGCGCATCCGTACCGCGGGTGTGGTCGCCCTCTTCGCCCTGGCGCTCGCCGCCTCGGGCTGCGGTGGCGACAGCGACGAGCCGGCCGCGAAGGACACCCCCAAGGCAGCCGGCGGCAAGATGGTCATCTGGGCGGACGACAAGCGGACCGCCGCCCTCAAGCCGTTCGCCGAGAAGTTCGGCCAGGAGAACGGCGTCACCGTCGAGGTCCAGGCCGTCAGCAAGGACCTGCAGACCAACTTCGTCACCGCGTCCCAACAGGGCAGCGGGCCGGACGTCGTGGTCGGCGCACACGACTGGATCGGTAACCTGGTGCAGAACGGCGCCATCGACCCGGTGCAGCTCGCCGCCGACCAGAAGAGCGCCTTCAACGCGACAGCCGTCAAGGCGGTCACCTTCAACGGCCAGCTCTACGGCGTGCCGTACGCGCAGGAGAACCTGGCGCTGATCCGCAACACCGAGCTGGCCCCCGAGGCGCCGAAGACCATTGAGGACCTGGTCGCCAAGGGCAAGCAGCTCACGGCGTCGAAGAAGGTCACCGAGACGCTCTGCCTCCAGGTCGGCCAGAACGGCGACGCCTACCACATCTACCCGCTCTACAGCTCGGCCGGCGGATACCTCTTCGGCACCGGCGCCAACGGCGACTACGACCCGAAGGACCTGGGCGTGGGCAAGCCCGAGTCCATTGAGGCCTTCAAGAAGATCGGCGCGCTCGGCGAGAAGGGCGCGGGTGTGCTCAAGCGCTCCATCGCGGACACCAACTCGATCGCCACCTTCACCGGCAAGAAGTGCGCGTACCTGGTCTCCGGACCGTGGGCCGTGGCCGACGTCAAGAAGGCCGGCATCTCGTACGACATCTCGGCGATCCCCGGCTTCGCCGGCGGCAGGGAAGCCCAGCCGTTCGTGGGCGTGCAGGCGTTCTACGTCGCGGCCAAGGGCACCAACAAGGCGCTGGCCCAGGAGTTCGTGGCCAACTACACCACCACGCCCGAGCTGGCCGTCGCGCTGTACAACGCCGAGCCCCGGCCGCCGGCGTTGACCGCCGCCCTCGACCAGGTCAAGGGCGCCGACGCGGACCTGGCCAAGTTCCAGGAGGCGGGCAGGAACGGGCAGGTGCTCCCGGCCATTCCGGCGATGGCCGCGATCTGGGACCCGTTCGGCAAGGCCGAGGCCGCCGTCATCGGTGGGGCGGACCCGACCAGCACCATCACCGCCGCCGGCAAGACGATCTCCGGCCAGATCAAGTAATGAGTACGCCGCTGTCCGGCCCGGGGTCTGCCACGCAGGCCCCGGGCCGGGAGCCCGCCGGCTCCCCACCCCCGCGCTCCCGTGCCACACGTGACCACGCGCCGATCACCCTGACCGGGCTCGCCGGCAAGGTGCTCCTGCTCGGCCTGACCGCCGGTGTCGCCGTCTGGGCGGCGTTCCCGCTCGTCGCCGCCGAGATGTGGGTCGGCCTGGCGCTGCTGGTGGCGTCCACCGCCGGGCTGTTCTACCTGTACCTCACCCGTCGGCACGTCCCCGCCAAGTACCTGGTCCCGGGAACCCTGTTCCTGATCGCCTTCCAGGTCATCCCGGTGCTCTACACCGCCAGCACCGCCTTCACCAACTTCGGGGACGGGCACCGGGGCAGCAAGGACGACGCGATCGTCGCCATCGAGTCCTCGTCGGTCACCCAGGTACCCGGATCCGCCGAGTACGCCCTGACGATCGCCACCACCGGCGACCCGGCCACCGGTGCGCTGGTCTTCCTGGTCACCGACCCGGGCACCGGCGCGGTCTCCGTCGGTGACAGCGACGGGCTGCGCCGACTCGACAGTGCCGACGTCACGGTCGCCACCGGCGGGAGGGTCACCGCCGCCGCCGGGTACACAGTGCTGAACATCGGCCAGGCCAGCTCCCGCAGCAAGGAGATCACCGACCTGGTGGTGCCCACCCCCGGTGGCGCGCTGCGCTCCAGCGGCCTGTCCCGCGCGTACGAGGGCAAGGCGGTGCGGGCGTACGACGCCGCCTGCGACTGCGTCCGCGACGCCGAGACCGGGCGGACCTGGACCGCCGACGACGAGGCGGGTGCCTTCGTCGCCGCCGACGGTGAGCGGCTGGCCCAGGGCTGGAAGGTCAACGCCGGGCTGACCAACTTCACCCGTGTGCTCACCGACAAGAACGTCTCCGGCCCCTTCCTCAGCACCCTGATCTGGAACTTCGCCTTCGCCATCGGCTCCACCGGTGGGACGTTCCTGCTCGGCATGCTGATCGCGGTCGCGCTGCACTCGGCCCGGATGCGCGGCACCAATCTCTACCGGGTGCTGCTGGTCCTGCCGTACGCCATGCCGTCGTTCGCGATGCTGCTGGCCTGGCGGGACATGTTCAACGCCGACTTCGGGCTGATCAACAACCTGTTCGGGCTGGACGTGGACTGGTTCGGTCAGGCGTGGACGGCCCGCTTCGCGGTCATCCTGGTGCAGCTCTGGCTCGGGTACCCGTACATGTTCCTGGTGGCCACCGGTGCGTTGCAGGCCATCCCGCGCGAGCTGACCGAGGCCACCTCGGTCGACGGGGCCTCACCCTGGCAGTCCTTCCGCGCGGTCACCCTGCCGCTGTTGCTGGTAGCGCTCTCGCCGCTGCTGATCTCGTCGTTCGCGTTCAACTTCAACAACTTCAACGCGATCTACCTGACCACCGACGGTGCGCCCTTCCCCGCCGACAACCCGACGAACGGCGCCACCGACCTGCTGATCACGTACACCTATCGGCTCGCCTTCGGCGGCCAGGGGGCGCAGCTCGGCTTCGCCGCCGGCATCTCGGTGTTCATCTTCGCCATCGTCGCGGTGGTCTCCGCGGTCGGCTTCCGGCGCACCCGCAAACAGGAAGAGGTGTACGCGTGACAACCCTCAACCTCAACCAGGCCGGCCGGCGGCGTGGCCGCTGGTTCACCCAGGTCGGCTGGCGGCACCTGGTCGCCGTGCTCGCCGTGTTGTTCAGCCTGTTCCCGATCGTTTTCGTGGTGTCCGCGGCACTCAACCCGCTCGGTACGTTGTCCACCACCGAGTTGGTGCCGACCGGCGGGGTGTCGCTGGACAATGTCGGTGGGTTGTTCGAGCGGACCGCTTTCGGGCGGTGGTTCCTCAACTCGTTGCTGATCGCCGGGGTGGCGGCGTTCGCGTCGGTGTTCCTCTCGGCGCTCGCCGCGTACGCCTTCTCCCGGATGCGGTTCCGCGGCCGCCGGGTGGGGCTGCTGTCGCTGCTCCTGGTGCAGATGTTCCCGCAGTTCCTGGCGATCGTGGCGATCTACCTGATCTTCGGCACGATCACCGACCTGTGGCCGTCGATCGGTTTCAACACTCCGTGGGGTCTGCTGCTGCTCTACCTGGGTGGCGCGCTCGGGGTGAACACCTGGCTGATGAAGGGTTTCTTCGACACGTTGCCGCGGGAGTTGGACGAGTCGGCCACCATGGACGGTGCGTCGCACGCCCAGGTCTTCTTCCGGATCATGCTGCCGCTGGTGGCGCCGATCCTGGCGGTGGCCGGGCTGTTGGCCTTCATCGGCACCATCAACGAGTTCCTGATGGCCAACGTCTTCCTCACCAGTAGCGACTCCAAGACCCTGGCGGTGGGGATGTACGGCCTGTTGGAGGGCAACGAGCGCAACAACAACTTCGGCATTTTCGCGGCCGGCACCCTGCTCACCGCGATCCCGACGGTGCTGGTCTTCCAGTTTCTCCAGCGGTACATCGTCTCCGGGCTGACCTCGGGAGCCGTCAAGGGGTGAGACCGGGGGCGGTCGATCTCCGGTGGCGCGCGGTAGGGTGCTCCGGCGCCGTGCTGACGTTGCTCAGCGAGAGCGGGCCAGCGAACGTGTGGCGCTTTTGTTTCACTGGCCGCTGGTGGCCCGCCGCCCTTCATCCGCCGTCCGGTGCTGTTCCCGGGGAGACTCTCGTGCAACTGTCGATCTTGATGCCGGTCTACAACGAAGCGGAACGCGTCGGGGAGGCCCTGAAGCAGGCCCTCGCCGTGCAGTACCCGTGCGAGATCGAGATCGTGGTGGTCGACGACGGCAGCACTGACGAGACCGCCGAGATCCTCGGTCGGATGGATGACGCGCGGCTGCGGGTCGTGACCCACCCGCGCAACGCGGGCAAGGGCGCGGCGATCAGGACCGCTGTGGACAACGCCCGGGGCGAGTACATGGTGATCCTGGACGCCGACCTGGAGTACGACCCCCAGGACATCCCTCAGCTGTTGGCGCCGGTGTTGGAGGGGCAGGCGACAGTCGTCTACGGCAACCGCACCTTCGGCAGCCACAGTGCCTACAGCTTCTGGTACGTGGTCGGCAACCGCGGCGTCACCACGGCGGCGAACATTCTTTTCAATTCCTACATCGGCGATGTGGAGACGTGCTTCAAACTGATGCCGGTGGAGCTGTTCCGGTCGTTGAACATCCGGTCGCGCGGGTTCGGCATGGAGGCCGAGGTGACCGGCAAGCTGCTGCGCCGGCAGATCCGCCCCTACGACGTGCCGATCACCTATCGGGCGCGGGGCCGCGCGGAGGGCAAGAAGATCACCTGGCGGGACGGCATCGAGGCGTTGTGGATCCTGGGCCGGGAACGAGCCCGGCGTCGTCCCGGCGGCATCCCCGCCAAGACCCTCGCTGACCGATGACCAGCACGAAGCGCCGGGACCCGACCACGATCGCCCGGGTCGTCGTGGCGCTCGTCGGTGTGGGCTGCCTCCTGCTGACCGCCCAGGGCGCCGTGCAGGCCACCGGCCGTGGCGTCGCCTTCATGACCGACCGGGAACACGACCTTCCGGCCCTCCAGCATCAGGTGGATCTGGAGACGCTCTGGCAGCAGTTCGTTGAGCAGGTGCCCGCCGGCAGCCGGATCTCGCTCACCCCGGCCCGGGCGAACAAGGACCTCTGGCAACAGCGGTTGAGTGAGCTTGCCGTGCTGCGCGGATGTGTGGTCGTCCAGGCGGGTCCTCGGGACTACTGGGTGGGCGTGACCACGGTGCAGCGGAAGCGGCCGACCAGCCCGGGCGTGCGGCTGGTCGTCCGGAAGGTCGGCTGACGACATGGCTCCCACCTCGATGCTCGCCGTGCTCGCCCTCCTCGCCGCCGGTTTTCCGCTGGCCTTCGCGGTGCTGCGCAGTCCCTTCCTCGCAGTGCTCTTCGCGCCGGTGACGGCGGCGCTCCTGAGCACTGTCGCGGTGGTCCTGATGCTGGTCGTCGGCGGTCCGCTGTTGCTCTGGCTCGCGCTGGTGCTGGTCGCCGGGGCGGCCGGCGCCTGGTGGCTGTCGCGCCGCCCCGGCGAGTCGGCACCGTACGGGGGGTGGTCGCACGCCCTGCTGATCGCGCTGCCACTGCTCCCGCCGTGCTTCATGATCTTCGAGCCGGCCTTCCAGTGGGACGCCCACTCCATCTGGTGGCTGCACGCCGGCTACTTCGCCAACGGCAGCGAGTACGCGCGGGCGACGATCGGCAGCCCCGCCTTCGTCTTCTCGCACACCGACTACCCGCCGTTCGCCTCGGCGCCCGTCGCCGCCGTGTGGAGCGTCGTCGAGCCGGACTTCCGTACCGCGCAGCTCGTCGGCACGTTGGTCACCGTCTCGGCGGTCGCGATGCTGGTCTACCTGGTCCGACGCGCGCTGAACCGGGTGTCCGCGCGGGTGGCCTGGGCGCTGGCCATCGCGGTGGGCCTGGCAACCTGGGCGAACGTCCCGTACGCAGTGACCGGTGGTCTCGCCGACGCGCTCTGGTCCACCGCCTTCGCCGGTGCGGCGGTGGCGCTGCTGCTCGGTGCGGATCCGCTGCGCCGACCCGCGGTGCCGCTGGTGCTGTTGACCGTCGCGGCGCTCAGTAAGAACGAGGGGCTGATCGCCGTCGCGGGCCTGGCCGTGCTGGTCACCGTGCGGGGCCGCGCCGACCTGCGGCGGGCGGCGCTGGTGTGGCTGCCGGTGCTGGCCGGGGGTGCCTGGGCGGTGCTGGCCCGCCTGTTGGACGCCCAGTCGGACATCACCAGCGGCACCTCGGATGCTCGGGACGCGGGGGTGGTGGAACGCTTCCAGTTCACCGTCGCGGCGTTGTGGGACGTGGTTGGTCCGCTGCTGGTGGGCGCCGCGGTGGTGGCGTTGATCGGCACCCTCTTCCTGCGGGGGCGGCGTCATGCCGCCGGGCTGGCGGCGGACGGCTGGGTGTGGGCGGCCAACGGCTACTACCTGGCGGTTCTGATCGGGACCTACCTGTCCGGCCCGAACGAGATCCAGTGGTGGCTGGCGACCTCGGTGAACCGGGTGACGCTGCCGGTGGTGCTCCTGGCTGCGGTGAGCCTTGCCGGATGGGTCGCCGTCGCGTTCGGCGGTGACAGCCGAGCCGGGTCGCAGACGGTGCTCGACCAGCCGCGCGAGCCGGCCATGTCCGGTTCCACCCCGGGAACGACCGGTTGATCGACTGATTCGCGCCTGTCGGCGGATCCCGCTACTACGATCCGTCGTTCATAGGGGAGTATGGCGAGCGTGGAAGCTCTCAGACTCATCCTCCTCTACGTCCATCTGATCGGGTTCGCCCTGCTGCTCGGCGGCTCGATCGCCCAGTACGCCAGCGGTCGGCTGCGGATCAACCAGGCCATGCTCTGGGGCGCGGTGATCCAGTTGCTGACCGGGCTGGGCCTGTCCGCGCCGCTACGCGACGGCGACGAGCCGGCGCCGGCGAAACTTGTGACGAAGTTGGTGATCGCGCTGCTGATCTTCGTCATGGTCTTCTTCTCCCGGAAGCGGGACGTGGTCAACCGTGGTCACTTCCTCGCGATCGTCGGCCTGACCCTGGTCAACGCGGCGGTAGCGGTCTTTTGGCGGTAACGTCCGGGGAGGGTGGGCGCCTCCAGGAAACGGACGTTGCGGACACCTTGGCGCTCGGCTACCAGCACGAAGAGTGACTTGCCCCACGCAAGGGTTACACCCGGGTAACAGGCGCTCAACAGTCGTGCACGATTGTCGGCCGGTGGGTGGACGCGGGCGTACGCTCCCGTCCGTAACGTGGGACAGCCGGCGGCACACCCGCAGGCCGGCTGATGGGCTGCCACCGCATAAGGCGCGGTGAGCAATGGGAAGGAGACGTCTTGCGCTCGGTGCGTGGGATGCGGATCGCCTCGATCTTCGCGGTGGGTGGGCTCGCGCTCACCGCCGCCGCTTGTGGCGAGGCGCCCAAGGATGACAACAACGCCGGCAGTGGCGCCAAGAAGTTCAGCGCCTGCATGGTGACCGACGTCGGCGGCATCGACGACAAGTCGTTCAACGCTTCGGCCTGGAAGGGCCTGCAGGAGGCCAAGGCCGCCAACGACAACATCGACATCAAGTACGTCGCGTCGAAGGCGGAGGCGGACTACGAGCCGAACCTGACGCAGTTCGTCAACCAGAAGTGCGACTTCATCCTGGCGGTCGGTGGCCTGATGGAGAACGCCACTAAGAAGATCGCGGCGGCGAACCCGAACCAGGTGTTCGGCATCGTCGACGCCAACCCGGGTGTGGACAACGTCTACCCGATGCAGTTCGACACCGCGCAGGCCGCGTTCCAGGCCGGTTACCTGGCCGCCGGAATGACCAAGTCCGGCAAGGTGGCCACCTACGGTGCGGTGCCGATCCCGCCGGTGACGATCTTCATGGACGGCTTCGTCGACGGCGTCGCGCAGTACAACAAGGCCAAGGGCAAGAACGTCCAGGCGCTGGGCTGGAACAAGGAGACCCAGAAGGGCTCCTTCTCCAACGCCTTCGACAAGCAGGACGAGGGCAAGAAGGTCTCCGACGCGCTGGTCGCCCAGGGCGCGGACATCATCATGCCGGTCGCCGGCGGCTCCGGCCTCGGCACCACCGCCGCCGCCAAGGCCTCGGGTGGCAAGTACAGCACCATCTGGGTGGACGTCGACGGCTGCGAGAGCACCCCGGACTGCTCGGCGATCATCACCACCGTGGTCAAGAACATCCCGGACGCCGTCAAGGAAGCCGTGGTGAAGGCCGCCGCCGGTGACAAGCTTCCGGCCAACCCGGGCTTCGTCGGCACCCTGGCCAACAACGGTGTCTCGATCGCCCCGTACCACGACTTCGACAGCAAGGTTCCGGCCGAGCTGAAGGCCGAGGTCGACAAGATCAAGGCTGACATCGCCGCTGGCACCATCACCGTCACCTCGAAGGCTCAGCCGACCAAGTGACAACCGCACGGCTCCTCCGGTGAGATCATCGGGGAGGTCGGCGGGGGACAGGTACGACCGATCGGCCGCTTCGGCCCTGCGGGTGACCGTGGGGTCGGAGCGGCCGATCGCGCACCACGTCAGCCGGGCCGCTCCGGCCGGGTTGACGGCAGCTAGGCTGCACCATCGCTCGCACTCCAGGAGGTTGCGCTGAGACTCGAACTGCGCGGCATCACCAAGCGGTTCGGTGATCTGGTCGCCAACGACCACATCGACCTGACGGTGGAGCCTGGAGAGATTCATGCCCTGCTCGGCGAGAACGGCGCGGGCAAGTCGACCCTGATGAACGTGCTCTACGGGCTCTACCAGCCCGACGAGGGCGAGATCCTGGTCGACGGCAAGCCGTTGAAGCTGAAGGGCCCGTCCGACGCGATCGGTGCCGGGATCGGCATGGTGCACCAGCACTTCATGCTGGTGCCGGTCTTCACCGTCACCGAGAACATCATGCTCGGCGCCGAGCAGGTCCGAGGCGGCATCGCCGGTTTCCTGGACCGGCGGCGGGCCCGGCGCGAGGTCACCGAGGTGTCCGAGCGCTACAACCTGCGGGTCGACCCGGACGCGGTGATCGAGGACCTGCCGGTCGGCATCCAGCAACGCGTCGAGATCGTCAAGGCGCTCACCCGCGACGTCGACCTGCTCATCCTGGACGAGCCGACCGCGGTGCTCACCCCCCAGGAGACCGAGGAACTGCTGACGGTGATGCGGTCCCTCAAGGCGGCCGGCAAGTCGATCGTCTTCATCACCCACAAACTTGGCGAGGTCAAGGCCATCGCCGACCGGATCACCGTGATCCGACGCGGAAAGACGGTGGGCACCGCCTCGCCGGAGGCCAGCCGGGACGAGTTGGCCGCGCTGATGGTCGGGCGCAACGTCCGGCTCACCGTCGACAAGACCCCGGCCACTCCGGGCGAGCCGGTGCTGGAGGTGTCCGGGCTCGTCGTCGACGACGACCGGCAGATCCGCGCCGTCGACGGCATCGACCTGACCGTGCGGGCGGGTGAGGTGCTCGGCGTGGCGGGCGTCCAGGGCAACGGTCAGACCGAGCTGATCGAGGCGATCATGGGCCTACGCCCGGTGCTCGGCGGCACGGTCAGCCTGGTCGGCGACCGGATCAACGGCTGGAAGCCCAAGCGGGTGCTCCGGGCGGGCGTCGGCTACGTGCCCGAGGACCGCAGCGTGGACGGCCTGGTCAAGGAGTTCAGCGTCGCGGAGAACCTGGTGCTGGACATCTACGACCGGCCGCCGTTCGGTGCCGGGCTCGCCCTCAAGCCGGACGCGATCGCCGCCTCGGCGAAGGAGCGGATCGAGCAGTTCGACGTCCGCACGTCATCGGCCGACGCGGCGGTGGGCACTCTCTCCGGCGGCAACCAGCAGAAGGTGATCGTGGCCCGGGAGCTGTCCCGGCCGCTGAAGCTCCTCATCGCCGCCCAGCCGACCCGTGGCGTCGACGTCGGGTCGATCGAGTTCATCCACAGCCAGATCATCCACGAACGGGACGTCGGCACTGCCGTCATGGTGGTCTCCAGCGAACTCGACGAGGTGATCGGGTTGGCCGACCGGATCGCGGTGATGTACCGCGGTCGCATCATCGGCATCGTCGGCCCGGACACCCCGCGTGAGGAGATCGGCCTGCTGATGGCCGGCATCACCCCGGACTCGGCGAACGAGCGCAACACGGACGCCGCGCCCGGCGACGGGCCGGCCACCGACGGGAGCCCGGCGAGCGACCCGGGCTCCGCGAGCGAGGACGAGGCATGAGCGAGCGGCAGCGAGTGAATCGGTGTTGCAGGGCGTTGGTGCCTCATGGCGTCACGCAGCGAAGCGGAGTGACGGCATGAGCGAGCGGCAGCGAGTGAATCGGTGTTGCAGGGCGTTGGTGCCTCATGGCGTCACGCAGCGAAGCGGAGTGACGGCATGAGCGAGCGGCAGCGAGTGAATCGGTGTTGCAGGGCGTTGGTGCCTCATGGCGTCACGCAGCGAAGCGGAGTGACGGCATGAGCGACTCACCCAACCCGCAGTCCGGCTCGCCGGACAAGGAGCCGGCGAGCGAGGCGCAGGCGGCGCAGAACGCGCTCGGCAACACCGAACGGGCCGAGGTGGCGACCGAGCCGGACCGCCCGGCGGCGAAGCCGGAGCCGGGGTCGAAGCCGAGCCTGGGTCGGCTGTTCCTGGACAACCTCTGGGCGGCCAACACCTTCACGGTGACCCTGCTGTCGCTGGTGTTGGCGATCGTGGTCGGCGCGGTACTGATGATCATTTCTGATCCCGATGTGCTCTCCACGTACTCGTACATCACCTCCCGCCCGTCCGACGCGATCAACTCCAGCTGGACGCTCGTCAGCGAGGCGTACGCGAACCTGTTCAAGGGCTCGATCTTCGACCCCGAGGCGTTCTCCGGCTGGCTGGACGGCGCCAACGGCTGGCAGGCGGTGCTCGCGCCGATCTCGGAGACGCTGACCTACGCGGCGCCGCTGGTCTTCACCGGTCTGTCGGTGGCGTTGGCCTTCCGTGGCGGCCTGTTCAACATCGGCGCCCAGGGCCAGGCCACCATCGGCGTGATCATGGCGGCGCTGGCCGGCTTCTTGCTGCCGCTGCCGCCGGGCCTGCACCTGCTGGTGGCGGTGCTGGCCGGCGCGCTGGGCGGAGCGATCTGGGGTTTCATCCCCGGCATCCTCAAGGCCCGGGCCGGCGCGCACGAGGTGATCAACACGATCATGCTGAACTACGTCGCCACGTACTTCCTCACCTGGTTGATCGTGCAGAACGGCGTGCAGGACCCGACCCGTACCGACGCGATCAGCAAGGCGGTGGACACCTCCGCCCAGCTGCCCCGACTGCTCGGCGACAACCTGCGGGTGCACGCCGGCATCCTGCTCGCCGTGCTGGCCACCTGGGCGGTCGCCTGGCTGCTCAACCGCTCGACGCTCGGCTTCGAGCTGCGTGCGGTCGGTGCCAACCCGGACGCCGCCCGGACCGCCGGCATCAGCGTCACCCGGACGTACATCCTGATCATGGTCTTTGCCGGCATCCTGGCCGGCCTCGGCGGCTCGAACATGGTGCTCGGCTCGACCGCCAGCGCGTTGACCCCGCTGGTGGTCGCGCAGATCGGCTTCGACGGCATCCTGGTGGCGCTGCTCGGGCGGGTGAAGCCCTGGGGGGTGTTGCTCGCCGCGCTGCTGTTCGGGGCGCTGCAGGCCGGTGGTAACCGGATGCAGTCGTACTCCGGGATCTCGCTGGAGCTGGTGACGGTGCTCCAGGCGCTGATCGTCATCTTCATCGCCGCGCCGGCCCTGGTGAAGGCGATCTTCCAGCTCCGGGCCGCCCGCGCCGCCCGGTTGCAGACGAGCCTGGCGAAGGGCTGGTAACTGATGTCCACCATGGCTGTCCCCGACATCGCCGTCGCCCCGGTAGACGAGGGCTTCTGGACCCGCAGCCGCAAGGTCGGCCTCACGCTGCTGGGGCTCGGTCTGCTGTCCGCGGTGCTCTTCGGCGCGCTCGCCACCGACCAGCAGGCCCGGTTCACCCTCAGCGACGACGCGGCCGGCGCCGCGTTGGAGATCAACGGCACGATCGGGGCGATCCTGTTCGGGATCATCGCGATCGCCGCCGGTGCGGCGCTCCTCGCCGGGGTGCCGAAGCGGTGGTTCCTTCCCGTGCTCGCCGTCGGGCTGGTCGGTTTCGTGCTGTCGTTCCTCTGCTGGCAGATCTCCGCCGCACCGACCGGGCAGAACTTCATGCCGCTGGTCAACATCATCCGGGGCACCTTCATCCTGGCCCTGCCGTTGATCTTTGGCGCGCTCGCCGGTGTGCTCTGCGAACGCTCCGGCGTGGTCAACGTGGCGATCGAGGGTCAGCTGCTGATGGGCGCGTTCAGCGGCGCCCTCTTCGGCAGCATCTCCGGCAGCGTCTGGGTGGGCCTGGTCGCCGCCGCCATCGGCGGCGCGTTCATCTCGCTGCTGCTCGCCGTCTTCGCCATCCGTTACCTGGTCGACCAGGTCGTCATGGGCATCGTGCTGAACCTGTTGGCGGTCGGCGTCACCGGCTTCCTCTACGAGCGGCTGATGCAGACCGACGCCGCGAGGTACAACAGCGCGCCCCGCTTCAGCAACTGGGAGATCCCGCTGCTGAAGGACATCCCGGTGCTCGGGCCGGCGTTGTTCCGCGGCAACATCTTCCTCTACCTCGGGCTGCTCCTGGTCCTGGTGATCCACATCGCGTTGTTCCGCACCCGGTGGGGGCTGCGTACCCGGTCCGTCGGCGAGCACCCGATCGCGGCCGACACGCTCGGCGTCAAGGTGCTGCGGGTGCGCTACCGCAACGTCCTGCTGGCCGGTGTGGTCGCCGGCATCGGCGGCGCGTCCTACACGCTGGCGCTCTACTCGTTCACCAAGAACATGATCGGTGGTAAGGGCTTCATCGCCCTGGCCGCGCTGATCTTCGGCCGGTGGAACCCGACCGGCGCGCTGCTCGCCGCCCTCTTCTTCGGGTTCGCCGACCAGCTCGCCACCTACCTGGGCGCGATCAGCAGCTCGATCCCCAGCCAGTTCCTGGCCATGCTGCCCTACCTGGCGACCATCCTGGCCGTCGCCGGGCTGGTTGGCCGGGTCCGGGCACCGGCCGCCGACGGCAAGCCGTACATCAAGGGCTGACCACCATCACCACAGACCGCTGCGGGCAGGGCCGGGGACCCGGCCCTGCCCGCTTCTGACCTGGGCTACTTCGGCAGAATGATGACATGACCGACATTGACTGGGCGCAGTTGCGCGCTGCCGCCACCGAAGCGATGCGGCACGCGTACGCGCCGTACTCGACGTTCCCGGTCGGCGCCGCCGCGCTGGTCGACGACGGCCGGGTGGTGGTCGGCTGCAACGTGGAGAACGCCGCGTACGGGGTGACGCTCTGCGCCGAGTGCGGGGTCGTGTCCAGCCTGCACGCCACCGGTGGCGGTCGGCTCGTCGCGCTCTCCTGCGTCGACGCGACCGGCGAGCCGTTGATGCCGTGCGGCCGGTGCCGGCAGCTGCTCTGGGAGCACGGCGGGCCGGAGTGCCTGATCGAGAGCAAGACCCGGCCACTGCGGATGGCCGAGCTGCTGCCGCACGCCTTCGGCGTGGAGGACCTGGAGGCCGTCACCGGTGAGACGCCGGTGCCGGTGGTCCCGGAGCGGCTCGCTGCCTGGCGCGGGCGCGGCACCGTCTTCGTGCACCCGGACATGTCCGCTGGTCAGCAGGTCTGGACGGCGTACTGGGAGCGGTCGGCCGGAGACGACGCCGGTGCCGAGACCGGGGTGCTGGAGGAAGCGCCGAGCTGGGACCAGCCGGCCGAGGCGATCACCTGGGGTCTGGCCCGGACGCCCCGGGTGGTGGTGGTCGACGAGACCGGCACGATCTTCTGGGCTGGTGAGGGTGAGCCGCCTGTGGAGATCCCGGTGCGGTGGTCTTGAGTGTTGCGGTTGGGGGCGGGGGCCGACCGTGCCCGGCTCCGGGCGGTCAGGCTTGATCCCTCCGCCGGGCACGGTCGGCCCCCGCCCCGACGTGGTCATCGGCCGTACGTCGGTCTCGCCATTCGACGACTTAGGAAAGATCATTTGATGAGTGGTTTTGCTGCTGTGGACGTTATTCGGGTCAAGCGGGACGGGGGCGTGCTGTCGGACGCGCAGATCGACTGGGTGGTCGACGCGTACACCCGGGGGGTTGTCGCCGACGAGCAGATGTCCGCGCTGGCGATGGCGATCCTGCTCAACGGCATGACCGCGCCGGAGATCGCCCGGTGGACCGCCGCGATGATCGCCAGCGGTGAGCGGCTGGACCTGTCGGCGGTACGCCGGCCGACTGTCGACAAGCACTCCACCGGCGGCGTCGGCGACAAGATCACTCTGCCGCTCACCCCGCTGGTGGCGGCCTGTGGCGCGGCGGTGCCGCAGCTCAGCGGCCGGGGTCTCGGACACACCGGCGGCACGCTGGACAAGTTGGAGTCCATCCCGGGCTGGCGGGCCACGGTGAGCAACGACGAGTTCATCGCCCAGCTCGACGACGTCGGTGCGGTGATCTGCGCGGCCGGTGCCGGGCTCGCGCCCGCCGATCGCAAGCTGTACGCGCTGCGCGACGTGACCGGCACCGTGGAGGCGATCCCGCTGATCGCCAGCTCGATCATGAGCAAGAAGATCGCCGAGGGGACCGGCGCGCTGGTCCTCGACGTCAAGGTCGGCTCCGGCGCCTTCATGAAGTCCGTCGACCAGGCCCGTGAGTTGGCGCGCACCATGGTCGAGCTGGGCGGGGCGCACGGTGTGCGGACCGTCGCCCTGCTCACCGACATGTCCACCCCGTTGGGCCTGGCGATCGGCAACGCGGTCGAGGTGACCGAGTCGGTCGAGGTGCTGGCCGGCGGCGGACCGGCCGACGTGGTGGAGCTGACCCTCGCCCTGGCCCGGGAGATGCTCGACGCCGCCGGCCTGCCGGACGCCGACCCGGCGGCGGCGCTGCGTGATGGTCGGGCGATGGACTCCTGGCGGGCGATGATCCGGGCCCAGGGCGGCGACCCGGACGCGCCGATGCCAACGACCGCCGAGGTGGAGGTCGTCCGCGCCGAGCGGGACGGCTACGTCGCGGCTGTCGACGCGTACGCCATGGGGGTTGCCGCGTGGCGGCTCGGCGCGGGTCGGGCCCGCAAGGAGGACCCGGTGAGCGTGCCGGCCGGTGTGGTGCTGCACAAGCGCCCGGGTGACGAGGTGCGGGCCGGTGACCCGCTCTACGAGCTGCGTGCCGAGGACGCGACGCGGATTCCGGCCGCGCTGACCGAGGCCGCCGACGCGGTGCGGATCGCGTCGACGGCCCCGGCCGCGACGTCGTTGGTCATCGAACGCGTCGGCTGATCGATTCGCTGTCGCCCTGGCGTGGTGCCAGTCACCTGGGAGCGCTATTGTCGCAGGCCAAGGGGGGACAACCGGCCTTGCGCCGGCGCGAGCAGACAGGAAGATCCGCCGTGAGCGTTGCTGCCCCCGACCCACGTGAGGTGCGCGAGGCGAGCCTGGACGAGCTGTCCCGGCTGGGCCTGCCGTTGCCGCCGGCCCAGTTTCCCCTCGTCTGGGAACCGGGTGACCAGATCGACCTGCGCCCGACCGGGGAGATCGAGGCGAGGATCGCGGTGCTGCACCTGATCCTGGCCCGCTGCTTCGGGATGCCCCCGCAGGCGGCGATGAGCTGGCTGCTCGGCTCGCACCTGGTCGACATGGTCACCCCGCCGGAGTGGCAGTTCGTGATGGGCGGCAAGGGCGACCACCGGTCGTTCGTGCTGCACCACGACGCGCTCTTCGCGCTGGCCTGGGTGCTCGGCCTGAGCAAGCAGCTCGACCCCACCCTGGCCGTCGACGAGCGGCTGATCGAGCGGCTGCCGCACATCGCCGAGGGGGAGACCTTCCCGCACTGGCGCTCCCGGATCCTCACGGCGCCACAGCACCCGGCCGACGCGGCCGCCCTGCTCGACCTGCACTACTGCCTGGACTGGGCGTACCTGGAGACCGAGCGCGGCGGCCGGCGCGCGCCGGGCCTGGTCGACGCGAACGCGATCGGGCAGCGGCGTTGGGCGTTGGAGTGGGCGGTGATCCTGCGGGGGCCGTACCACGACGAGCCGCCCGGTTGGGAAGAGGTCGACCTGTCCACCTGAGGTCAGTGGGGCCGGTATGCGTCCACCCGCACCGCCACCGTCACCCGGACCGGTTCGGGCAGGGCGGCCAGCCGGGCGGCGAGCGCGTCCGGGTCGGTGTGCCAGGCGCTCGGGCCCATCCCGACCAGGCTGGCGGCCTCCGGCCGGGTCAGTGTCAGCTGCGCCCGGTGCACGGCCGAGCCGGCCGGCGTGAAGTGCCCGCCCAGGCTCCCGGTCACCCGGTCGGCCTTGTCCGGGTCCACCCGCAGCAGGTCGAGGGCATCCACCAACTCGGCGAGATGGTCGGTGTCGGGCGTGACCACCAGCAGCGTCCCGGCCGGGTCGAGCACCCGGTGGAACTCGGCACCGTTTCGCGGGGCGAAGACGTTCAGCAGCACCGCGGTCGAGGCGTCCGCGAGCGGCAGTCGTTGCCAGGTGTCGGCGAGCGCGGCGGCGGCCCGAGGGTGGGCACGGGCCGCGCGGCGCAGTGCCGGCTTGGACACGTCCAGAGCCAGACCCACGGCGTCGGGCAGCGCCGCCAGCACCGCGCCGAGGTACCGGCCGGTGCCGGCGCCGGCATCCACCACCAGGGGGTACGCCCCGAAGTCCGGCGGCGGCTCGACGCGTTCCTCTGCTGTTGGGTCCTTTGCCCTTGCTGTTGGGTCCTTTGCTCTGCACCCACCGAGGCGACGGCTCGGCGGGGAGACCGTCGCCTCGACGGGTGCAGAGCAAAGGGTGGGCGGAGTAGGTGCCGGGTGTGGGGCGTCCGTAGCGTCGAGACGGCCGACGGCGTCCGTGGCGGCTGTGGCGAGGGCGGCGGCGATGACGTCGTAGTGCCCGGCGGCGAGGAAGTCCGCGCGGGCGGCCACCATCTCGGCGGTGTCGCCGGAGTGCGGGGCGCGTCCGGCGAGCAGGTTGACGTACCCCTGGCGGGCGATGTCGAAGCTGTGCCGGCGCGGGCAGCGCAGTGCCCTGGCGGTGCCGGCTGTCGTCTCGGCCAGCGGCTCGCCGCAGACCGGGCAGCGCAGTCGGTGGAGGATGCGGGGGTCCACGTCAGGCCTCCGAAGCGTGCCGGGGCTGGGGCGCCCGCCCGCCGAGGTGGTCGACCACCCGGTGGGTGAGCGCGCCGAGCGCGTCGATCTCCGCAGGCGTGAGCAGGTCGATCAGGTGCCGGCGGACGGCGGCCACGTGGCCGGGTGCGGCGGTCTCGATGGCCTGCCGGCCGGCGGGGGTGAGGACGACGACCGAACCGCGGGCGTTGTCGGCGCACTCCTCGCGGGTGACCAGGCCACGCTGCTGCATGCGGGTCAGGTGGTGGGAGAGCCGGCTGCGCGACCAGAGCAATCCTCGCGTGCAGCCAGCCACCGGGTTGCGTCCACCTGACGAGTCTAGCGGTTGGTTGACACGTCATCGATTCGCCGCCCGGCGTCGCGTCCCGCCGCCATCGGGCCGCCATGGTCGCCGACGGGCGACTGGTGATCCACCTCGCCGTGGACCGGGGTCTACGGCTGGCGGCCGTGACGCCCGGCCGGTCCCGTCCCGGTCCGTCCGGGCCGCTGACTAGGGTCTGAGCATGGTCGCAACTATCCGGTACGAGGACATCGTCAAGGTTCCCAAGGCGTTGCTGCACGACCACCTCGACGGTGGGCTGCGGCCGGCGACGATCGTCGACCTGGCCGCCGAGGTGGGCCACGAACTGCCCACCACCGACCCGGAGGCGCTCGGACGCTGGTTCGCGGACGCGGCGGACTCCGGCTCCCTGGAGCGTTACCTGGAGACGTTCGCGCACACCGTGGCGGTCATGCAGACCGCACCCGCGCTGCGTCGGGTGGCTCGTGAGTGTGCCCTCGACCTGGCCGCCGACGGGGTGGTCTACGCCGAGGTGCGCTTCGCCCCGGAGCAGCACCTGGAACGGGACCTCAGCCTGGACGAGGTGGTCGAGGCGGTGCTGGCCGGGTTCGCCGAGGGCACCGCGCAGGCGGTCGAGGCGGGCCTGAGCATCCGGGTGGGCACCCTGCTGACCGCGATGCGGCACGCCGCCCGCTCGCAGGAGATCGCCGAGTTGGCCGTGCGGCACCGCGACGCCGGGGTGGTCGGCTTCGACATCGCCGGCGCCGAGGCGGGCTTCCCGCCCACCCGGCACCTGGACGCCTTCGAGTACCTCCAGCGGGAGAACTTCCACTTCACCATCCACGCCGGCGAGGCGTTCGGTCTGCCGTCGATCTGGCAGGCGATCCAGTGGTGCGGAGCGGACCGGCTCGGCCACGGGGTGCGGATCGTCGACGACATCGCGCCCGACGGCTCGCTCGGCCGGCTGGCCGCGTACGTCCGGGACAAGCGCATCCCGCTGGAGTTGTGCCCCTCGTCGAACGTGCAGACCGGTGCGGTGGACTCGATCGCGGATCACCCGATCGGCCTGCTGCGGGACCTGCGCTTCCGGGTGACCGTCAACACCGACAACCGGCTGATGAGCGGCACCTCCATGTCGCGGGAGATGTCGCTGCTGGTGGAGACGTTCGGCTACGGGTGGAAGGAACTGCAGTGGTTCACCATCAACGCGATGAAGAGCGCCTTCATCCCGTTCGACGAGCGGCTGCGCATCATCGATGAGGTGATCAAGCCGGCGTACGCGAAGTTGCTGGCCTGAGCTCAGCCGTGCGGGTGGCCGGCGAGCAGGCTGGCCACCCGGCTCAGCACCTCCCGGGCACGGGCCGCCTCCGCGCCCAGGCCCATCTGCCGACGCAGCACCGCGGGCTCGGCCCGCAGCAGCGCCACCCCGCGCCGAATCAGCACCCGGGGGGCCTTGCGCTGCTCGGACAGGTCGCGGGCGAGTCGGCGCAGGAAGGTCGCCCCGCGCGGGCGGCGCAGCGCGTACGCCCCGGCGAGCAGGCCGAGTCGACGACACTCCTCGACGATCTCGGCGGCGAAGATCCCTTCGGCCACGAAAATTGGCGAACCGGCGACATCAAATGGCCGGGTGGCCACCCGTCGATCGGCGCCGATCGCATAAACCGGCACATCGGCTCGACCCTCACGGGCAAGTCGGGCAATGATTTCCACCGCACCGGGGGCGTCCCACGACTGCGGCGATTCCCAATCCACCTGGCCGTTTCGTAGCGGCAACGTAGGGTCATCGCCGTCTTTGTAGAAGTCGTCCAAGCAGAGCACCGGCAAGCCGGTTTGCTGCGCTATGTACGACTTTCCGGACCCAGAAGGGCCGGCTAGTAGGACCACGCGGTGCGGATGTTCCATTACCTTCAGTTACTCCGGCCAGACAGACTGCTATCAAATCGCATCAACATCTCATCACACCTTCGGTTGGGGACAACCTGGGCTTTCTTCTTGTCGACCGGCGTGATGGAATCTCGGGGGTCCGACCCGCCGGGTCGGTCGCTGGGCGTTGCCCGGGGCAACGCGTTCAAGCTGTAATCGCGAGGGCGGTGACGTGAGCAAACGGCCAAAGACGGCGGGCTCCTTCCTGTCGCGGCTGCGCCGGCCGGCCAGCCGGCTCCGGGACATGCCGATCTGGTCCAAGCTCGGTCTCATCATGATCGTGCCGACCATCGCCACGGTCGTGGTGGGCACCAGTGGTCTTGTCGACCACCTGGAGACGCTCAACAATGCCAACCGAGCTGGCGACCTGGCCAACCTGTCGAGCTACTCGGGTGACCTGGTCGACGCCCTGCAGGACGAGCGGACCGCCGCCGTGCTGCTGCTGGGCGCAGACGGGACGCAGCCGACGGCGCAGTACCAGGAGGCCTACAACCGGGTGAACTCCCGGGTCGACCAGGAAGCTGCCCCCTACCGGCAGCAGCGGGCCGAGATCGAGGACCTGCCGAGCAGCCTGGAGGGTCTGCTCGACAGCATCGACCAGAACCTGCAGGACCTGTCGGGCGTCCGCAGCCAGGTGTTCAACGGAAAGCTCGCGCTCACCGAGACCGTGCAGGCGTACGAGGGTCTGATCAGTGACCTGCTCGCCATCCGTGACTCGTCCACGCAGCTCGCCGGTGACAACCAGCTGAGCGACCGGATGCGCGCCGCCGCGGCGGTCGCCCGGGAGAAGGAGTTCCTCGCCGCCCGCCGGGTCGTGGTGCACCGTGCGCTGGGCGTCAAGGGCGGAAAGCGCCTGACCCCGGCACTGCGCAGGGACTACGTCGCCAGTGACACCGGCCAGCAGCAGGCTCTGCAGAGCTTCAAGGCCGTGGCCACCCCGGACGACGCGAAGTTCCACGACCAGACGGTCGCCGGCGGCGACCGCCGGCAGGCGCAGAACTACACCGGCTGGATCGACGGCAACACCACCGGCGACATGCGTGGCGCCCCGTTCGGCCCGGACCAGTGGGAAGCCGCCATGACGGCCAACGCCAAGCTGATCCGCACCGTTGAGCGCAAACTCGACGGCGAAGTGGTCAACCAGGCCGACAACCTCCGGTCCGACGTCCAGCGCCAGGTCTTCCTGGAGACCGGCCTGCTGCTCAGCATGCTGCTGCTGGCCATCCTCTTCGCGTACCTGGTGGCCCGCTCGATGGCCCGCTCACTACGTGAGCTGCGGCAGGGCGCGCTCTCCGTCGCCCAGTACGGCCTGCCACAGGCGGTGGCCCGCCTGCGCGACCCGCAGGTCGTGGGGCAGTTGTCCCCGGTGCAGCTGGCCAACCAGATCGCCGAGCCGCTACCGGTGCGCAGCAAGGACGAGTTCGGCCAGGTGACCGAGGCGTTCAACGCCGTCCACCTGGAAGCCGTCCGTACCGCCGCCGAGCAGGCCGCACTGCGCGCCTCCGTCGCGACCATGTTCGTCAACCTGGCCCGCCGTTCACAGATCCTGGTCGACCGCCTCATCGGGCACCTCGACCGGCTGGAGCGCGGCGAGGAAGACCCGGACCGGCTGGCCGAGCTGTTCCAGCTGGACCACCTCGCCACCCGGATGCGCCGCAACGACGAGAACCTGCTGGTGCTCGCCGGCGCCGACTCCACCCGTGTGCAGCGTGAGCCGGCCGCTCTCATCGACGTGCTGCGCGCCGCGCAGTCCGAGGTCGAGCACTACACCCGGATCGAGTTCGGCGTCATCGACCGGGACATCGAGGTCGCCGCGCACGCGGTCAACGACCTGGTGCACCTCGTCGCTGAGCTGTTCGACAACGCCACCGCGTTCTCCCCGCCCGACTCGCAGGTCATGGTCGAGGCCCGCCGGGTCGGCGACCGTTCCTCGCTGTACGTCGAGGACCGCGGCATCGGCATCAGCGCCGAGCAGCTGCACGACCTGAACGAGCGGCTCGCGACGCCGCCCCAGGTGGATGTGGCGGTGTCCCGGATGATGGGCCTGGTCGTGGTCGCCCGGCTGGCGTCGCGGCACGGGGTCCGGGTGGAGCTGCGCCCCGGCAACGACCGCGGCACCGTCGCCGAAGTGACCCTGCCCACCTCAGTCCTGGTGCCCCGGGCGCTGTCCGGCCGGGTGCAGCAGCCTCCGGCGCTGCCGGCGGCGGGCGGTGCACCCCAGTTCGGTGGTCCGCAGTCGGGTGGGCCCACGCCGGTCTTCGGCGCGTTGCCCGCCCTGGGCAACGGCCCTCGCCCCAGCGAGTCGTCCGGCAACCAGGTCACCCTGGGCGGCCGTCCGTTCGAGCCCGCGTCGCGCAACGGCGCCGGCACCCCCGCCAACGGTGGTACGTACCGCTCGATGCCCGCCTGGTCCGATCTGACCGGCGCGGCCGGGACGAACGGCGGCGACGGGTTCACCCCCCGGTCGGCCAACGGCCAGGGGACCGACCCGCTGCCGCAGCGTCGGGCCGGGGACGAGCCTTCGACCGGCCAGCAGCCGTCCATCCCGCGTCAGCTGCCGAGCAGCCCCGAAACGCACCAGTACTCGGCGCCGCCGGTCTCCGCACAGCCGTACTCGGGGGCGCCGGTCTCCGCCTCGCCGGCCTCCGGTCAGCCCTACTCCGCGCAGCCCTACTCGGGTGCGCCGTACGGTGGCGCCCCGGTGTCCGCCGCGCCGGCCTCCGGTCAGCCGTACGCCGGTCCGCCGGTGTCGGCGTCGCCGGTCTCGGCCTCGCCGGCGTCCGGTCAGCCGTACTCGGGCCAGCCGTACTCGGGTCAGCCGTACTCGGCGCCGCCCGCCTCGGCTCAGCCCTACTCGGCACCGCCCGCCTCGGGTCAGTCGTTCAGCGGGTTCGAGCCCCGGTCCGCGCCGCCCGCGCAGGCGGCCAGCGCTCCGGCGCCGCCGGCCTGGCCGCCGGTGCCGGGTAGCGACCGGGACACCGCCACCCCGCCGGTGCCCGAGCGGCTCGCCGCCGCGCTGGACATGACGACGGAACTGCCGCGGGTGCCGCGGCCCGGTGAGCAGCCGGCCCCGGCTCAGCCGGCTCCGCAGACCTCGGCCCCGCAGGCCCAGGCTCCGCAGACCCCGGCCGCCGCGGCTGCGCAGACTCGGCCGGCGCCGCAGCAGCCACCGGCACAGAACCGCCAGCGGTACGCGGACGAGACGATGGAGCTGCCGATCTTCCGGGAGCTCGAGTCGGCCTGGTTCCGTACCCGTCGCCCGGGCTCCGAGGAGACCGCGGCTGGCGCCCAGCCGGCGACGAACGGCGACTCCGCGACCCAGCAGTTCGCCACGGTCGAGGCCACCGGTCGGGCAGGCCACAAGACAGCACCCGGGACGACAGGTAACACACCGATGGCAGACACTCCGACGGCCGGAGGAGCGCCGCGGGACAACGGCTCCACAGCGAACGAGGGCACCCGCCCGAGCCTCGCCGAGAGCCTGCCGAACCGCCGGCCCCAACCGCAGAGCAACGGCTGGCAGACCGCTGCCGACGACGGTTGGCGTGCTGCCTCCGCGGCGGCCGGCGCGGCGCCGGTGAGCGAGACCACCACGACCGGTCTGCCGAAGCGCAAGCCGATGGCGCAGCTGGTGCCCGGCGCGGTGGAGAAGCCCACCACCTCGGTCCAGCGGCGCTCCCCGGAGGCGGTCCGTGGCCTGCTCTCCGCCTACCATCGGGGCGTGCAGCGAGGGCGTAGCACCTCGGACAACCCGACCAGCCCGGAGGCGACTCCGGGAGGGCAATCCTCGCAGTCTGGCTCAGGCCCGGTGGCCGGGAGCGGGCAGAAGGAGCAAGAAGGATGACAACTACGCAGGATCTTGGTTGGCTGCTCGCCAACTTCGCCGACCGGGTGCCCGGCGTCGCGCATGCGGTCGCCGTGTCGGCGGACGGCCTACTCCTCGCGTCGTCACGGGATCTGCCGCGCGACCGGGCAGACCAGCTCGCCGCGATCTCGTCGGGTCTGGTCAGTCTGACCCAGGGGGCAGCACGCTGCTTCGAGGGAGGCGCGGTGTTGCAGACCGTCGTGGAGATGGACAATGGCTTCCTGTTCCTGATGTCCATCTCGGACGGCTCGTCCTTCGCCGTGCTGGCAGCCCGCAGCTCCGACGTGGGCCAGGTCGGCTACGAGATGGCGCTGCTGGTCGACCGGGTGGGCGACGCGTTGACCCCGCAGCCGCGTGCGGCTGCGGGCATGCTGGGCTGACGTTTCGCCGATCGTGAGGTCGGCACGACTGCAACAACGACAACGACGGGTTTCACCGGTGGGAGCCGGTAACGGGTGCGAAGGAGGTGAGCGGCGAGATGGCCGATCGTGACGAACCGACCGGAGCGTTGGTCCGTCCATACGCCGTGACCCGTGGTCGCACCCGTCCCCGGCTCGACATCGCGCTGGAGGCGCTCGTCGAGACGACGGTGCGCGGCCGGGCCGCTGCCAATGGCAACGGCGGCCAGGGCCGCGAACACCAGTACATCGCCGCGCTGTGTGACGGACGCGTGCAGTCGCTCGCGGAGATCGCGGCGCGGATGCAGCTCCCGCTCGGTGTGGCCCGGGTGCTCATCGCCGACATGGCGACGGACGGCCTGGTCGCGGTCCACGAGCCGACCATTTTGGACGACTCCGACGACGCGGTGGGCACTGAACTGCTGGAGAGGGTGCTGAGTGGACTTCGCAGGCTCTGACATGTCGCACCGCCCGCCGAACCCGAGCGGCCGCGTGACGTCGGCGAAGATCGTTATCGCCGGTGGATTCGGCGTCGGCAAGACGACGCTGGTCGGCTCGGTCTCGGAGATCACGCCGCTGACCACCGAGGCCATCATGACCTCCGCTGGCGTGGGCGTCGACGACACCCGGCAGGTGCCGGGCAAGACGACGACCACGGTGGCCATGGACTTCGGCCGGATCTCGATCGACCGTGACCTGATCCTGTACCTGTTCGGTACGCCGGGTCAGACCCGTTTCTGGTTCATGTGGGACGAACTGGTGCGGGGTGCGATCGGTGCGGTCGTGCTGGTGGACACTCGCCGGCTGGCCGACTGCTTCGCGGCGATCGACTTCTTCGAGCACCGACGCCTGCCGTACCTGGTGGCGATCAACTGCTTCGACGGGATGCAGTACCACGACCCGCAGGACGTCCGGGACGCCTTGGCGATCTCGAGCGACGTGCCGGTGGTGGCCTGCGACGCCCGTAACCGGGAGTCGACGAAGCACGTGCTGATCTCGCTGGTCGAGTACGTGCTGACCATGCGCCGTACGCGCGCTGTCGCCCCGGCCTGATCGCGGCGCTGCACGCCCCGGTGGTGGCTCCGGCCGCCATCGGGCGTAGCACCCTGCCCGCCGCGTCACCGTACGCTCCGCCGCCTCCTTGACGATCGTGGACGCTCTCCGCCCGCACCTGTGAGGGCGCGTGGGTCTTCGGTGGTCGAGGAGGCGGCGTCGTCGTGTCCGGGGTTCTCCGGCAGAGACACAAGCGCCCTCAGTCAGCCGACTGAGGGCGCTTGCGCACGGTGACAAGGATCAGGACTGGTAGCCCGCCGACCGGTACTCGTACTCGCGGTCATCGTCGCGGTCCCCGTGGTCGCGGCTGAAGTCCCAGCCGCCGGCCGCCTCACGACCGGGCCGACCGCCCACCGCGAAACCGCCGATCTCCTGACCACGACGCCAACCCCGGAAGTAGCCGGTCGTGTTCTCGGCGAGGCTTGCCGCATCACGCACTATCCGCAATGGGCGCTCCTCGCGCAGCGGGGAACCCGGCACCAGGTTGGCCTGGGGCACACGCTTCGGTAGCCCGGCGTTGGTTTCGGCGCCCACCGCCGGGCGGGCGGCCTGCTCCGCGGCCTGCCAGCCGGTGTCGGCGGTGGTCGACCAGTCCAGGTCGGACTCGTCGGCGTGCCCGACGAACCAGGCCGACTTGGCCTGCGCGAAGATCAGCAGGTCGCCGTCACCCTCGTCGGCGACCGGCGGCGGCCGGTGCTCCATCGGAGGCGGCCGGTGCTCGACCGGGGGAGCCGGCCGGTGCTCGGGGGCGCGCTCGGTACGGGCGGCCGCCCGGCCGTTGCGGGCGGCCTGCTCGCGGTCGACCAGGCGCAGCGGCGGCGTCTCCAGGTGCTGATCCGAGGCAGGGTTGAGCCCTTCGCGCAGCGCCCGGTCGGCCAGCGGCGGCGGCTCCACCAACCGCAGCATCGGCGGCTCCGGTGGCAGGTCGTCCGCCAGCCAGGGCGGGGTGACGCGACCGTCGGCCCGGCCCGGGTCGGTCGGGGCGTCCACCCCGCGGCTTCCGCCGTACGGGTAGGCCACCGGGTTGTTCGGTGAGCTGTCGGCCGGGTCCTCCGGGTTGTTGACCAGCGGCCAGTTGGCGCGGGAGCCGGGCGGTGCCGCGGGCTCCTGGCCAGGCCGGGGGGTCGGCACCGGAATGCTGAGGTCGGTGGCGCTGAAGCCGCCGGTGGGTGGCTCGTCGACCGGTCGTTGCAGGTGGCTCGGCCGGGGCTCGCCGTTGGTCTTGGGGCGGGGCGGAATGACAGTACGCTGCCGTTCGGCCCGCGCGTTGTTGATCGCGGCGGTGGTCAGCGTCGGCCGGAACGGCTCACCAGCCTCGGCCGGAGGCACCATGCCGCGCTGTGTCGGCGCGATCGGGGTGATCCCGGGCGGCGGAGGCGGCGGTGCGGACACCGGTCGGTTGGTCGGGCCGTCGATCCGGCTGGAGGTCGACTCGGTGCGGCTGGGCAGCGTGGGTGACGGCGAACCAGCCATCGCCGCCGGAGCCATCGGCGCGGGGGCGACCGGAGGGGGCGTGACCGGTGCCGGGGCAACTGGTGGTGGCCCGAGCGGGCGGGGCGACGCCAGCGGCGCGTTACCGGGGATCGGCTCGGGGCGGCTGCGCCGCCCGGCGGGTGCCGGATCGGCGGCTGCCGGGGCGGGTCGGACCGACCGCAGTCCGGCGTTGGCGCCGGAGAGGCCGGTCAAGGCGGCGTTGGTGCCGGCCAGGCCGGTCAGCTCACCGACGGACTCGCCACGACGGGCGGCGGCCCGGCGGCCGGGTGCCTGAACCGGAGTGCTGACCCGTGAGCTGAGCGCGCTGACCAACGCCTCGCACCCGGCGTCGCACGCCCGGACGGAGGCGACGGCCTGGCGGACCGTCTCGGCCACCGCGGACGTGAGGGCCCGGTTGACCGCGGCGCGTCGGGGGGTCTCGGAGATGGCGACCCGTAGGGCGGTGACCGCTTCGTTGATCTCATCGGCGTCGGCGACCCCGTCGGCGGCCAGGTGCGCCGCGATGGCATCCGCCGCGACCGACACCTCGCGGCCCCGGGCCACGGTGCCGCCGAGCATGCCCGGCTCGGGCAGCGCGTCCAGCACGGCCAGCGAGACCGGCTCGGCCGGGTCGGGGTAGGCGCGCAGGGCTGCCGGGTAGAGCTCCCGCAGAACCTCGCGCAGCGCCACGGCGGCGGAGTGTCGACCACTGGCCAGCGCGGCATGCGCCGAGAGCACCTGCTTGTAGCCGGCGAGGTCCCGGGGTGCCGGCAGGGTGACGGCGGAGAGCGCCCCCGCCTGCAACGCGCGGGCCAGGCCGACCGCCCGTCGTTCGGCCGGAGGCGACTGCATCTCCTCCAGGGAGTCGTCATCGGCGAACCGCTCGGCGAAGTCGTCCACCGAGTCGTCGTCGGCGATCGCCAGGGGGCGCCCGGCCGCGCTCAGCAGCGAGGTGACCGTGTGGTCGTCGCTGTCGGCGGCGATGGCCGCACCGCTCGGCCCGCCCGACCGCTCCACGAGCAGCGCGACGAGCTGGGCGTAGCCAGCGGCGTCATCGCTGATCTCGCAGACATGCAGCAGACGGCCTGCGTCGTCGACCACAGCGGACGTCAGCGTCGAGCCGGCGGAGGCCGGTCGGTCAGCCGGATCCGCCGAGGCCAGACCGCAGTAAACGCGCACGAGCGCCACGGCGTCGTCCTCCTCCCGGGACAGGTCTTTCCTCTGCCAGCAACTGATGCTCCCCGGTACGGGTCAGTCGCGCCAGTCCACCACCGCAGAGATCTTGCCGACAATGGTGCGCCAACCCAAACTCGCGGTCTGCGCGCCGATCTTCTTCAGCCGTCGGCGACCCATGAACGCGCCGATCCCACCGTTGGCCGTGGCGCGCAGCGCCTCGTCCAGGTCGTCGAGGCTGGAGCCGGCGGAGAGCATGTCGAGTACCGCAGGCAGCCGCAATGCGTACGAGAGGTCACGCGCGACCTCGCCGGCCTCGATCAGCAGGGTCGAATCCCACGTGTCGTGCCCGCCGCGCAGGTTCTCCACGACCAGGTCGAGTTCGTAGGTGTCCTCGTCGAGCGGCGCGATATCTGCCGGCTCCACCCGTTCGGACAATTCATTCCAGCTGTCCAGTTGGGACAGATCGTTGGGCGCACCGGATCGGATGAAACTGACCAGCGACTCGGGGGTCTTGAACAGCAGCAGCTTGCCCTGGTGGCTGAGGAAGACCGGCACCTCCTCGTCGTTCTCCTCGTCCGCGACGGCCTCGTCCGAGTCTTCTTCGGTGTCGGTGTCGGTGTCAGCGGCGGCGCCGTCCCGGCGACGGCGCGTGGCGTCCTCGTCGTCGTCCTCGGCGGCGAACTCCTGGGCCAGCTCCTCGTCGAGGATGACGACGGTCTCGTCGTCCTCCTCCTCTTCGACCGCCTGGCGGCGGGCGAGGAACGGGTCGTCCTGGTCGCGCTCGGTCACGTCGGTCGGGGTCAGCGAGCTGGCCGGCCGGTACGCCCGCAGCGTGAAGCCGGTGCCGGCGGGCAGCGCGATCTCCACTGGGTCGATGCGCAGCTCGTCCCAGAGCGAACGGTCGATCGACGCCGACGGGCGGTCGGTCTCCTCGGTCTCGTCTGGCTGGGCCGCGCCGGTGGTGTCGTCGAGCTCGGGCTCGTCGGCGTCGGGCCGTTGGGGCGACTGGCGGGCCACGCTGACCTCCGTGTGCTTCGGGTTGCCCACCCACCGGGGTCTCCGACCGGCGAGTGACTCTGGGCACATACCCTAGTCGGCGGCCCTGGGTGACCGATGCCCGCACCCCGGTGGCCGCTCGGCGCACGGGTCCGACCTGCTGGTGGTCACCGCTGGCGAAGCGGCCGTCCGACAAGTAGCGTAGCTACGTATGAAGGCCCAGGCGCTGCACGGCCATCTCGACGCTCTGCTGCTCGCCGTGCTCGAACAGGGCGCGCTGCACGGCTACGCGATCATCGAGGCGTTGCGGGCCCGCAGCGACGGCAGCCTTGACGTACCCACCGGCACCATCTATCCGGCGCTGCGCCGGCTGGAACGCGCCGGGCACGTGGCGAGCACCTGGAGCACGGTCAGCGGCCGGGAACGCCGGACGTACCAGCTCACCGACTCGGGCCGGCGGGCGCTGGCCGGGGAGCGCGCCGGGTGGCGCGAGTTCCAACTGACAGTCGGCCGGTTCCTCGACCCCGAAAGCCCGCCCACCCCGTCCTGACCCGCTCCGGTCCGGACGCCGATCAGCGGGTGGCCAGCAGCCAGCCGCGCGCCGCCCGGGTCAGCGAGAAGTAACCGCCGCCCACCAACACCAACCCGATGATCATCGGGGGCCAGTGCAGCGCCGCGTCAAAGAGATCGATTGACCAGGCGAAGAGCGCGGAGCCGGCCACGATGCCGAGGACCAGGACGCCGGTCAGGCCGGTGCCCACCGCACGCTGCGCCAGGGCCAGGCCCGGGCGCGACGCCCGCGCGCTCGCCCGGACCACCAGCAGACCGGCCACCGAGAGCAGCAACGCGCTCATCCAGATCCAGTCGACCGAGCTGGCGAGCAGCAGATACCCGGCCGGCGGGCGGGGCCCGCCACTCCAGCTCGACCCGCGCCAGGTCAGATCGCCGGCGACGACCCCCACCCCGGCGATCGCCAGCATCCGCAGGGAGAGCCCGCGCAGGGCGCCCACCGCCAGTTCGGCCTGCCAGGAGGGGAGCAGCTGCGCCGGTGAGCCGAACTCGGCCACCGCCCGGCGCTGCGCCTCGGTCGGTGGCATCCCGCCCTCCCGGTACGCCTCGACGGCGTCCAGCAGCCCGTGCCGGGCCTCGGTCAGCAGGCCGGACTTGAGTCGCGCCGGCCCCTGCAACCGGGCGGCAAGCTCCCGCAGGTGCTCGTCGACCATCACGTCCTCACCCCGCGCCATGGCACCACCCTGCCACGGAGCCCGGCGCGTCGACGTCCGGGAGAACCCTGGTCCGCCCCGGAGCCGGGTCAGGGGGCGAGCGCCAGGTATCCGCGTTCGGCGGCGGTCTGCAGCAGCCACTGGTCCCGGTACCAGCCCGGGGCGGCCACCAGTTCGGCGTGTCGACCGCGCTGGATCACCCGGCCGCCGTCGAGAACCACGATCTCGTCCAGCTCGGCCAGCCCGCTGAGCCGGTGGGTGATCAGCAGCACCGAGTGCCCGGCGGGGGTGAAGGCGAGGGCGGACGCGAGCACCGCGTCCGCGGCGGTCGGGTCCAGACCCTCGGTGGGCTCGTCGAGCACCAGCACCGCCGGCGCGGCGAGCAGGGCCCGGGCGAGCGCCAGCCGCTGCCGCTGCCCACCGGAGAGCTGCCCGCCCTCCTCGCCGACCACTGTGTCCCAGCCGGCCGGCTGGGCCTGGACCCAGTCCAGCAGACCGGCGGCGGCGGTGGCGGCGGTCAGCTCCTCCTCGCCCGCTGCGGGCCGCCCGAGCAGCAGATTCTCCCGCACCGTGGCGTGGAAGACGTACGCCTCGGCCAGCAGCCCGCCGACCGCACGGGGAAGCGCCTCCTCGGCGTACGCCGAAAGGTCGTGACCGTCGAGTGTGACCCGGCCGGACGCGGGCCGGACGGTGCCGGTCAGCACTGCGGCCAGTGTGCTCTTGCCGGCGCCACTCGGGCCGACGACCGCGATCCGGCGTCCCGCCGGCAGGTCCAGGCTGACCCCGTCCAACGCGGGCGCCGCGCCGGCCCGGTACCGCACCGTCACGTCGACGAAGCGCAGCTCGTGCGGGCCGGCCAGGTCGGTACGACCGGTCGCGGGCGGCGCGGTCGGCGGCTCCGCGTCGAGCAGGTCGGCCACCCGGGTCAGGCCGGGCCGCAGCTGCGTCCACTGCCGGGCCGCCGTGACCAGCGCCAGCGTCACCTCGACGGCGGCCAGCGCGCCGACGGCCAGGACACCCACCAGCACCCCCGACACGTCGGCGGCGAGCGCGGCAAGCACCACCGCCGCGGCGGTCGCGCCGGCGGTGAGCACGCCGGCCGCGTCCACAGCGAAACCGGTGGCGGCCAGCCGACGTTCCAGCCGGGCCAGTCGGTGGGCGCGTTGTTCGGCGGCGCGCAGCGCGCCCTCGGTCGCCCCGAACGCGGCCAGGTCGGCGGCACCGTGGGTGAGGTCGATCGCATCCGTGGCCAGTGCGCCCCGCAGCGGGGCCACCTCGGCCGCGCTGCGGCGGGTGACAGCGGTGGCCAGCGCGGGCAGCGCCACCCCGGCGACCAGCAGCCCGACGGTGAGCGCGCCGGCGGCCGGTACGGAGATCAGCGCCGCCACGGCGACCGCCAGCACACCGACCACCGCCGCCGCCGAGGCGGGGACCAGCACCCGCAGCAACAGGTCCTGGACGGCCTCCACGTCGGAGACCAGGCGGCTCAGCACGTCCCCCGAGCGGTGCGTGGCACCTCGGCGGGCCGCCAGGGTGGCGAAGACCCGGGCCCGGACGTCGGTGATCATGCGGAGCACCGCGTCGTGGCCGGCGAGCCGTTCGGTGTAGCGGAACACCCCCCGGCTGATGGCCAGCGCCCGGACCGCGACGATCGCCACGGTGAGCCGGTCCAGCGGAGGTTGACCGGCGGCACTCATCAGCAGCCAGGTGGCGGTGGCCATCAGGGCGAGCCCGGCGAACTCGGTGGCGGCTGCCAGCAGCCCGGCCCCGACGAGCCGACCCATGTACGGTCGGGCCAGTCGCAGCACGGCCCGCTCGGCGGCGACCCGGCCGGTCGAGGCCGGCCCGGTTGCTGCCGCCGGCTCGCGTTGCCCGCTCATCGGGTGACCTTCCCGGTCGGCTCGGGCGTCAACTCGGTGACCCGACCGTCCTCGACGCGCAGGATCCGGTCGGCGTCGGCCAGCAACGCCGGTCGGTGCGCGACCAGCACTGCGGTCCGCCCGGCGACCAGGCGACGGGTGGCGTCGAGCACCACCGCCTCGGCCGCGGTGTCGAGCCGGGCGGTGGGTTCGTCGAGCAGCACCACCGGGGCGGCCCGGAGGAACGCCCGGGCCAGTGCCACCCGCTGCCGCTGCCCGCTGGACAACCCGTGACCGCGCTCACCGAGCACGGTGTCCAGGCCGTCGGGCAGGCCGGCCACCACGTCGTCCAGGGCGGCGTCGTGCACCGCGGCGGCGAGTACGTCGGCCGGGGTGTCCGCCGCGCCGAGGCGGATGTTGTCGGCCAGCGAGGCGGCGAAGAGGTGCGCCCGCTGCGGCACCCAGGCGAGTTGCCGGCGCCAGGCGTCGGTATCGACGGTGGCGAGGTCGACCCCGTCCACGGTGATCCGGCCGCTGGTCGGTGCCACGAAGCCGAGCAGCAGGCCGAGCAGTGTGCTCTTGCCGGCGCCGCTGGGCCCGATGATGGCGATCCGCTCGCCGGGCCGGATGGTCAGTGTCACGTCGCGCAGCGCGGTGGTCCGCTCGTACGCCACTGTCACCGCCTCGAACCGGATCTCGGCCCGCGCGTCCGGGGTGGCGGCGCCTTCGGCGGCCCGAGGCGTGGCGGGGGCGGCGGAGAGCGTCAACGCCTCGTCCAGCGCGGTCAGCCCCTCCATGCTGGCGTGGAAGCGGCTACCGGCGGCCCGCAGCGGCAGGTACGCCTCCGGGGTCAGCAGCAGTACCAACAGCGCGGTCTGCAGGGCCAGCCCACCGCCGAGCAGGCGGATGCCGACCGGCACCGCCACCAGCGCCACCGAGAGGGTGGCGACCAGTTCCAGCACCAGCGCGGAGAGGAAGGCGATCCGCAGCGTCTTCATGGTGGCGACGCGGTGACCGTCGGCCATCCGGCGTACCACATCGGTCTGTGCCCTGGCCCGTCCGAACGCCCGCAGCGTGGGCAGCCCGGCCACCATGTCCAGGAAGTGCCCGCCGAGCAGCGCGAGCCGCCGCCACTGCCGTTCGGTGGCGGCCTGCGCCTGCCAGCCGAGCAGCGCTCCGAAGACCGGGATCAGCGGCAGCGTCAGCGCGATGATCACCGCCGAGCTCCAGTCGGCGAAGACGACCCGGGCAAGCACCGCCAGCGGCACCGTCACGCTGAGCACCAGTTGCGGCAGGTAGCCGGTGAAGTACGCGTCCAGGGCGTCCAACCCGCGCCCGGCCAGCGTGGCGATCTCACCGGCCCGCTGCCCGGCCACCCAGCCGGGACCGTGCCGACCCACCGCGCCGAGCAGGTCGGCCCGCAGCGTGGCCTTGACCGTGGCGGCGACCCGCGCGGAGATCGTGCCCTGCGCCCAGACCAGCGCGGAACGGGCGGCGACCGCGACCACGAAGCCGGCCAGCGCCGGCCGATCCAGCCGGCCGTCGATCGCGGTGGCCAGCACCGACGCGAGCGCGGTGGCCTGCGCCACGATCAACCCGGCGGCCAGCACGCCCAGGAGCGCGAGCACGGCGAGATCGCCCCGGGCCGCGGGGACCCGGCGCAGCAGACGCGGGTCGAACGGACGGCGGCTCACCAGTACACCGGAGCCCTGCCGTCGGTTCTTCCTCGGAAAACCCACCAGCACATCGCCTGGAAGCCTAGTAGGGCCGGAAGTAGCGGCAGCGCCACCCAGCCCAGCAGCCGCAGGGTCGGCGCGCTGGCGGCGGCGTCGGCGACCCGCAGCGAGGCGTCCGGGTCGGTCGTGGAGACCAGCACGTAGGGCCAGAGAGCGGCTCCGACCAGCACCACTGGCAGCGCCAGGGCCGCGCCGGTGGCGACCACCGCCCACCCCGGCCGCTGCCGGGCCAGCGCCGCGCGGGCCGCCAGCAGCGCCGCCACGAGCAACACCGGCAGGAGTACGGCCACCGCCGGTCGCTGCACGGCGTCGCGTACCCGGGCGGAGAGCAGGCCCACGACGGTGGCCACGGCGACCGCGGTGAGCGCCACCGGCACCAGCCGGCGGGCCGTGCGGCCGACCTCGGCGGCGGCCCCGGCGGACAGGCGCAGTGTGAGGAAGGTCGCGCCGTGCACCGCGACCACCGTGACCATGGCGATCCCGGCGGCGGCCGCGAACGGGGTGGCCAGGTGAGTTACCCCGGCGACGTGCCCGTCGGTCCGCAGTGGCACGCCCTGCAACAGCGCGGCGAGCAGCGCGCCCCAGCCCAGCGCGGCGAGGGCGCTGCCGATCATCACGACGCGGTCCCAGCGGGCGCGACTGCGCTCGCTGCTGGGCCGACTGCGCAACTGCACCCCGACGGTGACCAGGATGACGCCGACCAGGGCGCCGACGACGACCGGATAGCAGCCGGCGAGCAACTCGCCCTCCAGCAGGGGGAACGCGCCGAAGAGGATGCCCACGGTGGCCACCAGCCAGACCTCGTTGCCGAGGAAGAACGGCCCGAGGGCGGTGAGCGTCTCGCGCCGCCCGGCCGGGCCGACGCCGCGGGCGAGCAGCAGCCCGACGCCGTAGTCGTAGCCGGCGAGCACCAGGTAGCTGGCGAAAAAGAGGCCGAGCACTGCGTACCAGGCGAGGTCCACGATCTACTCCTCGGTGCTCAGATGAGGGCGGGTTCGGGGTGGGCGGGCTCGCTGGGCGGTGCCGGTGGGCGTCCGAGCGCCGGGTCGGCCGCGCCGCGTCTGGCGTGTCGGGCGAGCAGCACCCAGTTGGTGACGGCGAGAGTGCCCAGCAGCAGGCTGAACCCGATCAGCGAGGTGAGCATCAGCGGTGCGCTGACCGGCGAGACGGCCTGCTCGGTGGGGAGCAGCCCGTACGCCACCCAGGGTTGCCGGCCGACCTCGCGGGAGATCCAGCCGAGGATCACCGCGACGAACGGCAGCGGCAGGCCGACCAGGATCAGCCAGAGCGGAAAGCGCAGTCGGATGATCCAGTCCCGGTAGAGCAGGGGCAGCAGGAGCCAGACGCACCCCAGTGTGAAGCCGATCAAGATCATGAAGCCCAGCCCGACGCTGGCGAGCGCGGGCGGCGTGTAGTCACCGGGGCCGAACCGCGTGGTCCACTCGGCGATCAGCGCCCGGCTCTCGGGGGTGTCGCCGCCGAACTTGGTCGGCTGCACCGAGCCGACCGGGCCGAACTGGGCGAAGCCGAAGCCCTGCACCATCGTGATGGCCAGTGCCGCGGTGACCAGGCCGATCCGCAGCGAGGTGCGGAAGAGCGCGAAGTCGGGGGTACGCCGGATCAGGTGCCCGGCGCTGACCGCCGCCATCAGCATCCCGCCGACCAGCAGCGCCGCCGAGAGCACGTGCCCGAGGGCCATGCCGAGGCTGGGGTTGGTGAGCAGCGCGCCGAAGTCGGTGAGGTGGGCGATCCCGTCGCGGACCTCGTAGCCGACCGGGTTCTGCAGCCAGGAGTTGGCCACCATGATCCAGAACGCGGACGCGTACGCGGTGATCGCCACGCCCCAGAGCAACGCGAGGTGCACGCCCTTGCCGAGTCGGTGCCAGCCGAAGATCCACATACCGAGGAACGTGGACTCCAGAAAGAACGCCACCAGCGTCTCGATGGCCAGGGGCGCGCCGAAGACGTTGCCGACGTAGCGCGACAGGCCGCTCCAGTTCAGCCCGAACTGGAACTCCATCACGAGGCCGGTGGCGATGCCGAGCACGTAGTTGATCACGTAGAGCTGGCCCCAGTAACGCGTCAGCCGCTCCCACATCGGGTTGCCGGTGAGCACCCAGGCGGTCTGCATGCCGACCAGCAGGGTGACCAGCCCGAGCGTGACGACGACGAACAGGAAGTGGATCGAGGTGGTGGTGGCGAACTGCAGGCGGGCGAGGAGCAGGGTGTCCATGACCAGCCCTCCATAGCTGTTGGCTCCCTTGTCATAGCCACCCTACACGTAGCCTGCCTACACGTAAGCCCTACTACGCCTTGTCGTAGACAAGTCTACGACAAGGCGTAGTAGTTATGGGGTCGGTGGAAGATCGCGCTCGATCCTGGATGTAGTGGCCTCGTAGCCGTGGGATGCCACTAGATCCTGGATCGAGCGCGATCTTGACCGGACAGCGCGCGGCTGCGGGCCTGCGGGCGCGGCGCGGGCGGCTCCGGTGCGTGGTGCGCGGGGGCCCGGCGCGGCGCGCGGGGGCCTGAGGGCGCGGCGGGTGAAGGGCGCCGGGGTCAGCTCAGGACAGGAAGAGGGTTACCGGGAGGGCGACCAGCATGGTGGCGACCGCGAGGGCCGTGGCACCGAGCACCCGGGGCGGCCGGTCACTGACCAGCAGACGCTGCATCCGTACGTCGAGATCCCGGTCGCCAACGCCCAGCGCGCCGGCCGGGGTGATCCGGTGCCCGGCGGCGGCGAACTGGCGCAGCGCCCCCGCCAGCGGGGCCTCGGCGTGCAGCTCGCGGGCCTTGTCGTCGGCGCGCATCTCGACCAGCAGGGCGACCCGCTCGTGCGCGTCGCGCACCCAGCCGAACCACGGCAGCGCCCGGCACAGCGCGGTGAACGGCAGCAGCACCAGGTCGTGCCGCTCGTTGGCGTGCGCCCGCTCGTGGCTGAGCACCGCGGCCAACTCGGCCCGGTCCAACAGGCTCAGCGTGCCGGCGCTGACCACCACCTGCGGCTTCACCCCCGGCAGGCAGTACGCGGCAGCGCTCGGATGATCCAACACCAGTGCGCCCGGCGCGGCCGGGTCGTTGCGGGCGACCAGGGAGAGCAGGTCCCGGTGGCGGCGCTGGGCGCGTACGGTGCCGTGGATGCTGCGCACCGTCGTCGTGACCAGCACCGCCCCGATGCCGAAGCCCACCCCTACGCCGGCCAGCTCGAAGGTGCCCATCCCGATCGGTAGGGCGCCGTGGGCGAGGTCGTCGGCCAGGGCGAGCAGTGCGCTGCCGGTCGGTCGGTCGTACGCGCTCAACCCGAGCGCCATCGGCAGGCCCATCGCCGAGAGGCCCAGCGCCAGCCCGACGGCCTGCCAGCAGACGATCGCCACCCGAGGGCTGCGCCACGTCCAGGTCGAACGGGACAGCACCTGGGCGGTCAGATAGCAGGCCAGCATCGTGGCGGCGAAGTGCACGGCGTAGGCCATGGCGTCCGCCCTACCGCTCCGCAGCCTCGCCGGCGGGTCGTCGGCCCGCCGGCCCGTCCACGCGGTCGGTCAGGGCGTCGGCCCCGCTCGCGTCGCCGCCGGTGGAGCCCGGCCCGGTCAGGCCGGCCTCACTGCCCAGGGCGGCCCGCAGCACCTCGGCCTCGGTGCCGGTCACCGAGCGGGCGAACCGCACCAGCGCGGCGTCCCGACTGCCACCCAGGTCGAGGGCGTCGAGCATCAGCTGGGCGATGTGTGCCTCGCGGCTGGCGGCCGGCCGGTACCGCCAGGCCCGTCCCTCCCGCTCCCGCTGCACCATGCCCTTGCCGGCGAGCCGGTCCAGCACCGTCATCACAGTGGTGTACGCCAGCTCACGGCCGTCGAGCGCGTCGGCCACCTCGCGCACGGTCACCCCGTCCGACGTGCCCGGGACCACGTCCCACAGCACATCCATCACCGCACGCTCAAGATCGCCCAACCGAGTCACGAATCAATCCTACCCCCGGTAGTAGACCCCCCACGCGCCCGCGCCCACCCCCAACCTGAGGGTGATCATGAGGTTGACCGGCCGAGCGAGATCGAACACCCGCCAACCCATGATCACCAACCAAGACCGACGGGCTGGCCGAAGATCCGCGCAACTTCAGCGATGTTGCTGCCTCCCGGGCGACGGAGGCAGCAACATCCCTGTTCTTGTGCAGATCTTGGGCTGCCGGCGGCGGCGGCGGGGCAGGGCAAGGCGGGAGGAGGGGAGGGGGAGGGCGGCAACCGAACCCGAGGCAGAACCCCTGAGCTGACCCACCCGACGAACCTGGCCCACGTCAGGTTTTCCGGGGAGCCCTGCCCACGCAGGGATCAAGCCTGACCGCCCGGAGTGGGCAGGGCTCCCCGGAAAACCAAGAGGCCAACCCGGCGCTCACACCCCCTTGGGATGCCAGACCGTCTTCGTCTCCAGCAGCGCGGTCATCCGGGCCAGGCCCGGGTCGGCGAACCAGTCCGCCGCACCGGACGCCGGTCGGAGCACCCGCTTGAGGTTCTCCGCCGCCTTGACCTCCAGGTCGGTGGCGAGCGAGGCGTCGGTGACCCCGGTCAGGTCGATCGCGTTGACGTCCATGTGCGCCGCCAGTGTCGGCGCGGTCTCGGTGATCGCGCCGGTGAGGATGTTGACCACGCCGCCGGGCAGGTCGGAGGTGGCCAGCACCTCGGCCAGCGTCACCGCCGCCAGGGGCTCGGACGGCGACGCCGCGACCACCACCGTGTTGCCGGTGACGATCGCCGGGGCGATCACACTGACCAGGCCGAGCAGCGCCGGCCGCTCCGGGGCGACCACGGCGACCACGCCGGTCGGCTCGGGCGCGGAGATGTTGAAGTACGGGCCGGCGACCGGGTTGGCGCCCCCGTACACCTGGGCGAGCTTGTCGGCCCAGCCGGCGTACCAGACCCAGCGGTCCACTGCCGCGTCCACCTCGTCGCCGGGAATGCCCAGGGCGACGAACTGCTCGCGGCGGCCCTCCAGCATCTCGGCGGCCCGGTAGAGGATCTGACCCCTGTTGTACGCGGTCGCGCCGGCCCAGCCCTTCACGGCGGCGCGGGCGGCGACCACCGCGTCCCGGGCGTCCTTGCGGGAGGCCAGTGACACATTCGAGGACTGCACGAGATACGACCGTCCCGACTCGCTGCGCGGGAACTTCCCGCCGATGAAGAGCTTGTACGTCTTGCGTACCGCGACCCGCTCAGACATTGAGGTAACCCTCCAGCCCGTGCCGGCCGCCCTCGCGACCGTAGCCCGACTCCTTGTACCCACCGAACGGCGAGGTGGGGTCGAACTTGTTGAAGGTGTTGGCCCAGACCACGCCGGCGCGCAGCCGGTCGGCCATCCACAGGATCCGGGAACCCTTGTCGGTCCAGATCCCGGCCGACAGCCCGTACGGCGTGTTGTTGGCCTTTTCGACGGCCTCGGCCGGGGTGCGGAAGGTGAGCACCGACAGCACCGGGCCGAAGATCTCCTCGCGGGCGATCCGGTGTGCCTGGGTGACGCCGGTGAAGATGGTCGGCGCGAACCAGAAGCCCCGGTCGGGCAGCTCGCACGGCGGCGACCAGCGCTCGGCGCCCTCGGCGGAGCCGGCGTCGGACAGCTCGCGGATCCGCTCCAGTTGGGCGGCCGAGTTGATGGCGCCGACGTCGGTGTTCTTGTCCAGCGGGTCGCCGACCCGGAGCTGGGCCATCCGCCGCTTCAGCGACTCCAGCACCCGGTCGGCAACGTTCTCCTGCACCAGCAGCCGGGAGCCGGCGCAGCAGACGTGCCCCTGGTTGAAGAAGATGCCGTTGACGATGCCCTCGACGGCCTGGTCGATCGGGGCGTCGTCGAAGACGATGTTGGCGGCCTTGCCACCCAGTTCCAGGGTGAGCTTCTTGCGGGTGCCGGCGACCGACCGGGCGATGGCCCGACCCACCTCGGTGGAGCCGGTGAAGGCGACCTTGTCCACGTCGGCGTGCTCCACCAGCGCACGACCCGTGTCGCCGGCGCCGGTGAGGATGTTGACCACCCCGGCCGGCAGGTCGGCCTGCTGGCAGATCTCGGCGAAGAGCAGCGCGGTCAACGGGGTGGTCTCGGCCGGCTTCAGCACCACCGTGTTGCCGGCGGCGAGCGCCGGGGCGATCTTCCAGGCCAGCATGAGCAGCGGGAAGTTCCACGGGATGACCTGCGCGGCCACCCCGATCGGCTGCGGGTTCGCGCCGAAGCCGGCATGACCCAGCTTGTCGGCCCAGCCGGCGTAGTAGAAGAAGTGCGCGGCGACCAGCGGCAGGTCGACGTCGCGGCTCTCCCGGATCGGCTTGCCGTTGTCCAGTGACTCCAGGACGGCCAGCTCGCGGGAGCGCTCCTGGATGAGCCGGGCGATCCGGTACAGGTACTTCGCCCGGTCCCGGCCCGGCATCGGGCCCCAGACCTTGTCGTACGCCTTGCGGGCGGCGCGTACCGCGCGCTCCACGTCCTGGGCGCCGGCCTCGGCGATCTCGGCCAGCACCTCCTCGGAGGCGGGGTTGATCGACTTGAAGCTGCCACCGTCGGTCGGGTCGACGAACGTACCGTCGATGAACAGCCCGTACGAGGGCTTGAGGTCCACCACCGAGCGGGACTCGGGGGCGGGGGCGTATTCGAACATCGGCTATCAGTCCAGGGTGAAGTAGTCGGGACCGGAGTAGGTGCCGGTCGTCAGCTTGGTGCGCTGCATCAGCAGGTCGTTGAGCAGGCTGGACGCGCCGAAGCGGAACCAGTCCGGGTCGAGCCAGTCCGGGCCGACGGTCTCGTTGACCATCACCAGGTACTTGATCGCGTCCTTGGTGGTCTTGATGCCACCGGCCGGCTTCACGCCCACCTGCCGACCGGTCGCCGCGCGGAAGTCGCGGACCGCTTCCAGCATCACCAGGGTCACCGGCATCGTCGCCGCGACCGGAACCTTGCCGGTGGAAGTCTTGATGAAGTCGCCGCCGGCCAGCATGGCCAGCCAGGAGGCCCGCCGCACGTTGTCGTAGGTGGCCAGCTCGCCGGTCTCCAGGATCACCTTGAGGTGGGCATCGCCGGAGGCTTCCTTGGTGGCCACGATCTCGTCGTAGACCTCCTTGTACCGCCCGGCCAGGAACGCGCCACGGTTGATCACCATGTCGATCTCGTCGGCGCCGGCCGCGACGGCGGCCCGGGTGTCGGCCAGCTTGATCTCCAACGGCGCCTGGCCCGACGGGAAGGCGGTCGCCACGCTGGCCAGGTGCACACCTGATCCGCGCAGCACCTCGGCGACGTACGGGACCATCGCCGGGTAGACGCAGACGGCGCCGACGTGCGGGCAGGACGGGTCGGCCGGGTCGGGGCGCAACGCCTTCGCGGCGAGCGCACGCACCTTGCCCGGGGTGTCCGCCCCCTCCAGGGTGGTCAGGTCGACCATCCGGATCGCCAGGTCGATCGCCTGGGCCTTGGCGGTGGTCTTGATGGAGCGGGTGCCGAGCTGTGCCGCCCGCTGCTCCGCGCCGACCTGGTCCACGCCGGGCAGGCCGTGCAGGAAGGTCCGCAGAGCGGTCTCGGATCGTCCCAGCTCGGAGAGCTCCGACCGGGCCGACGTCGTTGTCGCCGTCATGCCGAGAAGTCTACGCACCGAAGCGCCGAGTGATCTTGCTCACGAGCGCTGAGTGACGCCCCGACGTGAGCGGCGTCCCTGGTCCGACCGCACCGGCACCGCCGCGCGCTACGGACCGGTAGGTTGAGCGATCGTGGACGTACACGTCATTGACCACCCGCTGGCCCAGTCCAGGTTGACCGCCATGCGGGACGCGCGCACCGATTCCTCGACGTTCCGGGCCGCGCTGCACGAACTGACCACCATGCTGGTGTACGAGGCGGCGCGCACCTTCCCCGTCGAGCGGTACCCGGTGCAGACGCCGGTCACCGGCACCGAGGGCACCCGGCTGGCCAACCCGCCGCTGCTGGTCCCGGTGCTGCGCGCCGGCCTGGGTATGGCGGACGCCGCGTTGGGCCTGCTCCCGGAGTCCTCGATGGGTTTCGTGGGCCTGGCCCGCGACGAGGTGACCTACGAGCCGCGCGCGTACATGGAGTCGTTGCCGCGCGACCTGACCGGGCTGCCGGTCCTGGTGCTCGACCCGATGCTGGCCACCGGCGGTTCGCTGGAGCACTCCTGTCGGCTGTTGGCCGAGCGCGGCTGCACCGACATCACAGTGCTCTGCGTGCTCGCCGCCCCGGTCGGCATCGAGCGGCTGGAGCGCTCCGGCCTGCCGTTGCGCCTGGTCACGGCCTCGATCGACGAAGGGCTCAACGACAGCATGTTCATCGTCCCCGGGCTCGGCGACGCCGGAGACCGCCAGTTCGGTGGCATGCCCCGCTTCTGAGGTGATACCCGGTGGGAACCGGGTTCGGCGGGTCCGTGCACGGGGTGCGCGGACCCGCTACCGTCTCCGGCCATGACTGGTGTTGCGCTCGCCGAGGAGTTGCTGCTCCTCGCCTACGACGACACGACCGGCAAGGCGACCATGCCGCGGATCAGCCTGGACCTGGGCATGGCCGCCGCGGTGCTGGTCGAGCTGGCCCTGGCCGGCCGGATCGCGTACGCCGACGGGTCGTTGACGGTGCTCGACCCGACGCCGACGGGCGAGCCGTTCAGCGACGACGTCCTCAGCCGGATCGCCGCCGACACCCCGCACACCCCGGCGTCCTGGGTGCAGCGCCTGCGGCACGGCCTGCGCGACCGGATCCTCGCCGACCTGTGCCGGCAGGGCGTCGTCCGGGACGTGGACGAGACCGAGCTGGGCTTCATCCACGTGCACCGCTACCCGGTCGTGGACTCCTCCGTCGAGGCGGAGACCCGGCAGCGGCTGGCCGAGGCGCTGACCGGCGCGGCGGCCCCGGACGAGCGCACCGCCGCGCTGGCCACCCTGGTCGTGGTGCTCCGCATGGAGTCCGCGCTCGGGGTGAGCGGAGAGGCCGCCGCCGACGCTCGCCGCCGGCTGTCGGAGATCGCCACCGGCGCCGGGTTCTCCGGCGAGGTGAGCACCGACGACTCGGTGGTCCGCCCGTCGGTCGGCCTGGTCGTCGCCGCCCTGGCCACCGCCGTCGACCAGGCGCTCGGCCCGCGCCGCTGACCGTCGGGTCGACCCCGCTCGACGTGCCCTTTGCTCTGCACCCGCCCAGGCGCCACCGGACGACAGTCGAATGGCGCTTCCGCGGGTGCAGAGCAAAGGGCGGACTTGTTGTGGGTGGGTGCTGCGGGGTTCAGATGCCAAGGGCAGCGCTGACCTCGGCGCGGAGCGCGGTGACGGCCGACGCCGCCCTGCTGCGGGCCGTCGGTACGTCACCGTCCACGACCGGTTCCACCACCTCGAGGTACGCCTTGAGCTTCGGCTCGGTCCCGGACGGGCGGATCACCACCCGGGCCACAGCGGTGCGCAGGATCACCACATCCGACTCGGGCAGCAGGTCCCGAACGCTGTCCACCGGCTGTCCGAGCAGGGTGGCCGGGGTGGTCGTCCGGATCCGGGCCATCGCGTCGGCGATGATCCGCAGGTCGTCCACCCGGGCGGAGAGCTGGTCGGTGTGGTGCACGCCGAACTCGGCGGCCAGCTCGTCGAGCCGGTCGGTCAATGTCCGGCCCTGCGTCTTCAGGCCGGCGGCCAACTCCGCCACGGTCAGCGCGGCGGTGATGCCGTCCTTGTCCCGGACGTGCTCCGGGGCCACGCAGTAGCCGAGCGCCTCCTCGTAGCCGAAGACCAGCGGCGCGCTGCCACCGCCGGCCCGCACAATCCACTTGAAGCCGGTGAGCGTCTCGTCGTAGGGCAGACCCCGGGCCGCGCACATCGCCCGCAGCAGCGACGACGACACGATCGTGGTGGCGTAGAGCCCGGTCACCCCCCGGCGCATCAGGTGGTCGGCGAGCAGGACGCCCACCTCGTCGCCGCGCAGCATCCGCCAGCCGTCGCGGTGGTCCCGGACGACCACCGCGCACCGGTCGGCGTCCGGGTCGTTGGCGATGGCGAGGTCCGCGCCGGTGGAGTCGGCCAGGGCGATGAGCCGGTCCACCGCACCCGGTTCCTCCGGGTTGGGGAACGACACGGTGGGGAACGCCGGGTCCGGCTCGGCCTGGTCGGGCACCACCCCGGGGGTCGGGAAACCGGCGCGGGCGAAGGCGGCGGTCAGCACCGCCGCGCCCACCCCGTGCAGCGGGGTGTACGCCACCGTCAGGTCCCGTGGCCCGTCCGGGTCGATCACCGCGGTGGCCCGTTCGACGTACGAGGCGACCAGGTCGTCGCCGAGCACCTGACCGGGCTCGCCCAACGGCACCTGGGTCAGCGGCCCGACCGACCGGATGGCCGCCTCGATTCCGGCGTCGGCGGGCGGCACGATCTGCGCCCCGGCGCCCAACTCGCCGCCCAGCTCCGCGCCGAGATAGACCTTGTAGCCGTTGTCCTGCGGCGGGTTGTGGCTGGCCGTGACCATCACGCCGGCGACCCCGCCGAGGTGCCGCACGGCGTACGCCAGCACCGGGGTGGGCAGCGGGCGGGGCAGCAGCAGCGCCGGGCGGCCAGCGCCGGTGGCCACCTGGGCGGTGCGCTCGGCGAACTGCCGCGAGCCGTGCCGGGCGTCGTACCCGATCACCAGCGGGCCGGTGCCACCCTGGGCCGCGAGCCAGGTGACCAGGCCGGCAGCGGCCTGGGTGACCACGGCGAGGTTCATGCCGTTCGGGCCGGCGCGCAGCGGGCCGCGCAGGCCCGCCGTGCCGAAGGTCAGCGGGCCGGCGAACCGGTCGGCCAGCTCCGGCGCGCTCGCGGGCAGCCCGTCGAGCACCGCCGTCAGCTCGTCCCGGCTGGCCGGGTCGGGGTCGTCGGCCAGCCAGCGCCGGGCTTGCTCACGAATGTCGTCGATGTCAGTGGTGTCCGCCGCCATGCCCCTTGATAGCACGGCGACGGATCATCCCTGTCGGTTCCCTCCGGCTCAGCCGTCCCCGGTGAGCTGGAACGTGCGCGCCATCTCGTCGAAGATCGGCTTGCTCTCCGCGAACTTGGCGTCGGTGGCGGTGAGGTAGAACGAGTACGCCTTGCCGTCCTGCGCCACGCCCCGCCAGATGCCGTGCCGCATCACGTCACCCTCGCCGCAGGTGTACTCGAATTCGGCGGCGGGCTTGCTGGCCAGCTGGGTTTCGGTGGAGGACGAGACCTGGTTGTACGGCTTGACGCAGGAGGTGCTCCTGGTCTTGAGGCCGTTCTCGGCCGTCTCCGCCCACCGGGCGGAACTGCTGGTCCACTTCTCGGTGATGATGCGGACCTTGCGGCCGCTGTCCTCCGGGTCGATGTAGTCGGTGTACGAACCGCCGGTGGCCTTCTTCCAGCCCTTCGGCACCATGACCTGGATCCCGCGCGCCGCGTGCTCCTGCATCTCGACGGTGGGGGCCGCCGGGGCGGACGGGGTGGGCTGCGCCGCCGGGGTGTTCGGCGACGTCGTGTCGTCGTCGCCGCCGGAGAGCGCCACCACGCTGAGCAGCAGCACGACGACCAACCCGCCGGCAGCGGCGAGCTGGACCTTGCGCGGCCAGCCCTTGACCGTGGTGACCAGCTGACCCCCGGTGGCACGGACCTTGTCCAGAGCGCTGCCGCCGGAGGTGGCGGGCGCGGTGGCCCAGGGCTGGCCGGTGCCCGGCACCGACCACTGGTTGCCGCCGTAGGTGCCGCCGACGCGCTGGGTGGCCTCCGGTGCGCCGCCGTACCCGACCTGCTGGGTGGCCTCGGCCGGGTTGCCGTAGCTGACCCGCTGGGTGGCGTCGGGGTGCCCGCCGGCGTCCACCCGCTGGGTGGCGTCCGCGTTGCCGCCGTAGGTGCGCCCGGCCGCCGGTCGGCCGCCGGCCGGCATCGCGCCGGTCGGCGTGTGCAGCGGGCCGGCCAACGCGTCGGCGCTGGTCTCGTCGAGCCCACCCGTGGCACCGGCAGCGGACGCTGCCTGCTGGCGCTTGCCCCGGCGCAACGAGGACAGCCGGTCGGTCAGGGACTCACCCGGGGCCAGCATCGCCGGGCCACCGATCTGGCTGTCCGGCTTGGGCTCCGGCTGGGCCGGCGGGAGGACGGGCACGGGGCGCTGCTGCACCGGCACCACGGCGTACGGGTCGGTGACCGAGTGCACCGCCGTCGCCGTGCTGCCCAGCGGGCCGGCGAGCAGCTCGCGCAGCATGGCCCGGGAGGTGTGCACGTCCAGTCGACGCGCCGGGTCCTTCTCCAGCAGACCCATCAGCACGCGGGTCAGCGGGCCGCTGCGCTGCGGCGGGGCGGGTGGGTCCTCCACCACGGCGTGCATGGTCTCGATCGGGTCGCCCTTGTCGAACGGGGGCCGCCCCTCGACAGCGGTGTAGAGCGTCACACCCAGCGAGAAGAGGTCGCTGGGCGGGCCGAACTCCTGGCCCATGGCCCGCTCGGGCGAGATGAAGTGCGGCGAGCCGAGCACCATGCCGGGGGTGGTGAGCTGCACGTCCGTGGGCATCCGGGCGACCCCGAAGTCGGTCAGCACGCACCGCCCGTCGGCGCAGATCAGCACGTTGGCCGGTTTGACGTCGCGGTGCAGTACGCCGATCGCGTGGGCGACCTCCAACGCACCGAGCAGCGCGATGCCGATCTTCGCGACGGCGCGGGGCGCGACCGGCCCGTCCTCGATCACCATGTCGGCCAGGCTGCGGGCGTCCAGCAGCTCCATCACGATCCACGGCCGGCCGGCCTCGGTGACCACGTCGTACACCTGCACGACGGCGGGGTGCTGGATGGCGGCGGCGGCGCGGGCCTCGCGCAGGGTGCGTTCGTACATCGCGTCGCGGTCGCTGGGGGCCAGCCCCGGGGGCAGGACGACCTCCTTCACCGCCACGTCACGGCGCAGCAGGGTGTCTGTGGCACGCCACACCGTGCCCATGCCGCCGTTGCCCACCGAGGACCGCAGCGAGTACCGGTCACCAATGGTGGTGCCGGGCGCCGCTCGTCCGTTGGCGGGACTAACTGGTCCGCCGCTCCACGTCGGGATCTGAGTCACAGAAAAGCCACCGGGGGAAATCGAGGGGGGCTGGGACACAACCCCCCTATCTTGCTGGTTCCGACGCCCGATGCGAAAGCCGACGCGACGGACGTTTATCGAAGTCAACAGAACGTGCCCTGTCGTTCACCTGGTGTCGACCGGTCGGGACGCACTGTGCGGTATCCCTCACCCGGCGACGTGGCCAGGCGTCCTACCATCCGGGGATGAACCAACGGCGGTCAAGTGAGTCCGGTTTCCCGATCAACGGCGTCTACACGGAGGCCGACCTTCCGGAGGACCTGGACTCCCGGCTCGGCAGCCCCGGCGAGTTTCCGTACACCCGGGGCGTCTACCCCACCATGTACACCTCCCGCCCGTGGACCATGCGCCAGTACGCCGGCTTCGGCACCGCCACCGAGTCCAACGCGCGGTACCACCAGCTGTTGCGGGCCGGCACCATGGGACTCTCGGTCGCGTTCGACCTACCGACCCAGATGGGCTACGACTCCGACGACCCGATCGCGCACGGCGAGGTCGGCAAGGTGGGCGTCGCCATCGACTCCATCGAGGACATGCGGCTGCTCTTCGCCGACATCCCACTGGACAAGGTGTCCACCTCGATGACCATCAACGCACCCGGCTCGGTGTTGCTGCTGCTCTACCAGCTCGTCGCCGAGGAGAACGGGGTGCCGGGGACGGCACTCAACGGCACCATCCAGAACGACATCCTCAAGGAGTACATCGCCCGGGGGACGTACATCTTCCCGCCGAAGCCGTCGCTGCGCCTGGTGGCCGACACCTTCGCGTACTGCCGCAGGGAGGTGCCGAAGTGGAACACCATCTCCATCTCCGGCTACCACATGGCGGAGGCCGGTGCGACGCCCGCGCAGGAGATCGCGTTCACGCTGGCCAACGGCGTGGAGTACGTGCGGGCGGCGCTGGCCGCGGGGCTCGCCGTCGACGACTTCGCGCCCCGGCTGTCGTTCTTCTTCGTGGCCCGCACCACGCTGCTGGAGGAGGTGGCGAAGTTCCGCGCCGCCCGGCGGATCTGGGCCCGACTGATGCGCGACGACTTCGGCGCCAAGGATCCGAAGTCGATGATGCTGCGGTTCCACACCCAGACCGCCGGCGTGCAGCTCACCGCGCAGCAGCCGGAGGTGAACCTGGTCCGGGTGGCGGTGCAGGGGTTGGCCGCGGTGCTCGGCGGCACCCAGTCGCTGCACACCAACAGCTTCGACGAGGCGATCGCGCTGCCCACCGAGAAGGCGGCCCGGCTCGCGCTGCGTACCCAGCAGGTGCTGGCCTACGAGACGGACCTGACCGCCACCGTCGACCCGTTCGCCGGCTCGTACGTGGTGGAGGCGATGACCGCCGAGATCGAGGCTGCCGCCGTCGAGCTGATGGAGCGGGTGGCCGACCACGGTTCGGCGGTGGACGCGATCGAGGCCGGCTTCCAGAAGCGGGAGATCGAGCAGTCCGCGTACCGGATCGCCCAGGAGATCGACTCGGCGGAGCGGGTGGTGGTCGGGCTCAACCGGTTCACCGTGGACGAGGAGGAGCCGTACGAGCCGCTGCGGGTCGACCCTGCGATCGAGGCGGCCCAGGCCGACCGGCTGGCCCGGCTGCGCGCCGAGCGGGACGCCGACGCGGTGGCGCGGGCGCTGGCCGATCTTCGGGCCGCCGCCGAGGGTGCGGAGAACGTGCTGTACCCGATGAAGGAGGCGCTGCGGGCCCGGGCGACGGTGGGCGAGGTGTGCGGGACGCTGCGCGAGGTGTGGGGGTTGTACCGACCCTCCGACCGCTTCTGAGCGCGCTCGGTCGCGGCTCTACGGCCCGAGGGCACTGTGTGTCAGTCGGGCCGAGCGGGTATCCGGTCGGTTGAGCCGGGACGCACACCCTGTGCGCCCACGGTGGGTGGGTGCGTGTGAGCGTCCTTATCCGGCTCGTTGCGGAGTGTGGTCGGCTAATTGTCGGAGTGTCAGTTCACCACCCCGACTAATGCGACAATTTGGCAACGGGTTCCGACTGGTTCCGGGATTCGTGACCGCCGCGATTGGTTACGCGTTGTAGGAGGTGAGGGGCCGATGACGGCGTTCGACCGTGATCTACCTGCTGTCCCCCGCCTCGACGAACGCCCTCAGCAGGGCATACGTGACTCTGTGCGGTCCGATCATTACCGTAACGAGGTTGCGCAGCGTCACCGTCGGAGGTCTAGGCTGTCTGCTGTCCCCGATGATCCATCCATCTCTAGTGATCGAGAATTCGACGTGACGAGTGCGTTGACGCTGCCCACGGGTGGCCAGCTGGCGTCGTCCTGGCCGGAGACGCCACCCGGATCCCAGCCGTTGCCCCGCGAGCTGGATCACCTTCTCGCGCTCCGGGTACCGGGGCTGATCGCTACGCGCCGTCACATCCACTCGCACCCTGAGCTCTCCGGCAACGAGTTCGAGACGGCCGCGCTGATCGCCCGGGAGTTGTCGCTGGCCGGGTTGAGCCCGCGCCTGCTGCCCAAGGGCAACGGCGTGATCTGCGACATCAACGGCCGGCCGGACGGCCCGGTCGTGGCGCTGCGCGCCGACATCGACGCCCTGCCGCTCGACGACCCCAAGGACGTCCCGTACCGGTCGACCGTGGAGGGCGTCTGCCACGCCTGCGGGCACGACGTGCACACCACGATCCTGCTCGGCGTCGGCATGCTGCTCGCCCAGCTCGCCGACCTCGGGGAGCTGGACGGCCGGGTCCGGCTGATCTTCCAGCCGGCCGAGGAGATCCTGCCCTGCGGTTCGCTGGAGGTCATCGAGGCCGGCGGCCTGGACGACGTGGTGCAGATCTTCGCGCTGCACTGCGACCCGAACCTGCCGGTGGGCCAGGTCGGCCTGCGGGTCGGTCCGATCACCGCGGCCGCCGACAACGTGACAGTCCGGCTCTCCGGCCCGGGCGGGCACACCGCCCGCCCGCACCTGACCGTCGACCTGGTCGACGCGCTCGGTCGGCTGATCACCGAGGTGCCCGCCCTGGTCAGCCGCCGGGTGCCGGCCAACAGCGGCCTGCTGCTGGTCTTCGGCCACGCCTCGGCCGGCACCCGCTACAACGTCATCCCGTCCGAGGCGAGCGCCTCCGGCACCCTCCGGGTGATGGACCGCGACACCTGGGAGCAGGCTCCCAAGATCGTCGCTCAGGTGGTACGGGACGTGATCGCGCCGACCGGCGCCACTGTCGACCTGGAATACCTGCGCGGCCGTCCGCCGGTGTGCAACGACTCCCGCGCCATCCAGGTGCTGACCGCCGCCACCGCCGCCGCGCTCGGCCCGGAGGGGATCGCCGAGACACCGCAGAGCATGGGCGGCGAGGACTTCTCCTGGTATCTGGAGTACGTCCCCGGCGCCCTCGCCCGGCTCGGCGTGGGTCGTTCCGGCCCCAACGTCGACCTGCACCGGGGAAGCTTCGACGTGGACGAGCGGGCCATCCCGGTCGGCGTCCGGGTCATGGTCCAGACCGCGCTGCGGGCACTGGCGGCGGCGCGCTGACCGGTGCGACCAGCGCCGGGGACCTGCGCCGCCGGCGCAGCACCACCAACAACACCGCCAGCGGTACGCCGAGCGCCACCAGCCACGGCAGCAACGCGCCCAGCACCGTCAGCAGGACGGTCATCGAGACGACGAACGCCTTCCAGCCGCCCCTGAGCCCCACCAGGAAGCCGGTCTCGTCCTTCTCCTCGGTGGCCTTCGCCGCCGGTCCGGCCAGCGCCACGGTGATCGTGGAGAGGGCGGTCAGGTCGGCCAGGCGTCGCTTCTTGGCCTCCAGCGAGGCCAGGTCCGCCTCCCGGCGACCCAGCTCGTTCTCCAACGACACCAGGTCGGTGATCGAGGTGGCCCGGGCCAGCAACCGGCGGGCGCTGTCCACCCGTGCCCGCTGACTGGTGATCCGGGCGTCCAGGTCGACGGTCTCCTCGGTGACGTCCTGAGTGTTGATCTCCCGGTTCTGCTGCCGACCGAGCTTCGCGATCTCCTCCACCACGCCGGTGAACTTCGCCGCCGGCACTCGCAGCACCAGCTCCGCCACCGCGTCGGCGTCGGCGCTGCGCCGCTGGTCCCCACCGACGAAACCACCGGCCCGAGTGGCCACGGCGGTGGCCTCGCGGGCGGCCGAGTCCACATCGTCCACCTGCACCCGCATCGTTCCGGTGTAGATGATCGCCCGCTGGTCCACCCGCAGGTCCGGTGCGCCGGCACCGGCCGCCTCCGGTGCGCCCGCGGCGGCGTCCCGGGGCACCTCACCGCCCTTGGCCGGCGGCGCCTCGACCGCCGAGCCGGCGGTGTCCTGTGCCCCACTGTCGCCGGCGCCGCATCCTGTCAGTGCCAGCGCGGCCGCCAGTGCTGTCGCCGCCAGCAGCGCACCGCGGCGTCGTCCCACCCGTCCGTCCATCCCCGCTCCCATCGTCGTCAACCGGTGTGCGATAGCTCGGACGCGACGCACACTCCGGCTGGTTCCGGCAGACTGCGCTGAGGACGTCACGATTCGATAATCGAGGAGTCACGATGCGACTCACCAAGTACGCCCACTCCTGCCTTCGGGTGGAACACGATGGGGGAATCCTCGTCGTCGACCCCGGGGTGTTCAGCGACACCACGGCGGCGCTGGACGGTGCGGACGCGGTGCTGATCACCCACGCGCACCCCGACCACCTCGACCTGGCAGCGGTGCGCCTCCAGCTCGACCGACGGCCGTTCCCGATCCACGGCCCCGCCTCGCTCGCCGAGGCCCTTGGGGACGCGGCCGACGCGCTGCGCCCGGTCGACGTCGGTGAGTCGTTCACCGCCGCCGGGGTCGCCGTGCGCGCGTACGGGGGGCGGCACGCCGTGATCCACCCCGAGATCCCGGTGATCGACAACCTCGGTTACCTGATCAACGACGTGGTCTACCACCCGGGCGACTCCCTGGTGGTGCCCGACGAGACACCCGTCGACACGCTCTTCGCGCCGATCCACGCCCCCTGGTCGAAGTTCTCCGAGGTGCTCGACTTCATCCGCGCGGTCGCGCCGCGGCGCGCGTACGCCCTGCACGACGCGCTACTCAACGACAACGGGCTGGGTGTGCTGAACCGGCAGTACTCGGCGATGTCCGGCACCGAGTACCAGCGACTGGAACCCGGCAGTCGGGTGGACGTCTGACCCGATGCCCGGCCTCTCCGCGGAGCTGGTGCAACAGCTCTACCGCACCCCACCGGACCGGTTCGTGGCCGCCCGGGAGGCCGCCGTGGCGCAGGCCCGCCAGGCCGGTGACCCGGCCACCGCCCGGGAGCTGGCCCGGCTGCGTCGCCCGACGGTGGCCGCCTGGTTGGTGAACCTGCTCGCCATCCGACGTCCGGAGCTGGTCGCCGATCTGGTGCAACTCGCCGACGCCCTACGGTCCGCCCAACGGGAGCTGCGCGGACCCAAACTGCGGGAGCTGTCCGCGCAGCGCCGGGCGGTGGTCGGCTCCCTGGTCGCCGAGGTGCGCAAGCTCGCCGCGGCCGAGCCGGACGCGCCACCGGCGAACCGGCTGCCCCTGGCCGAGGTGGAGGCGACGTTGAACGCGGCCTTCTCCGACGTCGAGGTCGCCGAGCAGGTGCGGGCGGGTCGGCTGCTGCGGGCGGCCAGCTACGCCGGCTTCGGTGAGGTGCCCCGGCCACAACTGCGGCTGGTCACCGGCGACGGCGAGGAGCCCGACGAGGAACGCCCGGCCCGCCGACCCGGCGCCCAGCGAGGGCGACCCGAGGCGGCACCCCGTACGGATCGGGCGGCCGAGCGGGCCGAGCGGGCCGCGCAGCGGGCGGCCCGAGCCGAGCGGGCCCGGCAGCGCCGCGCCCTGGACCGCGAGTTGGCGAAGGCCCAGGCCGACCAGGAGCGGGCCGAGGCGGAACTGACCGAGGCGACCGGGCAGGAGCGCGACGGTGCGGCCGTACTCGATGGGCTTGAGGCGGAGCTGGCCGAGCTGGAGCGGCGGCGCGCGGTCGCCGAGCAGGATCTCAGCCGGGCCAAGCTCGCTCGGCGGGCCGCCGAGCGGGCGGTCACCGTGGCCCGGCGGCGCGCCGGGGAGGTCGAGGCGGCGATCGAGGCACTGGCGGCCGAAGAGGGGGATGCGGACGCGGGCGGTGGCGCGGCAGACTGAGCATTGATGGACGACGACGAGTGCGCGGGCCGTGCACGGTGGGTGGCCGTGGATCGGGGCGTGGTCGGGCGCGGCGGTTCGGGCCGCGCGAAGAGGGCCCCGCGGTGACTCCGGAGCAGGTCGCGGCTGCCAGCAAGCCCGTCGTGCTCGACCTGGGCGACGCCTTCAGCCGGGACCCGACCACGTTGCGCCGGGCCCGACTGCTCGGCATCTCCGGGTGGGCCTTCTACATCAGCGGCCGGGCCGGCGCGCTCGGCGATGTGCGGGCCGAGACAGCCGCCGCCGCCCTCGGGTTCATCGCCCCGGACGCCGTCGCCGACGGTTGGGACGCCGCCGCCCGGGTCGTCCCGCCGTTCCAGGTGGCCGCCGCGAGCCTCGCCGAATGCTGCCGGTGGGGGGCGCAGCAGCTCGGCCCCCTGCCCGGTGCCGAACGCCTGTCCGCGCTCGTCGAGCGGGCCGTCGTCGCGGCCGACGCCAGCGGGATGCCGCTCTTCGCCGCGTGGCGGGCCATGCCCCTTCCGGACCTCTCTCCCGGGGCCCGCAGCGCCGCCGGGCTGCGGCTGCTCCGGGAACACTTCACCGGCGCCTACCTGCTCGCGGTACGGGCCGCCGGGATGACTCCGCTGGAGGCGGTGCTGGCCGGGCCGGAGGGGGAGGCCGGGGCGGTGGCCTGCGGGTGGCCGCCGCCGTACCCGCCGATCGGGCCGCTGGTGCGCCGCCGGCTCTGGGCGGAGGCGGTGACCAACCGGTTGGCCGCGCCGGCGTTCACCGCCCTCGGGCCCGCCGACGGCGCCGAGTTGGTGGAGTTGCTGCACCGCACCCGGGTCGACCTCGGCTGAGCCTCCGCCAGCCGGAAAATGGGCGGCGCCCCGGCGGCTCGGCTGCCAGGATGTCCTGCCGTGACCCTTCCCGCTGGTTGGACAACGCGCCGCCCCACCCTCGACGACGTGCCGGCGATCCTCGCGGTGGTGCACGCCGCCGACACCTTCGCCATCGGCCACCCCGACTTCGACGCCGAGGACGTCACGGCGTCACTGACCGCCAGCCACTTCGACCCGACCCGGGACTCCTGGTTGGCGATCGACCCGGCCGACACAGTGGTCGGCTGGGCGACGGTGGACAACCCGAGCGGGGTGGGCCGGGAGTTCGTGGAGGTCTACGTCGAGCCGGTGCGGGGCGCCGCCGTCCGCGCGCCGCTGCTGGTTCGCCAACTGGACCGGGTCGCCGAACGCGCGGCCGAGCGCGGGTTGCCGTCGCTCACCGTCCGCTGCGCGGTCTTCGCCCCCGAACATGACTGGGAACAGACCCTTCGCGCGCTCGGTTTCGCCCGCGTCAAGCGGTACGTCCGAATGAGCCGACCGTTGGACGACCTGCCCGACGAGCCGGCCGCACCCGCGGGCGTGACCGTGCGGCAGGTCCGCCCGGACCACGAGACCGACCTGGTGGAGTTCCACCGGATCTACGAGGCCGCCTTCGGTGACACCCCGGACCACGAACCGTTGTCGTACGAGCGGTGGCGGGCCCGCATCGGCGACCTGACCGCCTGGGACGAGTGGTTCGTCGCCGAGGTGGACGGGGTGCCGGTCGGCGCGTTGCAGTCCTCGGATCAGGCACTCGACCAACAGTCGGGCTGGGTGAAGACCCTGTCGGTGCTGTCCGCGTACCGTCGCCGGGGTGTGGGTGCGGCGCTGCTGCGCCGCGCCTTCGCCCGCTACGCCGAGAAGGGGCGGAAGTCGGCCGGTCTGGGGGTCGACCTCACCAACCCGACCGCCCCGCTGTCGCTCTACCGGGCGGTGGGCCTGCGGGAAACCCACTGGACCGACATGTACGAACGGTCCGTCCCGGCGGCCCGTGTGTGATTGACGACCCCGGGCGGGCCCGACCGGGCCCGCGGTCGACAGCGGTAGCAGACTGGAGGCGTGCGATACGCGCTGCTACGCCGACGCGGTGCCGGTGGGGCGGGCCCGCAACTCGGTGACGTAGTCGTCCGGGGCGCCCGCCTTCTCGGCGGCGTTCGCGATCTCCGACAGGTACCACGAGGTCGGCAGGCCACCCTCGTACCCGTTGAAGACGTAGATCCACGCGGTCACGTCGCCGTCGAGGGTGGAAACCCGGACGTGCAGCTTGCGGTACGTCCCGGCGGCGACGCCCTCCAGCTCGTCGAGCTGCTCGGCGTCGTACGGGTGGATGTCGTAGAGCGCCACGAAGACCCGGTCACCGGGAGACTCGACGAGGGTGCTCACCGCACCCTCCCAGCCGATCACGTCCGCCCCGGCGAAGGTCAGCCGCCAGCCCTCCAGCCAGCCGGTGCCCACCATCGGCGAATGCGGACAGTAGGCACGCATCCGGGCGGGGTCGAGATTTGAGCCGTAGGCGGCGTGATGACGCACGGCGATGACGATAGCCCGGCCGACGGGTGGGGGAGAATACGACAGTGCGTGTCGAACGCGTTCGGGAGAAGAAAGTCACTGTGAGCATGGACGAAGGGCGAACGCTGTGAGCCAGATCGTGATCATCGGTGGGGGGCCGGCCGGGTACGAGGCGGCACTGGTCGCCGCCCAGCTGGATGCCGATGTCACCGTGGTGGAGGCCGACGGGGCCGGCGGCGCCTGCGTGCTCTCCGACTGCGTACCGTCGAAGACCTTCATCGCCAGCTCGGGGGTGGTCACCGGATACCGGGACACCGAGGAGTTCGGGGTGCACTCGGACGGCCTGGAGGCGGTCACCGTCGACGCGCGGGCGGTGCACGAGCGGGTCAAGCGGCTGGCCCTGGCGCAGTCCGCTGACATTCACGCCAAGCTGCTGAAGGCGGGCGTCACCTTCGTCGCCGGCACCGCCCGGCTCGGCGAGGACTCCCTCGGGCACACCCACCGGGTCGTCGTCAGCCCCGCCGACGGCGGCGAGGAGTACTCGATCGACGCGTCCACCGTGCTGGTGGCCACCGGTTCGACACCCCGCCAGCTGCCCACCGCCGTACCGGACGGTGAGCGCATCCTGACCTGGCGACAGGTGTACGACCTGCCGGAGCTGCCCGAGCACCTGATCGTCGTCGGGTCCGGCGTGACCGGTGCGGAGTTCGCCAGCGCGTACCTGGCCATGGGGGTCGAGGTGACCCTGGTCTCCAGCCGCGACCGGGTGATGCCCCACGAGGACGCCGACGCCGCCTCCGCGATCGAGCGGGTGTTCCGCAACCGGGGCATGGAGATCCTCAACAACTCCCGGGCCGACGCGGTCCGGCGTACCGCCGACGGCGTCGAGGTGGAACTCTCCGACGGCCGTAAGGTGACCGGCTCGCACGCGCTGATCACCGTCGGGTCGATCCCGAACACCGCCAACCTGGGCCTGACCGAGTACGGGGTGCAGCTGGGCCGGGGCGGCTACGTGACAGTCGACAGGGCCTCCCGGACCAACGTGCCCGGCATCTACGCCGCCGGTGACTGCACCGGCGTGCTGCTGCTGGCCAGCGTCGCCGCCATGCAGGGCCGGATCGCCATGTGGCACGCGCTCGGCGAGGCGGTCCGCCCGCTGCGGCTGCGGACCGTCGCGGCGAACGTCTTCACCGATCCCGAGCTGGCCACGGTGGGTGTCTCGCAGGACGAGGTGGACGCGGGCAAGGTGCCGGCCCGACAGGTGATGCTGCCGTTGTCCGGCAACGCCCGGGCCAAGATGGACGACCTCTCCGACGGCTTCGTGAAGTTGTTCTGCCGTCCGGCCAGTGGTCAGGTGATCGGTGGTGTGGTGGTCGCTCCGAAGGCCAGCGAGCTGATCCTGCCCATCACCATGGCGGTGGAGAACAACCTCACCGTCAACGAGCTGGCCCAGACCATCACCATCTACCCCTCGTTGTCCGGCTCGATCACCGAGGCGGCCCGCCAGCTCATGCTGCACGAGCTGGAGTAGCCGCACCTTCTCGACGATCGTGGAGTTGTGGTGGGTGGTTCACGCCGCGATGCCCCCTTGGTGAGGTGCCACAACTCCATGATCGACGGCCGCGCGGGTCTGGGCCAGCGCGATGGTCGCCAGCACTGCCACCTCGGTGACGATGAGCAGTCGCTCGGCCAGGCCGATCAGCAGACGGTCGCCGGGGTAGGCGGACCAGATCATCGCCGCCGCCAGGGTCAGGCTCAGCAGGACGAGGGTGCGTAGCGTTCGGGCGACCGGCGCCAGCTCGGATCGACGGGCGAGCAGCCAACCGGCCGCCGGCAGTGCCAGAAAGGCGACCACCGAGGCGTACCGGTGCACGTAGGCCGCCGTGGTCATGGCGGTGCCTGGCTCGTTCGTGGGCACCACCGCGGCCAGGAGCAGCCCGGTCACCCACGCGCCGAGCAGCAGGTCGGTTGCCGGGGCGGGCCGTGCCGGCGCGGCGCGACGCAGTCCGTACAGCAGCGCCACGGTGGCGAGCGCCAGCACCACCATGGCGACGTCGATCACGCCGCCGCGGTCGGAGACGGCGAAGTCGCTGATGGTCAACGCCCAGGGGTTGAGGTCGTCGTTGACTTCGAGGTGACCGATGACGGTGAGCAGCGCCGCCAGGGCGATCCCGCCCAGGGCCAGCAGACCGGTACTCCGGGTTCCAGGCATGCCTCAGCCTGTCGCCGTGGGCACCCCAGCCGGATCCGGGACAGCCACCGAAATCTCTCCCCGGGACCACCCCTAGAGGCCCGCCGCCAACCCGCCGCGATCTTGCACTTTCGGTCGTTCTTATCTGCGGGCATGCCCCAATTGTTGGGACAGAAAGTGCAAGATCGCGAAGGTTGCGACACTCAGTCGATGGGGACGTCGACTGTGGCTGCGGCGCGGGCGTGGCGGGCGCTGACCAGGGTCATGGCCCAGCCGGCCGCGGCGAAGCCGGCCGCCGCGGCGGTGGCGATGATGGCCAGCCGCCACGCCGACTCGGTCAGCGCGGTGCCTCCGAGGTGCCCGACCAGGGCGCCGTAGGTGGCCCAACCCAGTGCGGCGACGGCCTCGTAGAGCACGAACAGGCGGTAGGGGTAGCGGCTGCGCCCGGCCGAGAAGCAGGCCGCCATCCGGCCGCCGGGCACGAACCGGCAGAGCAGGATGACCATCGGCCCGGGTTGTCGCAGCCCCTGGGTGACCCGGCTGGCCACCCGGCGGGCGCGGCTCAGTTCGGCGTGCCGGGGCGGGCGCCGGTCCGGCGCGCTGCGTCCGAGCAGGTAGCAGGCCAGGTCACCGGCGAACACGCCGAGTGCGCCGACGGCGATGGTGACCGGCAGGCTGAGCCCGCCGTAGACGGTGAGCGCACCACTGGTGATCATGACGATCTGGGTGGGTATCACCGGTACGAAGGCGTCCGCGATCAGCAGAGCGAGCAGCACCAGGTACGCCCACGTCGGCGACGCGACGTCAGTCAGAAGTTCGGGCACGCCTGCCACCTCGCCGGATGCGGCCGATTGGGTGTCTTGAGCCTGACGTCGTGTCCGGCGTCACCGTGGAGGGCCCCGGCTCGTCGTGACCGTCGACACCACTGGGCCACCCAGCTGCAACGAGACTGATCGCTGCCGGGTGACGGGTTCGGAGGGCGGTCCACCCTTCGAGGCGGGCGGCGGATCGGCGTTCGTCGGCGTACCGTTGTCGGCGCGGCCACGCCCGTCGGGTCCCCCGTTCCTGACGATTCGGCCGCCAGGGCCGCCGGCGGGTCCCGCGCCGGCGGCCCACCCCGTAAATCCAGGTGCGTCCCCGATCGTCGCGCGGGTACGGTCGCCCCATGCGCAGCGCGGTAGTGCAGACCACGACGCCGGGAATCCCCGGCGCGCCGCTCTGACGTAACCACCGTCGACCAGGCCCCGGGGCGATCCGCCCCCGAGGGCAGTGCGCCGAACGGAGCTCAGGTCGCCTCCGGGTCGTACCCGATCCAGGAGCCCGACATGATCGACCACCGTAGGCTCGGCCGCGAGCTGGACCTCTTCGTCTCCGATCCGCTGGCCGGCGCCGGCCTGCCGATCTGGCTGCCGGCGGGCGCCGCCGCCCGGCACGCCGTCGAGGAGTACGTCCGGGAGTTGGAGCGCCGCTCCGGACACCAGCACGTCTACTCGCCGCCGCTGGGTAAGCGGGAACTCTTCGAACTCTCCGGTCATCTCGGCTACTTCGCCGACGACATGTTCCCGCCGATGCGGCTGAGCGCCGACGACGAGTTCGTGCTCCGGCCGGCGCTCTGCCCGCACCACGCGCTGGTCTTCCGGGCGCGGGGCCGCTCCTACCGGGAGTTGCCGTTGCGGATCGCCGAGCTGGGCGGGATGTACCGCTCGGAGCGTTCCGGCGTGCTCGGCGGGCTGTCCCGGGTCCGCGCCATCTCGCTCAACGACGCGCACACCTTCTGTGCCCCCGAGCAGGTCGGCGCGGAGGTCGTCGAGATCCTCGGGCTGATCCGCGCCGCGCACGCCGCGCTCGGCGTCCGTCCGGCCGGGTTCCGGTTGTCGCTGCGCGGGCCGGGCGAGAAGTACGTCGGCGACGACGCGCAGTGGGCCCGCGCCGAGGCGCTGCTCCGGGAGGCGCTGGCCGGGGTGGAGTACGTGGAGGCGCCGGGGGAGGCCGCCTTCTACGGACCGAAGATCGACATCCAGATCGTCGACGCGGCCGGCCGGGAGTCGACCATCTCCACCATCCAGGTGGACTTCGACAAACCGGAACGGTTCGACCTGTCGTACACCGATTCGGATGGCGGCCGGCGTCGACCGGTGATGCTGCACCGCAGTCTGGTCGGCAGCATGGAGCGGCTGTTCGCGTACCTCATCGAGGTGCACGAGGGGGCGTTCCCGGCCTGGTACGCGCCGGTGCAACTGGTGCTGCTGCCGGTCGACGACGGCCAGGCCGACGCGGCGGCCGACCTGGCCCGCCGGGCGACCGAGGTCGGGCTGCGGGTCGCTGTCGACGTCGCCGGCTCGCTGGGCGCCCGGGTACGGGACGCGGCCCGCCGCCGCGTCCCGTACCTCGGGGTGTTGGGTGCCCGGGAGGTTGCCGACGGCCATCTCGCGCTGCGGCTGCGCGGCGGCCACGCCCTGGCTCCGATGCCCGCCGACGCCGCGCTCGCCCTGATCGGTGGGCAGGTCGCGGCCCGCGCCGCCGACCTGCTGCCGCAGGGCTGACCGACTGCCGGATCCGGGGCGGACCGCTGTACGCATGGCGGTCCGCCCTACACCGACGCCGGTTGCGCGGCGGGTTCCTCGTCGACCACCGCACCGGTGAACTGCGAGCGGTAGAGCCGGTGGTACGCCCCCTGGGCGGCGAGCAACTGCTCGTGGGTGCCCTGCTCGACGATCCGACCGTCCTCCATCATCAGGATCAGGTCGGCGTCGCGGATGGTGGAGAGCCGGTGCGCGATGACGAAGCTGGTCCTGTCCGAGCGCAGCGCGGCCATCGCCCGTTGCAGCAGCACCTCGGTGCGGGTGTCCACCGAGCTGGTGGCCTCGTCCAGGATCAGCAGGGACGGCTCGGCGAGGAACGCCCGCGCGATGGTGATGAGCTGCTTCTCGCCGGCGCTGACGTTGCTGCCCTCCTCGTCGATGACCGTGTCGTAGCCGTCGGGCAGGCTGCGCACGAACCGGTCCACGAAGGTGGCCCGGGCCGCGGCGAGGATCTCCTCCTCGGTGGCGTCCGGCCGCCCGTAGGCGATGTTGTCCCGGATGGTTCCGCCGAAGAGCCAGGTGTCCTGGAGCACCATGCCGATCCGGCCGCGCAGGTCGTCGCGGCGCATCGTGGTGATGTCCACCCCGTCGAGTGTGATCCGGCCGGCGTCCAGCTCGTAGAAGCGCATCACCAGGTTGACCAGTGTGGTCTTGCCGGCACCGGTCGGGCCGACGATGGCCACCGTGTGACCGGGCTCGGCGACCAGTGACAGGTCGTCGATCAGCGGCTTGTCCGCCTCATAGCGGAACGAGACGTGCTCGAACTCCACCCGACCGTGCGGGTCGGTGACCCGGGCCGGTTCGACCGGGTCGGGGGTCTGCTCGTCCGCGTCGAGCACCGCGAAGACCCGCTCGGCCGAGGCCACCCCGGACTGGAGCAGGTTGGCCATCGAGGCGAGCTGGGTGAGCGGCTGGGTGAACTGGCGGGAGTACTGGATGAACGCCTGCACGTCGCCGAGGCTCATCGTGCCGGAGGCCACCCGCAGCCCACCGACCACGGCGATCGCCACGTAGCTCAGGTTTCCGATGAACATCATCGACGGCATGATGATCCCGGAGATGAACTGCGCCCCGAAGCTGGCCCGGAACAGCTCCTCGTTCTTCGCGTGGAAGGCGGCCTCGACCTCACGCTGCCGGCCGAAGACCTTCACCAGCTCGTGACCGGTGTACGCCTCCTCGATCTGGCCGTTCAACTCGCCGGTGTGCGCCCACTGGGCGATGAACTGCTTCTGCGAGCGCTTGGCGATGCGCTGGGTGACCAGCACCGACAACGGCACCGCGACCAGGGCCACCAGAGCCAGCACCGGCGAGATCCAGAACATCACGGCCAGCACCCCGATGACGGTCAGCAGCGAGGTGAGGAGCTGGCTGAGGGTCTGCTGGAGGCTGGTGGAGATGTTGTCGATGTCGTTGGTGACCCGGCTGAGCAACTCACCGCGCGGCTGCCTGTCGAAGTAGGGCAGCGGCAGCCGGTTGAGCTTCTCCTCCACCTCGGCGCGCAGTCGCAGCACCGTGCGCTGGACCACGCCGTTGAGCAGCCAGCCCTGCCACCAGGACAGCAGGCTCGCCGCCAGGTAGAGCCCGAGCGCCAGCAGCAGCACCCGACTCAGCGCGCTGAAGTCGATGCCCACCCCGGGCACCACGTCCATCCGGGCCAGCATGTCGGCGAAGCTGTCGTTGCCGCTGGCCCGGGCCGCCGCGACGGCCTGGTCGGCGGTGGTGCCGGCGGGCAGTTGCCGGCCGATCACCCCAGTGAAGATCAGGTCGGTGGCGTGGCCGAGGATCTTCGGCCCGGCCACGCTGAACCCGACGCTCACCACTGCCAACGTGATGATCGCGGCCAGGTGCAACCGGTGTGAGCGCAGCCGGCCGAGCAATCGTCGGGCCGACGGGCCGAAGTTCATCGACTTCTCGGCGGGCATCCCGGCGCCCATCCACCCCGGGCCGCCGCCCTGACGGCCGGGCGGCAGCCGCTTCGGCGTCCGCGCGTCCCCGCCGGGCTGCTGCGCGGCGTCGCCGCCGGGCTGTTGTGGCGCGTCGCCTCCCGGCGTCCGCGGCTCGCCGGCCGGCTTCTGACTGGGTACGGCCGCGGTGCGGGGCTCCTCACGCTCGCTCATGCCGCCACCTCCGTCGTCTGCTGCGAGGCCACGATCTCGGCGTACGTCGGGCAGGTCTCCAACAGCTCGGCATGTCGTCCCACTCCGACGACCCCTCCGTTCTCGAGAACGATGATCTGGTCGGCGTCGATGATCGTGGAGACCCGCTGGGCCACGATCACCACCGCGGACTGTGCGGTGACCGGCCGTAGTGCCGCTCGCAGCCGTGCGTCGGTGCCCAGGTCGAGCGCGGAGAACGAGTCGTCGAAGAGGTAGATCTCCGGTTGCCGGACCAGCGCTCGGGCGATGGCGAGACGCTGCCGCTGCCCACCGGAGACGGTGGTGCCGCCCTGCGCGATCGGGGCGTCCAGCCCGCCGGGCATCTGGGCCACGAAGTCCCGGGCCTGGGCGATCTCCAGCGCCGTCCACAGCTCCTCGTCGGTGGCGTCCGGGTTGCCGTAGCGCAGGTTGCTGGCGACCGTCCCGGTGAACAGGTACGGCCGCTGCGGCACCAGGCCGATGCGTCGCCACAGCTCGTCCGGTGACAACTCCCGCACGTCCACCCCGTCGACCAGCACCGCGCCGGCGGTCACGTCGACCAGGCGGGGGATCAGCGACAGCAGTGTCGTCTTGCCCGCTCCGGTGCTGCCGATGATGGCCGTGGTGGTGCCCGGGGTCGCCCGGAAGGAGATGTCGCGCAGCACCGGCTCCACCGCTCCCGGGTACTGGAAGCGCACCCCGCGCAGCTCCAGCTCGGCCCGGGTGGGCAACTCGGTGACCGGCGCGGTGGCCGGAACCACCGAGGAGTCGGTGTCCAGCACCTCGACGATCCGCTCGGCGCACACCGCCGCGCGCGGCACCATCATCAGCATGAAGGTGGCCATCATGACCGCCATCAGGATCTGCATCAGGTACTGCAGGAACGCGGTGAGCGCGCCGACCTGGATCGCGCCGGCGTCCACCCGCTGCGCGCCGAACCAGAGCACCGCCACGCTGGAGACGTTCAGCACCAGCATGACCACCGGGAAGATCAACGCCAACAGTCGACCGGTACGCAGCGCGGTGGCGGTCAGGTCGGCGTTGGCGACGGCGAAACGGTCCGTTTCGTACGGCTCGCGGACGAACGCGCGGACCACCCGGATGCCGGTGATCTGCTCCCGCAGCACGCGGTTGACAGTGTCGATGCGGGTCTGCATCAGCCGGAAGCCCGGCACCATCCGGCGGATGATCGCGCCGAGGGCGATGGCCAGCACCGGCACGCTGACCAGCATCAGCCAGGAGAGCCCGACGTCCTCACGCAGCGCCATGAACACCCCACCGACGCTCATGATCGGTGCGGCGACCAGCATCGTGCAGCTCATCAGCACGAGCATCTGCACCTGCTGCACGTCGTTGGTGTTGCGGGTGATCAGCGACGGCGCCCCGAACCGGGCCACCTCGCGGGCGGAGAAGCGGTTGACGTGCCCGAACAGTTCGGCGCGTACGTCCCGGCCGAAGCCCATCGCGACCCGGGCGCCCAGGTAGACGGCGGCGATCGAACAGATGATCTGGATCAGGCTGACCAGCAGCATCCAGCCGCCGGTGCGCACGATGTAGTCCGTGTCGCCCCGGGCCACGCCCTGGTCGATGATGTCCGCGTTGAGGCTGGGCAGGTAGAGCGAGGCCATGGTGCCCACGAACTGGAGCAGCACCACCGCCAGCAACGGTTTCTGATAGGTGCGCAGTTGGCCGCGCAGGAGTCGGATCAGCACGCCGGGTCCTCCGCTTCGGTGGGGCGTCCGGTCATCCGCGGGTCGTCTCCGCTGCCGATGACCTCAAGCAGAAACTCCCGGATCACCTGGGCTTTCGCCGGGTCGGCGTCGACCGAGGTGAGTGGCCGTCCGGAGTGCATGAGCGCGCCGAGCGCAGCCACTCGTTCCCGGCCGGCGGGGGTGATGGCGAGTCGGATGCTGCGTCGGTCGCTGTCGTCGCGCTGCCGCTCGACCAGACCGTCACGCTCCAGCGTGTCCACGATGCCGGTCAGGGTCGCCGGGCGGACGAACCCCTTCTCGGCAACCTTGCGGTGGGGTAGCTCGCCGTGTCGGGCGAGCGTCATCAGGGTGATCATGCCGGCCTGGGTGAGGCCGTGCTCCTCGGCGAGGTAGCGGTTCCACCGCTGCCCGACGAGGTGCCCGGCCACCACCAGGAGACGGCCGAGCGGCACGTCCTGGAGGGTGATGAGTTCCACGAGAGGTAGATTAGCCCCCTGATAGTCAGGCACCAAACGAAATTACCGTGGCGGCGGCCACGAACAGGATCTGCAGGGCGGTGCGCTGGGCCAGCGGGGTGACCGGGCGGCCGGCGAGGGTCAGCTGGCGACGGGCGGCCGAGACGTTCGCCGGAAACATGGCCAGCATGAGCAGGCCGAGTCCGGCCGCCGCCACCCGGGCGGTCGCCGGCAGCAGCAGGCCGATCGCGCCGACCAGCTCCAGTACGCCGGTGACGGTGACCAGCAGGTCCGGCCGGGGCAGGCGGGGCGGGACCATGGCGATCAGTCCGGCCCGGCGGGGGCCGGCGAAGTGCGCGACGGCGGTCAGCGTGAACATCACGGCCAGTCCGACGCGCAGCGCGGGGATCCAGCCGTCCAGTGCGGCGATGCCGGCCAGGCCGGCGAGTCGGGCCAGAGCGGTGCCGGCGATCAGGGCGATCAGGGGTGCCATCGGAATCCTCCTCAACGAAACTTGTCAGTGACAAGATTCGCCGACGCGTGACATCTTGTCAATGACAAGATTAGGATTCGCTGGTGACCGACAGCCGCTCGTACCATCACGGCGACCTGCGCCGCGCGCTGCTCGCCGCGGCGCTGGAGGCCATCGAGGAGGTCGGGCCCGTCGCGCTGAGCCTGCGCGACCTGGCCCGACGGGCCGGCGTCTCGCACGCCGCGCCCGCCCACCACTTCGGCGACAAGGCGGGCCTGCTCACCGCGCTCGCCACGCAGGGCTTCGACCTGCTGACCCAGACGTTGACCGAGGCGGATGGCGACCTGCTGGAGGCCGGCGTCGCCTACGTCGACTTCGCCGTCACGCGCCGCGCGTACTTCGAGGTGATGTTCCGGCCGGAGCTGCACCGGGCCGACGACGCCGAGCTGATCGCCGCCCAGGGTCGGGCCGGCGCCGCGCTCCGCGCCGGGGTGGCGACACTACCCACCGGCGACGCGCCCGCCGACCCCGGTCGGGACGCGCTCGCCGCCTGGTCGATCGCCCACGGCTTCGCCACCCTCTGGCTGGCCGGCGCGCTACCCGACCGAGTGGGCGACAACCCCCGCGAGGCAGCCCGCACAGTCCTGCGCCGACTGACAACCTAACCCCCACCCCACTCCGGTTGATCATGAAGTTGTTGCCATGACACGCCGACGCGGGAGGCAACAACTTCATGGTCAACCGGAGTGGGGTGGGGGTTACCAGCTGGTGGGGAGGGGCATTCCTTCGGTGAAGCCGGCGGCGCTCTGGACGCCGACGATCGCCCGCTCGTGGAACTGGGTGAGGTTCCGGGCGCCGGCGTAGGTGAAGGCGCTGCGTACCCCCGCGATGATCTCGTCGATCAGGTCCTCGACGCCGGGACGGGCCGGGTCCAGGTGCATCCGGGCCGAGGAGATGCCCTCCTCGAAGACCGCCTTGCGGGCCCGGTCGTACGGGCTGTCGTCGGCGGTTCGGGCGCTGACCGCCCGGGCCGAGGCCATCCCGAAGCTCTCCTTGTACCGCCGGCCGTCCACGTCGGTGTACAGGTCACCGGGGGACTCGTAGGTGCCGGCGAACCAGGAACCGATCATCACGTTCGACGCCCCGGCGGCGAGCGCGAGCGCCACGTCCCGGGGGTGCCGCACCCCACCGTCGGCCCACACGTGCCGGCCCAGTTGGCGGGCGGCCGCCGCGCAGTCGAGGACGGCCGAGAACTGCGGCCGACCCACGCCGGTCATCATCCGGGTGGTGCACATCGCACCGGGGCCGACGCCGACCTTGATGATGTCCGCACCCGCCTCCACCAGGTCGCGTACGCCCTCGGCGGTGACCACGTTGCCGGCCGCCACCGGCACCCCCGGGTCCAGCTTGCGGACCGCCTGGAGTGCGGAGATCATCCGTGCCTGGTGGCCGTGCGCGGTGTCCACCACCAACGTGTCCACCCCCGCCTCCAGCAGCGCCGAGGCCTTGCCGGTCACGTCACCGTTGATTCCGACGGCGGCGGCGATCCGCAGCCGACCCCGGTCGTCCACGGCCGGCGTGTAGAGGGTGGCCCGCAACGCGCCCTGTCGGGTCAGCACCCCGACCAGCCGGCCCTCGGTGTCCACCACCGGGGCGAGTCGGCGACGGCCCGCCGAGAGCAGATCGAAGCCGGTACGCGGATCCGAGTCCGCCGGGACGGTGTGCAGCTCGGTGGACATCACGTGCCGCAGCTGGGCGAACCGGTCCACGCCCGTGGTGTCCGCCTCGGTGACCACACCCATCGGTCGGCCGGCGTCGTCGACCACGATGACCGCACCGTGCGAGCGCTTGGGCAGCAGGTGGATGGCGTCGCCCACGGTGTCGGTCGGGCCGAGCGTGATCGGCGTGTCGTAGACGAGATGGCGCTGTTTCACCCAGGCGACGACATTCGCCACCACCTCGATCGGAATGTCCTGCGGGATCACCGTGATGGCACCCCGGCGGGCGACCGTCTCCGCCATCCGCCGTCCGGCGACCGCCGTCATGTTCGACACCACCAACGGGATGGTGGTGCCGGTGCCGTCGCCGGTGGACAGGTCGACGTCGAGCCGGGAACCCAGGTCGGAGCGGGCCGGCGCCATGAAGACGTCGGTATAGGTCAGGTCGTGCGCGGGGACCGCGCCGTGAAGGAACCGCACCCGGCAATCATTCCCGCTCGCGGTCGGTTCCACCGCCGGTGGTCGTGGAAAACACTCGCGTCGTTGCTGGCCTGGCCCGGTTGGCGCCCGCCCGCACGGTCCGGCCGGGGGCCCGCCTGGCCCGGGTGGCCTGGTCGTTCTCCGCCGGCGAGGCCGGTCAGCCCAGCAGGAGTGCCACGGCCAGGCCGGTCATCACCACGGCGATGACCGCGTCCAGCACCCGCCAGGCGGCGGCACGGGCGAGCAGTGGCGCGAGGCGCTGTGCGCCGACGCCGAGCGCGGTGAACCAGACCCCGCTGGCCACTGCGGCGCCGGCGCCGAAGACCCACCGGTGCGGGTGTTGTTGGGCCACCCCGCCGAGGAGCAGCACGGTGTCCAGGTAGACGTGGGGGTTCAGGTAGGTGAAGGCGGCGCACGCGAGCAGGGTGGCCCCCAGGGAGGCCGGCGGCCGTTCGGTGGGCAGCAGGGCGCCCGGACGCAGGGCACGGCGGGCGGCGAGCCCCGCGTAGCAGAGCAGGAACGCCGCGCCGCCCCACCGGATCGCGGCCAGCAGGCCCGGTCGGTCGGCCACCAGCGTGCCGACCCCGGCGACGCCCGCGGTGATCAGCAGCGCGTCCGACACGGCGCAGGTCAGCACCACGGGTACCACGTGCTCGCGGCGCAGACCCTGGCGCAGGACGAAGGCGTTCTGGGCGCCGATGGCGACGATGAGCGCGATGGAGATCGAGAAGCCGGCGACGGCGGAGGTGAGCACGGACTCGACGCTAGGGCTGCCGACGATCACCAGTCCAACTAAAGATTCTGACGCAACTTAAGCTGAGCTGATGGATGGTCTCGACTCGGCGCAGCTGCGGACGCTCGCGGCGGTGGTGGCGGAGGGCAGCTTCGACGCGGCGGCCCGGCTGCTGCACGTCACGCCGTCGGCGGTGAGTCAACGGATCAAGGCGTTGGAGGAGACCGTCGGCCAGGTGCTGGTCCGCCGCGCCCGACCGTGCGTGGCGACCGACGCCGGCCGCCCGCTGCTGCGCCTCGCCGGCCAGCTGCTGCTGCTCGAACGGGAGGCGCTGGCCGACGCCCGCGGCCCGCTGGCCGGCGGTGGCCGGATCCGGGTCGCCGTGGTGGTCAACGCGGACTCCCTGGCCACCTGGTTCCCCGCCGCGCTGGCCCGGTTGCCGCAGCGGGCCGGGCTCTCGTTCGACCTGCGGCAGGACGACCAGGACCACACCGCCGAACTGCTCCGCGACGGCTCGGTGACGGCGGCGGTCACCGCCCAGCGGGATGCCGTGCAGGGCTGCCGGGTGCTGCGACTCGGCGCCATGCGCTACCGCGCGCTGGCCACCCCGGAGTTCGCGGCGTCCCACTTCGCCGGCGGATTCACCGCCGTCACGCTGGCGAGCGCGCCACTTGTCGTCTTCGATCGGAAGGACCGGGTGCAGCACCGCTTCATCCGGGCGGTGGCCGGTCGGCCGCTCGACCCGCCGGTGCACTACGTGCCGTCGGTGCCGGCGTTCAGCGAGACGATCCGGCTCGGGTTGGGCTGGAGCCTGGTGCCCGAACAGATCGCCCAGGCCGACCTGGACGCCGGCCGCTGGGTCGACCTCGCGCCGGGCCGACACCTCGACGTCCCGCTGTACTGGCAGCACTGGCGGCTGGAGTCGGACGTGCTGACCGCGCTGACCGCCGCCGTCCGCGCGGTCGCCACCGAAACCCTGCGCTGACTGGCGCCGAGCGGCGGCTCAGGCGATGGTGCAGATGGGGGCGCCAGCGGTGATCACGGCACCGACCTCGGCGCTGAGACCGCTGACCGTGCCCGCCTTGTGCGCGTGCAGCGGCTGCTCCATCTTCATCGCCTCCAACACCACGACCAGATCACCCTCGGCCACGGTGTCGCCGTCCGCCACCGCGATCTTGACGATGGTGCCCTGCATCGGCGAGGTGAGCGTGTCGCCGCCGACCGGAGCGCCGGCCTTGGCACCGCCGCCGCGCCGGGTCGGCTTGCGGGAGGCGGGTGCCGCTGTGGTCGTACTCCCGCCGAAGCCGGCGGGGAGGCTGACCTCGAGGCGCTTGCCGCCCACCTCGACCACGACGGTGTCGCGTTCGGCCGGCGCGTCGGCGGTGCCGGCGGCGGCGATGAACGGCGGCACGGTGTTGTGGAACTCCGTCTCGATCCACCGGGTGTGCACTGTGAACGGCTCGGCGGTGAACGCCTCGTCCCGCACCACGAGCCGGTGGAACGGCAGCGCGGTGGCCATGCCGTCGAGGACCATCTCGTCCAGCGCGCGGCGGGCGCGCTCCAACGCCTCGGTCCGCGTCTCACCCGTGATGATCACCTTGGCGAGCAGTGAGTCGAAGTTGCCGCCGATCACGTCGCCGGCCGAGATGCCGGTGTCGACCCGAACCCCCGGCCCGCTGGGCAGGCGCAGCGCGGTGACAGTGCCCGGGGCGGGCAGGAAGTTGCGGCCCGGGTCCTCGCCGTTGATCCGGAACTCGATCGCGTGCCCGCGCGGGGTCGGGTCCTCGGTGATCCGCAGCTTCTCGCCGTCGGCGATCCGGAACTGCTCCCGGACCAGGTCGATGCCGGCGGTCTCCTCGGTGACCGGGTGCTCGACCTGAAGGCGGGTGTTGACCTCCAGGAAGGAGATGGTGCCGTCGACGCCGACCAGGTATTCCACGGTGCCGGCGCCGTGGTAGCCGGCTTCGCGGCAGATCGCCTTGGCGCTGTCGTGGATCTGGGCGCGCTGGGCGTCGGTGAGGAACGGCGCGGGCGCCTCCTCCACGAGCTTCTGGTGGCGTCGTTGCAACGAGCAGTCCCGGGTGCCCACCACGATCACGTTGCCGTGCTGGTCGGCGAGGACCTGCGCCTCGACGTGCCGGGGCTGGTCGAGGTACCGCTCGACGAAGCACTCGCCCCGACCGAACGCGGCGACCGCCTCCCGGGTGGCCGACTCGAAGAGCTGCGGGATCTCCTCCATGGTGCGGGCCACCTTGAGGCCGCGCCCACCGCCACCGAAGGCGGCCTTGATGGCGACCGGCAGGCCGTGGTCAACGGCGAACGCCATCACCTCGTCCGGGCTGCCCACCGGGTCCGGGGTGCCCGGGACCAGCGGCGCGCCGGCCCGCTGGGCGATGTGCCGGGCGGTGACCTTGTCACCGAGGTCGCGGATGGCCTGCGGGGTGGGGCCGATCCAGGTCAGCCCGGCGTCGATGACGGCCTGGGCGAAGTCGGCGTTCTCACTGAGGAAGCCATAACCCGGGTGTACGGCGTCGGCACCGGCCCGAGCGGCGACGTCGAGCAGCTTGTCGATGCGCAGATAGGTCTCGGTCGCACTGTCCCCGCCGAGCGCGTACGCCTCGTCCGCGAGGGTGGCGTGCAGGGCGTCGCGGTCGGAGTCCGCGTAGACGGCGACGCTGCCCAGGCCGGCGTCGCGGCACGCGCGGATCACCCGGACGGCGATCTCGCCGCGGTTGGCGATGAGTACCTTGCGCACCTTCGTGGCTCCTCCCGGGCAGGTTACTGACGGGGAGTGTATCGGCCGCCCACGGCGGCCCTAACGATCGCTCAGTGTGGGATGCCGCACTGCGCCCGCCACGGTTTAGTCAAACTTGGCTATTACGCTTATCGGGTGTCTTCGACTCGGATGATGATTCTCGGTCTGGTGCGGTGGATGCAGCCCGTGCACGGCTACGACGTGCGCCGCGAGCTGTTGAGCTGGAGCGCCGACAAGTGGGCGAACGTGCAACCCGGATCGATCTATCACGCTCTGCGCAAGCTCACCGAGGAGGGGCTGCTCCGCGCCGTCGCGACCGAGCAGGTCGGCGCCCGCCCGGCGCGCACCACGTACGAGGTGACCCCCAAGGGGGAGGACGAGTTCGAGACGTTGCTGCGCAATCTGTGGTGGAACATCAGCGAGCCCGCCGACCCGTTCGTGGCGGCCTTCTCCTTCCTGCCGGCCATGCCGCGCGCCGAGGCGGCCGCGGCCCTGCGTAACCGGGCCAACCTGCTGCGCGCCGGCATCGAGTCGATGCGTGCCTCGCTCGAGTCGGACTGGGTGCGCAACCGCAAGCCGGCGCACGTGGGCTGGATGTTCGAGCTGTGGTCGGCGCGGGCCGAGGCGGAGATGAGCTGGTGCGAGCGGATCGCGGAGCGGATCGATTCCGGAGTGTCGTACCTGCCTGCTGAGCTGGATGAAGCGCAGGGTTGGTCGGGGTGGAAGGACGGCGAGGTGCCGTCCGGCACCGACACGGAATAATCAACGTTGACTAGAAAAGTTATATCGCGTTAGCCTGCTGGCGGCACAGCGGGGGAGTGCGCCGTCCGGCGTCGTCCCACTCGACGGCCGGCGCTACCGGCCTGAACGACCAGGAGCAGAAATGATCGAGACCAGGGGGCTGCGGAAGTCGTTCCGCTCCCGCGCGGGTCGAGAGACGAAGACGGTGGACGCCGTGCGGGGCGTCGACCTTGACGTCGCCAAGGGCGAGATCTTTGGCTTCCTCGGCCCGAACGGCGCCGGCAAGACCACCACGCTGCGGATGCTCGCCACGCTGATCGAGCCGGATGGCGGCGAGGCCACCATCGCGGGCGCCGACCTGCGCAAGGACCCGGCCGAGGTGCGCCGCCGCATCGGGTACGTCCCGCAGGGCGGCAGCACCTGGGACGAGTCCACCGCCCGTGAGGAACTGGTGCTGCACGCCCGGATGTACGGCATCAGCAAGGCCGACGCGCAACGCCGCGCCGCCCGCGCCCTGGACGCCTTCCAGCTCACCGAGTACGCCGACCGCAAGTGCAAGACCTACTCCGGCGGCCAGCGACGCCGGGTCGAGATCGCCCTCGGCATCATCCACGAGCCGAAGATCGTCTTCCTGGACGAGCCGACCACCGGCCTCGACCCGCAGAGCCGCGCCCACATGTGGGACGAGATCCGGCGGCTCCGCAGCGACGGCATGACCGTCTTCATCACCACGCACTACCTGGACGAGGCCGACGCGCTCTGCGACCGGATCGCGATCATGGACAACGGCGAGGTGGTGGCCGAGGGCACCCCGGCCGAGCTCAAGCGGGAGATCTCCGGAGACGTGGTGCTGGTCGGTCTCGACCTGGCCGCCACCCCGCAGGCCGCCCAGGCACTCGACGGCGAACCGTACGTCAACAAGCTGGAAACCGCCGACGAGGGCGGCCTGCGCCTCTATGTCGACGAGGGCGCCACCGCCATTCCGCAGGTGCTGCGCCGACTCGACCACGCCGGGCTGGAGCTGCGCTCGATCGAGCTGCACCGACCCAGCCTGGACGACGTCTTCCTCACCAAGACCGGCCGCTCGCTGCGCGAGTCCTGACCCCGGAGACGACTCTCATGAAATTCGCCCGTGACACCTGGCTGATCTTCCAGCGCCAGACCCAACTCCTGCTGCGCAACCCGGTCTGGGTCTTCGTCGGCGTCTTCCAGCCGGTCATGTACCTGCTGCTCTTCGCCCCGCTGCTCAAACCCGCACTGAACGCCCCCACCCAGGCCGAGGCCTACAAGATCTTCGTACCGGGCCTGCTGGTGCTGCTGGCCATCTTCGGTGGCCTGTTCCAGGGCTTCGGCCTGATCGCCGAGCTGCGAGCCGGCGTCATCGAACGCTCCCGCGTCACCCCGATCAGCCGGCTCGCCCTGCTGCTCGGCCGCTCGCTGCGCGACGTCGTCTCGCTCATCGTGCAGGCGGTCATCATCACCCTGCTGGCGCTCCTGTTCGACCTGCGGGTGTTCATCGGTGACCTGCTGCTGGCGTACCTGATGCTCGCTCTGATCGCCCTCATGACCTCGGCCGTCTCCTACGGTGTCGCCCTCAAGGTCAAGAGCGAGGACGCGCTGGCCCCACTGATGAACACCGTGGCGCAGCCGGTGCTCCTGCTCTCCGGCATCCTGCTGCCGCTGACCTTCGCACCCGGCTGGTTGCAGGGCATCGCCAACTGGAACCCGTTCTCCTGGGCGGTCGACGGCACCCGTTCGCTGTTCGCCGGTGACCTGGGCAGCGACAAGGTCTGGCAGGGCCTCAGCATCACCGCGGTGCTCGCCGCACTGGGCGTCTACTGGGCCGCCCGCCAGTTCGCCCGCAGCGTCCGCTGACCGTCCCCTGCGCGCGAGTTCCTGAAAAACGGGGTGTCCCCTGCTGGGGGACACCCCGTTTTCCGTGTTCGGCGGCCGGCACCCGGCGCCCGGCGTTGCCGGCGGCCGGCGTTTGGTGGTTGTCGGCGGGTGGCCGGCGTTCGGCGGGGGTCGGCGGTCAGCGGACCCGGGCGAGGGTCAGGCCGTCCGCGATCGGCAGCATCACCGGGTCCACCCGTACGTCGGCGAGGACCTCGTCGTTGAACGCGGCGATGGCCCGGTCACCTTCGTCCTGCGGGGCGATGACCCGCCCACCACGCAGCACGTTGTCGACGGCGATCACCCCACCCGGGCGCATCCGGGGCACCAGCTCCGCCCAGTAGATCGGGTAACCGGTCTTGTCCGCGTCGATGAACGCGAAGTCCAGGTGCCGCTCGTGCGGCAACGCCCGCAGCCCGTCCGCGGCCGGGCCGATCTGCAGGTCGATCAGATCCTGCACGCCGGCGCGCGCCCAGTAGCGCCGGGCGATGCCGGTGAACTCCTCGGAAATGTCGAAACAGGTCAGTCGCCCGCCCTCGGGCAACCCGCGGGCGATCGCCAGCGACGACAGCCCGGTGAACGTGCCGACCTCGACGGCCTGCCGTACGTCGAGCAACCGGGTGAGGAACGTCAGGAACGCGGCCTGCTCCGGCGCCACCTGCATCGAGGCGTGCTCCGGCAGCACCGACCGGGTCTCCTCGGCCAGGTCCCGGATGATCTCGTCCGGCGGGGAGCCGTGTGCGACCAGATAGGCGTGCAGCTCTTCGGTGAGCGGGATCGACTTGGTGGTCATGACCGGACGTTACCGAGCGGCTCGACGGATTGACCGCCCGCCACGGCAGGTTGGCCGCCCGGCTCGGCAGGTTGGCCGCCCGGCTCGGCAGGTTGGCCGCCGGGCTCGGCAGGTTGGCCGCCGGGCTCGACGGATTGGCCGCCCGGTGCGACCTTCGTCCACAGGTCGGTGATCCGCAGATCCAACTCGGCGAGGAGCCGGCGCAGCAGCGGCATCGACAACCCGACCACAGTCCCCGGGTCACCCTCGATCCGCTCCACGAACGGCCCGCCCAGCCCGTCGATAGTGAACGCGCCGGCCACCGCCAACGGCTCACCCGTGGCCACGTACGCGGCGATCTCGTCGTCGCTGATCTCAGCGAAGTGGACCGTGGTCGAGGCGACCGCCTCCGCCCGCCGCCCCGCATCAAGGTCAATCAAGCAGTGCCCGCTGTGCAGCACACCGCTGCGCCCGCGCATCCGCCGCCACCGCCGGGTCGCGTCGGCCGCATCGTCAGGCTTGCCGAGGATCTCCCCGTCGAAGGCCAGCACCGAGTCGCAGCCGATCACCAACGTCCGCTGATCACCGGTCGGGTTCAGTCGGCTCACCACCGCCTGCGCCTTCAGCCTCGCCAACTCCAGACACAGATCCTCGGCCCGCTCGGTCACCACCAGGGACTCGTCCACCCCGCTGACCAGCACTTCCGGCTCCACACCGGCAGCCTGGAGCAACTTACGACGGGCAGGGCTCGCCGAAGCGAGCACGAGGCGGAGCGGCAAAGTCTCAGACACGAGCCCGACGTTACCGCCCAACCCCCACCAGGCCCGACACCCCGCCCAGCGCCCCCACCGATGCCGTCCCGGCGGCCTGGGTGGTCCGGGGCCTTGGCAGCCGTCGTAGCCCGGCGGTTCGACCGCCGGCACCCTTGATCCACTCGCCTTTCAGGAAAACGCGCTATCCCATCGCCCCGGACACGGCGGTTTCCTGAAAGTCGAGTGGATCACCGCGATCACCGGCTGATTCTGGGCGGCGGATCATCACCACGACGCCGACGTCGCGCTATCACGACCCATCCCACCCCGGCGGCCACGATCACCCCAAGAGTGGCCAGGCCGCGCACGGTCGAGCCATCATCCTGACCACCCGGCTGAGCGGCAGCCGTCGTGGTCGGGCCAGCACCGGCCGGAGCGCTCACCGATTCAAAACCCAGCGGCGGTACGTCTGCCGTCAGCGCCGCCACAAGATCGATCACTCCATAGCCGTACTCGTCGTCGCGCCCAGGAGGGCCCTTGTCGACGGCGGTAGCCGTGAGCCGGTGCGCCACCTCTCGCGCCGGCAGGTAGGGGTACTTCGACCTGATCAGTGCTGCCGCGCCCGCCACGATCGCCGTCGCGCTGGAAGTGCCCGTCCCCTTCGAGTACTTTCCGCCGTAGCTGGTGCTGTAGATATCGACCGCAGGGGCGACCACATCGATCTTCGGCCCGGTGACCGAGATGGCAGCGTGTCGGCCAGCGCGATCGACACCCCCAACCGCGATAACGCCCTCTTCGCTGGCTGGGTATGCAGTCGGACTATGGGGTGCATTACCTACCGATGCCACAACTGTGATGTTAGCTGCGAGGGCCGATTTGATTGCCCGGACGAGGCGCGGTGTCGATGCGCCCCCGCTTGAGATACTAATAACTTGAGCGCTGTTGGCTATCGCGTATTCGACGGCTGCTGCGAGATCATCGGCTTCGCCGAAGTTGTCCGTACCGGCTGCCCTTATTGGAAGGATTTTGGACCTCGGTGCAATGCCGAGTGCGCCAGAACTTGCGCCCCTGCCGTGCGCCGCGATCAACCCCGCCATGCTCGTGCCGTGGCTGTTCAAGTCCTGCTGACCATCTCCCAAGCCACCCGCCACAATGTCTGTGCCCTTGAGTAAATTCTCTCGCAGGTCGGGGTGCGGATCGACGCCAGTGTCTGGAACTGCGACGACAACTCCCTCGCCCTGGCTAATCGCCTGTACTCGGGAGACGTTTAGGAAGCGAAGATGCCATTGGTCGGCTCGAATTTTCTCGGCTTGATCGAGCGTTGATGCGCCGTGCAAAAACGGCCGAGCCGCTGCGGCTGGGCTGAAGACCGCGATCGGCAGGACCATCATGACCAGCATGGCTCGGGTAATGATTAGCATTACCGCTTGAAACCGATGGCCGGACCTGGATCGATGGGTCCTTCGTCGTCGGGTGGCCGGACTACCGGAGTCACCCCCTTTTCAGTCTCCCACGGGTTGTCCGGGTCCCAGTGGGGCGGGCCGTTATCAGGCTGTCTGCGGGCGATCGGCTGGGCAGAATTCGGTTGCAAATAAGCTGGGCTGGCTAGGCCGGGGCCACCGCCGATCGGTGGGAAGCTCTGCGTCGCCGAGAAACTGCGACCCACGCCAGGCCGAGAACCAGCCCCTCCACTTGGCGCAGTGCCCGCACCCCCACCCCCAATCACGCCACCAATCGGGTTTACGCGGCGAGGTGAGTTCGCCCCTGACCCGGGCTGGCCCAAACCGATTGTCGGTGGACTTCCGATGATGCCTCCCGGCGGCATTGCTCTACTGGAGACCGGTGGCGTTGACCGATGGGCAGAACCTTCGGCCCCGGCCTGCGGCCTGCCAATTGACCCTGGTGGCCCTTGGGGGGCCATCTCGCCAACGGGTCGAATGGAGATGCCGGGCGGCGGGCCTATGGGAGCGCCTGGGGGCATCGGCGGAGGGCTTGCCAATCCGGCTGGATTTGGGTTTGGCGTGCTCGGCGTTAAGGCCGTACTCATTCCACCCAGTACGGGCCCTATGGTCGGGGGAGTCAGGGTAGGCGTAGGGCCCGGAGTCACCGTCGGAGTTTGTGACGGCGGGGCTGGCGGCGCCATCGGCACTGCGACGACCGGAGGGATGACCGGACTCTGCCCGCTCGTCTCATAAACGTCGGGATCATTTGGCTGATGGCCGGGGCGAGGTGGTGGCGGGGGTGGTTTTTGGAGGGTTGCTTGGGCTTGTTGGAGTTCGCCGCTCAAGCTGAACATCATCGACCGGGCCTGCGCGTTCAGCTGTTCCAGTTCCCCATCGGCGACAGGCGGTTGGGTGGCCCGGTTGCCCATCACCGCCTTCGGGTCGGCGACCATCGCCTCGTACGCCTGTTTCTGCTGGTACTTGGTCGCGTACTCCTCATAGATCTTGCGGAGCGCGGCGCGGGTGGTGCCGATGGCCTGGGTTGCGGCGGAGAGGGCGGTGTAGTTCGCGGCGGCGGCATCGTGGGTGCGTTGCACCTTGTCGATGAGTTCGTCGAGTTCGGCGAGGTAGGTGCGGGAGGCGGCGCTGGTTTCGGGGGGCCAGGCTGCGGCGAGGCCGCGTCGGTACTGCTGGAGGCGGCCGAGGTGGGTTTGCGCGAGGTCGCAGACCTTGCGCCAGCCGGCGACCTGCTTCCAATGGTTGGCGGTGTCGTGGTCCTGCAGGCAGGCCCACATGCTGTTGACGTCCATGAGTTGCCAGTCGGTGAGGCCGGTGGTCCGGCCGCTGCCCCGTTCGATCACGGCAGCACCACCGGCGGCTGGGCGTCGGGGCTGGTCGGGTCAGTCAGCACCGACGTGGGGCCGCCGGGCAGCATGTTCAAAGGGTTGGCGAGGGCTCGTTGCACGTCCACGACTCTGGCGGCGGTGAAGGCGTCGCTGTCGGCGTAGTGGGTGGCGACCTGGTCGGCGGCGGCGGCGAGGTGGCCGGTGGCGCCTCGGACGGCGTACACCATGTCGGCGGTGGCCTGCTGCGTCTCGTGGTGCGCGTGCAGGAAGGTGACCAGCTCGATGAAGGCGTCGCAGGGGTTGGGCAGCTTCGCGGACATGTCCTCGGCGATGTACGACAGGTGCGGCGCGTAGTTGCTCTCGACGTCGGCGGCGAGCCGGTCGGCGAACTCTCTGAGCTGGCTGATGTCGGCTTCGATGCCGCCGTAACCGCGTAGCCAGGGTGCTGGCCGGTCCTCTTCGGGGATCATGGATCCTCCCTACCCGTAGCGGCACCGTTTCCCTGAGTGAGGTTAACGGCTCAACGCCACCCTGGCAGCCCCCGTACGGCGGTCTGGCGGGTCAGCGAGGCAGGCCGGCGGCGCGCCAGCCGCGGGAGCTGCCCGGTCGGCCGCTGCGCGCCCAGGCGGACGGGGCCGTCGGCGTGGGAGCGGCGGCCGGGCGGGACCGGATGATGATCGCCCCCACCAGAGCGGCCAACTCCTCGGCGGTGGGCACGCCGCGGACGACCCGGAACAGCGGCTCTTCGGCAGACATGCCGTCAGGGTACGCGGCGCGAAGTTACCCGAAGCGCACAGTGGCGTGCCGGCGGTGTGAGCGTCAGCGGGTCCGGGTACCGTCTCACCGATGTCGAACGCGCTTCCCCAACTCGTCGCTGACCGATACCGGCTCCTGTCGCCGCTCGGCCAGGGCGGCATGGGCCGGGTGTGGAAGGCGCGCGACGAGGTGCTGCACCGGGACGTCGCCATCAAGGAGTTGGTGCCGCCACCCGGTCTCACCGATGAGGAGCGCCGCGAGATGCGCGAGCGCTCGCTGCGGGAGGCGCGGGCCATCGCCCGGCTCAACCACGCCAATGTCGTCCGCATCTTCGACGTGCTGCGCACCGACGGCGATCCGTGGATCGTCATGGAGTACGTGGCGTCGAAGTCGTTGCAGGACACGCTCGCCGAGGACGGCCCGGTTTCGGTGGCCCGCACGGTGGAGATCGGCCTGGGTGTGCTGGGCGCGCTCAGCGCCGCGCACAAGGCGGGCGTCATGCACCGCGACGTGAAGCCCGGCAACGTGCTGCTCGGCGAGGACGGCCGGGTGGTGCTGACCGATTTCGGTCTGGCCACCATCCCCGGCGACCCCAACGTGACCCGCACCGGCATGGTGCTCGGCTCACCCGCGTACATCTCGCCGGAGCGGGCCCGGGACGGCACCGCCGGTCCGGAGGCCGACCTGTGGTCGCTTGGCGCGACGCTCTACGCGGCGGTCGAGGGCAAGTCGCCGTACGCCCGCCCGTCGGCGATCGGCACCCTGGCCGCGTTGGCCACCGAGCCGATTCCGCCGCCGAAGAACGCGGGTCCGCTGAAGGCCGTCCTCAACGGGCTGCTGCGCAAGGACCCGAACGAGCGGATCACCGCCGAGGTGGCGGAGCGGTTGCTGCGCCGCGCCGGGGGCAAGCGGTCGCGCGGGATATCCCTGCTTGATGGCGTACGTCGGCCGGGGCCGAACGGTCCGCGCGAGCCGCGCCCGCCGCACGTGCCGGCGCCGCGACCTGCCGAGAGCGTCGACCAGCCGGTGTCGCCGCCGCCGGCTGCCGCTGCGGCCCCCGCTGCTGCTGCCGCTGATGCCACGCCGACGGCAGTGGTTTCCTCAGGTGCGGCCGCCGACCCGACCGCTGTGGTGCCGGCCGACCCGACGGCAGCGGCACCGGCCGAGCCGACCGCCCCTATCGACCGCCCGTCCGGGGCCGCCGCGTCCGGGGCCGCCGCGTCCGGGGCCGCCGCGTCCGGGGCCGCCGCGTCCGGGGCCGCCGCGTCCGATGCTGCCGCGTCCGGGGCCGAGCCGACCGCGACGGTCGCGGCCGCGCCCGACACGAGCGGCGACGGTACGACGAACGTCGACGACGAGCCGACGGTGGTCGACGGGCCGCCGGTGGCTCCGGAGCAGCGCAAGCCGACCACGCCGACGTCGCTGATGCCGCCGGTGGGTCCGGCCGGCCGCGCGTCGGTGCCGCCCTCGGACGGCACGAAGCCGAACAACACCCGACGTAACGTGCTGATCGGGGCGCTGGTCGCGCTGCTGCTGATCGGCCTCGCGGTGGTCGTGCCGATGCTGACCAGCGGCGACGGCGACAAGACCCCGCAGGCCGACCCGACCGGTGCTGCCGCCACCTCGGCGCCCGCGCCGACCTCCGCTGCCGCGCCACCGCCGCCCACCACCGGTGCGCCGACCCCGTCGGCCTCGGCCACTCCCTCGGTCGACCCGAACGCGCTGCCGGCCGGCTGGAAGCTGCACCGGGACCCGGAAGGCTTCGCCCTGCCGATCCCCGACGGTTGGGTGCGCCGCGACGCTGGTCAGAACACTGTCGTCTTCGACGAGTCCAACGGGCCGGGGGAGCTGCTCGTGCAGTGGACGCCGACCCCAAAGGACGACGCCTACAAGGACTGGCAGCGCATCGAGCCGGACCGCAGAGAGATCGTCAAGAATTACCAGAACCTCGGCATCAAGCGCTGTAACTTCTGGAAGACCTGTGCGGACTGGGAGTGGCTGGAGACTCGGGACGGGCAGCGGATCCACGTCCGCAACCGGGGGTTCGTGACGGCCAGCAACCGGGGCTACGCCCTGCGGTGGGAGATCGCGGAGAAGGACTGGCAGGCCAACCTGCCGAACTTCGACCGGATCGCCAAGGGTTTCGTGCCCGACCGGCAGGACTGAAACTCATTCGCATGACCTTCCGTCGTCCGGGGTAATTGACCTTTGACGACGGAAGGAGGCACGACATGGGTTACCGACGGAGGGACACTCGGCCCCGGCTGGCACTGTGGATGCTCGTGGCGCTCGGCGACGCGATTCTGCTGCTGGTCAGCGCGGGGGTTTCGGTGCTCGTCGCACTGCTCGGCGTCGTGATCGTTGCCGGCCTTGGCGTTGCTGCCTGGCGGATGACCCGCCGGGGCGCGCTGGCTCGTGAGGATGCTGTGGTGCCGGCCCTGAGCCGGCGGCGGGCCTGACCCGTACCCGGTGGTGTGGCGGCAGCCGGACCGATTGTCGACCGTGCTGGTGACCGTCGATCCCGCTGCCGCCAACGGCCCGGTCAGGTGTTGTTGGCCAACGCGATCAGGCGGCTCCGGTCGCCGTTCCAGTAGTTGCGGTCCACGTTGCCGCTGATCCCGAAGACCGCGCCGGTGCTGGTGTACTGCCAGAAGCTCCACACCGACGCGCCGGCCGGCAGCGTGCCCGGCGCGCTCGCCCAGCGGGCCAGCCAGAGCGGGTGGTTCGCCCACGGGCCGGTCCAGCTGCCGGTGCACTGGTTCCACCAGCTCGTGGTGGTGTAGATGACCGCGTACCGGCCGGTGCGGGAGCGGTAGGTGTTCAGGAAGTCCTGGATCCAGTTGCGCATCCCGGTCGTGCTGAGGCCGTAGCAGTAGCCGCCGCTGTACGGGTTGCCCTCGATGTCCAGCGCGGCGGGCAGGGTGCGGCTGTCCGCGGACCAGGCGCCGCCGTTGGACGCCAGGTAGTTGGCCTGGGTGGAGCCGGCGGAGATGTTCGGGCGGGCGAAGTGGTACGCCCCGCGGATCACCCCGGCGTTGTACGCGTTGACGTAGTTGGCGTTGAAGTTCGGGTCCTTGTAGCTGGTGCCCTCGGTCGCCTTGATGAAGGCGAACTGGATGCCCGCGTTGCGGACGCTGGTCCAGTTGATGCTGCCCTGGTAGCGGGACACGTCGATGCCGGGTGTGGTGGCTGCGGCCGCCGGTCCGGCGGTCGCTACCAGGGCCGCCGCCGCGGTGGCGAGGACGGTGAGGCCGGCCGCGAGTGCGCGGCGCAGCGTTGATGAGGTACGGGCCATGAGTGCCTCCAAGGACGTCGCTCTATCGACGTCCATCTTTGGAGGTAAGTGCCCTAGATCGCAAGGGCGGCTGAAAAAAGCTTCATCGGCGGCCGTCTGTCGCCCTGGTGACGAGAGGAACGGGTCAGCGCAGTGTGGCCGGGTCGAGCTGCCAGCGGAACGGCTCGACGACTGTCAGCGTCTCGCCGGGCTTGGCAACCTGGTCCTCGACGTAGTGCTCGCCGTCGAGCCGGAACAGCCGCAACGAGTGACTGTCCCCGTCCTGCTCGACCAGCAGGTACCAGAGGATTCGCGCGATGGCGTAGAGCTGCATTTTGACCAGGCGATCGGCGGCTCCCGTCGAGCATCTCGATCCGGTCCGGGGTTTCACCCAGGGCGAAGTAGTCGGCCTCGGTCCAGAGCCCGACGTGGTGTCCCAGGGGTTCCGCGCTCATCAGCGCTCACCTCCCGTTTCACTCGCCACCCGATCAGTCTCACAGGATGCGAGCCGGTGCCTCGGGAGCGACATGGAACGCCGCCGGTAGGCTCGCGCCCCATGATGTCGATCGACGGGCTGGGCGAGAAGTGGGACACGTTGTTCGGCGCGCAGCCGGACCCGCCCGCGCTGCTGGTGCTGATCACCGGGGCGGTGGCGCTGGTGGTGGTCTCCACCCGGCTGCCGTGGCGGATCGCCCGTAACGCCATCACCATCGCGCACGAGGGCGGGCACGCCCTCGTCGCCCTGCTCACCGGCCGCAAGCTGCGCGGCATCCGGCTGCACTCGGACACGTCGGGTTTGACGCTCTCCGCCGGCCGTCCCACCGGGCCGGGCATGATCCTCACCCTGCTCGCCGGATATGTCGCACCGCCGTTGGTCGGGCTGGCCGGCGCCTGGCTGCTCGGCGGCAACCGGATCACCCTGCTGCTCTGGGTGGCGGTGGCGCTGCTGCTGGCCATGCTCGTCATGATCCGTAACGCCTTCGGCGTGGTGTCGTTGCTGGTCACCGGCGCGCTGGTGTTCGCCGTCTCGTGGTACGCGACGCCGCAGGTCCAGGCCGCCTTCGCGTACACCGGGGTGTGGTTCCTGCTGCTCGGTGGGGTGCGGCCGGTGGTCGAGCTGCAGCGGCTGCGCTCCCGGGGCCGGATGCCCGCCTCCGACGCCGACCAACTCGCCGGGCTGACCCCGTTCCCGGCGTTCTTCTGGGTGAGCCTCTTCGCAGTGATCAACCTCGCGGCGCTGATCGCCGGCGCGCTCCTGCTCGCCGGCCCGTTCCTCACCGATGCCGGCCTGACCAGCTGACGGAAGGCAACCGGCGGGCGGCGCACCGGGCGGCTGGCGCACGGGCGGGCAGAATGAGGCCATGCGATACGTGATCATCGGGGCCGGTGCGGTCGGCGGCACCATCGGCGTACGGCTGGCCCAGGCCGACCGGGACGTGACAGTGGTGGCCCGCGGCGCCCACCTGGACGCGATCCGGAGGCGGGGTCTGACCCTGCGGCAGCCCGACGGTGAGGTCACCGCCCGGCTCGCGGCGGTGGACCGGCCCGGTGACCAGCCGCTGCCAGCGGACACCGTGCTGATCCTCACCGTGAAGTCGCAGGACACCGCCGGCGCGTTGGCCACCTGGGTGGACGCGCCGGTGGTCGGCGGCGGCACGGCCGGCGAACGTCTGCCGCTGGTGACCGCGCAGAACGGGGTGGCCAACGAGCGGGCCGCGCTGCGGCTCTTCGCCGACGTGCACCCGGTCTGTGTCTGGCTGCCGGCCACCCACCTGGACCCGGGCGTGGTGGTCGCCAACGGGTACCCGCACCCCGGGATGCTCCACATCGGCCGGTACCCCGCAGGTGCCGACGACACCGACGCGGCGATCGCCGCCGACCTGACCGCCGCCGGCTTCGTCGCCCCGGTCCGCGCCGACGTGCTGCGCTGGAAGTACGGCAAGCTGCTCAGCAACCTCGGTAACGGCCTGCAGGCGCTGCTCGGCCGGGACATCCCGGACGCGCTGGCCGAGCGGGTACGCGCCGAGGGCGTCGCCGCGCTCGCCGCCGCCGGCATCGCGCACACCTCGCCGGCGGAGGAGAAGGCCGAACGGGGCGACCTGGTCGGGCAACGCCCGGTCGCCGGAGAGGCCCGTTCCGGCGGCTCCACCTGGCAGAGCCTGGCCCGGGGCACCGGCTCGACCGAGGTCGACCACCTCAACGGGGAGATCGCCCTGCTCGGCCGGCTGCACGGCGTACCGACACCGGCCAACGTGGCGGTGCAGCGGGCCGTACGCCGGGCGGCCCGGGAGCGGATCGCGGCCGGCGCGTTCCCGCTCGCCGAGTTGGAGAAGATGATCGCCTGACCGGGGCAACCGACCACCCCGCGCGGTGCGTGTTCCCAGCGACCGACACGGGGAGGTAGCTGGTGCCGGACGTCGACGGGTTCGACGAGTTCTACCGGGGGAGTCGACAACGACTCCTCGGGTTCGTCTACGCCCTCACCGGCGATCGGGGCGAGGCGCAGGACGCCGTGCAGGAGGCGTACGTCCGGGCGTGGCAGCGCTGGTCGACGGTCAGCGCGTACGACGACCCGGAGGCGTGGGTTCGGGTGGTGGCCAGTCGGATCGCGGTCAGCCGCTGGCGCAGTCTGCGGAGCAGGGCCCGTGCCTACCTGCGACACGGGGCCACCGAGAGCGTTCCCGGGCCGGGCACCGACACCGTCGCGGTGGTCGCCGCCCTGCGCCGGCTGCCCGAGGAGCAACGCGTCGCCATCGCCCTCTACTACCTGGTGGGCATGCCTGTCGCCGAGGTCGCCCGGGAGACCGCGGCCCCGGTGGGCACGGTGAAGGCCCGACTCTCCCGGGGGCGCGCTGCGCTCGCCGGTCTGCTCGCCGTCTCTGACCTGGAGGAGGCCACCGATGCGTGACGACCCGACCCTGGTCGAACAGATTCAGCGCGACCTGCGGGACGTGCGCTGGCTCGGCCCGGAGGAGATCCGTGCCCGGGCCCGTCGCCGCAGCCAGCGCAGGATCGTGGCGGCCACCGTCGTGCTGGCCCTCGCCGGGGTGTCCGCCGCCGCGGTCGCCGCGCCGAGGACATCTCCGCCGTCGGCCCTTCCGGCCGCCTCCGCCTCGCCCGACGCCACGCCGACCCAGCACGAGATCACCACCGACGCCCTGCTCCAGCCGGCCGACCTGACGCGCCCGATCGAGGTGCAGCTCAGCCAGGCGGGCATGGGGGAGCCGGTCCGGGTCGACGCGATGCTCGATCAGTGCCGGGCGAACCTGGGGCTGCCGGAGGGGTGGCGGTTCTCCCGCCTGTCCCGCTCACAGACCCTGCTTCGGGCGCGTCCCGCCGGAACCGAGCCCGGCAACGCCGACGTCCTCGTGATGCAGGACGTCTACCGGATGGCCACACAGGACGAGGCGACGTTGGCCCTCGTGACCCTCCAGGGTCTGGTGGACCCGTGCGACGAGTGGCGCAGCCGCGGGCCGTACGAGCGGAAGGGGCAGACCGGTACGGCGGAGGCGGTGCACCGGTGGCAGGTCCGGCCGCTGGACTCTGGGGGGCAAGGCGGCGTCCTGCTGACCCACACGATTTCCCAGGCCCGGGACGTGAACACCGGCGCGACGCTCGACGACGAGACGCGCCCGACCAACACTGCGGTGGTGCAGGTCGGCGATCTCGTCTCGGTGCTCAGCCTCGGTCGCGACGGCACCGAGGCGGAACTCCAACAGTTCGCCGTCGCGGCCGTGGCGCGCCTGTGCCCGAACGCCAACGCCCCACCCCCGAACTGCTGAGGGCGCGGATCGAGGGAACTGGACCCCGCGTTACAGCGGGATGTTGCCGTGCTTCTTCGGCGGCAGGGTCTCCCGCTTGGTGCGCAGGATGCGCAGCGCCCGCACGATCTGGGTGCGCGTCTCGTGCGGCGGGATCACCGCGTCGACGTACCCGCGCTCGGCGGCCACGTACGGGTTGGCCAGGGTGTCCTCGTACTCGGCGATCTTCTCGGCCCGGACCGCCGCCGGGTCCTCGGCACCTGCCAGCTCGGAGCGGTAGAGGATGTTCACCGCGCCCTGCGCACCCATCACCGCGATCTGCGCGGTCGGCCAGGCGAAGTTCAGGTCCGCGCCGAGGTGCTTGGAGCCCATCACGTCGTACGCCCCGCCGTACGCCTTGCGGGTGATCACCGTGACCTTGGGGACGGTGGCCTCGGCGTACGCGTAGATGAGCTTGGCGCCCCGGCGGATGATGCCGTCCCATTCCTGGCCGGTGCCGGGCAGGAAGCCGGGTACGTCCACGAAGGTCAGCACCGGGATGTTGAACGCGTCGCAGGTGCGCACGAACCGGGCGGCCTTCTCCGAGGCGGCGATATCCAGGGTGCCGGCGAAGTGCATGGGCTGGTTGGCGACCACACCGACCGGCCGCCCCTCGACCCGGCCGTAGCCGACCACGATGTTCTGCGCGTAGAGGGGCTGGACCTCAAGGAACTCCCCGTCGTCGAGGACGTGCTCGATGACGGTGTGGATGTCGTACGGCTGGTTGGCGGAGTCCGGGACGAGGGTGTCCAGCTCGCGGTCCTCGTCAGTGATCGTCAGGTCGGCGGGGGCCTCGACGACGACCGGCTCGTCGAGGTTGTTCGACGGCAGGTACGACAGCAGCGCCTTGACGTAGTCGACAGCGTCCTCCTCGTCGGTGGCGAGGTAGTGCGCGTTGCCGCTGCGGGAGTTGTGCGTACGCGCGCCGCCCAGCTCCTCCATGCCGACGTCCTCGCCGGTCACCGTCTTGATCACGTCGGGGCCGGTGATGAACATGTGCGAGGTCTGGTCGACCATCACTGTGAAGTCGGTGACCGCGGGGGAGTAGACCGCGCCGCCGGCGCAGGGGCCCATCACCAGCGAGATCTGTGGGATGACACCGGAGGCCCGGACGTTGCGGAAGAAGATCTCACCGTAGAGGCCGAGCGAGACGACGCCCTCCTGGATGCGCGCGCCACCGGAGTCGTTGATGCCGACCACCGGGCAGCCGATCTTCATGGCCAGGTCCATCACCTTGACGATCTTCTCGCCGAAGACCTCGCCGAGCGAACCACCGAAGACCGTGAAGTCCTGGGCGAAGACGCACACCTGCCGGCCGTCCACCGTGCCGTAGCCGGTGACCACACCGTCGCCGTAGGGCCGGTTCTTCTCCAGCCCGAAGGCCGTGGACCGGTGCCGGGCCAGTTCGTCGAGTTCGACGAAGGATCCCTCGTCGAGCAGCATCTCGATCCGCTCGCGGGCGGTCTTCTTGCCGCGCGCGTGCTGCTTCTCCACGGCGCGGGCCGACCCGGCGTGCACCGCCTCGTCGACCCGGCGCTCCAGGTCCGCCAGCTTGCCCGCGGTGCTGTGCATGTTGGTCCCGGTCTCGGTAGTCACCCTGGGAATATAACGATGGTTCAGGTGGGTGCCCCTGTGCAGTACGCCTCAGTGTCGATCAGGGCACCGCCGTAGGCTGGCGGAATGCCGGGTTCCCCGTACACCGATCTGGACCGGCCGCCGCTGTCGGCGGCCCGGCTGCGCCGCGCGTTGGTCGCGCCGAACGGGCCGTGGGCCCGGCTGGAGTTGCGGGCCGAGACCGGCTCCACCAACGCCGACGTGGCCGAGGCGGCCCGGACCGACGAGCCCGAGGGCCTGGTGGTGGTCGCCGAACGGCAGACCGCTGGTCGTGGTCGCCGTGGTCGGGTCTGGCAGTCGCCGGCCCGGGCCGGCATCGCGACGAGCGTGCTGCTGCGGCCCGGCGAGGCCGTGCCGGACCGCGGTTGGTTGCCGGCGGCACCCACGGGGTACGGGTGGCTGCCGTTGCTGGCCGGCGTGGCGCTCGTCGAGGCGGTGGCCCGGCTGGCCGAGCTGGAGGCCACCCTGAAGTGGCCGAACGACCTGTTGATCGACGACGCGAAGTGCGCGGGCGTGCTGGCCGAGGCGGTGCCCGGACGTACGCCGGACCAACCGCCGGCGATCGTGCTGGGCATCGGGCTCAACGTGACGCTGCGCGCCGACGAGTTGCCGGTGAACCCGACCGGGCTGCCGGCCACCTCGCTCCAGCTGGCCGGCGCGGCGGCCACCGATCGGGATCCGCTGCTGCGGGCGCTGCTGCGGGCGGTCGCCGACTGGTACGACCGTTGGCGTTCGGCGGGCGGCGACGCGGTGGCCAGCGGCCTGCGCGACGCCTACCTGGCGGCCTGCGCGACGGTCGGTCGGGAGGTACGCGTCCTGCTCCCCAACGGCGACTCCCTGACCGGCACCGCCACCGGAGTGGACCCAGACGGCCAACTCATCGTCACCACCCCCACCGAAACCCGAACCCTGGCAGCCGGCGACGTCCTACACCTCCGCTAACCCACCCCGCCCCACCCCCCAACCGCGCGATCTTGCACTTCCTGTCGCGGCACAAGGGGTGAAAGCCGCGTAACGGCGACCGGAAGTGCAAGATCGCGGAAGCACGGGTGGGGGCCGCGTGGCGGATGTTGTGGTGGGGCTTGGGGGGTTTACCGTCTGCGCGTCTAGAAAATCGCGTTGGAGGTTCCCGTGGCGTTTCCTGAGGACGTGCTCACCGAGGACGAGCATGTCGTGCTGCACCTGCACCCGCACTGGAAGGCGTTGATCCGGCCGATCGCGGTGCTGGTGCTGGCCATCGCCGCGGTGGTGGTCGGCGTGGTCCTGTTGCCTGAGGGCAGCGGGGGTTCGATCGTGCTGGCCGTGATCGGGGCGATCGCCCTGGTCGCGGTGCTCTGGCTCGCGCTGTGGCCGTTCCTGGTCTGGCGCACCACCCACTACCTGTTCACGAACGAGCGGGTCCTGCTCCAGCAGGGTGTCTTCTCCCGGGACCGGCGGGACCTCCCGCTCGCCCGCGTCAACGACCACTCGATGAACCAGCGTTTCGTCGAGCGTCTGCTCGGCTGCGGCACGCTCACCATCGAGTCGGCCGGTGAGCGCGGCCAGTCGGTGCTCTCCGACGTGCCGGACGTCGGAAAGGTGCAGACCACCCTGTACGAGTTGGTCGAGGCACAGCACGACAAGCACTCACTGGGCGATGGCGAGATGCGCGACATGCTCGCCGACATGCAGGACGGCAAGTCGCTGCGCGACACCACCACCTGACCGGTGCGGTTGACACCCGCCCCCTGCCACGGTGTCGGGGCGGGTCAGTCGTGTCGTTGTGCCTCGGCGGAGCCGCTGATCTCCGTCGGGTCACCGTCGGACGGCGCGGCGGCGGACGGCGCGGCGGCGGACGGCGCGACGGCGGACGGCACGGCGGCGGACGGGTCCGCCGCGATCGGGCCGTCGGCGGGCCGATCAGCTTCGGGCCGGTCAGCTCCGGGCCGGTCAGCTCCGGGCCGGTCAGCTCCGGGCCGGTCAGCGTCGGCCGCGGCGGCTCCGACAGGGGCGGCTCCGACAGCTTCGGCTTCGGCGGGGTCGGCCTCGACCGGCCGGACGGCGAACCAGCCACGGAAGCGGGTCCGCAGCACCTCCTGCTCCGGCCGGTCGTCCGGGCCGAGGCGCAGCATGGTGCCGGTGAGGCTGACGGTGCCGAGCCCGGGACGGGCGGTCGACGGTCGGGCGCCCATCACGTCGACCCGGACGGCGAGCCGGTCGCCGGCCCGCACGGGGGCGAGCCACCGCAGCTCCTCCAGGCCGGGGGACGCGTCCGCGGCGGCCCGGGACAGCAGGTGGTCGACGTACGCGCGCATGAACAGGCTGACCGTGTAGAAGCCACTGGCGATCACACCGCCGTGCCGGCTCGCCGCGGCCAGGTCGCTGTCGACGTGGTACCACTGCGGGTCGAAGCGGCGGGCGAAGGCGACCATCTCGTCGGCGTCCACGGTGACCACGCCGAGATCGACGGTCAGCCCCGGGACGAGGTCCTCGAAGAACAGCTCGGCTGGTCGGCCCGTGCCAGAGCGGGCGTCGGGTGTGGTCACCGGCGGGGCGCGCGACGGGTGCCGACGTGCAGTTCCGCGGCGAGTTCCGCGTCCAGGTCGGCGGCGGGGCTGACGCTCAGGTGCGGGGGCCGGCCCTGGGCGGGTGTGCCGGGCGGGTAGGCGGCGCGCTGTGCGGGCTCCGACTCCTCCAGCTCGGACACGGATTCCGCGAGCTCGGCGACCGGGTCCATCTCCGCCATGGTGTCCCACTCGTCGCGCGGAATGCTGTGCCAGGTGGACTGGGGCTTCGCAGCCTCGTCCGCTGCTGGCGCGACAGGTTGGAAGACGAAGGTCCGGTAGGACCAGAACCGGAACAGCGTGGCCAGCATGACGCCGACGGTCTTGGCCACGTTCAGCGCCAGCAGGCCGTGTACGCCGAGACCGTACTTGGCGGCCGCCACGGCACCCAGCTCAATGAGCAGGCCGGCGCCGTTGAAAAGGAAGAAGAGCAGATATTCCCGACGAAGCGCCGATTTCGGGCGATCGCGGTACGTCCAGTGCCGATTCATGAGGTACGACGTGATGGTCGCGACGATGGTCGCGATCACGGTCGCCTTCAACTGACCATTGACGAAAACGGTCAGTGCGAGGGCATTGAACACCGCGTAATTGATGACGGTGTTGATGCCGCCGACGATGCCGAACTTGAGCGCCTCGTGGATGAACTTCTGCCAGCGCTCAGGCAGCAGACGGACAAGACGCATGCGAAACACCTTAGGGCAGTCGGTGCGGCCGGCGATCACCGGCCGAACGAGGTGGGCGGCAGGTCACGCCCCGTGGTCACGGTCGGGATTCACCTGCGGAACGGTCGGGGTTCCCGCTTCGACGAAGACGAACCGCCGGTAGGACCAGAATCGGAACAGCGTGGCGAGCCCCGTGCCGACGATGTAGCTGGCGAGGTTGTCGGCGAGGCGGGTCTGGAACACTGCCGGCCAGATGGCCCCGAGCCCGTAGCGGCTCAGCGCCAGGCAGGCGACGGTGATGCCGAGGCCGACCGCGTTGAAGAAGAAGAAGAGCGCGTACTCGCGGGCCGCGTTGTTGCGCTGACGGTGCCGCCACGTCCAGAACCGGTTGCCCACGAAGGCGACGGTGGCCGCGATCACTGTGGAGATCGTCTTCGCGGTCAGCTCCTCGACGCCGTGCCTGCTCGTCAGGTAGTTGAAGAGCGCGAAGTCGATGAGGAAGGCGAAACCACCCACGGTGGCGAACTTGCTCAGCTCGCGGAGGAGATGACCGAAGCGGTCGAGCAGTGTGCCGACGAGACCCCGTCGGGTCTGCGGGGAACCCGGTTGTTCCCCGGTCATCGTGGCGGCCACGCAGGGAGCCTACCGGCTGCCGGCCAGTCAGAGGGGTAGCAACGGCGAGCGGGCGCGGTGTCCCGGAGGGGCCCAGCGTCTGCGTACGTGACCACTGCACAGAGCGTAGCCAATTGGGAGGACTGAGCCGCTGCGGAACGGGAATCCTCGCACCGGTCGGCGGGGCAGGTCCACGGCCCGACCGCAACAAGCCGCCGCCGGGGTGCACAACAAGATTTGCGTGAAACTGCGCGGGAAAGCGGGTATCAGCTCGTGATGCCGCAGCGAGGCCGTAGCTTGTGCAGTTCTTCACAACCTGTCCCACTGACTCGGAAGGCTGCCCGGTTTACGCTGAGGCCAATCCCAGGTTTCCACGAAGGCGACGCTTCGCGCCGCCGAGTCTCGTGCATCCCATAGATCGGTCAGCGTCGACCACAAGGAGATGTGTCATGGTTGCTCCGGCTGTTGTGCGGGGAATCGATCAGGCCCCGACGTCCCACCCGAAACTGCTCGCCTGGGTCCGTGAGGTCGCAGAACTGACCACCCCCGACCGTGTCGTCTGGGTGGACGGGTCCGACGAGGAGTGGCGCCGCCTCACCGATGAACTGGTCGAGGCCGGCACTCTGATCCGGCTCAACCCCGAGAAGAAGCCCAACTCGTTCTACGCGCGCACCGACCCGACGGACGTCGCCCGGGTCGAGGAGCGCACCTACATCTGTTCCGTCGACGAGGCGGATGCCGGCCCCACCAACAACTGGATGGCGCCGGCCGAGATGAAGCGGACGATGACGGAGTTGTACCGGGGCTCCATGCGCGGTCGCACCATGTACGTCATCCCGTTCGTCATGGGCCCGGTGGAGGCCGAGTCCCCGATGTTCGGTGTGGAGATCACCGACAGCCCGTACGTGGTCGCCTCCATGCGGATCATGACGCGGATGGGCGCCCGGGTCCTTGAGGCCATGGGCGACGACGCGGACTTCGTGCACGCGCTGCACTCCATCGGCGCCCCGCTCGCCCCCGGCCAGGAGGATGTCGCCTGGCCGTGCAACGACACCAAGTACATCTCGCACTTCCCGGAGACCCGGGAGATCTGGTCGTTCGGCTCGGGTTACGGCGGCAACTCGCTGCTGGGCAAGAAGTGCTACTCGTTGCGGATCGCCAGCGTGATGGGCCGGGACGAGGGCTGGCTCGCCGAGCACATGCTGATCCTGAAGATCACCTCGCCGGAGGGTCGGGTCTACCACATCGCCGGCGCGTTCCCGTCGGCCTGCGGCAAGACCAACCTCGCCATGGTGGAGCCGACGATCCCCGGCTGGAAGGTCGAGACCATCGGCGACGACATCGCCTGGATGCGGTTCGGCCCGGACGGCCGCCTCTACGCGGTCAACCCCGAGTACGGTCTCTTCGGCGTCGCGCCCGGCACCGACTGGAAGACCAACGCCAACGCCATGCGCACCCTGGACCGGGGCAACTCGATCTTCACCAACGTCGGCCTCACCGACGACGGTGACATCTGGTGGGAGGGCATGGGTGAGCCGCCGGCGCACCTGATCGACTGGAAGGGCAACGACTGGACGCCGGAGAGCGACAGCCTCTCGTCCCACGCGAACAGCCGGTTCTGCACCCCGATCACGCAGTGCCCGATCCTCGCCGACGAGTACTTCGACCCGAACGGCGTTCCGATCGACGCGATCCTCTTCGGCGGACGCCGTAAGGACACCGTCCCGCTGGTGACCGAGGCCCGCGACTGGGTGCACGGCGTCTACATGGGTGCCACGCTCTCCTCGGAGACGACCGCCGCCGCGTCCGGCGCGGTCGGCGTGGTCCGCCGGGACCCGATGGCGATGCTGCCGTTCATCGGCTACCACGCCGGTGACTACTTCCGGCACTGGATCGAGATGGGCAAGGGCACCGACGGCGACGAGGGGAAGCTGCCGAAGATCTACTACGTCAACTGGTTCCGCAAGGACCCGGACGGTTCGTTCCTCTGGCCCGGCTTCGGCGAGAACTCCCGGGTGCTCAAGTGGATCGTGGAGCGGATCGAGGGCACCGCCGACGCGGTCGAGACGCCGGTCGGCATGGTCCCCGCGCCGGACGCCCTGGATGTCGAGGGCCTGGACATGACCCCAGAGGATGTCCGGATCGCGCTGAAGGTCGACCCGGACGAGTGGCGCAACGAGCTTCCGATGATCACCGATTGGTTCGAGAAGTTCGGTGACAAGCTGCCCGGCGTGCTCTGGGCCGAGCTGGACGCACTGCGCGCGCGCCTGGACGCCGCACAGCCGCAGCGGTAGGTGTGAACGAGGCCCTTCGCGGGCAACATCGATTTCATGAGGACGGCCGCCGAGACCCAGGTCCGGCGGCCGTCCGCCGTCCGGGTGCTCGTCATCCTGCTGGCCACGACGGCGGCGGCCACCGTCGTGGTCGAGCTGCTCAATTGGTGGTACGCCCCGGAGCAGGGTTTCGGGTTGGCCGTCCGGACCGGCTGGGCACTGCTGCGCTCGTTCGGTTTCCTGCTGCTGATCGGGCATGTGCAACGGGGTCGTACGGTGGCCCGCCCGTTCGGGCTGATCCTCGCGGTCACCACGATCTTCGCGGTCGGCCGGCTCATCGTGCCCCGGCAGGGGGTGCCGCCGTTGCCCGGCCTGCTCGGTTTCGCGATCCTCACGGCGCTCTGTGTCGCTGTGGTCTGGCTGCTCTACCGCTCGTCGGCGTTGGCCGGGCACCTGGTCCGGCACCGTCCGCGTCTCGTCATCGACCGGGACGGCATCTCCTGGCGGGAGACCCCGCCCCGCCGACCACAGGCCAGCGCCTGGTTGTTGACCAGTCGGGTGGCGGCCTTCACCTACAGCCCGTTGATGCTGGTGCCGGCGCTGGTGGCCGGGGGCTCCATCCTGGATGGTCGGCTGACCGCGGTGCCGGCCGTGCTGTTCTGGTTCGGCGCTGGCATCACGGCCAGCTACGCCGTGCTGTTCTGCACCGCGTTCCTGATGCGGGGCAAGGACTGGGCCCGTGGCCTGCTGATCGTCGTCACGGTGGCCGTACTCGCTGTGGATCTGCCGCTGTGCTGGTGGCTGCTGGGGGTCGACGGCCTGGTCCGCGACGGCGGCCCCCTGGTCGCGGCGGCGGGGTTGACCCTGTACGGCCTGCGCCGCGCCGCCCGCGCCCCCGACGCCGCCCAACCTGAACCCCAACCCTGACCGCGGCCAGCCCCGCACCCCTCCCGCTGGCCGGCTGGCGGCCGGCGGCCGGCCATGGCGCTGGCCCGGCCATGGCGCTGGCCCGGCCATGGCGCAGGGCCCGGCCACGGCGCAGGCCCGACCACGGCCCATTCCCCCTTTGCTCTGCACCTCTATAGGCGACAGTGGCGGACGGTAACCGTCGCGTCCGCGGGTGCAGAGCAAAGGAGGGCGGTGAGACCTGTCGGTCCAGTGCGGGAACGGTCTTCTCGGCGGGCAGGGGGCAGGATGGCGGGTGGCGTCGGTCACAGCGATCGGCGTCGGGGCAGCTGCGGAGATCGTCGGTGTGGCCGGCCGGAGGGCCGACCAGGTCGCCCGGCGGGAGCGGCCGCGCCGCGTCGGACTGGAGGGAGGCGCGCGGTGGACGACGAGTTCGACGTGGTGGTGGTGGGGGCGGGGCCGGCCGGCGCGGCAGCGGCGCTGACGGCGTGCCGGGCCGGTGCCAGCGTGCTGCTGCTGGACCGGGCCGACTTCCCCCGGGACAAGGCGTGTGGTGACGGGATCGCCGCGCACTCGGTGGACGTGCTCGCCGAGCTGGGGGTGACCGAGGCGGTGGCGGGTTACGCGCCGTTGCCGGCGCTCCGCATGATCTCGCCGGGAGGCGGTGCGGTGGCCCGGGCGCTGCCCCGACCCGCGTACACCGTGCCCCGGGAGGTCTTCGACGCGCGCTTGGTGGCGGCCGCGGTGGCCGCCGGCGCGCAGCTGCGCCGGCACACCGTGCGCCAGGTCGAGCCACGAGCCGACCGGGTGGTGCTCGACGGGCAGGTGTCCGGGCGGGTGGTGATCGGTGCGGACGGCGCCGGCTCGGTGGTGCGTCGGGCGCTCGGCCATCCGCAGAACCCCGACCGGCACCTCGCGCTGGCCATCCGGGGGTACGCCCCGGCGCTGCCCGGCCCGTCCGAGCAGCTCATCGTCACCTCGAAGGCGCGTTGGCCGGCGTACGCATGGTCCTTTCCGATCGGTGACGGACGGGCGAACGTCGGGTACGGGGAGGTCCTGCGCGGTGAGCCGCTGAGCCGGGCGTACCTGCTGGACCGGCTGGCCGCGCTGCTACCCGGCACCGACCTGGCGACAGTGACCGCGTTGCGGGCCCATCACCTGCCGCTCTCCACGCACCGGCCGTCGCCGGGGCGGGGGCGCACCCTGCTGGCCGGGGACGCCCTGTCGCTGATCAACCCGTTCACCGGGGAGGGGATCTTCTACGCGTTGCTCTCCGGCGCGCTGGCCGGGTCGGCGGCGGCCCGGTCGCCCGAGGACGCCGCCGGCCGCTACGCCCACGGGTTGCGTCGCCGTCTCGGCACCCACCTGCGGCACAGTTCGGTCGCGGCCTGGTTGGCCCGGCGACGCCGGGTGGTGGACGCGGCGGTCCGGGCGGCCCGTCGGGACGACCGGGTCTTCTACGACGTGGTCGAGCTGGGTCTGGGTGACGGACGCCTCACCGCTCGTACGCTCGCGATGATCGGCATCGGTCTGGGCGGTGGGGATGGGGCTCCGAGGCGGTGAACTGGCGCAAGGGTCGCTACGCTGCTAGGTGATGACGCTGCGGAACCTTATCTACTCCGTGTACGAGCGCCGGCTCACGGCAAAGCTCGCCGGTAAGCCCGTGCCCCGCCATGTCGGGGTGATGTGCGACGGCAACCGCCGCTGGGCGCGGGAGATGGGCTTCGTCGACCCGAACGACGGGCACCGGGTCGGCGCCGCGAAGATCAAGCATGTCCTCGCCTGGTGTGACCAGGCTGGCGTCGGGCACGTGACCCTCTACCTGCTGGCCACCGACAACCTGCGTCGCCCGGCGAGCGAGCTGGATCCACTGGTGAAGATCATCGAGGATCTGGTGGTGGAGCTGGCCGAGGAGGGCAACCCCTGGCGGCTGCGCATGGTCGGTGCGCTCGACCTGCTGCCGGCGCAGACCGCGGCGGCGCTCAAGGGCGCCGAGGAACGCACCCTCGACCGCAGCGGAGGGGCGGAGGTGAACATCGCGGTGGGCTACGGCGGTCGGCGGGAGATCACCGACGCGGTCCGCTCCCTGCTGCTGGAACACGCAGCCGCCGGCGGGACCCTTGAGGAACTGGCCGAGGTGCTGGACGTCGAGCACATCAGCGAGCACCTCTACACGCGCGGCCAGCCCGACCCTGACCTGGTCATCCGCACCAGCGGCGAGCAGCGGCTCTCCGACTTCATGCTGTGGCAGTCCGCGCACTCGGAGTTCTACTTCTGCGAGCTCAACTGGCCGGATTTCCGGCACATCGACTTCCTGCGGGCCCTGCGCTCGTACGCCAACAGGCAACGCCGCTACGGCACCTGACCGGGCGGCGACGCCGTCGGTCGCCGCTCGATCAGAGCAGGCCGGTCAGAGCAGGCCGGTCAGAGCAGGCCGGTACAGAGCAAGGCCGGTCAGGGCAGGTGGGTCAGCGCCCGGGTGAGGAAGTCGCCCAGGGCGGCCGGCGACTCGATCGTCAGGTCGGCGGCGTTGGCCACCTCATGTCCGGTCTCCGAATTGGCCACCGCCACGCACACGCCGAGGAAGTCCGGATCGGCGGCGGCGCGAGCGCGCAGCGCGGCGAAGGCCTTGATGTCGGAGACGTCGTCGCCGAAGTACCAGGCGCCGGTGGCGCCCTTGATCGCCTCGCCGATGACCATGCCCTTGTCCCGGTCGACCGGCGGCTTGAGCTCCAGCACCATCCGCCCGGCCTGCGAACGCAACCCCAGGCGGTCGGCCTGCGCCTGCCCCCACTGCTGCACCGTCGGGCCGAGTTGCGGGGCGGTACGCCAGTGCAGCGCGACCGAGAGCCGCTTGTACTCCACCAGCGTGCCGGGAGGCAGCTCCGCCCGGGCCAGGTCGGCCAGCTCGGACATTGTCGGAACCCAGGGCAGCGCCGCCGGTTCGGTGACGGTCTCCCCGCCGGAGTGGCTGTGCTCCAGCCCGTAGAGACCGTAGAGGTCCACGCCGGCGAGCCCGCCGAGCTGGTCCCGAAGGAACTCGACGGGTCGGGCGGAGACGATCGCGACCCGCTGTACGACCGGGGCGAGCGCCTCGATCGCGGCCAACGCGTTGGGAGCCGGGCGTACCGCGGTCGGATCGTCGTCGACGGGCGCGAGCGTGCCGTCGAAGTCGAAGAAGAGCACGGTCCCGGCCGCCCGACTGGCGGTTGCCCGCCAGGCCTGGTCGGCGTCCAACGGGGTTTTCGGCTGCTGATTGCCCAGATTCAACGGCGGCACGCGCGTCAGCGTACCCCGGCGATCCAGGCTCATTCCTGGCCGAGCGGACCCGTTGTGCGGTAGGCGATCAGCGTTCGGCAGCTCCTCGTCCGCGCCGGCCGAACGGCACCACCGCCGCCTCCTGGCCGTGGCTCAACAGGTAGCCCTCCACGAACCCGGTGTTCCGATCGCCGGTGTGGTGTTCGATCTCGTTGAGCCGGGCCACCAGGAACTCGGTGAGCGCGCTGATCCGGTTGTTCAGGCGCTCGTGCAGCTCGGCGACGACGGCCAGGACGACCGCGGTGCCGGCGGTGATGAGCGCAAAGAGGTTGACGAGCAGCGGAAGCTGCCCGCCGTCGACCACGAGGGTCACTGTGTTGCCGGTCACCCACAATGTCACCGACACCGTTGCGACCACGACTGCCAACCACTTCAGGGTCATGGACAGACCCCTCCTTCTGTCCCGCAGGGCTGGGTTCGGCCTTGTCCCGTCCCCCCGCCGATGACGAGCCCAAGCAGTACGAATAGGGACGCTAGCGTGCCCGTTCCAACCCCGGAGGTAAACGAATGAACCTGACCAGGCGTTCTTTCGCTATCTGAGGAACTAGCCCGCCTGATTGCCCCTTTTTCGGACATCGACCGGCAGCGTTGGGCGGTATGCGAGGTATCTGATGGTTTCGCGGATGTGGAACTTCTCCGCGTCCGACACCTGCGGGTCGACCAGGCGGCGCAGCAGGGCCTCGACGTCGGGGTCCATCGGAGGGGCGGCCTGGCCGGTGCGGGGGCCGGTCGCGGTGCGGTCCCAGCCGAGGGCGGCGAAGGCGGCGGCCGGGTTCAGGCCCAGCCCCTCGCAGAAGGCGACCACCCGTTCGGCCTCCGGGTCGCTGGCCCAGTCGCCCCGGACCCAGCGGTTGATGGTCTGCCGGGAGACGCCGGTGCGCCGGGACACCTCGGTGCCGCTCCAGGCTCGGGTCGCCCGTGCCTCGTCCAGGGCCCGTCGGACGAAGGTGGCGAAGGCGATCTTCCGCGCATTGGCCGTCTCGGTCACTCCGTGACGGTACGGCCAGCCGGCGGAGGGTGGGTACGCCGGCTCGCCACTGTCACGCGGACGTGACGAGGTGTTCGGATTTCCGGTAAACGAGTCAGTGCCACTGTTGAGGGGTGTCACGCGGGCAGAATAGATGAACGTAGTGGCAAACGTAACCGGACGAAAAGCTGATACTGTCACGTCCATGGGACAATCTACGGTGTGTCACGTGCATGAGACGACTGGTGCTCACATGCGTCACGCCCCCGGTGCCAGGGGGCCGTGGTGACCGAGCTCGCCACCCGCGCCCAGGCCTTCGGGCTGATCGCCGAGGGCGTCGCTGCGGGGCTGACCGCCCCCTGGCGCCTCTACCTCGCCCGAGGCTGCCGTTACCTGTCGCTGAGCGTCGGCGATCGTGCCGAGTGGAACGCCTGGCGTACCCATCTCGGCTGCCCCGAGCTGAGTGTCCGGGTCTACGACGCCGGCGGCGAGATTCGCCGGTCCTCGGTGGCCGAAGTCGTGCTGGACGGCTGCCGGATCAGCGTCGAGCTGGTCGAAGAGGTCAGCACCGACGACCTGGACCGGCTGCTCGTCGCCGACCCCACCACGATCGAGCCGGAGGAGCGATGACCTGGCGTCCCGGCTGGGCCGGAGCTGCCCGATGAGCCCTTTTCTCGCGGTGTTCCTCGTCCTGGTGCTCGGCGCCACCAGCTACGCGGCCGGGCGGCTGCACGGGCAGCTCAGCTACCGCATCGGTTACCGCTTCGGTTACCGGCAGGGCTACTTCGACGGTGACCGGGGCGCCTGGAACCGGCGTCGGCGGGACGCCCAGGCGGCCATCGCCTCGGCCCTGTCGGTCTCGCCCGCGGGAGTGGTCCGCTCCGCTGGTGCCGTCGCCCGCCCCGGCACCACGTACACCGGCTCGTCGTTCAGCGCGCCGGCCGCCCCGATCACCGGGCGGCACCCGACCGGCACGCTCGTCCGACGGACCGGTTGAGGTCGGTCGGCGGGGTCCGCCCCGCCGACCGGCGCCACGAACGCGGTGCGTCGTCCGCGGCGGACACGCACCGTCGGGGTCACGTCAGACCGGTGACGGTGGCCCCAACCGGCCGGGATGCGCGCAGGGGGCATGCATCCCGGCCGGTTCCGCCGTGCCCGCGACGGTGCCTTTCGGCTGGTGCCGGCGTCGGCGCGGCGCTGTTCACGAGCGCGCCGTGGGAGATCCACGTTCGGCCTCTAGCCGGGAAGGTCCGGCGGGGCTAGCGTCTAGGCATGGCACGGGGTTCTCCCGAGCCAGCCGGTCCGCCCGGATCTGCGACCTCGCGCACGGGGTTCCGCATCCGACCCCGTGTCCCCGGGCACCGGAGGAGGCGGAACACGGGTGGCGGGTGCCCATCCGTCGGAGCAGGCCTGTGACGACTCGCCGTACCATCGCCGGTGCCGACCAGACCCCGGCCGCGACTGCCACGACCCGCCGCGCCACCAGGAGCCGCCGTTCGGCGGCCGCCGCGCCGGCCGACCCCAAGGAGCCACGACCAGCCGGCCAGGCCTTCGTCCTGGACACGTCGGTGCTGCTCTCCGATCCGGCGGCATTCCACCGGTTCGCGGAGCACGAGGTGGTGCTGCCTCTGGTGGTCATCACCGAGCTGGAGGGCAAGCGGCACCATCCGGAGCTGGGCTGGTTCGCCCGGCAGTCGCTGCGGATGCTCGACGACCTGCGGGTCCGGCATGGTCGACTCGACCACCCGGTGCCCGCCAACGACGTCGGCGGCACCCTGCGGGTGGAGCTGAACCACACCGACGACGGTGTCCTGCCGCCCGGCTTCCGCACCGAGAGCAACGACGCCCGGATCCTCTCCGTCGCGCTGAACCTCGCCGCCGAGGGGCGGGAGGTGACCCTGGTCAGCAAGGACATGCCGCTGCGGGTCAAGGCCGCCTCGGTGGGCCTGCGCGCCGACGAGTACCGCCACGGCCAGGCCAGTGACCCGACCTGGACCGGCATGTCGGAGCTGGAGTTGAGCGAGGAGCAGATCGGCCAGCTCTACGCCGGCGAGACGCTCGACCTCGACGAGGCGGCCGGGCTGCCCTGTCACACCGGTCTGGTGCTGCACTCGGCGCGTGGCTCGGCGCTCGGCCGGGTGCTGCCGGACAAGTCGGTGCGGCTGGTCCGGGGCGACCGGGAGGCGTTCGGGCTGCACGGTCGCTCGGCCGAGCAGCGGATCGCTCTCGACCTGCTGCTGGACGAGTCGATCGGGATCGTCTCGCTGGGCGGCCGGGCCGGCACCGGAAAGTCGGCGCTGGCGCTCTGCGCCGGGCTGGAGGCGGTGATGGAGCGTCGTCGGCACAAGAAGGTGATCGTGTTCCGCCCGCTGTACGCGGTAGGTGGCCAGGAGTTGGGCTACCTACCGGGTTCGGAGTCGGAGAAGATGTCGCCGTGGGCGCAGGCCGTCTTTGACACGCTCGGCGCGGTGGTGCACGAGAACGTGCTGGAGGAGGTCACCTCGCGGGGCATCCTGGAGGTGCTGCCGCTGACCCACATCCGGGGGCGCAGCCTGCACGACGCCTACGTGATCGTGGACGAGGCCCAGTCGCTGGAGCGCGGGGTGTTGTTGACGGTGCTGTCCCGGATCGGGCAGGGCTCGCGGGTGGTGCTCACCCACGACGTGGCCCAGCGGGACAATCTGCGGGTCGGTCGGCACGATGGGGTGACGGCGGTCATCGAGGCGCTCAAGGGCCATCAGCTCTTCGCACACGTCACCCTCAGCCGTTCGGAGCGGTCGCCGATCGCCGCGATGGTCACCGACCTCCTGGAGGACATCCCGATCTGACGGGCGCTTTAGGGGGATTCGTCCATATTTTCGGTGTGGCCCAGGTCACAAACGGCCCGGTCCGTTTCCCATCAGCCTCACTGTGCGCAATCGTGTCCCACGAGCGTCCACGCACCAGAGGAATCGTTGGTGATCGAACGTCGCGAGATGGACGACATCAGCGAAGATCGGTGCGTCAGCGCGACCGGCAACCGGTCGGGGCGCTCGTGGCACGGCTGACGGCCCACCTGCGGCCCGCGCCGCGCCACGTCCTTGCTCCCGACGAAGGGACCACTTCGTGAGTCGGCTGTGGAGCCGGTTGGGCGCCCGTACGGCTGCTGTAGCGCTGCTCTCCGTGGGCGTTGCCGGTGGCTTCTACCTGGGCGAAGACCGGGAAACCCAGCAACAGGGCCTGACCGACAAGGTCAGCGTCGAGGTCGACCGGGCCGACCTCGCGTACCAGCGTGAGCGGCAGGCCGCCCACCAGGTGCAGTTCTCCAAGCAACGCGCCGCCGAGTACCAGGCGAAGCTGCGGGCGAAGCAGGCCGCGAAGGAAGCCGCCGAGCGGGCACGCCAGGCCGAGGCCGCCGCGGCGTCGCGCAAACGTGAGCGCGCGGCCGCGAACGCGGCCGCCAAGCCGTACGACGGGCCGATCCCGGCGTCCTGCGCCGAGTACAGCGGCAACCGCAAGACCGGCTGCGCTCTGATGATCGACGCCGGCTTCGGCATCTCCGAGTTCCCCTGCCTGGAGAAGCTCTGGACCAAGGAGAGCGGCTGGAACCACAAGGCCAGCAACTCCTCGTCCGGTGCGTACGGCATCCCGCAGTCGCTGCCGGGCAGCAAGATGGGCTCCGTCGCATCCGACTGGCGAACCAACCCGGCCACCCAGATCAAGTGGGGGTTGGGCTACATCAAGGGCAGGTACAAGACGCCCTGCGGTGCCTGGACCTACTTCCAGAACAACGGGCACTACTGACGCTCTCGACGCGGGGCGGGTGGACGACCACCCGCCCCGCTGTCGTGCGTACCCCGGTCGGGACGTGAGTGGCGGTCGGCCGCTTTTGCTGATAGCAGTTGTACGGTGACCCTGCACCCGTCAAGCGGCGACCCGTTCCGGTTCGGCACCGAGGCGTTCTACGCCTCGCTCGGCCGGGCCTTCGTCGCCATGTGCGCGGTGGTCCCGTTCCTGTTTCTCATCGAGGCCGTCGACCAGGGACTGGCGTTCGGCCTGGACGCCACCGCCGGCATCATCCCGCAACGCATCGACGGGCTGGACGGGGTCTTCTTCTCCCCGTTCCTGCACCACGGCTTCGACCACCTCTACAGCAACAGCATCCCGCTGATCCTGCTGGGCACCTTCGTCCTCGCCGCCGGTGCCCGCCGGTTCCTCTGGTCGACCCTGATCATCATCCTGGTCAGTGGGCTCGGCGTGTGGTTCACCGGCTCGCCCAACTCGGTGGTGGTCGGCGCCAGTGGTGTCATCTTCGGCTACCTGGGCATCCTGCTCACCCGGGGCATCGTCGAGCGCAGCTGGTGGAACTTCGCGGTCTTCCTCCTGGTCGGTCTGCTCTACGGCTGGCAACTGGTCGGCATCCTCCCCACCGACGAGCGGATCTCCTGGCAGGGTCACCTGTTCGGCCTGCTCGGCGGGGTGGTGGCGGCGATCCTGTTCCGGCGGCGGCGACCGGCGGTGGACGGCCCGGACTATTCAGGTTCCACGCTCAGCCTGCCCTGAGCCGATTCTCCGGCGCGCCTCTGGGACGTCCTTGCCCGACTGTCGCCGCCCGCCTACGGTCGAGATCAGCACGCGTTGATCCGTAAGCGGAAAGCGACGGTACGCCATGCGCGAGGTCGATGTCGCCGTGATCGGGGCCGGTCCGGCCGGCCTCTTCGCCGCGTACTACGCCGGGTTCCGAGGGCTGTCGGTGGCGGTGATCGACGCGTTGCCCGAACCGGGCGGCCAGGTCACTGCCATGTACCCGGAGAAGCTGATCCTCGACGTCGCCGGTTTTCCCGCCGTCAAGGGCCGTGATCTGGTGGCCAACCTGGTGGCCCAGGCAGCGCCGTTCAATCCGCGGTACCTGCTCGGCACCCGGGCGGAGAAGCTCTCGTACGCTGACGGCCGACCGGTGCTGGGCCTGGCCGGCGGTGAGCAACTCGCCTGCGGCGCGATAGTGGTCACCGGCGGGCTCGGCAGCTTCAGCCCTCGGCCGTTGCCGTGCGCCGACGGCGCCCCCGGGTCAGGGATCGTCTACTTCGTGACCGAGCCGACCGAGCTGGCCGATCGGGACGTGCTGATCGTCGGTGGTGGCGACTCCGCCTTCGACTGGGCGTTGGCCCTGCAACCGCTGGCCCGGTCGGTGACCCTCGTACACCGACGGGAGAAGTTCCGGGCGCACGCCTCGACCGTCGCCCGGGTGCTCGCGCTGCCGGTGCGGGTCGTGGTCAACGCCGAGGTCACCAGGCTGCTCGGGGACGGCACGGTGACCGGTGCCGAGGTGACAGTGCGCGGCGGCGCCACCGAGACGTTGCCGGTGGACGTGGTGGTGGCCGCCCTCGGTTTCACCGCCGACCTGGGCCCGCTCGCCGAGTGGGGGCTACGGCTGGACCGCCGCCACATCCTGGTGGACAGCGCGATGGCCACCAACCTGCCCCGGGTCTTCGCGGCGGGCGACATCACCGAGTACCCGGGCAAGGTCCGGCTGATCGCCACCGGCTTCGGTGAGGCGGCGACGGCGGTCAACAACGCGGCGGTGGCCATCGACCCGAGCGCCCACCTCTTCCCGGGGCACTCCTCCGATGCCGGCTGAGCGTCGGTACCGGACCCAGACCGACCTGAGTCCGGATCGAGACGGGTCGACCCGATCCTGAGGGGATGACGGGTTCCGCCACTCCCCAGGACGGCGCACCCACCACGCTGTCCTGGCTCTGCCACCCTGCCACCCTGTTCGCGCTGGCCCTGCTGCTGGTCAACGATCATGTGCTGAAGGCGGCCTTCCCCGGCCCGGTGACCGGCAAGCTGAGCGACGTCGCCGGGCTGGTGCTCGCCCCACCGCTGGTCGCGGTGCTGCTGACCCTCCTGCTGCCACGACTGCCGGCCCGGAGGGCCGCGTCGGTCGCCCTGGCCACTGTGGGTGCCGGGTTCGCGGTGGTCAAATCCAGTGGGTACGCCGCCGAACTCGCCTCCTCGGCCTGGACCGTGCTGGCCGGGCCGTCGCTGGTCCGGGCCGACTGGACCGACCTGTTCACCCTGCCGGCGCTCGGCCTGGCCTGGTGGAGCTGGCGGCGGTCACGTCGCCGCCCGATGCGCCGACGGACCGCCCGGCTGGTCCGGATGCTGGTGGTGCTGCCACCGGCGGTCTTCGCGGTGGCCGCCACCAGCCAGTACCAGTACCCGTACGCCGTGGGCACCGCCCTGCTCGACGGTCACCCGGCGATCTCGATCGGCGTGGGATACAACGATCGGACCTGGCCGGAGGGGCCGGCTGACGGCCGATGGTCGATCAGCCAGGACGGGGGGAACACCTGGCGGCCCGCCGCCGACGGCGAGGAACAGCGGTTGTCCCGCCAGGGCCCCGGGCAGCGGCAGGCGTGTGTGCCCACCGAGCCGCAGCGGTGCTACCGGGCGGTCGCCGAGCACCTGCGGGTGGAGCAGAGTGACGACGCGGGCGTGACCTGGCAGGTGGCCTGGGAGGTGTCGGACGCGCGCCGCGAGGGGATGGCCCGCCGGTTCGCCAACCCAGGTGACATCCGCCGGCACTTCGCCTCCCGCGATCTGATCGTCTATCCGGCCGCCGGTGGCGGCCACGAGGTGCTGGTCGCCAACGGGCGCGACGGCATCCTGCACCGGAGAGCGGACGGCGGATGGCAACGCGACGGCTTCCGACATCACGCGGGACCGGACGACGGAGGCTGGACCGAGCCGCCCGCGCTGGACGGCGGGCTCGGCAGCCGCGACACGGACCTGCAGCTCGCCCTCGCGCTCGCGCTGACCCTCGGCGTTACGGTCACCGTGCTCGCTGGTCATCTGGCGATCCGTCGCGGGGGCGGTCCGCGCTGGTGGGGGGTCGCCGGCAGCGGGGCGATAGTGGTCGCGGGGATCGTGCTGGCCGGCGCCTGGGGGCGCAACGATGACTCCTCGACGGGCATGGCCCTGCTGTTCGTCGTTCTGCCCCTGAACGTCGTGACAGCGACGGCCATGCTCGTTCGAGTCTCCTACCAGGACGCACTGACCCGATGGAGCGGATGGGCACTCACCGGGCTGCTGCTCACCGCGCTCCTGTCCCTGGTGCCGCTCGTGGGTTGGCTGGGCGGGAACCCTGCGCAGAGCAGGGTCGCCGTGGCGCTCGCCCTGCTGGCCCTGGTGCCGGGCGTGCTGCTCGCCGTTCGGATCGCCCGGCTGTACGACCCGGCCCGGGCGTTTGGGCGCCGATACCCACCGCACCCGTCCGACCCGCCCTACCCGCAGTACCCGCCGCGCCCGGCCGCGGTGCCCTACCCGCCCTACCCACCGCACCCGCCCGCGGTGCCCGATCCGTCCTACCCGCTCGACCCGCCCTACCCGTTCGAACCGCCGGATCGGCTGTCGTCTAGGACGCCGCCAGCGCCGCCGGAGTCGTCCCATCCGGTGCTCCGGCCTTCCGTGCCGGATCCGTCAGCCGAGTCGGGGTAGGCCGCTCAGGTCGGCGCGTGGTCGAGGTCCGGGTGCCGTGGTGCGGGCTGGCGCCGTTCGGCCCGGCCGCACGATGACGAAGTCGACCCGGTGCGCTCACGGCGACCGTGGGGGCCCTGGGCGGCCGATCCGCGCCAGTTGCGTCGCCGGCCCGCTGACGGCTCAGCGGCGGGCCGGCGGGGCGAGCGCGGCGATCAGCACTGCCACCATGGTCAGCGCCGCCCCCAGCAGGGTGTTCACCCCGGGGTGCGAGGCTGCCGTGGGGAGGACCAGGTCCAGCAGCACGGCGCCGACGATCTGCCCGGCGATGGTGGCCAGGCCGAGCAGCAGCACACCGGTGAAGCGCACGATCGCGGCGGCGATCGCGATGAACACGATGCCGATCGGGCCGCCCAGGTAGAGCCACGGCTCGGACGGCAGGTGGCCACCGGGCCAGCCGCGTACGGCGATGTCGATCGCGAACGCGACCAGCAGGGTGACAGTGCCGACGGCGAAGTTGACGAGCGTGGCGGTCAACGCGCTGTCGGCCGCCGCCCGGACCCGACCGTTGACGGCCTGCTGCCAGGCGATGCCCACCCCGGCGAGCAGCGGCAGCAGAGCCAGCGCCAGTGCGCCCGGGTCGCCCAGTCGGTCACCGACCGCCAGGCAGACCGCCAACACGGTGAGCACCGCGCCGGCCAGTCGCTGCCGGGTGACCGGCTGCCGGCCGGTGGGCCCGATCCCGGCCCGATCCACGGCAAGGCTGCTGCCGGTCTGGCCGGCCACCACCGCCACGGTGAAGACCGCCACGCCCAACGTGCCGATGGTGAGCCCTTGAGTGGCCACCAGGAACGCCCCGCACATGCCACCGAGGCACTGCCACGGCCGCAACGCGCCCGTCCGCAGGGCCCGCCGGGTCGCGGCCAGCCCGCGCCGGCCACCAGGGGTCGCGGGCACCAGCACCAGCAGCACCAGCAGGCCGAGGCCGAACGACACCACCGCGGCCGCGAAACCGTCCTCGAGGCGTACCCCCAGCTCGCCGTTGATCCGCGACTGCACCGCCACCGCGACCCCGGAGGCCGACGCGAGCGCGACGCCGGTGATCCGGCGGGCGGCCGACAGGGTCTGCGGGGTCGCCGTGTCGGTGGCTGTCACTCCTGTTCAGCCAGCGGTCGACCGTCGAAGTCGACAGCGGAGTAGAGCGCCAGCTTCTCCAGCCGGTGGTACGAGTCGATCACCCGGATGGTGCCGCTCTTCGAGCGCATCACGATCGACTGGGTGTACGCCCCGCCCGCCCGGTACCGCACGCCGCGCAGCAGGTCGCCGGAGGTGACCCCGGTCGCCACGAAGAAGCAGTTGTCGCCGGTGACGAGATCATCGGTGCCCAGCACCCGGTCCAGGTCGTGCCCGGCGGCGATCGCCTTCTCCCGCTCCTGCTCGTCGCGCGGCCAGAGCTTGGCCTGCATCGCACCGCCCATGCACTTGAGCGCGCACGCGGAGATGATGCCCTCCGGGGTGCCGCCGATGCCCATCAGCACGTCCACGTCCGACTCGCCCCGGGCGGCGGCGATGGAGCCGGCGATGTCGCCGTCGGAGATGAACCGGATACCCGCCCCGGCCCGGCGGATCTGCGTGACCAGGTCGTCGTGGCGGCTGCGGTCCAGCACGCAGACCGTCACCTCGGAGACGTCGGTGCCCTTGACCTTGGCGATCCGGCGCAGGTTCTCCGCCACCCCGGCGTTGATGTCGATCACGTCGGCGTACGCGGGCCCGACGGCGAGCTTCTCCATGTAGAACACGGCGCTGGGGTCGAACATCGCACCCCGCTCGGAGACGGCGAGCACCGCCACGGCGTTCGGCATGCCCTTGCTCATCAGGGTGGTGCCGTCCACCGGGTCGACGGCGACGTCCACCTCCGGGCCCGTGCCGTCGCCGACATGTTCGCCGTTGAAGAGCATCGGGGCGTTGTCCTTCTCGCCCTCGCCGATCACCACCACACCGCGCATCTGGATCGAGTTGATCAGCTTGCGCATCGCGTCGACAGCTGCTCCGTCGCCGCCCTCCTTGTCGCCCCGACCGACCCACCGGCCGGCGGCCATCGCCGCGGCCTCGGTGACCCGGACCAGGTCGAGGGCAAGGTTACGGTCGAGATCCTGTGGGATCCGCGTCCTGGTGTTCGTCATGACGGCTACTCCTCCTCGCGACGGTGCGGGGACGACCGGCCGCGGGGAGGCCCCCACCGCCAGCTTTGTCGCTGATCCTCACACGATGGCCGACGGGGCGTCGGCGCGGGGCGGTGATGGCACGGATACCGCCGGTCGGGCGGCTGCGAAGATAGCGGGGTGGAACCCGCACAGCCAGCCGACCGCGTACCCGCCGACCGCACGCCGCCCGACGGTCAGCCGCCGGCCGACGTCCCCGCCGGTGGTGAGCCCGCCGCGACCGATCCGACCCCGACCCCGCCGCCAGCGGCGGCGGCCGGCAAGTCCGAGCGGTCGCCGAAGGACATGGCGATCTCGTTGCTGGTGCTGCTCGTCCCGATCGCGCTCCTGCTGGCGTTCTACCGGGGATTCCTCGGCGGCGACCAGGCCACCACCGTCGATCCGGCGCCCGCGATCGAACAGGCCCGGTCGGCGAACGTCTTCCCGGTGAGCCAGCCGCAGGGGCTCGGCTCCGACTGGAAGACGGTCAGCGCCCGCTACCAGACCGTCGAGAACGGCGCGAACCTGCGACTCGGCTACCTCACCCCGGAGGGGCGAGGCGTCCAACTGCTGCAGAGCAGCGTCCCGGCGGATCGTCTGCTCCCCGCCGAGCTGACCAGCCAGGGCCAGCCGCAGGGCCCCACCGAGCTGGCCGGGCGCACCTGGCAGCTCTACACCGCGCGGGGCAACCAACAGGCGCTGGTCCTGCTGGAGCCGACCCGCACGGTGATCGTCGTCGGCGACGCCCGGGACAACGAACTACGCGAACTGGCCGGCTCACTGCGCTGAGGGGACCTCGGCGGTCGATGGACCCGCCGGCGCCGAATCTGGGCAACCAGCCCGAAGGGTGATTGTCCGACGCCTCGACAGGGAACAAGGAGGGGGTGATCCGGGCGCGCTGCTCGGCCCGGATCGCGCGACGCAGCCGACGGTGCTGCTGCGTCGCCCGGTTTCCGGCGCCGTCCAGGTCGTCGGGTGACCCCCTTGGGAGACACGTATGACTGTTCGACGACTTGGCGCCGGCCTGGTAGCCGCCGCTCTGATCACGCCCGCACTGGCCGCCTGCGCCAGCGGAACCGGCACCACCGGCTCGACGCCGTCCCCGACGGTGACGGCGTCCGGCACGGCGAGCCCGTCCGGTGTCCCGGTGGCGGGCGACGCCAAGCAGGCCCTGCTCGACTCCACCAAGGAGATCAGCAACGGGAACTTCCGGTTCACGCTGGCCGGCGCCGGCTCGACGGCGGAGGGGCTGGTGCACCAGCCGAGCCAGAGCGCGGCGTTGAAGATCGCCATCGGTGGTCCCTCGTCCGACCTGGCGATGAAACTCGACGTGATCCACTACAAGCCGGACAGCTGGGTCAAGCTGGAGCTGACCGGCCCCACCGCCAACAGCCTGCCCGCCATCAAGCAGCTCAACCTCGGCAAGTACCAGCACCTGGACCAGAACCGGATCAAGGGCAACCGCAACCTCGGCTTCGACTTCGACAAGGTCGACCCGGCCGGCAGCGCGGTGCTCACCCAGGGCATCACCGAGGTCCGCAGCACCGGCACCGGCACGTACGCCGGCACCATCGACGTCACCAAGGCCGCCGAGGCGGGCTCGTTGAACGCCGCCACGATCGCCGCGCTCGGCACCCAGGCGAAGACCGTCCCGTTCACCGCGAAGGTGGACCCGCAGGGCCGGCTCAGTGAGCTGGTGCTGCAACTGCCGGCCGCCGGGCAGACCGCCGCCCAGGAGATCAAGATGACGTACTCCGACTACGGTGCCGCCACCGCCGCGCAGAAGCCGCCGGCGGACCAGGTCGTCGAGGCGCCGGCCGAGCTGTACAGCCTGTTCAACTGACCTGCCCCGGTGGGGCGGCTCCGGCCGCCCCACCGGCGATCAGGAAGCTGGTTCCTGCCGGGCGGCGTCGATCCGCGCCCGCGCGCCATCCAGCCAGCGTTGACAGATCACCGCCAGCGCCTCGCCGCGCTCCCAGAGCGCCAGCGACTCCTCCAGGGACGTGCCGCCGGCCTCCAGCCGCTCCACCACCGAGGCCAGCTCGGCGCGGGCCTGCTCGTAACTGAGCCGCTCGTCCGGCCCGGCCTTCGTGTCGTCAGTCATCGCGTTCATCTCAGCACACCCCTCCCCGCTGCGGCGCGTCGCCACTCAGCCATCGACTGTGGCGGCCAGCTCGCCGTCGGCCAGGCGTACCCGCAGCGGATCGCCCTTGCCGACCTCCGCCGCCGCGCGGACCACCTGGCCGTCCGCGCGTTGCACGATCGCGTACCCCCGGTCGAGGGTGGCGGCGGGGGACAGGGCGCGCAGCCGCGCGAGGGTGTGCCGCAGGTCATCCTCGGCGGCGGTGAGCCGGTGCTCCAGGCATCGGCCGGCCCGCTGCCGCAACGCGGTCAGCTCGGTCGCCCGGTGCTCCACCATCACCTGCGGCCGGGCCAGCACCGGCCGGGACCGCAGCCCGTCGAGCCGGTGTGTCTCCCGGTCGACCAGGTTGCGCACCGCTCGTTCGAGGCGGTGTCGGGCCTGACCGATGAGGCGTACCTCCTCGGTGAGGTCGGGGACGACCCGCTTGGCCGCGTCGGTCGGGGTGGAGGCGCGGACGTCGGCCACGTAGTCGATCAGTGGCGCGTCCGTCTCGTGGCCGATCGCGCTGACCACCGGCGTACGACAGCCGAACACCGCGCGGCAGAGCGCCTCGTCGGAGAAGGGCAGCAGGTCCTCGATGCCGCCGCCACCCCGGGCGATGATGATCACATCGATGCTCGGGTCGGCGTCCAGCACCTTGAGCGCGTCGACGATCTGCGGGACCGCCGACGGGCCCTGCACTGCCACGTTGACCGTCCGGAACTCGACCGCCGGCCAGCGCCGTCGGGCGTTGGTCAGCACGTCCCGTTCGGCCGCCGAGGCGCGACCGGTGATGAGCCCGATCCGGCCGGGCAGGAAGGGCAGCCGACGCTTGCGGGCGCGGTCGAAGAGTCCTTCGGCGGCGAGCAGCTTCTTGAGCTTCTCCAGCCGGGCCAGCAGCTCGCCGAGGCCCACCTGGCGGATCTCGTCGGCGCGCAGGCTCAGCGTGCCCCGGGCGGCGTAGAACTCCGGCTTGGCGTGCAGCACCACGCGGGCGCCTTCGCGCAGCTCGGGTGCGCCGGCGTCCAGGACGTCCCGGTTGGTGGTGACGGTGAGGCTCAGGTCGGCCGACGGGTCGCGCAGGGTGAGGAAGACGGTGCTGGCTCCGGGGCGACGGCTGATCTGCGCCACCTGCCCGTCCACCCACACCCAGCCCAGTTTGGCGATCCAGGCCCCCACCTTCTGGCTGACCACCCGTACCGGCCAAGGCTCCTCAGCGCTGCTGGCCCCGCCGCCCCCCACCCGCCCGTCTCCGCTCACCCGCCCACCCTACGGACCCTCCCGGTGATCAAGAGGTTTGCGTCAGTGCTGGGCGCGTTTTTGACGCAAACCTCTTGATCACCGGGGCTCTGGGCGGGTCGCGGCCCACTGCCGGTGGGAAAGCCGGCACGTACGATGGGGTGGTGACTGAGGCTCAGGCGACTCACCGGACCGGCAAGCGCGTGCTCCTGGCCAAGCCCCGCGGCTACTGCGCGGGTGTCGACCGCGCGGTGCAGACCGTGGAGGAGGCGCTGAAGCTCTACGGTGCCCCCATCTACGTGCGCAAGCAGATCGTGCACAACAAGCACGTGGTGCAGACCCTGGAGGCCCAGGGCGCGATCTTCGTGGAGGAGAACGAGGAGGTGCCCGAGGGCGCCACCGTCATCTTCTCTGCGCACGGCGTGGCGCCGGAGGTGTACGAGCAGGCCAAGGCGCGTTCGCTGAAGGCGATCGACGCGACCTGCCCGCTGGTCACCAAGGTGCACCACGAGGCGCGGCGCTTCGCGGCCGAGGACTACGACATCCTGCTCATCGGCCACGAGGGGCACGAGGAGGTCATCGGCACCGCCGGTGAGGCCCCCGCGCACATCCAGCTGGTGGACGGCCCGGACGACGCCGACAAGATCACCGTACGTGATCCGGAGAAGGTGGTCTGGCTCTCCCAGACCACGCTCTCGGTCGACGAGACGCTGGAGACGGTGGCCCGGCTCAAGAAGCGGCTGCCGCTGTTGCAGTCCCCGCCCAGTGACGACATCTGCTACGCCACCTCCAACCGGCAGCACGTGGTCAAGGAGATCGCCGCCGACTGTGACGTGGTGATCGTCGTCGGCTCGACGAACTCCTCCAACTCGGTGCGCCTGGTCGAGGTCGCCCTGGACGCCGGCGCCCGCGCCGGTCACCTGGTCGACTTCGCGCACGAGATCGACGACGCCTGGCTGGAGGGCGCCACCACCGTCGGCCTGACCTCGGGCGCGAGCGTCCCGGACGACCTGGTCCAGGAGGTGCTGGTCCACCTCGCCGCGCGCGGTTTCGCCGACGTGGAGGAGATCACCACCGCCAACGAACGGCTCACGTTCTCGCTGCCGCAGGAGCTGAAGCGGGACATGAAGGCCGCTGCGGCGCGCGGCTGAACACGGGAACGAACTCGGGTCGGCGTACGTCAGATTCGGCATGAGGACTCTTCGGTTCGCCGTCCCCGCGCTTGCTGTCTGCGTGGCGCTGAGCGCCTGCGGCAACCAGGGCGGGGTGGGCGGCACACCAACCCCCACCCCGACGGGAGCGCAGCCGGTGACCAGCCAGCCCACGCCCGACCCGACCGTCTCGCCAGCGACAGTCACCCCCACCCCGCCGCCCGGAGGAAAGACTCCGAAACCGGGCGGCCCGAGCACGCCGCCGGGCGTCGGGGCCACCACGGTGAGCGGCATCGTGCAGGGCGGTGTGGAGCCCGGGTGCGTACTGCTCGGCGAATACCTGCTGCTCGGTGGCCCGCGTGACGTGCTGACGCCGGGCGCACGCGTCGAGGTCACCGGTCGGGTGGAGCCCGGCATGATGACCACCTGCCAGCAGGGCACCCCGTTCGTGGTGGAGAGCGCCCACCGGTCCTGACCACCCACCCTGACACGCGGGAGCCCGCCCCCGAACATGGGGACGGGCTCCTGCCGGCGTTACGGGCGGATCAGTTCACCGCCCCGATGGACACGTTGCCGCGACCCACGATCGCACCCTCGGTGGTGACGATCGCCAGCTCACCGGAGAGCTGACGCCCGTCGGCCGGAACGGCCACCGCGGTCACCGTGCCGGTGATGGTGGCCGACTCGCCGTGCATCAGCGGCACCGCGACGGCCGGAGCGGTGATCGTGCCCAGCGACGCGGACGCGAACGCGTCGTAGTAGTCGTAGGCGGTGCTCGTGCCCGGCCCGTCGACCCCGTACGGCTCCACCACGACGCGGTAGGTGCCGGCCGGCGGGTTGTTCAGCGTCACCGCCTCCTCCGAGTCACCGTCGGCCGCCCGGCCGACCTCGGTGGCACCCCGGTAGACGAACAGGTCCAGGTCTGCGCCCGCGTTCGCGGGGTTGCCGATCCGGGCGGTGAACGTCGAGGTGCCCGCCGGGATCTCGACGGTCCACTCCTGGTTGGGGCCGCCCTCGGTGATGGTCGGACGCTCGGTGCGGACACCGGTCAGCGCGCCACTGCGGCCGCTGACCGAGACCGGGCCGAAGGCGTTGGTGACGTTCCAGCTCACCCGGGTCGGCTCGCCGGCCTCGACGCTGGGCAGCTCGACCAGCGCCGGCTCGACCGTCAGGCCCTGCACCCGCACCTGGAGCTTGAACGGGTTGTTCAGCGCCGGGGACGTGCGCCGCGACTCCACCTCGATCTCCCAGACCCCGGGAAGCGGGTTCTGGTAGTCACGCTCCTGCGGCTTGCAGACGTTGACGTCGGAGAAGTTGGTGTAGCAGACGGTGCTCGTGGTGGCCTCCACCGGCACACCCAGCGGGTTGATCGCGATGAAGCGGGTCTGCGAACCGGTGGCGATCCCGGAGAGGTTCACCTGGAGCGCCTTGGCGCCCTCCGGCACCGTCACGAAGTACGACGTGAAGCCGTTCCGGTCGACCGAGCCCTCGTTGGCGTACGAGAAGGTGGGCTTCTTCACGTCGTTCGAGGCCACCACCACTGTGGACACCTCGAAGTCGACGACGTTGGTGGCCGGGTCGTCGATCCGCATGATCGCCCCGTGCGCACCCTCGGTGGCCGGCTTGGCGGTGACGCTGATGGTGACGGTCTTGTTGAGCGGCAACGCGACGCTCTTCGGTGCCTTGAAGGTGCCGTCGTTGCCCTGGAGCGTGACGTCGTGCTTGATGGTGCCGGCCGGCCCGCTGGTGCGGGTCAGCTTGACCGGGTAGGTCTTGCTCTGGCCGACCTTGTGGCCGCCCTCGGACGAGGTGCAACGGTTGTAGACGCCGGTGCCCCGACCCGGGTTCGGCACGAACTTCACACCGTTCCAGATGGTCAGCTGGCCGGCCAGGGGGCTGCAGACCGGCGCGTCGGAGACGTACGACCGGGTTTCGACGCCCTGACGCAGCAGCTGCCAGGCACCCGGCACGTTGACCATGCCGTAGCCCTGCGCGTATGTCGGCACGTCAGCGATCGGCTTGGCGGAGCTGAACAGCGCCCGCCGCAGCGCGGCCGGGCTGACGCCCCGGTCGGTGGCCTTGGCGGCCGACAGCAGCAACGCGCCCGCGCCGGCGGTCTGCGGGGACGCCATCGACGTGCCGTTCAGCATCGCGTAGCCCGGGGGCAGCGCGTATCCGGCCTCGGGGACCGGAGCGCCGAGCTGCCAGGTCGGTGCGGTGGAGATGGCCGAACCGGGGGCGGCGATGTTCGGCTTGAAGCCGCCGTCCTCGCGCGGGCCACGGGAGGAGAAGTTGAACAAAGCGTTCTTCTTCCTGACGACCGAGCCGTAGTTGGCCAGCCAGGTGTCCTTGCTGATGTTGGCGGCAACGCTGATCACGTTGCTGGCGACCGACGGGTCGCCGACGGTGTTGAGACCCGGGCCGGAGTTGCCGGCCGAGATGACCAACTGCACGCCGTACGTCTCGATCAGTTCGTTGTAGAGGTTCGTCCGCGCGTTGTTGCCGTCGTTCAGGCCCGGCAGGCCACCGATCGACATGTTGACGATGTCGACGCCACGGTTGGCCACCAGGTCGATCATGCCGGTGGTGAGGGCGGCCGCGGTGCAGCCGCCGCCCCAGGAGCAGGCGCGGGCGGAAACCAGCTTGGCGCCGGGCGCGGCACCGTCGAACGCCCCGTTGCCGAGCATGTCGTTGGCGGCGGTGATGCCGGCGACGTGGGTGCCGTGGGTGCTCTCGACGATGCCGATGTTGACGTAGTCGTAGGTGCCCGGCAGCCCGATCGGCGTGGTGTTGACGTTCTTGCGGAACTCGACGACGAAGGGCTGCCGCTCGGCGACCGGCGTTGCCGGGTTGTCGGTGCCGAAGTAGCCGATGTCGTACTTCTCCTTGTACGGCCGCATGATCGGGTCGTCGGTGAAGTTGAGGTTCTGGTTGGCGTCCACCCAAATGTTGTTGGTGGCCGGGTCGTAGAGCACACCCCAGGTGTCGGTGGTGTCGCCGTCGCGGTTGACGTCACCCCGGGCGTCGCTGTTGGTGGTCACCGACTCGCTGAACAGGTTGAACCGGTACGCGCCGGCCGGCGCCGTCCAGGTGCCACCGGCGATGGTGAACGACGGGCCGGCGACCTCGGCCTGCATCCGCCGCCAGGTGCCGTCCTCCAGCGGGTCGGTGGCGGTGACCCAGTCGACGATCTTGCGCTCGCCGGTGGTGGTCTGCTGCAGGGCCGGGTGGGCCAGGTCCACGCCGGAGTCCATGATGCCGATCGTGACGCCCCGGCCGTCCCACTCCGGGTGGGCCGCGGTGAACGCCACCGCGCCGGTCTCGTTCGTCGGCATGTACGGGTTGTCGGCCGGGGTGGTCGCTCCCGGCGCCCCGACGGTGGCCTGCCGAGCGCCAGCGGTGCCGGTGGTGGTGCGTTCCGGGGTCGGGTCTGGCAGTTGGATGACCTCGTCCAGGTCGACGGCCGAGACGCCGGGCAGCCGCGCCGCCTTGAGAACGCTGTCGGTCGGGACCTTGGCCAGCACGAAGCCGACCCGGTCCTGCCGCTGGCTGACCGTCCCGCCGAGCTTGGTCAGGCTGTCGGCGACGTCCCCTGCCTCACCCTTCTCGGTGGCGACGATCAGGGTGACCGTCGGGGCCTTCTTGGCGCGGGCCTCGCCGAGCAGTTTGGCGTCGTGCGCGCCCAGCGTCTCGGCGGCGGTGGCCGGGGAAGCGTCAGGTGTGGTGGCGGGAGCGGCGGCCGCGGTGGCGGCACCGCCGACGGCGGTCGCGGCGCTCGCCGCCAGGACCGACGCGAAGAGCGCGGCTGAGGTGCGCCGGCTCAGGTTTCGGAGTCTGCTCACGTTCTCTTTACCTCCAGAGAACAGGGCCCCTCAGAGAAGGGCGCTCGGGTGAGCAGAATCTTTCGTGGTATCGATGAACACTGTCACTACCGGTCAGTCCCTTGTGACCACTTCGTGACATGAGGGCACACGCACTGTCACATAGCCGGTGAGCGGGCCTCGACCTCGCCGTCGGTCGGATCGACCAACTCGGGTGCCTGCGGCTGCCGGGGCGTCAGCTCGACCTGGGCCGGCGTGGCCAACTCGTCGTCCGATACGCCCAACTCGGCGAGCTTGCGGGCGCTGACCAGCACCCTGGCCTCCAGCGAGCCGACCGCCCGGTTGTAGGCGGTCACCGCACCCGCCAACGAGGACCCGAGCTTGCCCACGTGATCGCCCAGGGTGGACAACCGGCCGTACAGCTCCCGGGCGAGGGTGTGCACCGCGAGCGCGTTGCGGGCCAGTGCCTCCTGCCGCCACGAGTAGGCGACAGTGCGGAGCAGTGCGACGAGCGTGGCCGGCGTGGCCAGCACCACGTTGCGGGTGAACGCGTGCTCCAGCAGCGTCGGGTCACGCTGGAGCGCGACGTCGAGGAACGGGTCGGCGGGGACGAACAGCACCACGAACTCGGGTGCGCTGTCGAACGCCGACCAGTAGGACTTGGCCGCCAACGCGTCCACGTGCCCCCGCAGGTGCCGCGCGTGCGCGTCGAGGTGGGTGTCCCGGCCACGCTCGTCGCGGGCCTCCATGGCGGTCAGGTACGCGTCGAACGGCGCCTTGGCGTCCACCACCACCGAGCGACCGCCGTGCAGCCGGACCACCAGGTCCGGGCGGACAACCTGCCCGTCGTTGTCGGCGGTGACCTGCTCGGAGAAGTCGCAGTGCTCCAGCATGCCGGCAGCCTCGACGATCCGGCGCAGTTGGTGCTCGCCCCAGCGACCCCGCACCTGCGGTGCGCGCAGCGCCGCCACCAGCTGTTTCGTCTCGGTGCGCAGCTCACCCGAGACCGCGGTCATGGAGCGGACCTGCTCGCGCAGCTCGGCGTACGCGTCGACCCGGTCGTGCTCCAGCTCGGCCACCCGCTGCTCGTAGCGGCGCAGGGTGTCGTGCAGCGGCGCGACCGCCCTGGCCACCGCCTCCTGGGACTGCGCGGTGGCCTCGTAGCTCAACGCCCGCATGGACTGCTCCAGCCGGCCCTCGCCCTCCCGGGTGGCGGCCAGGGTGGCGTCGAGACGGGCGATGTCGGCCGCCGAGCGGGACCGGGCCGCGAGCCAGCCCACCGCCCCGCCGACGCCGAGGCACACCATCACCAGGAGCAACGTCGAGACGTCCATCACCGGAGCTTGCCAGACGGATATGACGTGACACCCAGGGGTACGTTCGATGACATGGAACTTCTGCTCTGCCTCGCCGTGGTGCTGGTCGGCGCGCTGGGCGCAGCCGCGCTCATCCGCGCCCAGGCCGGTGCCCGCCGACGCACCGAGCTCGGCGACGCCCGCGCGGAGGCGCAGCGGTGGTACGAGCGCCTCGGCGGCCAGTTGATGAACCTGCACGGCGACGACCCGGCGGTGCGCCAGGCGCTGGCCGACGCCGGTGAGCGGTACAACGCCGCCGGCTCGCAGCTGGAGCAGGCGCGTACGCCGCACCAGTTCGCCCTGGCCCGGGAGACCGCGCTGGAGGGGTTGGCGTACATCCGGGCGGCGCGTACGGCGCTGGGTATCGACCCGGGCCCCGAACTGCCGACCCTGGCCGCCGCCCGGGGCGTGGGGCAGCTCACCAAGGAGCGCGAGGTCGACGTGCAGGGGCAGACCTTCCGGGCCGGGCCGCAACCCGGCCGGGAAACGCCCTACTACTACCCCGGTGGGCGTTATCAGGGTCGGCCGGTGCCCGCCGGCTGGTATTCGACGCCGTGGTGGAAGACGGCGCTGGGCGCCGGGGCCGGCGTGCTCGGCGGCATCCTGATCGCCGACGCGCTCTTCTCGCCCGCCTTCGCCGACCCCGGGTACGGCTATGACGCCGGCTACCAGGAGGGCTTCGGTGACGGCGTCGACCAGGGCGGCGACGGCGGCGACCAGGACTTCGGCGGCGGCGACCAGGGTGGGGATTTCGGCGGCGACTACGCCGGTGGGGATTTCGGCGGCGGTGACTTCGGCGGTGGGGGCTTCGGCGGCGGTGACTTCGGGGGCGGGGATTTCGGCGGCGGCGACTTCTGACAGTCGTCCGCAGACCCACGAAACGGGCCCCGGTCACAGCGACCGGGGCCCGTTGTCGTACCTGATGATCAGCCGGTGTTGCGCATTCCGGCGGCGATGCCGTTCACGGTGGTGAGCAGCGCGCGTTCCAGGGCGGTGCCGTCGCTCGGTGCGCGTCGACCACCCGGGGCGGTGGCGATGGCCCGCCCGGCGGCACCCGACTCCCGGTACTGCCGCAGCAGCGCCACCTGCAGGTGGTGCAGCGGCTCCAGGTAGGTGTCGCGGACGGCCAGGGTGCGCTGGAGCACCGGCGAGTTTTCCAGCAGGGCCGGTGAGGCGGTGACCGCCAGCACCTCCCGCTTGGTCAGCTCGTACTCCCGCTCGATCTGCTCGAAGATCGGGTGCAGCTTCTTCGGCACCAGCGTCTCGACGTACCGGCGGGCGATGCTCAGGTCGGTCTTGGTCAGCATCATCTCGACGTTCGACAGGAACGTGCGGAAGAAGTGCCAGTTACGGTGCATCTCGGCCAACACGTCCGCCAGCCCCGCCTCGCGGGCGGCGGCCAGCCCGGAACCGACGCCGAACCAGCCCGGCACGATCTGCCGGGTCTGCGTCCAGCCGAACACCCACGGGATGGCCCGCAGCCCGGACAGTCCCGCGCCGGTGTTCGGGCGCTTCGCCGGCCGGGAGCCGATGTTGAGCGCGCCGAGCAGTTCGGTGGGGGTGGACGCCCAGAAGTACGCCGGCAGGTCCGGGTCCTCGACCAGCGACCGGTAGGACCGGAACGCCGACTCGGAGACCACGTCCATCGTCGCGTCCCAGCGCTCCAACATCTCGGCCGGCTGCCGGGGCGCGGTGTGCAGCAGGGTCGCCTGGAGCACCGCGGCGAGGGTCAACTCCAGGTTCTCCCGGGCCAGCGAGGGCAGGGTGTACTTGTCGGAGATCACCTCGCCCTGCTCGGTCACCTTGATCGCGCCGTCCATCGTGCCGTAGGGCTGCGCCAGGATCGCCTCGTGCGTCGGACCGCCACCACGCCCGACCGTGCCACCCCGGCCGTGGAAGAGCCGCAGGTGCACGCCGTGCCGGGCGGCCACGTCGCGCAGCGCGCGCTGCGCCCGGTGGATCGACCACTGGCTGGTGGTGATCCCGGCCTCCTTGTTCGAGTCGGAGTAGCCGAGCATGACCTCCTGCACGTCGCCGCGGGCGGTGACCAGCGCCCGGTACGCGGGCAGTGACAGCAACTCGTCGAGGAGCTCACCGCCGGCGTTCAGCTCGGCCGGGGTCTCCAGCAGCGGCACGAACCCGATCCGGGCCCGCCCGCTGTGCACGTCCACCAGGCCGGCCTCGCGGGCCAGCACCACGGCGGCCAGCACGTCGTCGACGCCCAGGGTCATCGAGATGATGTACGACTCGATCACCTCGGCGCCGAACCGGTCCTGTGCCTCCCGGATGGTGCTGAACACGTCGAACGTCTTGCGGGCCGGCTCGGTGAGCGACGTGTCCAGCGTGGACAGCGGCCGGCGGCCGGTCAGCTCGTCGGCGAGCAGCTTGGTGCGTTCCAGCCGGGTCAGCGCCGGGTAGTCGGAGACCTCGCCGACCGCCTCGTAGAGCTGCGCGAGCACCGCGTGGTGCGCCTCGGCGTGCTCCCGGACATCCATGGTGGCCAGGTGCAGGCCGAACGCGGAGACCGTACGGATGGTGGAGGCCAGCCGGCCGACCGCGGTGAGCTGCCCGGAGTTGCGGGCCAGCGAGGCGCGCAGCAGGTCCAGGTCGGCGACCAGCTCGGCGGAGCCCCGGTAGTCCCGACCGGGCACGTGCGCGGTGCCCTGACGCAACCGCAGCCGGGTGTTGGCGAGCTTCGCCTTCACACAGCGCGCCTTGAGCCGGTACGGCTCCTCCGCGTTGACCCGGCGGAAACGCTGCGCCACCTCGGGCAGCGCGTCCAGGTCGGCGGCGAGGCTGGCGGAGAGGTCCAGGGACACCCCGCGCAGTCGGCGGGACACCGAGACCTCGTTGATCAGGTGGTCCATCGCCTTCTCGGTGGCGGCGATGCCGTGCTCGTGCTGGATGGTCAGCACCTCGCGGGTGACCGCCGGGGTGACGAACGGGTTGCCGTCGCGGTCGCCGCCGATCCAGGTGCCGAAGCTCAACGGCCGGGCCGTCGGTGAGGTCTCCACGCCGAGCGTGCGCAGCGTGTCGGCCAGGTCGTCGAGCACCTGCGGGGCGGCCTCCGCGTACAGGTCGCGCAGGTAGTAGATCGCGTTGCGGGCCTCGTCGGTCGGGTCCGGCCGGTCGAGCCGCAGCTCGTCGGTCTGCCACATCAGATCGAGCAGCTCGGCCAACCGGCGGTTGGCCGGGCCCTCGTCGCTGGCGCCGTAGAGGATCGCGTTGGCGGTCTCGGTGTCCAACTCGTCGGCGATCGCCCGCAGCTTGGACAGGATCGACCGACGGGCCGCCTCGGTCGGGTGCGCGGTGAAGACCGGTCGCACCGCGAGCCGGCGAGCGGCGTTGGCGATCTCCTCGGCCGGCACCCCCCGCTCGGCGATCATCTTGGCGGCCTGGTCCAGCCAGCCGCCCTGCACCGCGCGACGGCGGCGCAGATCCCGGGCGCGGTGCACCTGCTCGGTGATGTTGGCCAGGTGGAAGTAGGTGGAGAAGGCGCGGGCCAACTTGGTGCCGGTGGTCACGTCGAGCCCGCCGAGGCGCTGCGCGGCCGCCGGGGCGTCGCTGCGGACCTGGGCGCGGATCTCCTCGACGAGGTCGAGCAGCGGGCGACCCTCCTGGCGGGCCAGGGTCTGGCCGAGCAGGGTGCCGAGTCGGCGGATGTCGGCGCGCAGTGCGGCGTCCGGGCCGTCGTGGTCGTGCTGGTCGGTCACGATGCGCTCCCTTGCGTGGGTACGAAGGACAGCGCTGTCCGACTTACTGGATGGTATCCGCGCGGACCGGATGTCTGGAGGGCCCCCGGGTGATCCACTGCCTCCGGACGTGTGTTTTGCGGCGTGATCTCAACCACCATGATCGGTCCGCGCGGGCAGACGGTGGTGTGCGCCGGGATCGGAACATAGGGCGCTACTGAGCAATTTTCTTCAAGACGCGGCGGCCCGACGGCCCGAGGATGGTTCCTGCCGGACCGGACTCCGTCCTGGCGACGGGGGCACGCGGGCCTGTTCGGGGAGGCCCGACGCCCCCGGTCGCACGTGCCCGAGAGGGCGCCGCAGGTCCGCTGACGGGGCCTCCTCGACGGTGTCCGCACCCGCCGACGGGTCAGCCCGACCCGGTCCGGGTCTCGCCCGTGGGGGTGAGCAACCGGCGCAGGCGGGCCGGTGGATGGCCCACCTGCTCCCGGACCACCCGGGTCAGGTGTGCCTGGTCAGCGAACCCGTACTCGGTGGCCAACGCACCGAGCGGACGACCGTCGGGCTCGGCGAGCGTGTCCAGCACCGCCCGTACCCGCAGCCGGTTCCGGTAACTGGTCAGGCTGCTGCCGGTCATCCGGTGGAAGACCCGGCTGAGGTGGTGCGGCGAGCTGCCCACCTCCCGGGCGACCTCGTCCAGGCTGAGCGTGAAACCGGAGTTGGCCAGCACCTCCCGAGCCCGGTCGGCCAACCGCCGGTGGGCGACCAGCGTCGCCGGTCGACGGCGGACCGCCGGGTCGAGCCCCTCGTCCGCGCCGAGCGGGCTGTGCCGCAGCAGGTGGGTCAGGAACCGGTGCAGCCGCTCGGCCATCTCGAACCCGTCCAGCCCGCGCCGGAACTCCGCCACCAGAAGCCGGTGCGCCAGGTCCAGCGCCGCGTCGGAGGATCCGGACCACCCACCCCGGTCCAGCCAACCCTCCGCGTCCGGGCGGGCCGCCAGCACCACCGGGTCGATCTCCAGGCAGGTGTACGAGTCACCGCAGCCGAACGGGTGGGCCACGGCGAGTTCGTCGCCGGGGCGGGTGAGCAGCACCGAGGTGGCGTCGGAGAGCTCGACCCGACCGTTGAGCCGCCGCCGGTACGCCCCGGAACGGCCCAGGATGACCTTGTGCCGGTCCACGACGGTGGACTCCGTCCAGCCGTGGTCCTCCACGATGCACCGCGCCTGGTAGACGAGCAGCCCCTCCGGGTGCCCCAGCACCCGCCACCGGGCGGGTGTGGTGCGGCGACGCGGATCACTGCCGACTCCCTCGGCGGGCATCGTTCCCTCCCCAGACGTGACGGTGGTGGGTCAGGTGTCGCTGGTGTCGGGCCTCACGTGCCAGCGGCGACGACGGCGAAGGCGCGAACGGGGAAGGTGCCCATGCCGGCCACCATCGGCGGGGCCGCCGTGAACCGGAACCCGCTCGGCGGCAACGCGCCCAGGCCGGTCAGGTGCTCCACGATCGGGATGCCGGCGGCGAGCAGTGCGCTGTGCGCGGGGCGTACGCCGGCGGCAGCCGGGCCCATGTCGTCGATGTTGATCGAGTCGATGCCGACCAGCGCCGCCCCAGCCTCGACAAGCGCCTGGGCGGCGTCCCCGGTCAGGTACGGCGCTTCCGGCGCGCCGTACCGCTCGGTGCCGAAGTGCGCATCCCACCCGGTGTGCAGCAACACCGCCCGACCGGCCACCTCGTACGGGGCCAGCATGAGCCGGTCAACCGCGCGGATGCCGGCCGGCACCCGGACCACCACCCCCGGTAGGTCGGCGAGACGGTCCAGCGACACAGCGGTCAGGTCGTCCCGGCCGGCCCATCGGTGGGCGGGCGTGTCCAGGTACGTGCCGGTGTTGGCGATCATGTCGATTCGGGCCACGTGGAACTCGGTGCCCGGGGCGTACCGCTCCCGGGAGGCGGCGAAGGTCAACCAGTCGGTGATCCGGGGGCCCGGCCAACCGGGCAGGGTGGTCATCCCTTCGCTGATCACGTGGCTCAGCTCGACCAGCCTGCGGCCGGACGTCGGCTGATCGACGGCGACGCCCCGGCCGCCCTTGTGCGGTTCCTCGATGATCGTCTTGGCGCTGATCCGAACCTCGGCCACCATCAGTAGCCCGAGGTGCCGGACGAACAACGCCGCCAGGTCGTCGTCGCTGATCTCCCGACCGGGAATGTCCAGTCGGAACCCCTCGGTACGCAGCCCGCCGCCGTTGGCGAAGCTCACCTCCGCGTCGAACTGTGCCCGCCACTGCTCACCCATCCCGAAACCCGACCACGCCAGCCGCGACTTGGTCAAGATCCGCTGCGAGGGCTGGTGGCGCCGGGCGGCGCGGTCCCAAGATCTCGCAATATCCAGGATGTAGTGGCATCGGCGCGTCGCTGAGGCCACTACATCCTGGTTCGAGCACGATCTTCGGCGCGAGGCGCGAGGCGCGAGGCGCGAGGCGCGAGGCGCGAGGCGCGAGGCGCGAGGCGCGAGGCGCGAGGCGCGAGGCGCGAGGCGCGAGGCGCGAGGCGCGAGGCGCGGGGCGGCGTGGACCTGGGCGGAAGGGGGTGACTGTCGGTCGACGGGGCTAGGCTTGTTGTCGTGCACCCCCCGTCCGACTGGACGAGGGGCCGCCGTCGTGTGCGTCGACTCCCCGGGAAGGATTTCCCTTGCTCACCGGTCTGTTTTCCGCCGCCCTGGCCGACCCCGGGCTGGCCCGGGCGCGTGACCTGGCGCGCTCCGGTGCCGCCCAGGTAGACGGCCTCGACATCACCGCCCCGGCGGCGCTGCGCCCGTTCGCCGTCGCGGCGGTCGCCGCCGACAACGACGGGGCCGGGCGCCCGGTGCTCGCGGTGACCGCCACCACCCGGGAGGCCGACGACCTGGCCGCCGCGCTCGGTGGGCTGCTGCCGGCCGAACAGGTAGTGGTCTTCCCCTCCTGGGAGACGCTGCCGCACGAGCGGCTCTCCCCACGCTCGGACACCGTGGGTCGACGGCTGGCCGTGCTGCGCCGCCTCGCGCACCCCGAGTCTGCCGACGCGCACGGCCGGACCGGGCCGCTGCGGGTGGTCGTGGCCCCGGTGCGTTCGCTGCTCCAGCCCCAGCTCAAAGGGCTCGGTGACCTGGAGCCGGTGCAGCTCGCCGCAGGCGAGGAGGCGGACCTGGAAGAGGTCGCCCGCCGGTTGATCGACATGGCGTACGCCCGGGTCGACCTGGTCACCAAGCGCGGCGAGTTCGCGGTACGCGGCGGCATCCTGGACGTCTTCCCGCCCACCGACGAGCACCCGTCCCGGGTCGAGTTCTGGGGCGACGAGGTGGAGGAGATCCGCACCTTCGCCGTCGCCGACCAGCGGACCATCGAACAGGTCCCGCTGCTGTGGGCGCCGCCGTGTCGTGAGCTGCTGCTCACCCCGGCGGTGCGCGACCGGGCCGCCGCGCTCGCCGAGCAGCACCCGGAGTTGGCCGAGATCCTCGACAAGCTGGCCGAGGGAATTCCGGTGGAGGGGATGGAGTCGTTGGCCCCGGTGCTGGTCGGTCCCGACTCGCTGGAGCTGCTGCTGGACGCCATGCCGGTCGGCACCCACGTCCTGCTCTGCGACCCGGAGCGGATCCGCACGAGGGCGCACGACCTGGTGCGTACCTCGGAGGAGTTTTTGCAGGCCAGTTGGGCCGCCGCCGCGGTCGGCGGCCAGGCCCCGGTGGACGTCGGCGCCGCCGCCTTCCGCACCCTCGGCGAGGTACGCGCCGCCGCCGGCAAGCTCGGCCAGCCGTGGTGGACGCTGTCCCCGTTCGGTCTGGTGGAGGGCGAGACGGCCGAGACGCGGCAGCCCTGGGAGGACGCGCCGGAGCAGGCCGCCGTCACCCCGGACGACGCCATCGCGGTGACCCTCTCCGCCCAGCCGGCACCGCTCTATCACGGTGAGACCTCGCGGGTCGTCGAGGACCTCAAGCGTTGGTCCGGCGACGGCTGGTCGATCGCGCTGGTCTTCGAGGGGCACGGCCCCGCCCAACGGGCGGTGGAGGTGCTGCGCGACGCCGGCCTCGGTGCCCGGTTGGTGCAGGAGGTGCCGACCGCGCCCGCCCCCGGCGAGCTGGTGGTCACCTGCGGCGCGCTGGGCAGCGGGTTCGTCGACGAGGCGTCGCGCTTCGTGCTGCTCACCGGCAACGATGTGACAGGCGGTCGGGGCACCTCGACGCGGGACATGCGCAAGATGCCGAGCCGGCGGCGCAACACCATCGACCCGCTGGAGCTCAAGGCCGGCGACTTCGTGGTGCACGAGCAGCACGGCATCGGCCGCTACGTCGAGTTGGTGCAGCGGACCGTCAACGGGGCCAGCCGGGAATACCTGGTCATCGAGTACGCGGCCAGCAAGCGGGGCCAGCCCGGCGACCGGTTGTTCGTCCCCACCGACCAGCTCGACCAGCTCTCCCGCTACGTGGGCGGTGAGCAGCCGACCCTGCACAAGATGGGCGGCTCGGACTGGCAGAAGTCCAAGGCCCGGGCCCGCAAGGCGGTCCGGGAGATCGCCGCGCAGCTCATCCAGCTCTACGCCGCCCGCAAGGCGTCCAAGGGTCACTCGTTCGGCCCGGACACGCCGTGGCAGCGGGAGCTGGAGGACGCCTTCCCGTGGCAGGAGACTCCGGACCAGCTCGCCGCCATCGAGGAGGTCAAGCGGGACATGGAGCAGACCGTCCCGATGGACCGGCTGATCTGCGGCGACGTCGGCTACGGCAAGACCGAGATCGCGGTCCGGGCGGCGTTCAAGGCGGTGCAGGACGGTAAGCAGGTGGCGGTGCTGGTGCCGACCACCCTGCTGGTGCAGCAGCACTACAACACGTTCGCCGAGCGGATGAGCCAGTTCCCGGTCCAGATCCGACAGCTGTCGCGGTTCCAGACGGCGAAGGAGACCGAGCGGACGTTGGAGATGGTCGCCGACGGCACCGTCGACATCGTCATCGGCACCCACCGGCTGCTCCAGACCGCCACCCGCTTCAAGCAGCTGGGCCTGGTGATCGTCGACGAGGAGCAGCGCTTCGGTGTGGAGCACAAGGAGCACCTGAAGACGCTGCGCGCGTCGGTCGACGTGCTGAGCATGTCGGCCACCCCGATCCCGCGCACCCTGGAGATGGCGATCACCGGCATCCGGGAGATGTCCACCATCGCCACGCCACCGGAGGAGCGGCACCCGGTGCTCACCTTCGTCGGCGCGCAGGACGACCGGCAGGTGGCCGCGTCCATCCACCGTGAGCTGCTCCGCGACGGGCAGGTCTTCTACCTGCACAACCGGGTCGAGTCGATCGACCGGGCGGCACGGCGGCTGCGGGAGCTGGTGCCCGAGGCGCGGGTCGCGGTGGCGCACGGCCAGATGGGTGAGGACGCCCTGGAGAAGGTCATGGTCGGCTTCTGGGAGAAGGAGTTCGACGTCCTGGTCTGCACCACGATCGTCGAGTCGGGCATCGACATCCCGAACGCCAACACCCTGATCGTGGAGCGGGCCGACCTGCTCGGCCTGGCCCAGCTGCACCAGATCCGCGGCCGGGTCGGCCGGGGCCGGGAGCGGGCGTACGCCTACTTCCTCTACCCGCCGGAGAAGCCGCTGACCGAGCATGCCCACGAGCGGTTGGCGACCATCGCCCAGCACACCGAGTTGGGTGCCGGCATGTACGTGGCGATGAAGGACCTGGAGATCCGGGGCGCCGGCAACCTGCTCGGTGGCGAGCAGTCCGGCCACATCGAGGGTGTCGGCTTCGACCTGTACGTGCGGATGGTCGGCGAGGCGGTCTCCGCGTTCAAGGGTGAGCGGTCGGAGGAGGAGACCGACGTCAAGATCGACCTGCCGGTCGACGCGCACCTGCCGCACGACTACGTGAGCGTGGAGCGACTGCGTCTGGAGATGTACCGCAAGCTCGCCGAGGCGCGCGACGAGGAGCGACTGGGCGAGGTCATCGCCGAGATGACCGACCGGTACGGCGAGCCGCCGGCCCCGGTGCAGAACCTGGTGGAGGTGGCCCGGTTCCGCCTGTTGGCCCGCCGCTACGGCCTGACCGACGTGTCCATGCAGGGCAAGCACGTCCGCTTCGGGCCGTTGCCGTTGCCGGATTCGAAGCAGATGCGGCTCAAGCGCTACCACCCGGATGCCGTCTACAAGCAGGCCACCGACCAGGTCAGCGTGCCCCGACCGACCACCCGGCGGATCGGCGGCGAGCCGCTGCGGGACCAGGCGCTGCTGCAGTGGTGTGCACAACTGCTCTCCGATGTGCTCGGTGCTCCCGCCCCGCTCGCCGTCGCGGCGGGTTGAGGCGGGTCCGTGGTGTGGTGGGGGCCGTCACAGGCTGGCGGAGGGCATGAGAGAGTGACGGGTATGCGTGCTCGCCGTGTGATCGCCGCCGCCAGCGTCGCGGCCCTGGGTGTCCTCTCCCTCGCTGCCTGCGGCAAGTCCGCACCGAACATCGCCGCTTATGTCGGTGACACCGCCTATTCCGTGGACCGGGTCGACGCGATCTACGACGACGCGCAGACGAAGTACGGTGACGCCGTCCGGCGGGAGGCCGGTCAGGCGGGGGCGACGCCGTCTCCGGAGCAGTTGCGCGCCGCGGTGACCCGTCAGGACGTGGTCAACCTGCTGGTCAGCCTGGACCTCGGCAAGCGGGTGGCGGCGGCGAAGAACATCCAGGTGCCCGACGAGGTCAGCCCACAGCAGCTTGAGCAGAACCTGCGGGTGCCGGCGAGCACCGAGTACGCCAAGCTCTGGGGTGACTGGATCGACCTGCTCCAGGTGCTCAACCAGCAGCTCCCGCCGGCCGAGCTGAGCGACGATTCGCTGATGGCCGTCTACGACGCCCTGACCAAGACCGGGGCGATCGACGCCGGGATGTCGGTGGCCAACGTCCGTCAGGCGTTCGGCGACGGCGGCTTCGTGCGTAGCGCCACCGCCCTCAGCACCGCGCTTGAGGAAGAGGCGCGCCGGGTCGACGTCACGATCAACCCGCGCTACCGGGCGGTGGGCGTGCCGTCGGTGGTGAGCACCGGCCAGTCGCTGGTCTTCTACTCGCTGCCGTACATCAACGAGGCCGGCCCGGTCACTGACATCTCCACCCCGGAGCCGCTGCCGTCGAGCGGCGCGCCGAGCGACGAGGCTCCCGCACCGGAGCAGGGCACGGCCAGCTGAGCATGTCGGCGCGGATCGTCCTGCTGGTCACCTCACCCCGGCTGCCGGCCGGCCTGTTGACCTCCGCGGCCTGGGACGTCGTACGCCAGCACCCGGTGTTGACCGGCTCGGACAGTGAGATGGTCACGGCCGTGCGTCAGGCGGGCGCCGAGGTCACTGTGGTGGACGGCCCGGCCACGCAGCCGTTGCTGGACGCGGTGGCGGCGCACGGCACCGTGGTGTGGTTGGCCGGTCCGACGGGTGACGAGGCGCTGGCCCGGGAGTTGGGCCTGCGGCTGGCCCGGCAACCGGGGTTGGCCGAGATGGAGCTGATGTACGGCTCGTGGGATCCGCCGGGCGCCCGGCTGCTCGACGCGGTGGCCGTGCTGGACCGGCTGGCCTCGCCGGGTGGCGACCCGTGGAAGCGGGCGCAGACGCACCGCAGCCTCGCCGGCTACCTGCTGGAGGAGAGCTACGAGGCGTACGACGCGATCAGCGCCGACGACACCGACGCGCTGCGCGAGGAGTTGGGCGACGTGTTGTTGCAGGTGGTGCTGCACGCGCGGCTCGCCGAGGAGTTGCCCGAGGATGAGCGGTGGTCCATCGACGACGTGGCCGGTGGTCTGGTCGACAAGATGATCCGGCGTAATCCGCACGTCTTCGCCGGTGCCGAGGTGGGCACCCTGGAGGAGATCACCGAGAACTGGGAGCGGATCAAGCGCGCGGAGAAGGCGCGGAGTTCGGTGCTGGACGGCGTGGCCCTGAGTCAGCCCGCGCTGGCTCTGGCGGCGCAGATCCTGGACCGTGCCGCCCGCCGGGGCATCGAGGTTCCGCCGCCGCTGCCCGACGCCCAACCGGACGCCGAAGCGAGGCTGGGAGCCAGCCTGCTGGCCACGGTCGCGGCGGCCCGCGAGGCGGGCCTCGACCCCGAAGCCGCCCTCCGCCGCGCCACCCTGGCCCACGCCGATCTCATCCGCACCGCCGAACCGCCACCGGCAGACCCGCGTTGACCATGAAGTTGTTGCCCCGACACGCCGAGGCGAACGGCAACAACTTCATGATCGACGGAACGGGGCGGAACCGGCCGACCACGGTGGGGCGGTCGGTAGGGTGGGCGGGTGGAAGCGTTTGGGGTGCTGGCTGAGCGGGTCGTCGAGGCGTTGCTGGAGTCGCGGCCGGGGGTCGCCACCGCCGCCGGGGACCACCGGTTCGACGACCGGCTGCCGGACCTGTCCGCCGACGGGTTGACCGCCGACCGGGCGATGCTCTCCGACGCGGCCAACGCGCTGTCCGAACTGGACCCGGACTCCCTCGACGTCGACGAACAGGTCGACCACGCGCTGCTCACCTCATTCGTGGACCGGGAGCTGTTCGAGCTGACCGAGATCCGGTCGCACGAGTGGGATCCGTTGCGGCACAACCCCGGCCCGCTGCTGCACCCGCTGCTGGCCCGCCCGTACGCCCCCGCCGAGGTGCGGCTGACCCAACTGGCCGGGCGGCTCGCCGCCGTACCGGACGCCCTCGCCACCGCCCGCGCGACGCTGCGGGACATGCCGCGGATCCACGCGGAGACGGCCGTCGGGCAGTTCACCGGCACGGCCGCGCTGATCCGCGACGAGCTGCCGGCGCTGCTCGCCCAGGCGCCGAGCCAGCTCGACCGGGTCGAGCCGGCGGCCACCGCCGCGATCGCCGCGCTGGACGAGTTCGTCGCCTGGCTCCGGGCCGGCCTGGCCGCCGATGCCGGTCCCGGCCGTGACCCGCGACTGGGCCGACGTCGCTGGGAGGCGCGGCTCTGGCACACCCTCGACACCGAGCTGGGCGCCGCCGAGATCCAGCGGCGCGCGTGGGCCAACCTGGACCGGGTCACCGCCGAGATCCGTGCGGCGGCCGTCGAGCTGGTCGGCGGGCCGGCCGACGACGCGTCCGTACGGCGGGCGCTGGACCTGCTCGCCGCCGAGCACCCGAACGACGCGACGATCGTCGAGCTGGCCGCTGTGACACTGGACGAGGCCACCGACTTCGTCCGCGCACACGACCTGGTCACCCTGGTCGACGACCGGTGCGTGATCCAGGAGATGCCGGAGTTCGCCAGGGGCGTCGCGGTGGCGTACTGCGACGCGCCCGGCCCGCTGGAGACCGCCGCCGTGCCGACCTTCTACTGCATCGCGCCCACCCCGTCGGACTGGTCGGCGCACCGGGTCGAGTCGTTCTACCGCGAATACAACGACCACATGATCCGCAACCTGACGGTGCACGAGGCGATGCCGGGGCACTTCCTCCAACTCGCCCACGCCCGCCGCTACGTCGGTGGCACCCGGGTCCGCGCGCTGGCCGAGTCCGGCCCGTTCATCGAGGGCTGGGCGGTCTACGCGGAGGAGGTGATGACGGGTCTCGGCTTCGGTGGTCTGCCGGTGCGGTTGCAGCAGCTCAAGATGCAGCTACGGATGACCATCAACGCGTTGCTCGACCAGTTGGTGCACGCCGAGGACCTGCCCGAGGCCGAGGCGATGGCGTTGATGACCGGGCGCGGCTTCCAGGAGGAGGGCGAGGCGGCCGGCAAGTGGCGGCGCGCCCAACTGACCTCGACCCAGCTGTCCACCTACTTCGTCGGCTACAGCGAGGTGGCCGACATCGCCGCCGCCCGCCCGGACGGGGTGTCGGTCCGCGACTGGCACGACGCGATGCTCGCCCACGACTGCCCGCCCCCGCGCCACCTGCGCACCCTGCTCGGTCTCTGAGCAGGGCCGCCGCGCGGGCTCGGCGCCGCCGTCGGTCACCGTCGCGTCGATGTGCCGGCGCGAGATGGCGTACGCGGGCAGCAGTTGCGCCGGACGCGGGCCCGCCGGGCGGTGCGCCCGACCTGGGCTCGGCCGGCTCGGTCAGGAGCCGCCGGGGCGGCGGTCGACGACGCCGGCACCGGCGGGCGGCTCGAACGCGTCCTCGTCGACGGTCGCGGAGTAGTCGCTCAACGCCAGCTCCACCGGCTTGCCGTCGACCGGCCCGGTGAAGCTGCCGAGCACGCCCTCGGTGGTCACGCAGGCGGTGAAGTCGCCGGACGAGCTCTCCACCGCCACGCAGGCGGCGTGGTGCCCGGCGACCGTGGTGTCGCTCTGCTTGATGACCGCCTGCGGGTCGAGCGCGGCGGCGGTGAGCAGGCCGACCACCACCGGCGGCGTGACGAGGCCCTGCCGGTTGGCCTCGCCGAACAGCGTCACGGTGGGCTTGCTGCCCGGGGTCGGCGGGGCGACCAGCGTGCACTCCGGGCGGGTGCCGGTTGTCGTGCACCGGGTGATGGCGTCCGGGGTGACGGTGAGTTGCCCGCCCGGGTAGGTGTACGTGGATCGCGCCGGGTCCTGTGCCTGCACGATCGCGGCGCGCTGGCCGCCGGGCAACTGGTAGGTGGCCGAGTAGGTCAACTCCAGTGCCCGGTCGAGCCGGGCGGCGAGATCGTTGACGAGTTCCGAGCGGCCCATGGCGACTCCGGCGTCCTCGAATGTCTGACAGCCGGTGACCGTGAGCGACGCGATGACCGACACGGCGAGCATGCGGAGGGTGGTCGAGGCGGCGGGCATGGCGACCAGCCTGGTGGATTTGGTCCGTGCAGCGCAAACCCGTTGCCGGTTGACGCCCGGAAATCCGGGAATGTCCGTCAACGCGGGGTGACCCGGGTGCGCGGGCGACGCCGTGCCCGTTCGCGCCGCCCGATACGCTGCGTTCAACACCTGCCTCAGCCGCACCGTCGCGGCCCACCCACGGACCGGATAACAACAACGAGGAGCGACTTAGTGGCAACCATCGAGGGAATCGTCGCCCGGGAGATTCTCGACTCGCGGGGCAACCCGACGGTCGAGGTCGAGGTCGGTCTGGACGACGGCACGGTAGCCCGCGCCGCCGTGCCCTCCGGCGCCTCCACCGGCGCCTTCGAGGCGATCGAGCTGCGCGACGGTGACGCCGACCGCTACCAGGGCAAGGGCGTGGAGAAGGCGGTCTCCAACGTCGAAGACAAGATCGTCGACCAGATCATCGGGTACGAGGCCAGCGAGCAGCGGCTGATCGACCAGAAGATGCTCGACATCGACGGCACCGACAGCAAGTCGGAGCTGGGCGCGAACGCCATCCTGGGGGTCTCCCTGGCGGTGGCGAAGGCCGCTGCCGGCAGCGCCGAGCTGAGCCTCTTCCGCTACCTGGGCGGCCCGAACGCGCACCTCCTGCCCGTGCCGATGATGAACATCCTCAACGGTGGCGCGCACGCCGACTCGAACGTTGACATCCAGGAGTTCATGATCGCGCCGATCGGCGCGCCCACGTTCCGGGAGGCGCTGCGCTCGGGCGCGGAGGTCTACCACGCGCTGAAGTCGGTGCTGAAGAAGAAGGGCCTCTCCACCGGGCTCGGCGACGAGGGTGGCTTCGCGCCGAACCTGCCGACGAACGCGGCGGCCCTGGACCTGATCGCCGAGGCGGTCGAGAAGGCCGGTTACCGGCTCGGCACCGACATCGTGTTCGCGCTCGACGTGGCGGCCACGGAGTTCTTCGACAACGGCACCTACACCTTCGAGGGCGCCGCGAAGTCCGCCGAGGAGATGAGCACCTACTACACGAAGCTGGCCGACGAGTACCCGATCGTGTCGATCGAGGACCCGCTGGCCGAGGACGACTGGAGCGGTTGGCAGACGCTGACCGCCTCGATCGGTGACCGGGTGCAGATCGTCGGCGACGACCTGTTCGTGACCAACCCGCAGCGCATCGCCCGCGGCATCGCGGAGAAGGCGGCGAACGCGGTTCTCGTCAAGGTCAACCAGATCGGTTCGCTGACCGAGACCCTGGACGCGGTGGACCTGGCCCACCGGGCCGGCTTCAAGTGCATGATGAGCCACCGTTCCGGCGAGACCGAGGACACCACCATCGCCGACCTGGCGGTGGCCACCGGCTGCGGCCAGATCAAGACCGGCGCGCCGGCCCGTTCGGACCGGGTCGCCAAGTACAACCAGCTGCTCCGGATCGAGGAGGAGCTGGCTGACGCGGCGCGCTACGCCGGCGCTGGCGCGTTCCCGCGCTACCGTTCGGCCTGAGACGCACGAAGCCTCGGGGGAGGGGTGTGACGATGCAGCAGCGCCGCACACCGGGTGGTCAGCGTCCCGCTCGCCGGCCGGGTCAGTCCGGCCGGCCGGGCGGCGGGCGCGCCACGCGGGGATCGGTCCGGGAGGCCGGCGTACGCGCCGAGCCGCGCGCCGCCGGTCGCGCGCCGGGTGCTGCCCGGGGCGCCGAGGGCGTGCGCTCCGCGAACCGTCCGGCAGCCGCTCGGCGTACCGCCGCCGGCGGTGCCGTGAAGCGGCTCGCCGCACCCCACCCCCGTGGCTTCACCGGTCGGGCCACGGTGCTGTTCGCGGTCCTGATCGCGCTCGCGCTGGCCTACACCTACCCGGTCCGGGTCTACCTGGACCAGCAGGCCGACATCGAGCGGATGGAGGCCGCCCAGGCGGCACAGGAGGCGGAGATCGCCAAGCTCGCCGCCGAGGCCGCCAACTGGAAGGACCCCGAGTACATCAAGACGCAGGCTCGGGAACGGTTCTTCATGGGCCGGCCGGGCGAGAAGATGATGGTGGTGCTGCACGACCCGGAGGGCGCCGCCCGGGACGCCGGGAAGCCGGCCGGCTCGGCCGCCCCGGCCGGGCCGGTGACCTGGTACGACACGCTCTGGTCGAGCGTGCAGGCGGCGGACAGCCAGCAGCCGGGCAAGTGAGCCACCGACCCACCGCACCGCACCGCACCAGGAGAGATGGCACCGTGACTGTCGTACCACCGTCGGAGCCGGCGGCGGATTCCGTACCCCTGCCGCAGCGTGAGCCGGCCACCGAGGCCGACCTGGCCGCGGTGGCCGCGCAGCTGGGCCGGACGCCCCGCGGCACCCGGGCGGTCGCCCACCGGTGCCCGTGCGGCCTGCCGGACGTGGTGGAGACGACCCCCCGCCTCTCCGACGGCACCCCGTTCCCGACCCTCTACTACCTGACCTGCCCCCGGGCCACCGCGGCGTGCAGCCGACTGGAGTCGGCGGGGCTGATGAAGGAGATGGCGGACCGGCTGACGACGGACCCGGAGTTGGCGGCCCACTACCGTGCGGCGCACGAGGACTACCTCACCCGCCGGGAGGCGATCGGCGAGGTGCCGGAGATCGCCGGCATCTCGGCCGGCGGGATGCCGGGCCGGGTGAAGTGCCTGCACGTGCACCTGGGCCACGCGTTGGGCGCCGGCCCCGGGGTGAACCCGTTCGGCGACGAGACGTTGGAGCTGGTCGAGCCCTGGTGGTCGACGGGGCCGTGCGTGGACGTGCCGGCGGGCGAATGAGCACGCCGACTGCGGATCAGATCACGGTACGGCGGGCGCGCACCGGGGATGTGCGGGGCATCCGGCGACTCGTCGACACCTACACCGACGACCGGCGGCTGCTGAGCAAGGCCACCGTCACCCTCTTCGAGGACGTGCAGGAGTTCCGGGTCGCGGTCCGGGCCGAGGACGACGTCGTGGTGGGCTGCGGGGCGCTGCACGTCATGTGGGAGGACCTGGCGGAGATCCGCACGGTGGCGGTGGACCCGTCCTGCCGGGGCCGGCGGATCGGTCACCGGCTGGTCGGTGAGCTGATCGACGCGGCCCGGGAGTTGGGCGTGGCCCGCATCTTCGTGCTCACCTTCGAGACCCGGTTCTTCGCCTCGTTCGGCTTCCGCGAGATCGACGGCGCGCCGGTGCCGCAGCCGGTCTACGAGCAGCTGCTGCGGTCGTACGACGAGGGTGTCGCGGAGTTCCTCGACCTGGAGCGGGTCAAGCCGAACACGCTGGGCAACACCCGGATGCTGCTGCGCCTGTGATCAGCCCTTGCGGGGGTGGGCGGCGAAGAAGTCCCACATCAGGTCGGTGGCGGACAGCCCCGCGGAGGTCGCGGCGAGTTGGCCCGCTGTCGCGCCCGGCCAACTGTGACCCATGTCGGCGAGGGTGTAGACGCTGACCTCGCTGCCGTCCGCGCAGCCCGCCACCGTGTGTGTCACGCCCGGCACCCCGGCTGCCTTCGGGCTCGGCCGGCAGTTGAGCCGCTGCTGCCAGGTCCGTATCCCGGTCTGGAAGATCGTGGCGTACCGGTCCTGACCGCCGATGAAGGTGATCACGGAGACCGGGCTCTTCGGCACGTAGCTGTCGGCCGTGGTCAACTCCCCGCTGTAGCCACCGCTGACCACCCCGATCGCGGCGAAGGTGCCGGTGCTCTCCACCGCCGCCCGGAAGCTCATGTCGCCGCCGTTCGAGATGCCGGTGAGGAACACCCGGTTCGGGTCCGCGTGCCAGGTCTGCACCAGATGGTCGGTGAGGGCGTCGAGGAAGCCGACGTCGTCGGCGCTGCCGCAGCAGATCAGAGCGTTGAAACCGCCGCCCTGCCCGTCGGGGTAGGCGACCAGCACGTTGTCCTTGTCGGCCCTGGCGTCCAGGCCCGCCAGCTCCCGCATCGCGGAGCCGGTGCCGGGATAGAAGTGCAGCGCGATGACCAGTGCGGGTGACCGGGTCGGGTCGTACCCTGCCGGCGCGTGCAGCAGGTAGGTGCGGTCGAGCCCGTTGTGTTTCAGGGTGAGCTGGTGGTCGCCGGCCGCCGGTCGTTCGCTCGACGCGGACGGCGCGGCTGGCGGGGCCGACGAGGGTTGCCCCCGCTCACTACAGGCTGCGGCCACGATCAGGAGGCAAAGCCCCGTCAACACCGCCACCGATCGCCGCACGCCGGTCACCCCCCGTCGACCCCGCCGTCCACACTGGAGATCCTTCGGCCGGTAAACAACCCTTTCGGTCCTGGCCGAAGGCGGGCAGGCTGGTGTCATGCTTCGCCTCCAGCTCGGGTCGGCCGACCTGTGCCGGGTGCGGTTCGCCGACCGGCTCCACCCGGTCGCGAACGCGCTGCTGGCCGGTCAGTGGCTGCGCGATCCCACTGTCGCGGCGCTGGCGCCGGCGCTGGCCGAGCGGGCGGTGGCGGCCGAGGGCACGCCTGCCGCCCAGGCTGCCACCGCGATCCTGCGGCACCTGCTGCCCGGCCAGGGGCGTCTGCCGGACTTCGTCACGCCCTTCGCCGGTCTGGAATCGGTGGAGGCCGGCCTGGAGGCGATTCGGGCCACCCCGGCACGGCGGGTCCGCGCCGAGGTCACCATGGCGTACGCGGACACGCCGGTCAGCCCGCTGCGGCGGCGGTTCGCGGCGGCCGACCCGGAGGTGCTGGACCTGTTCGGCGGGGCCGTGCGGGCCTGGTTCGACGCGGTCCTCGAACCGCACTGGGCCGAGCTGACGTCCGCGTACCGCCAGCAGGTGGCGGCTGCCAGTCAGCGGCTGGCGCAGCATGGCCTGGCCCGCCTCTTCTCGGGTCTGCACCCGGGGATCCGGTGGCGGGAGCCGGTGCTGGAGGTACACACGTGGTGGGACGGTGATCTCCCCGGCACCGGCCACGGGCTGATCCTGCTGCCCTCCCCGCTGGCCGGGCCACGGCCCCGGGTGCTGCTCCAGCAGGGTCATCCGATCCTGCTCGTCTATCCGGTGGTCATGCCCACGCTCGGGGCCTCCGCCGCCGCCGATTCCCTCGGTCGGCTGCTCGGCGTCACCCGGGCGCTGGTGCTGCGCCGGCTGGCGGCCGACGGCGGGTTGACCACCACCGTGTTGTCCCGGTCGGTCGGGATCAGTCTCTCCTCGGCCTCGGAGCACGCCCACGCCCTGCGGACCGCCGGTCTGGTGGCCAGCGTGCGCGAGGGCGGGGCCGTCCGACATCACCTGACCGCGCTGGGGGCGAGCTTGTTACGGGGCCCGTCGGGCGACGCGGGCGAGTCGGTGCCCACGGCCGGCCAAGCCGCCAGGTGGCCGCCCGTCCTGCCGTAAGGTTGCTGCCGTGACGACGCGTGTGGCGGCCATCGACTGCGGGACCAACTCGATCCGACTGCTGGTCGCCGACCTGCCCGACGCGTCGGCCGGGCCGCAGGCGCCGCTTGTCGACCTGACCCGGCGGATGGAGATCGTCCGGCTGGGGCAGGGCGTGGACCGCACCGGTCGACTGGCGCCGGAGGCGATCGAGCGGACCCGGATGGCGTTGGCGTCGTACGCCGCCGACATCGAGAAGCTGGGCGCCCAGCGGGTGCGGATGTGTGCCACCTCGGCCTCCCGCGATGCCGCCAACGCCGCTGACTTCACCGAGATGGTGCGGGCCACCCTCGGTGTCGAGCCCGAGGTGGTCAGCGGCGACGAGGAGGCCCGGTTGTCGTTCACCGGCGCGGTGCGTGGGTTGCCCGCCGACGCGAAGGAGCCGTTCCTGGTCGTCGACATCGGTGGTGGTTCCACCGAGTTCGTGGTCGGCGGCCGGGCCGACGGGGTGCGTGCGGCGATCTCGGTCGACATCGGCTGCGTCCGGATGACCGAGCGGCACCTGCCCGGTGACCCGCCGACGCCCGAGCAGGTAGCGGCGGCGCAGGCCGACATCGCGGCAGTGGTGGACCGGGCGCTCGCCGTGGTGCCCGGTCGCGAGGCGGCCACCCTGGTCGGCCTCGCCGGGTCGGTCACCACTGTGGTCGCGCTCGCGCAGGGCCTGCGGGAGTACGACCCGGAGCGCATCCACCACGCCCGGGTGTCGTACGAGGAGGTCGCCCGGGTGACCGCTGAGCTGCTGGGTCAGACCCGCGAGCAGCGGTTGGCGAACCCGGTGATGCACCCGGGCCGGGCCGACGTGATCGGTGCGGGCGCGCTGGTGCTTCGGGTGATCATGGAGCGGGCCGGGATGCCGTCGGTGGTGGCATCCGAGCACGACATCCTCGACGGCATCGCCTGGAGCCTCCAGCCGGCCACGCGCTAGCCGGCTCGATCAACTCGCCTTCCTTGAAGTCGCGGTATCCGTGTGCCTCGGATGCCTCGACTTCCTGAAAACCGAGTCGATCAACCTTCCGCGCGCCTGACCGGCTCGGCGTGTTGAGGCGGATTCGTTGACGCTATTACGCATTGCACAGTAGTGTGCAATGCGTGGACACCACACAGCTGCTGAAGGGCGTGCTCGACATGGCCGTCCTGGCTGTTCTCCGGGAGGAGGACGGCTACGGTTACGACATCCTGCGCCGGTTGCGCGAGGCCGGCCTGGAGGAGGTCGGCGACGCCTCGGTCTACGGGACGCTGCGTCGCCTCTTCGCCGCCGGCCTGCTCACCACCTATGTGGTGCCGAGCGAATCCGGGCCGCACCGCAAGTACTACTCACTCAACGCCGCGGGGCGCGACCAACTGACCCGCTCCGGCAAGCTCTGGCGCTCGTTCGCCACCACCATGGACAGTCTGCTCGACGATCGGGGGATGGCGGCATGACCGTCACGGAGCAGGAGATCACCGACTACGTGGCGCGGGTCCGGGCCGCTCTGGCCGACCTGCCGACCGCGCAACGCGACGAGCTGACCGAGGACCTCGCCGACCACCTCACCGAGGTCGCCGCCGAGGCCGAGGGCACCCTTCTCGAGCGACTGGGCGAGCCCGAGACGTACGCCGCCGAGCTGCGCGCCGCGGCCGGCGCCGCGCCGGGCGGCGGGCGCAATCTCGACCAGCGGGTGGCCACCGCGATGGCCCGGGTCCGCGGCCGGCTGCGCACCCTGGACACCCGTCTCGGCCCACCCCTGGGGTACGCGACGGCCAGCGACTTCCTCCACCTGCTGCGCCCCGGCTGGTGGGTGCTCCGGGGCTACCTGGCAGCGATGCTGGTCACCGTGATCAGCACCGGCGGCAGCTTCGGGTTGCTGCCGAGGTTCGGCGGTGAGTTGCTCGCCGGCATGATCATGCTGATCGGTTTCGTGGTCGCCTCCATCTGGATCGGCCGCCGCTCGGCTCAGCTGACCCGCTGGCCGCGCTCGGCCGTGCAGGTCGGCAGCGTGGTGCTGGTGATCTTCGCGTTCGCCGCGCTGATGCAGGCCGAGGACCGGATGCGCTACGGCGACTACGGCTACGACCAGACCTCGGTCGACAGCCAGTACGACCGGGTCCGGGACGTCTTCGTCTACGACAGCGAGGGCCGACTGGTGGAGAACGCCCGACTCTTCGACCAGAACGGCAATCCGATCCGGCTCGGCTACCCGGACTGCTCGGAAGAGGTCTATGACAAGCCGAACCTGCGGGCGTACCCGTACTGCCCGGAGCAGGCGCCCTTCGTGCCCCGCGCGCCCGGCGCACCCCTCCCGCGCGGTTCAGCGACCAGCACCCCGGACCCGACCAGCACCCCGGACCCGAGCGGCACACCCGGGCCGACCGGGACGCCGCCGCCAGACGGTACGCCCACCGCAGTGCCGCCGAGCGGGACACCAACCCCCACCCCGACCCGGTGAACCGAGGTGTGAACTGGATCATGCGGGTGAAGCTGGGAAATAGCTGAACGGACGAGGCGAGCGGGACGGCACCGAAAATCAATGATCGTTACGGTGTCGTCTGCTCATCAACCCCTCGGAAGGAACCCCCGTGTCAGAGCAGGTCGCACCGCCCCCCGCGTCCGACGCCGCAACCCCTGAGCCGGCCGTCGAGACGCCGCAAGCGGCCGCGCCGCAGCAACCCGCTGGCGAGTCGCCGCAGGCGACCGAGCCGCAGCCAGCCGAGCCGAAGGCGGAGAAGTCCGGTGGTAGGAAGGTCCTCGGCATCGTCGGTGCGGTCCTTGCCGTCGTCGTCATCGCCGGCCTGAAGTTCGGCGTCGCCTCGGCGATCGGCAACTACTTCAACAAGGACGAGACCGCGGACGCCAAGACCGGCGACTGCATCGCCGAGCTGCCCGAGATCACCGGCACCGAGCAGGAGGAGGTCGACGGCGCCAAGGTCGTCGAGTGCACCTCCACCGACGCGGCGTACAACGTGGTCGGTCGGGTGGACGGCCAGAGCGAGGCTCAGGCCAAGGCCGACACCACCTGCACCCAGTTCTTCAAGGAGGGCGAGGAGGGGTACATCTTCTCCAGCATCGAGCCGGGCAAGACGGGCTACGTGCTCTGCCTGACCAAGAAGGTCTGACCGGAGCGGCGGACCGGTGTCGACGGCGGCGGGAGACATCCCGCCGCCGTCGGCGTACCCGGAGTCACCAGGGGGCGAACAGGAGGTGAATGCCACTGTTCCGGCGTCTTCCCGACGGCCGCGTGGCGTGGCAGGCTACCGGCACGTAGGACCACTGGGCGACCAGCCAACGATGACTGACCGCTAGGAGGACGGCCCATGGGCGAAATGGTGAGCTACCGCAGCAACGGGGGCACGAGCGAGGGGTATCTCGCGATACCCGCCAGCGGCACGGCCAGCCCCGCCGTCATCGTCATTCAGGAATGGTGGGGTCTGGTCCCGCACATCCGGTCGGTGGCCGACCGGTTCGCCGAGGCCGGTTTCGTGGCCCTCGCCCCGGACTTCTACCACGGTGAGACGACCAGCGAGCCGGACGAGGCGCAGCGGCTGCTGCTGGCGATGCGGATGGACGAGGCGGCGAAGGACATCGCCGGAGCGGCCGACTATCTCGCCGGGCGGCCCGAGGTCACCGGTAAGGTCGGTGCCGTGGGCTTCTGCGCCGGTGGCAGCCTGGCCCTCTGGTCGGCCACCATCTCCGAGCGGATCGTCGCCACCGCCGGGTTCTATCCCGTGCTGCCCTGGGAGTCGATGCGCCCCGACTGGGCCGACTACGCCGGCAAGGCAGCGGTCATCCACTGCTCCGAAGAGGACGGCACCTCGACCGCCGAGGGCGTACAGACCGCCCGTCGGGCCATCGAGGAGGCCGGCGGTGACTGCCACCTCTACGACTACCCGGGCACCTCGCACGCCTTCTTCAACGACGACCGGCCGGAGGCGTTCGACCAGCGCGCCGCCGCCAGCGCCTGGGCCCGCACCCTGGAACTCTTCCGGGCCAAGCTTGGCTGAGACGCGTACCCCCGAACAGGTGGTCGCCCGCGCAGCGCGGGCGACCGACCTGGCCGACCTCGACGCGGCGGTGAGCGACTGTTTCGCCTGTCCACGGCTGGTCCGGTGGCGGGAGGAGGTCGCCCGCACCCGCCGGGCCGCCTTCCGCGACCAGGAGTACTGGGGTCGGCCGGTGCCGGGCTTCGGCACCTCGGACGCGCGGATCGCGATCCTCGGGTTGGCGCCCGCCGCGCACGGTGGCAACCGCACCGGCCGGATCTTCACCGGTGACCGGTCGGGTGACGTGCTGTTCGCCGCGCTGCACCGGGCCGGGCTGGCCAACCAGCCGACGAGTGTGGCCGCCGACGACGGGCTCGCCCTGCGGGACCTGCGGGTCTTCTCGGCCGTCCGGTGTGCGCCACCGGACAACAAGCCGACCCCGGCGGAACGGGACATCTGCGCGCCCTGGCTGCACCGTGAGGTCGCGTTGATCCAGCCCACGCTGCGGGTCGTGGTCGCGCTGGGCGCGTTCGCCTGGGCCGCGTGGTGGCCGGTGCTCCGCGCGGTGTACGGGCAGCGCCCGCCCAGCCCGCGACCGGCGTTCGGTCATGGGGCACACTGGTCCGGCACGGACGCCCCGGACTTGCTGGGCTGTTACCACGTCAGTCAGCAGAACACCTTCACCGGGCGGTTGACACCAGGGATGTTGGACGACGTCTTCGGCCAGGCTAAACAGCTGGCCGGAGTGGACTGAGACGACGCGTGGGGTGGTGGCGATGACACACGGAACCCGCCCGCCCGCGCCGTCGGCCGAGCCGGCGCTGCGTCCGGTGCTCGGCCTGCTCCGCCGGTGGTGGCCGGTCGGCGCGGTCGCCGTCCTGCTCGCCGGTGCCGCGCTGGCGTCCGCCCACTCGTCGATCGGGGCCAGTCGGATCCCGCCGGCCGCGGACAACGTTCCCTGGGTTCCGGAGTACCCGACCGTCGAGCCGTCACCGTCCATCCCGATCGAGCCACGCGACGCGGGCGAGGCCACCCAGGCGCACATTCCGGAGTGGGTCGGCAAGGTGGCCGTGGCCCTGCTCGGGCTGGCCATCCTGGCCGCGCTCGGCTACCTCTGCTGGGTCCTGGTCCGGGGCGCGCTGCGCCGCACCACCCGGGCGCTACCGGCGCAGCGGGGCCGTCGGACCGCCGAGGGCACCGCCCGCGAGGTCGTCGCCGCCCTCGACGCCGGCCTGGTGGAACTCGACGACCGGGACACCGACCCCCGGGTGGCGGTGATCGCCTGCTGGGTGCGGCTGGAGGAGACCGCCGCCGCGGCCGGTGTGCCGAGGCTCGCCGGGGACACCCCCACCGACCTGGTCAGCCGGCTGTTGCAGGGCGACCCGGAGGCGGGCGTGCCGGCCATCGCCAGCACCGACGTGCTGGCGGAGTTCGCGCACGTCTACCGGGAGGCCCGGTACGCCACCCACCCGGTCGACGAACGCACCCGGGACCAGGCCCGCGCCGCACTTCGCCGGCTGCGCGGAGAACTCACCGCGGTGGTGACCCCATGAGCAGCACCAGCATCGACGATCTGCTCGCCTTCGAGGAGGAGGCGGCGCCGACCGGTCCGGGGGCGCGCGACTCCCGCTGGCGTCCGATGCTGCGTTCCCTCGCCTGGGCCGCCGCGCTGGTCGCGGTCCTGCTCGTCGGCCTCCGCGCGGTGGGCCTTCAGGTCTCGCTGCCGGTACTGATCGCCGGGGTGCTCGCCGTGTTGGCGGTGCGCCGGGTCACCGCACTGCTCGCGCCGCCGCCCCCGCCGCCGGGCGGTGCTCGGGTCGGCGCCGGCGAGGAGGACGGCAGCTACAACTGGGGTGCCCGGGACGCGCTGCGCAGCGCGATCAACAGGTGGGAGTGGCCGCTGGACTGGTCCTCGACCCGACCCGAACGGTTCACCGGGACGGTCCTGCCCCGGATCGGTGAACTGGCCGACGAGCGGATGCGGCTGAAACACGGCGTGACCCGTGAGTCGGATCCCGCCCGCGCTCGCGCCCTGCTGGGTGAGCGCCTGTGGACGTTCCTGGAGACCCCGCCTCGCCGCACCCCGTCGCCGCGCGACCTCGCGGTGATCGTCGCCGAACTGGAGAGTATTTGATGAACGACGTGGACCGGAGCATTGCCCCCGCCGAGGTCGGGCACCTGGCCCGGGCGGTCCTGGATGCGGTCGGCACCGTCGTGGTCGGCAAACGGGACGCGTTGGAGTTGGTCCTCGCCGGCATCCTCGCCGGCGGGCACGTGCTCCTGGAGGACCTCCCGGGGCTCGGTAAGACGCTCACCGCCCGATCGTTCGCCCAGGCGCTCGGGTTGGACTTCCGTCGGTTGCAGTTCACCCCCGACCTGCTCCCCGCCGATGTCACCGGCTCCTTCCTCTACGACCAGCGCAACGGCGACTTCAGCTTCCGGGCCGGCCCGGTCTTCACCAACCTGCTCCTCGCCGACGAGATCAACCGGACGCCGCCGAAGACCCAGTCCGCGCTGCTGGAGGCGATGCAGGAGAAGCAGGTGTCGGTGGAGGGGGTGACCTACAAGCTCGACGAGCCGTTCCACGTGCTGGCCACCGCCAACCCCATCGAGTACGAGGGCACCTACCCGCTGCCCGAGGCGCAGCTGGACCGGTTCCTGCTGCGGGTCTCGTTCGGGTACCCGCAGCACGAAGAGGAGTGGGAGGTGCTGCGCCGCCGGATGGGCCGTCGCCGGGAGGAGGCGGACATCAAGCCGGTGGTCGACGCGGCGACGCTGCGGGCCATGCAGGCCGCCCTGGAGGACGTGGTGGTGGAGGACTCCATCGGCCGCTACATCGTGTCGCTCACCGCGGCCACCCGGGAGCACCCGTCGGTGCTGGTCGGCGCCTCACCTCGTGGTTCGCTGGCGTTGCTGTTGCTGGCCCGGGTCCGCGCGGTGTTCGGCGGCCGGGACTACGTGGTGCCGGAGGACGTCAAGTCGGTGGCCGCGCCCGCCCTGGCACACCGGATCACCCTGCGCCCGGAGATGTGGTTGCGCCGGGTCGACCCGGCGTTCGTGGTGGGCGAGGTGCTGGAGGCGACTCCCGCCCCGGCCAGTGGCGCGCTGCCCAGCTACGCCGCCGGCGGGCCCCGGCACTGATGACCGGACCGACAGTGCCGAGGGCCACCGAAGCGGAACCGGCCGCCGGTTGGGCGCCCACCCCGGCGCTCGGCCGCGCGGTGCTGCTCGCCGGCCTGCTGCTGGTGGCCGGCGTGCTGCTGGGCAGGGTGGACCTGATCGTGCTGGCCGCTCCGTTCGCGCTGGGCACCGCGTACGCGTTGCGTCGACGGCCCACGGCGCTGCCCCAGGTCTGGATCACCCAGGGTGACGGCGGGCCGCTTGTCGAGGGCGGTGACGTGGCGGCGGCGGTGAGCGTCGGCAACCCGGACACTGTCGACTACGACCTGGTGGTGATGCGGTCCCGGGTGTCGCCGTGGCTGCGGATCGACAGGGCCGGCTTCGCCAGCGACGAGGCCGCCGGCGACGGGGCACAGAGTGCCGTCGCGGCGACCGGGGTGACCGCTCCGGGTAACAACGGGGGCCGTTCCGTCGCCGACCGACCGTTCGTGACCTCGGTGCCGATCGGTGCCGCTGTCGACCTTGAGTTGGCCGGCAAGGCCCTGCGCTGGGGCCGGCACCCGATTGGCCCCGCCGGTGCCCGGGTCGCCACGGCGGGCGGTCTGCTGGTCTCCCGGGCGGTGATCACCGAGCCGGTCCGGGTGCGGGTGTACCCGCGTACCGAGCCGTTCGAGGCGGTGGAGGCGATGCCCCGCGCAGCCGGCCTGGTCGGGGCGCACCACTCCCGCCGACCCGGAGAGGGCGGCGAGCTGGCCGGCGTACGCGTCTTCGCCCCCGGTGACCGGCTGCGCCGCATCGACTGGCGGGTCTCGTTGCGGGCCCGGCAACTGCACGTGGCCGCCACCCTCTCCGACCGGGACGCGGAGGTGGTGGTGCTGCTCGACGTGCTCGCCGAGGCGGGCCGCTCCGGTGGGGTGGACGGTGCCGCCTCGGTGCTGGACACCACCGTCCGGGCCACCGCCGCGATCGCCGAGCACTACCTGCACCGTGGCGACCGGGTGTCCCTGCTGGAGTACGGGCCGGCCGCCCGTCGGCTCCGGCCGGCCGCCGGGCGGCGGCAGTACCTCACCGTCCTGGAGTGGCTGCTCGACGTCCGGGTGCACGCGTCCGCGCACGAACCGTACGACCAGGTCTTCGGCCCGCAGTTGCTCTCCTCGGACGCGTTGGTGGTGGTGCTCACCCCGCTGCTGGACGAACGGTCGGCGCAGATGCTCGCCCGGTTGGCTCGCGGCGGGCGGTTCGTGGTGGCCGTCGACACGTTGCCGACGGACCTGGCGTCACCGAAGGACCGGGGCTGGGCCGAGGTGGCGTACCGGCTGTGGAGGCTGGACCGGGAGATCATGATCGGGCAGCTCCGCGAGCACGGCGTACCGGTGGTGCGCTGGGCGGGCGCCGGCAGCCTGGACCAGGTGCTGCGGGACGTGGCGCGGTTGGCGACGGCCCCCAGGGTGGGTGGCCGGTGAACGAAAGGTCAGTGCGGTGAACCCGGTCGTGGAGCGGGCTCGGGCCACGCGGAACGCCGTCGCCCGGATCAGCGTCGCCCCGCTGCTGGTGCGGGCGGCGATCTTCGTCATCGTGCTTGCCGGGTTCGCCCTGGCGTTTCCGGCGGAGGTGCTTTCCGGCCGGCCGATCCTCTTCCTGGCGTTCGCCGCCCTGTTGCCCGCGTTCGGGCCGCGGCGGCTGTGGGCGACCTTCACGGCGTTGGTCACTGTCGGGGGTTGGCTGCTCGCCACCGACGGGTACGGCCGTCCGGTCGCGCTCTGGCGGCTGCTGGCCGTCGCGGCCCTGCTCTACCTGGGCCACACCCTCTGCGCGCTGGCCGCGCTGTTGCCCTACGACGCGGTGGTCGACCCGGAGTTGATCAGCCGTTGGTTGGTGCGCTCGGCCGCCGTGCTGTTGGGTGCCGCCGTGTTGGGCGTGCTGCTGTTGCAGGCGGCGGGGACGGGTGGGGGAGCCGGATACCAGTGGGTCACCGTGCTGGGGTTGCTGGTGGCGGTGGGGACGGCGGCGTTGCTCGGTTGGCTCCTGCGGCGTCGGTGACCGCTGTGACCTGAGGGTTACGCAGGTCACATGGGTTGTGCTCCGTCACAGATGGGGGGCGCGAGCGGGATTACCTGAGCCGGCCGGGGAAAGATAGACAACGTGAATCCGAAGCGGATCCTTGTGGTTGGTGCCGGGCACGTCGGTCTGTACGCCGCCCTGCGCCTGTCGAAGAAGCTCAGCTCCCGTGAGGCTGAGGTCATGGTGGTGGACCCCCAACCCCACATGACCTATCAGCCGTTCCTGCCCGAGGCGGCGGCGGGCAACATCTCCCCGCGGCACTCCGTGGTGCCACTGCGGCGGGAGTTGCGCCGGTGCAAGATGGTGGCCGGCACGGTCACGCGGATCGAGCACGACCGCAAGGTGGCCACCGTGCAGCCGATCAGCGGCCCGGCCCGGGAGATCACCTACGACCACGTGATCGTGGCCCCGGGTTCGGTCTCCCGCACCCTGCCGATCCCGGGCCTGCACGAGCAGGGCATCGGGTTCAAGACCATCGGCGAGGCGATCTACCTGCGCAACCACGTGCTGGATCGGCTCGATGTGGCGGCTGCCACGCCGGATCCGGACGTCCGCCGCTCCGCGCTGACCTTCACCTTCGTCGGTGGTGGGTACGCCGGCATCGAGGCGCTCGCCGAGATGGAGGACATGGCTCGCGACGCCCTGCGCTACTACCCGGAGCTCAAGCAGGACGAGGTTCGGTGGGTGCTGGTCGAGGCGACCCAGCGGGTGCTGCCCGAGGTCGACCGGGACATGGGTGCCTACACCGTGCAGCAACTGCTGAAGCGGAACATGGACATCCGGCTGGACACCCGGCTCGAGTCCTGCGTCGACGGGGTGGTCAAGCTCTCCGACGGTGACAGCTTCCGCTCCGACACGATCGTCTGGACGGCCGGTGTGAAGCCGTCGCCGATGCTTGACGCGACCGACTTCCCGCGCGACGACCGTCGGCGGATCACCTGCCTGCCCACCCTTCAGGTGGTCGACGGTGACCAGGTGGTCGAGGGTGCCTGGAGCGCCGGTGACTGCGCCGCCGTTCCGGACCTCACCAAGGAGCCGGGCAACTTCTGCTCGCCGAGCGCCCAGCACGCGGTGCGTCAGGCCGCCCGGATGGCCGACAACATCGTGGCAGTGGTCCGGGGCCGTGAGCCGGTGAACTACAAGCACAAGCACGTCGGCAGCGTGGCGAGCCTCGGCCTGCACAAGGGCGTGGCCCAGGTGTACGGGATCAAGATGACCGGTTGGCCGGCCTGGGTGATGCACCGGACGTACCACATGAGCCGGATCCCGTCGTTCAACCGCAAGATCCGCGTGGTGGTGGACTGGTCGTTGGCGTTCTTCCTCAAGCGTGAGGTGGTCGCACTGGGTCAGTTGCACGACCCGCGCGAGGAGTTCGTCGAGGCATCCCAGCCCGTCGGTGCGCCCCGCGTCTGACCAGAACCCAAAAACCCAGACCCACCAACCCCGTCGATCTTGCACCTTCGGATGCCGTGATGCGCCTTTTGGCCCGTCTTGTCCGAGCAGAAAGTGCAAGATCGGCGGGGTTTTTGGGTCCCGCGAGGCGGGCTCAGACCCGCCAGGTCCAGGCGTCGGCGATGCGGGTGGGCGGGCCGTAGAGCTGTTCCAGGGTTGCCCGCAGGCTCTCCGCGTGCGGAGCGTCGTCGGTCAGCGCCACGCAGGAGGCACCCCAGAAGTCCGCGTCGCGGGCGGCCTGGCGGCGCTGCTCATCGCCGATGGCCGGTTGGTCGCCGCGCCGGGCGACATCGGCGAGCAGTGCGGAGGTGGGCTGTTTGAAGGTGCCCATCGCCGCGGTGCCGCGCCTTCCGTACGGGCCGATGAAGAAGCCTTCCGGCAGCCCGAAACCGGCGTCGGCGGCGGTCGCCCAGCGCATCGGCCAGGGCTCCTTCGGCGTCGGCAACGGCACCGGGACCAGCACCCCGCCCGGTGGTACGCACTGCCGCCAGTGGCCGCCGCTGATGAATGTCGGCACGGCTGGTCGTCCGGCGGTGGGCAGCGGGGTCGGGAAGAGCGGCAGCAGCGCCACCCCGACGGCCAGTGGTACCAGCCGTCGTGCCCGACCGGAGCTGCCCAGGGCCCGGTCGACAGCGAGCACCAGCAGCGTCGCGACGATCGGCAGCAACGCCAGCGCGAACCGCATCGGCAACGCCCCGTCCACCACCGGCAGCCCGGCGATCACTGCGTACGGACCGGGGACCGCCGTCCTGGTGCCGCCGAACACCACCTCGGGGCCGAGCGAGAGCGACCCCATCACCAGGCCCGCCACGACGCAGGCGAAGACCAGCCGGCGTCGCCCGGCCCAGATCGCGCAGGCCGCGGCGACCAGCAGCAGTGGCCAGCCGAGGAACGTGTTGTACTCGGCGGGGCCGGTGGTCAGCCGGGCGGACTCGGCGCTGCCGGCCACCGACAGTGGGGAGAGGGTCCACCAGCTGCTCAGGTCGGCGGAGAAGTAGGCCGGGGTGAACATCCCGTCGGCGACTCCCTGCGGCCCGGCGAACTGGAACCACAGCGGATAGCCCAGCACCAGCAGGGCGAGCCCGGCGGTGATCGCCAACCCTGCGGCGAACCCGGGGAGCGCCCGGCGGGCCAGGTCCCGGTCCACCACGGCATAGCTGATCGACATCACCAGCAGCGTGATCGCGGCGAGGAAGAGCACCTCCTCGCCGATGAAGACCTGCGCGGTGACCGCGCCGGCCAGCCCCGCCGCCGAGGTGAACAACCGTCGACGGTCCGGCCCGGTGGTGCCGGTCCCGTCGGGTGTCCCGGGCCCCGGGTCGGCCGCCCTCAGCAGCCGGACCACCAGCCAGACGATCACCGGCACCAGCCACTGGGCGGTCATGTGCAGGTGACTGTTGGTCTGCGAGACCATGCCGGGTCCGAAGCCGCACAGCCCGCCGCCGAGTGCGGCGGCCAACCGGCGGGCGCGCAGCGTCCGATGGAACAGCAGGTACCAGGCGAGGGCGGTGCCGGCGAGGTTGGCGGCGGCGATCAGCGCGAAGGTGACCGGTGCGCCCAGCAGCAGGGTGACCGGCGCGAAGACGACGCCCAGCGCGATCACCGTGGTGTTGGCCATCAGGTTGACCCCGTCGGGGGCGTTGAGCCGGTCGGTGAGCAGGTCGAAGTCGCCGAGCAGCGCGCGGGCGTCCACCGCCAGGAACCACTCGTAGAGGGTCTGGTCCTCCGGGTTGAGCGCCAGGGTGCGGGCTCCCGGGTCGGGCCACAGCCCGTGGGTGAGCCAACCGGCCAGCACCGCGAAGATCAGAGCGGCCAGCAGATCCGCCCGGTGACGCCGGACGGCGGCCAGCAGCCGGGTGGCCCGGGGCCGGCGGTTGACCTGATCGGCGAGGCGGAATGCCTGCTCAGGCGCGGCGTCGGGGGCCATGGGGGCTGCGCTGCTCACGGCATCGACCCTAATGTGGCCAGGCCGGCGGGGTACGCCGGGTCGCCGCAGACCGGCTACGGTGACATTGCACCAGGCGTGTCGGCGCGCCGGTGTCACTCGCCCGGGTGGTGGAACGGCAGACACGGCCGCCTTAAAAGCGGCTGCCGAAAGGCGTGCGGGTTCGACCCCCGCCCCGGGCACCGGTCGACCTCACCCATTCTCATTCGTGATCTCCAAGACGTGACTGCGCCGTTTACTCTTGGAGGGCACGTTCACGTGCACACGACCCCCTGAGGGAGGCCAGACAGTGAAGACCTCGAACCCGGTGCTCGCCCGGCTCGGCCAGGCGGCCGAGCGGGAGCGCTCCGCCGGGTACGCCCCGGCCGGGCCGTACGGACAGCCCGGCATTCCCCAGCAGTACCCGTCCCAGGCCGGTTACCCGGCCGCGCCGCCGACCGTGGCGCCGATGACCGTCGACGACGTGGTCGTCAAGACGGTCGCTCTGCTCGGCATCCTCGGCATCACCGCCGCGGCCGCCTGGGTGCTCGTGCCCGACGCGTTGGTCGGTACCGCCTGGATCGGCGCGGCGGTGGTCGGCCTGGTCCTCGGCTTGATCATCTCGTTCTCCCGGATGGCCAACCCGGCGCTCGTGATCGCGTACGCGGTCGTCGAGGGTGTCTTCGTCGGCATGGTCAGCAAGGCGTTCGAGACGGCCTACGACGGCATCGTGCTCCAGGCCGCCGCCGCCAGCTTCGGCATCTTCTTCCTGATGGCGATGCTCTACCGGGCGAAGGTCATCCGGGCCACCCCGGCCTTCGTCAAGGGCATGATCGCCGTGATGGTCGGTCTCTTCGCCGTCATGATGATCAACCTGGTGCTGGCGCTGTTCGGCGTCAACACGGGCCTGCGTGACGGCAGCCCGCTGGCCATCGGCTTCAGCCTGGTCTGCATCGTGGTCGCCTCGCTGAGCTTCGTGCTCAGCTTCAAGGAGATCGAGGACGGCGTCCGGATGGGCCTGCCCCAGCGCTACTCCTGGACGGCCGCGTTCGGCATCCTGGTCAGCCTGGTCTGGCTCTACATCGAGATCCTGCGCCTGCTGAGCTACTTCCAGGGCGACGACTGACCTCGTCCGCACTGCGACCGGCGCCCGCCTCCAACGTCGTTGGGGGCGGGCGCCGTCGTCCGCGCCGTTTCCCCGCCGCCGCCGGCCCGCCCGGGGCAGAGTGACTGCGAGGCTTTGACACAAGCCCTGGGGTACGCGGGCGGAGGAGGCGACGGTGCGCAGCAACAACCCGGTGCTCAACCGGCTGGACGAGGCCGGCCGGGTGGAGGCCCGGGTGCTCGGTTCCCGTGACGTCGAGCCGATGACCGTCGACGACGTGGTGGTCCGTACCGTCGGGTTGCTGCTGGTGACCGGCGTCGCCGCGGCGGTGTCCTGGGCGGTGATTCCCGACGCCGTGTGGCTGGGTGCCGCGTTGGCCGGCAGCGCGCTCGCCTCGATCGCGCTGGTCCTGGTCATCTCGTTGCGGGGAATCACCAACCCGGTGCCGATCGTCGGCTACGCCATCCTGCAGGGCCTGCTGCTGGGGGTAGCGAGCCGCACCTTCGAGCAGGTCTATCCGGGCATCGTGGTGCAGGCGGTGGCCGGCACCTTCGGCGTCTTCCTCGGCATGGCGGCGCTGTACCGGGCCCGGGTGATCCGGGCGACGCCCCGGCTGGCCCGCCTGGTGATCGGCACCCTGCTCGGCATCGCCGTGCTCAGCGTGGTCAACCTGGTGTCGTACCTGATCAGCGGGCGACCGGGCCTGGCGGGTTACAGCGTCAGCGGGGAGGTCGGCTGGGTGCCGTACGCGATCTCGGTGGTGGCCATCATCGCCGGGGCGTTCAGTTTCATCCTCGACTTCGATCTCGTCGAGCGTTCGGTGCGCGACGGTCGAGCCCGCCGGTGCGCGTGGCTGAGCGCGTTCGGCCTGCTCACCGGGTTGGTCTTCCTCTACTGGCAGCTGCTGCGGCTGCTCAGTTACCTGCGTCGCTGACCGGCCCGACCCGGCGCGGTCGGTGCCGGCCGTAGACTCGGCGGCGATGAGCGCAGCGGAGTTGGACAAGGCCGTGCGGTTGCTGGTCGGTCAGATCGCGCACTGGCAGCAGCCGCGGTGGGCGGCGGCCGCGACCGCCGGCAACGTGTCCCGCGCCGACCTCGTGCACCGCCTGGTGCAGGAGGTCGCCAACCTGGCGGCCGACGCCGAGGGGCAGCCCCGGCGGGTGGTGCCCCGGCTCGACAACGACCTGGCCCTGCCCGACCAGCTGCGGGTGGTCACGGCGGACCTGTTGGCCGCCGACCCGGGGGCCGAGGCGCTGACCCGGGCCGCCGCCGAGGTGACGGCGACCCGCGGCGCGCTCTGAGGGCGACTCAGCTGAGCCGTTCGAGCACCATGGCCATCCCCTGGCCGCCGCCCACGCACATGGTCTCCAGACCGATGGTCTTGTCGTGCCACTCCAGCGCGTTGAGCAGGGTGCCGGTGATCCGCGCGCCGGTCATGCCGAACGGGTGGCCGACAGCGATGGCCCCACCCATCACGTTCAGCTTCTCCTCGGGGATGCCCAGCTGGCGGTAGGAGGGGATGACCTGCGCGGCGAACGCCTCGTTGATCTCGACGAGGTCGACGTCGTCGATCGTCATACCGGCCCGGCGCAGCGCCTGCCGGGACGCCTCGACCGGCCCGAGGCCCATGATCTCCGGCGACAGGGCGGTCACACCGGTCGAGACGATCCGGGCCAGCGGGGTGATCCCGAGCTCCTCGGCCCGCTGGGCACTCATCACCACCACCGCCGCCGCACCGTCGTTGAGCGGGCAGCAGTTGCCGGCGGTGATCCGTCCGTCCGGGCGGAACACCGGCTTCAGACCGGCGACCGCGTCGAGGGTGACGCCGGCCCGGGGCCCGTCGTCGGTGCTCACCACAGTGCCGTCCGGCGCGGTGACCGGGGTGATCTCCCGGGCCCAGAAGCCGTCGGCGATGGCCTTCTCGGCGAGGTTCTGGCTGCGTACGCCGAACTCGTCCATGTCGGCGCGGGTGACGTCGTACACCTGAGCCAGGTTCTCCGCGGTCTGCCCCATGGTGAGGTAGATGTCGGGCAGCTCACCGGCCTCGCGCGGGTCGGTCCACACCTCGGCGCCGCCCTGCGCGCGGCGCTTCGAGCGCTCGCCGGCCGCCGCGAAGCGCGGGTTTTCCCAGCCGCCGCCGACCAGCGCCTGCGCCTCGGGCGGCAGCCCGTCGGAACTGCCCCGGGCGTAGCGGGAGACCATCTCCACGCCGGCGGAGACGAACACGTCGCCCTCGCCGGCCCGGATCGCGTGCATCGCCATCCGGGTGGTCTGCAACGAGGAGGCGCAGTAGCGGGTCAGCGTGGCGCCGGGGACAGTGTCCAGGCCGAGGAGGGTGGACACCACCCGGGCCATGTTGAAGCCCTGTTCGCCGCCGGGCAGGCCGCACCCGAGGTAGAGGTCGTCGATCGTGGTCGGATCGAGCGCGGGGATCTTGTCCAGCGCGGCTCGGACGATGGTCGCGGCGAGGTCGTCGGAGCGGACATCGCGCAGGGAACCCTTGTGCGCCCGGCCGATGGGGGAGCGGGCGGTGGCGACGATGACGGCGTCGCGGGACGACTCAATCGGCATGGACCAACGTTAACCCGCCGGTAACATGCGCGGAAGAAGCCGGCACAGCGGGAAATGTCACCAGCGGCCGGCGACGATCTAGCGCCGGGTGGTGGCCGCCGCCGCGGCGACGATGGCGGGCAGCAGCGCGTGCGCCCACACCCGGTAACCATCGGCGGAGGGGTGGAAACGGTCCGGGCAGAGCGTCCCCGCATCGGCCCGGAACACCGGCCCGGTCTCGGTGCCCAGGTCGACCACCGAGCCGCCCGCCTGCAACACGGCGCTGGTCTGCGCGCGGGCCACCCGACGCCCGGACCAGCCGACCACCTGGCGCAGCGGGGGAGCGATCGCACGCACCGCGCCGAGGTCGGGGCAGGTGCCCACGACCACCTCGACGCGCGCCTCACGCAGCCGGTGCACCGCCGCACCGAGGTAGGCCGCCGCGTCGGCGGGCCGGCGCAGCCCGGTGGCGTCGTTCGCGCCGATCAGGATCAACGCCACGTCGGGCCGCTCACCGAGCAGGGCCCGGGCCACCTGGGTGGCGAGGTCGGTCGAGCGGGACCCGGACACGCCGACGCTGGACAGGTGCACCCGGCGGCCGGTCGGGCCCTCGGCGAGCAGGTTGGCCAACTGCCCGCCGATGGTGTCCTCCAGCCGGTCCACACCGACACCGAGTGCCGACGAGTCACCCAGCAGCACCAGTCGCAGCGGAGGAGCGCCCGCCCGGCCGATCGTGGCGCGCAGGGCCAGGCCCAGCTCCGGTTGGGCGTAGCGTCGGTGCCGGGCGACGAACGCCTCACCGGCGAGGACGGCGGCGCCTCCGACAGTGCCGGCGAGCAGCGAGAACGCCGCCGCCCGACCCAGCCGGCCGGCGAGGCCGGAGGTCACGCTCCGCGCGCTGCGCTCGTTCATGCCAGTCCCTCCACTGTCGAGGTGTCCGAGGCGGACCCGTGCTGCGGCACCGCACCGACACCGAAGAACGCCCGTCGGCGCAGCTGCGCCCACCGGCCGGCCGGCCCTCGGTCGCGGCCCCGCACCTGGACGCCGCTGACCTCCGTGCCGGCGTGTCGAGCCGCCTCCTGCGCGGCCTCCGGCAGCGACCGTACGCCGTCGCCGCGCATCGGTGTGGCCCGTCGTTCCGGGGTCGCGCCGAGGGCGGAGAGCATCGTCGGCAGGAGCGCGGCGGCAGCCATCGCGTACCCCTCGGCGGAGGGATGGAACCGGTCCCAGGCGAACATCCGGGTCGGCTCGGCCGCGAACCGGGGGCCGAGCAGGTCACCGAGGGAGACCGTCCAGCCGCCCGCCTCGACCACTGCCACCGTCTGGGCGGCGGCGAGCTGGCGGCTCCAGCGGTGCGCCAGCCAGCGCAGCGGTGGCTGGATCGGGCGGATCGCGCCCAGGTCGGGGCAGGTGCCGACGACCACCTCGCACCCGGCGTCACGCAGGGTGTGCACCGCCTCGACCAGGTAGCGCACCGCGAGGCCGCGCGGGGTGCGGTTGGTGATGTCGTTGCCGCCGATGAGGATCACCGCGATGTCGGGCCGGCACTCCAGCGCCGCCTCCACCTGGTGGCGTAGCGCCGCCGAGATGGCGCCGACCACCGCGAAGCGGTGCAGCTGAACCGGCCGGTGCAGTCGACGGGACAGGCCCGTGGCGAGCAGCGCCCCAGGCGTCTCCCGGCGGCGGTGCACGCCGTAGCCGGCCGCCGACGAGTCACCGAGCACCACCATGGTGAGCGCCGGGCCGGGGAACTTCGCGCCGTACATCCCATCGCAGCGGGGTGGCGGCGCCTCGGCCATCGGGATGGTCCGTCGAGCCTGCCGGGCCTGGCCGACCAGCACCCCGCCGGTCGCCACCGCGGCCGCCGCGGTGGCGCCTGTCCCGATGGCTGCCAGCCGGACGAACCGCCGGGCCTGCCGCCAGCGATCACTACCGGGTACGACGGAATCTGCCACCCCCATACCGCGACATTATCGCGCTGGTCCGACACCCCGCTGTCGTCGTGACGGCACCCGGGTGCCTGGAACCCGACGCGACGGGGTATCTGAATGGGAGAGGCCGGCCGACTTGCGCCGACCCGCCACGCTGATCCGGCGGAGAGGAGCGCGACGATGGGTAAGACACTGAAGCGCAGCGCGGCGTTCACGGCCCTGGCGCGGGCCCTGGCGGCGGGGGCGCGCAACGGGCCGTCGATCGGCACCCGGTTGGCCGCGTTGCCCCGGATGATCCGGGCCACCGCCAAGGGGGAGTACGACGGCGGCCTTCGGCTGGCCCTGATGACCGCGGCGACGGCGTACATCGTCTCGCCGATCGACCTGCTCCCGGAGATCCCGTTGGCGATCTTCGGGCTGGCCGACGACGCGGTCATGGTCACCTGGCTGGCCGGCAGCGTGCTCGCCGAAACCGATCGCTTCCTGGAGTGGGAGGCCCGTCGCAGCTCGGTCATCCCCGGGGGGTTGGTGCCCTGACGACACGTACGCTGGGCGGCGAGGAACCGTCTTCCCGGTCGCCACCGTCGGCACCGCAACGAAGGGCACACCGTGCAGTACTACGACAACGTCGTCGACATGATCGGAAACACCCCGCTGGTGCGTCTGCGTAACGTCACCGAGGGCATCCAGGCCACCGTGCTGGCCAAGGTGGAGTACGTCAACCCGGGTGGTTCGGTGAAGGACCGGATCGCGCTGCGGATGGTGGAGGACGCCGAGGCTGCCGGTCTGCTCAAGCCCGGCGGCACCATCGTCGAGCCGACCAGCGGCAACACCGGTGTCGGGTTGGCCCTGGTGGCCCAGCTCAAGGGCTACCGGTGCGTGTTCGTCTGCCCCGACAAGGTCAGCCAGGACAAGCAGGACGTGCTCCGGGCGTACGGCGCCGAGGTGGTGGTCTGCCCGACCGCCGTCGCGCCGGAGGACCCGCGCTCGTACTACAACGTCTCGGACCGGCTGACCCGGGAGATCCCCGGCGCCTGGAAGCCCAACCAGTACAGCAACCCGGCCAACCCTCGGTCGCACTACGAGACGACCGGCCCGGAACTGTGGAAGCAGACCGACGGCGAGCTCACCCACTTCGTGGCAGGCGTCGGCACCGGAGGCACCATCTCCGGCATCGGCCGCTACCTGAAGGAGGCCTCCGAGGGTCGGGTGCGCGTCGTCGGGGCCGACCCGGAGGGCTCGGTCTACTCGGGCGGCACCGGCCGGCCGTACCTGGTGGAGGGCGTCGGCGAGGACTTCTGGCCGGAGACGTACGACCGGGGCGTCGCCGACGAGATCGTGGAGGTCTCCGACAAGGCGTCGTTCGAGATGACCCGGCGACTGGCCCGCGAGGAGGGGCTGCTGGTCGGCGGTTCCTGCGGGATGGCGGTGGTCGCCGCGCTGGACGTCGCCCGCCGGGCCGGCCCGGACGACGTGGTGGTGGTGCTGCTGCCCGACGGCGGCCGAGGCTACCTCTCCAAGATCTTCAACGACTCGTGGATGGCCCGGTACGGCTTCCTCGACAACTCCGGCGCCGAGCCGACGGTGGCCGACGCGCTGGCCAGCAAGCCGGGCGGGCTGCCTGAGCTGGTGCACGTGCACCCGACCGAGACGGTCCGCGACGCGATCGACTACATGCGCGAGTACGGCGTCTCGCAGCTGCCGGTGCTCAAGGCCGAGCCGCCCGTGGTGACCGGTGAGGTCGCCGGCTCGATCGCCGAGCGGGACCTGCTCGACGCGCTGTTCACCGGTCAGGCTCACCTGCACGACACCATCGAGCGGCACATGGGCGACCCACTGCCGATGATCGGTGGGGGTCAGCCGGTGAGCGAGGCGGTCGGCATGCTGGAGAAGTCCGACGCGGCGCTGGTCCTGGTCGACGGCAAGCCCAAGGGTGTCCTGACCCGCCAGGACCTGCTGTCCCACCTCGGAGCCCACTAACCCCAACCCCAACCCCAACCCCAGCCCCGCGCCCCCGCGCCCCCGCCCTCCTGTCCCGCCGATCTTGCGTTTTCGGTCGACCATAAGCGGCTTGTGCCCCGAATTGCGGCGACAGAAAGTGCAAGATCGGCGGGGGCGGGGGCGGGGGCGGGGCGGGGCGGGGCGGGGGCGGGGTGGGGGGAGTTCAGAGGGGGCGGGTGTAGCGGAGTTGCGGGGTGAGGGCTGTGCCGATGTGCTCGACGCGCTCCGCGCCGGTCGGGGTCCAGCCGCCGCGCTCGTAGAAGGCTCGGGCATGGGCGTTCTCCCGGAGCACCCAGAGCACGGCACGCCGCCAGCCCTGCGCCCGCATGGCGTCCAGGGCGTCCACCATCAGGGTGCGACCGACGCCCCGGCCCTGCTCGCGCGGGTCGAGGTGGATCGCGTTGAGTAGCCCGGTGGTGGGGTCGTCCTCGTCGTCCGGGCCCAGGTGGCTGAACCCGACCAAGGCCCCGGCCCGCTCGGCCACTGTCATCCGGTGGGTGTCCCGCTCCCACAGCCACCGCTCGACCCAGTAGCGGCCCATCGCCTCCGGTGTCGGGTCGGCCAGCGCCTCGGCCGGCAGGAAGGCGGAGTACGCGGCGACCCGGGAGCGTTGGTGCAGGGCCCCCACCGCCATCAGATCGCCTTCGGTCGCGGAGCGGAGCGTGATGGTCACCCGGCCGAGGTTACCCGGCGCGGCGGAAGCTGCACCGTGGTCAGATCCTCGGCGACGATCAGCTCACCGTCGAAGTGCGCGCGTGCCTCGTCGTGGAACCGGCGCGGGTCGCTGTAGCGCTGGGAGAAGTGGGTGAGCACGAGTCGGCGTACCCCGGACTCGGTCGCCACCCGGGCGGCCTGCGCCGCGGTCAGGTGGCCGACCTCGGCGGCCAACGCGGCCTCCGACTCCAGAAATGTCGACTCGATGATCAGCAGGTCGGCGTGCTCGGCGAGGGCGTAGACCCCGTCGCAGAGGCCGGTGTCCATCACGAACGCGAACCGCTGCCCCGGTCGGGGCACGCTCACCTCGGCCCGGGTGACGCGGCGTCCGTCGAGGTCGAGGTGCCCGACGCGGATCAGCTCGCCGACGGCCGGGCCGACGATGCCGTACGCGGCCAGTTTCTCCGGCAGCATCCGGTGCCCGTCCGGCTCGACCAGCCGATAGCCGTACGTCTCGATGGGGTGCCGGAGCCGGCGGGCCTCCAGCGTGCCGCAGCGCAGGGCGATGCGCTGCCCGTCCGCCTCGATGGGCTCGACCCGCAGCTCGGCGGTCTCGTAGAAGGAGGTGGCGTGCCGCAGCCGGGCGAAGTATTCGGCGCCGCCAGCCGGAAAGTGCACGGCTACCGGGTGCGACACCCGGTCCAGGGAGAGCCGTTGGATGGTGCCGGGCAGGCCCAGGCAGTGGTCGCCGTGGAAGTGCGTGACGCAGATCCGGGTCAGGTCGGTGGCGGTGACAGTGGTGTGCAGGAGTTGGCGCTGGCTGCCCTCGCCCGGGTCGAAGAGGATCACCTCGTCGTCCCAGCGCAGCACGTACCCGTTGTGGCTGCGCTGACGGGTCGGTGCCTGGCTGGCCGTCCCCAGGACCACCAACTCGCGCATGGACATGGCCACTCCTGCGGATATGGAGCGACCCCCGGGGCGCTCCGCGCTGTCGCACGGGCCGGCTGGACTGGGCCGGCGCCCCGGGGGTCGGGTGGCTGCCTGGAATTCGCCGCACCGCTGCCACACGGTCTCGACGATGGTGCTGGTGCCCGCCTCGCGGCGGGCCGATCACTGTCGAGGACAGCGGCTAGCTGACAGCCACCTCACGAGTCCGATTGCTATACAAGTCTGGACCACCTCCTTTCACGTGTACGGCCACGTTATCGAGTTCTCGTCGGGCTCGGCAACGGATTTCGATCACAGGGCCGAACGGGAATGCCCGCGCCGGTCAGCCGTCGACACGGGCCACGCCGACCGGGCAGCTCAGGCCGTTCGGGCCGTGGTTGCAGTACCCGTTCGGGTTCTTGGTCGGCGCCAGGTACTGCTGGTGGTAGTCCTCGGCGAAGTAGTAGCTGCCGAGCGGGGCGATCTCGGTGGTGATCTCACCCTTGCCGGCGCGCGTCACGATCGGCTGGAACGCGTCCCGGGACGACTCGGCGATGGCCCGCTGCTGGTCGGTGGTCGTGTAGATCGCCGAGCGGTACTGGGTGCCGACGTCGTTGCCCTGGCGCATGCCCTGGGTCGGGTCGTGGTTCTCCCAGAAGACCTTCAGCAGATCCTCATAGTTGATCTTGCTGGGGTCGTACACGACCTGGACGACCTCGGCGTGCCCGGTCCGGCCGGAGCAGGTCTCCTCGTACGTCGGGTTCTTGGTGATGCCACCCGCGTAGCCGGCAGAGGTGGTGTAGACACCGGGCAGCGTCCAGAACAGCCGCTCGGCGCCCCAGAAGCAACCCATGCCGAAGACCGCTACCTGAAGGCCCTCCGGGAACGGGCCCTTCAACGGGGTGCCCAGCACCTCGTGGCGGTCAGCGACCGGCATGGCGATCGGGCGGCCCGGCAGGGCCTGGTCGGGCGTCACCATTTCGGCCTTCATGCGGCGCAGAAACACGGTGGGGATCTCCTCTCGTACCACTCGCGGCGTGCAACACCAGAGGGTCCTGCTTCCTTACCCGCGTGACGGTGACTCAGGCCCCGGCCGGGAACGCCGCCGCTACCCGGTCCGCGTAGCTCTGGGCCTCGCTGTCGTCGCCGTACCGGGTGCGCGGCCAGAAGAAGCCCCGCAAACCGTCGCCCTTGGTTCGCGGCACCACGTGGGTGTGCAGGTGGGGCACCGATTGGGACACCTTGTTGTTCATCGCCACGAACGTCCCACCGGCGCCCAGGGCGGTCTCCACCGCCACCGCCAGCCGCTGGACCAGGGCGAAGTAGCCGGGCAGCAGGTCGGCCGGCAACTCCGCCAGCGTCACCAGGTGCGCCCGGGGCACCACCAGCACGTGCCCCTTGAACACCGGCCGGGTGTCCAGGAACGCCACCCCGTCCGGGGTGTCGGCCACCCGGAACGCCGGCACCTCGCCCGCCACGATCCCGCAGAACACGCAGCCGCTCATCGGGCCAGGTTATGCCGACGCCGTTGGCGGCCCGGCCCCGCCTCGGAGCGCGGGTTCCGTTCCAGCCCTCTCCGACGGGGCACTAGCCTCACCAGAATGAGTCACGGCTTCGAGACGCTCGCCATTCACGCCGGCCAGGACCCTGAGGCCCGCACCGGCGCGGTGATCCCACCGATCTACCAGACCAGCACGTACGCCCAGGACGCCGTCGGCGCACCCCGCCTCGGCTACGAGTACAGCCGGTCCGGCAACCCGACCCGGGACGCGCTCCAGGAGTGCCTGGCGGCGCTGGAGGGCGGGCCGGTGGGGCTCGCCTTCGCCAGCGGCCTGGCGGCGGAGGACACCCTGCTGCGGGCGGTGTGCCAGCCCGGTGACCACGTGGTGATCCCGGACGACGCGTACGGCGGCACGTACCGGCTCTTCGCCCGGGTCGCCCAGCGCTGGGGCCTGGAGTTCAGCCCGGCCAAGGTCTCCGACCCGGCCGCGATCCGGGCGGCCGTGCAGCCCGGTCGCACGAAGATCGTCTGGGTGGAGACGCCGACCAACCCGCTGCTCGGCATCGCCGACATCGCCGCACTGGCCGCCGTGGCACACGACGCGGGCGCCCTGCTGGTGGTGGACAACACCTTCGCCTCGCCGTACCTCCAGCAGCCGATCGCCTTCGGCGCGGACGTGGTGGTGCACTCCACCACCAAGTACATCGGCGGGCACTCCGACGTGGTCGGTGGCGCGCTGGTCGTCGCCGACGCCGGTCTCGGTGAGGAGCTGCGCTACCACCAGAACGCGATGGGCGCGATCAACGGCCCGTTCGACGCCTGGCTCACCCTGCGGGGCATCAAGACCCTCGGGGTACGCATGGACCGGCACTGCGACAACGCCGAGCGGCTCGCCGGGTACCTCGACGGGCACGCCAAGGTGGCCCAGGTGATCTATCCGGGGCTGCCCTCGCACCCCGGTCACGAGGTGGCCGTCAAGCAGATGCGCCGGTTCGGCGGCATGATCTCGTTCCGCGCCGCCGGTGGTGAGGAGCACGCCGTGGACATCTGCAACCGGGCCAAGCTCTTCGTGCTCGCCGAATCGCTGGGCGGCGTGGAATCCCTGATCGAGCACCCGGGCCGGATGACACACGCAAGTGCTGCCGGCTCGCCGCTTGAAGTTCCCGGCGATCTCGTGCGACTGTCTGTCGGCATCGAGACGGTCGACGACCTACTCGCCGATCTGGAGCAGGCGCTGGGCTGACCGCTGGGGAAGGATGGCCGTGCAGGACATCATGGCGACCTGGGTCGGAGCGACCGCCAAGCAGATCGCCCGGGGCGTACGCCGAGGTGACGTCTCGGCGACCCAGGTCGTCGCCGACCACCTCGAGTACATCTCCCGAGCCGACCGTGAGCTGGCCGCGTTCCGCGCCGTTCGCGGCGGTGAGGCGATCACCGAGGCGGAGAAGGTCGACGAGCAGGAGGACCTGGCGAACCTGCCGCTGGCCGGGGTTCCGGTGGCGGTCAAGGAGAACACCCCGGTCGCCGGCCTGCCCACCTGGAACGGGTCGGCCGCCGCCCGCACCGACGTCGCGGAGGCCGACCACGAGGTGGTGCGTCGACTGCGCGGCGCCGGCGCGGTGATCCTCGGCGTGACCCGGATGCCCGAACTGGGGCTGTGGGCGCTCACCGACGACGACAGCGCGGTGACCCGTAACCCGTGGGACAGCACGCGTACCCCCGGTGGGTCCTCGGGTGGCTCGGCCGCCGCGGTCGCCGCCGGGCTGGTGCCGATCGCGCACGCCAACGACGGTCTCGGCTCGATCCGGATTCCCGCGGCCTGCTGCGGGCTTGTCGGGCTCAAGCCCGGTCGGGGCGTGGTCCCCTGCCAGCTCGGTGCCGACGACTGGTTCGGTCTCACCGAGCACGGCATGCTGACCAGCACGGTCGCCGACGCGGCGGTCGGCTTCTCGGTGCTCGCCGGCCGACGCCCCGAGAAGCTCGTCCCGCCGCAGCGGCTGCGGGTGGGGGTCTCGTTGCGTTCCCCGGTGCGCGGTGTCGCGGCGGACGCGCCGAACCGGGACGCGGTCGCCGCCGCCGGTCGGCTCCTCGCCACCGCCGGGCACGACACGGTGCCGGCGGATCCGGTCTACCCCACCGCGCTCGGCCTTCAGGGCATCGCCACCTGGCTCGCCGCGGCCGCCACCGACGTCCGGGCGTCCGGCCTGGACCGGCGCGGTCTGCAACGGCGTACCCGGCGGCACGTCGCGCTGGGCGAGTGGGCGCAGCGCCGCGGCTACGTGCGGGAGGCGGACCGGGCCGCGTGGCGGCAACGGTCGGTCGACTTCTTCACCGACCACTCGGTCGACCTGCTGCTCACCCCGGCGCTGGCCAGCGCGCCACCGGAGGCGGCCCGCTGGTCGGAGCGGTCCTGGCGGGCGAACATGTCGGCCAACATCCGGTACGCCCCGTACGCCGCGCCCTGGAACATCGCCGGCCTGCCGGCGGTCGTCGTGCCGGTCGGCCGCCGCCCGGACGGCCTGCCGGTCGCCGTGCAGCTGGTCGGTCCGCCCGGCTCGGAGCTGCTGCTGCTCGGTGTGGCCGGCCAGTTCGAGATGGCCGCCCCGTGGACACGCCACGCACCCGGCTACCCCCGGGTCGGAACGGGGTCGCCGACCTCCGCATGATCGTCTACGGTGTGCGCGCATCATCACGCGTGCACACCGGGGGAACTCATGCGCTGCCAGACCTGCGGGGACGCCATCTCCCCCGAGCACGACGAATGCCAACGGTGCTACACGCCGGTCGGCCAGGCCGCGATCACTCCCGGCTTGCCGACGTACCGCGTGCGTGGCATCGGTCTGGCGGCCCGCATCGCGGTCGGCGCGACCGCCGTGCTCTACCTCGTGGTGGCGCTCTCCCCGCTGGTCGGGATGGCCCTCGCTCGGCAGGCCAAGGTCGACAACGACCCTGAGCTGCTGGTCGCCGCGTTGATCATGCAGGTGGTGTCGTCGCTGCCCATGGTGGTCGCGTACCTCACCGCCGCCGTGCTGGTGATCATCTGGATGTGGCGGGCACGCAAGAACACCGACGCCTTCCCGGGCGCGCTGCCGACGCTCGGGGCCGGATGGGCGATCGCCGGTTGGCTGGTGCCGTTCGCGAACCTGGTGGTGCCGGCCCGGGTGATGGCGGCCGTGGCGCGCGACAGCCTCTGGCGGCGGTTCACCCCGACCCTGGTGGCCGTCTGGTGGAGTTCCTGGCTGGTGTTCAGCCTCGGCGAGCGACTGGTCAGCCGCCTCGACGACGGTGCCTACAACAAGCTGCCGGAGACCCCCACCACCGACGGCGGCTACCAGCAGTACGTCGACTACTACCGGGACTCACTGCTGCGCAACATCGTGCCCTCGGTGGCGTGCGTGGTCGCCGCGGTGACGCTGTACCTGCTGATCCAGCGGATCTCCGCCGCGCAGGAGGCCCGCATCGCCCGCGCGCTGCCGGTGTGGCAGACCGCCGGGGTCTGGCCGGGCGCGGTGCTGCCGGAGATGCCGCCCGCGCCGTTGGTCCCGCCGGTCCCGGCGGCCGTCCCGGTCCCGCCGGCCGTCCCGGTCCCGGCGGGTGACGCGGTCCCGCCGGCCGCTCCGGCCCCGTCGACCGCTCCGGGCGCTCCGGCCGTTCCTGGGCTGGAGGGGTCACCTCGGGCATGATCCACTCGGGTTCGCTGATGTCGCGGTGTCGCAGCGAGGCTGACACCGCGACATCAGGACCGTCGAGTGGATCAACCGGGTGCGCGGCGGACTGACGTGGCGATCGAGCCAGCCGGTCCGTCCTGTCGACACCGGTGTCGCCGCCGAGGGCCGCGGCGGCGGGTGGCACGATCGGGGCATGACGGAACTGGTCGGTCTCGACGACGTGCGGGCCGCACGGGAGTTGCTCGCCGGGGTCACCCGCACCACCCCGCTGGAGCCCTCCCGCCCGCTCAGCGCGGCCCTGGGCGGGCCGACCTGGCTCAAGTGCGAGAACGTGCAGCGCGCCGGCTCGTACAAGGTCCGGGGCGCGTACGTGCGGATCTCGCGGTTGTCGGCGGCGGAGCGGGAGCGCGGCGTGGTGGCGGCGAGCGCGGGCAACCACGCGCAGGGCGTGGCCCTCGCCGCCGGCCTGGTCGGCACGCACGCCACCGTCTTCATGCCGGTCAACGCGCCGCTGCCGAAGGTGGCCGCCACCAAGGGGTACGGCGCGCAGGTCGAGCTGGCCGGGAACACCGTCGACGAGTCGCTTGTCGCCGCGCACACGTACGCCGAGCGCACCGGCGCGGTGCTGATCCACCCGTTCGACCATCCCGACGTGATCGCCGGACAGGGCACAGTGGCGCTGGAGATCCTCGAACAGTGCCCGGACGTGAAGACGATCATCACCGGGGTGGGTGGCGGCGGTCTGATCTCGGGCATGGCGGTGGCCGTCAAGGCAGTGCGACCGGACGTCCGGATCATCGGTGTGCAGGCGGCCGGCGCGGCGGCGTTCCCGCCCTCACTGGTGGCCGGGGAACCGGTCCGGCTGCCCGCCTTCGCCACCATCGCCGACGGCATCGCGGTCGGCCGGCCCGGCGAGATCACCTTCAACCACGTGCGCAAGCTGGTCGACGAGATCGTCACGGTCTCCGAGGAGGACATCTCCCGGGCCCTGCTGATGTTGCTGGAGCGCGGCAAGCAGGTGGTCGAGCCGGCCGGGGCGGTCGGGGTCGCCGCGCTGCTGGCCGGCGTGGTCGAGGTGGAGACGCCGGTGGTCGCCGTGCTCTCCGGCGGCAACATCGACCCGTTGCTGATGCTGCGGGTGATCGAGCACGGGTTGGCCGCCGCGGGTCGCTACCTGCGGGTGACAGTCCGCTGTTCGGACCGGCCGGGGCAGCTCGCGTCGTTGCTCAGCCAGATCGCCGAGCACCGGGCCAACGTGGTCGACGTGGAGCATCAGCGGGCCAACCCGCACCTCAGCCTCGGCGAGGTGGAGGTCGCGCTGTCGGTGGAGACCCGGGGCGTCGAACACTCGGACACGCTGATCAGCGCCCTGCGGGCCAGCGGCTATCAGGTGGTCTTCGCAGCCGAGGCGTGACACCGGTAGGTGCCACGCCTCGGATACGCGGTGTCTCGGTGCCGGCCTCGGTCAACCCGGCCGGCCGCTGTCGGCGACGGGTCAGCCGGAGAACGGCTCGAAGCTGACCACCGTCACCTTGATGTCGGCGCCGCTGGGTGCCGTGTAGGTGCAGGTCTGCCCGGCTCGCCCGCCCAGGATCGCCTTGCCCAGCGCGGACTCGGGGCTGTAGACGGTCAGGTCGGTAGTGGCCGCGATCTCCCGCGAACCGAGCAGGAACGTCTCGGTGTCGTTGGTGTCGTCGTCGAAGTAGATCGTCACCACCATGCCCGGCGACACCGCGTCGGCGGACGGGGCCTCGCCGACCTTCGCGGTGCGCAGCAGCTCCTGCAGGTAGCGGATGCGACCCTCGGCCTTGCCCTGCTCCTCGCGGGCGGCGTGGTAGCCGCCGTTCTCCCGCAGGTCGCCCTCCTCGCGCCGAGCGTTGATCTCGGCTGCGATCGCCGGACGGTTGGCGATGTGCTCGTCGAGCTCGGCCTGGAGGCGGTCGTACGCGTCCTGGGACAGCCAGGTGGCGGGCGCCTCGTTGCCAGTGGACACAGGCGTTCTCCTCAGTTGTGCGTGGCTGGCTGACAGGTGAACTACCAAGTTACCAGTGCGGTACGACACAGGGTGTCGGCCATCACCGCCGGTGTCCGGATCCGACACCCGCGGTAGGCGCTCGATCGACAGCGTTTCCAGTGCTGTTCGGGCAGCTCAGGACGGTGATTGGCAGCGCAGCACCTCGCCGATGAACGGCCGCGCGGTGGTGGCCAGGCGGTGTCGGGTCGTGACGTGCCGATCCCCGGGGGCGGCGGTCACGGTGACCTGTTCGCGGGCCACCTCGGCGCCGGCACGGTCCCGGGCCCGCAGCACGCAGACCGCCGAGCCACCCGGCGGGACTGTCACCCGGAAGTGGACGAGCACCTGCTTGTCCGTGATGTCGGTGTACGTGATCACCTGTGCGTCGTAGACCGGGTCGCCGTACTGCCGGTAGAGCCGGAACGAGATCACGGTCAGCGTCGCCACCAGCGCCAGCAGCGCCAGCGCGGCCAGCAGCGTACGGCGGCGCTTGCCGCCCGGTGCCCGACGCCGGCCGTAGCGCCCGGCCGGGAATTCCGGCGCAGCTGGTGAAATTGTGGCGTGCGTCTCGGTCACCGGCGGGTATCTCCTGGCGTTGTTGTCGGCGGCATCGGCAAGAATGACAGAGCCCCATCCTCCCACCCGGTCCAGCGGCAGGAATGGCAGGTCATGCCTGGCGCTGCTGGCCGGCGACAGGGTGCGGCGAGAAGATCCCGGCAGGTCAGCCGGTTGAGCCCGGTCGGGTCCACCGTCCGGCACAGACGAGGAGCGCCGAAGTTGGCAGAGCAACTGCGTCTCATGGCCGTGCACGCGCACCCGGACGACGAGTCGAGCAAGGGCGCGGCGACGACGGCGAAGTATGTCGCTCAGGGGGTGGACGTCCTGGTCGTGACGTGCACGGGCGGCGAGCGCGGGAGCGTGCTCAACCCCAAGCTCGACCGGCCCGACGTGTGGGCCAACATCGGTGAGATCCGGCGGGCCGAGATGGACGCCGCGCGGGCGATCCTCGGTGTCGACCAGGCCTGGCTGGGCTTCGTCGACTCGGGCCTGCCCGAGGGCGATCCGTTGCCGCCGCTGCCCGAGGGCTGTTTCGCCCTTCAGGACGTCGAGGTCGCCGCGGGTCCGCTGGTGCGGCTGATGCGTGAGTTCCGTCCGCACGTCGTCACCACGTACGACGAGGAGGGTGGCTACCCGCACCCGGACCACATCATGTGTCACAAGGTGAGCGTGGCCGCCTTCGAGGCCGCCGGTGACCCGGAGCGCTACCCGGAGCTGGGCGCGCCCTGGCAGCCGCTGAAGCTCTACTACGACATCGGCTTCTCCAAGGGCAAGATCATGGCGCTGCACGAGGGCATGCTGGCCGCCGGGCTGGAGTCGCCCTACGAGGAGTGGCTCAAGCGGTGGGAGGATCGGCCCGACAAGGGCCCCCGGATCACCACCCGGGTGGAGTGCGCCGACTACTTCCCGGTCCGCGATGACGCGCTGCGCGCCCACGCGACCCAGGTCGACCCGGACGGCTTCTGGTTCCACGTCCCGATGGAGTTGCAGCAACGCGCCTGGCCCACCGAGGATTACGAGCTGGCCCGCTCGATGGTCGACAGCCCGCTGCCCGAGTCTGATCTCTTCGCGGGGGTGCGGGAGACGGCGCACGCGCGCTGATTCCCGGCAGGGCTACCCTGGTTACCAACCGCACTTCGGAGGAACGCCATGCTGACCGCTGCCCAGGTGCTCGCGGAGAACAACTTCGGGGACACCCGCACGGGTGGTCTGGCCGGGCCGATGGGCCTGTTCCTCATCCTGCTGCTGGCCACCGCGACCATCCTGCTGATCCGCAACATGAACTCTCGGCTGCGCCGTCTGCCGGACCGTTTCCCCCAGCAGTCCGGGGCGGCCGACCCGACCAGGGCCGATGCGTCAGTCGTCGATCCGACAGACGGGACCGGGGGGCGGGATTCATCCACACCCGCTCCCAACGGGCACCAGCAGCACCTGAACGGGTAGCCGGCGCATGAATCACGCCGAACCGGGTGGTCGCCCCCTGTTGCGGCCACCCGGTTTGGCTTAGCCTTCCGCCGGGGGGACCAAAAGTCTCCGAGCCGTGTGCGGGAGGGGGCGCCGATGACCAGCACAGCACCGGCCGCCCGCCGCGACGTCGGTCGGTCGGCTGACGGGGGAGGTCGATGACCTCCGGTCCGGCCGACGACCCGTTCGATCGGCTCGGGGTGCGTGGCACACCGGGCCGGCTGCTCGTGCTCACCGCCGCCGTCACGGTGACCGCAGTGGCCGCCGCGGTGGTCGGGTTGACCCTCCCGGTCCGGCTGCCGGCCGACGACCCCCTCGGCGGTCCGGCCCGCTTCGGCATCGCCGTCGCCGTCCTCGCCCTCGCCCAGTTCGCCCGGCTGCGGTTCCGCTCGCCAGCGGGCATGGTCAGCATCACCTGGGGCGAGGCGGCCCTGATCGTCTGCCTCTACCTGACCCCCGCCGGCTGGCTCCCGTCCGCCACGCTGCTCGGCACCGGGCTGGCCTGGACGATCCTGTCACTGCACAACGACCGCCGTCCGGCCCTGGAGATCGTCCGGATCGCCGCGTCGCTCGCGGCCGCGTCGGCACTGGCGGTGTCCGTGACCACCGCGCTCGGGCGGCCGCTGCTCTCTGCGCCCACCCCGATGCTGGCGCTGGCCGTGATCGCCGGTTCGGTGACGTACCTCCTGGTGACCGCCTGGCTCGGCGGCGTGACGGTGGGTCTGCGGCACGGCCTGCCCATCGGGCCGCCGCTGCTCGCCGCGCTGCGCGGCAAGCTGCTGATGTTCGTCGGCAACGTGGCGGTCGGCCTCGTGGTGGTCGCGCTGCTGGAGCTCGACCCGCGCTGGTTGCTGTTGCTGCCGCCGCTGCTGTGGCTGCTGCAGCAGACCTACCGTTACCGGCTGCGCTCGGATCAGGAGCGCCGCACCTGGCGGGCCTTCGCCGAGGCCACCGCGGCCCTCAACCAGCTCGACGAGCGGGGGGTGGCCAGCGCGGCGGTCACCGGAGCGCTGACGCTGTTCAACGCCGAACTGGTGGATGTCGACGTGGCCCGGCCCGACGGCCGGTGGCACCGCTACCGGGGCGACGCCGGCGGTCAACTGGTCGACCGCGAGACCGGACCACCGGAACAGTCCGAACCGGACGAGCACGAGCTGAGCCGGGCGCTGTCGGTCGGTGCCGCGCCGGTCGGTCGGCTGCGGGTGCGGTTCCCCCGCTCGGCCCCGCCCACCGCCCGGGAACGCGACGCGGTGGCCGCGTTCGGCGACGCGCTCGCCGCCGCGCTGCACGACGCCGCTACCCACCACGAGCTGTGCCTGGTGACCGCCCGTTCGTCGTACGACGCGGTGCACGACCCGCTCACCGGGCTCGCCAACCGGGCGGCGATGCTGAGCAGGGGCGACCAGTCGCTGCGACAGCTCAGCCACGACCACCCGGTGGCGCTGCTGCTGCTGGACATCAACCAGTTCAAGGAAGTCAACGACACCCTCGGTCACGCGGCGGGCGACCAACTGCTGCGGCTGACCGCGAACCGACTCAACGCGCTGGTCCGCACCGGGGACCTGCTCGGCCGACTCGGCGGTGACGAGTTCGCCCTCCTGCTCACGGCGGTGCCGGTGCTCGGCGACCGGGCCGCCCCGATGGCCCACGCGCTGCGCCAGGCCCGCGAGATCGCCGAGCGGCTGGCCGCGCCGACCGAGGTGGCCGGCGTACGGATGTCCATCGAGGTCTCCGTCGGTGTGGTGGTGGCCGCCGCCGGCACCGCTGACCTGACCGAGCTGCTGCGTCGGGCCGACATCGCGATGTACCAGGCCAAGGAGGGCGGCGGCAACGTCGCCGCGTACGACGGCGCGCGCGACGCGGCCAGCACCGACCAGCTCGCCCTGCTGGCCGAGCTACGTGAGGCGTTGACTGTCGACGATCAGCTGGTGCTGGCACTGCAACCGGCGGTCGACCTGGCCACTGGTGCGCCGACCGGGGTGGAGGCGCTGATCCGGTGGCAGCATCCCCGGCGGGGGTGGCTGAACCCGGCCGACTTCATCCGGCCGGTGGAGAACAGCGAGCAGCTCGGCACCTTCACCCGCTACGTGCTGAACAAGGCGCTCAGCGTGGCCGCCGGTTGGGCTCGGGAGGGGTTGGACGTCCCGATCTCGGTCAACCTGTCGGCGCGCAGCCTGCTGGACCCCCGGTTGCCGGTGGAGATCGCCGACGCGTTGCGCCGCCACCAGGTGCCGCCGCACCGGCTCGTCCTGGAGATCACCGAGACGGTGGTGATGAGCGAGCTGGAGGTCATCGACGAGGTGTTGGCGACGCTGAGGTCGATGGGCGTGCAACTCGCTGTCGACGACTTCGGCACCGGCTTCTCGTCGTTGACGTTCCTCACCCGGATCGCCGTGGACGAGCTGAAGGTGGACCGCTCCTTCGTCATCCGGATGGCCGACTCGCCGGAGGCCGCCGCGATCGTCCGGACGACGGTGGGCCTTGCCCACGAGCTGGGGCTACGGGTGGTCGCCGAAGGGGTCGAGACCGCCGAGCAGCGGATGGCCCTGGCCGAGCTGGGTTGCACCTCCGCGCAGGGCTACCACTTCTTCAAGCCGATGCCGGCCGACAAGATCGGCGCGGTGCTCGGGTCGCTGCGCGACTCGGCGGAGTCGAACGTGTTCCGGCTCCGCGCCGACGGCGCATCCTGACCGACCGGCGCATCCTGACCGACCGGAGTGGTCTGACCGTCCGGCGTGGCCTGGGGCCGACCGGAGTGGCCTGACCGTCCGGCGTGGCCTGGGGCCGACCGGAGTGGCCTGACCGTCCGGCGTGGCCTGGGGCCGACCGGTCTCGGGTGGGACGTCCGGGTGGAGGCCGCGCGGTCCGCGCCGGGGCTGGCTATGGTCGTCAGGTGAACCGACTCGTCGACGCCACCAGCCCGTACCTGCTCCAGCACGCTGACAACCCGGTCGACTGGTGGCAGTGGTCGGACGAGGCGTTCGCCGAGGCGAAGCGCCGGGACGTCCCGGTGCTCATCTCCGTGGGTTACGCGGCTTGCCACTGGTGCCACGTGATGGCGCACGAGTCGTTCGAGAACGCGCAGGTCGGCGCCCTGATGAACGACAACTTCGTGTCGATCAAGGTGGACCGGGAGGAGCGCCCGGACGTGGACGCGGTCTACATGACCGCGACCCAGGCGATGACCGGCCAGGGCGGTTGGCCGATGACCGTCTTCGCCACCCCGGACGGCACCCCGTTCTTCTGCGGCACCTACTTCCCGCGACCCAACTTCATCCAACTGCTCGAGTCGGTCGCCACCGCCTGGCGGGAGCAGCGCGAGGCGGTGCTCGGCCAGGGCGCCGCCGTGGTCGAGGCGATCGGCGGCGCGCAGGCCGTGGGCGGCCCCACCGCCCCGCTGGACGCCCCGCTGCTCGACGCCGCAGCCGCCAAGCTGGCCAGCGAGTACGACGCCACGAACGGCGGGTTCGGCGGGGCCCCGAAGTTCCCGCCGCACATGAACCTGCTCTTCCTGCTGCGCCACCACCAGCGCACCGGCGACCCGACCAGCCTGGAGATCACCCGGCACACCGCCGAGGCGATGGCCCGGGGCGGCATCTACGACCAGCTCGCGGGCGGCTTCGCCCGGTACTCGGTGGACGCGCACTGGACGGTGCCGCACTTCGAGAAGATGCTCTACGACAACGCGCTGCTGCTGCGGGTCTACACCCAGCTGTGGCGACTCACCGGCGACCCGCTGGCCCGCCGGGTGGCCCGGGACACCGCCCGGTTCCTCGCCGACGAGCTGCACCGGCCGGGGCAGGGGTTCGCGTCCGCCCTGGACGCCGACACCGAGGGCGTCGAAGGGCTCACCTACGCCTGGACTCCCACCCAACTCGTCGAGGCGTTGGGCGAGGAGGACGGCCGGTTCGCCGCCGACCTGTTCACCGTCACCGACGAGGGGACCTTTGAACACGGCATGAGCGTGCTGCGGCTCGCCCGGGACGTGGACGATGCCGCACCCGAGGTGCGTGCCCGCTGGCAGCAGGTGGTCGGACGGCTGCTCGCCGCCCGGGACACCCGCCCGCAGCCGGCCCTCGACGACAAGGTGGTGGCCGCCTGGAACGGCCTGGCGATCACCGCTCTCGCCGAGTTCCAGCAGGTCGCCGCCGGGAACGTGTCCCCGCAGGACGAGGACGCCAACCTGATGGACGGCATCACCATCGTCGCCGACGGGGCGATGCGCCAGGCCGCCGAGCACCTGGCCACCGTGCACCTGGTGGACGGCCGGCTGCGCCGGGTCTCCCGGGACGGCAAGGTCGGCGAGCCGGCCGGTGTCCTGGAGGACTACGGCTGCGTGGCCGAGGCCTTCTGCGCCCTGCACCAGCTCACCGGCGAGGGCCGCTGGCTCACCGTGGCCGGCGAGCTGCTGGACACCGCCCTGGCGCGCTTCGCCGCCCCCGGTGGGGCCTTCTACGACACCGCCGACGACGCGGAACGGCTCGTCGCCCGCCCGGCCGACCCGACCGACAACGCCACCCCGTCGGGCCGGTCGGCGTTGATCGCCGGGCTGGTGGCGTACTCGGCGCTGACCGGGGAGACGCGTTACCGGGAGGCAGCCGAAGCGGCCCTCGGCACTGTCGCGCCGATCGTCGGGCAGCACCCCCGGTTCACCGGGTACGCGGCCATGGTCGGCGAGGCGTTGCTCTCCGGGCCGTACGAGATCGCCGTGGTCACCGACGACCCGGCCGGCGATCCGCTGGTGACCGCCGCCCGCCGGCATGCCCCACCCGGAGCGGTGGTCGTCGCCGGGCGGCCGGACCAGCCGGGTGTGCCGCTGCTCGCCGACCGTCCGCTGGTCGAGGGGCGGTCCGCCGCGTACGTCTGCCGGGGTTTCGTCTGCCAACGGCCGGTCACCTCCGTCGAGGAGCTGATCGCCGAGCTGGGCGGACAGCACGGCCACGCCCGGTAGTCGTCGCGCCGCCCGCCGGGTGGTCCTCCCCGCGCCCGCGCAGGTGGATCGCCGGCCCTCCGGGTGGGCGCGTCGGCGGCCCGGATAGGCTGGCCGCGCTATGGATTCCCGTACCGGTCTGCCAGTTGTCGGCATGGTGGGTGGCGGCCAGTTGGCCCGGATGACCCACCAGGCCGCGATCGCCCTCGGCCAGTCACTGCGTGTGCTCGCGACCGCCCCTGACGACGGTGCGGCGCTGGTCGCCGCCGACGTCCAGTACGGCGATCACACCGACCTGGCCGCCCTGCGTACCTTCGCCAAGGGCTGCGACGTCGTCACCTTCGACCACGAGCATGTGCCCTCCGAGCACATCCGCACGCTGGCCGCGGAAGGGGTGCCCCTCTACCCGCCGGCGGACGCGCTGCTGCACGCTCAGGACAAGCAGGTCATGCGGGAACGCCTGACCGAGCTGGGCGCGCCCAACCCGGCCTGGCGGCCGGTCGGGGAGCCCGCCGACCTCGTCGGCTTCGGCGAGCAGGTCGGCTGGCCGGTGGTGCTGAAGGCGGCCCGGGGCGGGTACGACGGTCGGGGCGTCTGGATGGTCGACGACGCCGCTCAGGCCACCGAGCTGGCAACCACCCTGCTCGCTGGCGGCACCCGGCTGATCGTGGAGGAGCGGGTGCCGCTGCGACGGGAGCTGGCCGTGCAGGTGGCTCGCTCGCCGTTCGGCCAGGTGGCCGCGTACCCGGTCGTGGAGACGGTGCAGCGCGACGGCATCAACGTGGAGGTGCTGGCCCCGGCACCCGGCCTGGACGAGGAGCTGGCGGTCTCCGCCCAGCAGCTCGCCATCGACCTGGCCACCGCGCTCGGGGTGATCGGTCTGCTGGCGGTGGAGCTGTTCGAGGTGCGTGACGACGCCGGTCGCCCGGCGATCGTGGTCAACGAGCTGGCGATGCGTCCGCACAACTCCGGGCACTGGACCATCGAGGGTGCCCGGACCTCACAGTTCGAGCAGCACCTGCGGGCCGTGCTGGACTACCCGATGGGTGACACCGCGTTGACCGCCCCGGTGGTGGTCTCGGCGAACGTGCTCGGCGGTGAGCCGGGCGGGATGTCGATCGACGAGCGGTTGCACCACCTCTTCGCGGCCGAGCCGGGTGCCAAGGTGCACCTGTACGGCAAGCAGGTGCGACCCGGCCGCAAGATCGGGCACGTCACGGTGCTCGGCGACGACCTGGACGACCTGCGGGCGCGGGCGGCACGGGCCGCGCGCTGGCTGCGCGAGGGCCACGAGTGAGCCACGATTTCGCCGACGACGAGAGGGCCGCAGTGAGCACGGTTGGGCTGATCATGGGCAGTGACTCGGACTGGCCGACCATGCGGGCCGCCGCCGAGGTGATGGACGACTTCGGGGTGGCGTACGAGGTGCGGATCATCTCGGCGCACCGGACTCCGGTCGCGATGATCGAGTACGGGCGCGACGCCGCCGACCGGGGTCTCAAGGTGATCATCGCGGGGGCCGGGGGTGCCGCCGCGCTGCCCGGCATGGTCGCCTCGGTGACGCCGCTGCCGGTGATCGGGGTGCCGGTGCCGCTGAAGCACCTCGACGGCATGGACTCGCTGCTGTCCATCGTGCAGATGCCGGCCGGGGTTCCGGTGGCCACCGTGTCGATCGGCAACGCCCGCAACGCCGGCCTCCTGGCCGTACGGATCCTCGGTGCCACCGACGAGGACCTGCGCGCCAAGATGACGACCTACCAGCAGGACCTGGAGAAGCTGGTGGCAGACAAGGAAACCGCCCTCCACGCCACCCTGCGCTAGCCCTCCCGCGACCCCGCCGCACCGCACCGCACCGCACCGCACCCGCGATCTTGCACTTTCGGTCGCTGTTTCGCGGCTCTCATCCCTTATGCCACAACAGAAAGTGCAAGATCGCGCGAGATGGGCGCGGGTGACGCGCGAGCCCGGCACACTCACCGCGCCCACTCACCCACACCGCCGTGACCCTCCGACTCATCTCATGCCGCGCAGGGCGGTCTGTAGGCGTTCCTGGGCGCGGCGGCGGCGCTCGTTGCTCGCGCCGAGCACCAGCAGCAGGATGCCCACCGGGATCAGCGCCAGCCACGGGCCCAGGCTGAACAGGGCGTGGATCGCCGCGATCGCGGTGACCGACGCACCGACGATCACCGGGGCCTGCTGCCGACTGGACGAGCCGAAGATCAGCACCGCGACCGCGCCCAGCAACAGCAGCATCTGCCGCATCGTGCTGGACTCGGTGGCCAGCACGATGGCGAGCGTCGGCACGAACGCCGCGACCAGCGCCGGACCGTACGCCACCCAACTGCTCATGTCCGGTCGATGGCGCAGTTCCAGGACGCCGACGAGGAGGGCAAGCGCGGCGAACGGCAGCGTGTACGCCTCGGGTAGCGCGACGTCGGCGACCCGCATCAGGATCCACCACGCGGTGATCTCGCAGAGCACCACCGCCCAGAACAGGATCCGGCGTTCCACCGGCCGACGGCCGGGTCGGGTGGCCGCCACGCCGAGGACAGCGCCCCAGGCGGCCAGCAGGGCGGCGATGTGTCGGGGCGAGTCGAAGGCGAGCGCCAACGCGATCAGCGCGGCGGCGTAGCCGGACCACTCCACGGTGGAGGCTTCCCGCTGCGACTCGGGGCGGCGCAGCCGGGGCAGGGTGGCGGCGAGCACCTGGAGGACGGCGCCGACGGCCAGCACCCCGAACGCGGACCAGACCGCCGCCAGCCCGGCGACCAGGCCGGCGGTGAGCACGAAGAGCTGCGCCATCAGTGAGGCGAAGAGCCAGCCGAGGATGCGCGCCCGCTGGGTGGTGCCGTACAGCGCCGCCACCGCGCCGACCCCGACCGCGCTGCCGAGGGTGAACAGGGTCATCTGCCGGTCGGCCAGGCTGCCGGCGAGCCCGGCGCTCCCACCGGCCAGACCGATGGCGAACACCAGCACCCGGGCCAGCCGCAGCGAGCGGGCCCGCTCGACCAGCGGCGGTGGTGGGGTCAGCGCGAGACCGAGCATCGCGATGGTGAAGACGGAGAGCGCGGCGATGGTGCTGGCGGGCCAGCCCTGGCCCAGCGCGATGGGTGCGATCAGCAGCGTGACGGCTGCCCCGGGCAACACCACCGGCACGGCCCGGGACCGTCGCCCGCCGCTGAAGCCGGTGGCGGCCAGCGCGGCCGTCGCGGTGAGCAGCAGCGCCGTCAGCACGTGGGTCGGATCGACCACGTCCGGCGGCGGGGTGAGCAGCCCCGGCGGCGGGCCCTGCCAGATCCGGGTCAGCGTGCGGTGCGGCTCGACGAGTGCGGTGATCAGCGCCGGCCCGATCGAGGCGAGCGCCAGGGCGGTCGGTAGCGCTGCGGCGGCCAACGCGCCGGCGGCCGGGTTGACCCGCCACCGTCGTCGCTCCGGGTCGTCCGGCAGCCGCCGTAGGGCGCCGTCGAGTCGTACCGCCCAGCGCCGGACCGGCTGGGCGGCGCCGGTGGGCGGCACGGTGGCCGCGCGGATCAGCTCGGCCAGCACACCGAGCAGGGCGGCAGCGGCCGCGTAGACGCCCGCGGCGAGGCCGGTGGGGATGGCGGCGAGGGCGCTGATGGTGGCCCCGCCGACCACCGCCACGCTGACCCAGGGCAGATATTGCGGCACCTGTCGCCGCACCGCTGCCACGGCGGCCAGGCCGAGGCTGGTGGCCGCCAGCGCGGCGGTCAGCACCACCTCCGCCGAGTGTTCGAACTCGGCGGACAGTGCCGCCACCGCACCGGGCAGGGCCAGCAGGGCGGCACCGATCGCCGCGCCGCCGATCTGCGCCAGGTGGGGCGGCATCCCCTCGGTGTCGATGTCGGTGACCTGTGGGTCGGCGAGAACGCGGGCCAGCGTGGCCACCACCACGCCGATCAGAGCGATGCTGCCCAGCGCCAGGGCTGTGGTCCACGGGCGGACCAGCCCGGCACCGGCGGCGTGCAGCGCGACGACCCCGGCCACCGTGGCCCGGGACAGCCCGGCGCGCGCCTCCTCGGTGGCCACCGCGGCCATGCCGAACACGGTGGCGACCATTCCGCCGACCAGGACCGGCGACCACCAGGCCAGATCGAACGCGGCCGGCGCGCCGATGGTGGCGAGCACCACCGCCACCCCGGACACGTCCCAGCGCCACGGCGGTGGGAGCAGAATGCCCGCGGCGAGGGCCAGCAGCGCCAGCGCGACCGGCGCCTGCCAGGTGGCACCGCCGACGGGGGCGGCCGGCCAGTCGCTCAGGTCGCCCCTCCAGATGGGGCCGGGGGTGGCCAGCACGCCGACCCCACCGCGCACCGCCGACCAGCCGGCGAGCACCCCGATCAGGGCGCCGCCGACGGTGAGGCCGAGGATCGGTCCGCGTCGCCACTCCTCGGGCATGCTGCGGGCGCCCACGGCGACCACCAGGAGCAGGGCGGCGGCCACCGCCAGCTGCGCGCCCGGGGCGAGGACCGCCCCGATCCGTACCAGGGTGGCGATCAGGGCGGTCGTGACCGCCGCGGCGGCCAGGTCCGAGCCGTCGAGGGTGAGGTCGGCGCGACGACCGGCGTCGATGGAGGGGGCCAGGAAGAGCAGGACCGCGGCGACCAGCAGGAGCGCGCCGACCCAGGCGTCGGCGACGGTCGCGCCGGGCGCCCCGAACGCGGCGGCGGTGACCACCAGCGCGCCCAGCCCGGTGCCGACCGACAGCGGCGCGGGGATGTGGCGCTGGGAGACCTGCACGACGGCGGCGTAGCCGAGGGTCACACAGACCGCCAGGAAACTGGCCGCCAGGATCGGGACGGTCACCTCTCGCAGGCTCGCCGGAGTGGGGGTCGGGTCCTTCGGCATGGTCGCGGCCACGAACGCGGCCACCGCACCGGGCAGCGCGAACGCGGCGCCACCGGCGGCCCAGGCGGTTACCGTGTCGGCGGCGGCCGAGGCGATCCGGATCCGGGGCGCCAGCGCGACCAGCGTGCCGGCCGCGAACAGCGTGATCAGGACCGCGGCCGTGAGGGTGGGGCTGGTCAGGCTGGCGCCCGCACCGAACAGGCCGACCACTGCCGCCCCGACGGCGTGCGCCAGAGCGGCCCGGTCGGTGCGGGCGGAGAGCCCGATGACCCCGATGCCGATCGCGGTGATCACCATCGGCCACGGTGCCGTCGCCCAGCCGAGACCGAACGAGGCCGGTACGGCGAGCGCCGTCAGCGCCGCTCCGGCCACCGCGAACTCCCGGCGGATCTCGGTGGGCAGGGCCAGCACCGCCGCGATGGTGAGCAGGAACGCGGCCCCCGCGAGCTGCCAGCCGGTCGGCCCGACGGCGGCGGCCAACTCGCCCGGGTACCGGCTGAGGTCCGGGTCCCAGGCGGGCAGCGCTGCCCGTACCGGTGCCACCCCGGCGCGCAGCGCGCCACCGGCGACCACCAGACCGCTGACTGTCAGGGCCACCGCGGACGCGATCTGCGGGCCACGTCGGGCCGCCTCCGGGACGGCGCGTACCGCCAGCCCGGTCACCGTGATGACCGCCGCGATCAGCAGCAGCGCCCGACCGGGGAGGGCCACCGAGGCGATGCGGCTGAGCGCGCCGATCACGGCCAGGGTGACGACGCCGGCCGCCACGTCGGGCAGCGGCGGACGACGCAGCACCAGCGCGCCGGCCAGCCCGATCAGGGCGGCCAGCAGCAGCACCACCCCGGCGCCGGTCGCGGTCGGCACGGCCTGTGCCCGCAACAGGGCGGTGACCGCGTACGCCAGCGCGACGGCGACCGCCAGAGCGTGCAGCAACCAGGTCAGCTCCGGCAGGCCGGGCACCGGGCGGGCCGGCTCCGGGTCGGCGGAGCCCGCGCCGGCGTCGATCAGCTCGGCGGCCTCCTCCGGGTCGCCCTCCGGCCGGCTCTCGGCATCGCGTCGGCGGGGCGCCGACGGCGTTCCCGGCGATGGCAGGTCCTGCCGGACGGGGCGTTCGACTGTCACGCTGGAGCGGGTCAGGCCGAGGTTGACGAGAGCGACCACGGCCAGCACCAGTGCCCAGCCGCCCGGGCCGGTGATCTGGTCGTACGCGAGCAGAGGCAGCACCGGCTGCGCGGCGAGCACCGTCGCGAAGCGGGGCGCGCGCAGACCGGTCCAACGGGCGTACCCGAACGCGACGACGGCGGTGACCGCGAAGATCACCCCGGCGAAGACGGTGCCGGAGCCGCTGTCGGCGCCGATCCGGTCCACCGCCCAGAGGGCGTTGCCGGCGAGCGGCACCAGCAGCAGGCCGACCGCGGCGATGGTCTCGGCGGTCGAGGTGAGCCCACGCCGGGCCAGCGCCGGGGGGGTCAGCAGCATCAGCACTGTGGCCAGCAGCAGGATGCCCAGCCGGGCCAGCGCGTCCATCGAACTGGTGGCCACGGCGGCGAAGACCACCGCGGCCACGCCGAGCAGCAGCGCACCCAACCCGAGAGGGATGTTCTGCACCTCGCGGGAGGAGGCCTCCGGCGGGTTTTCCGGGTCGTCCACGTCCAGCCAGGTGGCCCGGGGCGGGGGCGGCGGATCCTCCGGGGCGGTCGGAGCGCCCTGGCGGGGCACCCGGGGCGGCGCGCCCATGGTGGCGGTCGGTGGCCGCCGGCCGGGACGGCGGCGCAGCACCCGGCGTGGCCGGGTGGCCTGCTTGATGCGCTCCTCGCCGGCGTGGGCGAGGATGTCCCGCTGGAAGAGCGCGGCCTGCATCTTGGCGGCGATCTGGCGCTGCTCGCGCGCGATGGCGGCGTCGCGCGCCTTCATCTCCGCTATCGAACGCTCAATGTCGGCCAGGTGCTCGACCCACTGTGGTTGATCTGCCCCACAGTGCGGGCATCGAACGGCCGGCTTGATCTCCCGGCCGCACGAGGAGCATTGAAAGGTCGCCACGACACCCCTCCACCCGCACTGTGGACTCCCACTGTCGCAGCATGCCCAAAGCTGGCGCGGATTTCGACTCTTGTCGGCGGGTCCCGGGCAAACAACGACACCGGCCGGCCATCGAGATGCTCGATGACCGGCCGGTGGGCGTCTGTTCCGTCAGGGGCGGCCCATGCCCCGGTACTCCCAGCCGGCCTGGGTCCACAGTGCCGGGTCGAGGCAGTTGCGGCCGTCGACGACCTTGCGGCCCTTGACGAACTCGCCCAGGGCGACCGGGTCGGCGTTGCGGAAGTCGGCCCACTCGGTGAGCACGCAGACCAGGTCGGCGTCGGTGACGGCCTCGTTCATGCTGGCCTCGTAGGTCAGCTCGGGAACGGCGCGGCGGGCGTTCTCGGTGCCCTGCGGGTCGTACACGTGCACGTCGGCGCCGGCCTTCTGCAGCAGCGCGGCGACGGCGAGCGCCGGGGCGTCGCGGACGTCGTCGGTGTTGGGCTTGAAGGTGGCGCCGAGCACGGCGATCCGGGTGCCGGCGAAGTCCGGGCCGGCCGGGCCCGAGCGGCGGCCGAGCAGGTCCGCGGCGAGCTGAAGCACCCGGGTACGTCGGCGCAGGTTGATCAGGTCGACCTCGTGCAGGAAGCGCAGCGCCTCACCGGCGCCCAGCTCCTGGGCGCGGGCCTGGAAGGCCCGGATGTCCTTGGGCAGGCAGGCGCCGCCGAAGCCGAGACCGGCCTGGAGGAACCGGTTGCCGATCCGCGGGTCGTAGCCGATCGCGCGGGCCAGTTGGGTGACGTCGCCGCCGGAGGCCTCGCAGACCTCGGCCATCGCGTTGATGAAGGAGATCTTGGTGGCCAGGAAGGCGTTCGCGGCGACCTTGACCAGCTCGGCGGTGGAGAAGTCGGTGACCACCAGGGGTACCTCGCGGTCCTCCGTGGCGGCCAGGTCGAACACGCCCTTGTGGGCGGCGTAGAGCATGCCGTTGGCCCACTCGCTCTTGACGCCGACCACGATCCGGTTGGGCCGCAGGACGTCGTCGACGGCGAAGCCCTCCTGGAGGAACTCGGGGCTCCACGCCACCTCGACGTTCAGGCCGTCGGGGGTGTGCTTGTCGACGAGCTGCTCGACCCACTCGGCGGTGCCGACCGGCACGGTGGACTTGCCGACGATCAGGGCCTTGCGGGTCAGGTGCTGCGCGAGGCTGGTGACCGACGCCTCGACGTACGACAGGTCGGCGCCCATGCCGTCGGCCCGCTGCGGGGTGCCGACGCAGATGAAGTGCACGTCACCGAAGTCGGCGGTCTCGGCGATGTCGGTGCTGAACCGGAGCCGGCCGGCGGCGAGGTTGCGCCGCAGCAGCTCGTCCAGGCCAGGCTCGTGGATCGGCACCTGGCCGGCGTTCAGCTTTGCGATCTTGTCGGCGTCGACGTCGAAGCCGAGGACCTCGTACCCCAGTTCCGCGTAGCAGATGGCGTACGTCGCGCCGAGGTAACCAGTTCCCAGGAAGGTCACCCGCGGCCGGGGAGCGCCCGAGGGCGGAGTCACCGCGGCGATGGCGGGGGTCGGCTGGATGGTGGGGTAGGGGATCGTCACGCCTGTCTTCTCCGCTCGCGCTGGCTAGCTCACTGTCTCGGTCTTCATCATGGCTGAGCGCGTCGGGTGCACCATCTTGCCCATGCCTACGCGCCGGTAACATCACCTGAACTGCAGTCGCTAGTCTTCAGTCTGCGCGGTCGGCGGTCAGGAGTCGTCACAGACTGCGCATGATAGCGGTGAAGGGGAGGGCCGAGATGGCCGCAGGGGAGTCGTTCGACGTCTACCGGTTGCCCGATGAGCACCAGGCGATCCGGGAAGCGGTGCGTGAGGTCTGCGCCGCGAAGGTGGCTCCGCACGCCGCCGAGGCCGACGAGACCGGGGAGTTTCCCAAGGCGTCCTACGACGCGTTGCGGGCGGCTGACTTCCACGCACCGCACATCCCGGAGGAATTCGGCGGCGCGGGGGCGGACGCGCTGGCCACCGCCATTGTGATCGAGGAGGTGGCCCGTGCCTGCGCGTCCTCCTCGCTGATTCCGGCGGTGAACAAACTCGGCACGATGCCACTGCTGCTGGCCGGTTCCGCCGAGATCAAGAGTCGCTACCTGACGCCGGTCGCGGCCGGTGACGCCATGTTCTCGTACTGCCTCTCCGAGCCGGAGGCGGGCAGCGACGCGGCGTCCATGACCACCCGGGCGGTACGTGACGGGGATCACTGGGTGCTCAACGGCGTGAAGCGCTGGATCACCAATGCCGGCGTGTCCGAGTTCTACACGGTTTTCGCCGTCACCGACCCGTCCGCCCGTTCCCGTGGCATCTCCGCCTTCGTGGTGGAGAAGTCCGATTCCGGGGTGAGCTTCGGCGCGCCGGAGAAGAAGCTCGGCATCAAGGGCTCGCCCACCCGCGAGGTCTACCTCGACAACGTGCGGATCCCGGCCGACCGGATGATCGGCGCGGAGGGCACCGGCTTCGCGACCGCGATGAAGACCCTGGACCACACCCGGGTCACCATCGCCGCGCAGGCCGTCGGCATCGCGCAGGGCGCGCTCGACTACGCCAAGGGGTACGTGGCCGAGCGTCGACAGTTCGGCAAGGCGGTCGCCGAGTTCCAGGGCATCCAGTTCATGCTCGCCGACATGGGCATGAAGCTCGAGGCGGCCCGCCAGCTCACGTACGCGGCGGCCGGCAAGTCGGAGCGCGGCGACGCGGATCTCACCTACTTCGGCGCGGCGGCGAAGTGCTTCGCCTCCGACGCCGCCATGGAGATCACCACCGACGCGGTGCAGCTGCTCGGTGGCTACGGCTACACCCGGGACTACCCGGTCGAGCGGATGATGCGCGACGCCAAGATCACTCAGATCTACGAGGGCACCAACCAGGTGCAGCGGATCGTCATGGCCCGGCAGCTGCTGGCCGACGTCGTCTAGGGCTCGCTCCGATGCTCCGGGGTCTCCGGAGCATCGGAACGTCCGTCACTGGTCGGGGGACGTCTCACTCACCGGCCGCACGGGGCAACCCCGCACCGCGTACGCGAGCAGTCCGGTCACCGCCAGCACGACGGCGCAGGCGGTGGCGGCGGTGGTCCCGGCAGGTTGGATCAGCCAGCCGGCGACCTGCATCTTCAGGTCCCGGCTGGGCACCATGATCGGCAGTACCGCGATCAGGGTCCAGGTCAGCGGGGCGATCCAGGACAGGGCGGCACCCAGCACCGTGGCGCCGAGCGCGGTGAGCCCGAGCAGCCCCGCGGTGTTGCGCACCGTCACCGCGAACGGCTCGTAACGCGCGTCGGTGACCATGCTGAGGGCCAGCAGCGCGGTGATCGCGGCGGCGGCGAGCAGCAGATGACCGGCGCGCCGTACCGGCCAGTTGACCGCCATGGTGTGGTCGAGGGCCCCGTCGGCGCCGTCGAGCGTGCTGCCGACCGCGACCACCGCCAGCATGATGGCGAGGCTGGCCGTCCGGGCGCTGATGGTCGCCGAGTCGGTGTAGGCCAGCGACAGCGCCCAGGCCAGTGCGATCAACGCGGTCACGGTGGCCAGGGCGAGGGGTACCCGGCGGGCGCGCAGGTGCAGCTGGAGGAACCTCACGGCCGGCCCGTCGGCACGTTCGCCACCAGCTCGTCGTCCCGGCAGGCCAGGGCACCCTCGCGGGCCGCCGCCATCCGACGTCGTTGTTCGACCTCCGGGAGGTTGACCAGCGCCTGGTACGCGCCCACCAGCTGGGCCATCTCCGACGGGGGCCACCCGGGCTGCGGGGCCGGTGGCCGACCGGTCAGCCAGGCGGCGGCGACCATCCGGGCCTCGTACACGTCGCCCCGCACCGACTGGTCGCCGCACTCCTGCCGCCAGGCGGCCTCCAGCAGGGCCGGCAGGAAGTAGTCACCGGACAGGTCGGCGCGTCCCACCCGGTTGATGGTGGGGGTGTCGAAGACGATCGTGTCGGCGGAGTGCCGGGCCGGGGCAGTGTCCGGGTCCGGCCGCGCCCAGTAGGTGACCTGTTGCGTCTGGACCGCCCGGACCGGTGCGTTGGGCAGCTTCGCCGCCATCATGGCGAGCGCCTGCCGGGCCGGGCCCACCACGTCCGGCAGCAGCGCGGCGTGCGTCCGTGTCACGCAGACCTGCGGGCCGTCGTTGTCGCACACCAGCTCGACGGCGACCGGGTCGACGACCGCCGCCCCGCGGGCTCCGCCGACGGGCAGGAGCGGTAGGGCGACCGCGACGCCGAGCAGCGCCGGGAGCACGGCGAACGCGACGGCGCGGCGGCGGACGGCGCCGAGCAGCAGCAGGCCGGTCACGGCGAGAGACACCAGCCACAGCGCCTGCAGCAGGCTGACCCGGGTCGCGATCGTCTGGAAGTCGTCCAGGCCGGTGAACGTCGGTAGGAGCAGCACCCCCGCCGGTTCCTGCCGGAACTGCCCGATCTCCGCGCCCGTCGCGGGTGCCGTGATCCACTCCGGCACCAACGCCACCAGGACGAACCCGAGCACCGCGAGGACCGGCGCGGTGATCACCCGGGGCACGGCCCGGCCGGCGGCCATGCCCAGCCAACCGGCGGCGATCAGCGCCGGAACGCCGACCGCGGCGACGACGATCGTCGCGCTCGGGAAATATCCCGCCGTCGGCACCACCCACCCGGCGGCCACCAGGAAGACCACGACGTACGCGGCGACCACAGTGACCGCGAGAGCGCTGGCGGTCGGCACGACCCGCTGCCACCGTGGCCGGACGGTGCTGGCGAACAACTCGTTGACGCGGCAGCGCGCGTCGCGCCGCCCCAGCCACGCCCCACCGGCCAGCGCGAGTGGCAGCAGCATGATCAGCGTCGACCGGGCGAGCACCGCCAGTTGCATCCACCGCCCCGCGAAGAACTGGGTGGACGACAGCAGCAACGCCGCGCCGGTCACCAGCAACAACAGGCCGACGCCCAGAGCCGCCGACCGGCGTAGCTCGATGCGGAGGATTCGTCCGGTCACGCCGACACCCGCTCCCGGTGGGCGCGCAGCAACGACGAGTAGCCGCGTTCGGTGGCGCTGTCGCCGGCGTCGGCGTCGCCGCCCTGCGCGGCCAGCTCTCCCGTGCTGCCCTGCCACACCAACCGACCCTCGCTGACCAGCACCACATCGGTGCAGGCCACCGCGACGTCCTCCACCAGGTGGGTGGAGACGAGTACGCAACTGTCCAGGCCGATCTCCCGCAGCAGCTCACGGAAGTCGAGGCGTTGCTCCGGGTCCAGGCCGACCGTCGGCTCGTCGAGCAGCAGCACCGTCGGATCGTTGACGATCGCCTGGGCGATGCCGGCGCGGCGCAGCATCCCGCCGGACAGCGTCTTCATCCGGGAGTCGGCGCGGTCCGCCAGGCCGACCCGTTCGACGGCCCGTTGCACAGCGCCAGGGATGACCGCCTTCGGCATCTCCTTGAGCCAGGCGATGTACTCGACGAACTCGCGGACCGTGAAGCGCGGGTAGAAGCCGAAGTGCTGCGGCAGGTACCCCAGGCCGCGGCGGACCTGGCGCAGGTCGGCACCGGCGGTGACCTCCTCACCGAGCAGTGTCAGCCGCCCACCGGCCGGCTTCACCACGGTGGCCAGGGCTCGCATCAACGTGGTCTTCCCGGCGCCGTTGGGGCCGAGCAGCCCGTGCACACCGGTGCCCAACCTCAGGTCCAGACCGTTGACCGCCAGGTGTCGGCCGGCCCGGACCCGCAACGTCTCGGCGTGCACCGCCCACGCGGAGGTGGACGGCGCGGTCTCCGCCACGCTGACCGTACGCATCATCGTGTCTCCATTCGGTGCTGGCTGGATCTCGTCATCGGAACGTGCTGGTGGGCAGCTGCGACCGCCATCGGGCCTGGACGAAGACCACGGCCAGCAGCAGCGTTGTGGCGAGCGCCCAACCGGTCAGGCTGCTGCCGGCGAGGACGGCCGGGAGTCGCCCGCCGACCAGGCTCGGCGCCACGACACCCAGGGACCAGGCGAGCGCCAACCCCAGTGCGGCCCGGTCGATCCCCACCACGGTGCCGAGCGCCAACGCCCCGGCGGTGAAGCCCAGCGCCGGCAGCAACCAGAGGCCGGGGGAGTGCCCGGTGCCCCAGCCGGCCACCGCGAGCACCGGCAGGACCGCTACCAGCGCCCCCAACGAACGGCGCATCAACAGCGGCAGGCCGGTACGGGGTGTGGTGGCCGCCAACTCCCACACCGGGTCGCCCCGCCGACTCCAGACGGCGGCCACCGGCAGCAGCGGCGCGACCGGAGCGACCAGCAGCACCAGCGACGGCAGGCTGGCGAAGGTCTTCTCGAACAGGACCGCGGCCAGCATCAGCCCGGCGGCGGTGGCGAGCCAGGGCAGGATCCGGGCGGCGACCCCGGTACGCGGTAGCCGCCGACGACGCACCGGTGCGGGGCCGGTGGCGATCCCGGCGGCCACGGCGCCGGCCACCCGGTCCAGCAGGTCACGCGTGCCCGGGTCGACGGTATGGGTCAGCAGTGCCCGGCAGTCGGCGCAGGTCTCCAGGTGCGCCTCCACCGCCCAGATGGTCGCGTCGTCGACGCCCACCCCGCCCGAGGCGTAGCGGGAGAGGAGAGCGGGCGTGGGGTGAGCGGTCATGACAGCGCCTCCCGGAGTGCGATTCGGGCGCGTCTCGCGCGGGTCTTCACGGTCCCCTCCGGCATGCCGAGCAGCAGCGACGTCTCCCGGGCGGTCAGCCCGTCGAGGACCATCGAGCGCAGCACCTGCCGCAGTTCCGGGGGGAGCGCGTGCAGGGCGTTCTCCAGGTTGGCGTCCATCCCGCCGGCCAACGCCTCGTCCTCGGCCGCCGGGGCGACGGGTTCGAAGGTGCGTACCGTCGGGATCCGCTCGCGTCGGGCCCGGTGGCGGAACGCGTCGATCAGCCGGTGCGCGGCGATCGTCCACAACCAGCCCACCGCGCTGCCGGAGGTGGACTGCGCCTGGCTGCCGGCCGACCGCCAGACCGCCAGGTACGTCTCCTGGAGCACCTCGGCCACGATGTCCTCGTCGGCGCAGCGTCGACGCAGCCGCACGGTCAACCACGGGGCGGTACGCCGGTACAGCGCGTCGAACGCGCGCCGGTCGCCCCGGGCGACGCGGCGGAGGAGTTCACCCTCGTCGAGACCGTCCAGACTTCGCTTCACACCAGGCAAGACGACGCGTACCCCATCCCCGGTTCTGATCGTGCTGTGACAGTGGTCACAGCTCGCTCGGCCGAACGGGGTGGGGTGACTCCCCACACACCGGGAACGTCACACACCGCCGAGGTGTTGCCGACCGACAGAATCACCCTCGGATGATCGCCCCACCCGGCCACCCCCGCCACGACCCCTGCCTCGTCACGTCCACGCAGCCCACCGTCGAGCGCCCCACACCGTGCCGTCGCGTCCACGCGGCCCGGTCGACGCCCCGCGCCGCCGCTCGTGACGACGCACCAGCTTCCGCAGAGAGATCGAGATGATGAAGCAGTTGGTGGAGAAGACCGGACGCGATGCCGCCGTCGCGCCCGAGGTACTGCCCGGCGACCTGATGACCAATCGTCAGCGGGCACAACTCGTCCTCGTGCTGGGCGCGTTGATCGCGATCGGGCCCCTGACCATCGACATGTACCTGCCGGCCCTGCCCGCCATCACGGCGGGCCTGCAGACCACTGAGACCGCCGTGCAGTTGACGCTGACCGGCACGCTCGTCGGCCTCGCGCTGGGCCAGTTGCTGATCGGGCCGCTCTCCGACGTGGTCGGGCGGCGGGTGCCGCTGCTGGTCGGTCTGGCCGCGCACATCGTGGCATCCGTGCTGTGCGTCTTCGCACCCAACATCACGGTGCTCGGCGGGCTGCGCGTACTCCAGGGGCTCGGTGTCGCGGCCGCCACGGTGGTCGCGACGGCAGTGGTCCGCGACCTGTTCAGCGGGGCCTCGTTCGCCCGGATCTTCTCCCGGCTGATGCTCGTCATGGGCCTGGCGCCCATCCTCGCTCCGACGCTGGGCAGTGGCCTGCTGAGCTGGACCGACTGGCGGGGTGTCTTCGCGGCGTTGGCGGTGCTGGGCGCGCTGCTGATCGTCGTGGCCGCGTTCCGGCTCCCGGAGACCCTTCCGGTGGCGCGTCGGCGCCACGGCGGGGTGAGCGCCACCCTGCGCGACTACCGGGGGTTGCTCAACGACCGGGCGTTCGTCGGCCTGGTGCTGGTCGCCGGGCTGGCGATGGCGGCCCTGTTCGCGTACGTCTCGGGTTCGTCGTTCGTGCTGCAGCAGGAGTACGGCCTCGACGAGCAGCAGTTCGGCATCGCCTTCGGGGCCGGCGCGGTGGGGCTGATCGGAGCCACCCAGTTCAACGTGCGGCTGCTGCGCCGCTACACCCCGCAGCAGATCCTGGTCAGCGCCCTGATCGCCGGAACGGCTGCCGGCCTGCTGCTGGTCATGTTCGCGGCGACCGGATTCGGTGGCCTGGGCACCCTGCTCGCGTCGTTGTGGCTGGTCCTGGCCGCCGCCGGGCTGGCCCTGCCGAACGCGCCGGCGCTGGCCATGAGCCGGCACAGCGAGGCCGCTGGCACCGCCGCGGCGCTGCTCGGCGCGGTGCAGTTCGGCATCGGGGCGGTGACGGCGCCACTGGCCGGTCTGTTCGGCACGGGGAGCGTACCGATGGCGATCGTCATCGCGGGCGGCATGGCCGCCGCGCTGATCGTCATGCTCGTTGTCGTTCCGCGCGCCAGCCTCGGCACTGTCGACCCGGACCTGGCTGTCGCGCTGCACTGACAACGCCCGGCGGTCGCGCCGCAGCGGGCCCCGTCGTCGCGCGGGAGAGACGGAGGGCGGGCCGGTGAAACCGGCCCGCCCCGACGATCAGCGGATCTCGGTGGTGTCCTCGGGGCGCGGCTGACCGCGCGGTGGGGCGGACCAGGGTGATTCGCCACCCACCCGGCGGGGCAGCGGTTCGGTCGGTGTCGAGTCGGCCGGGTAACCCAGAGTGACCGGCGCGGTGTCCCGCTCCGCCGCCGCGGGGGGCGGCCAGTCGGTCAACGTGAAGTCGTCGTTGCGGGGGCCTCCGTCCGACGCGGGGGCGGGTGCCGTGGCCGGAACGGCCGCCGGGGTCGGCCACTGCCGCCACCGCTGTTGGCTGAAGGTGGCCATCAGCAGCAGCATGCCGATCAGGAAGAGCGTGCCGTTCTCCACGGGCAGGCGCAGCGGCAGCGGGTCGCCGAACACCTTCCACTCGTGCGGGATCGCGTCCCGCACCGAGAAGGGCGCCACGAACATCCCGATGTACGGGGTGACCAGCAGCGCCCCCGCCACCAACGGGCCCAGCGGTGAGAAGCGCAGCGTGCCGAGCAGGCCCAGCAGGACACCGCCGACACCGAGGTACACGGCCGGCTCGATCAGGTTGGCGGTGTTGAACGTGCCGATCTCCACCCAGCGGTCGACCGTCCGGCTCGACCCGTCCTGCCCGAGTGTGACCAGCACCCAGGTGATGGGTGCCACCACCAGCCCGGCGAGGAAGCTCCAGAGATGTCGCATCCGCGCACCGTACCGTTTTCGACATGACTGAGCACCTCTCCGCCGCTCCGAACGGCAAGCCGACGTCGTACTCGCGCGTCACTCTCAGCAAGATCATGACGGCGGTGGACGTCAACCTCTACGGCACCGTGCACGGTGGGGTTCTGATGAAGTTCGTCGACGACGTGGCCGGGGCCGCTGCCGCCCGGCACAGCGGCGGAACGGCGGTGACCGCGGCGATCGACGAGATCGTCTTCTCGGAGGCGGTCCGGGTCGGCGACCTCGTGCACGCCCACGCCCAGGTGAACTGGACCGGCCAGACCTCGATGGAGGTGGGCGTACGGGTGGTCGCCGAGCGGTGGGACTCGGCCGAGGACGCGCCGGTCCGGGTGGCCACCGCGTACCTGGTGTTCGTCGGCGTGGACGTCGGTGGGGCGCCGCGCGCGGTCCGCCCGGTGCTGCCGGAGACCGCGGAGGACGAGCGGCGGTACAAGGAGGCGGAGATTCGCCGGGCGCACCGCCTCGCCCGCCGTCGAGCCATCCAGGCCCACCGCGCTGGCTGACCCACATGAGGTGGCGGGTTGGAGTGTGGGACGGGCACGCGTCGGTCGGCCTACCCGGTGCGCAGAATGGCGCTTCGAGGTAGGGCAAGATGGCGCCACGGCCCAGTCACAGTGTCGTGTCGGGCCAGGGGGAGGGTGGACCAGTGGGTGACATGCTGTGGGCGCCGCCGGCGGACGTACGCGAGCGGTCCCGGATCGGCGCCTACCTGCGCTGGCTGCGGGAGCACCGCGGGTTGGACTTCGCCGACTACGACGCGTTGTGGCGCTGGTCCACCACCGATCTGGACGGGTTCTGGCGCTCGATCTGGGACCACTTCGAGGTGATCGCACACACCCCGCCCACCGCGACCCTGGCGCAGCGGGTGATGCCGGGCGCCCGTTGGTTCCCCGGCGCCACGCTCAACTACGCCGAGAACGTGCTGCGGATGCCGGGTCGGGGCGACGACGACCCGATGGTGATCTCCCACGGGCAGACGCGCCCGCCGGTCACGCTGACCGCCGGGGAGCTGCGCGAGCAGGTCCGCCGGGTGTCGGCCGGGCTGCGCCGGCTCGGCGTCACCGCCGGTGACCGGGTGGCGGCGTACGCCCCGAACATCGGCGAGACGTACGTCCTGCTGCTGGCCACCGCCAGCCTGGGCGCCATCTTCTCGTCCTGCGCCCCCGAGTTCGGCACCCGCAGCGTCACCGACCGCTGGCAGCAGATCGAACCGTCGGTGCTGGTCGCCGTGGACGGGTACCGGTACGGCGACAAGCCGGTGGACCGCCGCGCCGAGGTGGCCGCGATCCGGGCCGCCCTGCCGTCACTGCGGCACACCGTCAGCATCGGCTACCTCGACCCGGCGGGCCCCGCGCCCGACGGCGCGCTGAGCTGGGCCGAGCTGGCCGCGCCCGTGGACGAGCCGTTGACGTTCACGCCGGTGCCGTTCGACCACCCGCTCTACGTGCTCTACTCCTCGGGCACCACCGGGTTGCCGAAGCCGATCGTGCACGGCCACGGCGGCATCCTGCTGGAGCACCTGAAGATGCTGGCCCTGCACCACGACCTGGGCCCGGCCGACCGGTTCTTCTGGTTCACCACCACCGGGTGGATGATGTGGAACTTCCTGGTCTCCGGGCCGGCGGTGGGCGCGAGCATCGTGCTCTTCGACGGCAACCCGGCGGTCCGCGCGGAGCCCGGCCGGCCGGCTGAGCCCGACCTCGGCGGGTTGTGGCGGATGGCGGCGGAGACCGGCACCACGTACTTCGGCACGTCCGCGCCGTACCTGCTGGCCTGCCGCAAGGCCGGGTTGGTCCCCCGGGACGTCGCCGACCTGTCGGCGGTACGCGGCGTGGGTTCCACTGGTGCGCCGCTGCCCGCCGAGGGCTTCCGCTGGGTGTACGAGACCGTCGGCGACCACCTCCAGCTCCAGTCGCTCTCCGGCGGCACCGACGTGTGCACGGGTTTCGTCGGCGGGGTGCCGCTGCTGCCGGTGTACGCCGGTGAGATCGCCTGCCGGGCGTTGGGCGCCAAGGTGGAGGCCCGTTCCGCCGACGGCACGCCGGTGATCGGCGAACTCGGCGAGCTGGTGATCACCGAACCGATGCCGAGCATGCCGGTGGGCTTCTGGAACGACACTGACGGCACCCGCTACGCGGAGGCGTACTTCGACGTCTACCCGGGCGTCTGGCGGCACGGCGACTGGATCACCATCAACGAGCGGGGTGGGTGTGTGATCACCGGGCGTTCCGACGCCACCCTCAACCGTGGTGGGGTCCGGCTCGGCACCGCCGAGTTCTACTCCGTGGTCGAGGGGCTCGACGAGGTGCTCGACTCGGTCGTCGTGCACCTGGAGGACGATGAGGGCGGCGCCGGTGAGCTGCTGCTCTTCGTGGTGCTGGCCGACGGTCTGGAGTTGGACGACCCGATGCGCACGAAGATCTGCCGTGAACTGCGGACGGCGCTCTCACCCCGACACGTGCCCGATGAGATCCACCAGGTGCGGTCGGTGCCCCGGACGCTCTCGGCGAAGAAGCTGGAGGTGCCGGTCAAGAAGATCCTCACCGGCACCCCGGTCGACCAGGCGGCGGCCAAGGGCGCCCTGGTCAACCCCGAGTCGTTGACCGCCTTCGCCGCCCTGGCCCAACGCCGCCCCAAAGCCTGACCCGCCCCGCCCCCGCCCTGCCCACCCACCCCGTCGATCTTGCACTTTCTGCTCCGACATAAGGGGCATTCAATGCATATCGACAACAGAAACTGCAAGATCGCGGTGGGGTGGGGTGGGGTGGGGAGGTTAGCTGGGGAGGGAGTGGGTGACTTTTTCCGCCGTGAGCCTGGGGGCCAGGCGGGTCGGGTCCGGGTTGGCGCAGAGGACAACGGTGGCGGCCCGGGTCAGGGGGGCCAGCAGCCAGTCGACCGGATCGGGGTGGCGGGTGGCCTCCACGAGGATCCGTGCGCCGGGCTCGATGCCCAACTCGCTGGCACGGACCTCGGCCCGGCTCAGCAGGTGCGCGTCGGTGGGGCCCGGACCGGACTGCGGCGTGAAGTGGTCGCCGTGTCCGCGCACCTCGACGACGTAGTCGGCGAACCCGGGCGGCACCTGCCGCAGCGGGGCGGCGAGCGGGGCCAGCCCGAGGGCGTACCGCTCGTCGGCCGACCACGACTGCGCCTCGTCGAACTGGTCCACGGCGGCGAAGAGCACGCCCACGTCACCCGGTGTGTCGACCACGCTCAGCTTGGCCGACCAGCACCCCAGCAGCACCGCAGCGGTCTGCCAGTGTGGCGGCAACAGCACACCGGCCGGGGTGCCCGGCGCGAGGCCCACCTCGTCGACGAGGAGGTTGGCGGTCTTCGCCACCCAGTTCGCCAGGGTGACGCCGGAGAGTTCGGTGCGGTCGCCGGTGGCGTCGTCGTACCAGGTGAGCAGCGGTCGGGTCGGGTCGGTCGCGATCGCGTCGGCGAACACCCGGGCAATGTTGTCGGCCATCGGCGCGAACGATACGCCAGTGCGGGCCGTACTCAATGACGATGACAAGTCGGCGTACCGTCGGGTCGCAGTCAGCGTCGGACCCGCGCCCCGGCGTAGGCTTGACCCCCGGAGTGTTGTTCCCCACAGACCCGCCAGTGCAAGGAGTCGCCCCGTGACCGCCGGTCGCCCGCCCCGCGTGCTCATCGACGCCACGAGTGTCCCCGCCGACCGTGGTGGTGTCGGTCGATACGTTGACGGTCTGCTCGGTGCCCTCGGCAAGGTGTGTGGGTCGGGGGTGGAACTGGCGGTGGTCAGTCTCCGCACCGACCTGGAGCGTTACACCCGCATGCTGCCCGGCGCGGAGATCATCCCCGCTCCGGCCGCCGTGGCGCACCGCCCGGCCCGGCTGGCCTGGGAGCAGACCGGCCTGCCGCTGCTCGCCCAGCAGGTGGGCGCACACGTGCTGCACTCGCCCTTCTACACCTGCCCGCTGCGGGCCGGGTGTCCGGTCACGGTCACCGTGCACGACGCGACGTTCTTCACCGAGCCGGAGCATTACGACAAGTCGCGCCGCACGTTCTTCCGCAGCGCCATCAAGACCTCGCTGCGCCGCGCCGACCGGGTGATCGTGCCCAGCAAGGCCACCCGCGACGAGCTGATCCGGCTGCTCGACGCCGACCCGACGCGGATCGACGTGGCCTACCACGGCGTCGACCAGGCGGCCTTCCACGCTCCCACCGAGGAGGAGAAGGCCCGCGTACGCGCCCGTCTGGGGTTGGGCAACAGCAGCTACGTCGCGTTCCTCGGTGCCAAGGAGCCACGGAAGAACGTGCCCAACCTGATCCGTGGGTGGGCGCGGGCGGTGGCTGACCGGGTCGACCCGCCGGCCCTGGTGATCGCCGGTGGGCAGGGGCACGACGACGACATCGACCGGGCGGTGGCCGAGGTGCCGTCGCACCTGCGTCTGCTGCGTCCCGGCTATCTGCGCTACGCCGACCTGCCGGGTTTCCTCGGTGGCGCGCTGGTCGCGGCGTACCCGTCCTACGGCGAGGGGTTCGGGCTGCCGATCCTGGAGGCGATGGCGTGCGCAGCCCCGGTGCTGACCACGCCCCGGCTCTCACTGCCCGAGGTGGGTGGCGACGCGGTCGCGTACACCTCGGAGGATCCGGAGCAGATCGGCATCGACCTGGCCGCTCTGCTCGACGACGAGCAGCGGCGGTTGTCGCTGGCGAAGGCGGGGGTCGACCGGGCCAAGGAATTCACCTGGGAGTCCAGCGCCGAGGTGCACATCGCCGCGTGGAGCCGCGCCCGCTCCTGACCCGCCGCGCCACTGCTGGTGACCCGGGCCACTTTGGGTAGGTACGTCGGGCATGATGTGCGGATGCTCTATGCGGTCATTCCGGCAGGTGGCAGCGGCACAAGGTTGTGGCCGTTGTCCCGTGCTGGCCATCCCAAGTTCCTCCACCCGCTCACTGGCACCAACGCCTCGCTGCTCCAGGCGACAGTGGAACGGCTCGCGCCGCTGACCACACCGGATCGGACCCTTGTGGTCACCGGCGCCGCGCACGTCACGGCGGTGGCACGGCAGCTGACCGTACTGCCGGAGGAGAACATCCTGGTCGAGCCCTCGCCCCGGGATTCCTGCGCGGCGATCGCGTTGGCCGCCGCGGTGATCGCGACGCGCGACCCGAACGCGGTGATGGGCAGCTTCGCCGCCGACCACCTGATCCGCGACCCGGACAGCTGGGTCTGCACAGTCCAGGAGGCGGTCCACGGGGCCGAGCAGGGCATGCTGATGACCGTCGGGATCACCCCGACCCGCGCGGAGACCGGCTACGGCTACCTGGAGACCGGTGACCCGACCGACGGTGTGCCGTGGCGGCCGGTGACCGAGTTCAAGGAGAAGCCGGCCGCCGAGGTCGCCGAGGCGTACGTCCGTTCGGGCCGGCACCTGTGGAACGCGAGCATGTTCGTGTGGCGGGTGGACGTCTTCCTCGCCGAGCTGGCCCGCCAGCAGCCGGCGCTGCACGCCGGCGTCGCCGCGATCGCCGCCGCCTGGGGCACACCGGAGCAGGACGACGTCCTGGGCGCGATCTGGCCGACGTTGCCGAAGATCTCCGTCGACTACGCGGTGATGGAGGGCGCGGCCACTGCCGGTCGGGTCGCGACGGTGCCGGGTGACTTCGGCTGGAACGACGTCGGTGACTTCCACACCCTGGGCGAGGTGTTGCCGGCCGACGAGGCGAACAACGTGGTGCTCGGCACGGAAGCCAAGCCGGGCGTGCTCCTGCGGGACAGCACCAACCTCGTGGTCGTGCCGCAGTCGGGCCGGCTGGTGGCCGTCCTCGGACTGCACGACCTGATCGTGGTGGACACCCCCGACGCGGTGCTCGTCTGCCCGCGCGACCGGGCGCAGGACGTCAAGGCCCTGGTCGACGAGCTCAAGGAGCGAGGCGAAGAGGGCTACGTCTGAGGGCTGCGAGGGCCGGCGCGACCATTTGCACGGTCCCGCCGGCCAGCGGCTCGGGCAGCTGGTCCGCCGGGAACCAGCCCAGCTCCTCGGCCTCGTCGCTGACCTGCTCCACCGCGTCGGGCGGGGCCAGCACGGCGAACCGGACGTCGTGGTGCGCCGAGCCGCCCTGACACTGCACCTGGTGCACGTCCACGTCGATCGGCACCGGGTCGATGCGCAGGCCGGCGATTCCGGACTCCTCGGTGGCCTCGCGCAGGGCCGCGGCGACGAGGGTCTCGTCGGTCGGCTCGCAGTGCCCGCCGAGCTGCACCCACCGCCCGAACTTGCCGTGCAGGCAGAGCAGCACCCGGGAGCCGGTGGAGTCCAGCACCAGCGTACTGGCGGTGATGTGCCCCGGACGGTGCTGCCGGCTCATGGCGACCGGACCGGCGGCGAGCAGGGCGAGGGTCCGGTCCCGCGCGCCGGCCGCGTCCGGGCTGGTCGGCTGCCAGCCCTCCAGCAACGCGGTGGCGTCGGCGTGCAGCGCCGCGTACGCCTCGGGGTTGGTCGGTTGAGCGGTCGGGCCGGTGATCACGGTGTCGGGCACCATGCCACTGTACGAGCGTCCACCCGATGGGCCGCTTCGGTGACCCCGCGACGCGTCGAATTCCTGGTGGCCGGCTGATCTCACGGCGCGGACGAGGACCATCGGTCGCGCGCTGTGGCGGCTGAGACGGCGTGGGGGCGGGATGACCGGACGGCACCTCTGCGGAGCAAGGGCCGCAGACCCTCGTGGTGCCGTCCGATCACCGGGGCCTCCCCGGTCCCGGTGCCTCGGCGGCGCGGGCGTCCAGGACGCGCGGCGCCATGTTCGGGCAGTGGAAGCATGCCGAACCGGCCCCGGGGGCGTCGAGGTTTTTCATTCCAGGCTTAAAGATGGAGATTACTGCCGTGCAGGTAGAGTCGAACGGTCACCCGGCATCCCCCTGCCGGCGACACGGGAGCGCTCCATGCTGAAGATCCACTTTTCTGGGGAGGACATCCTCCGGACCCGGGTGGCGCCGGCGGCGGACCCGGTCTGGGAACTGGTCCTCAGCCTGCACGTGCTGCGCGGCCGCACCCGCGATCCGCTGACGGCCAACTGGCGGCGCAGCGTGTCGTGGGCGCTGCGTCAGGACGCCGCCTCCGAGCAGCTCAGCCTGCTCTTCGCGCTGAACCCGCCGCGCGGTTACTTCCCCGACTTCCTCACCCCGTACGCCAGCGTCGAGGGCTTCGAGGCCGGGCTGGACGCGCTGCGCCGTACGCCCGTCGAGATGCTGCACCGGGACCTGAGTGTGCTGGCCACCGAGAATCAGCTGCCCTCCTCGGCGACCGCGCTGGCCCGGGGTGAGGTGTCGGCGCTGCACCACCTGGCCGATTCGATGCAGCAGTACCGGTCACTGGCGATCAGCCCGTACTGGGGTCGGATCCAGGCCGCTGTGGCGGCGGACCGCGCGCGACGGGCCCGGGCACTGCTCGACGGCGGAGTCGAGGGCCTGCTCACCAGTTTCCGCCCGGCGATGCGCTGGGACAGTGGCGTGCTGGAGATCCGCAGCTACCCGCACAGCCGGGAACTGCACCTGGACGGCCGCGGGCTGCTGCTCGTGCCCTCGTTCTTCTGCGCGGCCATCCCGGTAGCACTGCTCGACCCGGCACTGCCACCGGTGCTGGTCTACCAGGTGGACCGGCTGGGCGGGCTGGTGACGACCGACGCCAACGGTGCGTTCGCGCCCGGTGCCGGCCGTGAATCGCTCGCCGCGCTGCTGGGTCGCACCAGGGCGGCGGTGTTGCAGGCCAGCGACGAAGGCTGCACCACCGGCGAGGTCGCCCGCCAGCTCAACATCTCACCGGCCGCGGCGAGCCAGCACGCCACTGTGCTGCGCAACGCTGGCCTGCTGGTCAGCCACCGGGAACGCAACAGTGTGCTGCACACGCTGACCCCGCTGGGCCGGGCCATGCTGGACGCGTGACCCGGCCGTCTCCAGCCGGCTGAGGCATTCGCCGGCACCGCAGCGCGCAGACGGCGCTCGCTGAGCTACCGGGCGGGGGGCGGCGCTCGCCGGGCTACCGGGCGCAGACGGCGCTGGCCGGGCTGCCGGACGAGGGCCGCGCCCGCCCTGCTACAGGGCGAGGGCGGCGCTCGCCGAGCTGCCGGGAGGTGGCGGCAACATCGTCGACCCGACGCCCTCGGCGGCCAGGGCGACGCGCAGTCGGTGCAGGTCGGCGCCGAAGCGGACCAGACCCATCGGCTCGACGGGGGTCGGGGCCGAGCCGAGCAGCAGGGCCGCGCCCTCCGGCCACCCGGGCATCTCGGCGACCAGACCGGCGCGTACCTCGGCCTCCTCGACCACTGTGAAGACCGTGCCGGGGGCGACCACCCCGGCGACCGCGTCGATGGCCCGTCGCACCGCGGTCAGGTCGGCTGGCATCGGACCGGGACCATCGGCGAGGGTGGCGGCGTCGGACAGCCCGGCGGCGCGGGCCTCGGCGGTGCCGAGCGAGAACAGGTCCTGTGCCGCGTCGCGGATCAGCGCCCGCGCGCCACCGGCGTCGTCCGGCTCGGTGGCGGGCAGGTAGCCCCGCACCACCGCGACCGGGACCTGATCACACTTACCCTTGATCAGCTCGCCGGCACCCGCCAACTCGTCCACCACGGCCATCTGGGTCAACTGCAACTCGTTGCCGTACGGGTCGACCTCGCCCCGGTGATCACGGATGGCCGGCATCCCGGCCACCCCGAGCGCCACGTCGGTGAGCCCGTTGCGCCAGGGCCGACCCATCGTGTCGCTGATGATCACCGCCAGGTCCAGGTCGTAGCGCTCCCGCAGCGCGTCCCGCAAGGCCCGCGCCGAGGCGTCCGGGTCGACCGGCAACAGCACCAGCCGGGTCTTGTCCACGTTCGACGCGTCGATCCCCGCCGAGGCCATCACGAAGCCGTGATGGGTCTGCACGATCCGGGTCGCCCCCCGACTGGCCACCACCCGGGCGGTCTCACCGGCCAGCACCTCGTCCCGGGCGGCCAGCCGTTCCGGTCCGTCCGCCGGCACGTCGACCAGTCGCCCCTCCGCCTTGGAAACGATCTTGCTGGTCACCACCAGCACGTCGCCGTTGCGCAGCCACGGCGCGGCGGTCGCGATCACCGCGGCCAGGTCGTCGCCCTCGGTCACGTGGCCGATGCCGAGCACCGGCAGAATCTCCAACCTCACGTCAACTCCACCGCGGCGCGGACCATGGCCGCCGTCGCCGCCTCGTCGGTCATCCGCAGCGGCACCGCGCGGACCGTCACCTCGGGCACCACAGTGCCCGCGTCCTCCTCGGCCACCAGCCAACCGTCGAGCAGGCCGCCGCTGGCCCGGCCGCCGTAGAGGCGACCCACCCCCGCCGCGCTGCACTCGACACCGAGCACTGCCAGACAACGGTCGGCCATCCCCCGCACCGGCGCGCCGCCGATGATCGGGGAGACGCCCACCACCGGCGCCGGGCCGCCCGCCACGGCCTCCCGCAGCCCCGGTACGGCCAGCACCGGCGCGACACTCACCACCGGGTTGCTGGGTGCGATCAACACCACATCGGCCGAGGCGATCGCGTCCAGCACCCCGGGTGCCGGCTTCGCCGTCTCCGCGCCGACGAACACGAAACGGTGGGTGGGGATGTCGGCCCGGTACCGCACCCACCACTCCTGGAAGTGGATCGCCCGCTGCCCCTGGTCGTCCTCCACCACGGCGTGGGTCTCCAGCCGGTCGTCCGTCGCCGGCACCAGGCGCACGCCCGGCTCCCAGCGGCTGGCCAGCGCCTCGGTGACCGCGCTCAACGGGTAACCGCCGTTGAGCATCGTGCTGCGGACCAGGTGGGTGGCGATGTCCTTGTCGCCGAGGCCGAACCAGGTCGGCTGTGCCCCGTACGCGGCCAGCTCCTGCTTGACCGTCCAACTCTCGCCGACCCGACCCCAACCCCGCTCCGGGTCGGCACCCCCGCCGAGCGTGTACATGACGCTGTCCAGGTCGGGGCAGATCTTCAACCCGTGTAACCACAGGTCGTCGCCGACGTTGACCACGGCGGTCACCTCCGCGCCGACGTCACGGGCGTACGCCCGGACCCCGAGCAGGAACCGGGCGCCGCCGATGCCGCCGGCCAGAACCACGATGCGCATGTCGACCATCCTCGCGCACGTGACGCCTGCGATCCGTCGGTGGCCCGCGAGACTAGGCTCACGTGCGCCCTGTCCGTTCCTGCCCCGAGGGGGAGCTCGTGACCAGCCCCACCGAGCCCGCGTCCGCTGACGCGACACAGGCCCGTCAGCTGACCAAGCCACTGCGTGAGCTCGCCGCGCTCGCGCTGCTCGGCGCCAACGCCGTGTTCCTCTTCGTGGGCCTGCTCCGGTTGGTCGCCCCGAACGACTACAGCTCCTTCACCGACCGGGCGGGCAGCGCCTTCTACGCGTTCCTCGGGGTGGAGGGTGTGGCTCTGCCAGTGCTGGCGGTGCTGCTGGCCACGCACATCTCGCCGGTGCTGGCGAAGGCGAAGCTGATCACCCAGGCAGCCCTGATCGAGTACGCGGTCAGCGCCCTGTTCGGCACGCTGACCATGCTGATCTGGACGGTGGGTCGGCTGGCCGAGGCCGAGGTGCTCGACGCGCTGCTCGGTGTGCTCACCCGGTTCGCCTGGATGGTGATCTTCGCGATCGCCGCCTGGGTGGTCTACACGATCTGGCGCGCCCACTACTACGTGCCGCGACCCAAGCCGCAGCCGGGCGTCTACGGCCAGCCGCAGCCGGGCTGGCCGCAGCAGCAGGGCGGGTGGCCGGCTCCCGGTCAGCCCGGTGGCCAGCCGCAGGGCGGTTGGCCCGCTCCCGGTCAGTCGGGTGGTTACCCGCAGGCCGGTCAGTCGGCCGGTTACCCGCAGGCCGGCCCGTTCGGCCAGCCGTCGCCGCCGTTCCAGGCTCCGCAGTCGGCCCCGCCGCACCCGCAGTCCGCCCCGCCGTTCCCGGCCCCGCAGCACCCGCAGTCGGCACCGCCGTTCCCGGCCGCGCCGCAGTCAGCGCCGCCGGCCAGCCCGGCCCCGCAGTCGCCGTCCCCGGCCGCGCCCCCGTTCGGGCAGCCGCCGTCGGCCGACCCCACGCAGGCCATCCCGCGCCAGTCCGCCGACCCCACGCAGGCCATCCCGCGCAAGTCGGCCGACCCTACCGAGGTCATTTCCCACCCCACCGACCCGGACACCGACCGCACGCAGCACATCAAGCCCAACGACCACCCGGATCAACCCCGCTGACTTCACCCGACCAGCAGCCCTCGGACGGTTGGTAACGGGGCCCGGCTCACATTCGAGGGTCGCGGTCAGTCATCTCCGCCCCGTCGACCTCGGTATCGCGCCCGCCCGTCCGTCCGCCCGCCCGTCCGCCCGCCCGTCCGCCCGCCCGACCGCGCGGCCCCGCGGCCCCGCTCGGCCGACCGGGGCCGCGCGGGGCGGGGGAGCGGGCAGGCAACGTAGATCTTGGACACTTTCCGTTCCGAGCTGACGGAAACTGTCCAAGATTGCCAGCTGTGGGAAGCGAAGCGGCCTGGGGTGCGGTGACCGCCGGGTGCGGTGACCGCCCTGATCGACGAGGTCGGGTGGTTGACGGACGGCCGCCAGCGCGTTCAGCGACCTCCGGTCGCGGCAGGCGTGCCATGATCGTCCAGTGCCGTTTCCCACGGTGCGGGCCGGGACTGGTTGGGTGGCGCAGCGCTGCGCATAGGGTGAGTGGATGGTTGATCGCACCCAGTCCGTTCCCAGCGATGCGAGCGTTCGGCGGGCCCTGGGCCGGGCCGCGAACGGGCGGGCGCTGGACGTCGACGAGGCGACCGCGCTGCTGTCCGCCCGTGGTGCCGCGCTCGACGAGCTGCTCCGGTTGGCCGGTGGGATCCGCGACGCCGGGCTGCGCGACGCCGGGCGGCCGGGTGTGGTCACGTACTCCAAAAAGGTCTTCATTCCGCTGACCCGGCTGTGCCGGGACCGCTGCCACTACTGCACGTTCGCGACGGTGCCGCACCGCTTGCCGGCGCCGTTCCTGGACCGGGACGAGGTGCTGGCCATCGCCCGGGCCGGTGCCGAGCAGGGCTGCAAGGAGGCGCTGTTCACCCTGGGTGACCGGCCGGAGGAACGGTGGCCGGCGGCCCGGACCTGGTTGGACGAACGCGGTTACGACTCGACCCTGGACTATCTGCGCGCCTGCGCTGTGGCGGTGCTGGAGGAAACCGGCCTGCTGCCGCACCTCAACCCGGGGGTGCTGTCCTGGTCGGAGTTGCAGCGGCTCAAGCCGGTCGCGCCGAGCATGGGCATGATGTTGGAGACGACGGCGACCCGGCTCTGGTCCGAGCCGGGTGGTCCGCACTTCGGCTCACCGGACAAGGAACCGGCGGTCCGGTTGCGGGTGCTCGAGGACGCCGGCCGGGTGGGGGTGCCGTTCACCACCGGCATCCTGATCGGCATCGGGGAGACCCCGGCGGAGCGGGTGGACGCGCTCTTCGCGATCCGTCGCGCCCACCGGGAGTACGGCCACCTCCAGGAGGTGATCGTGCAGAACTTCCGCGCCAAGCCGGACACGGCGATGCGTGGCATGCCCGACGCGGAGCTGCACGATCTGGCCGCCACGGTGGCGGTGGCGCGGTTGCTGCTCGGCCCGAAGGCCCGCATCCAGGCCCCGCCGAACCTCATCGCCGGCGAGTACGACCTGCTGCTGCGTGCCGGCATCGACGACTGGGGCGGCGTCTCGCCGCTCACCCCGGACCACGTCAACCCGGAGCGTCCGTGGCCGCAGATCGAGGAGTTGGCCCGGCACAGCGAGCTGGCCGGGTTCACGTTGCGGGAGCGGTTGACCATCTACCCCGAGTACGTGCGCGCGGGCGACCCGTGGCTCGACCCGCGCCTGCTGCCGCACGTGAGCGCGCTGGCCGACCCGGCCACCGGCATGGCCGTCGAGTCGGCGATGCCGCAGGGCCGGCCCTGGCAGGAGCCGGAGGAGACGTTCGGCGGCCGGACCGACCTGCACGCCACCATCGACACCACGGGCCGCACCGATGACCGGCGGGGTGACTTCGACAGCGTCTACGGCGACTGGGCCGAGGTGGCCGACAAGGTCACCCCGGAGGCGGCGGCGCGTCGGGCGGGCGTACCCCCGGTGGCGGCCGGCGGTGGTGCGGACCGTGACCTGGCGGCGGGGCTCCGGCTCGCGGTTGACGACCCGGCGGCGCTGCTCGAACCCGCCAACACCGACGCGGCGCTGGCGTTGTTCGCGGCGGACGGGCCAGCGCTCGACGAGTTGTGCCGCCTCGCCGACGACGTGCGCCGCGACGCGGTCGGCGACGACGTGACCTACGTGGTCAACCGCAACATCAACTTCAGCAACGTCTGCTACGTGGGCTGCCGCTTCTGCGCCTTCGCCCAGCGCGAGCGGGACGCCGACGCGTACCGGCTCTCCGTCGAGCAGGTCGCGGACCGGGCCGAGCAGGCGTGGGCGGCCGGTGCCAGCGAGGTGTGCCTGCAGGGCGGCATCGACCCGAAGATGCCGGTGACCGGGTACGCCGACATCGTGCGCGCCATCAAGGCCCGGGTGCCGGAGATGCACGTGCACGCGTTCTCCCCGATGGAGATCGTCACCGCCGCCGCGAAGGCCGGCGTGCCGGTTCGCGAGTGGCTGCTCCAGCTCCGCGAGGCCGGGCTGGACACCATCCCCGGCACCGCCGCCGAGATCCTCGACGACGACGTGCGCTGGGTGCTCACCAAGGGCAAACTCCCGGCCGCCGCCTGGGTCGAGGTGGTGAGCACCGCACACGAGCTGGGCATCCGGTCCAGCTCCACGATGATGTACGGCCACGTCGACCACCCCGGGCAGTGGCTGGCGCACTTCCGGGTGCTGGCCGGGGTGCAGGACCGTACCGGCGGGTTCACCGAGTTCGTGGCGCTGCCGTTCGTGCACACCAATGCTCCGATCTATCTGGCGGGTATCGCCCGACCGGGGCCGACCTGGCGGGAGAACCGGGTGGTGCACGCCATGTCCCGGTTGCTGCTGCACGGCCGGATCGACAACATCCAGTGCTCCTGGGTGAAGCTGGGTGACGAGGGCACTGTCGCGATGCTCCAGGGTGGCTGCAACGACCTCGGCGGCACGCTGATGGAGGAGACGATCTCCCGGATGGCCGGCTCCGACAACGGGTCGGCGCGTACCGAGGAGCAGTTGCGGGCCATCGCGAAGGCCGCCGGTCGCCCGGCGCGCAAGCGGTCGACCGCGTACGGTCACGCCCGGCCCTGACGTCGAACCTTTCCCCGCCGCCGGCCGTACCACGCGGTGCCGGTGGCGGTCACGGCGAGGACCGCCACCGGTGTCCCCTCAGGGGCCCGGCGGTGTCGCGAGGCGGCGTCGGACCCGTCCGTCTCCGCGGGCGCGTTCGCGCCACGCCGGAGAGGTTGCCCATGACCAGTGATCAGCGGAAGCGGGAGTGGCCGCGACTGACCCGCCGGCAGACGTTGACCGCCGACTGGTTCAACAACCCGTCGGCGGCGTCCTGACCGCGCAGGGGGCGGGCGGATGCACGAGCACGCGTACGGGCCGTCGGAGACCGGGAGTGTCGTCCTGGATATGGGCGGCGACACCGGTGCCCTGATCATCTACACGGGTCGGGATCTGCGGGGGCGGGAGATCGAGATCAGTCGCGACGACGACCGGCGGGTCCACTCGGCGGTGCGCGAGCGCAAGGTGCGGGACGGCTCGTTCCACAGTGCGGTCTATCCCGGTCTGCCGAGCGGGATCTATACCGTCTGGTGGGACGACCGTACGTCCGCCGGCACGATTTCTGTCCATGGTGGAGAGATAGCTGAATTCGCCTGGCCGAGCAGCGGTTTTGGTGCAACTGACTGATCTCGACGAATCGGTTCTACCGCCGCGCCCCGTCCACATCATGGACGGGGCGCGAGTGCTGTCTGCGGCTCGACAGGCAGTCTGTGCCGCGTCGCGTTAACCTGTCTCCCACCAAGATCAGCTTAGCGTTGGAGGTCTCCGGTGCCGTCCGGGCGGCGACTCGTCGGGGAAGCGCCACGGGAGAAAAGTCGGGCAACTCGCCGGAGAGGGCGTTACTCGGCCGGGGTCTGAATCGATAGGGCAGGTTGCGAGGCTGGACGGCCCGAGTGGGTCGGCCGAGGGTGTCGGGAGGGCGACTCCATTATCAAGTTTGGCTTGACGGCGCACGCATTACACGCGTGTAATTTGAATGGGGTTGTTCGCACGGAACGCAACAAAACGGGACCGGACGGACAAGCACGCCTTTCGCGTGGGGGGTTGCAGCGGCGATGACGCCGGTGCGCGACAAGGAGGCATTTGATGGACGGCCAGCTTGAGGTGGCCGACCTGCTCGGAAACGCGCCGGAGTGGCAGGAGCGGGCGTTGTGCTCGCAGACCGACCCCGAGGCGTTCTTTCCCGAGAAGGGCGGCTCGACCCGCGAGGCGAAGCGGATCTGTTCGCGTTGCGAGGTCAAGACCGAGTGCCTTGAATACGCTCTGGGTCACGACGAGCGGTTCGGAATCTGGGGTGGGCTCTCCGAGCGGGAGCGGCGCAAGTTGAAGCGGCGGGCCGCCTGACCGGTCTCAGGTCGGGGCGGTGTGGGGTCGAGGCGGTGGGGGCCGCCCGACTCTCCGCTCGGAGGTCGGCTCAGGCGAGCTCGTCCGGGTCCACCCCGAGCAGGTTCGCCACCTGTTCGATGATCACGTCATGGACGAGATCGGCGAGGTCCTCGCGGTCCATCGCCCGGAACTCCAGGGGCCGTCGGTACAGCACGATCCGCGGCGGCATCTCCTGCCGGCCCGGGCGACCGGGCAGCAGCCGGGCCAGCGGGACCTCGCCGTCCTCCAGCACATCCGAGTCGTAGACGTTCAGGTCCGGAGGGACGTCCTCGACCGCGAACTCAACACCCGCCAGCTCCTTGGCGAACCGACGCTCCAACGTCTCGACGGTGTCCAGAACCAGGTCGTCGAAGACCTCGGCCTTGGTCCGTGCCAGCGGCACGGTGGCCGGGACCAGCCGCCCGCGCAGGCCGCGCCCGTGCCGGTCCCGATGCGCACGCCGGCCCGAGCCGGGGCGGCGGTGTTCCGGGCTCGTCATGAGGCAAAGGGTAGCGCCCGTGTCGGGCTGGCCAGCGGCAGCGCCGATCCTGTGGCGCGGCGCGCCCAGGGCGGTCGACTGTGATCACCATGACGGGCGTGTCGCAACGCGAACCGATGCGCCGGACCCGGTAATGGAGATACCCTGCCGCACGTGAGGTCACCACGGCGCTGCTCCCGTAACGGCTGCCCCCGGCAAGCGGTCGCCACATTGACCTATGTCTACAACGAGTCGACAGCGGTGGTGGGGCCACTGGCGGCGTTCGCCGAGCCACACACGTACGACCTGTGTGAGCCGCACGCCCGCAGCCTCACCGCCCCGCGGGGCTGGGACGTCGTCCGGCACGAGGGCGAGTTCGAGCCGCCGCCGCCCACCACTGACGACCTGGTCGCGTTGGCCGAAGCGGTCCGCGAAGCCGCCCGCCCGGCCCCCCGCCCCCCGGAGCCGGACCAGCACCACTCGGAGAACCCCCACCAGACCGGCCGCCGAGGCCACCTCCGAGTAATCCCCCCCAACCACTAACCCCCGGCCCCCGACCCTTCCCGGCCCCCCCGCGCCGCCCGGCCCCCGCCGTTCCCGGCGTTGATCAAGAGGTTTCGGTCATGGTCTGGCGCGTTCTTGACGCAAACCTCTTGATCAACACGGTCTGGGGTGGGTGGGTGGGGTTAGAGCTTGGTCCAGGCTTGGGTTAGGACTGTGCGGAGGATCTGTTCGATCTCGTCGAAGTGCTGCTGCTCGGCGATCAGGGGCGGGGCCAACTGGATGACGGGGTCGCCCCGGTCGTCGGCCCGGCAGTAGAGGCCCGCCTGGAACAGGGCGGTGGAGAGGAAGCCGCGCAGCAGGCGCTCCGACTCGGCCTCGTTGAAGGTCTCCCGGGTGGTCTTGTCCTTGACCAGTTCGATGCCGTAGAAGTAGCCGTCGCCGCGGACGTCGCCGACGATCGGCAGGTCGTACAGCTTCTCCAGGGTGGCCCGGAAGGCGGCCTCGTTGGCGCGTACGTGCCCGACCAGGTCTTCGCGGGCGAAGACCTCCAGGTTGGCCAGGGCCACCGCGCAGGAGACCGGGTGTCCACCGAAGGTCACCCCGTGGGCGAACATGCCGGTCTCGGTAAGGAACGGCTCCATCAGCCGGTCGCTGGCGATCATCGCGCCGAGCGGGGCGTAGCCGGAGGTGATGCCCTTGGCGGTGGTGATGATGTCCGGCTGGTAGCCGTAGCGCACCGCGCCGAAGTATTCACCCAACCGGCCCCACGAGCAGATCACCTCGTCCGAGACGAGCAGCACGTCGTACGCGTCGCAGATCTCCCGTACCCGGTCGAAGTAGCCGGGAGGGGGTGGGAAGCACCCGCCGGAGTTCTGCACGGGCTCGAGGAAGACCGCGGCGACAGTGTCCGGCCCCTCCCGCTCGATGGCCCGACCGATCTCGTCGGCGGCCCAACGGCCGAACGCCTCGGGGTCGTCGCCGTGCTCGGGCGCCCGGTAGTAGTTCGTGTTCGGCACCTTGATCGCGCCCGGCACCAGTGGCTCGAAGTCGCTCTTGATGCCGGGCAGGCCGGTGATCGACAGGGCGCCCATGGAGGTGCCGTGGTAGGCGATGTAGCGGCTGATCACCTTGTACTTGTTGGGCTTGCCGGTGCGCTTGAAGTAGGCGCGGGCCAGCTTCCACGCCGCCTCGACGGCCTCGGAGCCCCCGGTGGTGAAGAAGATCCGGTTGAGGTCGCCGGGGGTGAGCGCGGCGATCCGCTCGGCCAGCTCGACGGCCTTCGGGTGGGCGTACGACCAGAGCGGGAAGTAGGCCAGCTCGCCGGCCTGCTTGGCGGCAGCCTCCGCCAGTTCGGTGCGGCCGTGGCCGGCGTTGACCACGAAGAGCCCGGCGAGCCCGTCGAGGTAGCGGCGGCCCTGCGCGTCCCACACGTACGCACCCTCGCCGCGCACGATGGTCGGCACCTCACCGGCGGAGTAGCTCGCCATCCGGGTGAAGTGCATCCAGAGGTGGTCGGTGGCGTTGGCCATGTCAGCCCCATCGGTCATCGGGCCGGTCAACGGGGTGAGGCCGGCCGCTCTGCCAACGGTTATCGCACAGTCTTACGCTACGAAGCAAGTGTTATCGGCGGTATCACCGTCCGTTGGCGACGGATTCAGCGCGCTGACGTCATGGATGCAACGGAATTCGTACTGCTGCTGGCCAGTTCGTCGGCGGTCGGCGGGAGTCTGGGCGGGGGCCGGAGGTGTGCTGGTGGCTGCCTTTGGAGCTGAATCGTTTGCGACATCAGGACGAGTCGGTCGGGTGCCGCTCGGCTGTCCAGGTCGCGTCCGCCGGCCGTTGAATCGTTTGCGACATCAGCTCCAAAGGGCCTGACCGGTGGTAGCTCCCCCCGCGGCCGCCGGCTCGATCCACTCGGGTTGCCGGAAATCGGGGCATCAGGGCGGCCCGGACGCCCCGACTTCCGGAAAGCCGAGTTGATCAAAGGGAGGCTCAGGCCGTGCCCCAGGTGTAGGTCTGCTTGCGCAGCTTGAGATAGACGAACGCCTCGGTGGAGAGCACCCCGGGCACGGCGCGCAGCCGTTGCAGGATCTCCAGCAGGTGGTCGTCGTTGCGGCAGACCACCTCGGTGAGCAGGTCGAACGACCCCGCGGTGATCACCACGTAGTCGACCTCCTCCAGCTCGGCCAGCCGGTCCGCGACCGCCTCCAGGTCACCGTCGGTACGCAGGCCGATCATCGCCTGCCGGGGGAAGCCGAGCTGGAGCGGATCGGTCACCGCCACGATCTGCATCACGCCGGAGTCGAGCAGCCGCTGCACCCGCTGGCGGACCGCCGCCTCGGACAGCCCCACCGCCTTGCCGATCGTCGCGTAGGGGCGGCGGCCGTCCTCCTGGAGCTGCTCGATGATCTGCTTGGCCACGTCATCCAGCAGAGCGTGATTGGCACCGTCACGGACAGCGACGCGTCGACCGCCGTTGCTGTTCTCGTGCTGCCGGTTTGTCATTGCCCGCTCCCCATATCCCGAATCGTGATGTCGCGCGTGTATCCCCGCGTAGTCTGGCGTATTTCGTCGTACATCGCTATTCCCACAACGGAATCCCTTGTAAGGGAGGTCACCTCATGTCAGGATCAGTCGTCCATGGCACTTCATCCTCCCGACATTCCCGCCGGCGCGCCTCCCCGTCCCGCCCGCCGACGATGACCCCCTAGGAGTCGTCATGCGTACTCCCCTCCGGCCCCTCTCCCGGCGTGGACTGCTCACCGGCACTCTCGGTTCGGCCGCCCTGCTCACCATGGGCGGCAGCCTCGCGGGCTGCGGCACCAAGGGTGCGCAGCAGACCGAAGCCGGCTGCGTCAGCGAGGACCTCTCCGGCACCGAGAAGAAGCTCGCCTTCGCCAACTGGCCGCAGTACATGGACGTGGACGAGAAGGACGAGTCCAAGCGGCCGAGCCTCGACGAGTTCATCACGAAGACCGGCATCCAGGTGACCTACACCGAGGACATCAACGACAACAACGAGTTCTTCGGCAAGGTCCAGAACCAGCTCGCCGCCTGCCAGAGCACCGACCGGGACATCATCGTGCTGACCGACTGGATGGCGGCCCGGATGATCCGGCTCGGCTGGATCCAGAAGCTGGACCCGGCGAACATCCCGAACGTGCAGGCCAACCTGCTTCCGTCGCTGCTCAACCGCCCCTTCGACACCGAGAACCGGATCTCCATCCCGTGGCAGTCCGGCCTCGCTGGTCTGGCGTACAACGGCAACGTCACGAAGGAACTGCGCACAGTGGACGAGTTGCTCACCCGCCCCGACCTCAAGGGCAAGGTGACAGCGCTCAGCGAGATGCGCGACACGATGGGTCTGCTGCTCGGGTCGAACGGGCACGACCCGGCGAACTTCACCGCCGCCCAGTTCGACGACGCCCTCAACAAGCTCAAGAAGGCCGTCGACTCCGGCCAGATCCGCAAGTTCACCGGCAACGACTACGCGCCCGACCTGGCCAAGGGTGACATCGCCGCGTGCATCGGCTGGTCCGGGGACGTGATCCAACTCTCCGGTGAGGACGAGAAGGTGCGGTTCGTCGCGCCGGACTCCGGCGTGATGCTCTACAGCGACAACATGATGGTCCCCAACAAGGCCACCCACAAGAGCAACGCCGAAGCGCTGATCAACTACTACTACGAGCCGGCGGTCGCGGCGAAGCTCGCCGCCTACGTCAACTACATCTGCCCGGTCAAGGGCGCGCAGGCCGAGATGGAGAAGATCGACCCCGAGTTGGCAGCGAACCCGCTGATCTTCCCCGACGAGGCGCTGCTGTCGAAGTCCAAGGTGTTCATGGCCCTGGACGAGAAGCAGGAACGGGAGTACGAGGGTAAGTTCCAGCAGGTCATCGGGGCGTGACGGGGATGGCGCGCGAGACACCCGCCGGCGACCTGCGCCTGGCCAACCTCACCAAACGCTTCGGCGTCTTCACCGCTGTCGACGACCTCAGCCTGACCATCGAACAGGGCTCGTTCTTCGCGCTGCTCGGCGCGTCCGGCTGCGGCAAGACCACCACGTTGCGGATGATCGCCGGCCTGGAGGAACCGACAACCGGCCAGGTGCTCCTCGGTGACCGGGACATTGCCCGGCTGCGGCCGTACAAGCGGCCGGTCAACACCGTCTTCCAGAGCTACGCGCTCTTCCCCCACCTCAGCATCTTCGAGAACGTCGCCTTCGGGCTGCGCCGACGCGGCATCCGCTCGGTCGACGACGAGGTCACCCGGATGCTGTCCCTGGTGCAGCTCGACGGTTACGGCAACCGCCGCCCCGCCCAGCTCTCCGGTGGTCAGCAGCAGCGGGTCGCGCTGGCCCGCGCCCTGATCAACCGGCCGCAGGTGCTGCTGCTCGACGAACCGTTGGGCGCACTCGACCTGAAACTGCGCCGACAGATGCAGATCGAGCTGAAGCGCATCCAGATCGAGGTCGGCATCACCTTCGTGCACGTCACCCACGACCAGGAGGAGGCCATGACCATGGCCGACACCGTCGCGGTGATGAACGCCGGCCGGATCGAGCAGTTGGGTGCCCCGGCCGACATCTACGAGTTCCCCGCCACCGCGTTCGTGGCGAACTTCCTCGGCCAGTCCAATCTGCTCGCCGGGGAGGCCACCGGCGCCGGCGGCGGCGACGTCGCGGTGACGGCGCACGGCACGCGGTTCTCGGTGCCCGCCGGCCGGTCGCGGGCCGACCACGGTCCGGTTCACCTGGGGGTACGCCCCGAGAAGCTGATTCTGGTCGGCTCCGCCGACCAGGTGCCCCAAGGACATCAGCACGTCACCGGGGTGGTCACCGACGCCTCCTACGTGGGAGTCAGCACGCAGTACCTGCTGCGCACCGGCTGGGGCACCGAGGTGTCGGTCTTCGCCGCCAACAGCGGCGCGTCGGAGCGGGTGCCGGTCGGCAGCGAAGCCGTGGCGTACTGGGATCCCCGGCACGCGTTTCTGCTGCCCCGCGACGCCGCCGACACCGACCGGACGTCGCCGGTGCTCGACGAGCCGGTGGGCGCGGCGTCATGACCCTCCTGGCCCGCACCGGATCGGGGGAGCCACCGCCCTCGGCACCTCGACCCGGGCGGCACCGGCTCCTGCCGTACCTGTTGCTGCTGCCCGGCGCGGCCTGGCTGCTCATCTTCTTCGGCGTGCCGCTGGCGCAGTTGGCGGCGGCCAGCCTGTACGACCCCAGCGGTTCGCTCTCCACCGGGTACGCGATGACCTGGGCGTTCGGCAACTACCCGGATGTGGTGCAGGCGTACTGGCCGCAGTTCCTGCGTTCGTTCGGCTACGCCGGGCTGGCCCTGGTGCTGGCGCTGCTGCTCGGCTACCCGCTGGCGTACGCGATCGCGCAGAAGGCCGGCCGGTGGAAGAACCTGCTGCTGGTGTGCGTGGTCGCGCCGATGTTCACCAGCTTCCTGGTCCGCACGCTGGCCTGGAAGACGATCCTGTCGGACAACGGCGCGCTGGTCGGCCTGCTGCGGGACGTGCACCTGCTCGCACCGGACGGCAGGCTGCTGGCCACGCCGTTCGCTGTGGTGCTCGGCCTGACGTACAACTTCCTGCCGTTCCTGGTGCTGCCGCTGTACGCGAGCCTGGAGCGGCTGGACCCCCGGCTGCTCGAGGCGGCCACCGACCTGTACGCGAGCCCGGCGCAGGCGTTCCGGCGGGTGACGCTGCCGCTGTCCATGCCCGGTCTGGTCGCCGGCACGCTGCTGTTCTTCATCCCCGCCAGCGGTGACTACATCAACGCCGAACTGCTCGGCACCCCGAACGAATACATGATCGGCAACGTCATCGACTCGGCGTTCCTGGTCCGGCTGGACTACCCGCAGGGTGCCGCACTGTCGTTCCTGCTGATGGCGGCGATCCTCGCGGTGGTCTTCGGCTATCTGCGCAGGGCCGGCACGGAGGAGGTCCTCTAATGCGACTCTCGCGCTGGTTGGCGGACCGCTGGGTGATGATCGTGGCGTTGCTGGTGCTCGGTTACCTGGCGCTGCCGATCCTGGTGGTGGCCGCACTGTCGTTCAACAGGCCGTCGAGCCGACTGTCGTACGACTTCAACGAGTTCACGCTGGACAACTGGCGGCAACCGTGTGCCACCTCGGACATGTGTGACGCCGTGGTCCGCAGCGTGCAGATCGGCTTCCTCGCCACAGTGGTCGCCACCGTGCTCGGCACCCTGATGGCGTTCGCGCTGGTCCGGCACCGCTTCCGGGGTCGGTCCGGGATCAACGTGCTGATCTTCCTGCCGATGGCCACCCCGGAGTTGGTGATGGGCACGTCGTTGCTGGCCCTGTTCGTGTCGGCGGGCGTGCCGCAGGGCTTCTGGACCATCCTGATCGCGCACGTGATGTTCTGCGTGTCGTTCGTGGTGGTCACCGTGAAGGCGCGGCTCGCCGGGATGGACCGGCGGCTGGAGGAGGCCGCCATGGACCTCTACGCCAACGAGTGGCAGACCTTCCGGCGGATCACCCTGCCGCTGGTGCTGCCCGGCATCGTGGCCGCCGCGTTGCTGGCCTTCTCGCTGAGCTTCGACGACTTCATCATCACGAACTTCAACGCCGGCACCACCGTCACGTTCCCGATGTACGTGTGGGGCGCTGCCCAGCGTGGCATCCCACCGCAGGTCAACGTGATCGGCACCGCGATGTTCGCGGTCGCGCTGCTGCTGGTGGGGCTCAGCTCGCTGCGCGGTCGACGGGCCCGCCGCGCCAACCTGCTGGCCGGGCCGCCGGGTCACCTGCGTCGGTCGTCATGACCCTCCCGGATGCGGGTCTTCCGACCGGTGTTCCGTCATGACGATTCCGCACACCGGCCGGGCGTTGGCCGACGCGGCACCCGTGCCGTACTGGCTCGATCGCCCGGACCGCCCCGACCCGCTACCGCCACTGACTGGTCGGCACTCCGCCGACCTGCTGGTGATCGGTGGCGGTTACAGCGGACTGTGGGCCGCGTTGTTGGCGAAGCAGGCGGACCCGGACCGGGACGTGCTGCTCGTCGACGCCGGGACCTGCGGTTGGGCCGCGTCCGGGCGCAACGGCGGGTTCTGCGCCGCCTCGCTGACCCACGGCCTCGCCAACGGCGTCGACCGGTTCCCCGACGAGGTCGGCGAGTTGGAACGTCTCGGCCGGGACAACCTGGACGCCATTGCCGCCACAGTCGCGACGTTCGACATCGACTGCGACTTCGAGCGCACCGGTGAGCTGGCCGTCGCCGTCGAGCCGTACCAACTCGACGGGCTGGCCGCCGATGCGGACCTGGCCCGCCGGTACGGCCACCGGGTGCGGTTGCTCGACCGGGACGAGGTGCGCGCCGAGGTGCACTCACCGACCTACCTGGGTGGGATGTTCGACGCCGACCGGGTGGCCATGGTGGACCCGGCGAAGCTGGCCTGGGGGCTTCGCCGCGCCTGCCTCGACCTCGGCGTACGCGTGCACGAACACACAAGGGTCACCGGGCTGCGCGCCGACGGTGCCGCGCTGCACGCCAGCACCCTGGGCGCCGAGCCCACCGCCCACCCGGTCGACGCCCGGGCCGACGGCCGACCCGGCTCGGTGCGGGCGCGTCGGGTGGTGCTGGCCACCAACGCGTTCCCGCCGCTGCTGCGCCGGCTGCGGGCCTACCTGGTGCCGGTCTACGACCACGTGCTGATGACCGAGCCGCTCACCCCAGCCCAGCGCGACGCCATCGGTTGGCGCAACCGGCAGGGGCTCGCCGACACCGCCAACCAGTTCCACTACTACCGGATCACCGCCGACGGGCGGATCCTCTTCGGCGGCTACGACGCCGTCTACCACTACGGCAACCGGGTCGCACCCGAGCTGGAGCAACGACCGGCCACCTTCACCACCCTCGCCCGCCACTTCTTCACCACGTTCCCGCAGCTCGCGGACGTGCGGTTCAGCCACCGATGGGGCGGCGTCATCGACACCTGCACCCGGTTCTGCCCGTTCTTCGGCACCGCCTACGGCGGTCGGTTGGCGTACGCGGCCGGCTATACCGGCCTCGGCGTCGGGGCCACCCGCTTCGGCGCCCGGGTGCTGCTCGACCTGCTCGACGGCGGGAACACCCCGCTGACAGGGCTCGACCTGGTTCGCCGCAAGCCACTGCCGTTCCCGCCGGAACCCGTCCGCGCGGTCGGCATCAATCTCACCCGCTGGTCACTGGCCCGCGCCGACGCGCGCGAGGGCCGGCGCGACCTCTGGCTCCGTACTCTCGATCGTTTCGGTTTGGGGTTTGATTCCTGATGCGTGTCCTCCTCGTCGGCGCCGGTGGCGTCGGCTCCGCCGCCGTAGCCATCGCCGCCCGACGGACCTTCTTCGAGACCATGGTGGTTGCCGACCACGACCCCGCTCGCGCCCAGCGGGCGGTCGCCGGGCATGGTGACCGCTTCGTCGCCGCCCAGGTGGACGCCGCCTCGGCCAACGCGGTCACCGCGCTGTGCCGGGAGCACCGGATCACGCACGTGCTCAACGCCGTCGACCCGCGCTTCGTCATGCCGATCTTCAACGGCGCGTTCGCGGCCGGCGCGGACTATCTGGACATGGCGATGTCGTTGTCGCACGCCGAGACCGGCGTGAAGCTCGGTGACGAACAGTTCGCACTGGCCGACACCTGGTCGACTGCCGGTCGGCTCGCGCTCTGCGGCATCGGGGTCGAGCCCGGCCTGTCGGACGTGTTCGCCCGGTACGCCGCCGACGAGCTGTTCAGCGAGATCGACGAGATCGGTGTTCGGGACGGGGCGAACCTCACCGTCGACGGGTACGACTTCGCGCCCTCGTTCTCCATCTGGACCACCATCGAGGAGTGCCTCAACCCGCCAGTCGTCTGGGAGCGGGACCGGGGCTGGTTCACCACCGAACCGTTCTCCGAGCCGGAGGTCTTCCACTTCCCGGAGGGCATCGGGCCGGTCGAGTGCGTCAACGTCGAACACGAGGAGGTGCTGCTCATCCCGCGCTGGGTCAACGCCCGGCGGGTCACCTTCAAGTACGGCCTCGGCGACGAGTTCATCGAGGTGCTCAAGACACTGCACAAGCTCGGCCTGGACGCGGTCTCCCCGGTGCGGGTCCGCGGGGTCGAGGTCTCCCCGCGTGACGTGGTGGCCGCGAGTCTGCCCGACCCGGCCACGCTCGGCGCCCGGATGCGCGGCAAGACCTGCGCCGGCACCTGGGTACGCGGCCTCGGCCCGGACGGGCGACCCCGCGAGGTCTACCTGTACCACGTGGTCGACAACGAGTGGTCGATGCGGGAGTACGGGCACCAGGCGGTGGTCTGGCAGACCGCCGTCAACCCGGTCGTCGCGTTGGAGTTGCTCGCCAGCGGCGCGTGGGCCGGTGTCGGGGTGCTCGGGCCGGAGGCGCTGCCCCCGATGCCCTTCCTCGACCTGCTGAACGGATACGGCTCCCCCTGGGGCCTGCAGGAACGGTGACCGGCCACCCCGGACGGCATTGACTGCGGCCGTACTCATAGTGATCATATTGATGCGCTGCGGCCACACGGGGGCCTGCAGACCAATCTCTGGGGGGCCACCATGGGTCGTGCCATGTCCGCACTCGCTCTGGGCGTCACCGCTCTCGCCGCCGCAGTCCTGGTTGACACCGCACCCGCGTACGCCGCCACAGAGGAATTGCGCCTCGACTTCGACGCCACTCCCACCGGGCAGATCGAGCCCGGTCCGTGGACGACCGGGTGCTTTGCCGACGTCGCCACCCCCGGCGACTCCGGCTGCATCGCGGTCGGTGCCCCGGGCGCCATCTCGCGTACGACCCGCCCCAGTGGTGGGGGCGCCAGCCCGGCGATCGCCTTCCCGGCCTCCGGTAGCGCCGTCGTCCAGGTCCCGGATGCCGCCAACCTCAACCCGGGCAGCCAGGACTTCACCATCAGCACCCTGGTGAAGGTTTCAGCCGGTCAGGTGACCAGCGGCGCCAACCTCATGCAGAAAGGCGTCTTCGCCGACCCGGCGCAGTGGAAGCTCCAGCTCGACGACGGCAAGCCGGGCTGCCGGATCGCCGGCACCGGCCCCAACGGGGCGGCGTCGCTGCTCATCACCGCCGACGCCTCCATCGCCGACCAGGGCTGGAAGTTCGTCCAGTGCAAGCGGCGCGGTGACGTCCTCAGCCTGATCGTCGGCAGTGAGACGGTGGCGTCCTCGACCGGTGCCACGATGACCATCACCAACACGGCGAAGGTCAACATCGGCGCCAAGGGACCGGGTCTGTCCAACAACGACCAGTTCCGCGGCGCAATGGACAACGCCCTCGTCAGCATCGGCTGATCCCGCCCGTCCCGTACTCTCGTCGTCCACTCGTTGTCGACGCGGGAGTACGGGCACCAGGCGGTGGTCTGGCATACCTCCCTCAACCCGGTCATCGCGTTGGAGTTGCCCGCCACCGGCGCGTGGGCCGGTGTCGGGGTGCGCGGCCGAGGGCGCTCCCCCCGACGCCTCGCTGGGGGTTGCAGGAGCGATGAACGCGTCCGGGTGACGGCATCGCGACAGTTTCGTCGCCGCGACGGGCGTCCGATCGCTCATCGAACCGGTGCATGGTGATTTGCGGTTTTTGGTGGTGCTGACACCCGCACGATCGGCCCTGCCCCGCCGGCCTGGTGGGTTGCCGCGCCTATCGACTCGTCCCCCACAGGCGCGCCCACCGACCCGTCCCGGGAAGCGAAAGGCGCAGGTGACGAACGCGACGGTGGATATTGCACACGGTATTTGCGACGACACTCATCGCCGTGACGATGCAACCACCACAGAACCCGGGTCCGTCGTACCCGCCGCCGCCCGGCCAGCAGCCCCGGCCCAACTGGTTCCGTCGGACCACTCCCGCCGGTCGGGCCGCCGTGATCCTCGGCTCGGTGACCCTGTCGATCCTGCTGCTCTGCTGCACCGGCACCGCCATCGTCAGCGCGCTGACCGGCGAGCCGAAGCCGACCCAGACCGGCACCGCTGCCGAGCAGCCGCAGCAGCCCATCCTGGCGACACCCGGCGAGCCGACCGAGGAGGCGTCGTCGGCGGCTGCCGCACCCTCCACTGTGCCTTCGTCGGCACCCCCGTCGGTGGCACCCAGCGCGTCCAGCGCGGCGGCCGCGCCCGTGGTGCAGGTGACGACGGTGACGGAGCGGGCCACCATCCGGTACGGCGAGCGGACCGTCAAGGACTCGTCGCTGGCCCAGGGCAAGCGGGTCGTCCGCACCAAGGGCGTGAACGGGGTACGGACCCTGACCTACGAGGTGACCACCACCGACGGGGTGACGACGGGCAGGAAGCTCGTCAAGTCCGCCGTGACGAAGCAGCCGGTGACCCAGGTCGTCGCCGTCGGCACCAAGAAGCCGCAGGCGTCGAAGTGCGACCCGAACTACAGCGGCTGCGTCCCGATCGCCAGCGACGTCGACTGCGCCGGTGGCAGTGGCAACGGTCCCGCCTATGTCAGCGGACCAATCAAAGTGATCGGCGACGACATCTACGACCTGGACCGAGACGGCGATGGCACCGCCTGCGACTAACCCCTGCCACCCCACCCCCGTCCCCACCCCACCCCCGTCCCCACCCCTGTCCCCGCGATCTTGCACTTCCTGTCGCCGAGATGCCCGATAAGGCATGAAAGATGAGCACAGAAAGTGCAAGATCGCGGGGGTGGGGGTGGGGGTGGGGGTGGGGTGGGGCGCGCTAGCACGGTGGGGCTAGGGGGTGGGGGTTTTCCACAGGGGGGAGGGTTGTCCACAGGCGGTCGTTGCGGGATCTCAGTGGGGTCCGGGGTTGGTCAGCCTGCTCCCATGGTTACTCAGTTGTGGCGCACCGACGCACTGATGCGACAACTCACCGTTGGGCGGATCCGCAGTCGGCTCGACCGGGAGGAACTCCATCGCGTGCGCAGAGGGGTCTATGCCGACCAGCCCTGCAGCGACGATGACGAACTGCGCGCACTGATGCTCCGGCTGCCCGATGGGGCGATGTTGGCGAGACAGAGTGCCGCCCGCCGACACGGCTTCGGGGTGCTGCGTGATGATCTGATCCACATACAGCTGCCCGCCGATATGCCGAAGCCCCGACTGCCCGGAGTGGTCGTTCACCGAACGGTCCTACCCGCTCAACCGGTCTTCGTCGATGGTCTGCCCTGTGTGCCGGCGGCTCGCTGCGCAGTCGACCTGGCTCGCGCCGTTCGGCGGCTCGACGCACTCCCGGTGCTCGATGCCGCGCTCCGGTCGGGCTTGGTCACCCAGGATGAACTGCTGGCCGAGGTGGCAGCCCACAATGCGCTGCGTGGTGTTCGACAAGCCCGCCAACTCATACCGCTGGCGGACGGCAGGTCGGAGTGCCGCCAGGAAAGCCAGTTGCGGCTGATCCTGATCGATGGAGGGCTGCCTCCGCCGGAGCCGCAGATATGGGTGGCCGACGGCTATGGCATTCCTCTGTACCGGCTCGATCTGGGTTACCGCGAACGCCGAATCGGCATCGAGTACGACGGGCTGTCGCACCTGGGCCGTGACCGACTCAGGTACGACAGGGAGCGGATCAACTGGCTGGACGCGGCGGGTTGGCGGATGCGCTATTTCACCGACCGTGACATCTACCGCCGCCCCCAACACATAAAAGCCACAATCCAAACCGCCCTCTCCTAACCCCGGCCCTCACCCCACCCCCACCCCCGCTCGCCGATCTTGCACTTCCTGTCCCGACATATTGGCCATCGAGGACATTTTGGCAACACAAAATGCAAGATCGGCGGGGGGTGGGGGTGGGGTGGGGGTGGGGTGGGTGGGGCCTTACGGGGCCAGGTGGGAGCGGATGAGGAAGCGGACGCCGTCGGGGGCTTCCAGGGAGAAGCCGCTGCCTCTGCCCGGCACCACGTCGACGGTCAGCGTGGTGTGTTTCCACAACTCCCACTGGGACGCCGACATCCAGAACTCGACCGGCTCAGCCACCCCGTCGACCGAGAGCGAGGCGAGCAGCACGTCGGACGCGCCGGTGCGGAACTCGCCCGCCGGGAGGCACATCGGGGCGCTGCCGTCGCAGCAGCCGCCGGACTGGTGGAACATCAGTGGGCCGTGCCGCCCCCGCAGCGACCGGATCAACTCGGCCGCGGCGGGGGTGACGGAGACGACCGGCATCAGAAGAAACCGAGCTTCTTGGTGGAGTAGCTGACCAGCAGGTTCTTCGTCTGCTGGTAGTGCTCCAGCATCATCTTGTGGTTCTCCCGGCCGATGCCGGACTGCTTGTACCCGCCGAACGCGGCGTGTGCCGGGTACGCGTGGTAGCAGTTGGTCCACACCCGTCCGGCCTGGATGGCCCGCCCGGCCCGGTAGGCGGTGTTCATGTCCCGGCTCCAGACGCCCGCGCCCAGCCCGTACAGGGTGTCGTTGGCGATCTTCACGGCGTCGTCGAGGTCGGCGAAGGAGGTCACCGAGACCACCGGCCCGAAGATCTCCTCCTGGAAGATCCGCATCGAGTTGTCGCCCTCGAAGATGGTTGGCTCAACGTAGTACCCGCCCGACAGGTCTCCGCCCAGGTCCGCGCGGGAGCCGCCGGTCAACACGCGAGCACCCTCCTGCCGGCCGATGTCCAGGTAGGACAGGATCTTTTCGAGCTGGTCATTGGAGGCCTGCGCGCCGATCATCGTGTCGGTGTCCAGGGGGTGCCCCTGCACGATCTGCTCGGTGCGGGAGATCGCCGCGGCGAGGAAGTCGCTGTAGTGGCCCTGCTGGATCAGCGCCCGCGACGGGCAGGTGCAGACCTCGCCCTGGTTGAGGGCGAACATGGTGAAGCCTTCCAGCGCCTTGTCGAGGAAGTCGTCGGAGTGGGCGCTGACGTCGTCGAAGAAGATGTTGGGGCTCTTGCCGCCCAACTCCAGCGTGACCGGTTTGATGTTCTCACTGGCGTACTGCATGATCAGCCGCCCGGTGGTGGTCTCGCCGGTGAAGGCCACCTTCGCGACCCGGGCGGAGGACGCGAGCGGTTTGCCGGCCTCCACGCCGAAACCGTTGACGATGTTCAGCACTCCCGGTGGCAGCAGGTCCGCCACCAGGGACAGCCAGTAGTGGATGGACGCTGGTGTCTGCTCGGCCGGCTTGAGCACCACGGCGTTGCCGGCGGCCAGCGCGGGCGCGAGCTTCCAGGTCGCCATGAGGATCGGGAAGTTCCACGGGATGATCTGCCCGACCACGCCGAGCGGTTCGTGGAAGTGGTACGCCACGGTGTCGTCGTCGAGTTCGCCGAGTGAGCCCTCCTGGGCTCGGATCGCCCCGGCGAAGTAGCGGAAGTGGTCGATGGCGAGCGGAATGTCGGCGGCGAGGGTTTCCCGTACCGGCTTGCCGTTCTCCCAGCTCTCGGCGATGGCCAGGGACTCCAGGTTGTCCTGCATCCGGTCGGCGATCCGGTTGAGGATCAGCGCCCGTTCGGCCACCGGGGTCCGGCCCCAGGCGTCGGCGGCGCCGTGTGCCGCGTCGAGGGCCTTCTCCACGTCGGGTGCGGTGCCGCGGGCGACCTCGGTGAAGGTCTGCCCGGTGACCGGGGTCGGGTTCTCGAAGTAGGCGCCGCCGTGCGGCTTGACGTACTCGCCGCCGATGAAGTGGTCGTAACGGGACTGCCAGTGGGTGGGCGCGTCGTAGCGCGTCATGGTTACCTCCGCCGTCGTTGTGCGGGTGTGCCGACGGCGACGCTAGTTTCAGGAACGTTGCAGCCACGTTGCGCGCTGGAGGTCGTACTCCCCGGCGAGCTGGTCGATGCGCGCGAGGGCGAGGGGCCGACGCGGCGCGCCCACCGGCAGCGCCCGCGCCAGGGCCTGCCAGGCGGCGAGGTCGTCGGCGCCGGCCGGCGTCGCGGTCCAGGCGGCGAGCAGCGCCGGGTCCGCGGTGGCCAGCACGGCGGCGCGGAGGTGACCGTCGATCAGCCGGCGCAGTCGCGTCACTCCCGGCGCGTCCGAGCCGGGCAGCAACGGCCCGGGGTACGCGTCGAGCGCCCCCGCCGGATCGCCCTGGTCCAACCGGTCGGCGACGGTGGTGAAGTCGGCGCGGACGGTGCCGCGTAGCCGGTACGGGCGCGAGTCGAGCAACTCGGGGCCGAGCACTCGCCGCAACCGGGACAGCTCGGCACGAAGGGTTACCGGGTGCAGCCGGTCGTCGCCGTACAGGTCGAGGCCGAGTTGTTCACCGGTGCGTCCCTCGGGGTGCTGGAGCAGCAGCACCAGCAGTTCGCTGTGCCGTCGGCCGAGCCGGACGCGTCGACTGTCGAGCCGCAGCTCCGCCTCGTCGCGGCCGAGCGCGGTAACGGTGGCCACGCCGGGTTCCGGCGGTCGGTCGGCGGCGAGCTGCGCCTCGGCGGCCCGGGCGGTGGCCCGCACCAGCGCCAGGCTCTGCGGATTGGCCAGGTGGTCCCCGCCGGTGATGTCGATCGCGCCGAGCAGCCGCCCGGTGGCGGGATCGTGGATCGGTGCGGCGGCGCAGGTCCACCGCTGGACCGGGCGACTGAAGTGCTCGGTGGCGAAGATCTGCACGCTGTGGTCGACGGCCAGCGCGGTGCCCGGCGCGTTGGTGCCGGCGTGTGTCTCGTCCCAACGGGCACCGGGCACGAAGTTCATCCGCTCGGCGTGCCGCAGCACACCCGGGTGCCCCTCGACCCAGAGCAGCCGCCCGTGCGCGTCGCAGACCGCCATCAGGTGCGCGCCGTCCTGGGCGATGCCGCCGAGCAGGTCGCGGAACAGCGGCAGGACCCGGGCCAGCGGGTGGGCCGCCCGGTACGCGGCCAGAACGTCGTCGGCCAGGTCGATCGGCGGGGTGGCCTCGGGGTCGAGCCGGGCCGAGCGTTCCCAGGAACGACGGACCACGTCCCGTACCCGGTGCGGGGCCGAGCCAGCGGTCAGGAACGCCTCGTGGGCGGCGCCGACCTGCGCGATCCGCTCCGCCGGATCGACGCCGAACTCCAGGGCGAGCCACGGGTCAGCCATCGGGCGACCTCCTCGGCCCCATCGTGACGCAGCTCACCCGCTAGCGCCAACCGCCGTGGTTGTCGGGGACGGACCACGCAGACGACGTGAGCCAGGAACGAAGCCGACATCCGCTGGCTGGCGATGGTTTGCCCGCTGGACACGCGCGTGGAGGATGGCTGCGGCGGGTGCTTACAGAACCCTTAACCCGGGCCTGCGACGGTATGCCGGGCAAGCCGAATGGGGGAGCGGACAAACGTGCGGGTGCTGGTGGCGGACGACGAACGGTTGTTGGCGGACACGGTGGCCGAAGGGCTGCGTCGCCTCTCGATGGCCGTCGACGTCTGCTACGACGGTGACGGTGCGTTGGAGCGGGTCGGGGTGAACCGGTACGACGTCGCGGTGCTCGACCGGGACATGCCGGGGCACACCGGTGACGAGGTGTGCCGCAGCATCGCCGACTCCCAGGTCGGCACCCGGGTCCTGCTGCTCACCGCGGCGGCCGGCATCCGCGACCGGGTGGAAGGGCTCGGCCTCGGCGCGGACGACTACCTGACCAAGCCGTTCGCCTTCGCCGAGCTGGTGGCCCGGGTGCAGGCCCTCGGGCGGCGGTCCACTCCGGCGTTGCCACCGGTGCTCTCCCAGGACGGTCTGGCGCTGGACGTGGGCCGGCACGTGGCCACCCGTGACGGCCGCCCGCTCGCGCTGAGCCCGAAGGAGTTCGCGGTGCTGCACGTGCTGCTGCGCGCGGACGGTCAGGTGGTCAGCGCCGAGGAGTTGCTGGAGCAGGCCTGGGACGAGTTCGCCGACCCGTTCACCAACGCCGTACGGGTCACCGTGATGACCCTGCGCAAGAAGCTCGGCGACCCGGCGATCATCCACACCGTTCCGAAGGCCGGCTACCGCATCGGCGGACCGGCGTGAGCTGGACGCCCCGACGTCGGGTGCTGCTGGTGGGCCTGCTGGCGCTGCTGGCCGGGCCGGTGCTGCCGGCGATGGGCAAGTGGCTGGCGGGGGTGACCTGGATCTGGGGGCGGCAGTTCTGTGACCTGCCGGTGCCGGGACTGAGTACCGTCTGCGCCGACGTGCGACCGGGGGCGTACATGCTGCCCCTGGGGGCCGTGCTGCTGGTGACAGTGGCCGCCCTGGTGGGGCTCTGGTTCGGCGCGGCGTGGTGCCTGCGCCCGGTCGCTGACCTGGCCGGGCCGATCGGTCACCTCGGCCCGCAGAACCTCGGTCACCGGATCCGGCCCCGGGGCCGCGACGAGCTGGCCCGGCTGGCCCGGGCGATCGACGAGATGATGGAACGTGTCTCCGCCGGGTACGAGGGGCAGCGGCGGTTCGCGGCGAACGCCTCGCACGAGCTGCGGACGCCCCTCGCGGTGCAGCGGACGCTCATCGAGGTCGGCATGGCCAGGACGCTCACCGGCGAGCAGTTGGAGTTGTTGACCAGCCAGCTGCTGGAGACCAACGAGCGCAACGAACGCCTCATCGAGGGTCTGCTCGCGCTCAGCGAGAGTGACCAGGGCCTGCGCTCGCGGATCCCGCAGCGGCTCGACACGATCGTCGAGGCGGTGCTCGCCGGATACCTCGACCGCGCCCGGGAGGCCGGGGTCACCATCGGCACCCACCTCGTGCCCCGGGTCGTCGTCGGCGAGCGGGTGCTGCTGGAGCGCCTGGTCACCAACCTGGTGGAGAACGGCATCAAGTACAACCGGCCGGGCGGCTCGCTGACCGTCGTGGTGAGCGGCGTGCCCGCACTGTCGGTGGTCAACACCGGTCAACCCGTGCCGGCCGAGGCGGTGGCGGGTCTGTTCGAACCGTTCCGCCGGCTCGCCCGGGACCGGACCTCGCAGGGCGGCGGGGCCGGTCTGGGCCTGGCCATCGCCCGCTCGATCACCCAGGCGCACGACGGCATCATCGCGGCCCGGCCCGCCGAACACGGCGGCCTGCGGGTCGACGTTCAGCTACCCACAGTGACCTGACACTTCCACCCACCGTCCCGGGGTCCACGTACTGCTGGATCCCGCCCGTGGTGTGCCCGAAAAAGGAGAGACGATGTCACGCACCGTTGGCCAGACCCGGGCCGATGTCGAGGAGGCCAGCCGCTGGCTGGCCGGCCGCGTGGTCCGCACACCAGTGCTGCGGTCCCCGGTGATCGACGAACTCGCCGGCGCCCGGGTCCTGCTCAAGGCGGAGAACCTTCAGCACGGCGGCTCGTACAAGATGCGCGGCGCACTGCGCGCTGTCGGTCGCCTCGCCGCGGCCGGGCACACCGGGGTGATCGCGCAGAGCACCGGCAACCACGCGGTGGCGGTGGCGTTGGCGGCCCGACAGCACGGCCTCGCGGCGACAGTGGTGCTGCCGGTCGACGCGGCACCGACGAAGGTCGAGCGGGCCCGCGCGGCGGGGGCGCGGGTGGTGTTCGCCGGCACCGCCGTCGAGGAGCGGGTGGCGGTGGCCAACGGGCTCAGCGACGACAGCGGTCACCCCGTCGTCGACGCGTACGACCACCCGGACGTGATCGCCGGGCAGGGCACGGCGAGCCTGGAACTGATCGAGGACGCCGAGCGCGCGGGGACACCGTTGGACGCGCTCGTCGTACCGGTCGGCGGTGGTGGCGGTGTGGCCGGCGGGTGCCTGGCCGCCGCCGGCACCGGCATCGAGGTGTACGGCGTGGAGCCGGTGGGCTGCGACTCGCTCGCCCGCAGCCTGGCGGCCGGTGTTCGCGTGCCGGTCGCACCGGCGCCCACCATCGCGGACGGGCTGCGGCCGTCCTGCGTGGGTGAGCTGCCGTTCGCCATCGCGCGGGACAGGCTGCGCGGCGTCGTCCGGGTCGACGACGACGAGATCGCGGCGGCGTTCCGGCTGATCCTGACCGACCTCAAGGTGCTCGCCGAGCCGTCCGGCGCGGCGGCCCTGGCCGGCGCCCTCCGCCTTGCGCCGGTGACGGACCGGCAGCGGACGGTCGGTGTGGTGCTGACCGGCGGGAACGTGGAGGCGGCGTTGGTGGCCCGGTTGATGGCACCCCGGTCCGCCGACCTGACCGGGGAAGGGGCGGCGGCGTGAGCGCGCCAGTTCGGATCGGCATCCTTTTCGGTGGGCCGTCGGCGGAGCACGAGGTGTCGTGTGCGTCCGCGCTCGGGGTGGCCCGGGCGCTTGCCGGTGGCGGCTACCGCACTGTCGCCATCGGTGTCACCCGCGGCGGCGGTTTTCGGCTGATGCCCGACGCGCTGCTGGCCGAGTTGCGCGACCGGCCGGCCGGTGAGCGGGCCATCGACGACCAGTTGGTGGTGAGCGGGCCGGCCGTCGAGTTGCGGGCCGGTCCGCGTCCGGGCGTCGTGCAGGTGACCGCCGGTAACGCCCCCGGCGCTGTGCACGCCGAGCTGGACGTGCTCTTCCCGGTGCTGCACGGCCCGTACGGGGAGGACGGTGTGGTGCAGGGGCTGCTGGAGTCGCTGAACGTGCCGTACGTGGGCTGCGGCATCCTCGCCTCGGCGGTGGGCATGAACAAGGTGGCGATGAAGCGGGCGCTGCGCGCCGAGGGCATCCCCGTCACCCCGTACGTGGCGTTCGACGCGCACACCTACCGGACGGTCGACGACCCGGAGAAGCTGGTGACCGGGCTGAGCCGGCCGCTCTTCGTCAAGCCGGCCAGCATGGGTTCGTCGATCGGCATCTCCCGGGTCGGGGAGGGCGACGACCTGGCCGCCGCCGTGCGGGAGGCGCTCCGCCACGACCAGCTGGTCATGGTCGAGCAGGGGGTCGTGGGCCGGGAGTTGGAGTGTGCGGTGCTCGGTGGCTGGCGTCCCGAGGCGTCGGCGGTCGGCGAGGTGCGGGTCAGCGGCGGCTGGTTCGACTACCAGCAGAAGTACTTCGGCGACGACGACCCGATGATCGTCCCCGCCGTGCTGCCGGACGAGGTGACCGCGCGGGTCCGTGAGCTGTCGCTGCGCGCGTTCGCCGCGATCGGCGGGTGGGGCCTGGCCCGGGTCGACTTCTTCTACGTCGAGACGACCGGCGAGTTGTACGTCAACGAGCTGAACACGATGCCCGGCTTCACCGCGCACTCGATGTACCCGAAGGTGTGGGCCGCCGTCGGGGTCTCCTACCGGGAGGTGGTGGACCGTCTCGTCGAGTTGGCCCGGGTCCGGCACGCGGAACGGTCGGCGAGCACGGTGGGGAGCCTCGGATGATCCTGCTCTCCGATCCCCGGGTGGCGGCAGTGCCCAGCGCCGACGACGGCGACGAGTTCGTGGACCTGCGGGAGGTGCCGGAGCTGCGGCTCGACGGCCGGGCGGCCGACCCCGCCGGGGCGTACGCCCGGCTGCGCGCCGGTGTGGTGGACCGCCTGCTCGCCGCGCAGCGTGCCCTGCCCGGTGGGCTGCGCCTGCTGGTGGTCGAGGGCTACCGGCCGTACCGGGCGCAGCTGGCCATCTTCACCGGCTACCGGGACGAGCTGCGCCGACGACACCCGGACTGGTCACCCGAGCGGCTGCACCGGGAGACGACGAAGTTCGTCTCACCGGTCGAGGTGGCCCCGCACAGCACCGGCGGCGCGGTGGACCTGACGCTCTGCACCGACGACGGGGTGGAGGTGGATCTGGGCACTGCCATCGACGCCACCCCGGAGGACAGCGCCGACGCCTGCTTCACCGACGCCCCGGCGATCGTCGGCGCCGCCCGTCGGCACCGGCAGATCATGGTGGACGCGCTGGGCGGCGCGGGGATGGTGAACTACCCGACGGAGTGGTGGCACTGGTCGTACGGCGACCGTTACTGGGCGCTGATCACCGGCGCGCCGTGTACCCGGTACGGGCCGGTTGACCTGGCCGCCGCGCGATCGATACCGGTGCCGGCTGAACGGTAGGGCGCTGCGGCCCGTACCAGGTGGGTGAAGACACCACCGAGGACGGGAGTGACGGCGATGAGGGTGCAGCGCAGGCACGTGCTGGCGGCGAGCGTGGCGGTGCTCGCCGCGGCGGGTGTGGCGGTGGGGACCAGCTTCGGGTTCGCCGACACGGCCCCGGCCCGGTCGTCGGTCTGCTCCGGCTCGGTCACCTTCTCGGCGGAGGGCGGGGCGCCGGCGGCGACCAGCGACCGGTTCCCGGTGGGTACCCGGCTGCGGGTGACGAACCTGGACAACAACCGGGCGGCCACGGTGACGGTGACCGGCCCGTCGGGCAGTTGCGTGCTGCTCAACGCGGCGGCCATGGAGCTGGTGCGGGAACCGGGGAAGAACGTGATCCGCCGCAACGTGGTGGAACGCGTCGACGGCGCCGCGCCGCCCGCCGGCGCTCCGGCCCCCGGCACGGTCCGCCCCGGCGCGGCGTCGCCCGGCGCGCCCGGACCGGCGCCCCGGTCGGCGTGCACCGGGGCGATCACCTTCTTCGAGGAGGCGGCCGGGCCGGCGGCGACCAGCGGGCAGTTCCCGGTGGGTACCCGGCTGCGGGTGACCAATCTGGACAACAACCGCTCCACCACGGTGACGGTGACCGGCCCGTCGGGCAGTTGCGTGCTGCTCAACGCGGCGGCGATGGATCAGATCCGCGAGCCGGGCAAGAACCTGGTGCGCCGCAACACCGTCGAGGTGCTGCGCTGACGTCGGCGGAGGGGCCCGTGCACCGGGCCCCTCCGCCGCCCAGCCGCTCAGCCGCTCAGCGGAAGGCGGCGTCGAGCAGGTCCGCGCCCCGGTTGAGCTGGGCGTCGGAGATCACCAGCGGGGGTAGGAGGCGCAGCACGTTTCCGTACGTGCCGCAGGTCAGGGTGAGCAGGCCCGCGGCGTGACAGGCCGCCGAGATCGCCGCGGTGGCGACCGGGTCGGGGGTGAGCGTGCCCGGCAGCACCAGCTCCACGGCGAGCATCGCGCCCCGGCCGCGTACCTCGGCGACCCGTGGGTCCCGTTCGGCGATGGCCCGTAGCCGGGGGACCAGCAGCGATTCGATCCGTCTGGCCGCCCCGACCAGGTCCAGCTCGTGCATGGTCTCGATGGTGGCGAGCGCGGCGGCGCAGGCGAGCGGGTTGCCGCCGTACGTGCCGCCGAGCCCGCCCACGTGCACCGCGTCCATCAGCTCGGCCCGACCGGTCACCGCGGCCAGCGGCAGGCCACCGGCGATGCCCTTGGCGAGTGTCACCAGGTCGGGTTCGACGCCCTCGTGCTGGCAGGCGAACCAGTCGCCGGTCCGGCAGAAGCCGGTCTGGATCTCGTCGGCGACGAAGACCACCCCGGCCGCCGTCGCCCAGGCACGCAGCGCGGGCAGGAAACCCGGCGCGGGTACGACGAAACCACCCTCACCCTGGATCGGCTCGATGAGTAGCGCGGCGACGTTCTCCGCGCCGACCTGCTTCTCGATCATCTCGATCGACCGAGCTGCGGCCTCCGCTCCGGAGAGCCCACCGTCGCGCAGCGGGTACGACATCGGCACCCGGTAGATCTCCCCGGCGAACGGCCCGAACCGGTGCTTGTACGGCATGTTCTTCGCGGTCAACGCCATCGTCAGGTTGGTCCGGCCGTGGTACGCGTGGTCGAACACCACCACCGCCGGTCGACCGGTGGCGTGCCGGGCGACCTTCACCGCGTTCTCCACCGCCTCCGCGCCGGAGTTGAACAACGCCGAACGCTTCTCGAACCCGCCCGGCGTCAGCGCGTTGAGGTGCTCGCACACCGCCACGTACGACTCGTACGGCGCGACCATGAAGCAGGTGTGGGTGAACCGCTCGACCTGCGCGCGGACCGCCTCGACCACCTTCGGGGCGGAGTTGCCGACGCTGGTGACGGCGATGCCGGCGGCGAAGTCGATCCACTCCCGGCCGTCGACGTCGGTGATCGTCCCGCCGGCAGCACTGTCCACGTAGGACGTGGTGACGCTGCCGACGCCCCGGGCGACGGCGCCGCCGCGCCGCTTGTGCAACTCCTCCGAACTCGGCATGGGTTCAGCCCTCGATGTTGTGCATGACGTGCTTGATCCGGGTGTAGTCCTCCAGGCTGTAGACCGACAGGTCCTTGCCGTGCCCGGAGTGCTTGAAGCCACCGTGCGGCATCTCCGAGACGAACGGGATGTGCGTGTTCACCCAGACGCAGCCGAAGTCGAGCCGTCGGGTCATCCGCATGGCCCGGCCGTGGTCCTTGGTCCAGACCGAGGCGGACAGGCCGTAGTCGACGCCGTTGGCCCAGCGCACCGCCTCGTCCTCGTCGGTGAAGCGCTGCACGGTGATGACCGGACCGAACACCTCGTCCTGGATGATCTCGTCGGCCTGCCGCAGCCCGGAGACCACGGTCGGCGCGTAGAAGTAGCCGCGCTCGCCGTGGCGGGACCCACCGGTCTGGATCGCCGCGTGGTCCGGCAGCCGGTCCACGAAACCGCTGACCCGGGCGAGCTGGTTGGCGTTGTTCAGCGGGCCGTAGAGCACGTCGGCGTCGTCCGGCCCGCCGGTCTTCGTGGCGCGGGCCTGCTCGGCGAGCGCCGCCACGAAGTCGTCGTGGACGCCCGGCCCGGCCAGCACGCGGGTGGCCGCCGTGCAGTCCTGCCCGGCGTTGAAGTAGCCACCCAACGCGATGGCCTCGGCCGCCGCCGCCACGTCCGCATCGTCGAAGACGACCACCGGGGCCTTGCCGCCCAGCTCCAGGTGGGTCCGCTTCAGGTCGGGGGCCGCCGCGGCGGCGACCTCCATGCCCGCGCGGGTCGAGCCGGTGATCGACACCAGCTGCGGGGTCGGGTGCGACACGAGGGTACGACCGGTGTCCCGGTCGCCGCAGACCACGTTGAACACCCCCGGCGGGAAGAACTCGGCGGCGATCTCGGCGAGCAGCAGCGTCGACACCGGGGTGGTGTCCGACGGCTTGAGCACCACGGTGTTGCCGGCGGCGAGCGCCGGGGCGATCTTCCAGACCGCCATCATCAGCGGGTAGTTCCACGGCGTGACCTGCGCGCAGACGCCGATCGGCTCCCGTCGCACGTACGAGGTGTGCCCGGCCAGGTACTCCCCGGCCGAGCGACCCTCCAGCATCCGGGCGGCACCGGCGAAGAACCGGAACTGGTCCACCGCCGGGGGAAGCTCCTCCTCGGCGGTGAGCTGCCGGGGCTTGCCGGTGTTGCGCACCTCGGCGTCGACAAGTTCGGCGGCGCGCGCCTCCACGGCGTCGGCGAGCTTGAGCAGCGCCCGCTGCCGTTCGGCGGGGGTGACCTCCCGCCAGCTCTCGAAGGCGGTGGCGGCGGCGTTCATCGCCGCGTCCACGTCGGCAGCCCCGGAGACCGGGGCCTGGGCGAACACCTCACCCGTGCAGGGGTCGACCAGATCGGCGTAGCCGCCGTCGGCCGGGTCGACGTAGGAGCCGTTGACGAAGTTGCGCAGCTGCTGCTGGTCACTCATGAGGGTTCACTCCGAGGGGGCCGGGGGCGCGGTTCTGCGGCGGTTATCGCAATCTCTCTGCCATCTTCGCTACCGAATTCGCGGCAGACAAGGGTTATCGCGACTGTTTCCGTCGGCTGATCGCTCGGCTACGCTGCTCGGCGTGGAGCCCGCACCCTTCTTCGTCGCCTCCCGACCCGCCACCGGCGAGGGTGAGCTGACCGTCCACCACCCGTACGACGGCCGCCCGGTGGGGCGTACCACATTCGCCACGCCCGACCAGGTCGCCGCCGCCGTCGCCGCCGCGGCCGGGGTGGCCGCGCACGCCGCGGCCCTGCCCGCGCACGCCCGCGCGGCGGCCCTCGACCACGTGTCCCGGCGGCTCACCGAACGCGCCGCCGAGATCGCCGCACTGATCACCGCGGAGAACGGCAAGCCGCTCAAGTGGGCCCGCGCCGAGGTCGGTCGGGCCGTGTCGACCTTCCGGTGGGCAGCCGAGGAGGCCCGACGCTTCTCCGGGGAGCTGCAACGACTCGACACCGACCCGGCTGCCGGCGGGCGGATCGCGCTGGTCCGGCGGGTGCCGAGAGGCCCCGTGCTGGGCATCACGCCGTTCAACTTCCCGCTCAACCTCGTCGCCCACAAGGTGGCGCCGGCCATCGCCGTCGGCGCGCCGATCATCGTCAAGCCCGCGCCCGCGACGCCCCTGACCGCGCTGCTGCTCGGCGAGCTGCTGGCCGAGACCGACCTGCCGGCCGGGATGTTCTCGGTGCTGCCGCTGCCCAACGACCGGGCCGCCGAACTGGTCACCGAACCCCGGCTGCCGGTCGTGTCGTTCACCGGTTCCGGTCCGGTCGGCGCGGCCATCCGCCGCGCCGCGCCGCAGAAACACGTGACGCTGGAGTTGGGCGGCAACGCCGCAGCGGTGCTGTGTGCGGACTGGACCTCCGACGAGGACCTGGACTACGCCGCGCAGCGCATCGCGACGTTCGCCAACTACCAGGCCGGCCAGTCGTGCATCGCCGTGCAGCGGGTGTACGTGCACCACGCCCGCTACGCCGACTTCCTGCCCCGGCTGGTGGCCGCCGTGCGCGGGCTGCGCACCGGCGACCCCGCCTCCGAGCTGACCGACGTCGGGCCGATGGTGTCCGAGGACGCGGCCCGCCGGGTCGAGACGTGGGTCGCCGAGGCCGTCGCCGCCGGCGGCACCGTCGAGGTGGGCGGCCTGCGCGCAGGTGCCACCTACCCCCCGACCGTCCTCACCGGCGTCCCGGCGGACGCCAGGGTCGTGGCCGAGGAGGTGTTCGGGCCGGTGCTGGTGGTCGCCCCGGTCACCGACGACCAGGCCGCGTTCGCCGCGGTCAACGATTCGGCGTACGGCTTGCAGGCCGGCGTCTTCACGCGGCGGCTGGACGTGGCCTTCGCCGCCGCCCGCGCGCTGGAGGTGGGCGGGGTGATCGTCGGCGACGTGCCGTCGTACCGCGCCGACCAGATGCCGTACGGCGGGGTGAAGGGCAGCGGCGTCGGCCGGGAAGGGCTGCGCAGCGCGATGGACGACTACACCGAGCCCCGGGTGATGGTGCTGACCGGCCTCGCGCTCTAGGAGGCGGCCCCGCGCCGAGCTAGTCGGCCTGCCAGGTGCCGTCGTCGCTCACTCGGGCGGGGGCGCGGCCGAGCAGCAGGGTGGTCAGCGCGGCGTCGACGGTGTCGCCGAGGAACCACTCGCCGGCCTGGTCGAGCGCGAACACCCGGCCGCGCTCGTCCACCGCCAGGATGCTGTCCTGCTGCTCGGTGCCGATCGGGAAGAGGCGCACGCCGAGCACCGCGCCGAAGTCCGCGAGGGTGTCGGCGGTGTGCGCGATGGCGTGCGGACGGATGTCGAAACGCGAGATCCACACCTGCTCGCCCCGGCCGCGCCGCGCCCCGACCAGGCTGGGGAACGCGGTGAGCGCCTCCACGGCGGCGGGAAAGACCTCGTGCCGATGGTCTCGCCCCGGCACCGACGTGACGTCCCGTACGGCGGCAGCGGCCATGATCTGGTCACCGATGTGTGGTCGCCACCCGGCCGCGACCAGCGCGTTGGCGACCGCCGGGGGAAAGCGCCCCGGATCCGGATCCGGGGCCTCCGGCGCGGTCCAGGTCTCGGTGAAGGCGCGCGCCGCCTCCGGCAGGACGTTCGCCCGGACCAGGAAGGCGACGCACGAGTCGCAGGGCCGTTCGGCCGGCCCACCAGCGGGATCACCCGGCTCACGGATCCGGAAGACCTCGAAGCGGGCGTTCCCCAGGAGCGCCGCCGCCTCGGCCCTCCCCATCGGAGCGATGCCCTCGGCGGCGCGGCGGTGGTCGTACTCGTGCAGGACGTCGGAGACCACGATCAGCTCGGCGTGAGCCTCCCCGCCGCGCACCAGCTCGCCGGGGGGCAGCTGGGCCAGATAGTCGCGGACCAGCGGGTGGTGGTTGAGTGGCACCTCGGCCCTCGTGCCCTGGGCCGTCCAGATCCGTCCGTCGATGGTCAGGTGCGCGGCGGTGTTCGGGGTGACGCCCCGGCTTATCTCCCGCAGCAGCACCGTCGACGGGTCGACGGTGCGGGGCGCTGTCGGCCCGTCGGGCTGGCTACGCCGGTACATCTCCGCCACCACGGTGCTCGGCACCCGGGGCCAGGTGGTTACAGTGCCGGTCTGCTTGTCGATGACCGTCGTCGGCAGGTCGCCCGGCACCGTGCGCACCTCGCCGGGCACGACGGACGTGATGACGTAACCCAGGTCGAACTCGTCGACCATCGCGCTGCACTCGTGGCCGAGCCGCTGCGAGTCGCGGCGGGCCCAGGTGGCCGCGAGCTGCTCGGCCTGTTGACGGTCGATCACGCATTGAAACTACCGGACTACACGGATCGATGGCAGCCGGTATCGTTTCGCTCTACCGACGGTGACGGGAGGGGCGGCGGTGGACGCACAGGCGGACCGGGACGTCAATCGCGAGCTACGGGCCCGATTCGACGACATCTATGGGCAGTACCAGCAGCTCAGGTCCGGTTTGGACACCCTTCAGGCGCGGCTCGAAGCGCTGCGGGTGACCCGGCGGTCGGCCGACGGGCAGGTGACGGCGACCGTCGGCGCGCAGGGCCAGTTGATCGAGGTCGAGCTGACCGCCGCCATCTACCGGGACCGGGACGCCCTGGCGCTCGGCCGAAAAATCACCGAAACGATCCGGGCCGCCGCGACCGCCGCCGCCGACGCCACCAGCGACCTCGTCGCCGAGAGCATGCCGGCCGGCTCCGGGGCCATGGACTTCCTCAGGACCGGCGACTACGCCGCGCTGCTCGGTCGGGCCGACGCCGTGCTCCGCAAGGGTGAGGCGACGGCATGACCGACGGGCAGCTCTGGCTCGATCCGTCCCGGGCCCGCCGGGGCGGTGCCGACCTGGCGCTCGCCGGCGAGGCGGTGACGGCCCGTCGTGCGGCGGAAGGGGGCGCCATCGAGGCCGCCAGCGGTGCCCGGCCGTGGGGGCGCGACGACATCGGCGCCGCCTTCGAGCGCAACTACCGCGGGTTCGAACAGACCGTGCTGCGCGCCTGGGCGGGCGTCGGGCACCGGCTCACCGAGCTGGGCGGCGGTGTGGTCCAGTCCGTCGACGCGAGCGTGCAGACCGACGCCGCCAACGCCACCCGCCTCGGTCGGGCCGCCGACCGGCGCTGACAACCGGCGATCTGAGATGAGCGTGCTGCCGAGCCCCATCCCGCACCCACTGGACCACGCTCCGTGGGACGTGCCCGGCTGGATCTACGAGGCCCTCGACTGGGTGGTCGGCGTGCAGTGGCCGGAGGGCAACGAGCGGGCCGTGTGGGACGTCGCCGACCAGTGGTACGCGGTCGCCTCCGTGCTCGCCGGGCCGCACGCCGACGCCGCCACGGCCGCCGCCGAGGTGCACAGTGGATACGGCGGTGTCGGAGCCGTCGGCGCGGCGTTCGAGGCGGCCTGGCGCAGGCTCGCCGAGGACACCGACGCGCCGCTGCCCGTACTGCTCGCCGTCACGGCCGACCTGGGCCGACTGGTCGAGGAGTGCGGGTGCGACATCGAGGGCGCCAAGCTGGAAGTCTGGATCGAGCTGGGCATCCTGGTCATCGAGCTGCTCACCGTGGCGGTGGCGGCGGTGCTGACCGCCGGCGCCGCAACCCCGGCCGCCGGCGCGGCGATCACCGCCACCCGGCTGCTGGTTCACCAGATCTTCAAGCGGCTGATGGGCCAACTGGCCAGCAAATCCCTCAAACACGGGCTCAAGGAGGCCGGCGAACGGGCCGCCAAGGAGGTCGCCCGAGGGGGCGCACGCGGGTTCGCCAAGCGGGCCGCCCGCGAAGGGCTGGAGGAGGCCACCGAGGAGGCCGGGGTCACCCTGGCCACCCAGGCGTACCAGAACTCCACCGGCCGGGCCCACGGCCTGGACCTGACCGATCTCGGCGCCTCGGCGGTCGGTGGGCTCGCCGGCGGGGCGGTGGCCCCGCTGGCCGGCCTGGGCCGGCACGCGACCGGGCGGGCGGCGCGAGTCGGGGAGCACCTGGGGCGGGAGATGACCGGCGAGGTGCTCGCCGAGGGGGCGGCGAGCCTGGCCACCGGTCAGGGCCTGACCTCGATGGAGGACGTGGCGCGCGCCGCCGCGTCCGGGGCCACCGGTTCGGCGACCGGCCAGACCGACCACGCGCTACGCGCCCGGCTCGACGCCCAGGCGAACGCCCTGGCGGGAGCGTCGCTCGCTGGCCCATCCCTCCCGTCGGCGCCGCCCGACGCGGAGGATGTGCCCTCTGCGGGGGCGTCCTCAGTGGGGGCTGCGTCTGCGGCGGCGGAGGTCCCGTCGGCGGTGATGCCGTCGGCGGTGGGGGCCGCGTCGGCGACGGCGGTGCCGTCTGCGGTGGGGGCCGCGTCCTCGGTGGCTGCCGATGGTGTGGCTTCGGATGGTCTGGTTACGGCCGGGGTCGTACCCGTGCAGGCCACGGAGACCGTCGACGTGTCGTCGCCGGACCAGCCGGCTGCGCCGACGTCCCCTGGCGCCGAGCAGTCGTCGGCGTCACCCGTCACGCCCGACGGCCAGACGTCGGCACCGGTCCCGGTCGGTGTGGTGTCCGAGATGGACTCGTCGGCACTGTCGACCGAGGCGGCGCCGTCCACTGCCGCGCCGGTCGGGGAGAGAGTGGGCCTACCGCACCCGGCCACGGCCGACCCCACGCTCTCGGCCGCGCCGGTTGCCGTCCCTGTCGAATCGAACAGTGGCCCGGCTGCCACCGGTGGATCCCCGCCGCACCCCGGCAACTCGCCGCACGTCACTCCCTCAGGGCCGACCGCCTGGTCTCCGACAACCGGCCCTTCCGCGCCGACGCTCACTCCCGGCCTCGCGACGCCGGTCACCTACGGCGTCCCGAGCACCGCCAACACGTCGCCGCCGGTCGCCCCCACCCCGGCGGTGGTGGGTCGATCCGTCGTGCCGCCGCGTGCACCGACGCGGGAGACACCGGCACCGGTGCGCGCACCCGAGCACCCGGCCCGGGGAAGGGCGTCGGTCCCCGTCGACGTGGCCGCGTTCGGTGCCCCGTCGGTGCAGGATCCCGACCCCGACGACTCGTACGCGGCGCAGTGGGCCGCCGCGGCGGAAGCCGCCGAGCGGCGGCGCTACCAGGAGCACTACGAATCACTGCGCATCGAGTTCGAGACCAACCGCCGGCAGACCGAAGCCGCCCGCCTGCGTACGCGCGCCGTGGAGCACGATCGTCGCACCGTCGAGTACGCCACCTACGCCCGACAACTGCACCAGGCCGGCAACCGGCTCTGGGCCGACGGCTGGCAGCGCGCCGCGAACGAGGAGGCCCGCGCGTACTCCGAATGGCGTGACCTGGCCGACGCGGTGCTGGCCGGCAGCGCCGCCCCGTCGGTGGTGGACATCAGCGCCACCTTCGAGTACGCCAACCGGGACGTGGGCGCGCTGGCGCTCGGCGCGGTGGAGACCGCCGGCCCGTCCAGGCTCACCGGCGACGACGATCCGCCGCCGATCGACGACTCCCGCCCGTACGGGCAGCCCGGAGGGCTGCGTCCACCGCTCGCCCTGCACCAGGTCGACGTGGAACGGCAGATGCCCCGCGAACCGGACGGCACCGTCATCCGCACCGCCGACCCCCGGCAGGGCGGCTGGTTCCGGCTCCTCAACGACGGCGGTCCCGCCGCCGACGCCACCCGGGGCATCAACTGCCTGGACTGCACCCTGTCGCTCTTCGAGACCTGGGTGCACGGGCGACCCCGCGTCTCGGCACCGCGCACCTTCGACGGCTACCTCGACGGCGACATCAGGCGTCCCATCCGTGGCGAGGCAGGCGGCCCCGGCCGGGTCGAAGACGTGACCGGCGGGCGCTTCCAACAACTCGTCGCCCCGACGTCCGGCCAACCAACGGACGCAGCGCAGGCGCGGCAGGCCGTCGACCGGGGCTACCGCAACCTGCACGACCAACTGCTGCTGGGCGGCCACGGCAGCTACTCGTTCCTGGTCACCGAGTGGGCACACGGTGGTTCGCACGCCTGGGTGGCGCTCAACCAGAACGGCACGATTCTCTACGTGGACCCGCAGAACGGCGCGGTCCGGGACCGGCCGCTCTACCCGGACGTGGTCGGCATCGACGCGCTGGTGCTGAGCGGGGACGGCCGACCGATGCCGCTCGGCGGCCTGCCCCGGGGCCGGTTCAGCGAACGGCCCGACCTGCCGGATCACCCATCGACGTACGACGACGGCGGGCACGGTGACCCGTACATCAACCGGATGTACCTGCTCCTCGACGGTCCTGGCTCGGCGCAACACCCGGACAGGCCAGCCGGAGATCCGACTGCGGCACACGAACTGGGTGATCCAGCCGACGAGCTGGCGCAACTGACCGCAGGCGAGCTGGCCGCTCTGACCGAGCTTCGGCAGCGCGCCCTGATGGCCGCCGATCGAGTCGAAGCGGCTCTAGATCAGGTCGGGCGTAACGTGACAGAAACCCTGGGTCTCGAAGAGCCGGTGCAGTTGCGCGACCGCGCCGCTCGCGTCAAAGAGCTGGGTTCGCTGGCACGTAAGTTCGTCGATGAGGCGCGCGGCTCGAACATTGGGGTTGAGGAGTTTTCGCAGACGGTGAACGACGTCCTCCGGTTCCTGTTCGAGATGCCACCCGGGGTGAACTACCTGCGGGGCGTTCAGTTGGTGCTCGCGGGCCTCACCGACGCGGGATTCTCCGTCCCGAGGTCGGATCTCAAGAACTTCTGGCGGGCGGGTAACAGGTTCTACGGATTCACCTGCACCCTTCGCACTCCCGACGGGCTCCTCGTCGAACTGCAGTTGCACACACGTGACTCGCGGGAGGCGTGGATGCGGACCCACGGCGACTACGAGATCCTGCGCCGGGTCTCGAACCGGCCGGAGGAGCATGTGCACGCCTTCCTGCGGATGCTTGCGGCGAACCGTGAGCGCCGGATGTCGGAGTCCGTACCGGACGGCTTGGCCGCAGAGTTCCCGACGAAGGACGCGAGCTTTGCCAAGTGGTTGAGCCAGAGCGGAGATGCCTGGCCGAAGTATCGGTCGTGGCTCGACCGTCAAGGGATCAGCTTTTCCCAGGTAGTGCACGATTTGGGCTTGAGCTCTTCCGATTTCCCTATTGCGGCGGACGTCGTCACCAAGTTGGAGAAAGAGATTGTTGACGTATTACGTGATCTACCGGAATGACGAGAGGGTCGGAGGACCAGCCGGGCTCTTCGTCATGGACGTAGGCGCAGGCAGCGCGATCCTCTGGGATCACCGTAGCGGACGCTGGGCCTTCGATCCAGCGCTCGTCGTGCGTTTTGTCAACGACTATCGAAACATGGACCGTTTTGAAACCGTTGATCGGGCGACGGCCGAGAGAGTGGCTGAGACTGTCAGCGGGGGTCGTGTGCTGCCCGACGAGGACGACATCCGAGCCATGTTCGCTACCGACCCCAGCGCGGGCGGCCCGCAGCCATCCGGTCGACAGTGATGGGTGTACGAACAGGCAGTCGAGGCGGGCCGGGATCCCGGCCGACAGCGGTGCGCATGGGTCGGGCGGTGGGTCGAGGGGGTCGTGCCGAGTGAGGGCTTGCCTGACCGTGCGTCGTCCGGCTGGAAGCCGCGTTCGGTGGGGTAGGGCACTGGCGGCGCCGAATAAGATCGACGCATGGCGAAATCTGGCACGAAGGGCATCAGGTCGACTGTCTGGGCCTGGCCGGTCGGCATCCTGGTCGGCCTGGCTATCGGCATTCCGGTGTTCGGGGCGAAGGGTGGCGTCGCCTTCGGTGTCGCCACCGGCATCGTTGTCGCGCTCGGCCTGGGTTTGATCAGGGGTCGGGCCGACGGTGACAGTGCCCGGGGCGGCCCGCACGGCAGGGCTGCCGGAGGTGGCGGCGATGCGTCGGGTCGAGGGTGATCGACTCCGGTTTCTTGAAATCGGGGCATCCGGGTCCGGGGGATAGCCCGACTTTCGTGATGTCGAGTGGATCATGGCGGGCCGCGCGCGCAGCGGGCATGCCGCAGGCAGCGGGTATGCCGCAGCCAGCTCGCACGGCGCGCGTGGGGGCAGTGGCGCCGGGCAGTGTTGCCGAGGCGGTGGCCCTACAGGAGGAGTTGCGGCCGCTGGTGGACCTGGTCGGGCCGGGGCCGAGCGCGCCCGCGACGGTGGCCGGCCTGGACGTCGCGTACGCCGAGGGTGGTGACCTGCTGGCGGCGGCTGTGACGGTCCTGGACGCCCGGACCCTGGCGGTGGTGGACTCCGCTGTCGGCGTGGGGCGACCCGCGTTCGACTACGTTCCGGGGTTGTTCGCGTTCCGTGAGGTGCCCGCGTTGCTCGGTGCGCTCGATCGCCTGACCACCATTCCGGACCTGCTGGTCTGCGACGGGCACGGGCTGGCCCATCCACGCCGGTTCGGGCTCGCGTGCCACCTCGGGGTGGTCACCGGGTTGCCCGCGATCGGGGTGGGCAAGACACCGCTGGTCGGGACGTGGGATCCGCCGTCCGCCGAGCGGGGTTCGTGGTCGTCGTTGCGGGACGGTGGTGACGTCGTCGGTCGGGTGCTGCGGACCCGGGACGGGGTGAAGCCGGTCTTCGTCAGCGTCGGGCATCGGATGAGCCTGGAGAACGCGACAGCGCAGGTGCTGGCGTTGACCCCGCGCTACCGCCTGCCGGAGACCACCCGCACCGCCGACCGACTGTGCCGCGACGCCCTCGCCGAGGCGGAGCGGGCCCGCTGACGCCGGGGGCAACCGGGCCCGTCGGGGCGGAGCGGGCCGGCTGACGCGGAGGCAGACCACCGGGCCGGAGCAGGCCGGCTGACGCCCGGACCGTCGGGCTGATCGGCTGGTCAGCGGGGTCGGCGGGCGGGTGCTAAACCGTAACGCCGCACACATCCGGGCCGCTCTATGACCGATGGGGTGGGCCGGCCGGTAGTAGCCTGACCTGCGGACCCCACCCGGGGAGGACGGCGAGGTGATCATGACAGTGCGTCGACGCGCGGCACGGCTGGCGACGGTCTGCGGTCTGGCAGGCGGCCTGGTGCTGCTCGGTGCGTCGCCGGCGCTGGCCGACGAGGACTCGGTCCGGGTGGGCGCGGCCAGCAGTTTCGCCGCTGGTGGTTCCGCACAGGGGGTGAACGTCGCGGTGCGCAAGCGCACCGACGGGTGCGTCCTGCTGCGTACCGCGCTGGGCTTCACCATGGAGGGTCTTCAGCCGAACCAGGTGAAGGTCCAGGTCAACGCGGGCGGGCGCTGGTTCCCGGTGGCCGTCAGCGGAGGCGGCGGCAACGTGTCGACCGCGCAGACGTCACCAGCGAAGCCGACGCTGTGCAAGGGCAAGGGCATCACGGTGCGCTACCGGGTGGCGTTCGCTGCGGGTACGCCGGGCGGCCGGCTCGTGGTCACTGGTGCGGGCATCAGCGCGGCCGGCCAGACGTTGGGTCACGCCACCGACGCGGCGCGGCTGACCGGCGCGCGGGTCACCCCGTCGCCGACTCCGTCGCGGTCGACGAAGCCGACGCCCACCCCGAGCCCGTCCGAGGTCGCGACCGTCGACGAGGCGGTGAACCCGGCGGTGTTGTCCAGCGCGCCGAACACCAGGGCGACCGCCGCCGAATCGTCCGGAGGAGGTTCACCAGTGATGTTCATCGGCATTGTGTTGGTGGCAGTCGGACTACTGCTCATCGTGCTGCTGATCCGTCGTTCGCGGCAGGACCGCAAGCCGTCCGACGACGGGCCGGGCATCCTGCCGGGCAACCCGGGCGGCACCACCTACCGCGCCGGGGGCGGGTTGCCGGCCGCGCCCGGTCGCCCCGGTCAGGTGTACGGCCAGCAGCCGCCGGCCGCCGGTTGGGGTGCGGTGCCCGCACCGCGTCCCGCTACCGGCGGCGTCTACGGTGCCCGGCCGGAGACCCCTGCCGCGCCCCCGGAGGCGACGCAGCCGATGCCGGGCCGGCCCGACGGTCGGCCGTTGCCCGGTGACCCGCCCACCGACGGCGGGGGCCACACCGTGTTCATACCCCGGCTCCCCGGCTGAGCGGAGTACGACCCGCCCCCTCCGTTAGGCTCAGGATCGGTGTCTAACCTGCGGCCAAGGAGTGGAACACGTGTCTGATCTGTCCCAGATCGTGAAGGCGTACGACGTCCGCGGGACGGTGCCGGACCAGTGGGACGAGCGGGTCGCCGAGGCACTGGGAGCCGCGTTCACCCAACTACTCAACTCCACCGACGAGCCGGGCGACGCAGTAGTCGTCGGGTACGACATGCGGGGCACCTCGCCCGGCCTGGCCGCCGCCTTCGCCACCGGCGTACGCGCCGAGGGGCGTTCGGTGATCGAGATCGGTCTCGCCTCCACCGACCTGCTCTACTACGCGTCCGGCTCGCTCGACCTGCCCGGCGCGATGTTCACGGCCAGCCACAACCCCGCGCAGTACAACGGCATCAAGATGTGCCGCTCCGGTGCCCGCCCGATCGGCCAGGAGAGCGGTCTGGCCGAGATCCGGGACCGGGCCCAGGCCATGCTGGACTCGGGTGACGCCCGTCCCGCCGGTGCGCCCACCCGGCCCGCCGAGCGGCGCGACCTGCTTCCCGACTACGCCGGCTATCTGCGCAAGCTGGTCGACCTCTCGGGCATCCGCCCGTTGAAGGTGGTCGTCGACGCCGGCAACGGCATGGGTGGCTTCACCGTTCCGACAGTGCTGGGTGACGCCGCCCTGTCGCCGCTGCCGCTGGAGATCGTGCCGCTCTACTTCGAGCTGGACGGCACCTTCCCCAACCACGAGGCCAACCCACTGGACCCGGCGAACCTGGTCGACCTGCAGCGTGCGGTGGTCGAGCACGGGGCCGACATCGGCCTGGCCTTCGACGGCGACGCCGACCGGTGTTTCGTGATCGACGAGCGCGGCGAGCCGGTCTCACCGTCGGCGATCACCGCACTCGTCGCCGCCCGGGAGCTGGCCAAGCACCCCGGATCCACGGTGATCCACGGTCTGATCACCTCCAGCGCGGTCGCGGAGATCATCCGCGAGCACGGCGGGAAGCCGGTCGTCGCCCGGGTCGGGCACTCCTTCATCAAGGCGGAGATGGCCCGCACCAACGCCGTGTTCGGCGGCGAGCACTCCGCGCACTACTACTTCCGGGACTTCTGGTTCGCCGACACCGGCATGCTGGCGGCGATGCACACGTTGGCGGCGCTGGGCGAGCAGTCGTTGCCGCTGTCCGTGTTGGCCGGTGAGTACGAGCGCTATATCGCCTCCGGTGAGATCAACTCGACGGTGTCCGACCAGGCGGCTGCCGTGGCCGAGGTGCGCGCCGCGTACCCCGACGCGGTTGCCGACGAGATGGACGGGCTCACCCTGCGTTTCCCCGACGGCGCCTGGTTCAACCTGCGCGCCTCCAACACGGAGCCGCTGCTGCGGCTCAACGTCGAGGCGCCGACCCGGGATCGGATGGTCTCGCTCCGGGACGACGTGCTCGACCGCGTTCGCCGATAAGATCGCCTGCGCCGGTCGGCACCGCCGTCGGTGAAGCCGCACACGTGGAAGGAGCCGTGCCATGGCCCTGGATCCGCAGTTGCTCGAGATCCTTGCCTGTCCGGACACGCACCACGCCCCGCTCAGCTATGACGCCGAGGCGCAGACGTTGACCTGCACGGAGTGCGGTCGGATCTTCGAGGTCCGCGACGACGTGCCGGTGCTGCTGCTCGACGAGGCGCGCGGCGGCCCCGGGCAGCCCTCATGATCGACGGTACGGCCGGGGTCAGCGGACGCCGCGACGCCGACGAGGCCCTGCTCGACAACGCGCAGGCGTTGGCCGAGGCCGACCCGGGCGGCATGCTCCGGCACACGGCGTCGGCCGGCGCGCAGGTTCGGGAGAGCGCCGCGCTGGCGGCCGAGGCGAACCTTGCCGTGCTCGCCGACGACGGGCGGCCCCGAGCCGTCGTGATCGCCGGCATCGGCACGGCGGGGCGTACCGGGGACGTGCTGGCCACTGTCGCCGGGCCCCGCTGCCCGGTCCCGATCATCGGGCACCGCTCCGCTGGCGTACCCGGCTGGGTGGGCGCTGCCGACGTGGTGATCGCGGTGAGCGCGTCCGGACGGAGCCCGGAGGCGCTCGGCGCCGCCGAGGCGGCCCACCGCCGTGGCGCCCGACTCGTCGCCGTGGGTGCCCCGGACTCGCGGTTGCAGTCGATCGCCGAGCAGGCCCGGGCGCCGTTCATCCCGGTGCCCCGGCGTGCCCCGGCCCGGGCCAGCCTCTGGGCGCTCACCGTGCCGGTCCTGCTCGCCGCCCGTTCCCTCGGGCTCGTGAAGGTCAACGAGGCGGACCTGGCGGAGACCGCGGCCCGGCTCGACGCGGACGCGGACCGCTGCCGGTCCGCCGCCGAGTCCTTCGTCAACCCGGCGAAGTCACTGGCGCTGGGTCTGGCCGGCTCGATCCCGATCGTGTGGGGTTCGTCCCCGCTGGCCACGGTGGCGGCCCGCCGGTTCGGCGACACCCTGTCGGCCAACGCCCGCTACCCGGTGGTCACCGGGGCGCTGGGTGAGGCCGGGCGGGGTCGCGTCGGGCTCCTCGACGGCGTCTTCGGCGGCCTGGCCGAGGGGGAGCGGGACATCTTCGCCGACCCGGCCGAGGACGACGGAGAGGGCACCCGGCTGCGGCTGGTGCTGCTGCGTGACGGCGGGCTCAACGCCGAGGACGACACCGACGAGCCGCTCGCCGTGGAGGAGCGCCGCGCGGACGCGGTGCAGACCCTCGCGGAGCGTCGTGGCGTGCGCTGCGACGTGGTGACCGCCGAGGGCGGTTCCGCCCTGGAGCGGCTGGCGTCACTGATCGCCGTCCCGGATTTCGCCTCGATCTACCTTGCGCTGGCCCACGGGCTGGACCCGATGGCCGTTCCGGCCATCACCGAGATGAAGGAGCTGTCGAACCAGTGAACGAACGTAGGGGGCGGCACGCCATGCGCGGACCGGTCGGCTTCGTGTCGCGAAGCGGAGCGGTGGCATGAGCGCCAACGGTGGGACGAAGGCGATCGTCGCCGCCCTGCTGGCCAACGTCGGCATCGCCGTCACCAAGTTCATTGCGTTCCTGCTCTCCGGCTCGTCGTCGATGCTGGCCGAGGCGGTCCACTCGGTCGCCGACTCTGGCAACCAGGGCCTCCTGCTGCTCGGCGGCAAGCGGGCGAAGCGGGCGGCCACCCCGGAACACCCGTTCGGGTACGGCCGGGAGCGCTACATCTACGCGTTCATCGTGTCCATCGTGCTGTTCAGCATCGGTGGCCTGTTCGCGCTCTACGAGGCGTACCACAAGTGGCATCACAAGGGCGGCATCGAGTCCTGGCAGTGGTTGCCGGTGGCCGTGCTGGTGGCCGCGATCATCATGGAGTCGTTCTCGTTCCGGACCGCCATCAAGGAGTCCAACCAGATCCGGGGCAACCAGTCCTGGGTGCGTTTCATCCGTCGCGCCAAGGCGCCGGAGCTTCCGGTGGTGCTGCTGGAGGACTTCGGCGCGCTGATCGGCCTGGTGTTCGCCCTGTTCGGCGTCACCATGACACTGATCACCGGTAACGGCGAGTGGGATGCCGCCGGCACCGCGATGATCGGCATCCTGCTGGTCGTGATCGCGGTCGTGCTCGCCATCGAGACGAAGAGCCTGCTGCTCGGTGAGGGCGCCGAGGCGTCCGACGTGGCCGCCATCGAGCGGGCCGTCACCGACGGCCCCGAGGTGGAGCGGATCATTCACATGAAGACGCTCTACCTGGGCCCGGAAGAGCTGATGGTGGCCGCGAAGATCGCCGTGCCGGAGTGGGAGAGCGCCCACGACCTGGCACGCGGCATCAACGCCGTCGAGGCGCGGATCCGGGCCGCGGTGCCGATCGCCCGGGTGATCTATCTGGAGCCGGACGTCTACAGCGTCGCTGCCGCCAAGGCCGGGACCGGTGCCGCCGCCGACACCGCCGTGCCGCAGCCACAGGACGCGTCGGGCGAGGCGGCCGGGCGGCCCGGGGGCTGACGGGTGGAGCCACTGTACGGGCCGATCCGGGACTACGCCTGGGGTTCGCGCTCGGCCATCGCTCTCCTCCAGGGGCGCTCGGTGCCGAGTGCGGGCCCGGAGGCGGAGCTGTGGTTGGGGGCGCACCCGGGCGCCCCGGCCCGCGTGGATCGCGCCGGTCTGCGGGTGAGCCTCTGTGATCTGGTGCGGGACGAGTCAGGTCAGTGGCTCGGTCAGCGGGTGTCCGAGCGGTTCGGCAGTCGGCTGCCGTTTCTGCTCAAGGTGCTCGCGGCCGATGCCCCGCTGAGCCTGCAGGCCCACCCGGACGCCGAGCAGGCGCGGGCCGGCTTCGCGGCGGAGGCGGGGCGTCCCGAGGGGCAGCGCAACTACGTCGACCCGCACCACAAGCCGGAGTTGCTGGTCGCGCTCACCCCGTTCGAGGCGCTGTGCGGGTTCCGGGATCCGGTGGAGTCGGCCGAGGCGCTCGCCGCGTTCGGCGTACCGGCGTTGGCGCCGGTCGTCGCCGCGTTGCGGGCCGGGCCGGCAGGGCTGCGGACGGCGGTGCGGACGCTGCTCGGCTGGCCGGTCGCCCAGCGTCACGAGCTGCTGGCCGCCGTGGTGGCGGCTCCGGCCGACGGCCCGGACGCGGAGCTGGTCCGCCGGCTGGCCACGGCGTACCCGGGGGATCCGGGCGCGCTGGTCGCGTTGCTGCTGCACCACGTGCGGCTGGTGGCGGGGGAGGGGATCTGGATGCCCGCCGGCAACCTGCACGCCTACCTGAGCGGCTGCGGAGTGGAGATCATGGCGGCCAGCGACAACGTGTTGCGCGGCGGCCTGACGCCGAAGCGGGTGGACGTCGACGAGCTGTTGCGGGTGTTGCGTTTCGAGGTGCTCGACGATCCGGTGCGGGCCCCGGAGACGGTCGGTCCGGGCGTGGACTGGTGGCCGGTCCCGGTGGACGATTTCGCGCTGCACCGGGTGCGGGTCGACGCGGCGGTGCCCTCGGTGTCGCTGCCGCTGCCCGGCCCCCGGGTGGTGCTCTGTGCTGGCGGCTCGATCACCGTGGACGACGGGGCCGGCGCGTTGACGCTGGTCTCCGGTGAGGCCGCGATCGGTACGGCGTCCGATGCGCCGTTGCGGATCGACGGTGCCGGTATGGCGTACGTGGCGACGTCCGGGCTGCGCTGACGCGCTCGCCGGCGACGACACAAGTCCGACTTTCCCGGAATAGCTTGACGTCATCCTGGCTGAGTGTGACTCTATGAGTACGCAGCGTTATCGCGACGACGGTCCGAGAACGTGCGGGGGAAACCAAACCGGGGGGATGCACGGGGCGGGCGGGAGATGGCGGGAAGGTCCGTCCATCACCGACCGCCCCGTGCGCTGTCCGCGGACCGTGCCTGAGGCCCGTCGCCGACGCGCGTAAGGTGGAGGGTCGGCGCAGACATCGTTCGACAGGAGCTTTCATGACCAGCACCCTCCCGGCGTCCGCCAGCGGCACGCCGTCCGAGGCCCGGCCGAGCACGCTCGCGGACGGCGACTTCAAGGTGGCGGATCTGTCGCTCGCCGAGTTCGGGCGTAAAGAGATCCAACTCGCCGAGCACGAGATGCCCGGCCTGATGGCGATCCGTCGGGAATTCGCCGACGCGCAGCCGCTCGCCGGCGCGCGGATCACCGGCTCGCTGCACATGACCATCCAGACCGCCGTGCTGATCGAGACGCTGGTCGCGCTCGGCGCGCAGGTGCGCTGGGCGTCCTGCAACATCTTCTCCACCCAGGACCACGCCGCCGCGGCGATCGTCGTCGGCCCGAACGGCACCCCCGAGGCGCCCGCCGGGGTCCCGGTGTACGCCTGGAAGGGCGAGACCCTGCCGGAATACTGGTGGTGCACCGAGCAGGTGCTCGACTGGCCGGACGGGCAGGGTCCCAACATGATCCTCGACGACGGCGGCGACGCCACCCTGCTGGTGCACAAGGGCGCCGAGTTCGAGCGGGCCGGGGCGGTCCCGCCGGTCGAGTCCGCCGACTCCGAGGAGTACGCGGTCATCCTCGAACTGCTGCACCGCTCGCTCGGCGAGGACAACCAGCGCTGGACCCGGATCTCCACCGGCATCAAGGGCGTGACCGAGGAGACCACCACCGGCGTGCACCGGCTCTACGAGATGCACCGGGCGGGCACCCTGCTCTTTCCGGCCATCAACGTCAACGACTCGGTGACCAAGAGCAAGTTCGACAACAAGTACGGCTGCCGGCACTCGCTCATCGACGGCATCAACCGGGCCACCGACGTGCTGATCGGCGGCAAGATGGCGGTCGTCATGGGCTACGGCGACGTGGGCAAGGGCTGCGCCGAGTCGCTGCGCGGCCAGGGCGCCCGGGTCGTGGTGACCGAGGTGGACCCGATCTGCGCGTTGCAGGCGGCGATGGACGGCTACCAGGTCGCCACGCTGGACGACGTGGTCGAGCAGGCCGACATCTTCATCACCGCCACCGGCTGCTTCGACGTCATCACCAACGAGCACATGGCCCGGATGAAGCACCAGGCCATCGTCGGCAACATCGGCCACTTCGACAACGAGATCGACATGGCCGGGCTGGCCAAGCGTTCCGACGTCGAGCGGATCAACATCAAGCCGCAGGTCGACCTGTGGCGCTTCGCCGACGGGCACGCCATCATCGTGCTCTCCGAGGGTCGCCTGCTGAACCTGGGCAACGCGACCGGGCACCCGAGCTTCGTCATGTCGAACTCGTTCGCCAACCAGACGATCGCCCAGATCGAGCTCTTCACCAAGACCGAGGAGTACCCGATCGGCGTCTACGTGCTGCCCAAGCACCTGGACGAGAAGGTGGCCCGGCTGCACCTCGGCGCGCTCGGCGCCAAGCTGAGCACGCTGACCAAGGAGCAGGCCGACTACCTCGGCGTCTCCCAGGAGGGTCCGTTCAAGCCGGACCACTACCGCTACTGATCGACACGTTCGGACCGGGTCGGCTGTTCGCAGCCGGCCCGGTTCGGCGTCTCCGCCGCCGGTCTCGGCGGGTCAGCGTCTCTGCCGTCGGCTCTCGGCGGGTCAGCCTTTCCGTCGCCGGCTTCGGCGGTCAGCCTGAACGGGGGCCGCGCCGGGTGGGCCGGAACCACGTCCAGACGCACCAGACCAGCCAGCCGACCGACACGATGGTGGCCAGCGCGCGTAGGCGTAGCGCGCTGAGCAGCAGCACCACGGCCAGCACCGCCAACCACGGCAGGAATCCCCTCACGGCGGGGATCCTTCCACAGCCGGGGGTGGGTACGCGTCGGCGAGGAGCGCCGGGGGTGTGGGCTGTTCGGTTGGCCCGTCGTCCGGATGGCGACAGTCGGGTCGGCCCGGCCTGCGGTGGCGCCGGGCGGCGCTCCCGGGGGATCATGGTGGCAGCCTGACCACGGCCATCCGTGCGCCGGGCACCGCAGCACGTGGCGCCGCCGCCGCGGACCGCGGTCACCCGATTTGCCGGCGGCGCGAAGCGCGTACCGGCAGACGCCGGTCCCACCGAACTGAATGAGGATGCAATATTAATCCCATGAGAGCCCGCGTACTGGTGGTCGACGATGACCCCGCGCTCGCCGAGATGCTCGGAATTGTGCTGCGTAGTGAGGGTTTCCTACCCTCGTTCGTGGCCGACGGCGAGCGGGCGTTGGCCGCTTTTCGCGACAGTCGTCCCGATATCGTGCTGCTTGACCTGATGCTTCCCGGCATGAGCGGTATAGACGTCGCCCGGTCGATCCGCGCGGAGTCCGGCGTGCCCATCGTCATGCTGACCGCCAAGAGCGACACCGTGGACGTCGTACTCGGCCTGGAGTCCGGTGCCGACGACTACGTGGTCAAGCCGTTCAAGCCCAAGGAGTTGGTGGCCCGGATGCGGGCCCGTCTGCGCCGAGGCGAGGACGTGGCCCCCGAGATGCTCACCATCGGGCCGCCCGACAACCAGATCACCATCGACGTGCCGGCGCACACCGTGAGCCGCAACGACGAGGAGGTGAAGCTGACTCCGCTGGAGTTCGACCTGCTTGTCGCACTCGCCCGCAAGCCTCGTCAGGTCTTCACCCGTGAGGTGCTGCTCGAGCAGGTCTGGGGCTACCGGCACGCGGCCGACACCCGTCTGGTCAACGTGCACGTCCAGCGGCTGCGGGCCAAGATCGAGCCGGACCCGGAGCGGCCGGAAATCATCCTCACCGTGCGGGGCGTGGGCTACAAGGCGGGGACCGGATAGCCTGGTCGCACTGTGTCAACCTCGCCGCCGCCACCCTCCCCGAGTACGGCGCCCCGCCGGCCCAGCGCCGCCGGGGAGCTCTGGCGTGCGGTGAGTGTCCGGGTCGCGGGCGTGCTGGGTCGGGCGCACCAGACCTGGCGCCGCTCGCTCCAGGTCCGGGTGGTGACCATCACGCTCGTCGCGTCCAGCCTGCTGGTCGGCGGCTTCGCGTTCCTCATCGCTGACAAGATCACCACCATCCTGCTCGACAGCGCGCGCAGCGACGTGCGGCAGCGGGTGACCAGTGGTGCCAGCTACGCGGCCAAGCAGGTCTCCTTCTACGGGCAGCCGCAGGAGGCGCAGCTTCAGGAGACCATCGACGGCACCGTCAACTACCTGGCCGGCGGCGACCCCCAGCAGACCAGCGGGGTGGTGGTGGCGATCACCGCCGACGACTACCCCAACGACATCCAGACCCGCACCTCCCCGTCGGCGAACGTCCAGCCGCTGATCAGCCCCGAGCTGCGCGCCGCGATCGCCGACGGCAAGGTGGCCAGCCAGATCCGCACCGGGCGACTCACCGACGAGACCACCAAATACCTGGTCTACGGCTCACCGGTGCCGACCCGCTTCGGCCAGATCGAGCTCTACTATCTGGTCCCGCTGGGCCGGCAGGACGTCACCGCCGCCGACGCCCGAGCCACAGTGGTGGCCACCGGCGTCGCCCTGGTGATCCTGCTCGGCCTGCTCGCGGCGCTGGTCACCCGGCTGGTGGTCAACCCGGTCCGGGTCGCCGCCCGCACCGCCCAGCGACTCTCCGCGGGCCTGCTCGACCAGCGGATGGTGGTCAACGGCGAGGACGACCTCGCCCTGCTCGCCGCGTCCTTCAACCAGATGGCCACCAACCTGCAACGGCAGATCCTGCGCCTGGAAGAGATGTCCCGGTTGCAGCGCCGCTTCACCTCCGACGTCTCCCACGAGCTGCGGACCCCGCTGACCACGGTCCGGATGGCCGCTGACCTGATCTTCGCCGAGCGCGACGAGTTCGACCCGGCGGTCGCCCGCAGCGCCGAACTGCTCCAGGCCGAGCTGGACCGATTCGAGGAACTGCTCACCGACCTCTTGGAGATCAGTCGGTTCGACGCGGGCTTCGCCATGCTGGATTCCGAGCCGACCGACCTGGTGCCGGTGGTGCACCGGGTGGTCGACCGGCTGGCCGGGCTGGCCGAGCGGGTGGGCGTACCGATCGAACTCGACCTGCCGGGCACGCCGGTGATCGCCGAGGTTGACCCGCGCCGGGTCGAGCGGGTGCTGCGCAACCTGGTCGGTAACGCTGTCGAGCACGGTGAGGCCCGGCCGGTGCTGATCACCCTCGGCATCGACGAGACCGCCGTGGCGATCACCGTCCGGGACCACGGTGTGGGGCTGAAGGTGGGCGAGGAGAAGTTGGTGTTCAACCGGTTCTGGCGGGCGGACCCGTCCCGGGCCCGGCAGACCGGGGGCACCGGCCTCGGCCTGTCGATCAGCCTGGAGGACGCCCGGCTGCACGGCGGCTGGCTGGAGGCGTGGGGCGCTCCCGGGCAGGGCGCGCAGTTCCGGCTCACCCTGCCGGCCCGTGCCGGCGACCGGCTGACCACCTCGCCGCTGCGGCTGGTGCCGGCCGACGCGACGCTGCCGTTCGGCGGCCCCCGCGACGGCAACCCTCGCGATGGTGGCTCCCGTGACGGCGGCCAACTTGCCATCGGTCCCGGCACCGGCGGGGCACTGGCGATCGGTCCGGCTCCGGCCGGCGACGGGCAGCGGACGGAGGTGCACTCGTGAGACGGCCGACCCTGCTCGGGACCTTCGGCGTGATGGTGCTGCTGGGCGCCGGCTGCGGCATTCCGGCGGCCTCCGACGTGCGGGTGGACGGCAAGGGCGGTGCCGCGACCGAGGCCGGTGTGATCAGCCGGGGCAGTGAGCCACCGACGCGGACCGCCAGCGGCACCCTCCAAGAGGTGTTCGTCCGCAACTTCCTGTCCGCCGCCGCAGGCGAGCCGGATCGGGCGTACGAGCGGGTCAAGGCGTTCGTCGCCCCGGAGGACAAGATCCGCCTACAGGACAAGAAGGGCAGCGAGGTCGCGCTGAACGTGGTGCGGCTGCGCGAGGCGGTCTACACCCCCAACAGGGACTTGACCACGACCGTGAAGATCACGGTGCAGCAGATCGGTGTGCTGCGGGCCAACGGCACCCTGGCTCCGCCGGTGGCGACCGAGACGGAGTACGAGTTCGGCCTGCGCAGCGCGTCGTTCGACGGCGGCGTCGACGATGACCGCGCCGGCCTGTACATCATCAACCCGCCCAACGTGCTGCTGCTCAGCGACACCGCGCTCCGACAGTATTACCAGGACGAGACGATCTACTTCTGGAGCTCCGACCGCACCCGTCTGGTGCCTGACCAGCGCTACCGACCGCAGGCGGTGCCGGTCGAGCGGCGGGTCAACGAGGTGGTGAAGTGGCTGGTCGGCGGTCCCTCCGACTGGCTGCGCCCGGGAGTCGTCGGGCTGCCGGACCGCACCGAGCTGATCAACAACGCCACCGGTGGGAACGGTCGGTGGGAGGTCAACCTGGACATGCCCAGCGACGACCAGAACGGCATCGACCAGTTGATCACCCAGATCGCCTGGTCGTTGGGTGACCTGCCGGGCCAACTGGAGCTGAAGATCCGCAACAACGCGCAACCGGTGGTGATCCTGGGCGAGCGCCGAAACTCCCATGCGCTCTACCCGCACGCCGCCAGCCCGCTGCGCTTCGGGGTGTACGACGGTGCGATCCACCCGCTCGACTTCGAAGGCGAGCCCAGCGGCACCGTGCCGCTGGCGCCCGAGGTCAACCGCAACGTCGTCTCGGCCAGCCTCGGGTTCGCCAAGGACCGGCGGATCCTCGCCGCGATGGTGGTCACCGGCAGCAAGAACCGCTACCGGCTCGCCGTGGGCACGGGCGTCGAGCCGGTCTCCGTGCTCAGCCGCAGCAGCACCGAGTACTCCTCGATCAGCCGGCCGGTCTGGCTGCGGATGGTCGACTCCCGACCCGGCCGCGGCCTGGTCGTGGCCGACGGGCAGCTCTACCGGTTCGACGAGACGGCGCGGATGTATCAGATGCCGCTCAACCTGCCCTCCGGCGAGGTCACGGCGGTGGCCGCCGCGTTGGACGGCCAGCGGGTGGCGCTGATCGCCGGCGGCCGCCTCTACGTCGCCGCTGTCAACCTCGACGGCGGCGGGGTCTCCATCGGCCCGCCCCGAGAGCTGGTCACCTCGCTGACCAACCCGACGGCGGTCGACTGGGGCAGGGAGGACCAACTGGTGGTGGCCGGGTCCGTCGGCCAGCCGGCGCTCTACGAGATCAGCGTCGACGGCGCCCTGGAGACGCCGTTGCGGACCGACCTCGGTGCCAAGGTCAACCACCTGACGGCGTACCCGAGCAACCGCGGCGTGCGGGCGCCCAGCGGTGCCTACATGTACGAGGTGAACGGGGTGGCCTACCGCAGTAGCCCGTTCGAACGCATCGAGCCCAGCCGGGTACGCGGCATCGCCCAGGTGCCGGCCGGCGTGCGGCAGAGCAACCCGTCGGCCCCGTTCTTCCTCTACTGACCCGGTGGGCGGGCTCTGGGCGGACCTCGCCGACCTGGTGCTACCCGCCGACTGCGCCGGTTGTCGCGAGCGCCGCCCCGGCCTGCGGCACGGGGTCTGCCCCGCCTGCGTCACCGCGCTGAGCCAGTTGCGGCCACGGGCGGTGCGCCCCACCCCCGCCCCGCCGGGTCTGCCGTCCTGCGTCGCACTCGGCTCGTACGCGGGTCCGCTGCGTGAGGCTCTGCTGGCGTACAAGGAACACGGCCGACACGGCCTGGCCCGCCCACTCGGCGCGCTGCTCGCCGAGGTCGTCGCGGCGGCCGTCGGCGAGCCTCGTCCGTTGGCGTTGGTTCCGGTCCCGGACACCGCGGCGGCGGCCCGGTCCCGTTACGGAGACCACCTCGACCGGTTGGCCCGGCACTGCGCGGCCCGGCTCAACCGGGGCGGTTGGGCGGCGCGGGTGCACCGTCCGCTGCGGGCGCTGCCCCGGCCCGACTCGGTCACCCTGGACAGCGCCGGGCGGGCGGCGGCGGCTGAGGCGGCCTTCCAGCCTCGCTCGGCCGGACCGTTGCCGGGTGGTGCCGCGGGCCCGGCACCGGTCGTGGTGCTGCTCGACGACATCGTCACCACCGGGGTGACCCTCGCCGCCGCGAGCGGAGTGCTGAGCGCGACGGGATGGGCGCCAACAGTCGCCGCGGTGCTCGCGGCGACCGAGAAAAGACACCAGTCGTAACCCATCGTGTTTCCGTTTCACCCGTTGGTGTATGAGCTGCGAAAAATTCTGGGCCGTCTCGGCAACATGGGGTGACTGCCGGGCAAACAGGAGTTAGCGTTTCGCTGTCGGGGGTAGGAGGTCGTTCCAACCGCCCTCGGCGGTGAGAGGAGGCGTAGCCGTACAACCGGTCGACGCCAGCGGGTCTCCCCACGGCGCGCGGCCGGGTAACCGGATCGAAGACCGTCCGAACAAGGGAGGTCACGTGGACATCGTGGTCAAGGGCCGTAACGTCGAAGTTCCCGATCATTACCGGGTACACGTAGCCGAGAAACTCGCGAAGATCGAACGCTACGACCACAAACTTATTCGCGTCGATGTCGAGCTGTTTCACGAGCGCAATCCGCGCCAAGCCGACCACTGCCAGCGGGTGGAGATCACCTGCGTTTCCCGGGGTCCGGTGATTCGGGCCGAGGCCTGCACGAACGACTTCTACAGCGCGCTCGACGCCGCCATCGCGAAGCTCGACACCCGGCTACGCCGCGCAGCCGACCGCCGCCGCGTACACCGGGGCCGGCACGCGCCGATCTCCGTCGCCGAGGCCACCGCGGGCCTGCCGGTCGCCGACCTGGTCTCCACCGCGCCGAGCGACGGCGCCCGCGCCGGCACGGCCGTCGCGGAGCGGGTCGAGGAGGAGTACGACGACCAGCAGCCGTGGCACATCGCCCGGGAGAAGGTGCACCCGGCGGAGCCGATGACCATCGACGACGCGCTGTTCGAGATGGAACTGGTCGGCCACGACTTCTACCTTTTCCAGGACAAGGAGTCCGGCCGTCCCAGCGTCGTCTACCGGCGGCACGCCTACGACTACGGGATCATCTCCCTCGCCACCTGACCCACCCCTCTCGTTCGACCGGGGAGTTGTGGCGGGACGTCCCGCCACAACTCCCTGCCGCCGTTCTCAGCGCAGGTCGGTGGGGAGCAGCGCGAACGTCAGATCGTCCAGGCGGGTGCCGTCCAGGCCGGGCAGCCGGCCACGCTGGAGCCCCTCCCGCTGGAAGCCGACCCGCTCCAGCACCCGGTGCGAGGCGACGTTTCCCGGCACTGTGCCGGCGACCAGCCGGGTGACACCCGCCGAACCGAACGCCCACGCGGCGAGCAGCCGGACCGCACGGGTCGCGTACCCCCGGCCCCGCCACTCGGGAAGCAGCGCGTAGCCGACCGAGCCCTCACCGCTGGCCGCGTCCGTGATCGACATCCCGCAACTGCCCGCCGGCGCGCCGCTGGCCACGTCGACGATCATCAGCCGGGCGATGACACCGGTGAGCCAGGCGCTCTCCGCCAGCAGGCAGCGCCGTTGCGTCGCCTCGGGCGTCGGCGGCACCGGCGGGGCCTGGTTGGCGACGACCTCCGGTCGGCTGTGCAGCCGGTGCATCAGCTCCGCGTCGTCCGGCGCGAGCCGGCGCACTGTCACGACACCGTCGGTGAGCAGCCCGCCGGGCAGGTCGGGCAGCAGGCGGGCGGTCGGGCCTGGCGGGTCGTCGGCGAGGCGTACCCAGGCCAGCAGGTCGTGGCGGTCCCCGTTCCGGCCGGATCCGGCCGACCGGCGCGAGCCCTCGTAGCGGTAGCCGGCGGCCAGCGCGACCCGCTGACTCGACGCGTTCTCCGACTCGGTGAGCAGTTCCAGGCGGGCGGTGCCGGCGGCGAACGCGTGGTCGCTCAGCGCGCGGGTCGCGGCGGTGGCGACCCCGCGTCCGCGCGCCGCCGGCCGCACCCAGTAGCCGATCTCGGCCTGACCCCGGGCGGACACCGGGTTGTTCAACCCCACCGCGCCGAGCAGCCGGTCGGTGGCCGGGTCGGCGATGGCGTACGCGGCGCCGCCGCCGGTCCAGGCCGCCGGAGCGCCCCACTCGATCCACCAGCGGGCGTCGACATCGGTGTACGGGGCTGGCAGGTTCGACACGAACCGCTGGCTGACCGGGTCGGCGCAGCCGTCGACCACGTCGGCGGTGTCCCCGGTGTGAAACGGCCGCAGCCGCACCCCGTACGCCTCGATGACCTCCTGCTCGGTCACGCCAGATCCTCGGCGAGCAGCGCGGCGACCCAGACGTCGGCCCGTTCGCCCCGGTGCGGTACGGCACCTCGGGCGGTCCCCTCGAACGAGAAGCCGGCCTTCTCCGCCACCCGACGGGAGGCGTCGTTGCCGACGTTCGCCTTCCACTCGATCCGGGCCAGACCCAGCGCGGTGAAACCCCAGGCACTCAGCGCGAGCAGCGCGGCCGTCATGTAGCCGCGACCACGGGCGTCGGGCGCGGTCATGAACCCCACGTCGGCCAGCAGCGGGTCGGTCGGGGAGAGCCGCAGGTCGATGGTGCCCGCGTAGCTGTCGTCCTGGTCGGCGATCACGAAGCAGGCGGCGTCGCCCCGGGCCCACAGCGCCTGGCAGTGCTCCTGGTACCACAGCGCGTCGGCGTGGTCGTACGGGTCCGGCACCGTGGTCCAGCGGATCGACTCCGGGTCCCGGCAGGTCCGCACCACGGCGTCCAGGTCCCGCTCCTCCATGGGCCGCAGCCGCAGCTCGCCCGCCCCGGTGGTGGCGAACAGAACGGGCTGCGGGCGGCCGAAGACGGCGGCCCGGCGGGCGGCGAGGGTGCCCGGCTGGGCCGGCCCGGGCGACCCGGCGGCGGGCACCTCGCCAGGCAGCAGCGAACCGATCCAGCCGTCCGCCACGCCCTTTAGCGCCGGGTTGGCCATCCGCAACCGGCCGTCGACCCGGAAACCGGCTCGGAGGGCCACCAGCCGGGAGGCGTGGTTGCCCACCTCGGCCTGCCAGATGAGCCGACGCAGGCCGACGGTGTCGAAGGACCAGCGGGCCACCGCCCGGGTGGCCCGGACCATCACGCCCCGACCACGCGCCCACGGTGCCGTCCAGTAGCCGACCTCACCGGTACCGTCCTTGTCGATGGAGATCAGGCCGTTGGCGCCCAGCAGCTCACCGGTGCCCGGGTCGCAGACCGCGAACGGTGCCCCGGTGCCCTCGGCCCAGGACTTCCGGCTCATCTCGGTGACAAATCCGTGCGCGTGTTCCGGTCGGTATGGGCGCGGTACGGTGGTCCAGCGCTGAATGTCGGGGTCCTGGCAGGCTCGGTGGACGGCCTCGGCATCCGCCTCCCGCCAGGGTCGCAGCAGCACGCCGTCCTCGATGATCTCCACGGGCTCCACTCGTGCATCCTGCCGTAGCGTTCGCCGACGGCGTAACCGGATAACGTTTGGGGCGAGCGCAGGACGCGAGTTATGTCGGGTTCCGCGGGGTCGAGCACCGCCACCAGTGACCATCGCGCCGATGGAGCGCCTACGATGGTTCGAGACTGTCTAGGGGAGCGTTGATCCGTGTCGATTCTGGAAAAGGTCCTTAACGCGGGCGAGGGCCGCATGGTGCGCCGCCTCAAGGCGATCGCCAATGCCGTCAGCTCGATCGAGGACGACTACATCAACCTCACCGATGAGGAACTGGCCGGCATGACCGAGCAGTTCCGAGAGCGGCTCGAGGAGGGTGAGACCCTCGATGATCTGCTGCCGGAGGCGTTCGCGGTGGCCCGCGAGGCAGCCGCCAGGGTGCTGGGCCAGCGCCCGTACGACGTCCAGGTGATGGGCGGCGCGGCGCTGCACTTCGGCAACATCGCCGAGATGAAGACCGGTGAGGGTAAGACGCTGACCTCGGTCATGGCCGTCTACCTCAACGCGCTCTCCGGCAAGGGCGTCCACGTCATCACGGTCAACGACTACCTCGCCCAGCGTGACGCGGCGTGGATGGGCCGGGTGCACGAGTTCCTCGGGCTGACCGTCGGCGTGGTGCTGCCCAACCGGCCGGCCAGCGAGCACAAGGCCGCCTACGAGTGCGACATCACCTACGGCACCAACAACGAGTTCGGCTTCGACTACCTGCGCGACAACATGGCGTGGTCGAAGGACGAGCTGGTGCAGCGCGGGCACAACTTCGCGGTGGTCGACGAGGTCGACTCGATCCTGATCGACGAGGCTCGCACCCCGCTGATCATCTCCGGCCCGGCCGAGCACTCCGCCCGCTGGTACGGCGAGTTCGCCGGCGTGGTGGCCCGGCTCCAGCCCGGCACCGACGGCGAGGGCGACTACGAGGTCGACCACTCCAAGCGCACCATCGCGGTGACCGAGCGGGGCGTCGCCAAGGTCGAGGACCGGCTCGGCATCGACAACCTGTACGAGTCGGTGAACACCCCGCTGGTCGGCTACCTCAACAACGCCATCAAGGCCAAGGAGCTCTACAAGCGCGACAAGGACTACATCGTCAGCGACGGTGAGGTCCTGATCGTCGACGAGTTCACCGGTCGCATCCTGCACGGCCGTCGCTACAACGAGGGCATGCACCAGGCGATCGAGGCCAAGGAGGGGGTGGAGATCAAGCAGGAGAACCAGACCCTGGCCACCATCACCCTCCAGAACTACTTCCGCCTCTACGAGAAGCTGTCCGGAATGACCGGTACGGCCCAGACCGAGGCGAGCGAGTTCAACAAGGTCTACAAGGTCGGCGTCGTGACGATCCCGACCCACCGCCCGATGGTTCGCGAAGACCGGCCGGACGTCATCTACAAGACGGAAAAGGCCAAGTTCAACGCCGTCATCGAGGACATCGCCGAGCGGCACCAGATGGGCCAGCCGGTGCTCGTCGGCACCGTCTCGGTGGAAAACTCCGAGATCCTCTCGCAGCTCCTGCGCCGCCGGGGCATCCCGCACAACGTGCTGAACGCCAAGTTCCACGCGCGGGAGGCCGAGATCGTCGCCCAGGCAGGGCGTAAGGGCGCTGTCACCGTGGCAACCAACATGGCCGGTCGCGGCACCGACATCCTGCTCGGCGGCAACGCCGAGTTCCTCGCCGCGAACGAGCTGCGCCAGCGCGGCCTCGACCCGCTGGAGAACGAGGAAGAGTACGCCAAGGCGATGGAGGAGGTCCTTCCCAAGTGGAAGCAGGCCTGCGACGCCGAGGCGGAGGAGGTCGCCGCCGCCGGTGGCCTCTACGTGCTGGGCACCGAACGGCACGAGTCCCGGCGGATCGACAACCAGCTGCGCGGTCGCGCCGGCCGGCAGGGCGACCCGGGCGAGTCCCGTTTCTACCTGTCGCTGCAGGACGAGCTGATGCGGCGCTTCCGGGCCGGGGCCGTCGAGGCGGTGATGGAGCGCTTCAACATCCCGGAGGACGTGCCCATCGAGTCGAAGATGGTCACCCGGCAGATCAAGAGCGCCCAGGCCCAGATCGAGGGCCAGAACGCCGAGATCCGCAAGAACGTCCTCAAGTACGACGAGGTGCTCAACAAGCAGCGCCAGGTCGTCTACGCCGAGCGGCTCCGGGTGCTCAACGGTGAAGACCTCTCCGACCAGGTCCGCAACATGATCGACGACACCGTCGAGGCGTACGTGCGGGGTGCCACCTCCGAGGGCTACGGCGAAGACTGGGATCTTGAGCAGCTCTGGTCCAGCCTCAAGCAGCTCTACCCGGTCAGCGTGACGATCGAGGAGTTGGAGGAGGAAACCGGCGGCTCTCGGGCCGGCATGGACGCCGACTTCCTGGTCGCCCGCCTCAAGGAGGACGCCAACGCCGCGTACGACCGGCGGGAGGAGCAGCTCGGCACCGAGGGCGTCCGCCAACTCGAGCGGATGGTGCTGCTCCAGGTCATCGACCGCAAGTGGCGCGAGCACCTCTACGAGATGGACTACCTCCAGGAGGGCATCAACCTCCGCGCGTACGCCCAGCGCGACCCGGTGGTGGAATACCAGCGCGAGGGCTTCGACATGTTCGCCACGATGATGGAGGGCATCAAGGAGGAGACCGTCGGTTTCCTCTACAACATCGAGGTCCAGGTCACCGAACCCGAGCCGGAGGCGGGAGCCGACGAGGTCACGCTGCTCGACAAGCCCGTCGAGATCCGGGCCAAGGGCCTCAACCAGGCACCGCGGCGGCAGGGCCTGCAATACTCCGCGCCCACCATCGACGGCGAGGCCAGCCCCGGTGCGGTCGCCGTGGAGCAGGCCGAGCAGCAGGCTCCGGCGCTCGGCGTTGGCCGACCGGCTCCGGGTGCCCCGGCGGCACCGGGGCAGAGCGCGCCGTCCGCTCCGCAGCGGCCGGCATCCGGGCTGCGTGGCCCGGCTGTTCCGTCGGCTGCCGCCCGTCGGACGGCACCCAACCAGGCCGAGGCGAGCAACGGCCCGTCCCGCAACGCGCCGTGCCCGTGTGGCTCGGGCCGCAAGTACAAGCGCTGCCACGGCGCCCCCAACGGCGGCAACTGACCGACAGCGTCCGCAGCGACAGTCCCTGACCGACGGGTCCCGGCCGACCAGGCCGGGGCCCGTCGGTGTCTGCCAGCCCCGCCGGCCCTACAACCACCTGCCTGGGCGGCCCTCCTCGGGTGACACGCACCCGCACACCGTGATCACCTCGCCTTCATGAAAATCGGGCCATCACCCACAGCCGGACAACCCGATTTCCTGAAACCGGAGTGGATCACCCGGTCTGGCCCTGGCCTGGCTCGGTCCTGCCCTGGCTCGGTCCTGCCCTGGCTTAACCCTGCCCTGGCCCCGTCCGGCCCTGGCCCTGGTCCAGCCCTGGCCCGGCCCTGTTCGGCCCGGCCCGGCCTAGTCCTGCCGGGCCGGCCCTGCCTGGCTTGGCCCCGGCCCTGCCTGGCTTGGTCGGCTCGTCCTAGCCCGGCAGGGCTCGGGTTGGAGCCGTCCTGGGCGCGGCCAGGTGACCGATTGGGGCCGGGAGTGTGGTCAGAGCACGTGTAGGGCGGTGCAGAGCCAGCGGCCACGACGGTGCTCCAGGCGCACTGCCAACGCCCAACTTCGGCCGCTGGCGCCGGTGAGGACGGCTGCCGCCTCCACAGCGGTCTCCCTGGGCTCGCAAACTCGCAGGCGTAGCAGCCGAACCAGTGGTCGGCCGGTGCGACGGCGGGTTGTCCCGGCCCGGCCGGACGCGCGGGCGAGTTCGGTCAGCAGGTCGGCTGCTCGGGCCGGGTCGAGCAGCGCTCGCACCTGGTTCGGCGAGCGGTAGCCGTTGACCACCTCCACGCACGTGCCGACGAAGCGGTGCGCCGCTCGGGTGGTCTCCGGAGCGGCCGTCGGCGGTAACGACGCGACGGGATGGGTGGCGGGTCGGTTGGGCACCGGGCGCAGCGGTGTTCGGCGTTCCGGCGGCCGGAGGGGGAGGGGTCTGGTGGAGGCGAACAGGTCGAGGGCGAGCTGACCGTCGGTCGGTGCTGGCCAGTACGCCCCGTCGGTCTCGTCGACGTACGGCGGGTCGAAGGGCGGGACGGGGCGCAGTCGCACGGGTGGTCGGGAAGGACCGGGTCGTGCTCCGCTCATCATGGCCCCCTTTGATCTTGCGTTTGCCTTCGTTTGCCTCCGACAAGCTCGATTCTGAGTGAGACAACTGTCTCGGTCAATGGCTTCCCGGTACCCACGACCAACAAAGGCCCTTGATCCACTCGCGTTTCTTGATACCGCGGTACCGCGGCGGCCTCGATGCCCCGACTTCCGTAAACCAGAGTGGGTCAAGCCAGGTCGGACGCCCGGACCGCCCACGGCCGTCAGGCGAAGGGCTGGCTGAGGGGTCGATCGTGACGTGGGCTGCAGGTGACTCGGCCGGCGCGGCGCGAGCGGCTGGCGGGCTGGTCGTGACGCGAGCAGCAGGCAGGTGACTCGGCCAGCGTGGTGCGAGCGGCTGGCGGGCTGGTCGTGACGTGGGCGGCAGGCAGGCACGGCCGTGGCGTGAGCGGCAGGCAGGTGACTCGGTCAGCGGGGCGCCAGCGGCTGGCGGGCTGGTCGTGACGTGGGCGGCGCGCAGGCACGGCCGTGGCGTGAGCGGCAGGCAGGCGGCTCGGCCAGCGCGGCGCGAGCGGCAGGCAGGCTGGTCGGGACGTGGGTGAGCAGCCAGGCGGGCGGTCAGGCGGGCGGTCAGGCCGACCGGATGGGCTGGGCCGCTACTCGGGGTCCCGGTCGATCAGCGGATTGCTCTGCACCCAATCTGCGGTTTCATCGTATTTGCGCGTTATGTACTCTTCCAGGCGGGTCCGCTCGACGCGCCACTGGCCGCGCCCGCCGATCTTGATCGCCGGCAGTTCGCCGCTGCGCACCATGTGGTAGACCTGCGAATCCGACACGTTGAGCTCGGCAGCCACGTCGGAGAGCAGCAGGAACCTCGGCTCCACAGGCACTCCCGGTGTTGATGTCGTTTGGCTCAGTTTGCCACCGACAGCGCTGACCGCCCAGCACCGGCCCGGTTCGGCGGCCGACCGGCAGCGCGAGACACACCGGGCGGGAGCTTCCTCCGGCCGGAGGCGAGGTGTATGACGGTCACGGCGTGCGGCATGATCTGCGCCCGTGCCGGCGGCCGCCGGTGGAGGACGACGCGGGGAGACGACCGGTGACCGACGAGCTTGTCCGGGTGTACGTGCCGGCGACCGTACCGATGCTGGCTCGGCTGCGTGAGGAGGGGCTCGCCGCCGACCAGGCGCACGCCGTGACCCCGGCGCTTCGCGAGTGGTACGCGGAGGGCGACGAGGAGGAGTTGGAGTACGTCGCGTTCACCCGGGCTGCGCAGGACGCCCTGCACCTGCTGCGGGCCGACCCGAGCGCGCCCCGCCGTCGCGTCGTCGTCTCGGTCGACCTGCCGTCGGGGGCGATCGGGCGTGGCGACGGTGAGTTGGGCTCCAGCACTGTGGCGTTGACCGGTGCCGTGCCGGTGGGCGCGGTGGCGGCCATCCACGTGGACGGCGCGGACGCGGTCGAGGAGATCGGCGCGGCGGCCGACGTGGTGGCCGAGGCGGCGGCTGGTGACCCCGACGCCCAGTTCACCGTCGACGGCGCCGAGGATCACGAGCTGGAGTGGTACGACGTGACGGAGCTGGACCAACTGCTCCGCGCCGCCACCTGAGCCGACACCGGCCGGGACCGTCGAACACCGCGCACCGGCCGGGACCGCCTGACGTCGAACGCCGGCCGGGACCGCCGGACACCGGCCGGGACCGTCGAACACCGCGCACCGGCCGGGACCGCCTGGCGCCGGACACCGGCCGGGACCGCCGGACACCGGCCCGACGCCGGGTCAGCGAGCCGGGTCCGCCTTTGCCGGGTCCGCGTCGACCGCCTGAGCGTCGTCGGAGGTCTCGGTCGGGTCCGCGTCGTACGCCTTGGCGTAGCCCGGCTTGTCGTCCTCGGGGTCGGCCTGGTCCGGGACCGGGGCCGGGCTGTCGGCTGGTTCGTCGTCGTCGCTGTGGGCGGGGCTGAGCGTGCGGCCGAACGCGATGAGCGCGGTCAGCGCCCCCACGAACAGCACCCAGATGCCGTTGTCCACCCGGGAGGTGCCGAGTGAGGTCTGCGCCACCGCGTCCGCCTCACTGAGCGCGCTGGCGAGGTCGAGCAACGACCGGCCGCCGACCCGGATGATCACCTCGGCGAGCAGCAGGAGGAGCCCCGGCCCGGCGCCGGCGAGCAGGTACGCGGGCCAGCGCAGCCCCGGGGCGTCGGGATCGCGGCGGACGGCTCGACGTCGTGCCCAGGTCAGGTAGCCGAAGGCCAGGAGGCCGGCCAGGAGCCCGGCGACGAGCGATTCGGTGCGGGACACCCACTTGGCCGCGCTGATCAACGATTCCTGGCTGTCGCCGGCGCCGAAGAGGTCGAACAGCGGGTCGCGGGCGCGGCTGAACGCGACCACGAAGATCAGGGTGCCCAGCGCGGCGGTGACCACGGCACCGATCGCCGGGGCGGTTCGCGCGGCGGCCAGCGCGCCCCCGATGATCGCCGCTGCCGCGGTCGTGCCGGCGATCACGTTGGTGGTGGACGTGTCGAAGTAGGTGAGGTTGATGGCCACCGCGGCGGCGAGCCCGACCAGCATTCCGCCGCCGATCGCGCCGGCGAAGCGCAGGGTGGCCCAGTCGCCGTACCGGCGGGCCAGCAGGTTGCCACCGGCCAGCGCGACGGCGGCCCCGGCCACCAGCGCGGCCGAGATCACGCCGGGTAGGGCGAACGCGGAGAGGCTGATCGCGGTGACGCCGGCCGCCGCCGAGGTGATGGCCTCCCGGGTGGACCAGAGCATGGCGGCCAGCCAGCCGAGCGCCAGCAGCGCGAGCACAGTGGCGCCGGGGGCGGGCAGCGGCCGAGTGCCCGCGTTGACCGCCGGCTCGTCCGACTCGGCGGCCGGGGGGCGGCCGGGCTGCTTGGTCATCGTCTCCCCTTCGAGGCGGCAGGTCACCGACCATTCAGGGTACGCGGGCCCGCTGGGCTGCCTGTCGCCCCGGGACAGCGGGATGGATCGAGACCAGTCGGTAAGGGGGGAGGGGTGCTGCGGTCCTTGGCGCAGGGCGGTGGCCGAGGTGGGTCGCGCGGCCCGTCGTGGGAGAATCACGGGAGGTCCCGCCGCTGCCCGGCCTCTCGTGTGGCGTCCGGTGTCCGGCCGTCCGGTCGGTGCCCGCGGGTCCGGTTTCGCCACTGCTGTCGAGATCGCCAGGAGCCCTGATGGATGCCGTGTTCTCCGTACCCGAGCCGCGCAACGAGCCGGTTCGCAACTACGAGCCGGGCAGCCCCGACCGGGACCGGCTCCAGCGGCGGCTGACCGAGCTCGCCGCCGAGCGCATCGACCTGCCGATGACCATCGGCGGTGAGCAGCGGATGGCCGGCGGCGACCCGATCAACGTGGTGCAGCCGCACAAGCACGCCCACGTGTTGGGTGTGACAGCGCACGCCACCCACGATGACGCCCGCGCCGCCGTGCAGGCGGCAAAGGATGCCGCGCCGATGTGGCGGGCGCTGCCCTTCGAGGAGCGCGCCGCGATCTTCCTGCGCGCCGCCGAGCTGCTCGCCGGTCCCTGGCGCGACACCCTCAACGCCGCCACCATGCTCGGCCAGTCGAAGACCGCGATCCAGGCGGAGATCGACGCGGCCTGCGAGTTCATCGACTTCCTGCGGTTCAACGTGCACTTCGCGCGTCGCCTGATGGAGGAGCAGCCGGCGTCCTCGCCCGGCGTCTGGAACCGCTTCGACCACCGCCCGCTGGAGGGCTTCGTCTACGCGGTCACCCCGTTCAACTTCACCGCCATCGCCGGCAATCTGCCGTCGGCGCCGGCCCTGCTGGGCAACACGGTGGTCTGGAAGCCGGGCCCGACCCAGCAGTTCGCCGCGCACTTCACCATGCGGCTGTTCGAGGCGGCCGGCCTGCCGCCCGGTGTGATCAACATGGTCACCGGCCGGGGCGAGGAGGTCTCCGATGTGGTGCTCGCCGACCCGGATCTGGCCGGCATCCACTTCACCGGCTCGACGAAGGTCTTCCAGCAGTTGTGGCGGACCGTGGGCGACAACATCGCCCGGTACCGGGGCTACCCGCGCCTGGTCGGTGAGACCGGCGGTAAGGACTTCGTCGTCGCGCACACCAGCGCCGACGTGGACGCTCTGCACACCGCGCTGATCCGCGGCGCGTACGAGTACCAGGGCCAGAAGTGCTCGGCGGCGTCGCGGGCGTACGTGCCGCGCTCGATCTGGGAGGGTGGGCTGCGGGACCGCCTGGCCGCCACCGCCGACTCGCTGACCTACGGTGACGTGGTCGACTTCAGCAACTTCGGCGGCGCCGTGATCGACGACAAGGCGTTCGCCCGGCACACCGCCGCGCTGGAACTGATCGCCGGTGACGACAGCTGCCGGGTGCTGGCCGGTGGCACCGCCGACGACTCGGTCGGCTACTTCGTGCGCCCGACGCTCTTCGAGTGCGGCGACGCCGCCCACGAGACCTTCACGACCGAGTACTTCGGGCCGATCCTGGGCGTGCACGTGTTCGACGACGCCCGGTTCGACGAGGTGGTGGCGCAGGCCGAGTCGATCGCCCCGTACGCGCTGACCGGCTCGGTGTTCGCCACCGACCGGCGGGTCGTCGAGTCGGTCGGCGAGCGCATGCGCTACGCGGCCGGCAACTTCTACATCAACGACAAGCCGACCGGCGCGGTGGTCGGGCAGCAGCCCTTCGGTGGCGCCCGCGCCAGCGGCACCAACGACAAGGCCGGCTCCTGGCTGAACCTGGTCCGCTGGGTCTCCCCGCGAACGATCAAGGAGACCTTCGTGCCGCCGACCGACCACACGTACCCCCACATGGGCTGACCGGCGACGACCCGCCGGCGGCGTGCGTGAGCGCCGCCGGCGGACGCCCGGAACGGCCAATCCATCGATAGTCCTCAACGGACAGTCTGCCGCCGACAGTGCACTTAGGAAGTCCTGTTGGGTGGCAAACCGGCAAATCCTGGACGCCGCGTGCGCAAAGTGGCAGCGTAGTGGGCATGGCGGATTCCGGAGTCAACCCTACGGCGGCGGCCCTGCTCGGCCTCCTCCACGAGGGCCCGATGACAGGCGGTCAGTTGATGGCCGCCGCTGAGCGCCGTCTGGCGCCGTACTGGTCGATGACCCGCAGTCAGGTGTACCGCGAGTTGCCGGTGCTGGCTGAGCGGGGTTTTGTGCGGCTCGGCAAGCCGGGGCCGCGGATGAGCCAGCCGTACGCGCTGACCGCCAGCGGAAAACGGACGTTTTCCCGCTGGCTCGCGGAGAACCCGGGGCGGGACACCATCCGCAACCCGATAGCGCTGCGGATGGCCTTCGGCAACCTGCACTCCGCCAGCCAGCTGAAGAGCCTGTACGCCTCGGCCAACGAATACCACACCGAGGCCCTCGCCCAGGTGCGGGAGCAGGTGAAGAACGCCAAACGGGACGGCGAGACGTACGACGCCAGCGCGCTGGAGTTCGCGGTCGCCTACCACCGGGCTGCCCTCTCGTGGCTGAAGTCCGCCCCCGTCGGGTGACGATCGGCTGGTTCGCGCACCGGCAACGGGCTGCCGTGAGCCCGGGGGCGCACCCCCGATTTGACGCTGCTCCGCGGGGCTCGCAAGCTCACCCCTCGCCCGCGCAGTACGCTTGTCTGTCGTGACCGCTGCCGATTACGCCGAACAGCTCAAGGAACTCGACGCGACCCTGCGAAACATCGAGGCCGTCCTCAACCTCGACCGGCTCCACGAGGACAAGGCCCGCCTTGAGCAGGAGGCGTCCGCCCCCGACCTGTGGGACGACCAGGCCAAGGCCCAGCAGGTGACCTCGCAGCTGTCGTACGTCAACGGCGAGATCAGCAAGCTGGGCAGCCTGCGCTCCCAGCTCGACGACGCCCAGGTGCTGCTGGAGCTGGCCGAGGCCGAGTCCGACCCGGGCGTGTTGACCGAGGTCGAGTCGGAGATCACCGGGTTGACCAAGGCCATCCAGGAGATGGAGGTCCGCACCCTGCTCTCCGGCGAGTACGACTCCCGGGAGGCACTCGTCGCCATCCGGGCCGGCGCCGGTGGTGTGGACGCCGCGGACTTCGCCGAGATGCTGCTGCGGATGTACCTGCGCTGGGCGGAGCGGCACGGCTACCCGACCGAGGTCTACGAGACCTCGTACGCCGAGGAGGCGGGTCTGAAGTCGGCCACCTTCGCGGTCAAGGTGCCGTACGCGTACGGCACGCTCAGTGTCGAGTCGGGCACGCACCGGCTGGTCCGGATCAGCCCGTTCGACAACCAGGGGCGTCGGCAGACCAGCTTCGCGGGGGTCGAGGTCCTGCCGGTCACCGAGCAGACCGACCACATCGACATCCCGGAGAACGAGGTACGCGTCGACGTCTACCGCTCCTCCGGCCCGGGTGGGCAGAGCGTCAACACCACCGACTCGGCGGTGCGGCTGACGCACATCCCGACCGGCATCGTGGTGACCTGCCAGAACGAGAAGTCCCAGCTGCAGAACAAGGCCTCCGCGCTGCGGGTGCTCCAGGCTCGGCTGCTGGAGCGCAAGCGCCAGGAGGAGCAGGCCAAGCTCGAAGGGCTCAAGGAGAACGCGGCGGGCTCGTGGGGTGACCAGATGCGCTCGTACGTCCTGCACCCCTATCAGATGGTGAAGGATCTCCGAACTGAGCAGGAGACCGGCAATCCGAGCGCGGTCTTCGACGGCGAGTTGGACGGTTTCATCGAGGCGGGCATCCGTTGGCGTAAGCAGCGGCAGCTCGCCGGCGACGGTGCGTGACGGCGCGCGGGCGGAGCGCGTCATCGATCTCCAGGTAGGAGCCTGATTCGACGACTCGTGCCGGATCGGCGGGGCGTGGGGCTTGGCTCAGTTGTTACACCGCGTAGACTCACCACCCGTGATTCAGCTTGAGCAAGTGACGAAGACGTACCCGAAGGCGTCCCGGCCTTCGCTCGACAACGTGTCCGTCTCGATCGAGAAGGGCGAGTTCGTCTTCTTCATCGGTCCATCCGGCTCCGGCAAGTCCACGATCATCAAGATGCTGCTGCACGAGGTGGCCCCCAACAAGGGCCGCGTCGTGGTGAACGGCAAGGACGTCACGTCGATGCGGTCCTGGAAGCGACCCCACTTCCGGCGCTCGATCGGCTGCGTCTTCCAGGACTTCCGGCTGCTGCCGAACCGCACCGCCTACGAGAACGTGGCGTTCGCTCTCGAGGTGATCGGCAAGACGAAGGCGGTTGCCCGCCGCGTCGTGCCGGAGGTGCTGGAGCTGGTCGGGCTCGGTGGCAAGGAGCACCGCTACCCGCACGAGCTCTCCGGTGGTGAGCAGCAGCGGGTCGCCGTCGCCCGGGCGTTCGTGAACCGTCCGCTGATCCTTCTCGCGGACGAGCCCACCGGAAACCTGGACCCGGACACCTCGATCGAGATCATGCGTCTGCTGGACCGGATCAATCGCACCGGCACGACCGTCGTGATGGTCACCCACGACTCCAACATCGTGAACCAGATGCGCCGCCGCGTCGTTGAGATTGAGAGCGGTCGCATCGTGCGTGACCAGGCCCGCGGCGTCTACGGGTGAGCCGGCGCTCCACCCCTGCGCAGCCTGACGACGAACACCTCATGCCGGAGACCCGGAGGAAATCCCGATGCGCGTGAAATACGTCCTGTCCGAGGTACTGGTCGGACTGTGGCGCAACGTGACCATGTCCATCGCGATGATCATCACGATGGCGGTCTCGCTGACCATGCTCGGCGCCAGCGGTCTCATGTACCGCCAGGTCGACGACATGAAGGACCTCTACTACAAGAACATCGAAGTCTCGATCTTCTTGACCCAGGAGGTGACCGAGCAGGAACGCACTGACCTGCAGACCAAGCTCGACAGCGACCCCCTGGTCAAGGATGTCCTCTACGTCAACAAGGACGAGGCGTACAAGCGCTTCAAGGAGATGTACCAGGACGCGCCGGACCTGGTGAACGCGGTCAAGCCCGACCAGCTGCCCGAGGCGTTCCGGCTCAAGCTGAACAACCCGGAGCAGTACAAGGACGTCTACGACCAGTACAAGGACACGGCGGGCGTCGAGGAGATCATCGACCAGAGTCGACTGCTCGACAAGATCTTCAACATCCTCACCTCGATCCAGAACATCGCCCTGGCCGCCGCCATCGTGATGGCGATCGCCGCCCTGCTGCTCGTCGCGAACACCATTCAGGTGGCCGCGTACAGCAAGCGGCGTGAGGTGGCGGTCATGAAGCTGGTCGGCGCGTCCAACTGGTTCATCCAGGCGCCGTTCGTGCTGGAGGCCGTGGTGGCCGGCCTGATCGGTTCACTGCTCGGTCTGGTGGCCCTGGTCGCGGCGAAGTATCTGCTCTTCGACGGGTCGTTGAGCGCGTTGCAGGGTCTGCTCTCGCCGATCACCTGGGGCGACATCCTGTTCATCTTCCCGCTGATGGCTGGCGTCGGTGGTCTGGTCAGCGCCGCCACCGCCTGGATCACCCTGCGCTTCTACCTGCGGGTCTAGGCACCGTACGGGTCGTCCCGTGGTCTTCCGAGGACCCTCCCGCAGCCGGAAATAAACGGCGCGGGAGGGTCCTTCCACTCGGGTAGCATGATCGGTTGTCCGGCCGGGTGAACCGGCCGCGGACGAGGGAGAGGAGGTGGCACCGATGCCACGGGAAAAGGGGCGCAAGGTGGTCGCCTCCAACAAGAAGGCGCGCCACGACTACGCGATCCTCGACACGTACGAGGCGGGCATGGCGCTGACCGGCACCGAGGTCAAGTCGCTGCGGGCCGGGCGGGCGTCGCTCGTCGACGCGTTCGCGCAGGAACGTGACGGCGAGTTGTACCTGCACGCGATGCACATTCCGGAGTACACCCAGGGCACCTGGACCAACCATGAGCCCCGGCGTACCCGCAAACTGTTGCTCAACCGGGGCGAGATCGACAAGCTCGTCGGCAAGACCCGCGAGGGTGGTTTCACCATCGTCCCGTTGCAGGTCTACTTCTCGGACGGCTGGGCCAAGGTCGAGATCGCGCTGGCCAAGGGTAAGAAGTCGTACGACAAGCGTCAGGACCTCGCCAAGCGCGACGCGGACCGGGAGATCGCCCGGGTGTCGGGTCGACGAGGCAAGGGAATGGACGACTAGTTCATCCTGTTTGTCCGGGTCGCTGCGTCGGCCCGGGGCTCGGGATGAAAGCTGTTGCGCCAGGCGTTAGTCTTGTCAGTGCCGCCACATCGGCGGCCTGTCGAGGGGGTGACTGGTTTCGACTTCGTACGCAGCGACAGGGGAAGCGAGCCGAGGAAGCCGACGTCGTCTCGAGAATCGGTCGTCGGAAACTTATAAGCGCCAAGCAAAATCGCGCTGACTTCGCTCTCGCCGCCTGAGGCGAGTAGCTAAGTCTGTCGGCCTGGGAACGCCTTCGTCCCAGTAGCCGGCATCAGCTAGGAGGCTGGCCAATCGGACCCGGTCGCGGGGTCCGTGCGGCGAGATTAATCAGCGACTGGGCCCGTCACACCAACTTGCTCGCGTGAGCGGTGGGGCCGAGTAGAGGCACAGCGAGCTGCGCTCGGAGAAGCCCTGACAAACCGGCGAAGGACCCGGGTTCGATTCCCGGCACCTCCACCACCTCGAACGAAGCGCCCCGGCCACCGGCCGGGGCGCTTCGTTGTGTCGACGGGGTCTTACGCTGCCCCCTGTGACCAACCGAGAGCTGCGCCTGTCGGTCGGCGCGTCACCCGGCCAGCGGGTCGTGGCGGTGGTCGCCGGCGTCCTCGTCGCCGCCATCGGCGCGGCGTTCGTGGTGCTGCCCCTCGTCGCCGACGGGCTGCTGCGCCGGCTGACCGGACCGGGTGACGCGTTCGCCTCCTATGAGGAGGCTCGCGACCTGCCGCCGGGGCTGCTGCCACCGGGGCTCCGGGACTCCGCTGACCCGAACCAGTCCGGTCCCAGCCCGCTCATCGGCCTGTGTGGTCTGCCCTTCGTGCTGCTCGGCCTCTACCTCGTGTTACGGGTGCTCCGTACGGCCGCCTGGCTGGACGGCAGCCGCGCGCGGGTACGCGGGGCGCTGCGCACCCGCACCGTCGACCTCGCCACCGCCCGGATCGAGGCGGGCGGGACGTCGTACCGCGACGCGGGCGACGTCGACCCGGCCGGCGGGCCGCAGATGCGGGCGATTCTCGCCACCGACCCGGCCGGTACGCGAGGGGTCACCATCCCACTGCGCGGCATGGGGCTGCCCAGCCTGCCGCCGACAGAGCTGCGGGCGCTGGCCGAGGCGATGACGGCGGGCCGAGGGGGCGACGGGCGGGACGACGACACCCGTGCGGTGGCCGACCACCTGCGCCGCCTGGCAGAGCGCCGCTGGACCGACTGAGGCGGGTTCGTCCAGACGGGTCGTGAGGGCTGCGGAAGCGGTACTGCTGCGGCTGGTGGGGTCAGTGGGTTTAACGCGGCAGATGAGGCGATCCGGGGCCCTGGACAGGGCGGGTCGGGCAGGCTCACCATCGCGGTATGGGGTAGCAGCGCCGCGCGGGAGGTGCCATGGTCACCGGTCCGATCCAGCAGCCGTCACTCGTCGCCCGACCGCGCGTCGCGCATCAGGTGGGGCGTCCCGCCGATCCACCTCCCCTCGGTCTACCCGGCGAGCCGCGCCCCGCCGGCCTCGCCGGTGACGTGCACGCCCTCGGCCGGGCCGTCGCGGTCGCCAGCACCGCGCCGCGCTGGCGCGAAGCTGTTCTTCTTCGACTGCGTCCGGTGCGCCAGGGTTTCGCCGAGCACGTCCGAGCCACCGAGGGCCCCAGCGGCCTCTACCGGGAGTTGCTCACCCAGTCGCCGCGACTGGACCACGGCGTGCGGCTGCTGACCCGGGAGCACGCGGCGATCGTCGCCGCGATCCTGGCGGCGCAGCAGATCGCCGAGCGGCCCGAGGCGCACCCCGACGAGCTGCGGCACCGGGTCGGGCACCTGCTGCGGAAATTGGCCCGGCATCGGCGGCGCGGCGCCGACCTGCTCTGGGAGGCGTACCAGACGGACCTGGGCGGCGAGACCTGAGGGAACCGGCCGGTCGGCGGGCGCGTCGAACCGCACATGCGTCGACTCGCAGTGCTGCTCGTACTCCCATTGCTGCTCACGGCGGGCTGCGCCGCGACCGACACCGGTCCGGCCGACGCCCCACCCAGCCCGGCGCGCGACGCCGAGGCGTTCGACCAGCGGGCCGCTCAGGTCGCCGAGGCGTGGCGGCCAGGCCCCGACTGGCGCACCGCCTACGTGCCGTTGGAGGGGCCGACACTGCTCACCGGCGACCCGGGCTTCACCCCCGACACCGAGGCGGCCTTCCGGGCCGGGTGGTACCGCGCGCAGGTGGCGATACCGCCCACCCGGGTCGGTGGCGAGATCCGGTTCCCGGACGGACGGCTGACGCTGCCGTTGATCAGCGCCGCCGAGGCGTACCGGCAGCTCGACACGGGTGACCCGCTGCCCTGCCCGGGACGGCCGAAGCAGCCAGGTCTGCCCACCCCCGGCGGCCCCACCGTCGAACCAGGGCCGGACGGGTGGGTGACGAGCAGCACGCAGACCGCCTGTCTCCCGCTCACCGTCACCGCTGTCACGTTCGACACCGTGCCGGTCCGCACGAGCCGCGGTGTGGCGCAGGTCCCGGCCTGGCTGTTCACCATCGAGGAGCTGACCGCCCGGGTGGCCCGGCTCGCCGTCGCGCCCACCGCGGTCACCAGGGTTCCCGAGCCCACCGCGCCGGCCCGCCCCCTGCCGGACGGGTTGGTGGCGGCCCAGGACCTGGCGGCCGTCGACGACACCCGGCTGACAGTGCGGCTCGGCGTCGGCGCGTGCGACACCGGGATCACCCCGTTGGTGTGGGAACGGCCGGACGTCGTGGTGGTCGGTGGTCGCGTCACCCGGGCCACCGGCGAATGCATCGCACTGCTGAAACTGGAGCCGGTCACCGTCACCCTCGCGACGCCGCTGGGTGCCCGGCCGGTGCTGGATGTCCACACCGGCGCCCCACTGTCGATCGCATCGCGCTGAACGACCCGGTTCAGAGGATGCTGGGCACGTCCGTGCTGATCGGCACCGGCACAACCGTGGGACGGTCGGCGCCCAGCCCGGCGGTGAGCGCCGCGCCGAGCTGATCGGGGGTCTCCACCACCTCCGTGGCGCAGCCGTAGCCGGCCGCGATCGCGACGATGTCCAGACCCGGCAGGTCCAGGCCGGGCACCCCGGGAGTGTGCTTCAGCTCGGCGAACGCCTTGAGGATGGCGTACTGCTGGTTGACCGGGACGACGACCACCACGGGCAGTGCCAGGCGCGCGGCCGTCCACAGCGCCTGCACCGAGTAGTGGAACGAGCCGTCGCCGACCACCGCCACCACCGGGCGACCGCGCCCGGTGTCCCGCTCGGCCAGGGCGACGCCGATTGCCGCCGGCAGCCCGTAGCCGAGGCCGCCGCTGGCCATGGTGAAGTACGACGCCGGGCGGGTGATCCGCAGCTGACGGCGCAGTGCGGACAGGTTGGACGGTGACTCCTGCACCAGCACGGCGTCGGTCGGCCAGTGCGCGGCCAGCGCGGCGAACAGGGCATCGGCGCTCAGTGGGGTGCCGACCTCGGGCGGTGGTGGTGTGTCCCGTCGTGCGGGCGCCGGCCGGTCACTCGGCGGCACCCGTTCGACCAGCGCGTCCAGGGCCAGCCCCGGGTCACTGAGCAGACTGTCACCGACCGGGGCTCGGGCGGCCTCGTCCGGGTCGTCAGTGACGTGCAGCAGGCGGGCGCCGTCGGGCAGGTGCCCGCCCGGCACGTACGGGTAGTAGCGGAAGACCGGGGCGCCGACGACCAGCACCGTGTCGTGTCCGCGCAGCGCCTCGGCGAGCGGACCGATCGCGTACGGCAGCACGCCACGGAAGTGCGGGTGGTCCTCGGGGAAGACGGCCCGCTCGGTGGCGGGGGCCGACCAGACCGGCGCGGCGAGCCGTTCCGCCAGCGCCACCGCGGCCGACCAACTCGCCGAGCGGTCCACCCCCGGCCCGTACACGAGCGCCGGGTTGCGGCTGCCGGCCAGCACCGTGACGAACTCCGCCAACCGCTGCGGGTCTGGTGCGAACCGGGTGGCCACCGTTCGCGGCGCGGGCGGCGGGTCGGCTGGCTGGGCCCAGTCGTCCATCGGTAGGGAGAGGAAGACCGGCCCGGCCGGTGGCTGCACCGCGGTCGCGTACGCCCGCAGCATGGCCGCCGGGATGTCCTGCGCCCGCGCCGGCTCGTAGGCCCACTTCACGTACGGCTGCGGGAGTTCGGTGGGCCGGCGGTTGGCCAGCCGGGGTTCGAGGAGCAGCATCTCCCGGGTCTGTTGGCCGGCGGTGACGATCAGCGGGGTCTTGTTGTGCCAGGCGGTGACCAGGTTGCCCATGCCGTTGCCGGTGCCGGGGGCGGTGTGCAGGTTGACGTGGGCGGGCACTCCGGCGGCCTGGGCGTAGCCGTCGGCCATCGCCACGGCCGTCGCCTCGTGCAGCGCGTGGACGTAGTGGAAGTCGGCCGGGAAGTCCTGGAGGAACGGCTCCTCGGTGGAGCCGGGGTTGCCGAAGACGGTGGTCAGGCCGAGGGTGCGGAGCACGTCGTACGTCGCGTCCCGGACAGTTGCCATCGCCACCCGCCTCCGTGTCGCGGGCAGGGACAACCGTGATCGCCCTCCCGATCAGCCGAATCTATCGGGATGTGACGGACCTTTCGGGCTTTTCTCAGCGGTCGGTGCTCCGGAACGGTCGATCGCCGGGAGGTCTGCCAACCGGTGCATCGGCCCTTCGTCTCAACTGTCTGATCACCCGCCGGTCAGACCTTAGCCAGCACCCAGCACGCAAGCTATGGTGCCAGGCATGGCGTTGACAGCGCGGCGGAACCCGATGCGCCGGGCGGATCCGGTCGAGGACCGGCCCCCGGGCCGGGCTCACGGTTGACGGGTGTGTGGCATGCAGGGAGAGGGCCAGGCGATCGGCGGACGAGCGATGGAGTCGATGACCGGGCGGCTGCTGGTCGCGACTCCGGCGCTCAAGGACCCCAACTTCGACCGTACGGTGGTGCTGCTCGTCGCCCACGAGCCGGGCGGCGCGCTCGGCGTGGTGCTGAACCGGGCCACCGAGGTGCCGGTAGCCGACGTGCTCGGTGACTGGAGTGACCTGGCCCGCCACCCGGCGGTGCTCTTCGAGGGTGGCCCGGTGCAGCCCGACTCGGCGATCTGCCTCGCCCGGATGCGCCACCCGATGCGTCGGCTGAAGGGCTTCCACCAGGTGTCCGGGGCGGTCGGCACGATCGACCTCTCGGTCGACCCGGAGCGGTTGCGGGAGAGCATCGGTGGCATCCGGGTCTTCGCCGGCTACTCCGGCTGGGGCAGCGGCCAGTTGGAGCAGGAGATCGCCGACGGGTCCTGGTTCGTGCTGGACGGGCTGCCCGGGGACGCCTTCGTCGACCGGCCCGACGACCTGTGGCCGATGGTGCTGCGCCGGCAGGGCGGGATGATGGCCGCCGTCGCGCACTTCCCGCCGGACGTGGCGCTCAACTGACCCGGCTGTGGCGGGGGACCCCGCGAGATGACCATGCGAGCGGGTCTGTGTATAGTTTCCCAGTGCCCGGGCGACCGGGACAACAGCAAGGGGCCGTGGCGCAGCTGGTAGCGCACCACACTGGCAGTGTGGGGGTCAGGGGTTCGAGTCCCCTCGGCTCCACCTTGTTGGACCGCAGGTCAGCGGCTTAGTCGGAGATCATCCGCTAGGCCGCTGATCTTTTTCTGCGGTCTGCTCTCTCGTACGCCTAGCGGATGATCGGTGACCACTCCCGCTGGCTGGTGATCGTCACGCCGGGAGTGCGGTAATAGGGGTCCTCGGCGACGATCGCGGCGAGCGCCGCGGCGTCCGGGACGTCGAAGATCAGCAGTGCTCCGGAGTCGTCGGGGAACGGCCCGGCCAGCACCACTTTGCCGTCACGGTGCAGGGCCTGGAGACGCTCCCGGTGTGCCGGCCGGGCGGCGAGCCGGTTGGGTTCTTCGCCGAAGGACAGCTCCAAGATGAACACGGGTTCCTCCTCCTGGGGGGCGGCCTCCCGGAGGACCCTAGTCGACGTGCTGTGCCATCGCCGCCCGTAACGAGGGCGGTGGAGGTCGCCCCGGCCATCTGTGCGGACACGCAGACCGCCCCTGACCGGATGATCCGGTCAGGGGCGGTTGTCGACTGTATGTCCGGCTGGGGCGCTGTCAGCCCTGGCGGCTCTTCCACTGCGGGTTGGCGCGGTTCACCACGACCGTGCGGCCACGGCGGCGGACCACAACCGAACCCGGCTTCTGCTTGAGCGCACGCAACGAGCTACGTACCTTCATCTCTGCCTCCTCGGTGCAAGCGGTTCCGAGTATCGAAACGCCACACCCGCCTGCGGGATTCCCGACCGGTCAGCGTCGAACCTTTGCCGGCCACCGGCCGTACCAGTGGGTGGAGGTCGTCCTCATGCCCGTACGCCGGCTCCTCGCCACTGTGCTGGTCGCTGCCGCGACAGTGCCGCTGGCTGCCACGCCCGCCGCCGCCCACGGTGCGCCGACCGACCCGGTCAGTCGCGCGGCGGCCTGCGGCCCCGAGGGCCGGTACGCGGCCACCAGCGCCTGCCGGGCGGCGATCGAAGCCGGCGCGGCCGTGCGTGAGTGGGACAACGTACGCGTTGCCGCTATCAACGGGCGAGACCGGGAACGGATCCCGGACGGTGAGCTGTGCAGTGGTGGGCTGTCCGCGTACCGGGGACTGGACCTGCCCCGCACCGACTGGCCGAGCACCGAACTGACCACCGGTGCCACGTTCACCTTCCGGTACCGGACCACCATCGAGCACCGGGGCACCTTCCGGCTCTACGTCACCAAGCCCGACTACGACCCCCGCAAGAAGCTGACCTGGGCGGACCTGGAGTCGCGCCCGTTTCTGACCCGGACCGACCCGCCGGTGCGCGCCGGGGCGTACCAGTTGGCGGGTCGGCTGCCGGCGGGTCGCAGCGGCCGACACCTGATCTACACGATCTGGCAGAACTCCAACACCCCGGACACCTACTACTCCTGCTCGGACGTGGTGTTCCGGGGTGCCAAGGCCACCGGCTCGCCGCCGAAGGCCGCCGCACCGAAGAGCGCGCCGCGTACCGCTGCGAGTGCGCCAGCCGCCACCGGGTCGGCGGTGGCGGCGGCGGCCGACCCGGGCGTGCCGGTGGCGGCGGTGACCGACCTCGGCGGCCGGTGGCCAGTGCTGGCCGGTGCCGCCGTCGTGGTGGTTCTGCTGCTGCTGATCGGCGCGAGCCGGCGGCGTCGCGGTGCCCCCGCACCGGTGGGACGCCAGTGCGAGGTACGCAACCACCGGGCCGGGCGGCGTCGGATCTGGTGACCCGACCCGCCCGAAGCTCGGCGGTGCTCAGCCCAGGTGCTGTTCGATCTCGGCCAACTCGTCGGCGGTGAAGTCGAGGTTGTCCAGCGCGGCGATGTTCGTCTCCAACTGCTCGACGCTGCTCGCCCCGATGATCAGGCTGGTCATCCGCGGGTCACGCAGCGCCCAGGCCAACGCGAGCTGCGCGAGGGACTGGCCGCGCCGCTCGGCGATCGCGCCGAGGGCACGGATGGTGGCCATCTTCTCCTCGCTGAGGTCGCTCTCGTTGAGGAAGACGCTGGTGCGCACCCGCGAGTCGGCCGGGATGCCACCCAGGTAACGGTCGGTCAGCAGGCCCTGCGCCAACGGGCTGTACGCGATGCAGCCAGCGCCGACCCGCTCCAGCGTGTCGAGCAGGCCGTCGGACTCGGTCCAGCGGTTGAGCATCGAGTACGACGGCTGGTTGATCAGCAGCGGCGTACCCAGTTCGCCCAGGATCGCGGCGGCCCGCGCGGTCTGCTCCGAGTTGTAGTTCGAGATGCCGACGTAGAGCGCCTTGCCGGAGCGGACGATCGCGTCGAGCGCCCCCATCGTCTCCTCGAGCGGAGTGTCCGGGTCGAACCGGTGCGAGTAGAAGATGTCGACGTAGTCCAGCCCCATCCGGCCCAGCGACTGGTCCAGCGATGAGATGAGGTTCTTGCGCGAGCCCCACTCGCCGTACGGGCCGGGCCACATCAGGTACCCGGCCTTGCTGGAGATGACCAGCTCGTCCCGGTACGACTTCAGGTCCGTGGCGAGCATCCGGCCGAAGTTCTCCTCCGCCGAGCCGGGCGGCGGGCCGTAGTTGTTGGCCAGGTCGAAGTGGGTGACGCCGAGGTCGAAGGCGCGGCGAACGATGTCGCGCTGCCGTTCGAACGGGCGGTCCGGGCCGAAGTTGTGCCACAGGCCGAGCGAGACGGCGGGCAGCCGCAGCCCACTGCGTCCGCTGCGTCGGTAGGTCATGGTGTCGTAGCGGTCTTCCGCGGCGAGATAGGTCACGATCATGAGCCTAACTCCGGAGCACGGTGCCGGGGATCGGGCGTGTGAACCGGGACATCGGGGTAGTTTCGACGCCATGCGTTTCATTGCGCTCGACACCCCCAAACCGTTGTCCAAGATCGGGTTGGGCACCTGGCAGTTCGGCTCCCGGGAATGGGGATACGGCCCGGACTTCGAGCGGCAGGCGGCGCAGATCGTCCGGCGGGCCGTCGAGCTGGGCGTGACGGTCTTCGACAGCGCCGAGATCTACGGCTTCGGGCGCAGCGAACGCATCCTCGGCGCGGCCCTCGGCGACGACCGGCCGAGGGTGGTGGTGGCCAGCAAGATCCTGCCCGTGCTGCCGGTGGCCGCGGTGGTGCAGCAGCGGGCGGTCGCCTCGGCGGCCCGGCTCGGCGTCACCAGCATCGACCTCTACCAGGTGCACCAGCCCAACCCGGTCGTCGGCGACCACACCACCATGCGTGGCATGCGCGTCCTGCAGGACGTCGGGCTGGTCGGCGAGGTCGGCGTCAGCAACTACGGGCTGCGCCGCTGGCAGGTCGCCGAGGCGGCGCTCGGCCGTCGGGTGCTCACCAACCAGGTCCGCTACAGCATGCTGGACCGCGCGCCCGAACAGGACCTGCTGCCGTACGCGCGGCAGGCCGGCCGGGTGGTCATCGCGTACAGCCCGCTGGCACAGGGCTTCCTCTCCGGCCGGTACGACGCGAAGAACCCACCGACCGGGGCGGTCCGGCGGGCGAACCCGTACTTCCTCCCGGAAAACCTGGAACGCGGCGCGGCGCTGATCGACACGGTGCGTCAGGTCGCCGACGCCCATGACGCCACTCCCAGCCAGATCGCGCTGGCCTACCTGCTGCGCCACCCGAACGTGCTCGCCATCCCCGGCGCGTCCGGCGTCGAGCAGATGGAACGCAACGCCGCCGCGGCCGACATCGACCTTGCCGACGACGAGTACACGGCGCTGGCCGAGGCGGCAAAACGCTTCCGGCCGATCACCGGCCTCGCCGCGATGCCGGCGATGCTGCGCGCCCGGTTCGCCAAACCAACCGAGAAGTGAGCACAGTGGACGACATCACCGCACTGATCCTGGACGACCACGCCGCGTTCCGGCGCGGCTTCGCCCGCCTCGACGACGCCCGCGACGAGCAGGAGATGCTCGCCATCTGGGACGCCCTCGCCCTGCACCTGGACATCCACGCCGAAGCGGAGGAGGCGATCCTCTACCCGCACCTGGTCAAGCACGGCGACGACGGCGAGGACGAGACGGCCGACGCGATCGGCGACCACAACAAGATCCGCGACGCCATCGCCGAGGCGAAGCTGCACCCGGTCGGCTCGGATCAGTGGTGGGAGGCGGTCGGCACGGCCCGCCGGGAGAACAGCGAGCACCTGGCCGAGGAGGAGGACGAGGCGCTGCCCGACTTCCGCCGGCACGCCAGCACCGAACTCCGCGCCGAGCTGGGCCAACGCTGGCTGACCTTCTACGGCGAGCACAAGAACGGTCGCAACCTCCCGTTCCGCGACAAGGACCCGCAGCAGTACGTCGCCGACCACCGCTGACATCTCCCCGACGCGGGGGAGTCGCCGGGACCGGCCCCGGCCGCAGAATGGCGAGGTGACGATCCGAGCCGCGCTGGCCCCGCTGGTCGCCGGCACCACCTGGCGACGCGGCGTGTTCCTGCTGCTCGGCGGGGTGCTGGCACTGCCGTACGGGCTGCTCGCGGTGACCTTCGCCCAACTGCTCGCCGATACGACGATCCCGCGCCCGCTGGCGTACGTCCTGCTGGTCATCGCGGTGTTGATCGCCGTGGTGCCGTTGTTGCTGGACGGCAGCCGGGCGTTGGAGATCGCCGCCGTCCGGGCGCTGCTCGGCGTCGACCTGCCCGAACCCGCGCCCGGGCACCACGGTGACCGGGAGACCCGGCTGCGGAGCGCACTCTGGATCGCCACCCACCTCATCGTCGGCGCGCTGGTGGGGATCGCGCTGTTCAGCGCCCTGCCGATGGCGCTGGCGTTCATCGCCCAGCAGTTCGGCATCGGCGAAGAGTTGACCAGCCGGGAACGGTTCGGGCCGCTGGACGGGCAGGACAGCGGCTGGCTGACAGTGACCGGGGTGCTGCTGCTGGTCGGCCTCGGCTACGCCGTCGCCGGGCTCGGCGCGCTCGCCGGATCCATGGCGCCGGTGCTGCTCGGCCCGGCCCAGGCCGAGCGGATCGCCGCCCTCGAAGCGCAGGCCAGCCGGCTCGCCGAACGCAACCGGCTGGCCCGGGAGCTGCACGACTCGGTCGGTCACGCGCTGACGGTGGCCACCCTCCAGGCCGGGGCCGCCCGCGAGGTCCTCGACACCGACCCGGAGTTCGTCCGGCGGGCGCTCACCGCCATCGAGGACGTCGGGCGCAACGCGATGGACGACCTCGACCACGTGCTCGGCCTGCTCCGGGAGGGCGGACGCGACCGGCCCGTGGTGGCGCCGCAGCGTACCCTCGCCGACCTGGACCGGTTGGTCACCGACGCCCGCGCAGCCGGCCTGGCCGTGCACGCGCATCGCGCCGGCGACCCGACCCGGGTGCCCGCGGTGGTCTCCCGGGAGGGCTACCGGATCGTCCAGGAGGGACTGACGAACGCCGCGCGGCACGGCCACGGGCCGGTGACTGTCCGCCTGGACCTGCACTCGGACGCGCTGGAGCTGGAGCTGGTCAACGCGCTGCGCCACACCGTCCGGGCGCAGCTGGGGCGGGGCGGTCGAGGTCTGGACGGCATGCGGGAGCGGGTGCTGCTGCTCGGCGGCCGGCTCACCGTGGGCCCGGACGGCGACCGGTGGCTGATCCGGGCCCGCCTGCCCTACGAGGAGACGCGATGAGCACTGGCGTCCTCGTCGTCGACGACGACGAGCTGATCCGGATCGGGCTGCGGGCCATCATCGACGCCCAACCCGACCTGCGGGTGGTCGCCGAAGCCGCCGACGGGGCCGAGGTGCCGCCGCTGGTCGCCCGGCACCGGCCCGACGTGGTGCTGATGGACGTGCGGATGCCCGGCATCGACGGCATCCAGGCCACCCGGCACCTGCTGGCCACCTCCGCCGACCCGCCACGGGTGCTGGTGGTCACCACGTTCGCCAACGACGAGTACGTCTACGAGGCGCTGCGCGCCGGGGCCTCGGGGTTCCTGCTCAAACGGGCCCGGCCCGCCGAGGTGGTGGAGGCGGTCCGGGTGGTCGCCGCCGGTGAGTCGCTGCTCTTCCCGGCCGCGATCCGCCAGCTGGTCGGGGCGTACGGGCCGGCCGGCGGCGACCGGTTGCGCGGGGCCCGGCTCACCGACCGGGAGGCCGAGGTGCTGCGGTTGATGACCACCGGCCGGTCCAACCCGGAGATCGCCGCGCACCTGGTGGTCGGGGTGGAGACGATCAAGACGCACGTCGGCAACGTGCTGGCCAAGCTGGGCGTCCGCGACCGCACGCAGGCGGTCATCGCCGCCTACGAGTCCGGCTTCGTCACCCCGTCCGGCCCTGCCTAGCCGAGCGTTGCCGCGGAAAATGTGAGCTAGCGTGGGTCGGGTGACTGCGCCTACCCCGGTAATCCCGGTTCCACCGGCCGACCTGCCCGGCACGCTCGGCGCGCTGCGGGCGGCCGGTCACCACTACCGCACCGTCAAGCAGGAACTCCGTGACAACCTCCTCGCCCGGATGCGCTCCGGCGAGACCCGTTTCCCCGGCATCGTCGGCTATGACGACACAGTGCTGCCCGAGGTCGAGCGGGCGTTGCTCGCCGGGCACGACATGGTGCTGCTCGGCGAGCGCGGCCAGGGCAAGACCCGGCTGATCCGCTCGCTGGGCGCTTTGCTCGACGAGTGGACCCCGGTGCTGCCCGGCTCGGTGCTCAACGAGCACCCGATGCACCCGCTCACCCCGGCGTCCCGCGCCCAGGTCGCCGAGGCCGGCGACGAGCTGCCGATCGGCTGGCTGCACCGTTCGATGCGGTACGGCGAGAAGCTGGCCACCCCGGACACCAGCGTCGGCGACCTGATCGGTGACGTCGACCCGATCCGCATCGCCCAGGGTCGTACCCTCGGCGACCCGGAAACCATCCACTTCGGGTTGGTGCCGCGCACCAACCGGGGCATCTTCGCCGTCAACGAGCTGCCCGACCTGGCCGAGCGCATCCAGGTGGCGCTGCTCAACGTGCTGGAGGAGCGGGACATCCAGGTTCGCGGCTACCAGCTGCGGCTGCCACTGGACCTGCTCCTGGTGGCCAGCGCCAACCCGGAGGACTACACCAACCGGGGCCGGATCATCACCCCCCTCAAGGACCGGTTCGGCGCGGAGATCCGCACCCACTACCCGGTCGACCTGGAGTTGGAGCTGGCGCTGATCCGTCAGGAGGCGGACCTGGTCGCCGAGGTGCCGGAGCACGTGCTGGAGGTGCTGGCCCGCTTCGCCCGCGCCGTGCGCGAGTCGCCGTCGGTGGACCCGCGCTCCGGTGTCTCCGCCCGGTTCGCCATCGCCGCCGCCGAGACGGTCGCCGGTGCCGCGCTGCGGCGCGCCGGTCTGCTCGCCGCCTCCGGCACCCCGGACGGGCGTCCCGAGGCCGCCGTTGCCCGCGTCGGTGACGCGGTGTCGGTGACCAGCACGCTGCGCGGCAAGGTCGAGTTCGAGAGCGGTGAGGAGGGCCGGGAGATCGAGGTCCTCGCGCACCTGCTGCGTACCGCGACCGCCGACACGTTCCGGGCCCACCTCGCCGGGTTGGACCTGTCCGGGTTCACCGCCCTGGTCGAGGACGGCGCCGAGATCGAGACCGGCGAGTTGGTCAGCGCCGCTGAGCTGTTGCGCCAGGTCGGCACCGTGCCCGGTTTGGCGAAGGTCCTGGACCGGCTCGGCCTGGGTGACGCGCCCACCTCGGAGGAGGCTGCCGCCGCCGTCGAGTTCGTACTGGAAGGGCTGCACCTGACCCGCCGGCTCGGCAAGGACGTCACCGACTCGGGGCGCACCGTCTACGGCGGTCGGGGCTGACGGTGGCCGGTAACCGGTTCCGTTACGGGCAGTGGAACGGCGGGCCCGACCCGCTCGCACCCCCGTACGACGTGCGCGAGGCGGTGGACGCGGTCGGTGCGGAGGTGCTGGCCGGTGGCAGCCTGCGGGAGGCGCTGCGCGACCTGCTGCGCCGTGGCCCGCAGGGGCGGGGTGGCCTGGACGACCTGGCCGCCCGGGCGCGACGACTGCGCCGCGAGGCGATGCGCCGGGGTGACCTGGACGGCGCGGTGACCAGGGCGCAGGCCCTGCTCGACCAGGCCCTCGCCGCCGAACGGGACGAGCTGCGAGGTCGTGACGACGACGCCGCGCGGTTCGCCGAGGCGGTGCTGGACAATCTTCCCCGCTCGACCGCGCGGGCGGTGCAGGAACTGTCCGGCTACCAGTGGGCCAGCGACGACGCCCGCCGTTCGTACCAGCAGATCCTCGACCAGCTTCGCGATGACGTGCTCGGCCAGCGCTTCGCCGGGCTGCGCGAGGCGGTGCGCGCCTCCGCCGACCCGGCCGCCCAGCAGCGGCTCGCCGAGATGATGGGCGACCTGAACGACCTGCTCGCCCGGCACGGTCGCGCGGAGGACACCACCGACGCGTTCGCCGAGTTCATGCGCCGGCACGGCGACTTCTTCCCGGAGCAGCCGGAGACCGTCGACGAGTTGATCGACGTGCTGGCCCGCCGGGCGGCGGCGGGTGAGCGGCTGATGAACTCGCTGTCGGAGCGGCAGCGCGCCGAGCTGTCCGGGCTGATGCAGCAGTCGCTCGGCGATCGCCTCGCGGGGGAGATGTCAGCTCTCGACGCGAACCTCCGGGCGCTGCGACCCGATCTGCGCTGGGGGCGGGGCGAGCGGGTCCGCGGCGACCAGCCGTTGGACTACGCCGACGCGGCCGGCGCGCTGGGTGAGATCGGCGAGCTGGACGACCTGCTGGACCAGCTCGACCAGGAACACCCGGGGGCGACGCTCGATGACGTGGACGTCGACGCGGTGGCCCGCACGCTGGGCCGGGACGCGGCCGACGACGTTCGGCGGCTGCGCGATCTGGAGCGGGAGCTGCGCCGCCAGGGGTGGGTGAGCCGGGACGCGGAAGGGCTCACGCTGAGCCCGAAGGCGCTGCGCCGGCTGGGCGGAACCGCGCTGCGGCGGGTCTTCGCCGACCTGACCGCCGGGCCGCGCGGCCAGCACGACCTGCGCTCGGCCGGTGCGGCGGGCGAGGTCAGCGGCGCGTCCAGGCCTTGGGAGTACGGCGATGAGCAGCCGTTGGACGTAGTCCGGACGTTGACCCGGGCGGTCAGCCGGGCCGGGCCGACGGTCCCGGTGCAGCTCGCGGTGGACGACTTCGAGGTGGTGGAGACCGAGAAGCGGGCCTCGGCCGCTGTGGTGCTCTGCGTCGACCTGTCGTACTCGATGATCTCGCAGGGTCGTTGGGGGCCGATGAAGCAGACGGCGCTGGCGCTGGCTCACCTGATGGAGACGCGCTTTCCGCAGGACGCCCTGCAGATCGTCGGCTTCGGGCGGGAGGCGATGACGCTCACCCAGCATGAGTTGGCGGCCGTGGAGCCGGGCATGGAGCAGGGCACCAACCTGCAGCACGCGCTGCGGTTGGCGGGCCGGCACCTGCGCCGGCACCCGGACGCCGAGCCGGTCGTGCTGGTGGTCACCGACGGCGAGCCGACCGCCCACCTGGACCCGGACGACGGGGAGGCGCTGTTCCACTGGCCGCCGCTGCCGGAGACGATCGAGGCGACGGTCCGTGAGGTGGACCGGCTGAGCCGCTACGGCGCCACGCTCAACCTGTTCATGCTCGGCGACGACCCGGGTCTGCGGCGTTTCGTCGACGCGGTGGCCCGCCGTAGCCGGGGACGCATGTTCACCCCGGACACCGACGACCTGGGCGAGTACGTGGTCAGCGACTACCTTCGCTCCCGCCAATCCCGCCGCTAAGTCCCGCCGGGGCGGGTTGACTGGGGGGATGGAGAGCGGGGGGTTGCGACAGGCCTACGGTGCGGTGTTCGCGGAGGTCGACGCCGGCGGGTTCGGTCCGGCTCCGCAGGGACAGCTCAGCGCCGAGCAGATCGTCGCGCATCTGGTCGCCAACGACGAGCTGATGATCCAGGCCACCGAGGCGCTGCTGGCCGGGTCGCCGTTCGCGTACTACGAGTTGGAAGAGGACATGCACCGTCCGCAGCTCGACGCGCTCGCCGCCGAGCAGGGTGGTCTGCGTGGACTGACGGCGCTGCTGCACGGCACCAGTGATCGGCTGTGCGGGCTGGTCGACCAGCTCGGGCTGGCTGCGGAGACTCCGGTCGAGACGCACCTTCGCGAGGGCTTCGACCTCATCGTCGACGAGCCGCTGCCCTGGTCCCGGACCCTGGACCTGCACACCCGGGTCCACCTCCCCAAACACCAGGCCCAACTCCGACTCCTCCGCGCCTGAGACGCGTCACCGGCGCCGGGGCGCCGGGTACCCGGGCGAGGCGTGGGCAGGGGCGGCAGCGTCCGGGTGTGGCGCGGGCAGGGGCAGGCCGTTCTGCTTAGCGTGATGTCTGTGAGACATCGTGATGTCTCACAGACATCACGCTCTCCCGAGTTACCGGCCCGGGCGGGCGCGTTTCACCGGCGCTCGTGCCGGCGCCGGGCGGCGTGGCCGGCTGAAGGTGCCTGCTGGCGTTGGGGCAGCGCGACGATCGGTTCCGCGCTGGGCCGGGAGGTGCTGCCGACCGACTCAGGTGTCGACCAACTCAGGTGTCGACCAACTCGGGGCGGGGGTGGAAGGTGCGGCGGTAGGTGGAGGGGGCCACCCCGATGCGCTGGTGCAGTTGCTGGCGTAGGGCGGCGGTGGTGCCGAAACCCGAGCGGTGGGCGATCTGGTCGACGGTGAGGTCGGTTGTCTCCAGCAGCAGCCGCGCGTGGTCGGTGCGCTGTTGCAGCAGCCACTGGGCCGGGCTCAGACCGGTCTCCGACCGGAAGCGCCGGGTGAAGGTGCGCACGCTCATCCGGGCCTGCTCGGCCAGGTCGCGCAGCGCGATCGGCTCGTGCAGCCGCTGCCGCGCCCACTCCCGGGCGCCCGCCGTGCTGGAGTCGGTCGCCTTCGGCACCGGCTGTTCGATGTACTGCGCCTGGCCGCCGTCGCGCCACGGTGGCATCACGCAGCGGCGGGCCGCCCGGTTGGCCACCTCGCTGCCGTGGTCGAGGCGGATGACGTGCAGGCAGAGGTCGATGCCGGCGGCGACCCCGGCCGAGGTGAGCACCCGGTCGTCGGCGATGAAGAGCACGCCCGGGTCGAGGTCCACCCGGCCGTGCAGGTGGCGGAAGCGCTCGGCGTACGCCCAGTGGGTGGTCGCCCGCCGCCCGTCGAGGAGCCCGGCGGCGGCGAGCACGAACGCCCCGGTGCAGATCGACATGATCCGTGCGCCCCGCTCGTACGCCGCGCGCAGCGCCCCGGTCACCTCCGGCGCGGTGGTGCCCGACGTCAGCACGGTGCCGTCGTGGATGCCGGGGACGATCACCGTGTCGGCGGTCTCGAGCAGTTCCAGGCCGTGGTCGGGGACCACCTGGAAGCCGGCGGTGCTGCGCACCGGCTGCCCGCCCGGGGTGCACACCCGCACGTCGTAGAAGGGTGTCCCGTCGGCGGCCCGGGCGGTGCTGAACACCTGGGACGGGGTGCCGAGGTCCAGGCCAACCACCTGGTGCAGAGCGAGGACGGCGATTCGATGCGGGCCAGCGGTCATGGCCCGATTATTGCGCATGATGGCTTTCCGGCCACTCGTCGCGGTGCCCGGCCCGGCCCAGACTTGCTCCGTGACCAAGAACCGTCGTCTGCATCCCGCCTGGCTGGTCGCCGCCGTCGCCTTCGTGGCGCTGGTCGGCGCGGCGGGCTTCCGCGCCACCCCGTCGGTGCTGCTGCACCCGCTGCACGAGGAGTTCGGCTGGCCGCTGGCCACCATCTCCGCGGCCGTCTCCGTCAACCTGTTGCTCTACGGGCTCACCGCGCCGTTCGCGGCAGCCCTGATGGACCGGTTCGGCATCCGCCGGGTGGTCTCGGTGGCGCTGCTGCTGGTCGCCGCGGGCAGCGGATTGACGGTCTTCATGACCGCCAGCTGGCAGCTCCTGCTCTGCTGGGGTGTGCTGGTCGGGCTGGGCACCGGCTCGATGGCGTTGGCGTTCGTGGCCACCGTCACCGGCCGCTGGTTCGTCCGCAGACGGGGTCTGGTGACCGGAGTGCTGACCGCCGGCGGGGCGGCCGGGCAACTGGTGTTCCTGCCACTGATCGCCATCCTGGTACGCGACCACGGCTGGCGGACGGCGGCGCTCGTCGTCGCCGCAGCGGCGCTGGCGGTCGTACCCCTGGTGGTGTGGCTTCTGCGCGAGCACCCGGCGGATCTCGGCCTGCCCGCCTACGGGGCGACCGAGGTCGTCGCGGCACCACCGGCGACCGGTGGCGCCGCGACCCGGGCGCTCGGCGCGCTGGCGACGGCGGCCCGGACCCGACCGTTCTGGCTGCTGGCCGGAGGGTTCGCGATCTGCGGCGCGACCACCAACGGCCTGGTCGGTACGCACTTCGTGCCGGCCGCGCACGACCACGGCATGGCCCAGACCACAGCGGCCGGGTTGCTCGCCCTGGTGGGGCTCTTCGACATCGTCGGCACTGTCGCCTCCGGCTGGCTCACCGACCGGGTGGACAGCCGGCTGCTGCTCGGCATGTACTACGCGCTGCGGGGGTTGTCCCTGCTGGTGCTGCCGAGCCTGTTCTCCGGCAGCGCTGAGCCGAGCATGCTGGTGTTCATCGTCTTCTACGGCCTGGACTGGGTGGCCACCGTGCCGCCGACCGTGGCGCTGTGCCGGGAGTACTTCGGCGGGGCCGGGGCGGTGGTGTTCGGCTGGGTGTTCGCCGCGCACCAACTCGGCGCGGCGGTCGCCGCCACCGGCGCGGGGCTGGTCCGGGACCGGCTGGGCGACTACGCGATGGCCTGGTACGTGGCGGGCGCTTTGTCGATCGGCGCCGCCGGGCTGTCGTTGCTGCTGCGTCGACGACCGGGCCGAGCGGTGCCGGAGGCCGTGCTGCTCGCCGCGACCGCGCCCCGGGCCTGGAGCTACCGGGGCTGAGCGGGTTGGCTGGTCAGCCGATCGTCCACTGCTGGGCGGGTCGGCCGTCGCAGGCGCGCTGGCGGATCTCGTCGTCGGGCTCGTCGCCGTCGTCGTCGGCCTGCGCGCACCTGCCGCTGTGCGCGGCCACCAGCAGCACCGGGCCGGTTCCGGTGGCGGACAGCCGCCACTGCTGGTTGGCCCCACCGTGGCAGGGGAACTGGAGCAACCGCGCGCCGTCGTCGGTACTGCCGCCCTCGACGTCCAGGCACTGCCCGTGGGCGGCGTTGGTCAGCGTCACCACGCCCGCGCCGGCCGGGTTGACGACCCACTTCTGTTCCGGACCGCCGGTGCAGACGGCCAGCTCGGCCCCCGCTTCCTTGTCGTCGCCGTCGAGCCCCAGGCAGAGCCCGGACGCGACCCGCAGCACCCGGGGGCCGGTGGTCGGTGCCGTCGAGGGCGTCGGCGACGGCTCGACCGACGGGGTCGGGCTCGGCCCGGCCGCCCCGGTGGTGGCCTCCGCCGCGCTGGACGTCGCACCCACCGGGGCCGGCACCGCCGGTTCGTCGTCGCCGCCGAGAAGCCCGGTCGCGAAGACCACCCCGAGGAGTACGCCCACCAGGCCGACGCCGAGCGCCACGCGCAGCAGCGGGTCCGTGAGCGGGCCGGAACGCGCGGCCCGTCGGCGGCCGCCGTAGACGGTGCCGGCGGGGTCGGGGCGTTCCTCGGGCGCGGGCATACGGGCCATCCTCACCCACCGCCGTCGGCCACGGCCAGTCGGTGCCGTCAGTCGACGACCCGGACGTCCTTCCAGAACGCCACCCGGTCACGCACCATCTCGGCGTCCGGTTTGGGCTCCGGGTAATACCAGACCGCGTCCTTGCTGGTGCTGCCCTCGTGCTCAAGGGAGTAGTAGGAGGCGGTGCCCTTCCAGGGGCAGACGGTGTGCGTCGTGGACTCGCGGATCAGGTCGTCACGCAGGGCGGAGCGAGGGAAGTAGTGGTTGCCCTCCACCAGCACGGTGTCGTCGCTCTCGGCGACGACCAGGTCTTTCCACATGGCTTTTGGCATGCCCCAACACTATTCCGCGCCGCCCACCGGGGCTGTGCTCAGCGGGTGGGCTGGGGGTCGGTGACGTCGGCCACTGTGGCGTCGAGGGCGGCGATCGCGACGTCGGCGGCGATCGCGACGGCCAGGCCACGCTCGCCGGCGCCCAGGGTGATCTCCCGGCCGCGCAGTCGCTCGTCGGCGACCACCGGCCAGGCCGTGCTCGCGCCGAACGGGGTGATGGTGCCGCGTTCGTAGCCGGTGGCGGCGAGGGCGCCGGCCGCGTCCGGCATGGAGAGCCGGTGCACCCCGAGCAGGGCGCGCAGCTTGGGCCAGGAGATGACCCGGTCGCCGGGGGTGAGCACGAACAGGTGATCAGCTTCACCACGACGCACCACGATCGTTTTGACCACGTCCGGGACGGCCACGCCCCGGACGGCGGCGGCCTCCGCGAGACTGCCGACCGCACCATGCCTGACCAGCCGATACGGCAGTTGGGCGGCGTCCAGGGCGGTGATCGCTGGCGATGGCATGCCCGCCACGGTAGCCGTCGCGCCTGCTACCGGACGGGAAACTGCCCCTGCCGACATCCCACGGTTTCCGAACGGCGAGCGTAAGGTGATCACATGCGCGCTGAGCGTGTGGATCATCCGATTGACCATGATCAAGCGGTGGACACGCTGCGGCGGTCGTACGCCGCGGTGCCCACGGGCGAGCCTGTCCGGCTGGCCAAACGCACCTCCAACCTGTTCCGCCCCCGGTCCGCTCCCCGGACTCCGGGGCTCGACGTGAGTGGCCTGAACGGTGTGCTGTCGGTCGACAGGGCCGCCCGCACCGCCGATGTGCAGGGCATGTGCACCTACGAGGACCTGGTCGACGCGACCCTCCCGCACGGGCTGATGCCGTTGGTGGTGCCACAGTTGCGCACCATCACGCTGGGCGGCGCGGTGACCGGCCTCGGGATCGAGTCGACCTCGTTCCGCAACGGCCTGCCGCACGAGTCGGTACGCGAGATGGACATCCTCACCGGCTCCGGCGAGATCGTCACCGCCCGGCCGGACGGGGAGCACGCCGACCTGTTCACCGCGTTCCCCAACTCGCTGGGCAGCCTCGGGTACGCCACCCGGCTGCGCATCGAGCTGCAACCGGTCGGCCGGTACGTGGCGTTGCGCAACATCCGGTTCACCCAGCTGGAGGCGCTCACCGACGCGATCGCCGAGGTGACCGCCACCCGCTCCTGGGCCGGCGAGCCGGTCGACGTGATGGACGGCGTGATGTTCAGCCCCGGTGAGGCGTACCTGATCCTGGGCACCTTCACCGACGCGGCCGACCCGCCCAGCGACTACACCGGTCAGGCGATCTACTACCGGTCGCTGCGCCAGCGCACCCGCGACGTGCTCACCGCGTACGACTATCTGTGGCGCTGGGACACCGACTGGTTCTGGTGTTCCGCGGCGTTCGGCGCGCAGCACCCGGTCGTGCGCAGGCTCTGGCCGGCGCGTTACCGGCGCAGCGACTTCTACCACCGACTGGTCCGGTTGGAGCACCGTCACCAGGTGGCGGCCCGGATCGACCGGCTGCGCGGGCAACCGGCCCGGGAGCGGGTCGTGCAGGACGTGGAGATCCCGCTGGACCGTACTGCTGACTTCCTGCGCTGGTTCGCCGGCGCGGTGGGGATGAACCCGGTGTGGCTGTGCCCGTTGCGGCTGCGGGAGCCGGCGGGTCCCGGTTCGGCGCGGTCCTGGCCGCTGTATCCACTCCAGCCGGGCCAGGACTACGTCAACATTGGGTTCTGGGGGAGCGTGCCGATCGCGCCGGGCGCCGCCGACGGCGACGTCAACCGCACGATCGAACGCAGGGTGTCGGAGTCGGGCGGGCACAAGTCGCTCTACTCCGACGCGTACTACGACCGGGACGCCTTCGATCGCCTGTACGGCGGCGACACGTGGCGGGCGGTGAAAGACCGCTACGACCCGGACCACCGGCTGACGGGACTGTACGAAAAGGCGGTAGCACGAGCATGAGCCTGACCGACCGAGATCAGGGGGCGGCGAGCGTCCCCGCCACCCCGCCGGCGGGGGGCCGGCGCACGGGTCCGACCGTCGCTGACGTCGTCCGCGCGGTCACCGCCGGGCCGCTTCCGGTGCGGATCACCGGGTACGACGGCAGCGCCGTCGGCCCGTCCGACGCCGGCATCACCCTGGCGATCCGTTCCGAGCGTGGGCTGTCGTACCTGCTCACCGCACCCGGCGACCTGGGCATGGCCCGGGCGTACGTCAGTGGTGACCTGGCGTTGCAGGGGGTGCACCCGGGTGACCCGTACGAGGCGTTGCGGGTGCTCAAGGACGAGCTGCGGTTGCGCCCACCGGCGCTGGCCGAGGGGCTGGCGTTGGTCCGTGGGCTGGGCTGGGAGCGGCTGATGCCGCCGCCGGCGCCGCCGCAGGAGGCGCAGCCCCGCTGGAAGCGGGTGGTGAACGGGCTGCGGCACTCGCGGGTGCGGGACAGCACCGCCATCTCGCACCACTACGACGTCTCCAACGCCTTCTACGAGAAGGTGCTCGGCCCGTCGATGACGTACACCTGCGCGGTTTTCCGGTCTCCGGACGACACGTTGGAGCAGGCCCAGGCGGCGAAGTACGACCTGGTCGCCGGCAAGCTGGCGCTGAAGAAGGGGATGCGGCTGCTGGATGTCGGGTGCGGCTGGGGTGGCATGGTGCGCCACGCCGCGCGTGAGTACGGCGTCAAGGCCCTCGGGGTGACCCTGTCGAAGGCGCAGGCGCAGTGGGCGCAGGCGGCGATCGAGCGGGAGGGGTTGACCGAGTTGGCGGAGGTGCGGCACCTGGACTACCGGGACGCACCGGCCGAGCAGTTCGACGCCATCTCCTCGATCGGGCTGACCGAGCACATCGGGGTGCGCAACTATCCGGCCTACTTCGGGGCGCTGCGCAGCCGGCTGCGGCAGGGCGGGCGGCTGCTCAACCACTGCATCACCCGCGCGGACAACCGGGCTCCGCACCGGTCGGGCGCGTTCATCGACCGGTACGTCTTCCCGGACGGTGAGCTGGCCGGTCCGGGTCGGTTGATCAGCGAGGTGCACGACGCCGGGTTCGAGGTGCACCACGAGGAGAACCTGCGCCAGCACTACGCGCTGACGCTGGCTGCCTGGTGCCGCAACCTGGTCGAGCACTGGGACTTCTGCGTCTCGGAGGTGGGCGCGGGCACCGCCCGGGTGTGGGGGTTGTACATGGCCGGGTCGCGGATGGCGTTCGAGCGCAACGGCATCCAGCTGCACCAGGTGCTGGCCACCCACAACGGCCCGAACGGCGTGAGTGGCTATCCGTTGCGACCGGACTGGTTGCCCTGACCATCTGCTGAGCGTCGCCTGAAGCCGCGCCGGAAAAAGTCGGCGCGGCTTCTCGCGAAGCGATTGACAAAGAAGTTTTGTACGTACAAACTGATTTTGCCATGAGAGACGTCCTGTACCTGGAGCAGATCGAGCAGGCCGAAGTCCTGCTCAAGCCGCATCGCGTCGAGGTGCTGCGGCAACTGGCCGAGCCGCGCACCTGCACGGAGGTCGCGGCCCGACTCGACCAGACGCCACAGCGCGTCTACTACCACGTCAAGCAGCTCGTCGCGGCCGGCCTCGTCGAGCTGGTCAACGAACGCAAGGTCCGTGGCATCACCGAAGGCATCTACCAGGCCGCCGCCCGGTCCTACTGGCTCTCCCCACGGCTCGTCGGCCGGATCGGCCTGCGCCGGGCCCGCGACGAGCTGAGCCTCGGCTACCTGCTCGACCTGATGGAGGAGGTCCAGGCCGACATCGCCGGCCTGGACCGGGCGGCGCCCGAGCTGCCCTCGATCGGGGTCTCCGGCGAGATCCGGGTGCCCCCCGAGCAGCGCCAGCAGTTCCTGCACGACCTGCAAACCGCACTTCAGGACCTGTTCACCCGCTACGGCGGCAGCGAAGGCGACGCCTTCAAGCTGGCCGTCGCCTGCTACCCGAAAGGAAACGACAATGAGTGAACCGATGAAGGTTCAGGCTCGCCTCTCCGCGCCCGTCGGCCGGGTCCGCAAGGCCCTCACCGACCCGGCCGAGCTGCGTCTCTGGCTGGCCGAGCACGCCGAGGTCGAGCTGCCCCGGCGGTACGAGTTCTGGGGCCGCTTCACGCCCGAGGGCGACGCCCCGCACCAGCGGTTGCTGCACGTGGACGACGACACGCTGCGCTTCAGTTGGCTGCTCGACGGGGTGGAGACCACCACCGAGTTCCAGCTGGCCGCCGAGGGCGCCGACAGCACCGTGCTGACGCTGACCCAGAGCCACTTCGACTTCGCCGAGGCGATGAGCGGCTCCAGCATCCGGGGCGTGCTCCAGACGTTCTGGGCGCTTGCCATCGCCAACCTGGCCGCCCACGTGGAGGGCAAGCCACTGCTGCCCCGCACCGACTTCACCTCCGCCGACCTGCGGGGTGAACTGGTCATCGCCGCCCCCGCCGACAAGGTGTGGGAGTCGCTGACCGACTCCGAGCAGGCCAGTGCCTGGTTCGGCTACCCGATCGGCATCGAGCCCTGGGTCGGCGGCCGGTACGCCATGGGCGGCTTCGAGACCGGCTACGCGGCCAAGGTCGTCGACCTGGAGCCCGGCCGGCGGATGTCCGTGGACTGGGGACCGACCGGCGTGACGAACTGGGAGCTGGCCGAATCCGGTGGCAAGACCACGCTGACCTTCGTGCAGAGCGGCTTCGACGAGGCCAACCCGCCGTACGGGGCGTGGAGCGGGTCGGTTGCCGGGCTGTACGAGCTGCGCCGCTTCCACGAGGTGCCGAACTGGCAGCCGATCTGGATCTCCGAGGAGATCCCCGGCCTGGAGCCCGCCCCGACCAGCTGACGTGTGATCGTCTCGCCTTGATCGTGCTCGATCAGGGATGTAGTGGCCTCGTTCACCCCCCCGGAGGCCCCCACATCCTGGATCGAGCACGATCTTGTGCGTACCGGGGCGGTGGTTGTTCTGATCAGGTGGCGGGATGTGGTGACTTTTCGCTGTCGAGTGGGTACTGGCGGGCGATGTTCTTCATCTTTGGTCTGCGTACCAAGGTCGACCGGTCCGGTGTCGTGCAGCAGGTCTGCCGCCACTGCGGCAACCAGGCCGCACAGGTGATCACCCGCCGCTCGACGAAATTCACCCTCTTCTTCATCCCCCTCATTCCGATCCGTACCCGGTACGCGCAGCAGTGCACGTTCTGCGGGGCGGAGTACGAGATTTCCAGGTCCGACGCCGAACGCCTCCCGGTCGGCTGACCCGACGATGGAACGCTTCCTCTGCTGGCTGATCGGCCGACCAACGCCCCCGGTCGACGTGGCGGTGCACACCGTTGCCCGCCCGCCCTGCACTCCCGGTCGGCGCAGACGCCGCCGCGCACGCCGTCCGTCGGCCGGCACGACGCTGCCCCGCTCACCCTGGAACCGCTCCGGCGGCCGCTGACCGCAGGTCCGGGCGTCCGCGACGGCGTGCACGTTCGGCTCTGGCGGGGTTTCTGAGCGCTGGTTAGGCTTTCGGGGTTTGCCGTGGACCGGTCCTGCCGAGGGTGCACGCACGACGAAAGGGCCGGAGCGACCGTGTCCCGACAGGACGCAACGCAGGCTGCGGGGGCGCTCAACCCCGCCGGTGCGTTCGTCGCGGCTGCGGTCATCCTGCTGGAGGCGGGCTGGCTGGTCGCCGCGATGCCCGGCGCCGCACTGGTCAGTGATGTCGGCGCGATGCTGGTCGCCGGCTGGGCGACACTCGCGTGCGTCGGGGTGGCCCGTCGGCATCCGACGCCGCTGCGTCGCTTCTGGACCCTGCTCGCCGTCACCATGGCGCTCGCCGCGATCGGCCGGGCGATCTGGACGGTGCAGCGGCTCGTCGGCGGCGACCTGCCGCACACGCCGGTGGTCGGGGTGGTCTTCACCGCCGGCATCCTCACCGGCACGGCCGCGCTGCTCAGCTCGCCGTCCGCACCACGGACCGCGGTCGGTCGGGCCCGTACGCTGCTGGACGGGGTGATCGTCGCCCTGGCCCTGGTGCCGATCGGTTGGGTGCTGGTCTTCCGCGGGGTCGCCGCGGCCGAGCTGGCCGACCCGGCGCGCACGCTCGGGCTGCTCTTCCCGATGTTCGACCTGATGCAGCTCACCATCCTGGTCGCGGCCTCCGGGCCGGCCCGGCCGATGTGGCGGCCGATGAGCATCCTCGCGGCGAGCCTCACCCTGCGGGTCGTCGCCGACGTCGTCTACGTGTCGCTGGTCGCCCGCGCCGACTACGCCGCCGGTCACCCGATCGACCTGTGCTGGCCGTTGAGTTACCTGCTGATCGGCCTGGCCACCCGGAACCCGCCACCACCGGACTGCGACGGCACCGACGACACCGCCGAGTCGCCACTGCCGCCCTGGTGGCGGGTGGCGCTGCCGTACCTGCCGGTGGGTGGGGCGATCGTCGCGGTGGTGCTGGCCCGTCGGCCCACCGGGCAGACCCCGCAGCTGGTGTTCGTGACCATGATGGTGTTGCTGGCGACTCTCGCCGTCCGGCAGGGGTTGGCCGCCAACGAGAACCTCCGGCTGGTGGTCCGGTTGCGTCGGCTCGCGTACGGCGACCAGCTCACCGGGCTGCCCAACCGGCTGTTGTTCAACCGGCGACTGCGGCTGGCCCTGCGCGACGGGCGGCCGGTGGCCGTGCTGCTGCTCGACCTGGACGGGTTCAAGCAGGTCAACGACCGGTTCGGGCATGCCACCGGTGACACCCTGCTGACCGGGCTCGCGGCCCGGATGCGCACTGCCGTCAACGGCGACGGCACCATCGCCCGGCTCGGCGGTGACGAGTTCGCCGTGCTTGTCGACGGCGACCGGCCGGTGTCACCCGAACGGCTCGCCGAGCGGCTGCTCGACGCCCTGCGGCCGTCCGACGACGAGGAGGACGTCGGGGTGCACCCGTCGGCGAGCATCGGTATCGCCGAGTTCGGCCCGCAGCACGCCTCCCACACCGACCTGCTGCGCGACGCCGACATCGCCATGTACGCGGCCAAGGCGGCCGGGAAGTCCGCGTACCGGACGTGCACACCGGCGCTGCGCGAGTCGGCCGTCTCCCGCGCCGAGCTGATCGCCGACCTGCGCCGCGCTGTCGACGAGGATCAACTGCGCCTGGAGTTCCAACCCATCGTCGACCTGAGCACCGGTGCGGTACGCAGCGCCGAGGCGCTGGTGCGCTGGCGGCACCCCCGGCTGGGGATGTTGGCGCCGGCGAAGTTCCTGCCGCTGGCCGAGGAGACCGGGCTGATCCTGCCGATCGACCGCTGGGTGATCCACGAGGCGTGCCGGGCCGCCGCCACCTGGCGGGGGCGGGTGCCGGACGCGACCGTCGCGGTGAACATCGCCGCCGCGCACCTGCGTCGGCCGGACCTGATCGCCACTGTCACCGCGGCCACCAGCGCCGCCGGACTGGCGCCCCGGGCGTTGACCCTGGAGCTGACCGAGTCGGCGCTGATCGAGGGCACCGATGCGGTGCTGGAGCGGCTGCACCAGCTGCGGGAGCTGGGCATCAGGATCGCCATCGACGACTTCGGCACCGGCTACTCGTCGCTGAGCTACCTGCACCGCATCCCGGCCACCGAGTTGAAGATCGACAGGTCGTTCGTGGCGCGGCTGGGCACCGACGACCGGGCGTACGCCACGGTGGAGATGGTCACCCGGCTGGCCGGCGCGTTCGACCTGGCGGTGGTCGCCGAGGGGGTGGAGACCGAACGTCAGCATGAGGCGGTCACCGCGATCGGCTGTCCGCGCGGTCAGGGCTATCTGTACGGGCGGCCGGACGGCCCCGCCATGGTGGGCCAGAATCGGAGTTGACTCTCACGTAACGGCAGGCAGGAGCCTGGTTCCCGGAAGGGAGGGGGACCATGGCGTACACGGTGGGTCAGGTGGCGAAGGTCGCCGGCGTGACGGTGCGGACGCTGCACCACTACGACGAGATCGGGTTGCTCTCGCCCAGCGGGCGGACCTCGGCCGGTTACCGCCGCTACGACGACGCGGACCTGCAACGGCTGCAACTCGTCCTGTACTACCGGGAGCTGGGTTTCCCGCTTGAGGAGATCACCGCGATCATCGACGACCCGGCGGCCGATCCGGCCGCGCACCTGCGCCGACAGCACGAGCTGCTGACGGTACGGCTCAAACGGTTGCAGGAGATGGTCACGGCGATCGAGTTCGCGATGGAGGCGACCAAGATGAACATCCAACTCACGCCGGAGGAGCGGTTCGAGGTCTTCGGTGACTTCAGCCCGGAGGAGCACGAGGCCGAGGCGGAGCAGCGGTGGGGTGACACCGACGCGTACCGGGAGTCGAACCGCCGGGCCTCTCGCTATGGCAAGGAAGACTGGCTGCGGATCAGGGCGGAGAACGAGGACTGGGGTCGGCGGATCGTCGCGTTGATGGCCGCTGGCGCACCCGCGGACAGCGCGGAGGCGATGGAGTTGGCCGAGGAGCACCGGCAGCTCATCAGCCGTTGGTTCTACGAGTGCTCGTACGAGATGCAGACCGGGCTGGCCGACATGTACCTGGCCGACGAGCGGTTCACCGCGCACTACGAGAACATCGCCGAGGGGCTGGCGGCGTATCTGCACGAGGCGATCCACGCGAACGCGATCAGCCGGGCTTGATCGGCCGGCAGGCCGACCGGGACCAACAGCGGGCCGGCGGGCCGACCGGGACCAACAGCAGGTGCGGTCCGGCTACTCTGGCCGGACCGCACCACCCCGGGGGAGATGACAGTGCAGAAACCGAAGCTGATCGCCGCTGGTGTCATCCTGGTCGTGGCGGTCGCCGCGGGGGTGTGGGCACTGGTGGCCACCGGGGATGAGCCCGACGCGGGTCGTCCGGCGGCGTCGGCGGACCCGACCGACGGGGTCGGTGTGCTCAGGGCCGCCGCCGGGAACGTCGACCAGCAGACCTACAAGCTGACGTTGAGCAGCGGCGGGACGACGGGCGGGGACGGCACCGTCGTGCTCTGGGACCCGAAGGCGAAGCGAGGGCTGGAGACCACCTCGCTGAAGGTGCCCACCGGTGAGGTGAAGATCGAACGGCTCACCACCGGGCCGGACGTCTACGTGCGGGTCAGCGCCCCGGACCGGCGCGTTCCGGTCTGGGACGGCAAGACCTGGTGGCATGTCGGCGCTCCGGGTTCACCCCCCGCCAAGCAGGGCCTGGACAACACCCGGCTGGCCGACACGCTCGGCACGGCGACCGCCGTCCGGCAGACCGCCACCCGGGAGTACGCGGGCACGCTGGACCTGCGCCAGAGCAGCGCGGTGCTGGGCGAGGGGGTCGGAGGCGTGCTCGGTGACCGGGCCGGGGCGGTCCCGTTCACCGCTGCTGTCGACGAGCAGGGGCGACTGGTCCGTTACCGCATCGAGCTGGCGAGCGAGCAGTCGGAGGTCGCCCAGCTCGACCTGACGTACTCGGATTTCGGGCTGTCGGTGTCGGCCGACCCGCCGGCGGCCGACCTGGTCGGCGAGGACCCGCCGGCGAACATCCCCGGCGCCTGACGCCAGCTCACTCCTCGACCGCCCCGTCGGCCGGGTCGACCAGGAAGTCGTAGACGGTGCGGGCCATCCGTCGGACCGTCTCGTCGCCGGTGGCCATCGGCCCGGCGGTGAGGAAGGCGACGGCGGTCTCGGTGCCGGGGATCAGGTAGTAGCCGACGTCGTGTGAGGCGTCCGGCAGGTCACCGGTCTTGTGCGCCACCGGCACGCCGGGCGGCAACGCCGCCGGGATCTTCGTGTTCAGGGTCTGTTCCCGCATGAACCCGATCATCAGGTCACGGGAGGCGGGGGTGAGGATCTCGCCGTCCCAGACCGCGCCGAGCAGCGACACCACGTCGTCCGGGCTGGTGTAGTTCTCCTCGCCGCGTTGTGCGGCGGCGCTGTCGAGCATCCGGCGGGCCAGGATGGTGGACCGCTGGTTCATCGAGTCGATCAGCGCGTTGACCGGGGCGAACCCACCCAGGTAGGTGATCAGCACGTTCGCGGCCACGTTGTCGCTGTACTTGATCAGGTACTGGGCGAGCCGGTGCACCGTCACCACCTGCGGGAACGTCTCGAACTGGAGTTGACCGGTGCCGCCGACCACATCCTCGGGGGTGACCAGCACCCCGTCGTCGAGGAAGATCTGTCCACAGTCCACTCGGCGCAGCAGCTCGACCAGGATCCAGAGTTTGATCACGCTGGCCGCCTTGGGGCGCAGCGACCCGTTGACGGCGATCTGCTGGTCGCCGTAGCGGCCGGACAGGTCACGGACGGTGGCCCCGGCCGGGTTGAGGCTCGCGTCGGCGACCACCCGGGCGAGCTGCCCACTGAGCGGGAACAGTCGGGCCCCAGCGACCGGGTCGGTGGGCGGCTGCGGGCTGGTGACCACCGCGCCGGTCAGCGTCGTCGGTGGGCGGTGCTGTGGGATCACCTCCAGCGTGCCCTCGCTGCGCCCGATCAGCGGCACCCGGTAGCGGTAGGCAGTGCCGCCGACGACGAGAGCGCCGCTGGCCATCCCGGCGGCGACCCGCATGGTCGGGTCGGCGACCCGGCCGGTGTCCCCGTCGCAGGCGCGGTAGCGCACCGTGTGCCCGAGCGAGTCCACGGCGAACACCCCGCCGGGAAAGGACAGCCAGGACACCTCGCTGGTCGGCGGGCGCTCCGGTGTCGGGTCCAGTCCCGGTTCGTGGCTCTCCGCGGCGGGCCCGCGGCCCGGGCCGTCCGCGGTGGCCGGCCCGGTCGTCGCGAGGACCGCGAGCGCGATCGCCGCCGACAGCACCTTCACTGGTACGCGGGCAGAGTTCCCCAGCAGGGAAGATGAGCACCTCTTGTCGCTTTTTTTCACGTTTGCACGATATGAAGCGCCGGAGGCTGGTGAGGCCGGCGGGACCGGCGTCACCCGTCTGGGCGGCGATGTCCTGACGAGCGTGATGACACAGAGACATCACAATGACTCACAGGCATCATGCTCATCAGCAATCCCGATCCCTGGAGGCCCACCTTGTTGATCATCGCTGGCAGTCTGCGGGTCGAACCGGCCGCACGCGAGGCCTACCTGTCCGGCTGCGCGCAGGTCATCGCGCAGGCCCGTGCCACCGCCGGCTGCCTCGACTTCCTGCTGGCGGCCGACCCGTTGGAGCCCGGCCGGATCCACGTCTACGAACGGTGGGAGTCCGCAGAGCAGTTGGCCGCGTTCCGTGGCTCCGGGCCGGAGGACGCGCAGGAAGCGGCAATCCTCGACGCCGACGTGCGGCGCTACCTGATCGCCGGCGTCGAGGCGCCCTGACTGGCGAGCCGGCAGCGGTCACTGACTCGGCGCCGCGATCACGTCGGTGGTTCAGGGCCGGTGGGCAGGCCGGGTGCCATCCGACGGATCGACGCGAAGGTGGGCGTGAGGGCGTCGTACAGCTCGGCGAAGAGCGGCAGCAGCGCCGCGTAGGTGGCGGCGGCGGCCGGGTCGGGGCGGATCGTCTCCTCGATCTGCACCAGGTCGGCGGCGACGTCGATGCTGGGGATCAGCCCGAGCGCCTCCATGCCGAGCAGCGCCGCGCCGAAGCTCGACCCCTCGTGCGCGGCCGGAAAGCTCACCGGCAGGCCGAGCACGTCGGCGAGCATCTGCCGCCACAGGCCGCTGCGGGCGAAGCCGCCACCGGCCCGGACCTCGCGAACCTCGTTACCGGCCGCGCGCACCGAGCTGAGCACCAGCGCGAGTTGCTGACAAACACCCTCCAGCGCGGCCCGCACCAGATGCTCACGGCGGTGTGCGTGGGTCAACCCCACGTACGCGCCACGCGGCAGGGCGCTCCAGTGTGGTGCCCGTTCGCTGTGCAGGTACGGCAGCATGATGAGCCCGCCCGAGCCGACCGGCGCGCGGGCCGCCAGCGCGACCAGCTCCTCCTCGGCGTGCTCGCCCAGGTCCGGGGCGAGCGCCGCGCCGGCCCACTTGAGCACGATGCCGCCGTTGTTGATCGCGCCGCCGACCGCCCAACGCTGCTCGGTCAGCGCGTAGCAGAACACCCCGCCGAGCGGGTCCACGCCGGGCCGCTCGACCATCACCCGCATCGCGCCGCTGGTGCCGATCGAGCAGGCCACCATGCCGGGGTGCACAGCGCCCAGGCCCAGGTTCGCCAGCGGCCCGTCGCCCGCGCCGACCACCACCGGGGTGCGCTCCGGCAGGCCGGTCTGGGCCGCGCTCTGCGGGGTGAGGTTGGGCAGCACGGCGGTGGTGGCGACGAGCTGCGGAAGCTGTTCCGCGGTGATGCCGGCGATGCGTAGCGCCTCGTCGTCCCACTCCAGTGTGTGGATGTCGAGCAGGCCGGTGGCCGAGGCGATCGAGTGGTCGGTGACCAGCGTGCCGCAGAGCCGCAGCAACACCCAGTCCTTGATGCCCACCCAGTGCGCCACCCGCTGGAAGATTTTCGGCTCCTGCTCGGCGAACCAGAGCAGCTTGGGCAACGGCGACATCGGATGCATCGGCGTGCCGGTACGCCGGTGCAGGGCCAGCCCCGACGGTGCCGCCCGCAGCCGCTCGGCCTGCCGGGTGGAGCGCGAGTCGGCCCAGGTCAGCGACGTGGTGAGGGGGTTGCCGTCAGGGTCCAACCCGATCAGGCTGTGCATCGCGGAGCTGAACGACAACCCGACCACCGGCTGCACCAGCTCGGCCACGACGATGCTGATCGACCTGAGCACCGCATCGAGGATCAGTTGCGGGTCCTGCTCGGCGTAGCCCGGTTGCGGGTTGTTCATCGGGTAGCCGGCCAGGTGGCTGCCGAGCTGCCGCCCGTCGGTGTCGTACGCGACGGCCTTGGTGCTGGTGGTGCCGATGTCGACCCCGATCACGACCCCGGGCAGCGTGACTGCCGGCACGACCGTCACCCCCTCGGAGAACATGAACGTCGGCACCAGTATCCCCCTATCGTGCTGATTGCTCCGCCGATCGGATACTTCGCCCGTTTCGACGTGTCCGGGTGCCGTGCCGCACCTGTTGAACCCGACGACACCCAGATTGGTGGCCTGCGCGGCGAAGGAGTCGGCGTGGCAAAGACTGATTCGACGGGTTCCACATGGCGGTACCGGTGGGCGCACCGGCAGAACGTGCGGCGGGTCAGCACGTTCCGTGGCGCTGAGACGGCGTGGCGGCGACGCGACGACGAGTTACGGCGGCTGCGCGCCCTGGCCGCCGACTTCCAGGGTTCGGCGGCTGCCGGCGCTGGCCTGCCGTTGGAGTTGGCCGGCGACGAGGTGGTGCTCTGGGCACTGCCCGCAGCGCAACTGGTCGAGGTGCGACACACCGCAGTGCTGCCCGCGCCGGACCTGCATGTCGACCCGCGAACCGGGCCGCTGCGTCCACGCCGCCCCGACGGCGTCCGCGTCACCGACGCCGGCATGGCCGTGATCACCAGTCGTCGGCTCGTGCTGCTCGGCGGACGCGGCCGACGCGACTGGGCGTACGGCCGGATGACCGGCCTGGCCCACGACCCGACCGCACCGGTCACCCTGATCCAGGTGCTGGACCGGCGGCGTACCTCCGGGTTGCTGCTGCCCACCGACGCCGCGCCGGATTTCCGGTTCAAGCTCACCCTGGCCTTCGCCGACGCGATCGAACAGCGCTCCGCGGTGCTCGCCCAGCTCGACGAACTGATCGCCGAGCACGCCCAGCTCAAGCCGTTCCGGCCGGCGGTGGCCACCCCCGGGCAGGCCCGACTGTCGTCGTTCGTACCCGGTGGTCGCAGGAGCATCGCGGTGGCGGCGGCCATCGCGCTGCTGGTGCCGGCGGCGCTGATCGAGTCGGACCCGTCCGACCCGACCGGCGGCGCGGAGGTCGCCGCCGCCGCCACCCCGGCGCCCACCCACAGCGGGGCACCGGCGCTGATCCACCCGGTCGACCCGGCGCTCGCGCTGAAGACCCCGCCACCGAAGCAGAAGAAGTCACCGCGCCCCTCGCCCAGCGCGACCACCGACCCGCGCTGCGGGGCACCGGAAAACCCCCTGGGGTACGGCTTCTGCGGCGGCACGCGGATCCGCAAACCGGCCGCCGAGGTGTGCGACTGGTTCGACTGCGTACCGCAGTTCTGGGCGGGTCGCGGCTACCTGGTGCAGTGCCGCGACGGCTCGGTCAGCCTGGCCGGGGGTCGGTCCCACGCCTGTGCCGAGCACCGGGGCGTGCGGCGGATCATCACGAAGTGACCGATTCGGGGCCTGAAGTCCGCTTCGCTCGGCCAGAATGATCGAGTGGAGATCCGGTCCGACGATGGCGCCCGGGTGCGGATACGCCCCGTCGGCTACCAGCCGGGCATCGACCCGCCCGACGACCCCGACGGGGCCACGCCCGGCTGGCACGACTGGCTGCTCATCGAGGTGGACGCCCGCACCGCCGACGGTCAGACGTGGTCACACCACTACCCCAGCCTGATGGTCGAGGAGGCCCGCGCGCTCGGCGGTTGGCTGCACGGGCAGGCCACCGCCGCCCTCGCGTTGAGCGCGCCACCGGCGATGGTCCGGTTCACCGAACCCAACCTGGCCCTGCGCAGCCGGGTGCTGCGCCGCCGCCGGCTGGAGTTGATCGTGGAGTTCTCCGCCGAGTCGTTGCCACCGTGGATGCGCCGCCCGTCCAGCGCGATCTACCCGCTGATCCTCACCGTCTCCGCGGACGCCCTGGCCACCGCCGCCCAGCACTGGGCCGAGCACTGCGAGGCGTACCCGCCGCGTACCCGGTCGAGGTTTCCGACCCGGGGCCGACTCCCCGACCCCCTCGGCTAGAGTGATCTTCGTCAGCCACGAGAGGAGGTGAGCCCGGTGACCACCCATCGTCATTCCTGGGCGCTCCTCTCCGCCGTCCCCCTCAGCTGACCTTCCGCGTCGGGGAGCGCCCTCCTTGTCGGAGGACCAATGTCTTTCTCTTCCTTCCGCATCGACGTGCCCGATGCGGTCCTCAACGACCTACGGGCCCGACTGGCCCGTACCCGATTCACCGACCGCAGCGGCAACCAGCCGTGGCAGGGCGGCGTCGACCCCGACTACCTGCGGGACCTGGTGTCCTACTGGCACGACGGGTACGACTGGCGCGCTCGCGAAGCCGAGCTCAACGCGTACCCCCAGCACCTGGCCGTCGTCGGCGGCCGGAAGCTGCACTTCCTGCACGTCCGGGCCGCGCGCCCGGCGGGTACGCCCGCGCCGTTGCCTTTGATCCTCAGCCACGGCTGGCCCAGCAGCTTCATCGAGATGCTGCCCCTGGTCGACCGGCTGACCAGCCCTGCCGGCGGCGGCTTCGACGTGGTGGTGCCGTCACTGCCCGGCTTCGGCTTCTCGGAGGTCCCAGACGAGCCGGTCACCCGGGCGTTGCTGGCTCGGACGCTGCACGAACTGATGACCGATGTGCTCGGCTACGAGCGGTACGGTGCCTTCGGCGGCGACGTCGGGGGAGTGGTCACGGGCTGGCTCGGTGCCCTCTATCCGGAGCAGGTGGCCGGTATCCACATGATCCATCCACCGTTCCCGGCCAGCTTCGACGCCCGCCCACTGTCGGCGGCCGAGCAGGCGTACCTGGACGCCGAAGCCGCGTACGACGAGACCGACGGCGGCTACAGCGCCATCATGGGCACCCGCCCGGACACTCTCGCGGCGGCGCTCGCCGACTCACCCGCTGGGCTGGCCGCCTGGATCGTCGACAAGTACCGCGACTGGAGCGACAACCACGGGGACCTGGCGAACAGCATCGACCGGGACACCCTGCTCACCATCATCACGCTCTACTGGGTGACCGGCACGATCGGTTCGTCGTTCCGGCAGTACGCGGACTTCGGCCACAACACGCCACGACCCGACATCACGGTGCCGGCCGCGCTCACGGTGAGCACCGAACCTGCGCTGGCCAACTTTCCTCGCTCGATCGCGGAGCGGGCCTGTATCGATATCCGGCACTGGAGTGAGCCGGGTCGGGGCGGGCACTTCATGCCGCTGGAGGAGCCGGACCTGCTCGCTGGCGAGATGAGGAAGTTCTTCACCTCGCTGTAGGGGTGATTCGCGGCGGCGGAGCCGAGCCCAGCGTGGCCGGCTCCGCCGCTGCCGGAAATTCTCTCCTTTCGGACGCAACGGGATGCATCGATGCGGCTCGCGTTGCCTGTCACGTACGTGAGCGGTTGTACCGCGTGTGACCGTGACCTCTGTGGCCTGTGCTCCCTGGCGGATCGCCTGGGCCGAGCGCGAGAACGAGCGCCGGCAGCGCGCGTACCGCGACGCCACCGACGCCTGGCGGCGCCGCGACGACCACCTGGGTCGGCTCCGCATCGAAGCCGCCAGCTTCCTCGGGTGTACGCAGCCGCGCACCGGCCTGCCGGTGGACCTCGACGACGACGAACTCGTCTTCCGCGTCCTCCCCGTCGCCACGCTCGTCGAGGCCGAGGGGCGGCACGTCCCCGGCCTGCCCACCCCGGGCTTGTGTTCCTTCGCTGAGCCGTCTTCTGACGCACTGCCGGCGGGGCTGCGGACCGTCGACAGGGGCATGGCCGTGGTGACCAGCCGACGGGTGGCCTTCGGCGGCGCTGAACACCGGCGCGAGTGGCGGTACGCCGATCTGATCGGCCCCGCCCACCACCCGGACGTCCCGGTCACCCTGCTGCCTGATCGCGGTCGACTGTCCGGCCTCCGGGTCCCGGCTGGTGCCGTGGTGAACTTCCGCTTCTACCTCACCCTCGCCGCCGCCGACGATCGCGTCGCCGTCATCGCGCAGGTCGACGCGCTGCTGGCCGCGCATCGGGCCGCCCGCCCCGCGCCCGTTGTCCTGGCGGAACCGGAGGACGCACCCCTGACCGCGGTACGCCCCGACCGCCGGGCGCTCGGCGCTGCCGCCGTCGCGGCAGTGGTGTTCGTGACCCTCGGCCCGGGTGCGCTGGGCCCCGGTGCTCTGGGACCTGGCGCGTGGGGTTCACACGGGCCGGTGGCCTCGGCGGACATCGTGACCATGGAAGTTCCCAGGGCCGGGGCGCTCCTCGTTCCGATCGGCCCCGCCGCGCCGGTGGTACCCCGGTCGCGGATCGGCTCGGCCGAGAGCGCCGTATGGAGCCCGGCTGTCCGACGGTCGACTCCGCCGGCCGCCTCTACAGTGGTGTCCCCTGTCGTGGCGGTGGCCGTGCCGTCGGCCGCTGCGCCGACCGTCGCCCCGGCCCCGCCGGCCAGTCCGGTGCCCACACCTGACCCGGCCCCCACCACCGACCCACCCGCGTCAGCCCCGCCGACACCGCCCGTCGCGTCGCTCACGCCGACGCCGACCGCGACTGTTACGGCGACGCCCTCACCGGATCCGGGTCTGCTGGCGATCTGTCTGGACCCACTTCAACTGCCGTTGCTGGACCCGCTGCTGTGCCCGTCTCCGGCACCCTGATCAGCGTCCGTGCCGGCGCGGCTGCTCAACTCACGGCCGCTTCAGCCCATGGCGCTGAAGTCGGGAACGGTCAGGGTGCCGTCCTCCGCGAGGGTGAAGCCTGGGTTCCAGGCGATCTCCCACAGGTGGCCGTCCAGGTCGGCGAAATAGCCGGCGTAGCCGCCGTAGAACGTCTCCCGGGCTGGCTTGGTCACCGTTGCGCCGGCCCTGGTCGCGGTGGTGATCACCTCGTCGACCTCGGCCCGGGAACGGACGTTCTGGGCCAGGGTCATCGCGCCGGTGCCCGGCCCTTCGATGCCCGCGTCCTCGGCCAGCTTGTCGCGGCCCCAGAGGACGACGGCCAAGCCGCCGGCCTGGAAGAAGACGGTCTCCTCGACCTCCTGGCCCCGCCAGCCGAGCTGCTCGTAGAACGCCTTCGCGCGGGCCACGTCCGCGACGCCCAGGGTGATCAGGCTGATCCGCTGCTCCATGGTCTTCAACTTAGTGCCACGAGTCCGCTCGCACCTATCATCCCATAGCATTGATGCTATGAGGTGGAGCGATGAGTGATCGCCTGGACTGGAACGACCTGCGTGAGCGCCGGATGGCGGAGCCGGGCGCGGCCGAGACCTACGAGGCCACCCGGATCGCCTTCGAGCTTGGGCAGGAGGTACGCCATCTGCGCGAAGGGCATGGCTGGAGTCAGAGCCAGTTGGCCCGCGCCGCCGGCATGACTCAGTCCGCGGTGGCCCGCTTCGAAGCAGGCGGGACGGTGCCGACCCTGCCGGTCCTGGAGCGGCTAGCTCGCGCCCTGGACCGAAGGCTGGACGTCAGGTTCGCTTCGAACGCAGACGCTGCCTGACTATGCAGGGCTAGGCGGCGATCGTCCGGGCGGTGGCGTAGACGTCGGCGGGTAGGGCGTGGTCAAGGTGCCACAGGACGCGCATAGGTCGGTCGCCGGTATGCGAGTCGTAGGTCATGGTGCCGGCGTAGAGGTACGGCGGTGCGCCCAGGTCACGGTCGGCGATGCGGGTTTCCCGTACGAAGAGGTGCACTGTCGAGCCGCCCGACGTGTAGCGCTGCCCGGTCGCCGACGCCGCCGACGTGGTGCTCTGCGACTCCCACTGGAACAACGTGTCGGTGATGGCCCGGTCGGCGTACATGGTGGTGGGGGAGTAGTGCGCCTCCGACTTGACCAGGGTGACGAAGAACAGGTCGGCCTGGGCGTCGGGCAGCCACTTCACCCCCTCACGCAGTGACCCCGGGTTGGTCATCCCGAAGGCGGCACAAGCCTCGTTGCGGCTGTACCGGGCGTGCACCCGCAACGGCACCGCGCCCGAAGCGACGGTCGGCATCACCCGGTGGATGCGGTCCCGCAGCACCTCGGCGAGCTGCCGCAACTCCGTGCAGCGGGCCGTTTCCTTCCACAGCCGTGCCAGCCGCTCATCGCGCGTCGACAGCGGGGCGTTCGGCCCCCAGAGGCTGAAGTGCAGCATGTCCAACAGTCGACTGTTGCCCGCGTACACCTGCTGACCTGGCGCGGGCGGTCCGGCCGCGACTCGGGTCAGCAGCTCCAGCCGGTCGATGTCGTCGGTGTGCAGCATCCGCCCGATGGCCCGGCCCAGGTCCCGGTCATCGGGGCCGGCGGCGGACGTCTCGATGCCGGCGAGCCGCCGCAGCCCGGTCCAGCCGCCGATGCTGGCCGACCGGTACACGTCCTCGACCTCCAGGCCGGTCTCGCGCAGGAACGTCGCCAGGCTGACGTCGCCGAGCTGTCGCAGCTCGGTCACCAGGCCGGTCTTCGAGGTGGGCAGCGCGCTCTTCAGGTTGGCCAGCACGACTTCCTTGGCCACCCGGTCCAGTTCGACGTGGCAGCCGCTGGGCAGGCTCGGGAAGTCGTCGCGGACCGCCTCGGTGATCGCTCGTCGACTCACCCCGGTCAGGGCACGCCACCGTAGGTCGAAGCGGAAGTTGGCGTGCTGCCCGCCGATGAAGTCGAGCACCGTGAGGCAGGGCTTGTCGTCGTCGAGGCGCAGGCCACGACCGAGCTGTTGCAGGAAGATCGTGGCGCTCTCGGTGGGCCGCAGCATCAGGATCGTGTCGACCATCGGCAGGTCGACGCCCTCGTTGAACAGGTCCACAGTGAAGAGCACCCGCAACTTGCCGGCCTTGAAGTCCCGCAGCATTCCCTTTTGCGTCGAGCGGTCGACTCCCGAGGTCACCGCCGCCGCCGCGACGCCGTGCTGCCTGAACCAGTCGGCCATGAACTCCGCGTGCCCGATGCTGACGCAGAACCCGAGCGCCCGCATCCGACCGACGTCCACCTTGTCGCTGACCGCGCGCAGCACCGACCGCGCCCGCGCGTGGTTGCCGGTGTAGAGGCCGTTGAGTTCTGCCAGGTCGTAGCCCTGGCCACGTTTCCAGGTGACCTGCGACAGGTCCACGTCGTCGTGCAGCCCGAAATACTGGAACGGCGCCAACAACTGCCTCTCCAACGCGTCCCACAGATGCAGCTCAACAGCCGCGCGGCCGTCGAACCACCGGCGCACGTCGCCGCCATCGGTCCGGTCGGGGGTCGCGGTCAGGCCCAGGAGTACGCGGGGGCGCAACCGCTCCAACAGCCGCGTGTACGTCGGTGCCTCGGCGTGGTGGAACTCGTCGACGATCACCATGTCGTACGCCTCGGGGTCGACCTCCCGGCGGTGCAGCGACTGAATGGAGGCGAAGACGTGCTTCCAGCCGTTCGGCTTCTCGCCCGCGACCAAAGTTTCGCCGAAGCTGCCGTCCCCCATGACCTGCCGGAACGTGGACAGGCTCTGCCGCAGGATCTGTTCCTGGTGAGCGACGAAGAGCAGCGAGTCTGCGCGGCCCGCCTTATGTAGCCGGCGGTAGTCGAGGGCAGCGACCACTGTCTTGCCCGTGCCGGTCGCCATCACCACCAAGTTGCGCCACCGTCCATGCACCAACCGCTCCGCGTCCAGGTCGGCAAGGATTTCCGCCTGGTACGGGTACGGGCGCACGTCCAGGTTCGAGATCTCGGTTGGTGCTTCGTCGCGGCGTTCTCCGGTGAGTGCCTGCCGCAGGCGTTCGGCGTCCCTGTCCGCGTCGTACGCCTCGAACGCCGGATCGTTCCAGTAGTCCTCGAACGTCGCCGTGAACGTGTCGATGACGTGTGGCTGCTCGATGTTCGAGATGCGGACGTTCCACTCCACGCCGTCCACCAGCGCGGTCTTCGACAGGTTCGACGAGCCGACGTACGCGGTGGTGGTGCCGTTGCTGCGGCGGAACAGCCACGCCTTGGCGTGCAGCCGGGTAGTCCTCGTCTCGTAGGACACCTTGACCTCAGCGCCGAGCTCTTTGAGTCGGTCCAGTGCTCGCTGATCGGTTGCGCCGAGGTAGGTGGTGGTGATGACGCGAACCTTGCCGCCCCGGGCGATCAGGTCGCGGATGGCGTGCTCGACGACGCGGAGGCCGTACCACTTGATGAACGCGCAGAGCAGATCCACCTGCTCGGCGGAGGCCATCTCGTGGTTGACCTCGTGGCCGATGCGGGGCTGGTGACGGCCGTTGACCAGCAGCGCGCCGGTGGAGAGGGGAGTGGTCGGGCGCTGCGGGAAGGTGGGTTCCGCGGGTGAGGTTGGTGGGGCGGCGATGGCGTGGAGCAGGTGCTTGGCGTCGGTGACCTGGTCCTGCTCCGTCGCTGCCTTCGGGCTCAGGGCGGCGATGGCGTCGGCGATCTGGTTCGCCATCTCGACCTGGTGGTGGAGCTTGTCGTCGCCGTTGGGGAGGGATTGGAGGGCGCGGGCGGCCAGGGTGGCGATGTGCCGGGCGAGGGTGTGGTGCGCGTCGGCGGGGTCGAGTTTGTGGTGCTGGATCAGGGCGGGATCGACGTGCTGGAGTTGGTTGGCCAGCTCGCGGGTGATGAGGTGCTCGTACACACCCCGCTCAAGATCCGTCATCCAGGCAAGGTAGCCGGCAGGCGCGCTGCGACGCTGCCCTGACTGCGCGTCGAGATCCCCGTGTCGGGTCATCGACAGAAGTCCAAAGGCCTCGGACCCCACGCCAGCCGTCATCCCATAAGGACGTGGTCGATTGGGTCAACAGCGGCTGGTTGGCAGAGCAAGATCGGCGAAGGGCGTCCAGCGGGCTGTCGGATCGCTCAGTCGTACCGAACGGAGCCGGTTTGCGAACTCGCCTGCGACGCTCGGCCCGGTAGTGAGAAGCGGTACGGCAGCTGCGATCATCTTCAACTCCCGCGCATCTCGCAGTAATGGCCAGGACGGGTCGGCGGTGACGTCGAAGCCATAAGCGGTGGCCAAGGAACCGTGCCTCCCTGTTCCTCCGAACCTCGCCTCGCCGACCGCGACCGCTGCTAGGTCGACCTGCCACGGGCCGACGCAGGTGGCGTCGAAGTCGCATAGGACCGTGCGGCCCGACGGCTCCCGGAGGAGGTTGCCGGCGTGGGCATCTCCGTGGACCAGGGTCCGCGTTCCGCTACCAACGAGGTTCGCGACTTCTGGTTCAAGTCGGTCACACCAGTCGGCCAGGAAGTCCCGGTCGGGCTTGCTGAGTTGGTCCGCGTCGGCCAGCCGCCGCCGTGCGTCGCCGATGGGATCCCAAAGTGGCAGCGGAAAGGCGGGCACACCGAGAGCATGAAATGTCCGCAACGCCGCGCCGAGGTCTTCCACGGTTGGAGGATGTGGATGCGGTGGGACGAATTGCCACACCGAGGCGACTAGGCCCGCGCGTTCGATCGGCTGCTCGACATCGCGCGCCAGGCGAATCGTCGGCGCGTCGAGCTCAGCGAACCAGCGCGCGAGCTGCACCACCTTCGTCACCCTGTCCCGCAGCTGGTGGGTTCGCGCGATTCGGATGACGAGGCCGGCGTCGGGCAGGGCGAAGACGGCGTTGTTGGTCAACCGCAGCAACCGGGCATCGTGGAACGAGACGTTCAGGGTGGCGGCGATGTCCCGCATGGCCGCCGTCATCGTCTCCTCGGAGAACCGCCCGCTCACGCGGCGGCCGCAGCCCGAGCGGCGATGACCCGTTCGAATTCGGCTACTTCGGAAAGCTCTCGATGCCGTGCGAGATCACGCCGCAGATTGACAATCCGATCGAGTACCCGCCTGGATCTCATCGCCCGTTCCTGCTTCAGCACCCGCGCGCCGACCGCAAGCGCCTGCTCGGGCTCATCGGCCAAGAACAGCGCGCTGCACAGCCCGGCCTCGTTGAGCACAGTGCTGCGAACGTTCCCCGCACCAAAAGCAGCGATGGAATCCCTGCCCCAGCGCACCGCTTCGGACGCGTGCCTGCGGTCTCGCCGTGCCATGTCCCGGTACACGCGCCCATACTGGGCGAACAACTCGCCGCGGTCATAGAAGCCCATCCAGGCCGGCTCACGCTCCTTGTTGATGCGCTCGAACTGGTCGCTCGCCTTTCCGAGGGTTCTCACGGCAGTCTCGTGGTCACCGAGTGCCGCGATCGAGGCCGCCTCGGCGCCCCAGAGCAGGGCTCTTGCCGCTGGCGTTGCCTGCGACCCGAGCTGCGCATGCGTGAGTTGTAACGTCGCGAGGGCATCCCGGTTGTGCCGAAGGTGTTGAAGCTGCTTGACCTGCGCGTACCGGATCATCGCGACGAGCGGTCCGTTGTCGGCAGTCAACGCGGCACGCTCCCCGGCGACGAAGTGTCGTTGCGCGTCGTCGTGCCTTCCCGCGTCGAGCGCAGTCCAGCCGGCCAGCTGTCGAGCTGTCGCCACCGCCGTGATGAGGGGCGGTGTGAGCCCGGCGGGGTGCGACCAATCCAGCATCCGGTATACCGATTCCGCGAACCGGGCTACCTCCCGATACAGCAGACCACCACCGGATTCCCGGTCCACTGACCGGTACAGCTCCAAGACGGCGTTCAGTCGAGCGATATCCGCCGTGCCGATTCGCCGAGGCTGGACCCGTTCGCTGCCGCCCAGGAGGCCCGCGCCCGCAGCGACAGCGGCGATTCCGGCTAGCAGGGCGCGTCGACCCTCGTCGGGTCCAGCGCCGTGTGGATCGGTTACGGCGCGGGCAATCTCGGCTTCCTCGACCGATCGCTGTGACTGTCCCGGAAGTGCGAACCAGAGGCAGGGAGCGGGTATCCCGAGAAGCCGCGCCCAGTGCGCCAATCGGTCCAGGTGCACGAGCGGTGGTCCGTTCTCCACCCGGCTCAACTGTGCCTGCGTGATCCCCAACCACCCGGCCACCACGGTCTGCGGCAACGCGACCCGACCGTGGTACGGATGGCATCGGTAGGCGCGGACCACCCGCCCCAGATGCCGCTCCGCGAGGGCCCGCCGCACCGGCTCGTGTTCCCAGAAGCTCGCCGGCACCACCGGTGGCGTGCTCAACCGGTCCCGCTCGGCGGCCTGGCACGGCGTACACCGTCCGCTGTCGTTGTCCCGGGCCAGCCGTCCGCCGCACCGAGGGCAGTTCGCGTGGGTCACCGGCGGCTCCGTCCGTCTCGCCTCATCCGAGCCTATCCATTGAACACGCTGCGTAGTGAGCTGGTATACGCACGACGCATATCGTCAAAGGACCGCCAATAGGCGGCAACCGTTCAGGACGTGCGTGCCGTCCGCAGCGCGTCGATGACCACGCCCCAACGCCCCGGCCCGTTCATCGAGTCCAGCGGCTTGCCGTCGGCCACGACCACGCCGGCAGCACGCAGAACCTCCAGGTGACCGGAATAGGCCGGATGCGCCGCCAACTCCGCCTTGGTGTGCGGAAACGCGATGATCGGCAACCCCGCGCCCAGCGATTCGTTGAGGACGCCGAGCGCCAGCGTGTCGTTGATGCCCAGCGCCCATTTCGTCACCGTGTTGAACGTGACGGGCGCGGCCAGCACCACATCGGCCGGTGGGTGCGGCTCCGGGTCGCCGGGCATCCGCCACTCCACGCGTACCAGATAGCCGGTCTTGTCTTGCAGCGCCTGACGGTCGAGCCATGGCGCGGCGGTCGGGCTGACGATCATGCAGACCTGCCACTCGTCGACGATCAGAAGGTCGACCAGCTCGTCGATGTGCTCGGCCGGACCTGCGGCGCAGACGACCAGATACAGCACCGGGCGTTCCGTCATGCCCGCAGTCTGCCCGATTCGATCGTCGCGACGTCGACCGCATACGGATCGCGCATGCCGTCGATGATCACTGTGACATGCCGTCGTACCTGGTCAGCCGGGACAGTCGTCGTATGGCCCGGGGCGGGTGCCTTGTCCCGGAGCTGCGCTGGCCCTCAACGGCGCAGCTTCTCCCGCCCGCCCCGGTGCCATGCCACGAAGCAACGTTTTGGAGCCGGCATGCCCACCGTGATCGACGACGACCCCGACCGCCCGAGTCTGGTCGCCGCCTGGGAGTCGGTCGACGTGCGGGCCGCCGCCGACTTCTGGTGCGCCCTCGAAGACCGGCGCCCCGGGCTGCTCCCGCACCGCGACGCGCCGCTGTTCTTCACCGCGTTGGGTCGTCTCCTGGTCGGCGGCGACGACCCGGCGAACCGGGCGGCGCTGCTCCTGGTGCTCGGCCGTGCGTACCGTCATTTCGACCTGCTCCCACACGCCACCACCATCGGCGACGCGTTGCTCGCCACCGTCGCCCGCCACGCGCGCCCACTGTGGACGCCGCAGCTCGCCGTCACCGCCGAGCGCGCCCTGAGCAGCGCCACGCGCGCCATCCGCCGCGCCGCCGCGCGTGCCGGCGACGGCCCGGCCTGGTGGCACGTCCAGGTGATCGACCACGACCGGCCGTCTCCCGACATCGCCATCCTGACGGTACGTCCCTGGCGGCGGCTGCCCTTCCAGCCAGGTCAGGCGGTGCCGGTCTGCACCCCGCGCCTACCCGGTCACTGGCGCTGGCTCTCCCCGGCCAACGCCCCACGCGCGGACGGCACCGTCGAGCTGCACGTCCGCGCCGTACCCGCCGGCACCGTCTGCCACCGCCTGGTCCATGAGGTACGCCCCGGCGAGCTGCTCTGGCTCGGTCCGCCCGTCGAGACCGGGCTGAGCCTCGACCCGGCGAGCACGAACGATCTGCTGCTCGTCGCCGGTGGCACCGGCCTGGCGCCGCTGCGCTCCCTGGTCGAGCAGGTCGCCGCCGCACCGGACGGCCGGCGGGTGACGCTTGTCGTCGGCGCGCGCACGTTCACCGACCTGTACGACTCGATCGCCCTCGACAAGCTGCAATGCGCCCACGACTGGTTGACCATTGTGCCGGCCCTCTCCGAGGACCCCTGCGCGGAGCCGGCCGAGCGGGGCGACGCCTTGACCATCGCCCTCGAACACCACCAGCCCGGCCACGACATCTACCTCTGCGGCCCACCCGCGATGGTGGCCAGTGCGCCGCCACGGCTGCTGGCCCTCGGCGTCCCTGCCTCCCGCATCCACCTGCCCAAGGGGTTCCCCCAACTGATGGCTTCGCCTTCTCATTGATCGATCGCCATGAGAGGCTTGAACGCCTGAGCGTGTTCGCCTCAGTGCGGGGGGTAAGCAGCGTGGAGGATGCTGACGGTCCGTCCCGGTGGTCGATCGAGAAGTTTGGGCTACCTCTGGCAAGCACTCTGCGCACTGCGATCCCGGCCGCCCTGCGCCGCGCGGTCGAACTCGCGCAGGATGCCCGCGATGCCTCGGAGTTGGACACCGATCATGCGTTCGGCCCGGTTCGGTGGAAGCAGCAGTACGAGGTGTTGCACGAATATCTGCACGACCTCCCCGATGTGGTGGGCGTGCACCCACCGGGTGCCCAGGTGAGAGTCACCATCTGTCGGGGCCACCTTCTGCTGCCCTGGCGGTACACGACGCGGAGCGACCTGGACATGCGCGACGCCCGCCCGGGGCGTGACCTCAACCGGCTGATCCGAGACCTGTTGATCCTCTTTGGGCCTGAGCCGAGCCATGAGGAGGTCACTCTGCCGCTGATGCCGCTCACGCCGGAGGAGGCCCGCGACCGCTCGGCTCTTCGGGAGGCCGTGGAGCAGATGACCGACGAGCCGAGGGTGCTGCTCGTCGGGTTCGCCTGCAACTCCGACGAAGGTTTGCTCCGGGTCTCGTGGGGCGAGGCGGCTCTGCTCGGTGGCACCGAACTCAAATGGGGCCACGTCGAGGACCTGCCAGTCGCACGAGCACGGTGACGGCTTCGCGGGACCGCGAAAAATGTTTCAGGTCAGTAGCGTCTGGGCGTGTCCGACACTTCCTCCGACGATCCGCTGTCCGGCTTCAGCCCCGCGCGGCCCTACACACGGGACACCGCCGGTGACGCTCCCCAAACGCCCGGTGTGCACGTGGTTGTCGAGAACGGCGAGGTCGTTTACGTCGGTTCGACCGGGGATCTACGTCGACGCCTCCGCCAGCACCTGACCGGCAATCGGGGCTCATCGGTCCTGCACGACCAGGTCGGCCGGCTGCTCGACCAGCACGGTGCTCCGGCTGCGGCTGCTGACATCGCCAATTGGTTGGCTCACTGCGACCTCCGCTGGCCGCGGACCGACGATGCGCGGGGCGTGAAGGAGGCGCTGGTCGCGACCCTTGGGCCTCGATTCAACAGGCATGTGCCGAAGGAAGCGAGGTTGCCAGAGGTCTCCGCGCAGGTGTTGAACGTTGACGACCTGCTGGACCGAGGGTTGATCTGGATTGACGAGTCGTACGTCTTGCACGTCGTGGGAGGCACCGAGCACTACTCCGGCTACCACGGCCAGCGGATCCGCCTACCGAGGAGGATCGAAGACCTGCCAGACCCGGAAGCGCTGCTTCGGCACCGACGCGACGTGGCATGCATGCCTTGACGTCGTAGAACGCCAGAAGCCAGAGCCAGGGTTCGGGATGGTCGGGGGTAGTTCGCGGTAGAGCGTGATGCCTGTGAGGCATCAATATGACTCACAGGCATCACACTCGTCAGGACAAGTCGGGCCGGACGCCCGTTCGCGCCGCGACCACCAGGCGCGCGGTCAGGAGTAGGTGTCGCCGAACTCGCGTACCCCGTCGACGTCCAGCGTGATCCGGTCGTTCGAGGTCCACTGGCCGGTGGCGGCGAGCCAGCTCGGGTCGTCGCGTTCGTCGATGGTGCTCCAGCTGTGCCGGTGGTGCCGTAGCTGGATCGGCCCGGTCGACTGGCCGGGCGCGAGCGTGCCCTCGGTGAAGGTCAGCTCCACCCAGCCGGGGACTGGCGTTCCGGGGACCGGGTAACTCGGCGGCGCCGGGGTCGTCATCCCGCTGGGCGGCCCGCCTGGCGGGATGAAGAACTGCACGGTCTGCCGGATCCGGTCACAGCCCAGTGCGGCCCAGTCGCAGTTCGGCACCAGCGAGGTGTTGGCGCCCTCGAAGCGCAGGTGGTAGCGCACCTGCACGGTGCTCAGGTCGAGTGGCCCGGTGCCGGTGTTGGTCACCTTCAGCAGGTGCTGGATCTGGTTGTTCGTCGGGGACCAGTCCAGGTTGAAGTAGCTGACCGTCGCGCGGCCCGCCGCGGTGCGCACTGTGGTGGTGGGCGAGGTGTCGGAGTAGCCGCCGAGTGCGCGGGCGGCAATCCCGATCCGGTACGTCGTGCCGGGCGCGAGGTCGGTCAGCGTGATCGTGGTGTCGGTGGTGGAGCCGAGGAAGCGGTACGTGTTCGGCCCGAGCGGCACCTGCACCTCGTAGTTGATCGGCTGCTCGTTGCCAGGCTCGACCCAGGCGGAGGGCGTCCAGCTGAGCGTGAGCTGATGCGGTTCGTTGGCCACCACCGTGGGTGCGCCGGGGGTGCTGATCGCCGGGCCGTCGGCCCGGGCGGCGTTGACGGCGAGCAGGCTCGCCAGCGTGGCTAGGGCGATGGTGGCGGTGACGCGGCGAGCAGGCATAGCCGAATGGTATGCATGCGCATCGATGGCCATCCATCGTCCGTCAGTTCAGTGCGCGCCGACGACGGGCCCAGTCCATTACGCGACGGGTCGGCTCGAAGATGATGCCCGCGCCACGCCGTAGAGACCGACCAGCCGATGCAGGCGCCCTGCGAACACGCGAGCGGCTGCACCGGCTGGGTGGTCGGCTCAGGAGCCGCCCTGGCGCTGGATCCGCCCGTCGCCCGAGACCTTGGCCCGGCCCAGGTCGCGTTCGGTGCCGGCCGGGCCGGTCGCGGTACGGCGGTGCCGTTGGTCGGGCGAGTGCTCCACGGGCGAGCCCTGGCGGCCCGGAGCGCCGCTGCCCGAATGCCGCCGGCCTCGTGCCGACTCGCCGCCGCTGTCGTGTTTGTTCTGCTTGTGGCTACCCATGGATCGCGCGTACCCGGTCCCTGTGCGGCTAGTCCTGAGCCCCCGTCAGCTCCAGCGGCCTCACGGGTTCCAGTAGACGAGGACTCTCGCCTGGTCGAAGCGTCGCTCCTTCAGGTCGGCACGCTGGATCACCCAGTGGATGCTCGCGCCGCCCTGTCTGCCTCCGTGGAATTCGGCCAGCACCACCCAGTCACCATGGTCGGGTGGCCCGCCACCGCGTACCCCTCCGTCGTGGCCGGACCGGCCCGAGGGGTTGGCGCCCAACCAGGCGGGGTTGAAGCCGTTGCATTCAGTGCCGTAGCCGCCCAACAGCAGCGGCGTCCAGCCTCCAGAGAACGGGCCGTCCGGCACCTTGCCCAGGACGTCCTTCCACAACTCGGTCATCTCTTCGAACGGGGGGTCTCCCGGCAGCGGCGGAGACCACGGGGGCCCCGGGATCGTCTTGACGTAGGGCAGCGAGATGTCGACGGTGAGGTGCAGATCGCCCGGTGGGATCTCGGCGTAGACCTCGGCGAACTCTTCGTCGTCCGGCGGAAAGTCAGGCGGGTACTGCTCTCGCTCCTCGACCGCCACGCCTGCCGGCACGTACATGACCTCGCCCCAGCCGCTTTCCTCGGGCCAGCCGAACAACAACAGTTGGCCGTCGGACGGTAGTGGAAGGTCGGTCACGTCTGCCGGAAGGGCAGCGCAGTCGATGGTGGCGATCAGGGGGAACTCGGGGTCCTCGGCGTCAGCCGGAAGCATCACGGGCCCACGGATGGCACCCACAACCGGCCCGTCACCCCCCTGTGTCAGAAAGGCAGACGGGCGGGCAAGCCCCAGCCAGCGCTCCACGTCGCCAGCGGCTATGCCGCGGCGCAGCGCCTCGGCGCGGACCTGATCGAGGATCTTCACGTTTCGGGGAAGCACGGGAGCACCGTAGGTCAACCATGCGACGTTCTCGATCCCGTCAGATGCTGGCTGCCCAAAGACAGGCGTGATACCGCGATTTGCTGTCGGCAGGCAACGGGTGGAAGCGGCCGACCATAGTGTCCGAACCACGGAGTTCTGCGAGCGCGATCTGGGGGAGGCGACCATGCAGGCGACCGGGGGTGTGGTGTTACCGGGGGAGCGGGCTCCGGTCCGGGTCAACATGGACAGATGGCGGGCGGGGCTGCCCCCGGAGGCGTGGCCCGACACCCTGCCAGCTGGCGGGGAGCTCTGGCGGCGCGACGTCTTCGTAGTGGCCGACACGTACCGGGCGGGGTCCGCGAGCCCACGGCAACTACTGACCGCCGTGCTGGCCTGGGCTTACGGACCCCTCGGGTACGGCCCGTGGCGCGCCGCCAGGTCGCTCGACGCCGATCCGGGCGGCAAACGCCTGGCGTACGCGCTGGAGGAGGTTTCCACACCAGCGCCCGACCAGGAGGCGTTGTGTACGGCGTACCGCCGCTTCAGTGACCCCGACCACGCTCGTCTGCCCTGGTTGGGGCCGGGCCTGTTCACGAAGGTCCTCTACTTCGTCGGCTACCGCCGCGGGGTGGGCGGGGTGCAGCCCCTGATCCTCGACCGTGTCGTGGCCAGCCAGCTCCCGGCCGAGGCGGGCGTCGGTCGCCGCAACGGGTGGTCGTCGGAGGAGTGGCTGGCCTATCTCCGCTGGGCGGCCGAGCAGGCTCGGGTCGGGGGAGTGGAGCCGGACACGGTGGAGATGGCGGGTCGTGCCTGACCAGTGAGGTGGCTATCTGCCGGCGCGTAGGCGGGTGTCCAACGCGTCGAGGTCGGGGAGGAACCAGATGTGCCCACCCCGGTTCGACTCGTGCACCAGCGCGCGCAACGCAGAACTCTCCGCGAGCTGCGCCGAGATGTCGCCGACGACTGCCAGTCGCAGCCGGTAGTTGACGAACTTCTGCATCACGTCGCCGGCGAAGCGGGTGCCCAGCGAGAAGAACCGTTCGTCGAGTCGGTTGGCCGGCACGGCGACCACCTGGGCGCCGAGGAACGCCGCCCCGATCAGGTCCAGCGCATCCTGCTCGGTGGCCAGTGGCGGGCCGTCGGGGTCGCAGACCAGCACCGGCACTCCGGCGCGTTCCTGGATCTCGTCAGGCATCGTGGACCTCCCGGTCGAGCAGGCCGTTGTCGGCGTTGAGTACAGCGTCGAGCAGGTGCAGCAACTCGGCGGTGGCGGCCGGGTCACCCAGGATGATGATCTTCATGCGGTGGCGTTGCGCGTCGTAGACGGTCTGCACCCGCAGCGGATTGGCCTGGTCGTGGGCGGTGTTGGCGCTGGTGAGCACGAGCGTGCCGAGCCGGTCGGCGGCGGCTCTGTCGACACCGTCGATCTGGACGATGCTCGACACCTCCGCCTGCCTGGCGAGGCTGGGCGCGGTCGGGGCCCGACCGGTGAGCGTGTCGAGATCACCGGCGGCGATCCGGTACTGCTTGCCGATCCGCACCGCGCGCAGCCGGCCCGAGCGGATGTAGCTGCGCACCGTCCGCACGTGCAGCCCCAGCCGGTCGGCCACCTGCTCAACTGAGTACATGTCTTCCGTCATCGTTCCCTATCCTATGCCGATAGGGAAGTTTAGTGACAGGTAGGGTCGATTCATTGGCGACATCAGCTCGACAGCGCCCTATCGACACGTGCGCTCCCCTGGGATCAGGAGAGGGGATCGGCCGGCTAACTCGCTCGCGCTGTCGGACGGTTGCCGTACCGTCTGGAAACCATGGACGCGCGGCGCGGCGACGCCATCATCGGACGGGATCATCCTGCGGGCCTGTTGCGCGCCGAGTTGGACCGCGCCACCACCAGTCACGGCGGCCTCGTCCTGGTGACCGGCGAGCCGGGCATCGGCAAGACGACCCTCGTCACGTCGGCAGCCCGGGAGGCCCGGCACCGTGGCGCGCTGGTGCTCGGCGCCGCGTGCTGGGATTCCGACAGCGCCCCCGGCTACTGGCCGTGGGTGCAGGTGCTGCGCGGCCTGCGTCGATCCGCCGACGACTGGGCGGTGGCGCGACCGGACGCCGAGCCGGCCCTCGCGGCACTTCTCGGTGAGACCGACGCCAGCAAGCAGCAGGCCGAGCGGCTCGCCAGCTGGGCCGGCGTCGACACCGACAGCGTCGACCAGGAGGCGTTCGCGCTGTACGACGCGGTGACCGCCGCACTGGTCGCCGTCTCCCAGCACCGGCCGGTGGTCGTCGTCCTCGACGACCTGCACTGGGCCGACCCGGCCTCACTGCGGTTGCTGAGCTTCGCCGCCCAGCACACCTGGTTCGAGCGGCTCCTGCTGATCGGCACCTACCGTGACGCCGAGGTCGAGTCGGGTGAGCATCCGCTGCGCCCGCTGCTGATGCCGCTCGTCGCGAAGGCCACCACGATCACCCTCACCGGTTTCACCCGCGACGAGGTGGCCGCGCTGATGACCCGGACCGCCGGACGCGAGCCCGAGGCCGGCCTGGTCGACGAGGTGCACCGGCGTACCGGCGGCAACCCGTTCTTCGTCGAGCAGACCGCGCGGCTGTGGCACGCCGACGACGCGGTCGGCGCGATCGCGCCAGGCGTACGGGAGGCGGTGCGCCGCCGCCTGGCCCAGCTGCCCGCCGCCGTGGTCGAAGCGCTGACCGTCGCCGCTGTGCTGGGTCGTGAGTTCCACCGCCAGGTCCTCGCGGCCTGCGTCGCCGCCCCGGCCGCGCAGGTCGACCGGCTACTCGACCGGGCGGTGACCGCCCGGCTGGTGGTCTCCCGGGGCGGTGGCCGCTTCGCGTTCGCCCACGACCTGGTCCGCGAAACCCTCTACGACGGGCTGACCGACGACGACCGGCAGGCCCGACACGCCGCGCTCGTCCGCGCGGTCGACGACCTGCCGGAGCTCACCGAACGGCTGATCCCCGCCGACCTCGCCCGCCACGCCTACCTCGCCGGCCCCGCGCTCGACCCGGCCCGGGTGGCCACCCTGCTGGTCGCCGCCGGGCGGGACGCGTTCGTCCGGCTGGCCGGCGACGAGGCGGCCGTGCACTTCCGTCGAGCGCTGGAGGTCGTCGACGACCGGGAACAACGAGTGCGCATCCTGGTCGAGTTCGGTGAGACGCAGTACCACCACGCCGGTCGGGAAGAGGCCATCGCGCTGCTCACCGAGGCCGGGGTGCTGGCTCGTACCCTCGACGACCCGGTGCTGCTGGCCCGCGTCGCCCTCATCGTGAACCGCGCCCGCCAGGTCGAGGTCGCCTTCTCCGTCGAGGCGGCGGAGCTGGTACGCGAGGCGTACCGGCGGCTGATCGGCGAACCGGACGCCGACGCGTCGGTCGGCACGCTGGTCGCCGACCTGATCACCGCGACCGAGACGATCGCCCGTCGAGGGCAGGACGACGAGGCGCTCACCTTCAGCCTCTGGGCCCGCCACGACACCACCTGGGGTTTGGGCACCGCGGCGGCCCGCGCCGCGCTCACCGCCGAGATCCGGGACGTGGCCCGCCGGACACCAGACCGGGAGACCGAGCTGTGGGCCACCGCGCTGCGCTGGGTGGCGCTGCTGGAGCTGGGCGATCCCGGCTTCATCGGGGAGTTCACCACCTTCGTCAACGCGGACCGGCACGGCGACCCCACCCGGTACCGGATAGCGGCCTCCGTCGACAGCGCCATCATCGCGGCCTTCCGGGGTGACTTCGCCGAGGCCGACGAGCGGTTCGCCGACATCACCGACATCGCTGACCCGAGCCATGCCGAGTTCGGGTTCATGGGCCATCACCTGCGCTGGTCCCGGCTGCTGCTTGAGGGTCGGTTCGCCGAGGCCGACACCCTGCTGGACGGGCTGGCCCCGACCGACTACCCCTACCGGGAGTTGCTGCAAGCGATCACCGCGGCGGAGCGGGGCGACGACGAGACGGCGGTGCGGCTGACCGCCGGCATCGAGGCCGCCGCCGTCCGGTACCCGCGCCCGGTGTCACCGCTCTGGCTCCGGCTACGCGCGCAGGCCGCTGCCGCGTCCGCCGACCCGCAGCGCTGCGACGTCGCACGGGCCGCGCTCGCCCCGCATCGTGGAGAGTGGATGGTGGGGCTGTTCGGCTGCGACATCAGCGGCCCGGTCGACTACTGGCTGGCGCTGATCGACGCCGCCCAGGGCCGCTGGGACGACGCCGTCGCCGGCTTCACCGCCGCCCACCACTCCGCCGACCGGTTGGGCTCCCGGCCCTGGTCGCTGCTCGCCCGCACCGGCCTCGTGCGTGCCCTCGCCAGCCGAGGCCGCCCGGACGACACCGCGACGGTGACCCTGCTGCGGGCCGCCACCATCCAGGAGGCGACCGCTCTCGGCATGACGCAGGTGCTGCACCGGCTCGCCGCCCCGACGACCCCCGACACCGACCGCCCGGACCACACCGCCGCGCCCGGCCAGGCCGTGCCGGTCGCGTCGGCCATCGCGGGGTACGAGTTTCGGCGCGACGGGCCGGTCTGGCAACTCGCGTACGCCGGTGTGGTCGTGCACCTGCCCGATGCCAAGGGGTTGCACGACCTGCACCTGCTGCTGAGCCACCCGGGCAGTGACGTGCCGGCGGTCGAGCTGCTCGACCCGGCGGCCGGGCCGGAACTGGTGGCCGCCCGCCGGATGGGAGCCGACCCGGTCCTCGACGACGAGGGGAAGGCCCGCTACCGGCGGCACCTGGCCCGCCTCGACGAGGAGATCGACCGGGCCGCCGCCCGCGATGACGACCTCAAGGTGTCCAAACTGGACGCCGAGCGGGGTGCGCTGCTCGACGAGCTGCGTGCCGCGGCGGGCCTCGCCGGCCGGAGCCGCCGCCTGGGCGACGAGGCCGAACGGGCCCGCAAGACGGTGACCGCGCGGATCCGCGACACGCTACGCAAGCTCGACGACCGGCACCCGGCACTGGCAAGCCACCTGCGCGACTCCGTCTCCACTGGCACCACCTGCCGCTACCGGCCCGCCGAGCCGCTGCCCTGGCGGCTCTGAACCCACGGCCGGGGCGGGCCGTTGGCTCAGCTCAGTCCTTGAGATCGGGGCCGGGTTCCAGGACCCGGGCGAGCCAGTCGGCCTGGGTGCGCCGTGCCGCGTCGGAGACGCGAACATGCGGGAACAGCGCCGAAAATCCGTGGAAGCCGCCAGCCCACAGGTGCAGTTCGGCCTGGCCGCCGGCGGCCCAGATCCGGGTGGCGTAGGCGACGTCCTCGTCGCGGAACACCTCGGCGGTCCCGGCGTCGATGTACGTGGTCGGCAGACCGGACAGGTCGTCCGCCAGTGCGGGTGAGACGTACGCGGAGACGTTCTGGTCGGGGTGCTCGCCGAGGACGCTGCGCCACCCGAACTCGTTCATCTCCCGGGTCCACACGCCGTCCAGCCCGCTGTACTGGTGACTGGAGGTGGTGTCGTTGCGGTGGTCGAGCATGGGGCACGACAGCAGTTGGGCGGCGATGGTCGGGGTGTTGCGGTCGCGAGCCATCAGTGTGACCCCTGCGGCAAGGCCACCTCCGGCGCTGGCGCCGGCCACGACGATGCGGGCCGGGTCGATGCCGAGATCCGCGGCGTTCTCGGCCACCCAGAGCAGACCGCGGTAGCAGTCGTCGACCAGGGTCGTGCCGGTTGCTTCCGGGGCCAGCCGGTAATCCACCGAGACCACGACGGCACCGAACCGGTCGAGCCATTCCAGCGGAATGTCGATGTTCGAGAAGCGGTCGCCCCACATCATCCCGCCGCCGTGGATCCAGTAGACGCAGGGCGCGCCGGCGGCACGATCGGTGGGGCTGAGGATGGACAGCGGGATCGGCGTTCCGTCGCCGGCGGAAACTGTGACCTCGCGCCGGGAGACCGCGCGGCCTTCCAGGTGGATATCGATCGACGGTTGGGGGAAGTGGCGAAGCTGTTCGATCACCTCGGGGCCGAGGGGCGGCATGGGCGGCAGCTCAGTCAGGGGTACGAGCAACTCGGGGTCGATGCCCGGGCGGGGGAGGTTCATCGTGGATCCTTTCGCTGGTGCGGGTCGGGTGAGGGGGGTGCTGTCGCCGGCTCAGAAGGTCGCCTTGCCGCCGACCGGCACGGCGTCGGTGTACGTCGAGTCGCCGGCCAGCAGCGGCTGAAGCTTCGCGACCAGGGCCTGCGCCTGCTCCCCGGCGAAGAACGCGCTGTGCGCCTCGGCGCTGGTCCAGCCCTCGATCACGTGGACGACGTCACGGTCGGTGGCCGAGCGGGCCACGAGGAAGACGACGCAGTCGGGGTGGGGCAGGGACGGCGCGTCGAGCAACAGTTCGATCAGCTCGTCCGCCTTTCCCGGCTGAGCGGTCATGGTGGCCTGGAACCCGTGGTGGACAGTCATCGAAGTGACTCCTAATCGTCTAGCTCTTGCTGCGATCTCGGAAAACTGACACTTCAATAAGACCATCGCCACCAGCGGAAACGTTAGAAAGATGCTCTTGGGTTCTTGCCTGATTCTCTCGTTGTGACGAGCATCGGTCATGTGCTTCAATCGGGCCGTGTACCTCGACGAGCTGCGGACGTTGCTGGCCCGCCACGCCCACCCGGACATGCGCACCCCCATCGACGGGGTGCTGATCTCGAAGGTCGACCAGCAGACCGGGCCAACCACGTCGATGTCGGGCACCGTGCTGGCGCTCATCGCTCAAGGCGCCAAACACATGGCGCTGGGTGACCGCGTGTACGAGTACCGGGCCGGCCAGTACCTTGTCGCGTCGGTGGATCTGCCGGTCACCGGCCGGTTCACCCAGGCCAGCGCCGACTCGCCAGCGCTGGGGTTCGGGCTGGTGCTGCATCCGGCCACGGTCGCCGAGTTGCTGCTGCAGGCGGCACCGGGCGACCTCCCACCTCTGTCCGGCGGAACGCCCTCCGGGATGGTGGTCAGCGACGCTCCCGACGAGCTCGGCGACGCGGTGGTCCGACTGCTTCGACTGCTGGACCGGCCCCGGGACGTCACGGTGCTCGCACCCCTGATCAAACGGGAGATTCTCTGGTTGTTGCTCAGCGGGGAGCAGGGTGCCGCAGTGCGGCAGCTGGGCCTGGCCGACAGCAGCCTCAGTCACATCGCCCGGGCGGTGCGGTGGATCCGCGACCACTACGCGCAGGCGTTCCGGGTGGAGGAGCTGGCCAGGCTGTCCGGGATGAGCGTGTCCGCGTTCTATCGCAACTTCCAGGCGGTGACCGCGATGAGCCCGATCCAGTTCCAGAAGCAGATCCGGTTGCAGGAGGCCCGGCTCCTGCTCGCCACCCACCCCAACGACATCACCGGGGTCGGCATCCGGGTCGGCTACGAGAGCCCGTCGCAGTTCAGCCGCGAATACCGTCGCCAGTTCGGCGCGCCGCCCAGCCAGGACGCCACCCGCCTGCGCGGCACCAGCCGAACCGAGGTGCCAGCGGTCGTCTGACCGCAGACCGACGCGCCAACGACGGACGGACGCCGCCACGGCTGTGGCGGCGTCCGTCGCACTGTCAGCGGCGGTTGTACTTGTACATGGTCAGGGTGCCGAAGACGAGGACGAAGCCGGCGCTCCACAGCAGCAGCCACATCGTTGCCGACGGGTCCGACTCGCCGCTCATCGCGCCCCGGATCGCGGCCACCAGCTGCGTCACCGGGTTGACCTTCACGAACGCCTGGAGCCAGCCGGGCATGGTGCTCGGCTCGACGAAGACGTTGCTCAGGAACGTCAGCGGGAACAGCACCATCATGCTGACCCCCATCACCGACTTCTCGCTGCGCAGGATCAGCCCGAAGAACGTCCACACCCAGGAGAACGCGAACGAGAAGATCACCAGCAGTCCGATGCCGGCGGCGACACCGAGCGCCCCGCCCTCGGGCCGGAAGCCGAGCACCAGCCCGAGGCCCAGGATCACCAGTGCGGCGAGGATGTAGCGCAGCACGTCGCCGAAGATCATGCCGACCAGGGCGGCCGGGCGCCAGACGGGCAGCGTCCGGAACCTGTCGAAGATGCCCTTCTCGATGTCGGTGTTGAGGCCGACACCGGTGTACATGGTGATCATGACGACGCTGGTCACCATGATGCCGGGCAGGAAGAACTGCAGGTAGTCACGCGGGCTGCCGGCCAGGGCGCCACCGAACAGGTACGTGAACATCAGCACCATGATGATCGGGAACGCGGTCACGTCGAAGAGCTGCTCCGGCACGTGCTTGATCTTCAGCATGGCCCGCCAGCCGAAGGTGATCGACGCGCCCAGCGCGCTCGGCCGGGGAGGTCGGGCACCGGGCGCGAGGACTGTCGCCAGCGCCTCGGCGGACGGAACGTAGACGGCCGGCGCCCGTTCGGTGGTGGTGGTGGTGGTATCGCTCATCGGGCTGCCTCCAGCTCGTCGTTGCGCTCGTCGGTCGGCACGGCGGGGTGGTCGGTCAGGGCCAGGAAGACCTCGTCCAGGCTCGGCTGGCCGAGGGAGAAGTTGTCGACCACGATGCCGGCGCGGGCCAGGTCGCTGAGCACGCGGGCGGCCTGGGCGCTGGCGTCGAGGTCGGTGCCGGCCTCACCGACGCGGGCGGTCAACGCCACCGGATCGGCGGCGAGCTGCACCGGCACACCGAGTGCCTCGCGGAGCACCCGCTCCGCGTCGGGGCGCTGCCCCGGGTCGCGCAGTCGCAGGTGGACGGTGCCCGAGCCGATCGACGACTTCAACTCACCCGGGGTGCCCTCCGCGATCACCCGGCCGTGGTCGACCACCGCGATCCGGCCGGCGAGCTGGTCGGCCTCGTCGAGGTACTGGGTGGTCAGCAGCACGGTCGTCCCGTGCGACACCACCGCTCGGACGATCTCCCACACCTGGTTGCGGCTTCGCGGGTCGAGGCCGGTGGTCGGTTCGTCGAGGAAGAGCAGATCCGGGGTGTTCAGGATGCTCGCGGCGATGTCGATGCGTCGCCGCATCCCACCCGAGTACTTCTTCACCTGACGGTCGCTCGCCTCGGTCAGCCCGAACGCGGCGAGCAGCGCTGCCGCGCGGTCCCGAGCGGCCGGCTTGCGCAGGCCGAGCAGGCGGGCCAGGAGCACCAGGTTCTCCGTACCGGTGAGGTCCTCGTCGACGGAGGCGTACTGGCCGGTGAGGCTGACCCGGGAACGGACCTTGTCGGCCTCGGTTACCACGTCGTGCCCGAAGACCCGGGCCGAACCGCCGTCGGGTCGCAGCAACGTGGCGAGCACCCGGACGGCTGTGGTCTTGCCCGCGCCGTTCGGGCCGAGCAGGCCGTAGACGGTGCCGGCGGGCACCTGCAGGTCGATGCCGGCCAGCGCCCGGGTGTCCCCGAACGAGCGGGTGAGCCCTTCGGCCTCGATGGCCAGGCCGGTGGTGCGTCTACTCATGATTTCTACCTTTCGTGGCGGACGTGTTCAGGAGACGTAGGGTCGAGCCGCCCGGCCGTCGCGCAGCGCCAGGCCCCACCAGCGCAGCTGGTCGAGCAGGGCGTCGACGTCGCGGCGCAGTTCGTCGGTGCACCGGGCGGTTGGCTCGCCGGCGAGCAGGTCGATCCCGACGACGTCGCGCACCGTCATCGCGTGCAGTGCGGTGAAGACGGTGCGGAGCTGGTCGACGGCGTGCCCGCCGGTGGACCGACAGCCGTACGACACGAAGCCGACAGGTTTGGCCTGCCACTCGTCGTACGCGTAGTCGATGGCTTGTTTCAAGGGTGCCGGGAAGCTGTGGTTGTACTCGGGGGTGACCACGACGAACGCGTCCGCCCGGCCCACCTCGCGAACGAACGCCCGGATCGGCGCGGTCGGCTCGGCGGGGTAGGTGGCCGGGAAGTCGTACCCGGTCAGGTCAACGACCGTCACCGCCAGGTCGTCGTGCCGCCCGGCCTGTTCGACGAACCAGGTGGCGAGCCGGTCGCCGACCCGCCCCTCCCGCGTGCTGCCGACGATCACGGCGATCCGTAGCGGCGTCATGGCCACCCCCTTCCATTCTGAAGGCGCGAGGTGACAGCGGGCGCCCGCTAGATCTGATCTAGCGGGCGCGGTTTCGGGGCGGAGTGTCGGTGGGATCGGCTTGACTGGGGTCGACGAACGGGGGAACAGGATGGCCCAGGTACGCATCGAACCGTGGCACGAGGACGACCTCGACCTGCTGCGGCAGCTCAACTCACCGGACACCCGCAAGCACACCGGCGGCCCGGAGACCGACGAGCAGGTGCTCGCCCGCCACGACCGGTACGTGCACTTCGCCGACACCGGGCAGGGCTGCATGTTCACGCTGGTGCTGCCGGACGGGGCACGGGCGGGCAGCGTCGGCTACTGGGGTCGGGAGTGGCGCGACCACCCGGTGTACGAGCTGGGTTGGGCGGTGCTGCCCGCGTACCGGGGGAAGGGGCTGGCCACGACGGCGGTGCGTGCGGTCGTGGACGTGGTCCGCGCCCGACAGGACCGGCGCTACGCGCACGCCTACCCCTCGGTGGACAATCCCGCGTCGAACGCGGTGTGCCGCAAGGCGGGTTTCACGCTGCTCGGCGAGACCGGTTTCGAATATCCGCCGGGGCGGATGATGCGGGCCAACGACTGGCAACTCGACCTGACCGCCCCACCGACAGTGAGCTGAGGTCGGCGGGGCGGCCGGTGACAGGTCACCAGGGCAGCACGCCGTACCCACCGCCGGCGTCCATCTGGAAGCCCCACAGCAGCCCGCTCGGCCCGTCGGCTGGCAGGGTCGCCAGGTGCACGCTCACCTCGGCGCCCTGTTCTGCTGTGCGGAAGCCGCTGTTGCCGTTCAGGTCGGTGGCGCAGTAGCCCGGGTTCGCCGCGTTCACAGTGATCGGGGTGTCCCGCAACTCCTTGGCGTACATCGCGGTGAGCATGTTCAGCGCCGCCTTCGACGACGGGTACGGCACGGAGGTCAGCTCGAACAGCGCGCCGTTCGGGTCGGTCATCACCGCGATCGAGCCGATCTCGCTCGACACGTTGACGATCCGGGCGGCCGGTGCCCGGCGCAGCAGCGGCAGCAGCGCGTTGGTCACCGCCACCACCCCGAAGACGTTCGTCTCGTACAGCCGGCGCAGCGTCGCCACTGTCGTCTCGCTGGGCAGCCCCCGTGCGCCGTCGGCGAGGATGATGCCGGCGTTGTTGACCAGCACGTCCAGCCGGCCGTACTCCGCCTCCACCCGCTTCGCGGCGGCCGTCACCGACTCGGCGTCGGTGACGTCGAGTGGCACGAACACCGCGTCCGCGCCGCCGTCGCGCAGCTCCCGCTCCGCGGCCCGACCCCGCTTGGCGTCCCGTGCCCCCACCAGCACTGTCATCCCGAGGGCACCGAGCTGCCGGGCGGTGGCGAAGCCGATTCCCTTGTTGGCCCCGGTGATCAGGGCGATCATGTTCGTCATGCCGTCGAGCCTCGCCGGGCTGGCCGCGCCCGGGGAGAGACGGGCCGAGGCTGGGACCGGTGGTACCACCCTGGCCGGCCCGGCCCGGGGCATGCTGGGGGCATGACGAGCAGCGGCCTGCGGCGTGACGAACTGGCGGCGTTCCTGCGTACCCGCCGCGCCCGGTTGCGGCCCACCGAGGTCGGGCTTCCGGAGGGTGAACGCCGACGGACCCCCGGGCTGCGCCGGCAGGAGGTCGCCCAGCTCGCCGGGATGTCGATCGACTACTACATCCGGCTGGAGCAGGGCCGCGGACCGCACCCGTCCCGGCAGGTGCTCGCGTCGATGGCCCGGGCGCTGATGTTGAGTCGGGACGAGCGCGAGTACCTGTTCCGGATCGCCGGGGAGAACCCGCCGCGTACCGTCGGCCCGAGCCGGGAGGTGACGCCCGGACTGCGGCACCTGCTCGACGCCATGACCGAGACCCCGGCGTACCTCGTCGACGCCGCGTACCACGTGCTGGCCTGGAACCGGCTTGCCACGTCCTTCATGGGCGACCTCTCGGCCGTGCCGGACGCGGACCGCAACATGATCCGCTGGACCTTCCGGCGTCCGGCGACCGACAGCCACTGGACCGACGCCGAGACCATCTGCTTCGTCCGCAGCACGGTGGCGGACCTGCGGGCCGCCTACGGCCGTTACCCGGCCGACCCGGCGATCCGCGAGCTGGTCACCGAGCTGCTCGGTACCTCGCCCCGGTTCGCGCGGCTCTGGGCGGAGCACGATGTCGAGGAGCGCCGCCCCATCGTCAAGCGGGTGCCGCACCCCGAGCTGGGATCGTTGGAGTTCGAGTGCCGGGTGCTGCACGTTCCGGAGACCGAGCAGCGGATGATCGTCTACGTCCCCGAGCCAGGCTCGCCCACTGAGGCGGTGTTCCGCCGGCTCGCCGAGCGCGTCGGCTCCTGACGTCGAAAGCGCTATACCTCAGAGTCATAGTTATGCCTCTGAGGTATAGCGCTCACCGGGACATCATCCGCCGGTGGCCGGCGGCTCAGGTCAGTTGGGCAGGTAGGCGAAGGTGTCCGGGTTCGGGCCCTGCCGACCGGCCTCGCCCTTGTTCAGCTCGGTGATCCGCTCCATCGCCACGTCGTCCAGCTCGAAGTCGAAGATCCGGGTGTTCTCCTCGATCCGCTTCGGGGTGGTCGACTTCGGGAAGATGATGTCGCCGCGCTGCACATGCCAGCGGAGCACCACCTGCGCCGGGGTCCGGCCGAGCTGCTCGGCGATGTCGACAACCGTCGGGTCGCCGAGCACCTTGCCCTGCGCGATGGGCGACCACGCCTCGGTGAGAATGTTGTGCTCCCGGCCGTAGGCGCGGACCTCGTCGTTGGTGAAGTACGGGTGCGCCTCGATCTGGTTGACCGCCGGCACGACGCTCGCCTCGTCGGCCAGTCGCTGCAGGTGCGGCACCTGGAAGTTCGACACGCCGATCGAGCGGGCCCGACCGTCGCGCTGGACCTCCTCCAACACCTTCCAGGTCGACACGTAGTCGCCGTCGTACAGCGTCGGCAGCGGCCAGTGGATCAGGAACAGGTCGATGTAGTCCATCTTCAGCGCCGCCAGCGTCGAGTCGAACGCCCTGCGGGCGTCGTCGGGGCGGTGGAAGCCGTTGTTCAGCTTGCTGGTCACGTAGACCGCGCCCCGGTCCAGGCCGGACATCCGTACCGCCTCGCCGACCTCGGCCTCGTTGCCGTACATCTCGGCGGTGTCGATGTGGCGGTAGCCGATCTCCAACGCGGTGCTCACCGCCGCGACGGTGTCCTTCGGCTCGATCTGGAACACCCCGAAGCCGAGCTGAGGAATGGTGGTGCCGTCGTTCAGGCTGATGTCGGGAATCGTGATTGCCACTGCGGCTCCTTCGCGTCTTCGTTTACCTGTCATCCATACCCGGGCAGGTGGACGAATCACCGCTCAAGCCGGCGTGACGAACGCAACGGCGGATCGGTTCACCCGGTCGTGTCGAACAGCACCGGCCACGGCCGTGCCGCCGGTGTCGACGCCGACGGCGGCTCGGGCGCGGTGGGCTCGGCCAGCACGTCCGCGGCGAGTTGGCCGAACATCGCCGCCGCCGGGTGCGCGGACCGTTCTGGCCAGGCCGCCGAGGTGCGTTTCGCCAGCGGCGCGTCGACGATCGGCCGCCAGGCCATCCGGGGTTCCCGGCGGGCCACCGCCGCCGGTTCCACCGCCACCGCGCCGCCGGCCAGCACCAGCCCGAAGAGGAACTCCGGGTTGCGGGCCGGGCGCACCCGGGTCGGGCGCCAACCGTGCTGCCGGCACACCGCCAGCAGGTGATCGTGCCAGCCGGGGGCGGTGGCGCGGGGCGCGGCCACCAGATCCAGACCGGCGAGCGACGCCAGCGTCACCGCACGGTCGCGGGCCAGCGGCGAGGTGCGCGGCAGCAACACCCCCAGGGGTACGTCGACCGGGGCGCCGAACCGTAACCCGTCCGCCGCCACCGGGTGATGCACGAGCCCCACGTCCAGGGTCCGCTCGGCGAGCATCCGTACCTGCTCGGCGGTGGTCAGCTCGTGCAGCTCCACGTCCAGCCCGGGTGCCCGGGCGGTGAGCCCGTCCAACAGCGAGCGCAGCGTCACAGCGGGCGTCTCCGGTGGCACCCCGGCCCGCAGTACGCCCAGCTCACCGGCGCGGATCTGGGCCATCAGGCTGCGCAGCCGCCCCTCGCCGGCGAGCAGTTCCTCCGCCTCGCCGAGCAGCAGCTCACCGGCGGTGGTCAGGCGTACCTGGCGGCGGGAGCGGTCGAACAGCTCGACCGTCAGCTCCCGTTCCAGCCGCTGGATCGACTGGCTCAGCGGCGGCTGGGCCATTCCGAGCAGCTCCGCGGCCCGCCCGAAGTGCAGTTCGTGTGCGACCACCACGAAGTGCCGCAGGTGCCGGAGCAGGTCCACGGCCGGGACCCTACGCCAGCGCCGCCACGGTGCCGCTGGATACCGTGCTGGCGTGGACGTGCAGGAACGGATCGAGGCCATCTTCGCCGCCGCCGGGGTGACGGCCAGCATGCACGCCGTCGACCTGGACGCTGTGGACCTGGCCGTCGACGGCCCGACCGGCAGTGGCCGGGAGGTCGGGGTGCGGGCCGACGAGCAGGTGGTGATCGCCTCGATCTTCAAGATCCTGCTGGTGCTGGAGTTCGCCCGGCAGGTCGAGGCCGGTCAGCTGGACCCGACCGAGCGGGTACTGGTCACCGCCGCCGACCGGCTCGGCGGGTGGGGTCTGGCGGGCTGCGTCGACGACGCCGAGGTGTCGCTGCGCGACCTCGCCTACTTCGCCATGTCGGTCAGCGACAACACCGCCGCCGACCTGCTGCTGCGCCGGGTCGGCCCGGACCTGCTGCCGATCCTCGCCGTCGAGCTGGGGCTGACCCGTACCCGCGTCCTCGGCGGCCCCCGGGACCTGGTCGAGGTGATGCTCGCCGACGTGGGCGCGCGCACCGAGGCGGAGTTCGCCAGGATCTTTCCCACCCTGCCGGCGGAGCGGGTCCGGGCCATGCGGGTCTTCGACCCCGCGCGCACCACGTCCAGCACGGCCCGGGAGATCACCCGGCTGCTCACGCTGATCTGGCGGGACGAGGCCGGGCCGCCCGCAGCGTGCGCGATGGTTCGCACCTGGATGGCCCGGCAGCTCTTCTGGACCCGGCTGGCCGCCGGTTTCCCGCCCGGCGTCCGGGTGTCCGGAAAGACCGGCACCCTGCCCGGGTTGCACCTGGAGGCCGGCGTCGCCGAGTACCCCGACGGCGGCCGGTACGCGATCGCCGTCTTCGCCCGTGCCGAACAGTTGGCCCCGCGCCGCATCGACGTGGACCTGGCGATGGGGGAGGCCGCCCGGACGGCCGTCGAGGCGCTGCGCGGTAACTGATTTGTCGCCCGTCGGAGCGTCTGCGCACCGCCGCTGAGCAGGTTCGATATGCGGCGTCGTATCGGAGCCGACGGCGTTTGATCTTGGACCGGGGCCGGGTGGCGCTGGTTGGCTCGTGTCGACCGATCACCCGAGCACGGGGAGCAGATCCGTATGCCCAACCTCGACCGTCGCCGCTTCCTGCGCGACGCCGCCGCCACCACCGCCCTGGTCTCCGCCGGTGGCCTCGCCGCCGGCGTCGCCACCCCGGCCCAGGCCGCGCCCCCGACCGCCGCTCCCGCGCCGACCGCGCGCCGCAAGGGCGCGGTCAGCTTCCGCTGGTGGGGTACGGCCGGCTGGCGCGTCGACATCGGCGACCGCACCGTCCTCGTCGACCCGTTCCTCAGCCGCATCGACACCGGGCTGTTCACCGGCCCGTTCAACACGCAGACCCGGTTGACGGTGCGCACCGACGTGATCGACCCGCGCGTCGACAAGGCCCTGACGGTGCTCGTCACGCACACCCACTGGGACCACTTCATGGACGTGCCGTACATCGCCGAGCGCACCGGCGCGCGGGTGTTCGGCACGCTGACCGCGTACCACCTGGGGTTGGCCTACGGGTTGCCGTCGACGCAGCTCAGCGCCGTCAAGGGTGGCGAGGTGCTGGACTTCGGGGACCACACCGTCGAGGTGGTCGGCTCACTGCACAGCCGCAACCCGTCGTACTCGGTGGCCTTTCCCGGGGTGCTGGTGACCCCACCGCCGCAGCCGGCCACCATCGCTGACCTGCCGGAGGGCGACACGCTGGGCTACCTGCTGCGGGTCGACGGCGGCCCGTCGGTCTACTTCACCGGGGCCAGCGACGTCGCCGAGCGGAATCTGACCGGCCTCGCGCCCGACGTGGCGATGGTGGCCATGCAGAACGCCACCACCACCGGCGACTACCTGCCCCGGCTGCTGGCCGGCCTCGACTACCCGAAGGTCGTGGTGCCGGTGCACTACGACAACTTCGAGACGGCGTTGCAGAACCCGCCGACCGTCGCACCGACCGACCGCACCCGGCTGAACGAGATGATCGCGGCGATCCGCCGGATCTCGCCGCGCAGCCGGGTCCTGGTGCCCGAGTACGAGACCGCGTACCACTTCTGAGCAGCGCGGATGGGGGTCGCGGGGGCCGCGACCCCCACCGTGCTCAGCCGGCGGTCATCTCCGCCAGGGCCCGCACCGACTTCCAGTTGCGGGTGGTGGCCACCACGCCGAGCTTCTTCTCCAGGTACGCGTTGGTGAACTTCGACCGGCCGTAACCGCCGTCGACGTAGTGCAGGAACACCTCCCGGCCGGTCACCGTGAACGACACGTTCTCGCCACCGGGCACGGCGAGCGCGTCCACAGCGGACCTCTCCGGCGCGGTGGCGAGGAAGGCCACCAGCAGTCGGGTCGGGTCGTCGTCCCGGTCGGCGTACGGGTTGCCGCCGGCGATCGCCGCCAGCTCCCGGCCGCTGCGCACCAGCACCGGCACTGACAACGCCAGCTCGTCGGTGAGCGCCCGCTCAATGCCGGCCGCCAGTTTCTCCGCGTCGCGCACCGTGCTGCCGAAGGTCACGTTGCCGCTCTGCAGGTACGTCCTGACGTCCTCGTGACCGAGGTCGGTGACGATCCGGCGCAGGTCGGCCATCGCCAGCCGGGTGTTGGCGCCGACGTTGACCCCACGCAGCAGGGCGACGTAACGGGTCATGGTTCCTCCTCGGATGCGCGCCGATCGGCTCAGCGTAGGCCGCCGGGCCCGACCAGTCCCGTCTCGTACGCGACGATGACCAGTTGCGCCCGGTCGCGTACCGCCAGCTTGGTCAGCAGCCGCCCGACGTGCGTCTTCACGGTGGCCTGGCTGAGGTTCAGGTGCGCGGCCAGCTCCGCGTTGGACAGGCCGCGGGCGATCAGCGCCAGCACCTCCCGTTCCCGGTCGGTCACCCCGTCGAGCCGCCGGGGCAACGGCCTGGTCGGCTCCGGCCGCCGGGCGAACTCGTCGATCAGCCGGCGGGTCACCGTCGGCGCGAGCAACCCCTCCCCGGCGGCGACCACCCGGATCCCGGTCAGCAGGTCCGCCGGTGGGGTGTCCTTGAGCAGGAACCCGCTGGCCCCGGCGCGCAGCGCCCCGTAGACGTACTCGTCGAGGTCGAACGTGGTCAGGATGATGACCCGGGTGTCGGCCGTCGCCGGGTCGGCGCAGATCCGTCGGGTCGCCTCGATGCCGTCCATCTCCGGCATCCGGACGTCCATCAGCACCACATCCGGGTGGTGCTGCCCGGTCAACGCGACGGCCTGCGCGCCGGTGCCCGCCTCGCCGACTGTGGTGCAGTCCGGGCTGAGATCGACCAGCAGCCGGAAACTGCCGCGCAGCAACGCCTGGTCGTCGGCGATCAGCACCCGGATCACGCGGCCACCCGGTAGGGCAGGCTGGCCGTCACCGCGAAGCCGCCGTCGGCGCGTGGGCCGGCGCGGAACTCCCCGCCGTGCAACGCCACCCGTTCCCGCATGCCGATCAACCCGTGCCCCTCCCCGCCGAGCAGGACCGGCCGCCGCCCGTCGTCGGTCACCTCCACCCGCACCTCGTCGGGCCGGACGGTCACCGTGGCCCGGCACTCGGCCGGCGCAGCGTGCTTCACCACGTTCGTCACCGCCTCCTGCACGATCCGGTACACCGCGAGGCCCACCGACTCCGGCACCGCGCCGGCCGGCTCCTCCCGTCGTACGTCGAGCTGCACGTCGACCCCGCCGATCGCCGCCTGCCGGGCGAGGACGGGCAACTCGTCCAGCCCGGGCGTCGGGGCGTACGGGCTGTCCGCACGCAGGACGCCGAGCACGCGACGCACATCGGTCAGGGCGGTGCGGCCGGTCTCCTCGATGACCCGCAGCGCGGCGCCCGCCTCCCGGGGGTCGGCCTCGGCGACGTGGTTGGCGACGGCCGCCTTCACCACGATGAGGCTCAGCGTGTGCGCGACCACGTCGTGCAGCTCGCGCGCCACCCGCAACCGCTCCTCGGTGGCTGCCTGACGGACCAACTGGTCGCTCTGCCGGGCGGCGAGGGCGCGTCGCTCCCGGATCAGCCAGCCGATCACCCAGGCCGGCGCGATCATGACGGTGGCGTAGACGACAGCGCCGGTACGCGACCAGAGGTCGCCAGCGGTCAGCACCAGGGCGACGCTCACCAGTGCGAGACAACCGGCGGCGCACAGCATCGACCGGCGGGTGGGCGTCGACACGGCCACCGTGTAGAAGGCCAGGCCGATGGCGAACGCCGGCGCGGCGGCCGCGAAGTTGGGTATCACCCCGGTGATCAGGGCGACGGTGGCCACGGAGCTGATCGTCGCGGCCACCGTCACCGGCCAGCGTCGGCGGACCGCCAACGGCAGCCCCAGGGCCATCCCGACCAGCACTGACACCCAGAGCGGCTCGTGTACGCCACCGTGCAGCGGCGACTCCAGCGCCGCGTACGGGCAGAGCGCCCCGCCCACGGCCAGCGCCAGCAACACGTCCACCGTGTACAGGTCTACCGGCCGCATCCGTCGGGTCAACAGGAGAGCGGTCACCCGTCGAACGGTAACGGCCGGCTCGGCCGGCCGCGTCCACCCGCGGGTGGTCATCCCCGGGGACGACGTGCCGGCGCTGCCGGGCCGCCGGCTCCACCCCTGGGAGGGTTGGCAAGTGCCAGCCCTGGCACGACGCGCCGCACCCCCGGCATTCGGCACCGTAAACGGTCATGACCACAGACACGGTGACAGTGACGGGGTTGCGCGCGGTGTACGGCACCGGCACCCGGCGGGTGACAGCGCTCGACGGCGTGACCACCAGCTTCGCGAGCGGCACGTTCACGGCGGTGATGGGCCCCTCCGGCTCGGGGAAGTCCACCCTGCTGCACTGCGCGGCGGGGCTGGACCGCCCGACCGAGGGGAGTGTCACGATCGACGGCACCCGCCTCGACGACCTCGGCGAAGACGAGCTGACCCGGCTGCGGCGCGACCGGATCGGCTTCGTGTTCCAGGCGTTCAACCTCGTGTCCACACTGACCGCCGCGCAGAACGTCGAGTTGCCGTCGCGCCTGGCCCGTCGCCGCCCGCCGGCCGGGGACGTCACCGCCGCCCTCGAAGCCGTCGGACTCGCCGACCGGGCCGGGCACCGGCCGAGTGAGCTGTCCGGCGGCGAACAGCAACGTGTCGCGGTGGCCCGAGCGTTGATCACCCGTCCGGCGGTGGTCTTCGCCGACGAACCGACCGGGGCGCTGGACAGCGCGTCCTCGCGGCAGGTGCTGCGGCTGCTGCGCGCGCTCGTTGACGACCACGGGCAGACAGTGGTGATGGTGACCCACGATCCGGCCGCCGCCGCGTACGCCGACCGGGTGCTCCTGCTCGCCGACGGCCGGGTCGTCGACGAGCTGACCGGCGGGATCACCGCCGCCGCCGTCGCGGCCCGGATCGCCGAGCGGGAGATCGTCGCGGAGTCGTCGTGCTGAGCGTCCGCCGATCGGCCAGCGCGTTCGTGGCCGTCGCCATCGGGGTCACGCTGGTCGCGGCGGCCACCCTGCTGCTCGCCTCCGGCCGCCCGCAGGTGCCGGACCGGCTGGCACGGGCGGCGGTCGTGGTGCAGAGCCCCGAAGCGGGAGCGTCGGCCGACCAGTTCGTGCCGACCCGGCCCTGGTCCGCCACCGCCGCGGCCGGGCTCGTCGGCCGGCTGTCCGGTCTGCCGGACGTCGTGGCGGCGGTGCCGGACCGCACCTTCTACGCGCAGCCGCTCGTGGACGGCCGACCCTCGGCTGCCGACAGCGGGCGGGAGGACGCCCACCAGGGGCACGGCTGGTCCAGCGCCCAACTGGGTGGGCTGCGCCTCACGGTGGGCGAGTCACCCCGCCGGGCCGGCGAGGTGGTCGTCGACCGCGCGCTCGGGCTGCGCGTCGGCGCGCCGGTCACAGTGCTGACCGCCGTCGGCCCCGAGCCGTACACCGTGACCGGTCTGGTCGACGGGCCCGGCGTGCATGTCGCCGACGAGGTCGCCGCCGCCCTCGCACCCGGCGTCCGGGCCATCGGGCTGGTGCTCGCCCCGGGGGCCGACCCCGAGCGGGTCGCCATGGCGGCGCGCGGGGTCGTCGGCGGCGACGGGCGGGTGCTGACCGGTGCCGCGCGGGGGGTGCTGGAGCCGCCCGGCGACGCCCGTACCCGGTGGATCGGCATGCAGGTGCTCACCGCCACGGCGGCTCTCGCCGGCTTCGTCACGGTGTTCGTGGTCTCCTCGACCTTCGCGTTCACCCTCGCACAGCGCCGCCGGGAATTGGGTCTGCTGCGCGCGGTCGGCGCCACCGGCCGCCAGGTCCGCCGCATGGTGGGCGCGGAGGCGCTCGCCGTCGGTGCCTCGGCCGGGCTGGTCGGCCTGCTGCTGGGCGCGGCGCTCGCGCCGGTGCTGGGACGGCTGCTCGTCGACGTCGGCTACGAACCGTCGACCTTCCGGGTCCGCTACGAACTCTGGCCGGTGGCGGTGTCGCTCGCCGCCGGGCCGGTGATCGCGGTGCTGGCGGTCTGGTCGGCGTCCCGCCGAGCGGCCCGGGTACGCCCGTTGGAGGCGCTCCGCGAGGCCGCTGTGGAACAGCGGCCGATCGGCCGGCTGCGCGCCGCCACGGGGACGTTGCTCCTCGCGACGGGGGTGGCGCTCAGTGTCGGCACGGCAACCGCCGACGAGGCTCGGGTGGCGGCGCAGTACGCGCTCTACGCGGTGATGGCCCTGGTGGCCGGTGCCACAGTGCTCGCCCCGGTGGTGGTCGGGCCGCTGGTGCGGCTGCTGCGTTCCCCGGTGCGTCGCCCCGGTGGTGCGATCGGGATGCTGGTCCGGGGCGGGGCGTTGACAGCGACCCGGCGGACCGCCGCCATCGCCGCTCCGGTGCTGCTCACCGTCGCGTTCGCGGTGCTGGTCTCCGGGATGGTGCGCACCACCAGCGCCGCGTACGCGGCCGGTCGGGCGGACAACGTGAACGCCGGCTGGATCGTCGTGCCGGACCGTGCGCCCGGCCTGTCCGACCGGGCCGTCGCCGCGACCGGCGGCACCGCGCTCCTGCCCACCACCGTCTACCGCACCGACCCCGCGACGCCGCCGAAGGACCGGCCGCTGACGGCGCTGGGCGTGGAGCCGGAGGGCTTCGCCGCCGCGAACCGGGTACTCACCGTCGTCGCCGGCTCGCTGGACGACCTGACGGGCGACGACGCCGTGGTGGTCACCGCGTCGGCGAACCTGCTGCCGTCCGAGCCGTACCCGGTGGTCTTCGCCGACGGGACGTCGGTGTCGTTGCGCGTCGTCGCCGTGGTCACCGACACCTCGATCCCCGGCGACCTGCTCGTACCCCGGGCCGTGGTGCGGGCGCACGACCCGTCGGCGCTGACCTCCACCGTGTACCTCCGGGACCGGATCGATCCGCCCGTCGGCGCGCGGATCCTCGACGTCCCGGCTTGGGCGGCCGAGGCGGACGCCGCCGAGGACCGCCTCGTCTGGCTGTTCACACTGCTGCTGATCGGGGTGTCGGCCGGTTACGGTGCCATCGCGGTGGCCAACACGCTGTTGCTGGCCGCCGCCGGCCGCGCCCCCGACCTGCGGCTGATCCGGATGGCCGGGGCGACCCGACGGCAGGTCATCTGGCTGGTCACCGCCGAGTCCGCACTGGTGGTGCTGATCGGCGCCCTGCTGGGTGGGGCTGTCGCGTTCGTCGGCCTGCTCAGCGTCCGTGCCGGCCTCGCCGAGCAGGTCGGTGCCCCTGTCGACCTGATGGTGCCGTGGCCGGTGGTCGCCGGGGTGGTGGGGTTGTGTCTGCTGCTCGCGGTGCTGTCGAGTGTGCTGCCGACGTGGCGGTTGCTGCGTCACCGTCCCGCCCGGTCACCGGTCGGCGGATGACCGCGCCCCCCGCGGGGCCCAGCCGGCCGTTACCGTCCATGGATGCGATCCGCGCGCCCGGTCGGGCTGTTCCTCTCCGCCGTCGCCGTGCTGCTCTGGGCGTACGGCATGACCAGGTGGCAACCGCTGACCGAGCCGCTCGGCCCGTGGTCGGAGCGCCTGCCGGGCAACAACGCCTACTGGGCGCGCGACCTGCGGTTCATGGCGATCATGGCGGTGTCGCTCGGGTTGGTGCTGGCCGGGCGCGGTCAGCTGCGGTGGGGCGGCCCGGCGGTGCTGCTGGGTGGCTGCTGGGTCGCCGCCGACGTGGCGATCGACCGGGCCGACCCGATCGGCGTCGACGCGACGGTGCTGCTCGCCGTCGGCGGTTGCACCGTGCTCGGCGTGGTCGCGGCCATTCCGCTGTGGTGGGAGCGCCGCACGTCGTCGGCGCGCGAGCCTGGCCGGCCACAGCGGGAGCGCGGCGCGCCTGCGGCCACCGACCGGCGGGTGCTGACCGGCGCGGCCTGCGTGGCCGGGGTGCTGACGCTGGTGGCCGCCGCGATGGAGTCACCGACCGACCGGGAGCCGGAGCTGAACCAGGGCGCGCTGGCCACGGCGGCGCTGCTGGTGGCCGTGGCGGTCGGCGCCGGGCTGGCGGCGGCTCCGGCCCGGACCCGGGCCCGCGTCGCGTTGGCGGCCGGCGTCACGGTGGCCGCCCTGCTCGGGGCCGGGCTGGTTCGTGCCGTCCCGCCCGGCACCCGCCTGCTGCCGGAGGCCGCGCTCGGTGCGGTGCTGCTCACCGGGGTCACCCTGCTGGCCTGGGACTGGCCGGGCGGCCGGCCGGTCTGGTGGCACCACGGGGTGGCGGCTCTCCTCGCGTTGGTGGGCCCGGTCGTGTTTCTGGTGGCCACTGCCGTCCCCATGATGATCGCGCTGCCGATCGGCGCGGCGTTCACCTCGTTGGCCGGCAACAGCCCGATCAACGCCGCCGACTCCGATCTGCTGGTCTCACTGGCCGGGCTGCTCGCCGGGCTGGGAATGGCGGTGCTGCTGGCCCGACCGAGCATCGACGACCGCCGGCAGCTCCGATAGCTCACTCCACGACCGGCAGCACGACCTCGTTGCGGCGCAGGAACCACGGCTTCCACGGCCTGTCGAAACGCGCGTACCGGATGGCACCGGTGGGTTGCAGCCCGGCCGCGGTCACCGACCGGCCGAGCATTGTCGCCCGCTGACTGAACGCCTGCTCCGTCCACCGCCCGGAGAACCGCATCGCCGCCGCCAGCCGCGCCGCCACCGGGTGGATCCGCACCCGGGCGTCCACCGGCTCGGGCAGGGTGGCGGTGGTGAAGGTGGCCGGCATGATGAACTGGATCAGGTACGCCCCCGGCGACTCGCCCTCGATCTGGATCACCGGCACGGTCATGGCGATCTTCTCCGAGCCGCCGGCCGCCTCCGTGCCGAGCGGACCCCGGGCCCGATTGGCACCGCCGATGTACGCGGCCAGCGGCCGGAACGCCTCGATCGGCGCCCGGGTGAACGACGCCTGGATCTGCATCTCGGCCACCAGGTGGGCCGGGTACCGACGCAGCTCGAACCCGGGGTGTCGGGACACCACCCGGTACGGCTGCTGTTCGGTCATCGCGCGGCTCCCAGGGTCTGCTGGGACAGACGCTACCGCCCGTCCGCGTCCCGCTCGGCCGAAGTCGGCTGCTCCGACCCGGGGGCGACGGCCCGGTTGGTCAACCGCCAGTACTGGCGCTTGTCGTCGTCGCGCAGCACCACCCCGATCAGACCCAGTTCGCGGCGCAACTCCCGGGCGTCGTCGCGGCGGTCCCGCTGGATCGCCCGTTCCCGGGCCCGTAGCAGCGCGTCCGCACCGGTCGGCAACCCGGGCAGGTCGGGCACCCACAGCCGGTACGCCGACCGGTGCGGGTCGTCGTCCGCCCAACCCCAACCGTGCTCGCGGAACGCCGCCGCGAGTGCGGCGGCGGACAGGTCCGTCGGCTCCCGAACCAGTTCCGCGCCGTCGGCGTCGAGCAGCACCAGGTGCTTGTGGGCGAGGAAGGCCACCCGGGCGTCGACCCGCGCGACGGTCCGGTTCTCGGCGGAGCGGCGCAGCCGGACCTGCGCCGCGTCGACGGTGACGATCAGCCGTTCGGCGGTGCCGATTCCGGCGATGACCAGACCGGCCAGCACGCCCACCGCGATGGCGCCGGCGGTGGCCTGCGGCTCGGGCAACCGGTCCAGCCACCGGACCAGGTCGCCGAACGGCACCCACGGCAGTCGGGCGAGCCAGCCCGTCGTCGCCGCCAGGAGCCAGCCGGCGCCCGCGCCGAGCAGCGGGAAGCCACCCCACAGGACGGCCAGCTCCAACGGGCCGCCGCTGACCACGGTGCGCGGACGGTAGTCGGCCGCGTCCATGGTCAGGACACCTCGCGGCGCAGCGTCCGGAACAGGCCGGCGGCCAGCGGCAGCACCATCCAGACCAGCAGGGACACCACCAGTCGTCCCCACTGCTCGCCGGTGACGTGGCTGGTGAACAACGGCTCCATGGTCCGGCTGGTGTCCAGCCAACCGGCAGCGCCGCGCAGCGGTCGGACCAGTTCGCCCAGCACCGACCAGAGGGTTGGTAGCAGCAGGTAACCGACGATGGCCAACGGCGGGTTGAGCAGCAGCAGGCCGAAGGCGGCACCCATCAGCACGCCGGCGACCTGGACGATCGCCGCGTTCACGATCAGCGCCGCGTCGACGCGCCAGGTGCCCGCGCCGCCCGTGGCGGACGCCACGAGCGTCCCGACGCTTGCGATTGCCAGGGTGACCAGCACGGAGGCGAGCGCGGCCAGCACCACCGCGATCAGCTTCGCGGCCACCACCCGCTCCCGCCGGGGCACCAGCGCGTACGTGGTGAGGGCGGTGCGCTGGGACCACTCGCTGGTGATCGACAGGATGCCCAGCACCGGCAGGAGCACGTTGACCGGCAACAGCGACGTGACGAAGAAGGTGAAGAAGGTCTGCTCGGAGTCCTCGGCGTAGATCAGCAGGAGGGTGACGATCGCGACGACGACGAGGCCGATGGTGATCAGCAGCCAGCGTCCGGCCCGGGTGTCGGCGAGCTTGCGCAGTTCCACACCGGTGAGGCGGAGCAGTGACGGCCGGCGTACCGGAGTGTGGTGCCGGGGCGCGACGAGGCCGCTGGCGGGCGCGGTGGTGGTGGTCATCGGACGGCCTCCTTGGTGGATTCGCCGGCGGTCAGGGTGAGGAAGAGTTGTTCGAGGCCGCCGTCGCTGGCGGGGCGCAGCTCGGCGAGCGCGACGCCGGCATCGGCCGCCGCCTGGCCGACCGCCTCGGCGTCGGCCTGCACCAGCAGTCCGTCGGTGCTGTCGGCGGCGGTCAGACCCGCCGTTTCCAGCGCCCGGCGCAGCGCCGCGTCGTCGCGGGCCCGGACCACCGTGCCGCCGCCGGCCAGCAGCTCGTTCTTGTCGCCCTGGGCCACGATCCGGCCACCCCCGATCACCACCAGCCGGTCCGCGACCGCCTCCACCTCCCGCAGCAGGTGGGAGGAGAGCAGCACCGTGCCGCCCCGGTCGGCGAAGTCGCGCAGCAGGCCGCGCATCCAGAAGATCCCCTCCGGGTCCAGCCCGTTGGCCGGCTCGTCGAGGATCAGCACCCGGGGGTCGCCGAGCAGCGCGTGCGCCAGCCCGAGCCGTTGGCGCATCCCCAACGAGTACGCCCGGACCCGACGCTTCGCGGCCACCGCGTTCAACCCGACCAGGTCGAGCTTCGCGGCGACCTCGCGCCGGTCCAGACCCATGGTGTACGCGGACAGCGTCAACGCCTCGCGGCCGGTGCGTCCGGCGTGCTGGGCGGAGGCGTCCAGCAGCACTCCCACCTCCCGCCCCGGGTTGGGCAGGTCCTGGTACGGGTGCCCGGCGACGGTGGCGCGGCCGGCGGTCGGCGTGGTGAGCCCGCAGATCATGCGCATGGTGGTCGACTTGCCGGCGCCGTTGGGGCCGAGGAAGCCGGTGACGGTGCCCGGCTCGCACTGGAACGACACGTCGTCAACGGCCGGGTGTGGCCCGTATCGCTTGGTGAGGTTCTCCACGGTGATCATGTCGTCGAGCGTGCCCGTGCCGCCCGGCCATCCGCTGCGGCCACCGGTCGGTGCCGCGTCGACCTTGGTCGACCGGTGGGTCTCGACTTTGGTAGCTGGTCGTGCCCCCGACGGCTCCCTAGCATGGGTGCGTGACCAGCCTCGCCGTCCCGGAGCACCCCTGGCTGCTGCCGGGGGAGCTGGTGGTGCCGGCTGAGCGCGGGCGGCGGCGTCCGCGCCGCACCACCCGCGACTGGGTCGTGGACAGCCTCGCCTTCCTGCTCGGCCTGCTCTGGGTGCTGTTCGCCACGGTGGACGGGCTGTCGCCCAGCCCGGAGTCGGCGGTTCCGTTGCCGTACGACTGGATGGTCGGCGCGGACGCGCTGATCGGGCTGGTCTGCTGCGGGCTGCTCTGGGTGCGGCGGCGGTGGCCGCTCGGGTTGGCGGTTGCCACACTGCCGCTGAACCTGTTCTCGATGGCCGCCGCCATCCCGCTGCTGATCATCTACTTCACCGTTGTGGTGCACCGACGGACCGCCGTCGCGGTGGCGGTCACCGGTGCCGGCCTCGTCACCAACCTCGTCTTCAGCTGGACGCGGCCGGATCCGGTCATGCCGTACTGGGCCACCGTGTCGTGGGGTGTGGTGATCACTTTTGCGGTGCTCGCCTGGGGGATGTTCGTCCGGGCCCGACGGCAGTTGATCGTGTCGCTGCGGGAGCGGGCCGAACGGGCCGAAGCCGAGCAGCAGCTGCGGGTCACCCAGGCCCGCCACCTCGAACGCACCCGGATCGCCCGGGAGATGCACGACGTGCTGGCGCACCGGATCTCGCTGCTCAGCCTGCACGCGGGCGCGCTGGAGTTTCGCCCGGACGCGCCGGCCGACGAGGTGGCCCGGGCCGCCGGGGTGATCCGGGGCAGCGCGCACGCCGCCCTGCAGGACCTGCGGGAGGTGATCGGGGTGCTCCGCGCCGAGGACGACGGGGCCGGCGACGCCCCGGAGCCGCCGCAGCCGACCCTCGCCGACCTGCCGGCGCTGATCGCCGAGTCGCGCTCGGCCGGGGTGCGGGTCAACGTCAGTGACAGCGTGGCAAGCCCGGGGGAGGTGCCGGCGGCGCTGGGCCGGGCCGCGTACCGGATCGTGCAGGAGGGGCTGACCAACGCTCGCAAGCACGCGGCCGGAGCGGTGGTGACCGTGGACGTGTCCGGCGGGCCGGGCACCGGGCTGAGCGTGGCGATCAGCAACAGGTGGCCGGTCGGCACACCGGAGGGCGGCACCCTGCCGGGCGCGGGCACCGGCCTGGTCGGCGTCAGCGAACGAGTCACCCTCGCCGGTGGCAGGCTCGCCTACGGGCGGGACGACAGCGGCGACTTCCGGCTGGCCGCCTGGCTGCCGTGGTCGGCGTGACCAGCCCTGCCGGCGCAGCCGGACCGCCGGACGCGAGCGGGCCGGCCGGCGCGGCCGCGCCGCCGGTGCGCGTGTTGATCGTGGACGACGACGCGCTGGTCCGCGCCGGGCTCTCGATGATCCTCGGCGGCCTGCCGGACCTGACAGTGGTCGGCGAGGCGACCGACGGTGGCGAGGTCCCGGCGGCCGTCGCCGCGTACACCCCGGACGTGGTGCTGATGGACATCCGGATGCCCCGGGTCGACGGGCTGACCGCCACCGAGGCGCTGCGTGCCCAGCCGCACCCGCCGGAGGTGCTGGTGCTGACCACCTTCGACGCCGACGAGCAGGTGCTGCGGGCGCTCCGCGCCGGGGCTGCCGGTTTCCTGCTGAAGGACACCCCACCGGCGGAGATCGTGCACGCCGTACGCCGGGTCGCGGCGGGCGAGGCGACCCTGTCCCCGACGGTGACCCGCACGTTGATCGCCCACGTGACCGCCACCGCTCCCGGCCCGGTCGGCCCGGACCCGCGCCGGGAACGGGCGCTGCGGCTGCTCAACGCGCTCAGCGAGCGGGAGCGGCAGGTGGCGGTAGCGCTGGGGCGGGGTCACACCAACGCGGAGATCGCGGGGGAGTTGTTCATGAGCGTGGCGACGGTGAAGGCGTACGTCTCCCGGCTGCTGACCCGCCTGGAGCTGAACAACCGGGTCCAGGTGGCGCTGCTCGTGCACGACGCCGGCCTGGTCTGACGGCCCGTTCCTCGGGCGAATCTGCTTACCGGGTACCGGAATTGAACTTTCGGCCAGTGCCCGCCGTACTCCTGACCGAGGATGTCGGTGCGGTGGGTCCGCCGTACCGCTGCCGAACTGCGGGAGGCCTGCCGTGCGAGTTGGTGAGCAGTCGACGGATCCCATCGATCAGGTGCTGGGTGAGGTGCCGATGCCGACACCGTTGACCCCCGAGGATGTCCGGCTCGCGGTCCGGGCGGTGGTCGTGCACACCGCCGAGGAATGGCCGACCGGGCCGCTGTGCCGCAACGACGGTGCCTCCTATCCGTGCCGCCTGCATCGCTGGGGGCGGCGGGTGTTGGAGGCACACGGGCTCAACGAGCGGCAGATCGAGGCGTTGATCCGGCACGGCAATCCGTTTGTGCACGTACCCTTCCCGTTCACGGCGACCGGGCCCTCGCGGCAGCAGGCCGCGCGGGTCGTCCCCCAGGGCGTACGGCCCACCGCTGCTGGCCGGCCGGTGACTCCCCCCGTCACCGCGCCGCGCTGGCCCCGGGCGAGCTGAGCGCGCTACCCCCTCCGCCCACCCCGACCCGGGGCGACACGACGTCGGGCCGACGCGGAGATTCCCCCTCCGCGTCGGGCCGACGCCGCTCTGGTGAGGTGACTCAGTTACCGACCCCGCAGTCCGGGGCGGACCAGCTCGTGGTGTTCGAGCTGCGGTCGCTGTTGTTCTCCCGACGCGAGTCGACGTGCACGTGGTCGTCGTGGTCGGGGTAGCCCGGTCCGTAGATCCCACTGAAGCCGTTGTTGCGGGCGTTGCGGGCGATCTGGCACAGCGAGGACGTCCGCGAGGTCACGTCGGCCGCGTTGCCGTACAGGTGTTGACTGTCGGACGCGCCACCGACCTGGTTGTTGCAGGCGCGACTGCGGAAGCCGCTGGACACGTAGAGCGGCTTGTCACCGAGGCCCTTGCGCAGCGCCTCCAGCTTCCACATGGTGCGCAGCGCGTTCTGCTTGGTCTGGCTCGCCGACAGTGGGCCGCCACTCCACCCGCTCCCGCCGCACCCGTTGTCCAGCTCGCTGTAGCTGAAGTGCGCGGGCGTGCAGTCGTTGTCCTGGAGTTGGTAGAGCTTGGCGAAGGTCTGCGGGCCGGCGATGCCGTCGGCGCGCAGCCCGTACGCCTGCTGGAACCGCTTGACCGCGGCGGCGGTCTTGGGCCCGTAGCGGCCGTCGTTCTCCACGATGTCCCGGTAGCCGGCCCACCCGGCGACCCGGATCTGCAACTGCCGGACGTCGTCGCCGGAACGACCCTGGGTCAGGGTGCGGTTCCAGGTGTAACAGCCGTCCGCGTGCGCCGCCGGTGCGGCGACCACCGTGGCGATTGCGGCCCCGGGCAGTGCCAGGGCGAATGCGACGGCGGCACGCTTCAAGGTGTTTACGCGCACAGAAGTCCTCCCGATAGGAGAGCGAATGGGGTGGCTCCAGGACATCGACCGAGAAGTCCCGTGATTTCCACCCTGGCACTGATCCGTGCCGTTGGCGGCGATTAACGAGAATCGTGCTCACAATCCGCTGTCCCTGGGTATTGCCTGGGAATTCGGCTGATTTGCGAAACAGCCATTTCCTGCCGATCGGCATTTCAGTGGCCAAGCACACCGAACGTCGCGTTCCGCCACACCGAGGGTGATGTTCCCAGGGTGGCGGCGGCCGGTAACGTCAGCCCGGGCGGCGGACTGGCGGAGGTGCGCGTGGCACGCGGTGGCGTCTTCTGTGTCGAGGGCCAGTGGCACCGGGACCTCAACGAGCGGGGCTCGGTGCTGCCCACGCTGGAGCTGCTGGAGCGGCTGGGCAAGATCCGCTTCATCCACAAGGACGCGGCCACCCGCGACGAGCTGTTCTACTTCCTGGACCGCTGGCTGCTCAAGCAGTACGCCGACCACCGGGTCGGCTTCTTCGCCATGCACGGCGAGCCGAGCCGGCTCTGCCTCACCGACTGGCAGTCGGTCGAGTTGAACGAGGTGGCCGAGCTGATGGCCGGCCGCGCCGAGGGCCGGCGACTCTATTTCGGCAGCTGCTCGGTGCTGCGCGCCTCGGACGCGGTCCTGCGCGAGTTCCTGGAGGTCACCGGAGCCGCTCTGATCTGCGGTTTCACCCGGGAAGTCGACTGGGTCGAATCGGCGGCCTTCGAAACGGTTCTGCTCGACGTGCTCGCCAACGGCCAGCGCCACAATGCCGCCGAGCTGCGGATGGGCTCCGCCCACTGGGCGCCGCTCGCGTCGTACCTCGGTTTCCGGGTGATCTACGCCAACGGTCGGGCCTGGCGTCCGTCCGGTCGTCCCCGGGTGCCCACCCAGGCGGTCCACCGCTCCCCGGCCCGACCCCGCTGACCCGCCGCCGTCGCCGCGCCCGCCCCCTGGTAGGAACGGGTAATGGCACGCAGCATCGCAACGAACACCCGGGTCGACCGGGACGGCCTGCTCGACTTCCTCCGGCCGCGGCACCACGTCCTGCTGATGACCACCCGGGCCGACGGGCGCCCGCAGTCCTCCCCGGTCTCCGCCGGGGTCGACGGGCAGGGGCGGCTGGTCGTGTCCACCTACCCCGAGCGGGCCAAGGTGACCAACATCCGCCGCGACCCCCGGGTCTCGGCCTGCGTGCTCAGCGACGACTGGAACGGCCCGTGGGTGCAGATCGACGGCACCGCCGAGGTGCTGGACCTGCCCGAGGCGCTGGAGCCGCTGGTCGAGTACTTCCGCAGCATCTCCGGCGAGCACCCGGACTGGGACGACTACCGGGCGGCGATGGTGCGCCAGGGCAAGTCGCTGATCCGGGTCACCATCGACGCCTGGGGTCCGATCGCCACCGGTGGCTTCCCGGCCCGCCTCGCCGACTGAGCACCGCCGGACGGCACCCCGGTCAGTACGCGACGGTGAAGCGGGCGTTCCGGTGTCGTGGCTGTTCGATCTCGTCGACGATCGCCACCGCCAGGTCCTCGTAGGTGAGCACCGAACGGCCCTGCCTGTCGGTGACCGGCTGGTCGGTGCCGGTGCGGTAGTGCCCGGTGCGGGCGCCGGGGTGGAACTCCAGCGGGGGCGGCGAGACGTACGTCCAGGTCACCCCGTCGGCGGCGGTGCGGTAGTAGTCCAGCGCCTCCGCCTGGCCCAGCGCCGCGTCCCGGTACTCGGCCGGGAAGTCCGGCTCGTCGAGGATGCGGGTGCCGCCCGGGGTGAGCAGGGTGGACCCGCCGCCCAAGTGGATGATCCGCGGTGCGGCCGCCATCCCGCGCAGTGCGGTCACCAGGTTCTCCGCCGCGTCGCGCCACAGCTCGCGTTCGCCGCCGCCGATCGCCACGACCAGCGCGTCGGCGTCCGGGGCCAGCTCCCGCACACTCCGCTGGCTGGTCGCGTCGCCGGTGACCGTCCGCACCCCGGCCGGCAGGTACGAGGTGGCCTCCGGGCGGCGGACGGCGGCGATCACCCGATGCCCCCGGTCGGCCGCCTCGGCGACGACCCGCGAACCGGCGGTGCCGCCCGCGCCAAACACGACGATGGTGCTCACCGGCTCAGGTTAGGCAGTGGGCCGACTCGGCGTCGGTGGAACGGCGAACCGTCAGTCGACCAGGGCGGCGTAGACGAGCTGGCGCAGCTGGGAGCGCAACGGGTAGGTGCTCGACGGCATCAGCTGGGTGAACAGCAGGGCAGTGATCTCCTCCGCCGGGTCGACCCAGAACGCGGTGCTGGCCACTCCGCCCCAGTAGTACTCGCCGACGCTGCTCGGCAACCGGCTGGGGATCGGGTCGTCGACCACCGCGAAGCCGAGGCCGAACCCGATCCCGTCCAGGGTGGTCTCGGCGAAGCCGCCGGTGGACAGGATGCCCAGGTCCTGACCGCCGGGCAGGTGGTTGCGGGTCATGAGCCGCACCGTGCGCGGTCCGAGCAGCCGGACGCCGTCCAGCTCCCCGCCGCGCAGCAGCAGCGAGGTGAAGCGGTGGTAGTCGGCCGCGCTGGAGATCAGACCACCGCCGCCGGAGAGCAACGCCGGCTTGCGGAACGCCAGCGACCCGAGGCTGTCGTAGCGGACGGCCCGGCCGCTGCGCGGATCCGGTACGTAGAGCGCGGCCAGCCGCTCGGCCTCGTCGCCTTCCACCCACCAGCGGGTGTCGGTCATGCCCAGCGGGTTGAAGATCCGGTCCGCGAAGAACGCGTCGAGGCTCTGCCCGGAGATCACCTCGACGAGTCGGCCGAGCACGTCGGTGGCGACGGAGTAGCCCCACGCCGTGCCGGGCTGGAACAGCAGCGGCAGCTCGCCGAAGGTCGCGCTGGCGGTGGCCAGGTCCACGTCCGCCGGCGGGTACAGGTCGTAGCCGGCGGCCCGGTAGAGCCCGTCGACCACCGAGGTCTGCAGGAAGCCGTACGTCAGGCCGGCCGTGTGGGTGAGCAGGTGCCAGACCCGGATCGGCTCGACCGCCGGCACGGTGTACGGCTTGAGCGTCGACCCCTTGGAGTAGACGCGCAGGTCGGCGAACTCGGGCAGCCAGCGGCTGATCTCGTCGGTCAGCTCGAACCGGCCCTCCTCCCACAGCATCATCGCCGCGACCGAGGTGACCGGCTTGGTCATCGAGTAGATCCGCCACAGGGTGTCGGCCTCGACCGGCGCGCCCGACTCCCGGTCGCGCAGCCCGTACGTCGAGGAGTGCGCCACCTCGCCGCGGCGGGTGACCACCACCTGCCAGCCGGACAGCCGGCCGTCGTCGACGTACCTGCCGAAGTGCTCGTCGATCCGCGCCAGCCGCGCCCTGTCGAAACCGATCTGATCCGGGTCCATGCTCCGAGCCACACTCACGCCGCCGAACCTACTCGCCGGTACACCGGCGTCGGAAGGGGGCCGGCACCGGCCCGCCGTCCGTCGGCCGTCGGCGGTGCCCACTAGCCTGGCCGGATGCCGGAGTTGACCGAGGACGTGACCTTCCGCAACGACGACTGGTACGGCGAGGAGCTGACCGACCGGCACTTCGTGGGTTGCGAGTTCTTCGGGGTGGACCTGACCGAGGCGGTGAGCAGAGGCGCCGTCTTCACCGGGTGCACGTTCGGCAACGTGGCGTTCAACTCCTCCCGGCATGTCGACTCCGCGTTCACCCGGTGCGTCTTTCGGCGGTGCAACTTCTTCGAGGCCGAGTTCACCGGCTGCAAGCTGGTCGGCAGCACCTTCAGCGAATGTGATCTGCGTCCGTTGACGGTGGACGGCGGTGACTGGTCCTTCGCCGCGCTGCCGGGCGCCGACCTGCGCGGCGTTCGGCTGACCGGGGTGCGCATGCGCGAGGTGGACCTCACCAGGGCCAATCTGACCGGTGCCTCCGTCACTGGCGTCGATCTTTCCGGCGCCCAGCTGACCAATGTCCGGCTCGGCGGCGCCGACCTGCGGGGCAGCGATCTCACCGCGCTCGACCCGACGGTCGTCGAACGGGCCGGTGCCATCATCGACGTCGAGCAGGCCGTGACCATCGCGCAGCTGCTCGGTTTCCGGATCGGCTGACGCGTAAGGCGGTCGTGGGCTGCCGAAGTGCCAGTCCGGGCGGGCCAGGTTGTCCGACAGCGTCCCGTTGTGGGCTGGACACGTCCGGCAGTCCGGATCTAGCGTGTCGTCCACGCCCGTGTAAACGTGAATCGGCCCACAGTGGACGGTGTGGTCCGCTGCGGTCCAGGACGGCCGGGCGGTGGAGTTGGAGGGGTCGGTGGCGGACGAAGACCGCACGCGGGCTGGTTCGAGGGCTGGCGACGCGCCGCCGAGGCACCGTCCGCGTGCCACGACCGCCGGATTCACCCGCAGCGTGCTGCGCCGCGCCCGGCAGCGGCGGCGCTTTGTGGTTCAGGGAGCCGCCGTACTCGTCGGCCTGGTGCTGTTGATCTCGTACCTCAGCTTCTGGTCCGGGCCCGAGCCGGACGACCAGGTGGGTCTGGGCGGCGGGTCCGCCGGGACCGGCCGTTCCCCAGTTCTCCCGGCCGCCGACGGGCGCACCGGTGAGGCGGGGCCGGCCACCCCCGGTCTGCGCCCGCGCCAGCGCCCGCCCTCGCCGGACCCGACACCGTCGACCAGCCCGCCCGCCCCGCCGCCACCACCGGCCAAGCCCGGTGCGCCGGCGCTGTCGGTGAGCCGGGAGGAGATGCCCGCCGCCGTCGACCTCACCGCCGTGGGCACCCGGGACTGGGTGCACTGGGGGGAGGACGGCGGCAGGTCGACGATCCGCAAGCGCTCCGGCTCCGGCGAGATCATCGACGGGGGAGGCGCCGGCAGGCGGGTCGGCTGGGACGGCAACCAGGAGTACGTGCGCTGGTCCGACGGCACACCGAACCGCTCGACGAACGGCACCTCCAACGGTGTCTACACCTGCGGTGCCGGCAACGGCTTCAGTCTCGCCGTCGCGGGCAGCGGCGGGCCGCGCACGGTCCAGCTGTACGGCGGCATCTGGATGGCACGCGGGCGGCTGGAAGCGCGGCTGTCCACCGGCGGGCCCGCCAGCACTGCGCGGCTGGAAGATCCCTACACCAGTCAGAGCGCCCAGTTCACCATCCGCTTCACCCTGCCGAAGGGTGCTCGACTGTTGCTGAAGTGGACCGTCGAGAAGGTCTTCACGCAGCACTGCGGAAACGTCGGCCTCCAGGCCGTGGCGGTGCGCTGACTGACCGATCCATCGCCGCGCGGGCGGCGGCGGGACAGTTTGTCCGTCGCGGAGCGTCGAATGCGACGTAACTTTCTGCTGTCCCCATCCGACCATCCAGTGTGGAGGCAGCGGAAATGAGCAGCAGCACCGCCCACCGCGTCCGTCGTGCCGCTTCGTCCGGCACCGGTGAAGCGTCCGGGGAGGTTCTTCGCGACATTCCCCTGCCGCCGTACGTGACGGGCGAGGACACCCAGTTCGCCGTGCGGGCGGTGGTGGTGCACGCCCCCCGGCGGTGGTCCGGGGGTGTGGTCTGCCGCAACGATGCCAGCCCACACCCGTGCCGCCTGCACCGCTGGGGCACCCGGGTGCTGGCACTGCGCGGGCTGCGGGCCGCTGAGATCGCCGCGCTCATCGAGCGGGGCGACCCGACGGCGGTGGTCCCCCCACCGGACCGTCCGGCCTGAGCGCTCGCCGGGCCGGGAGGCGCGGACGCGCCTCCCGGCCGTCGCTCAGCAGGTGATCGGTTTCACCCAGGCGCACTCGACGCCCTCCGGGGTGCGCGGCGTCTCCGGCACCGCCGGCGCTGCCACCCGGGCCGTCGACGTCTGTCCCTCGCGGAAGCCGGCCAGCGTTACGGCGATCTGGTCCTCCAGCGACTTCACCGACGCCGTCAGGTAGTTGTTCAGCAGGATGGAGAACGCCAGCAGCCGACCGTCGGCGCTGGTGACGTACCCGGAGAGACCGGAGACACCGGTCAGGCTGCCGGTCTTGGCGTGCACGTTGCCCGCGGCCGGGGTGCCGGCCATCCGGCTGCGCAGGGTGCCGCCGACGAACCGCTCGGGCTGGCCGGCGATCGGCAGCGCCGCGTACCAGGTGGCGAACCACGGTTCGGCGCGGACGGCGCTGAGCAGGTCGACGAACTCCGTCGCCGGGACGAGGTTGCGCCGGGACAACCCCGAGCCGTCCCGCTGGCGCAGCTTCCCGGTGTCCATCCCGGTGTCGGCGACGTACTCGCTGATCGCGGTGAGGCCGGCCGTCCACGTTCCCGAGCCGGAGAGCACCCGACCGATCTCCTTGGTCAACACCTCGGCGTGCCCGTTGTTGGAGAGCTTGAGGAACGGTGTCATCAGCTCGCCCAGGCTCATCGAGTCGTGTCGCGCCACCGGGTCGGCCGTCTCCGGGGTGGGCTGGCCGAGCACGGTCCGGCCGAGCACCCGGACGCCGTGTCGGTGCAGCGCCGTCCGAAACACGTCGGCCGCGTAGCCGGTGGGTTCCCAGACGGTGACCCAGTCGCTGGCCGGCTCGTCGCCGAGGGCGATCTGACCGGTCACCACGACGGTGTTGCCACCGTGTTCGCGCTCGATCGAGATGGAGGTCTCGCCGCTGCTGACCGTCTCGGCGCGGTTGTCGACCCGGACGTAACCGGTGGCGGGGGTGGTGGTCACCACCGGCGGGGCGCCGGCCCGGTCGGCCGGCGCGGCGTGCACGATCACCGTGCCCGCGTCGTAGTCGGTGTCCGGGGCGACGGTCAGCGCGGAGACCGGGGCGGCGTAGTAGTAGGGCTCGTCGTCCCAGGTCCAGTCGGGGCCGAGCCGGGTGCTGTCGTAGCGGGTGTCGTCGGCGACCAGGTTGCCGGTGACCACCCGTACGCCGTCGGCGGCGACCTGCGCGGCGAGCGCGTCGTAGTCGGCGGCGAGCATTGTCGGGTCGCCTCCGCCGTGCAGGTAGAGGTTGCCGGAGAGCAGGCCCGCGCGACGCTTGCCGCTGGCGCGGACGTCGGTGGTGAAGCGGTGGCCGGGGCCGAGCAGCTCAAGGGCCGCGGTCGAGGTCAGCAGCTTGGTGTTGGACGCCGGAATCAGCCGGCGGTCGCCGTTGCGGTCGTAGAGCGTCTGCCCCGTGCTGGTGTCGACCACGACCACCGAGGCCTGCGCGCCGCTCAGCCGGCTGTCGGCGAGGATCGTGTCGATGGTGGCGCGCAGCTGGGTCGTCGCGGGGGTGGGCGACTCGGCTGTGGCGCCGGGCGCGGCGGCGGTGGCCGCGGTGGCGACCAGCGCCAGCAGCGCGAGGGCCCGGGGAAAGTGACGACGATACATGTGCTGATGCTGCCACGGAGATATTCGCCGGAAAAGGTCCCCGGGCGAAAGATATTGCCGTTACTGCCTATTTCGGCTCGCCGACCGATTTCTCGTGACCACCCCAGTAGTGCCGCTGCGCCCCCATCAGCAGTGGTGCGACCAGCGCCGCGAGCGCCCCGCCGAGCAGCGGGAAGACGATGAACACCCAGAGCTGCCGCAGCGCCACGCCGCCCTCGAAGACCGCCGGGCCGAACGCGCGGGCCGGGTTGACGGCCGCACCGGTGAGCGTCACGCCCACCAGTTGGGTGGCGGCCAGCGCCAGCCCGATGGCCAGTCCGGCGGTGCCCGGATTCTCGCTCCGACTCGTCACCACCAGCACCACCAGCACGAAGAGGAAGGTCAGTACGACCTCCAGCACGGCAGCGCCGCCCCGGTTGATGTGCGCGCCGTAGCCGTTCGCGCCCAGGGCCCCGGTCTGGTCCGCGACGTCACCCCATCGGGTGAGCGCCCACAACACGAAGGCCGCGATGGTCGCGCCGACGAACTGCGCGATCCAGTACGCCACCGCCCCGAGCACCGAGATCTTTCCGGAGAGCAGCACACCGAGCGTCACCGCCGGGTTGACGTGGCTGCCGGAGAGTGGGCCGATCGTGTAGACCAGGGCCACCATCACGAACCCGAAGGCCAGCGCCACCACCACCACGCCGCCCTGGACCCGGGCGGCGACCGCGCTGCCCACGCCGAAGAACACCAGCAGCAGGGTGCCGAGGAGTTCGGCCGCGTACCGACGGAAGTCGCTCATTCGCTCAGCGTAAGTGCCGGTCGGGTGGTCGACGCCGGAATGGCCGGCTGTGACCGGCGCGACGACCGACGGCGGGCACAGTCCCGACAACCGGGCTGTTGTACCCCGTGTGGACACCCTCTCCGCGGACGTCGTGGTGATCGGCGCCGGCCAGGCCGGTCTGAGCGCCGGCTACCACCTGCACCGCACCGGTTTCGCCCCCGGCAGTGGCTTCGTCATCCTCGACGCCGACAACGGGCCCGGCGGCGCGTGGCAGCACCGCTGGCCGACGCTGGTCTTCGACAGGGTGCACGGCTTCCACGACCTGCCCGGCCTGCCGCTCCCACCCGCCGATCCGCACCGCCCGGCCGCCGAGCAGGTCAGCGCCTACTTCGCCGCGTACGAGAGGACCTTCGACCTGCCGGTGCGGCGGCCGGTACGGGTCCGGGCGGTGCGCTCCCGCCCCGACGGACGACTGGACGTGCACACCGACCGGGGCACCTGGACCGCCCGAGCCCTGATCAACGCCACCGGCACCTGGACGCGGCCGTTCTGGCCGCACTACCCGGGCCGGTCGACGTTTCGGGGACGGCAGCTGCACACCGCCGACTATCGGGGGCCGGCCGAGTTCACCGGCCTTCGCGTGGTGGTCGTCGGCGGCGGCACCTCGGCCGTGCAACTGCTCGGTGAGGTCTCCACCGTCGCGGCGGCCACCACCTGGGTGACCCGCCGGCCGCCGTCGTTCAACGACGAGGAGTTCGGCCCGGAACTGGGTCGTGCCGCGGTGGCCCGGGTGGACGAGGCGGTCCGGGCCGGCCGACCACCGGGAAGCGTGGTGGGCGTGACCGGGCTGCCGGTCACCCCCGAGGTGCGCCGGCTGCGCGAGCGCGGCGTCCTCGACCGGCTACCCGTGTTCGACCGGATCACACCCGACGGGGTGGCCTGGGCGGATGGGCGGAACGTGTCGGCGGACGTCATCCTCTGGTGCACCGGCTTCCGGGCGGCCATCGACCATCTCGCCCCGCTGGGCCTGCGCGCGCCGGGCGGCGGTATCACGATGGACGGCACCCGGGTGGTCGCCGACCCGCGGGTTCACCTGGTCGGGTACGGCCCCTCGGCCAGCACGATCGGGGCCAACCGGGCCGGCCGCGCGGCGGTCAACGAGATTCGCGCCTGGCTGGCCCCGGCCGCCGCTCTCCACTGATCCGGCTCTATTTGACGGATGGTCCGCCAGCGGGCACGGTGGAAGTGACGGGGCCGTCAGCTGCCCCGATCCGATGCGACGGCGATGACCGTTCGCCCCTCTGTCGCCTCCCACGCGTGCTCGTAGGCGGGCCCGACTGTCCGGTCCGTGCCGTATTCGACAGCGAGCCGAGAATCCACGAGGAGTTCCACTCATGCTCACCATGACCGATAACGCCGTGCTCGTCATTCGTGACCTCGCCAATCAGCAGGACGTCGCCCAGGACGGTGGGGTGCGAATCGCCGCCGACACCGAGGCCGGCTCGCTCACCGTCGAGCTGGTGCCCGAGCCGGTGCAGGGCGATCGGGTGGTCGACAACCAGGGCGCCCGGATCTTCCTGGACGAGGACGCCGCCGAGCTGCTCGGTGACGCGTCGGTGGACGCGACCGTCGACGACGAGGGCGTCATCCAGTTCGGCTTCACCGAGAAGCAGTAGCACCAGAAGCTCACCGCAACGGGCGCCCCCGCTGCGGTGGACCCTGCCCGGGGTGCCACCTCGGCGCACCGTCGCCGGCCGGGTGCAACAGCGTGTTCAGCACGTGGGCCAGGTGGTGCGAGGTGCTCCACGCCGCCCAGTTGGCGGTCGAGCCGGCGCCGGCACCCCTGCGGGCCCGGCGCAACAGCTCATGGTCACCCCACGAGAAGGCCGCCCCGGTGGTCGGCCAGTGTGGCGCCGACACCAGCGTGCGACACAGGTCGGCGAACCGGTCGTCGCCCCGGCCGCCGCGTCGCGCCCAGCGGTAGATCCACCAACTGCCGTCGTCGGTGTACCGCACCGTCGGCAACCGGTCGCCGGGATCACCGGTGCCCGGCACCGCCGGGTGGACGCCGTAGTCGCCGTAGTCGACCCCGGCGTCGGCCAGCCGTCGCCACAGCTGCCAGTCCCAACGGTCCAACTGGACCGGTTCGTCGGTGGGCAGGCCGGACAGCGTCGGCGGCATGCCGCCCGCCGCCACCGTCACCGACCGCCAGGCGTGTCGGCGCGCCCAGTCCAGCAGGCGGCGTATCCGGGGCTCGGCGGCCCGCACGTCCGCCGGGCAGCACACGTCCCCCGCGTCCACCAGCAGGTCGCACTCCTCCGGGGCGAGGTCGGTGAACCGCCAGATCCGTTCCACAGCGGTGGTGCTCGCGTCCGGCCCGGCCCGGTCCTGGCCGGCCCGCAGCCGGATGAGCGCCCGGCGGCCGTACGCCCGTGCCGCCGCGCCGTGCGCGACCAGCCGGTGGTCGCTCTCGGAGAGCCCGATGACCGGCACCATCGGTACGCCCCAGCGGGTCAGCTCCGCCTCGGGGATGTCGGGCAGCGCGCTGACGTCGACGGCGGGCAGCAGCCCGGACGGCAGCCGGCGAACGGTGTCCATGGTGGACCTGTCGATCGTGCCGATCTCCAGGACCGGGGCGACCAGCTCGGCGTACGCGGGATCGAGGTGGCTCAGGGCCTCAAGCTCGCCTCGTCGGTTGGCGAGGATGGGGCGGTAGAGCGTTGCCGCCGCCCGGCCCCCGTGGGCGGGCACCATACTTCAATCTAGCCAGGCATGCGCATGTCTCACAGGGGTGTAAGTCGGAATTCGGCTGCTCGACTGTCGGTTCGACGACTACCATCCACCGGTGCTCACGCCAATTCACCGGTACCGATCCGACGACGAGGACAGCGCGCGGTGGACCGGTTTCCCGTTCCGCGACGGCGACATCGTGATCAGCACCCGGTCCAAGAGCGGCACCACCTGGATGCAGATGATCTGTGCGCTCCTGGTGCTGGGCACCCCGGACCTGCCGGCGCCGCTGCCCGAGTTGTCGCCGTGGCTGGACTGGTTGGGCGAGCCGCGAGCCACGGTGTACGACCGGCTGGCCGCCCAGCAGCACCGGCGGTTCATCAAGACGCACACCCCGCTGGACGGGGTGCCGCTCGACCCGCGGGTGCACTACGTGGTGGTGGCCCGACACCCACTGGACATGGCGGTCTCCCTCTATCACCAGGCCGCCAACCTGGACCGGGCGCGGCTGGCCGAGCTGACCGGCCGACCCGCGCCGGCCGGGCCGCCGGGTGAGCGGCCCCCGGTGCGGGAGTGGTTGACGAGCTGGGTCGACCGGGAGGTGGACCCCCACTCCGAGCTGGATTCGCTCCCCGGGGTGCTGATGCACCTGACTGACGCGTGGGCCCGCCGGCACGAGCCGAACATCGAATTGGTGCACTACGACGACCTGCTGGCCGATCTGGGCGGTGAGATGCGCCGGCTCGCTGACCGGTGGGGCATCACGGTCCCCGACGCGCGCTGGCCCGCGCTCATCGAGGCGGCCACCTTCGGCCGCATGCGCGAGCGCGCCGACCAGCTGGCACCGGACACCCTCGGCGTGCTGCGCGACCGCCTGGCGTTCTTTCGCCGAGGAGGCTCCGGTCAGGGACGCGACCTGCTGGACGAGCCCGCGCGATCCCGCTATCAGCAACGGGTCGCCGCGCTGGCCCCGCCCCAGCTGCTCACCTGGCTCCATCGCTGAGTCGGTTGAGCGCACGGTGGCTCGAAAGAGCGCACGGCGCCGCTCGACCGTGGTCGGAACGTCGCCGCGCTCTGGCCGTCTCCCACCACCGCAGCCGTTCGGCGGTACGCCGGCGGGGACCTGGCTCGACCGGCGCTTCGTGCCGGTCCGCGCTGTCGATCCCCGGTCCGCGCGCATCCAAACCCTCTGACCGTGGGGAATTCCACCATCTGCGACTCCCGGCGTGGCGCGCCGCCGGACGGGGTATGAGCGTGGGCATGGAGCATTTCACTATCGCGACTGTCGCCGAGAAGAGCCCGGATTTCCGGCGGGTGCTGTGGACCGGTGAGCACACCCAGCTGGTCATCATGACCATTCCGCCGGATGGGGAGATCGGCGAGGAGGTGCACGAGGGCATCGACCAGATCCTGACCTTCGTCAGCGGCGTCGGCGAGGCCCGGGTCGCCGGCGCGAAGCGGAAGGTCGCCGCGGGCGACCTGGTCGTGGTTCCGGCGGGCACCAAGCACAACTTCGTCAACACCGGCCCCAACCCGCTGGTGCTGTACACGGTCTACGGGCCGCCGGAGCACGCCGACCAGGCGGTGCACAAGACCAAGGAGGAGGCCGACGCGGCCGAGGCGGCGGGGGAGGACGAGCCGCCCACCGAGTGAGGCGCCCGGTCTGATCCGGCCTGATGCGGGTACCCCCGGCGGGTGGAGCAGCAGCCGGCGATCTCCGACTACGGGTTCCTCTCGGACTCCCGTTCGGGTGCCCTGGTCGGCAAGGACGGCTCGATCGACTGGTGGTGCCCGCACCGGTTCGACGGGTCGGCCGTGTTCGCGCGGCTGCTCGACCCGGGTGCCGGCCATTTCCGGCTGGCGCCGGTAGGCGTCGGCGGTCCGGGCCACCGGGTGGAGCGCGCGTACCTGCCGGACTCGCTGGTGCTGCGGACTGTGCATCACACGCCGCACGGCAGCGTGGCGGTCGTCGACGCCCTCGCCGCCGAGGTGGGCGCCCGCGCCCACGAGTTGGGCAAGAACTCCCCGGCCGTGCTGATCCGGGTCGTCAAGGGGCTGTCCGGGCGGGTGCGGATGGGGCTCGACTTCGCACCCCGCCCGGAGTACGGCCTGCTCACGCCATACCTGCACGACCAGCCGGACGGCGGGGTGCTGGCCGGGGCCGGCCCGGTGGTGCTGGTGTTGCGCGCCGGGGGTCTGCACCTGCGGGCGGGCACCGACCGGGTGACCCACGAGTTCGAGGTCTCCGCCGGTCAGGTGATCGGGATGGACCTCGCGTTCGGTGAGGCGTACGGCGATCCGCCGGCCCGACTGGACCCGCTGGCCGCCCTCGCGGAGACGACGCAGGCGTGGCAGGCGTTCCGGGAGACGCACGGGTACTCCGGCCGCTACCCCGAACTCGTCAAACACAGCGCGACGGTGCTGACCGGCCTCACGTACGCCCGCAGCGGCGCGGTCGCCGCCGCGCTGACCTCCTCGCTGCCGGAGCAGATCGGTGGCGACCGGAACTACGACTACCGCTACTCGTGGCTGCGGGACTTCTCGTTGACGATGCGGGCGCTCTGGGTGGCGGCCTGCCCCGAGGAGACGTCCCGGCTGTTCGCCTGGGCGACCCGCTCGATCGGCCGGTTCGGCGACGAACCCGTGCCGGTGCTCTTCGGGCTGGAGGGCGAGCGCGACCTTTCCGAGCACCACTGCGACCACCTGCGCGGCTACCGGGACAGCCGGCCGGTGCGGATCGGCAACGACGCCTGGCGGCAGCGTCAGCTCGACGTGCCGGGCGAGGTGATATCGGCGGTGTGGCGGCTGCGCGACTACCTCGGTGCGAACTTCGAGGTCGAGTTGCGGGAGATGGTGCTCGGGTTGACCGAGCAGGTGGCAGCGACGTGGCACCTGCCGGACCGGGGCATCTGGGAGACCCGCGACGACGAGCGCCACTACCTCTCGTCCAAGGTGTCCTGCTGGCTGACCATGGACCGGGCGGTGGGGCTCGCCGACCGGCTCGGTGATCAGGCCGACCCCCGTCGCTGGGCCAACGTGCGTGACGAGATCCGCGAGACCGTGCTGCGCGAGGGGTGGAACGAACGGATCGGGGCGTTCACCGGCGCGTTCGGGTCGGCGGAGTTGGACGCCTCGGTGCTCGCCCTGCCGGTCACGCACTTCCTGCCGGCCACCGACCCACGGATGCGCTCGACGATCGCGATGGTCGAGCGCGAGCTGGGCACCGAGGCCGGTCTGCTGCGACGCTGGACGGCCGACCCGGCCGGCTTCCTGCTGTGTTCGTTCTGGCTGGTGGAGTGCCTGGTGATGACGGGCGAGCAGCAGCGGGCCGAGGCGCTCTTCGAGCGGGTCGTCGGGTACGCCAACGACGTGGGGCTGTTCAGCGAGCAGATCGACCTGGCCACCGGGATGCAGCTGGGCAACATGCCGCAGGCGCTCTCGCACATCGGGCTGATCAACGCGGCCTGGCGGATCACCGAGCCGGAGAGCTACTGATCCGTCGAATCCTGCAACAGACCTGCAAGCGCCAGGCATTGACGCTGATGGTTGGACAGTCCTAGCCTCGAAGATGCGGGAAAGCCCTTTCCCACGGCTTTGATCCCGCTTCACCCCGCTTCGGATCCGGGCGTCCGACGGGGCCACACCGATCCCGTTCAGTGCCGCACGCCGCGCCGACGCGTCTCAGGCCCGACGGGCACAGGGATCACCACCACATGCGTCAAGGAGGACACCTGTGCAGCAAAGACGACTCTCCGGCCGCCGACCACTACTGCTGGCGGTGGGTGCCGGGGTGACCGTGGCGGCCCTCGCCGCCGGCATGACCTCGGCCTTCGCGGCCACCATCCTCAGCGACGACTTCACCGACGGCGACACCTCCGGCTGGTCCAAGTCCGGTGGCACCTGGGCGGTGGACGGCTCGGGGGTGCTCAACCAGTCCAACGCCGGCAGTGAGCTGGCGCGCCAGTTCGCCGGCCAGACCAGCTGGACCAACTACTCCGTGCAGGCCCGGGTCAGGCCGGCGAGCTTCGGCTCGTCCAGCGCCCTGGTCGGGCTCGCCGCCCGCTCCTCCAGCAGCACCAAGATGTACCGGCTGGCCCTGCTCGGCTCCGGCCGCGCCGAACTCCAGGCGGTCAACGGCAGCTCCGTCACGGCGATCGGCTCCGCCTCGCTCGGCGTCGGCACCGGCACCTGGTACACCCTGCGCATCGAGACCAGCGGCAGCACCATCCGCGGGTTCGTCAACGGCACCCAGATCGCCTCCGGCAGCAACAGCCTGGTCGGCGCGGGCCGGATCGGCCTGGTCACCGCGTACGCCAGCGGTGGCTTCGACGACGTGCTGGTCGACTCGTCCGGCGGCGGCACCCCGACCACGCCACCGCCGACCACCACCCCGCCGCCGACCACTCCGCCACCCACCACCACCCCGCCGCCGGCCGGCTGGCCGACGCCCACCGCCAGCCAGAAGGTGGACGCGACCATCCCGGTGTCCGGCACCTTCGACGGCGGGCTCAAGCGTTACTACGGCATCGGTGACGGCGGGCAGAGCGAGAGCCAGGACCCGATGTTCGAGTTGGCCGCCGGGGCCACCCTGCGCAACGTGATCATCGGCGCGCCGGCCGGTGACGGTGTGCACTGCGAGGGCAACTGCACCCTGATCAACGTCTGGTGGGAGGACGTCGGCGAGGACGCGGCGACCTTCCGCGGCGGCACCACGTACACCGTCGACGGCGGTGGCGCCCGCTCCGCCAGCGACAAGGTCTTCCAACACAACGGGTCGGGCACCGTCTACATCAAGAACTTCCGGGTGGAGAACGCCGGGAAGCTCTACCGGGCCTGCGGCAACTGCTCCACGTCGTACCAGCGGCACGTGGTGATCGACAACGTGATCGTCCGGAACACCGACGCGATCGCCGGCATCAACACCAACTGGGGCGACACCGCCCGGTTCACCCGGATCACCATCGTCGGCGACCCGGACCGGGAGACCTCGATCTGCGTGAAGTACAAGGGCGTGCCGAAGGGCAGCGAGCCGACCGAGATCGGCGAGGGCGCCGACGGCGTCAACTGCCTCTACTCACCATCGGACATCACCTACCAGTAGGCACCGTGCGTCGGCACCCCGCGGTCCGCGGGGTGCCGGCTCTCACGCCAGCACGGGTACGCCGGACACGTCGACAGTGTCCGGATACTTCAGCCCGGCGCCGGTGTTGAGCACCACCACCCGTTCGCCGGCCCGGATCCACCCGCCGGCGCGCAGCTGCCGCGCCGCCGTCAGGCAGGCCGCACCCTCGGGGCAGAGCAGCAGCCCCTCCCGACCGGCGAACTCCCGCAGGTCGGCCAGGATGTCCGCGTCGTCGACGGCGACGGCCGTGCCGGACGACTCCCGCAGCGCCGCCAGGATCAGCTCGTCGCCCAGCGGGGCCGGCACCGTGATGCCGAACGCCACGGTGTGCGCGTCCGCCCACGGCTGCGCCCGATTCTCGCCGGCGGCGAACGCCCGCACGATCGGCGCGCAGCCGGTGGACTGCACGGCCACCAGCCGGGGCAGCTTGTCACCGACCCAGCCCAGCTCGCGCAGCTCGTGCAGCGCCTTGTGGATGCCGATCAGGCCGACACCGCCGCCCGTCGGGTAGATGATCACGTCCGGCACCTGCCAGCCGAGCTGCTCGACGATCTCGTACCCCATCGTCTTCTTGCCCTCCAGCCGGTAGGGCTCGCGCAGCGTGCCGGCGTCGAAGATCGCCCCGTTCGACTCCGCGATCAGCTCGGCCACCCGCCGGCCGGCGTCGCCGATCAGCCCGTCGATCAGGCGCAGGTCGGCCCCGGCGGCGACGCACTCGCGCCGGCAGATACTCGGCGCGCTCAACGGCATGACGATCGTCGCGCCCATCCCGGCCCGCGCGGCGTAGGTGGCCCAGGCCGACCCGGCGTTGCCGTTGGTGGGCATCGCGACCCGCTCGACGCCCAGCTCACGGGCCCGGCTCACGCCGACCGCGGCACCCCGGGCCTTGAACGAGCCGGTCGGGATCAGCCCCTCGTCCTTGACCATCAGGTCCGCGATGCCGATCTCGGTGCCGTACGCCGGAGTGCGCAGCAGTGGCGTCCAACCCTCGCCCAGCGTGGTGACGTGCCGGGGATCGGCTACCGGCAGCAGCTCCCGGTAGCGCCACAGATCGGCCGGGCGCAGCGGAAAGCGTTCCGGGGTGACCGCCTTCGCCACGGCTGGCAGGTCGTAGCGGGCGAGCAGCGGCGACCCGCAGTCGCAGAGGTTCTGTAACCGGTCGGCGGCGTGCTCCTTGCCGCACCGCGGGCAGTCCAGGTGGGTCAGGTACACGTCGCTCCTCGCGTCAGACCGCGTCGATGCCCAGCCAGCGTCGGCTGCGCCGCCCCGGCTCGTAGACCGAGTCCAGCCGTTTGGCGACCACGCCCGGCAGGCCCTGTTCCTGCCCGGCACGCAGGGCCTCGTCGCCCGCGCCCGGGAACCACGGCGGAGTCTGCCAGTGCGCACCGGCCAAGGCCAGCCCATCGAGCAGCTCCCGGCGTTGCGCGTACGGCACGTCGACGCTGCTCACGCCCTCCAGCCAGAGCAGGTCGACGATCAGGTACTGGGCGTCGGCGGGGACCCGGCTGCCGGTGCTCGGACGCACCGGACGCACCCGGCCGGCACCGTCGATGCGCACCAGCACACCGTCGAGCACCGCCTCGGTGGGGGCGAGCGCCTCGGCCATCGCGCGCAGCCACTGATATCCGCCGGTGATGTCCTCGTCGGTCTCGGAGAGCAGCCGCAGCCGGCCGCCGGAGACGTACGCCATCGCCCGGACGCCGTCCCAGCGCAGCTCGTACCCCCAGGCGGCGCTGTCGCGGGGGAGCCCGGCGGCGGGCGTGGCGTGCATCGGCCGGACCAGATCCGGCATCGTTGTCCAGCCGGGTGGCGCGGGGTCGGTGCGGCGGACCATCCAGTCCCGCCCGCCGGTGGCGAACAGCACGTAGCGCCCGGCGGTCCGGTCACCGGCGAGGGTCACGATCACCTCGTCGTCGCGCCACTTCTCGCAGTGGTAGGTGCCCCGGTCGTGGATCAGCATCCGGCCCCCGCCGTACTCACCGGCGGGGATCTCGCCGGCGAAGTCGAGGTACTCCATCGGGTGATCCTCGGTGTGCACGGCGAGGTGGTTGCGACCCGGATCGCGTGGCAGCCCGCGTGGCACCGCCCAGGACGCGAGCACCCCGTCGTGCTCCAGGCGCAGGTCCCAGTGCAGGCTGCGGGCGTGGTGCTGCTGGATGACGAAGCGGGCGGCGTCGGGGCCGGCCGACGGCGGGCCCTGCGGCACCGGCTCGGGTGTGCGGGCCGCGTCCCGCCGTCGCCGGTACTCCCGCAGCCGGTCGGTCACACCCGCATTCTCCGGCAAAACCGACCGGTGCGCTGGACGCCCCAGTGTCCGGTTCACTCGGCGGTCGGGGGCGCGGCGGGGTAGAACGGACCTCATGGACCTCACCGACCAGCCCACCGCCCTGCTCCCCGGTGACGTGCGGATGCCCCTGCTCGGCTTCGGCACCTGGCAGGCCACCGGCCAGGCCGGGTACGACGCCGTGCTGGCGGCGCTCGACACCGGCTACCGGCACCTCGACACCGCCACCGTGTACGGCAACGAGCGGGAGGTCGGCCGTGCGGTGCGCGAGAGCGGGCTGCGCCGGGAGGACGTCTTCATCACCACCAAGCTGCCGCCCAACCAGGTGGGCCGGGAGCGGCAGACGCTGGAGGCCAGCCTGGAGGCGCTCGGCGTCGACCACCTGGACCTCTGGCTGATCCACTGGCCGCCGAGGTCGCCGGCCGACAGCATCCCGCTCTGGCGGGAGCTGATCGCCGCCCGGGACGAGAATCTCACCCGGGCCATCGGCGTCAGCAACTACAGCACCGCTCAGATCGACGAGCTGATCCAGTCCACCGAGGAGAACCCGGCGGTCAACCAGATCGAGTGGAGCCCCGCGCTGTACGACCGGCAGCGGCACGCCGAGCACCGGGACCGGGGTGTGGTGCTGGAGGGGTACAGCCCGTTCAAGACCAGTGACCTCAGTGACCCGGTGCTGGTCAGGATCGCCGCCGCGCACGGCGTCTCGCCCGCGCAGGTGGTGCTGCGCTGGCACATCGACCACGAGATCGTGGCGATTCCGAAGTCGGTGACCCCGGAGCGGATCACCGCCAACTTCGACGTCTTCCACTTCTCGCTGACGGCGGAGGAGATGCGCGACATCGACGCGCTCGGCGAGGGCTGATCGGCGGATTCCTTCAGCGGGTGACCCGCTGATGAAGGGTATCGACATCGACGTACGTGACGGTATAGCGTGCCCGTCATCACGTTCGTCGATCCGTTCGTGCCCGCCGTCGCTGGAGGATCGCCATGACCCGATCACCATCCGTCCGTCTGCGCCGCCGTGGGGTGCTGGGCATCCCCGCCCTGCTGGTCGCCGCGCTGACCGTCGTCGCCCGACCCGCCCCGGCCAGCGCCGCGCCGAAGGCCGAGTGCCTCGCCGACCTGCTCGCGGACGCCTGATGGCGACGATCCCCTGGCTGGTGGACGTGCTGCGGGCCGCCGGGGTCCAGGTCGTCGTCGAGGGCGACTGGCTCAACCGGATGCGCCCCGGCTCCTTCGACCCGATCGGAGTGCTCTGGCACCACACCGCCTCGACCTCGAGCGCCAGCAACCCGCACCCGGCCCTCGGCATCTGCATCAACGGCCGCTCCGACCTGCCGGGGCCGCTGTGCCAGGCGCTCGTCGACTACAACGGCGTCTTCCACGTCATCTCCGCCGGCCGCTGCAACCACGCCGGGGTCAGCGGCGGCAGTGGACCGATCCCGTCCGGGGACGGCAACACCCTGATGATCGGGTGGGAGATCGACTACAACGGCGTCAACCAGGAGATGACGGCCGCGCAGTACAACGCGTCGGTCGCCGCCACCGCCGCCGTGCTCACCCGCCTCGGCCGGGACAGCAGCTACGCCCGGGGCCACCGGGAAACCAGCACCACCGGCAAGATCGACCCGTCCTTCATCGACCTGAACGTCATGCGCGCCGACGTGGCGGCGAAGATGGCCGGCGGCGGCACGACCTGGTCCGCAACCGTGGACAACACCACCAGCGGTCGGTTCACCGCCAGCGCCAACTGGGGCGTGTCGTCGTACTCCAGTCAGCGCTACGGGGCCGACTACCGCTACGCCGAACCGGTCGCCGCCAGCGATGTCGCCTGGTACCGGTTCAACGTCCCGGCCGCCGGCAACTACCGGGTCGAGGCCTGGTGGCCGGCGAACTCGGGCTACAACAGCGCCGCCCCGTACATCGTCGCCACCAGCAGCGGCAACCAGACCGTCCGGGTCGACCAACGGGCCACCGGCGGGCAGTGGCGCGCCCTCGGCACGTTCGCCCTGCCGGCGGGCGACGCCAACCGGGTCGGTGTGAGCCGGTGGAGCAGCTCCAGCGGCCTGGTCATCGCCGACGCGGTACGCCTCACCCGGGTCTGACCTCCGACGCGGCCCCGCCCGGGCTTGACGCGGCCCGGCCCGGTCTTGATCCGCTCGCCTTTCAGGAAGTCGGGGCATCCCACGTGCGAGGATGCCCCGACTTCACGGAAGCCGAGTGGATCTCCGCAGGGTGGGAGCTGAGCAGGAGAGTCATGGAGCGAGATGCGAACCTGATGGCGGTGTTACGTCGCCTCGATGATCCCGAATGGCTGGAGTTTCCCGCTGGCTACAGCAGAACGGAGCTTGCGGCCTCGTGCGGCATCCTCGCCGCAGATATCGGGTCTCGCTTCTCGACGAGTTGCGAGATCGAGCGAGACATTCAAGACTCCGCACAGTACGCGCGGATCGAAGTGCCGGGGGAATCTACGGTCAGCGGAACGCGGATCGTCGTCCTGGTGAGCAAGTTCAAGCCGTTGGCCATGGTCGCCGCCGACAACCCCGGTGCCTTTCTGAGCACCGACGAGGCATGCGCCGAAGGCGCACTGGACGCCAGCGACCTCGAAGAGGTCAAGCAGGCTCTCGTCGGCTCGGGACACCTGGTGATTCCGGAAGAACTCTTGATGAACCGCTATGACGGAGTTGCCCACCTGCGCTTCCACGGTTCCGGGGAACCTGACTGGTGGGACCGGTTCTTTGGTTCATTCTGAATCGTCGTCTGGGGGGACGGATCAGGGCGTGCGCGGCTCCGCGCACGCCCTGACTCCTCCCGGTGGCCCGCTTCCGTTTGCGGTGGGGGCGCGACGGACGGTCACGCCCCCAGCCGTCAGGTCAGTTGCGGGAGCAGGTTGCCCCGTTGAGCGAGAAGCTGCTCGGCGACGAGTACGACCCGTTCACCGTCCCTTGGTAGCCGAAGCTGGCAGTGCCCCCGGGTGCGATGGACCCGTTGTGGCTCACGTTCCGGGCGGTCACCGCGGACCCGCTCTGACTCACCGTGGCGTTCCAGGCGTTGGTGACGGTCTGCCCGCTGGGCAGGTTGTAGTTCATCGTCCAGCCGTTGATCGCGCTGGACCCGGTGTTGGTGATCTGCACGTCGGCGGTGAAGCCGTTGTTCCACGAGTTCGCCGTGTACTTCACCGCGCAGCTCGCGCCACCGCCCGGCGGCGGCGTGGTCGGCGGCGGGTTGGTGGGGTTGCCGCCGCCGTTGACGTTGGCCGAGAACGACGTCACGGCCAGGCCGACGCCGCCCTGCCACGGCTCGAAGCCGGCCTGGATGCTGGTCAGATACCAGGAGTTGGTGATCGCGCCCCGGTTGCGGGTGTCGTTGATGAAGTCCAGCACGCTGAAGTTCAGGCTGGAGATCGCCGACTGCGCGACGTACGAGATGACGTTGTTGGAGCCGTTGCTGCCCCGCCAGACCTCCCAGGTGCGGCCGGCCAGGTTCGTCGTGCCGACCACCGAGCCGATGGGCTGGATCGGGCCCTGCCGGTTGAGCCAGATCATGATCTCCATCTGGTTCACCCCGTCCCGCTTGGGCGACGGGTCCAGCCAGATGTCGTACGACGCGTTGTAGGTGGCGCCGCTGACGTAGCGGTAGGAGATGCTGCTGGTGGCGCTGCTGATCTGGCTCACCTGGATCGGCAGGTTCGTGCCGGGGGAGCAGTTGGTGTAGTGGCAACCGAAGAACACCGAGGGGTACGCGGTGGGCGCGCCGTTGGTGGGGCTGCTGCCGTTCAGGGTGGTGATCTCGAAGCCGCTGCTGGTGACGTTGATGCACTGCTGGGCGGTGGTGCCCCAGCGGTTGTTCTGCACGACGTAGCGGCCCTGGATGGTGGTCGAGCCGTACTGTTCGCAGATCAGGGTGTCGGCGGAGGCGGTGCCGCCGAAGGTCACGGCCACCAGGGAACTGGCGACCAGCAACCCGGCGACGGCCAGGGCCCGAAGTTGACGTTTCATGACGCTCCTTGACTCGGCGCGTGCCGGGCGCCGGATGTGGTGGGGCAGTGCGGGAGCGCTCCCACGCTCAACGACACATTTACATGTCTGAAACTGACGCGCAACCGTCGGGGTTGAACTGGCAAATTGTGAGGATTGCCATCCCCGCCTTACGGCCGGCGACGGCCGGCCGGCCAAACGGCACGGGTCGCCGACGAGCGGCGGGGTGCGGGCCGATTGGGCCTGGTGTGCGCCGATCGCTCCGAGTAGCGTGTTGCCTCCAACGCGTGCCGCTCCCCCTCCGGAGGCGTACACCACCATGGGTGGCTCCCCCCTGCGCATCCTCGTCGTCGGCGCGGGCATCGCCGGCCTGTCCGTAGCCCGGGCGCTGCGCCTGGCGGGCTTCCGGCCCGACGTCACCGACAAGCTGCCACCGGGGGAGTCCACCGAGACCGGTCTCTACCTGCCCGGCAACGCCGCCCGCGCACTGCACCGGCTCGACCTGCACGACCCGGTCCGGCCGGTCGGGCAGGTGATCCACCGGCAGCGGTTCTTCGACGCCGCGGGCGCGCAACTCTGCGAGGTCGACCTCGACGCCCTCTGGGCCGGCGTCGGCGAGTGCCGGGCACTACCCCGCGCCGACCTGCACCGGGTGCTGCTCAGCGGTGCCGGCGGCGCGGTCCGGCACGGCGCCGAGGTCCGCACCCTGGACCTGCTCCCCGGTGCCGTCGGCGTCACCTTCACCGACGGCACCACCACCGAGTACGACCTGGTCATCGGCGCCGATGGGCCACGGTCCTCGGTCCGCGCGCTGGCCGCCCTCGGTGGGCCGCCGCGCCCGGTCGGGCAGGTGGTCTACCGGGCCGTCCTGCGCGACGGCCCACCGGTCACCGAGTGGACCGCACTGCTCGGCCAGCGCTCCGGGTTCCTGATGGTGCCGATCGGCGCCGGGCGACTGCACCTCTACGCCGACGAGGCCGGCACCGAGGAACCCGCCGACCCCCTCGCGCGGCTGCGGGACCTCTTCGCCGACTACCGCGGCCCGGTGCCCGAGGTGCTGGCGGCGCTCGACGAGGTGCACGTCGGGATCACCGACGAGGTGGAGCTGGGCCGTTGGCACCGGGGGCGCGTGCTGCTGGTCGGCGACGCGGCGCACGCCACCGCCCCGACGCTGTCGCAGGGCGCGGCCATGGCGTTGGAGGACGCCGTGGTGCTGGCCGAGTCGCTGCGCGCCGCCAACAGCGTGGAGGCGGCGCTGGTGGCGTACGAGAGCCGTCGCCGCCCGCGTACCCGATGGGTGGCCGACCGGACCCGGGACCGCAACCGGACCAGGGACGTGCCGCCGGCGCTGCGCGACCCGCTGCTGCGCGGACGCGGCGACCGGATCTTCGGGGAGCACTACCGGCTCCTGCTCGGCCCGCTGTAGGCCCGTTGTAGATCGTGTCACGCCACCCCACGCGGCGCTGCGACCTGCCGGGGACTATCCTCCTTGCGGATGACGGCCCGCCGATAACCAGCGTGTGCCGAGCGGGACAACCGAGAACCGGAGGCCACTCGTGACCACCGTCGCACCCAAGCCGGTCGTGACCCGGCCCTGGCCGGTCCGGGAGCCGGTCAAGGGGTCGGCCATCGCGCGGCTGCTGCGAACCACGGACGCGAAGCAAATCGGGATCATGTACATGGTCACCGCGTTCGTGTTCTTCATGATCGGCGGCCTGATGGCGCTGATCATGCGGGCTGAGCTGGCCCGGCCAGGGCTGCAGTTCCTGTCGCCCGAGCAGTACAACCAGCTCTTCACCATGCACGGCACGATCATGTTGCTGTTCTTCGCGACGCCGATCGTGTTCGCCTTCGCCAACTACATCGTGCCGATCCAGATCGGCGCGCCCGACGTCTCCTTCCCCCGGCTGAACAGCTTCGCCTACTGGCTGTACCTGTTCGGCGGGACGATGGCGACGGCCGGGTTCATCACCCCGGGTGGCGCCGCCGACTTCGGTTGGTTCGCGTACGCGCCGCTGAGCAGCGTCGAGCACTCGCCCGGCGTCGGCGCCAACATGTGGATCATGGGTCTGGCCATCTCCGGTCTGGGCACCATCCTCGGCGCCGTGAACATGATCACCACGGTGCTGACCCTGCGCGCGCCCGGCATGACCATGTTCCGGATGCCGATCTTCACGTGGAACATCCTGGTCACCAGCCTTCTGGTGATCCTGGTCTTCCCGCTGCTGGCCGCCGCGCTCTTCGCGCTCGCCGCGGACCGCATCCTCGGCGCGCACGTGTACGACCCCGCAACCGGTGGGCCAATGCTCTGGCAGCACCTGTTCTGGTTCTTCGGGCACCCCGAGGTCTACATCGTGGCGCTGCCGTTCTTCGGCATCATCAGCGAGGTCATCCCGGTCTTCTCCCGCAAGCCGATCTTCGGCTACAAGGGTCTGGTCGCCGCGACCGTCGCGATCGCCGCGCTCTCCATGAGCGTCTGGGCGCACCACATGTTCGCCACCGGCCAGGTGCTGCTGCCGTTCTTCAGCTTCCTGAGCTACCTGATCGCCGTGCCGACCGGTATGAAGTTCTTCAACTGGATCGGCACCATGTGGCGGGGCCAGATCAGCTTCGAGACGCCCATGCTCTGGGCGGTCGGCTTCCTTGTCACGTTCCTCTTCGGTGGTCTCACCGGTGTGCTGCTGGCCAGCCCGCCGATCGACTTCCACGTGTCGGACTCGTACTTCGTGGTGGCGCACTTCCACTACGTGCTCTTCGGCACCATCGTGTTCGCCGTCTTCGCCGGCATCTACTTCTGGTTCCCGAAGATGTTCGGCCGGATGCTCGACGAGCGCCTGGGCAAGGTGCACTTCTGGCTCACCATGATCGGGTTCCACACCACGTTCCTGGTGCAGCACTGGCTCGGCAACGAGGGCATGCCCCGCCGCTACGCCGACTACCTGCCCAGCGACGGCTTCACCACGCTGAACATGATCTCCACGATCGGCGCGTTCATCACCGGTATCTCCACGCTGCCGTTCATCTACAACTGCTGGAAGTCGTACAAGACCGGCCCGGTGGTCGAGGTGAACGACCCCTGGGGTCACGGCAACTCGCTGGAGTGGGCGACCAGCAGCCCGCCGCCGCTGCGCAACTTCGACCGCATGCCGCGCATCCGCTCCGAGCGGCCGGCGTTCGACGCGAAGTTCCCCGAGCTGGCCGCCGGCCAGAGCGTGGCCGGCCCGCCGGAGGGTGGCGCCAAGCCGCTCACCAGCGAGTCCGACGGTGGCGCGAGCTACCGCGAGGACACCGCCAGCGACATCGATCGGCACTGACGCTCAACCGAAGCAGTACGACGGGCGCCGCCTCCGGGACACCGGGAGCGGCGCCCGTCGCCATGTCCAGCCGCTGTCACTCTCGCGTCTCGCCTCGTTCCAGCCGCTCCACGCCGCTTACCGGCGGCTGCCTTCCGTAGCGTCTGCAGGGCCTGGGCTCGGTGTCGGCTCAGTCCGGCCCGGCCCGGCCTGGCCTGGCGCGGCGTCGGCGCGGCCTGACCCGGCGTCGGCGCAGCTTGGCTCGGCTCGGCTCGGCTCGGCCTAACCCGGCGTCGGCGCGGCCTGGCCGGCGCCGCCTGGCTTCGGGGCAGGCCATGTCCCTGGTGAGCGTGATGTCTGTGAGTCATCGTGATGACTCACAGACATCACGCTCACCAGCAGGTATGTGGCCCGGTGGCCCGGTGGCCCGGTGGCCCGGTGGCCCGGTGGCCCGGTGGCCCGGTGGCCCGGTGGCCCGGTGGCCCGGTGGCCCGGTGGCCCGGTGGCCCGGTGGCCCGGTGGTCCGGTGGCCCGGTGGTCCGGTGGTCCGGTGGCCCGGTGGCCACCTCGATCCGCAGTCACCCCGGTATCTTGCTGCCCCAGACAGCGCGCCGGCCGGAAACTGCCGGGCGGCACACTCACCCAATTAGGTCGGCGCACGGCTGCCCCGACCCGTTCCGGCTCGCCTGCCGGCGGAGCTGCCTCAGTCCAGCCCAGCCCGGCCCGGCCCGGCCCGGCCTGGGTCAGACCGTTAGCGGGCGGCGGGGGTGAGGTCCGCCTCGACGGGCGGTGGGGTGGTCGCGGCGGCGCGACGGCGGCGCAGCTCGATCGGGAGTACCACCACCGTGACCAGCGCGCCGAGTGCCCCGGTGACCACGAAACCCCAGGCCGGCGAGCTGGCGTCGATCACCGCTCCGGCGAGCGGCGCACCGATCGCGATGCCCACGGTGACCGCCGAGCCGTGCAGTCCCATCGCCTCACCGCGTACCTGGGCCGGGACCAGGCGGCTGACCGCGTCCGAGCTGGCCGCGATGGTCGGCGCGCAGAGCGCACCGGCCGGGATCAGCGCCAGGCACAGCAGCCACCAGTGCGCGCCGCCCAGCCCGACCGGGATGGTGCACAGGGCGAGTGCGGCGGTCAACGCCAGTGGGGAGAACGATCGGTGCACGGCCCCGTAGGCGAACCCGCCGGCCAGCGAGGCGACCGCCCAGATGGCCAGCACCGCGCCAGTCCAACCGACCTCACCGCTGGCCCGGAGGACCGCGACCACCGCCACGTCGGTGCCGCCGAGCACCAGTGTCGCAGCGGTGCTGAGGGCCAGTACGGCGAGCAGCCGTGGCGTCAGCCACTGCCGGCGAGGCACCCGCTGGGCCGGTCCGCTGGGCTCCCCGGTGGTGGCTTCGCGGATCGGCGGGTTGACCAGCCACAGGGCGATGCCGGCGGCCACGATGCCGCCGCCGACCAGGTACATGGTGGTCTGCGCGGAGATCGCGGTGACCAGCGCGACGGCCAACGCCGGGCCGATCATGAACGACAGCTCCACCGACATCGAGTCCAACGCGTACGCCGGGCGGCGCTGGTCCTCCGGGACCAGCGCGGCGATCGACTGACGGACCACCGAGAAGATCGGCAGGGCCAGCGAGCCGGCCACGAACGCGGCGGGCAGGAGCACTGGGTACGGCAGTGTGGGCGCGGTGGACCAGAAGATCGCCTCCGCGATGCCGGTGAGCACCAGGACCGGGCGGAGACCCCGCTGGTCCACCAGCCGACCGAGAATCGGCCCGCCGATCGCCGCGCCGACGGTGACCGCCGCGCCGACCAGGCCGGCCGCCCCGTAACCGCGGTCAAGGTCGAACACCACGTGGAAGGTCAGCGTCACCCCGGTCGCGGTGAGCGGGATGCGGGCGAGGACGGCGACCACCAGCAGCGATCGCAGGCCGGGCAGGGCGAGTGCCCGCCGGTAAGGCTTCATGTTCACGTGGGTCCGTACCTCCGGCGACATCCTCAACCGGCGGCGGCCCCTTGGCCAACGAATTAGCGGCTCATGCGGCCCTGATCACAGGCTGCCCGTGCATGATCACCCCGGCGCCCTCCATCGCGCGCAGGGCCACGTCGGTGGTCGCCGGGGCGACGGCGGCGGTCAACTCGAGCAGCACGGTGGTGGCGAAACCCTCCCGGGCGGCGTCCAGCGCGGTCGCCCGCACGCAGTGGTCCGTGGCGATGCCGACCAGGTCGACCCGGTCCACGCCGTGCCGGCGCAGCCAGTCGGCCAGGCACTCGCCGTCGTCGGCATGCCCCTCGAAACCGGAGTACGCCGCCGCGTGCTCGCCCTTGTGGAAGATCGCCTCGATCCGGGCGGTGTCCAGTTCGCTGTGGAACTCCGAACCGCTGGTGCCGACCACGCAGTGCCGGGGCCAGGACTCCACGAAGTCCGGCGGATCGCCGAAGTGGGCGCCCGGGTCGACGTGGTAATCCTTGGTGGCGACCACGTGCGTCCACCGGTCCGGCTCGGCGGCGAGGAGCCGGGAGATCCCGGCGGCCACCCCGGCCCCACCGGCGACGGCCAGCGAGCCGCCCTCGCAGAAGTCGTTCTGCACGTCCACGATGATCAGCGCGTTGGCCATCAGGGGTTCCCCTTCGAGATCGGATCGGCGGAAGGCTCAACCAGCGGGTACGACGGTGACCGGCACGGCCGGGTCGCCGGCCGAGAGCTTCAGCCCCTCCCACGGGATGGAGATCAGGCACTCCCGCAGGTGCTCCCGCGACTCGTCGAGCGTCGGCAGCGGCACCGGCTCCCCGGCGACCACGAACGACTGCTGGAGCAGGCGGTCGTTGGGCTGCCGGTCCGGAACGCCCTGCGGGACGATGATCTCCTCGGTGGCGGTGCCGGTCGGCTTGTGCCGGCGGACCGCGACCTTCCGCCCTCCGATCGTCGCCTTGTGCTCGGAGCGCTTCACCACCGGCCGTCCCTCGACCTCGACCAGCTTGTACACCAACCCGGCGGTCGGTGCCCCGGAACCGGTGACCACGGCCGTGCCGGCGCCGTACATGTCGACCGGCTCGGCGGCCAGCGCGGCGATCGCGTACTCGTCCAGGTCACCCGAAACGATGATCTTGGTTTCGGTGGCGCCCAACGAGTCGAGCAGCTCCCGGGACTGCTGAGCGATCACCGCGAGGTCGCCGGAGTCGATGCGTACCGCCCGCAGCTCCGGCCCGGCCACCGCTATCGCGTTGCGGATGCCCTGACTGATGTCGTACGTGTCGACCAGCAGCGTGGTGTCCTTGCCCAGCGTGGCGACCTGCGAGGCGAACGCCGCCCGCTCGTCGTCGTGCAGCAGGGTGAAGGCGTGCGCTGCCGTGCCCGCCGTCGGAATACCGTAGAGCGCACCGGCGGCGAGGTTGGACGTGAACCGGAAACCGGCCAGGTACGCGGCCCGCGCCGCGGCCACCGCCGCCTCCTCGTGCGCCCGCCGCGACCCCATCTCGATGAGCGCCCGGCCGCGCGCCGCGGTCACCATCCGCGCCGCCGCAGCCGCCACCGCGCTGTCGTGGTTGAGCACGGACAGCACCAGCGTCTCCAGCACCACACATTCGGCGAAACCGCCGGAGACGGTGAGGATCGGTGAGCCGGGGAAGAACAGCTCGCCCTCGGCGTAGCCGTCGACGTCCCCGGTGAAGCGGTAGTCGGTGAGCCAGGCCGCCGCCATCTCGTCGACCACCCCGGTCCGCAGCAGGAACTCCACCTCGCTGGGATCGAACCGGAAGTCGCGGATCAGCTCGATCAGTCGGGCCGTCCCGGCGACCACGCCGTACCGGCGGCCACTGGGCAACCGGCGGCTGAACACCTCGAAGACGCACCGGCGGTCGGCGGTGCCGTCCTTCAGGGCCGCGCTGACCATCGTCAGCTCGTAGTGGTCGGTCAGCAGCGCGGGGCGGTGGATGCTCACCGCCCCAGCCTAAGGTTCAGCTCGCGTCGCCGCCGTCGTGGCCCGGGATCGAACGTAACGCCGCCCACAGCTCGGCCCGGCTGGTCACGCCGAGCTTGGCGTAGATCCGCTGGAGGTGGTTCTCCACAGTGCGCGCCGACAGGTAGAGCCGTTCGGCGATGGCCCGGCTGGCCGCGCCGTGCGCGGCGAGGCGAGCCACCTGCCACTCCCGCTCGGTGAGCACCGGCGCGCCGGCCTGGAGCGCCGGCGTCCGGATCGCGTCGCAGCGCCCGAGCAACCCGGCGAGACGCTCCCGGGCGTCGTTGGCCGCCGCCGAGTGCCGTTGGCGCAGCCGCTGAACGGCCTGGGAGGTGGCCTCGGCCGCGTACACGGTCAACTCCAGTGCGGCGTAGTCGTCCGCGACCGCCAGCAGATCAGCGGGGGAGTCGGTCACCGCGGCGCGGGCGTGCCGGGCCAACAGCGGCGGCAACACCCCGTCGACCCGCTCGGAGAGCTCGGCGAGGCGCTGCGCGACGGTGCGCCGACCGCCGTCGGAACAGGTGGGCCCGACCGCCATGCCCGCCTGGTCCAGTCGAACCAGGTCGTGCAGGACGTGCACCTCGTGCCCGGCGAAGCCGTCCGAGCGCAGCCGATCCACCAGGTCGCCGAGGTGCTTGACCGCGCCCGGCAGGTCGCCACCAGCGGCCAGCGACGCGCCCCGGGCCTGCTCCAGCCACGGGTAGAGCACCGCCATCCCCGGCGCGTGGGTGCGGTCGGCCTCGGCCATCGCCGCGGCCGCCTGCACGGCGTCACCGCGCAGCGCCGCCGACTGGGCGCGTTCGGCCTGGGCCAGACCCGCGTAGACCCGACTCGTGGCCAGCACCGCACAGGCACTCAGGGAGGTCCGCATGGCGGCGCCGCTCTGCCCGCGCAGCCGGAACGCGTACGCCTGCAGGATGGCCAGGTAGCCGGTGCCGAGGCGGAAGTCACCCTCCCCGGCGAGGTCGGCGAACTCGTCGGCGACGATCGCGTCGATTCCGGCCAGGTCGCCGGTGAGCATGAGCCGGGTGCCGCGGGCCAACTCCAGGGCCAGTTGGAGGTACGGCATGTCGGTGCGCCAGTTGGCCGCAGCCGAGTGCACCTGGGCGATCGCCGTACCGCTGCGGGTCAGCTCGCCCTGCGCGGCCTGGACGTACGCGATCGTGGAGCGGGCCAGCTCGCGGGCGGCGACGCCGGCCGCCGGCCGGTCCAGGACACGTTGGCTGAGCCGCACCGCGGCGGCGGTGTCCAGCCGGTGCAGGCGCATGATCGCTTCGAAGGCGTGCACCCGGGCCCGGTCGGCGGAGTCGCTGAGCTGCTCGACCCGGCCGGCGATCTCCTCCACCGTGGACTCCTGGCTCAATCCCCAGTAGCTGACCATGCCCCGCACTGTCAGCCAGCGGCAGAGTCGTCGCTCGTCGCCCGGCTCCGGGGGCACCGCGTCGAGGACGTCGATCGCCTCGCCGGGCCGGTCGGCGAACATCAGGATGGTGGCCAGCAGCTCCGCCGCGTCGGAGCCGCCGTCGGCGTTCAGCGCGGCCCGCGCCAGGCGGGTCGCCAGCGGTACGTCGTAGCGGGTGAACGCCTGTACGGCGGCCTCCAGCAGCAGGGCCGGGTCCTGTGCGGTGCCCGAGTCGAGTCGCCAGACGGCCACCCGCAGCAGGTCGTCGCGGCGGCGCTTGCCGACCTGCTCGATCAGCTCGGCGAGGTGCGCCTGAAGCCGGCGGGTGCGGCTGACCGGACAGCGCCGGCGCATCACCTCGCCGTAGAGCGGGTGGGCCAGCCGGACGTTGGTGCGCCGGTCGTGCTGGTCCACGGTGATCAGCCCGCGCTCCTCGGCGGTCTCCACGTCCTTCTGATCGGCGGCCTGCCTGAGCAGTTGCAGGCCGAGTGGTTCGCCGAACGCGACAAGCTCGACCACCGCGCGGACGCCGTCGGTGAGCTTCCCGACCCGGGTGTCGATGAGGTCGGTCAGGTTGGGCGCCAGCTCCAACCGCCCGGTCCACTTCCAGATCCCGTACGTCTGCTTCAGCTCCGCGCTGCCGTTGGCGGCGTGCACCAGCTCGCGCAGCAGCAGCGGGTTGCCGGACGACAGTCGGCCGAGCCGGTCGGCGGAGCCGGGGTCGACCGGGCCGCCCAGGATCGCCGCCAGCAGGCCAGCGGTCTCCGCCTGCGGCATCGGGGTCAGCTCCACGTGCTCGACCAGGTCGTCGGTCCAGAGCGCGCGGATCGGCAGCGGGATCTGCTCGCCGTCGCGCAGGGTGCCGACCACTGTGGCGTTCTCGGCGCGGGCGACCAGGTGCACCAGTGCGGCCGAGGGCGGATCGAGCAGGTGGGCGTCGTCGATGGCGAGCACGATCCGTCGGCCGGCCGCCTGCTGTTGCAGCACGTTGAGGGCCCAGCGCAGGACGCCGGCGGGCGAGAGGCCCTGGGGTTGCTCGGCGGGGAGGACCTGGACCAGGCCGCCGAACGGCAGCGCCGCGGTGGTGGCGCTCGCGGCGATGGACCAGATCGCGAACCGGTCGGTGGGCAGGGCACCCACGCCCTCGCGCAGCAACCGGCTCTTGCCGATGCCAGCGCTGCCGCTGAAGAAGAGCCCTCGGCCGGCCTCACCGGTCACCGCCTCCAGCAGGCGGTTGAGCTCATCCGTGCGGCCGACGAACTCCCATCGACTCATCCGCGCAGCATATCGATCGGAATCCGTCCGCGCCCGCACCGTCACGGTGCGAAGTTGAGTAAGCGCACAATTACCGGTGAGTATTCGGGGTGTTCCGCCCGGTCGTCGGCCCGCCCGTAGTCTTCCGACATCCGGGGTTGACGTACCGGAAATTTCGCGACCGGACCTCCGACCACCTGCAACGGGAGGCACCTGATGAAGCAGGGCCCTCTCCCCTCGGTCGACTCGTCGGACGACATGACCGGCCCAACCGACCTACCCACCTGCGGCCCGCTCCCCACCCGGATCGGCGTGGCGGGCCCCGCCCCGGACGAGCCGCTCGGTGTGGTCGCCGTCGGCCCGGCCGGTGCCGAGCGGCGTGCCGTGCTCGCCACACTGCTCGGGCTCGACCCGGTCATGCTCACCGTGCCCGCCGGCAGCTGGTTGGTGGTGCGCAACGCCCAGGTGCCCACCCGGGCGGCGTACGTGCCCGGTTACCGCCAGCCGCACTCGTACGGCGCGGACCGGGACGCCGCCGGTCCGGCGTTGGCTCGTCCGCCCCGGCGGGTCGAGCTGACGGTGCCCGAGCCACTGCTGCGGCACTTCGTCCTGATCGACGTTCCGGACACCGCCACCCTCGGCGTGGCCGGCACCCAGGTGCTGCTCGAAGCGGCGGGCCGGGCCGGGGCGCTGCTCTTCGTGATCGCCGCCGACCAGGCTTTCACCGCCGCCGAGTTGAACCTGCTCGCCGACGTCGCCTCGACCTCGGTGGAGGTCGTCTTCGCGGTCACTCCCGGCGCGGCGGGTTGGGCTCAGTTGGCCGACGGCACGGCGACTACGGAGGGCGCGGGGGCGTCCGTCCCGCCGGTCGGGGGTGCGCAGACCGAGGTGGACGCGGTAGCGGTGACGGTGGAGGCGCATCGGGCCGCGCTGCTGGCCGCGGTGCCGGCGTTGGCCGGCGCGCGGTGGTTCCCGGTCGACGACGCCGCCTCCGCCGCCGACCTGCGGCGGGCGCTGGTGGGTTGGGCGTCGCGTGAGGGTTTGCAGCGGGCCAGCGTCGACCCACCGGTGGTGCCGGGCCAGCAGGGTCGCGTCGCCGTGGCCGCCGATCCGGGTGACTGGTCCGAACGGCTGGACCGGCACGCCCGCTCGTGTGCTCAGCGCATCCGCCAGCACCTCGCCCTGGAGTTGGCGAACATCCACCTGCGGGCCGTTCAGGAGATCGTGTTCGGAGTCGGCTGTGCCGGCCTGCCGGATCTGCTCGACCGGGAGATGGCGGCGTTGTCGCTGTTGGCCACCGCGCAGTGCGATCAGGCGGTGCGCGGCATCGTGACCGACGTCGCGTCCCGGGTGCTCGGCGCGCCGCCGAGCGAAGGCGTGCGACGTCGGATCAACGCCGCTGTGCAGTACGGCCTGGCCGATCACCGGCCCGGCCAGGAGTTGGACAAGGTGCTGTTGATCACCAGTACGGCCGGGGTGGCCGAGTTGACCGGCCCGGAGGCGATCGACGCCGCCGCCAGCTATCCGGTGGCGTCCCGTGACGAGGTGCTCCCACCGGTGGCGGTGGCGCTCTCCGGCGGGTGCTGGCAGCAGTGGCGTACCCCCGGCAACGACAACCACAGCGCGGCGCGGGTCTGGTCCCAGCGGGCGGTGCGCGAGGTCGAGTTGGGGTTGTCCAGGGAGATCTCCCGACGGTTCGAGGTGATCCGCCTCTCGCTGGGCGTGGTGCTCTCCGATGCAGTTGATCACGGCATCCTGCTCGCCTGACGGCGCGCCTGACGGTTGGCCCGGGTCCGGGCCCGACCCAGCGCTCGGTGGCGTCCAGAGCGGGTCGGGAGTGCCCGGAGTGGGTGATCCGCGCCGGGCCGGCGTTCCGGTTCCTCGGTTCCGGGAAACCGGTGGCACGATGGGGGGCATGGCGGCTCCGCAGGTTGTACCGGTCGAGACGCCGGACACTGACGAGGTGCCGGCGTCCGACCGGCAGTGGGTGACGATCGTGTGGGACGACCCGGTCAACCTGATGACGTACGTGACCTGGGTTTTCCAGAAGCTTTTCGGCTACAGCCGGGAGAGGGCCGAACAGCTGATGCTGGACGTGCACCACAAGGGGCGTGCCGTGGTCTCCACCGGCGCCCGTGAGCGGATGGAGCACGACGCGTCGCAGCTGCACGCGTACGGGCTCTGGGCGACGGTGGACAGATCATGAGCATGTTCCGTCGCCAGGCCGGTCACTACGTGGCCGTCTTCGCCGTCGACGAGGTGCGGGTGCTGCGGAAGGTCGCCTCCGAGGTGGTGGGTCTGCTCACCGACGGCTTCGACCACACCGACCCGGTCGTCGGTCGGCTCTTCCCGGCGGTCTACCCGCAGGACGCTGCGGGCACCGCCGAGTTCCGCCGCTACACCGAGGGCGACCTGAAGACCGCGAAGATCGATCAGGCGGGGGCGATCCTGGCCGCGTTGCCGGACGACGCCGGTGGCGAGGTGCGGCTGGACGCCGAGGCCGCCGAGGCGTGGTTGCGGGCACTGAACGACGCCCGGCTCGCGATGGGCGTCCGCCTGGAGATCAAGGACGGCACGGATCTGGGCGAGGAGTTGGACGACGCGGTCGCTGAGGACCCGGGTTCCAGCAGGGTGTTCCAGCTTTCGGTCTACGCGTATCTCGGATATCTGCAGGAGTCGCTGCTCAACGCCTTGATCGACTAGGCGTGACCGGCACCACTTCGGCCTGTGCTCGACAGGCGTTAGGCTGGTGCACGTGCTGAGCATCGACCGGTCGATCATCGACGCGATCGTCGCCCACGCGCGGCGGGACCACCCCGACGAGGCGTGCGGCGTGGTCGCCGGTCCCGTCGGCAGCGACACCCCGACCCGGCACATCCCGATGGACAATGCCGCCCGCTCGATGACCTTCTACGAGTTCGACTCGATGGAGCACCTGCGCGTGTGGCGGGAGATGGACGACCGGGACGAGGAGCCCGTCGTCATCTACCACTCGCACACCGCCACCGAGGCGTACCCGTCGCGGACGGATGTCACCTTCGCGGGTGAGCCGGGGGCGCACTACCTGCTCGTCTCGACCCGTGAGCCCGACTCGGAGGAGATCCGGTCGTTCCGGATCGTCGACGGTGTGGTCACCGAGGAGCCGGTCCGTGTCGTGGAGGCCGGCGTCGACCCGCACGCCGTGCAGTCCTACATGTTCGGGCAGAGCCCGGCGACGGTCGATTACGAGTGTTCCGGCCGCTGACCCGTCAGCGCCGCAACCGTCTCGTCCCGTCACCGTAGGCACACCCGATCGAGGAGTTCGACATCATGGCTATCGAAGTTCGCATCCCCACCATCCTGCGCAGCTACACCGGCGGCGCCAAGGTCGTCGAGGGCACCGGCGACACGCTCGCCGACCTGCTCAGCGACCTGGATTCCCGGCACGGCGGTCTGCGCGGCCGGCTGATCACCGACGCGGGCTCGCTGCACCGTTTCGTCAACGTCTACGTCAACGACGAGGACGTCCGTTTCCTCGGCGCGCTGGACGCGAAGCTCTCCGACGGCGACAGCGTCACCATCCTGCCGGCCGTGGCCGGCGGCGCGTTCGGCTTCGCCGCGGCAGCGGCGATCAGTTCGCACAGCGCCGCGGCAGCGGCGATCAGTTCGCACAGCGCCGCGGCAGCGGCGATCAGTTCGCACAGCGCGGCGGCCGTGGTGGCCGGCGACGCCGTCGCGGCTCGCTGAGGTCGGCCGCCATGGCGCGGTACGACAGCCTGCTCGACGCCTGCGGGGGCACGCCGCTCGTCGGCCTGCCCCGGCTCTCCCCGACGGTGCCCGACGGTGCTCCTCCGGTGCGGCTCTGGGCCAAGTTGGAGGACCGCAACCCCACCGGCAGCATCAAGGACCGCGCGGCGCTGTTCATGGTCCGGGCGGCGGAGGAGGCTGGCCGGCTCCGCGCCGGTGACACCATCCTCGAACCGACGAGTGGCAACACCGGCATCTCGTTGGCGATGGTGGCCAAGTTGCGCGGCTACCGGCTGGTCTGCGTGATGCCGGAGAACGTCTCCACCGAGCGGGTTCAACTGCTCCGGATGTACGGGGCCGAGATCATCTTCTCGCCTGCGGCGGGCGGTTCCAACCAGGCGGTCGCCACCGCCAAGCAGATCGCCGCCGAGCACCCGGACTGGGTGATGCTCTACCAGTACGGCAACGAGGCGAACGCGCGGGCGCACTACGAGACGACCGGGCCGGAGTTGCTGCACGACCTGCCCAGCATCACGCACTTCGTGGCCGGGCTGGGCACCACCGGCACCCTGATGGGCACCGGGCGTTACCTGCGCGAGAAGGTCGAGGGCATCCAGGTGGTGGCCGCCGAGCCGCGCTATGGCGAGTTGGTCTACGGCCTGCGCAACATCGACGAGGGTTACGTGCCGGAGCTCTACGACGCCTCGGTGCTCTCCCGGCGTTTCTCGGTCGGCACCCGGGACGCGGTGCTGCGCACCCGTCAGCTGGTGGAGGTGGAGGGCATCTTCGCCGGGTTCTCCACCGGTGCCATCCTGCACGCCGCGCTGGCGGTGGCGCACGAGGCGGTTCGCGACGGCCGGCGGGCCGATGTGGCCTTCGTGGTCTGCGACGGCGGGTGGAAGTACCTGTCCACCGGCGCGTACGGCGGCACGCTCGCCGATGCCGAGGACGCCCTGGAGGGGCAGCTCTGGGCCTGACCGATCTGGTCTGCCGACTACGGGCCGTCGACATCCGTCGACGGCCCGTTGGCTGCCCGGCGTACCGCGAGCGGGTGTCACGTTCGTGACAACTTCCGTTGGATGATTCTTGCTGCCGGGCGTGTCAGCGTAGGCTGCGCAGCGTGGCGTACGCGTCGGTAGAGATCATGCCCGGGACTGTCGCCGGCACGGGTGCTACTGATAGTGACAGCGAGACCACTCGATGCGACTGACTGTCCTGGGGAGCGCCGGCAGTTTTCCTGGCCCCGAGTCGCCCTGCTCGGCCTATCTGGTCGAGGCTGACGGCTTCCGGCTCCTGGTCGACTTCGGGTCGGGGTCGCTGTCCAGTCTCCAGCGGTACGCGGGGCTGCACGCCCCGGATGCGATCCTGCTGACCCACCTGCACTGCGACCACATGTTCGACGCCGTGCTCTACGTGGTGGTGCGCCGCTACGCCCCGGACGGCCCCTACCCGGCCCTGCCGGTGTACGCGCCCGCCGGCGCCCCGGACCGGCTCAGCGCCGCGTACGGCGACGACGGTTCGGTGGAGGACGTGTACCAGTTCTACGCGCTTCAGCCGGGCACCTTCCCGATCGGCCCGTTCGCCGTCACCGTCGACCGGGTCAACCACCCCGTCGAGACGTACGGCGTGCGGCTGGAGCACGACGGCCGGTCGCTGTGCTACTCGTCGGACACCGCGCCGTGCGAGGCGCTGCTGCGGCTGGCGCAGAACGCCGACGTCTTCCTCTGCGAGGCCAGTTACCTCGACGGGATGGATAATCCACCGGATCTGCACCTCACCGGTCGGGAGGCCGGTGAGGCGGCCACCAAGGCCGCTGTGGGCCGGCTGCTGCTGACCCACCTGGTGCCCGCCTGGGGCAGCGAGGCGCACACCCTGGAGTCGGCCGCCTCCGCGTACACCGGGCCACTCGAGGTGGTCCGGCCCGGCGCCAGCTACGACGTCTGACCCGGCAGGTCCGTCTCACGGTGCCGGGCCGCCCCAGGCGCGAGCCGAGGAGTTCGGCTGGCCGGCCGCTGTCGACGGGTTCCTCGGTGTGCACGGCGCCGACGTTCGCCGGGGCACCCCGAGCGCGGCGGATCACCGCACCGCATAAGGTGCAGGCATGGCGCGACCTGACGGGCGAGGGCCCTCTCAACTCCGACCGGTGACAGTGACCCGTGGCTGGAGCACCCACCCGGAGGGCTCGGTGCTCGTCGAGTTCGGTGGCACCCGGGTGCTCTGCACGGCGAGCGTCACCGAGGGCGTGCCCCGCTGGCGCAAGGGCTCCGGGCTCGGCTGGGTGACCGCCGAGTACGCGATGCTTCCCCGGGCCACCAACACCCGCTCCGATCGGGAGAGCGTCAAGGGCCGGGTCGGTGGCCGCACCCACGAGATCTCCCGGCTGATCGGCCGTAGCCTGCGGGCCAGCATCGACCTCAAGGCGCTCGGCGAGAACTCGATCGTGCTCGACTGCGACGTGCTCCAGGCCGACGGTGGCACCCGCACCGCCGCGATCACCGGCGCGTACGTCGCGTTGCACGACGCGGTGGGCTGGCTTGCCGCCCGCAAGGCGTTGGCCGGCAAGCCGGAGAAGGTGATGCACCGGTCGGTGGCCGCGGTCAGCGTGGGCATCATCGCGGGGGAGGCCCGGCTCGACCTCTGCTACGAGGAGGACGTCGCCGCCGAGGTGGACATGAACGTGGTGTGCACCGGCGCGGGCGACTTCGTCGAGGTGCAGGGCACCGGCGAGGCGGGCGTGTTCGCCCGCGACCAGCTCGACGCCCTGCTCGACCTGGCCGTCGCCGGGTGCGCCGAGTTGGCCGAAGCCCAGCGAAAGGCACTTACCTCCCCGTGAGCGCGAGGAGTGAGCTTGCGAGCCCCGCAGTCGCGAACAAAGGTGATTCAGCATGAACAAGGTCCTGCTCGCCACGCGTAACCGCAAGAAGCTCGTCGAGCTGCAGCGGATCCTGGACGGTGCGCTCGGCGCGCACCGGATCGCCCTGCTCGGGCTGGACGACGTCGAGCAGTACGCCGAACTGCCGGAGACCGGCCTGACCTTCGGCGAGAACGCGCTGATCAAGGCGCGGGAGGGGTGCCGGCAGAGCGGGTTGCCGACCATCGCCGACGACTCCGGGCTCGCCGTCGACGCGCTCAACGGGATGCCGGGCGTGTTCAGCGCCCGCTGGTCCGGCAAGCACGGCGACGACCGGGCCAACCTTCAGCTGGTGCTGGATCAGATCGCCGACGTGCCCGACGAGCAGCGGGCCGCCTCGTTCGTCTGCACCGTGGCGTTGGTGCTGCCCGGCGGCAAGGAGCACCTCGTCGACGGCCGGCAGCCTGGGCGGGTGCTGCGCGCACCGCGCGGTGACGGCGGCTTCGGCTACGACCCGATCTTCCTGGGCGACGGGCAGGACCGGACCAACGCCGAGCTGACCCCGGCGGAGAAGGACGCCATCAGCCACCGGGGCAAGGCGTTGCGTGAGCTGGCCAAGCTGGTCGCCAAGGTGCTGCCGCCCGCCTGAACACCCGGCCCGTTCCAGCTGAGCCCCGAGTGGGCTGGCTGGCGAAGGTGACTGACGGACGACCGTAACGGCCCGTCAGTCACCCCTTCTTGGGCCGGGGGGTGAGCAGTGAGACGCTCACGTCGGTGAAGCGGTCCACCTGGGTCACCACGAACCGGGCCCGCAGCGCCTTCTCCACCTCGGGATTCATCCCCGCGAACGAGGTCAGCTTGGTGGTGGACGGTTTCGTGTTGATCAGCCAGATCCGGGCCCTGGTGTCCAGGCACTTGGCCGGCCCGCCGCACCACGCCCGGTAGTTCGGCGTCGCCTGCCCCTCGGTCGCTTGGAACACCTCGGGGAGCGGCTTCTCCTGCAGGTAGTACTTGATGCCAGCGTTCGCCCACCACGGGAACGGGCCGGTGTACGCCACCAGGTCACCCGTACGTCGCTGCTGGTCGATCACCGCCGCGGCGCCCCGCAGGTCGGGTTCGAACTCGGTGACCGGAGCCCTGAGCGCGACGTGGCTGCTGAGACCCACGAGGAGCACCAGCACCGGGACCGCCACGGTGAACGTACTCAACCGCTGGGCGGCGACCTGCACCCCGGCGGCCGCCAACAGGCACCACGCGGGCAGCACGAACAGCACGTAGCGCTCGGTGAAGAGCAGCATGACGGGAGTCAGCGCCCACAGCAGAATCAACGGACCGAGGGCCCAGGCGGCGAGGTAGCCGACGCGGGGTCCACCGCCGACACAGCCGAGGATGCCGAGGCCCAACAGCACCCCGCCGACCCCGATCGCGCCGGGCAACTCCAGCATCCACTCGCTGAGGTCGCCCACCGAAACGGGTTGGATCCACGCGATCTGACCGCTCTGTGCCTTGGCCAGCCACACCAGCGGTGACAGGACTGCGACAGCGGCCGCTGTCGCACCCATCCACCAGGTGACCGGCTGCCAACTCTGCCGTCGGCGGGCCTCCAGCAGGACGAGCAGGCCATGTGCGGGCAGCACCACCAGGGCGATCAGGTGCAGCCAGCCGACCAGGACGAGCATGAGGGCGTAACAGATCCAGGCCACGCGGGAGTGCCGCTGCGTCGCCATCACCGCGAACAGGCCGGCCGCCGCCACCGCGGCGATGACCAGACCGTAGGGCCGCGCCTCCTGCCCGTACCGGGTCACGACCGGTAGGAGCCCGAACAGCACGCCAGCCAGCAGACCCACCCGTGGGCCGTACAACATTCGGCCCTGCAGGGCCGTCAGGGCGGCCGCGATCGCCACGGCGATCATCGAGGGAAGGCGGAGCGCCACCTCGCTGTCGCCGAAGAGCCGCACCCAGAAATGCATTCCGAGGTAGTACGGAAGGAGCACCAGATCCTTCTGCTGCACCAACGCATACAGCTCTCGGAGCCCCATTCGGGCGGCGTCGAGTGTCGCGAACTCGTCTCGCCACAGCTGGCGGCGTCCCGCGGCGATCAGCACCACGACGAGGGTCAGCGCGCCGGCGGCCAGCGGTACCGCCGCGGGCCGCTGCCACCACTGCTGGCCAATGCCGGTGCCGGTGTCGGTGGCCACCGGCGACGCGGTGCCATCACCATCACCACCAGCGGCTGGTGTTGCCGCCGCCGCAGACCTCTGTGCTGGTATTCCGGAATAGCGATCGCCGAGATGCAACTCTTCAGTGACGTCGTTCACGCCTGCTCACCTTCGGAACCCGTTCCGGACGCCCCCGTCGGGCGGGAGACTCCGGATACCCCCGCCGGGCGGGAAGCCTAGCAAGGGCCTGGACCAGCGAAATCCACCTGAACGGCTCAACCTTCCGGACGGTGGGCGCGTCTTTTCCGCGTCAGCTGAGCGTGCCGATTTCCGATTCGATGGCGGCTCGCAGGTTCGGACCGCTCACCACCGCACGGGCCGTCTCCACCAGGGGAGCGAGGAACACGTCGGGCCCGGGCTCGCCGATCACGTCGGTGAGCGCCTCCACGGCGGCCTTACCGGCCGGTGACGGCTGCAGCGGGGCCCGCAGTTGAAGGCCGCGTACGCCGGCCAGCAGCTCCACGGCGAGCAGGCTGGTCAGGTTGTCCAGCACGGTACGCAGCTTCTTGGCTGCGGCCCAGCCCATCGAGACGTGGTCCTCCTGCATTCCGCTGGTGGGCAGCGAGTCCACCGAGGCGGGGGCGGCGAGCCGACGGTTCTCGGCGACGATCCCGGCCGCCGTGTACTGGGCGATCATCAGCCCGGAGTTGACCCCGGCGTCGGGGGAGAGGAACGCCGGCAGCTCCCGGGAGCGGGTGACGTCGAGCAGCCGGTCCACCCGCCGTTCGGCGATCGCGCCCACCTCGGCGGCGGCGATGGCGAGGAAGTCCGCGGCGAAGCCGAGCGGCGCGCCGTGGAAGTTCCCGGTCGACTCGACCCGGCCGTCCGGCAGCACCACCGGGTTGTCCACAACGGACACCAGCTCCCGGGCGGCGACGGTGCGGACGAAGTCCAGGGTGTCGCGGGCCGCGCCGGCCACCTGCGGCGCGCACCGCATCGAGTACGCGTCCTGCACGGCGTGCGCCAGGTCGTCGCGGTGTGAGTCCATCACCCGGGAGTTCTGCAACAGCCGGTGGATGTTCGCCGCCGACGCCGCCTGACCGGGGTGGGGCCGGATCGCGTGCAGCTCGGGCAGGAACGGTCGCTCCGAGCCGAGCATCGCCTCGATGGCCAGCGCGGCCGTCACATCGGCCATGGCGAACAGGTGCGCCGCGTCGTGGATGGCCAGCAACAGCATGCCGAGCATGCCGTCGGTGCCGTTGATCAGCGCCAGCCCCTCCTTGGCGGCCAGCTCGATCGGCTTGAGCCCGGCGGCGGTCAACGCGTCGGCCGCGTCCTGCCGCTCACCGGCCGGGCTGAGGACCCAGCCCTCGCCGAGCAGCACCAGCGCGCAGTGCGCCAGCGGCGCCAGGTCGCCGGAGGCGCCCAGCGAGCCGTGCTCCGGCACCCACGGGGTGATGTCGTGGTTGAGCAGGTCGACCAGGGCCTCGGCGACCAGCGGCCGGACCCCGGAGCGGCCCAGGGCGAGCGACCGGACCCGTAGCAGCATCATGGCCCGGACCACCTCGCGCGGCATCGGAGCGCCCACCCCGGCGGCGTGCGAGCGGATCAGCGCGTGTTGCAGCTCGGCCCGTCGCTCCGGGGCGATGAAGGTGTTGGCCAACGCCCCGAACCCGGTCGAGACCCCGTAGACGGGGCGACCCGAGGACTCGATGCCGTCCACGATGGCCCGGCTGGTCGCCATCGCCTCGATGGTGGCGGGGGCGAGGACGACCGTGGCGGTGCCGCGGGCCACCGCGAGAACGTCGTCGGCGGTGATCCCGGTGGGCTGGATGGTCACGTTCGTCATTGCGGAACTCCGTTGCGTATTACCTGGCGGATCAGGGGGACACCGGGCCGGTAGGCCAGGTGCAGGTGTGACGGCGCGTCGAGGACGACGAGGTCGGCCCGCGCGCCGGGGGTGAGGACACCGATGTCGTCGCGGCGCAGCGCCCGCGCGCCACCGGCGGTGGCGGCCCAGACCGCCTCCGCCGGGGTCATCCGCATCTCGCGGACCGCGAGGGCCACGCAGAACGGCATCGACGAGGTGTACGACGAGCCGGGGTTGCAGTCCGTCGCCAGCGCCACTGTGACACCGGCGTCGAGCAGCCGGCGCGCGTCCGGGTACGGCGAGCGGGTGGAGAACTCCGCGCCGGGCAGCAGTGTCGCCACTGTGCGGGTGCCCGACCCGTCGCTGTGGGCGGTGTCGGCCAACGCGGCCACGTCGGCGTCGCTGAGGTGGGTGCAGTGGTCGACGCTCGCCGCGTCCAGCTCCACCCCGAGCTGAACGCCGGGGCCGGGGCCGAGCTGGTTGGCGTGCAGCCGTACGCCCAGCCCGGCGGCCTGACCGCAGGCCAGGATGGCGCGGGCATGGTCCACGTCGAAGGCGCCCCGCTCGCAGAAAACGTCGATCCACTTCGCGTACGGAGCGGCGGCGGCCAGCATCGGCCCGCAGACCAGTCCGACGTAGTCGTCGGGGCGGTCGGCGTACTCGGCGGGCACGACGTGCGCGCCCAGGAAGGTGGTCTCGGTGCTGGTCTCGGCGGCGATCCGCAGCGAGCGGGCCTCGTCGGCGACGGTCAGGCCGTACCCACTCTTGATCTCCATGGTCGTGGTGCCCTGGCGCAGCGCCTCCCCGCGCAGCCGGCGCACGGTGGCCCGCAGTTCCTCGTCGGTCGCGGCCCGGGTCGCGCCGACAGTGGTCCGAATGCCGCCGCCGGTGTAGGGCTGACCGGCCATCCGGGCGGCGAACTCGGCGGCCCGGTCCCCGGCGAAGACCAGGTGGGCGTGGCTGTCCACGAAGCCGGGCAGCACGGCGGCCCCGCCGGCGTCGATGTGATGGTCGGCGGCCGGCGCGTACGCGGACGGCCCGACCCAGGCCACCCGGCCCTCCTCGACCAGCACGGCGGCGTCGCGGCGGATGCCGAGCGGGCCCTCGCCGGCACCGTTGGTGACCAGCTCCCCGATGTTGTCGACCAGCAGGCTGCTCATGTGGGGTTCACCGCCTCGATTGCCGCCGCCAGCTCGGCCGGCACGTCGACGCTCAGGTGCCGGCCCTCGGCCACCACCACCCGGCCGTCCACCATGACCTGCTCGACGTCCGCCGCACCGGCCGCGAAGAACACGCCCACCGGCGGCACCCCGGCGGTGCGGGCGCTGTCCAGGCGTACCGTCACCAGGTCGGCGCGGGCACCCACGGCGATCCTCCCGGCGTCGGCCCAGCCCAGCGCGGTGTGCCCGGCGGCGGTGGCCGCCGTCAGCAGGTCGAGCGGTGCGAAGTGGCCGCGCCGGCGGGTACGCAGCCGCTCGTCCAGCTCCACCGCCCGGGCCTCCTCGAACAGGTCGATCACCGCGTGACTGTCGCTGCCCAGGCTGAGCCGGATGCCCGCCTCGGCCATCAGCCGGGCCGGGCCGATCCCGTCGGCGAGATCCCGCTCGGTGGTCGGGCAGAGGCACACGCCGGTCCGGCTGTCGGCGAGCAGGGCGAGGTCCGCGCTGGTCGGGTGGGTGGCGTGGACGGCTGTGGTGTTCGGCCCGAGCACGCCGTGCTCGGCGAGCAGCGCGGTCGGCGAGCGCCCGTGCACCGCCCGGCACTCGTCGTTCTCGGCCGGCTGCTCGGAGAGGTGCACGTGCAGCGGTGCCTGCCGCTCCCCGGCCCACTCGGCGACAGTGCGGAGCTGGTCGGCCGGGACCGCCCGCACCGAGTGCACAGCCGCGCCGACCCGGACGTGCGGGTCGGTCGGCTGGAACGCCGCGGCCCGTTGTGCCCAGCGGGCCGCGTCCCCGTCGCCGAAGCGGCGCTGCGGCCCGGCCAGCGCCTGGCCGTCCACCGTGGAGGTGAGGTAGGCGGTGTCCAGCAGGGTGAGCCGGATCCCGGCGTGCGCGGCGGCCTCGACCAGCGCCGCGCCCATCTCGTTCGGGTCGTCGTACGCGCCGCCGCCGGGCCGGTGGTGCAGGTAGTGGAACTCGCCCACACAGGTGACCCCGGCGAGCGCCATCTCCGCGTAGACAGCGCGGGCCAGGGCGAGGTAGGTGTCCGGATCCAGCCGGTCCGCGATGGCGTACATCTGGTCCCGCCAGGTCCAGAAGTCACCCCGGCCGCCGTGGGTGCGCCCACGCAGCGCCCGGTGGAAGGCGTGCGAGTGCGCGTTGGCGAGACCGGGCACTGTCAGGCCGGGCAGCGGTACCGCGTCGGGGTACACCTCGACCCCGGCCGGTGGCCTGCTGCTGGGGGTCAGTGGCGTCACCGCCGCGATCCGGCCGGCTTCGACCTCGATGAGCACGTCGGGTGTGGGTTCGGCGTGCTCGGGCAGCCAGGCGTACTGGGCGAGCCAGCGGGCGGTGGTCATGCTCCTCGCTCCCTTTGGAGCTGAATCGTCTGCGACATCAGCGGCCGGGATGATGTCGACGGCTCGGGTGACATCCGCGGCCGGGGCGCTGTCGACGGTTCGGGTGGTGTCAGCGTGTGGGGCGCGAGGGCTGATTCGTTTGCGACATCAGCTCCAAAGCACGACGGCAAGAGGTGCCGACCAGCGCCGCGCCGCAGACCACGCACCCGCGCTCGCCGGAGATCCGAGGCCCCCGGCGACCAACTCGCCAGCTCGTTCACGCGCATGTCAGCTCCTCCAGCACCCGGGCCAGCGCCCGTACCCCGGCCGCACAGTCATCGTCCGTCGCGGCCTCGGCGGGGGAGTGCGAAATCCCGGTCGGGTTGCGCACGAAGAGCATCGCGGTGGGCAGGTGCCCGGCGAGCACCCCGGCGTCGTGCCCCGCCCCGGTGGGCAGCACCGGAGCGTCGAGCAGCGTGGCCAGCCGCTTGGCCAGCCCACCGTCGAAGGCGACCAGTGGAGTGGCCGACTCCTCGGTGACGGTCACCTCCGTACCGTCGCGGCGGGCCCGCTCGGCGAGCTTGCCGCGCACCGCGTCGATCAGCCCGGTCAGCGTCTGCGGGTCGGCGGCCCGGGCGTCCAACCAGCCGGTCACCTTCGACGGGATCGCGTTGGTGGCGTTGGGTTCGACGGCGACCCGGCCCACCGTGGCGTGCGCGCCGCGCAGCCGGGCCTCCTTGTTGGCGGCCAGCACCGTGAACGCGTAGGTCAGCATCGGGTCGCGCCGGTCGGCCATCCGGGTGGTACCCGCGTGGTTGCCCTCGCCGACGACGTCGAAGCGCCACCTGCCGTGCGGCCAGATCGCGCTGGCCACCGCGACCGGCGCGTCCGTGTCGACCAACGCGCGGCCCTGCTCGACGTGCAACTCCACGAAGGCGCCGAACCGGCCCAGCAGCTCCGGCCGGGCGCCCGCCGGCCGGTCGCCGAGCGCCTCGGCGAAGCTCACCCCGGCCGCGTCGCGCAGGCCGGCCGCGCGCTCGGCCGACAGCGCGCCGGTGAGCAGCCGCGACCCCAGACACGGTACGCCGAAGCGCGCCCCCTCCTCCTCGACAAAGGCACCCAGCACCAGCGGCCGGGCGGGGGTGACGCCGGCGGCGCGCAACTCGTCCACGGCGAGGAACGCGCTGACGATGCCGAGCGGCCCGTCGTACGCCCCGCCGTGCGGCACCGAGTCGAAGTGGCTGCCGGTGAGCACCGCGTCCGACGCCTCCGGGTCACCCCAGTGGGCGAAGAGGTTGCCGTTGCCGTCCTCGCTGACCGGCATGGCACGACGCTCGGCCTGCGCGCGGAACCAGGCGCGCAGCTCCCGCTCCGGCTCGGTCAACGCGTACCGCAGGTAGCCGCCGCTGTCGGCGTCCCGCCCGACCGGCGCGATCTCGTCCCACAGCGCCCGGAACCGGGCCGAAAGGTCGTCGCTCACGCCGGTCCGCCCTCGGTCATCGGCACCCGGACGCCGGTGCGGTCGGCGACCTCGCGGGCGCTCTCGTAGCCGGCGTCAACGTGCCGGATGACACCCATCGCCGGGTCGTTGGTGAGCACCCGCTCGATCTTCTGACCGGCCAGGGCGGTGCCGTCCGCCACGCACACCTGCCCGGCGTGGATGGACCGGCCGATGCCCACCCCACCGCCGTGGTGAATGGACACCCAGGACGCGCCACTGGCCGTGTTGACCAGGGCGTTGAGCAGCGGCCAGTCGGCGATGGCGTCGGAACCGTCGGCCATCCCCTCGGTCTCCCGGTAGGGGCTGGCGACGCTGCCGGTGTCCAGGTGGTCCCGGCCGATCACCACCGGGGCGGAGAGTTCGCCGGAGGCGACCATGTCGTTGAACCGCACGCCCGCCAGGTCCCGTTCGCCCTGGCCCAGCCAGCAGATCCGGGCCGGCAGGCCCTGGAAGGCGACCCGCTCACCGGCCAGCCTGATCCAGCGGGCCAGCGACTCGTTCTCCGGGAACAGGTCGAGGACGGCCCGGTCGGTGGCCGCGATGTCGGCCGGGTCGCCGGAGAGCGCCGCCCACCGGAAGGGACCCCTACCCTCACAGAACAACGGCCGGATGTACGCGGGCACGAAACCCGGGAAGTCGAAGGCGCGCTGATAGCCGGCGAGTTGCGCCTCGCCCCGGATCGAGTTGCCGTAGTCGAACACCTCGGCGCCGGCGTCGAGGAAACCGACCATCGCCGCCACGTGCCGGGCCATCGACGCCCGGGCCCGCTCGGTGAACTCGGCCGGCTTGGCCGCCGCGTACTCCCGGGCGTCGGCCAGCTCCACCCCCACCGGCAGGTACGACAGCGGGTCGTGCGCGCTGGTCTGGTCGGTCACGATGTCGATCTCCACGCCCCGCACCAGGAGTTCGGGGAAGACCACCGCCGCGTTGCCGACCACACCGACGGAGAGCGCGCGCCGGTCCCGCTTCGCGGCGAGCACCCGCCGCACCGCGTCGTCGAGCGAGTCGGCCACCTCGTCCAGGTAACGGTCGTGCACGCGGCGGTCGAGCCGGGTGCGGTCCACGTCCACGATCAGGCAGACGCCGCCGTTCATGGTGACCGCGAGTGGCTGCGCGCCGCCCATTCCGCCGCAACCGGCGGTCAACGTCAGCGTGCCGGCGAGAGTGCCCGCGAACCGCTTGGCGGCCACCGCCGCGAACGTCTCGTAGGTGCCCTGAAGGATGCCCTGGGTGCCGATGTAGATCCACGAACCGGCAGTCATCTGCCCGTACATGGTCAGGCCGAGCTGTTCGAGGCGGCGGAACTCCGGCCAGGTCGCCCAGTCGCCGACCAGGTTCGAGTTGGCCAGCAGCACCCGGGGCGCCCACTCGTGGGTGCGCATGACCCCGACCGGGCGGCCCGACTGCACCAGCATCGTCTCGTCCTCGCGCAGGTCGGTCAGGGTGCGGACCAACGCGTGGTACGACGGCCAGTCGCGTGCCGCCTTGCCGGTGCCGCCGTAGACCACCAGGTCGTCGGGGCGCTCGGCCACCTCGGGGTCGAGGTTGTTCATCAACATCCGCAGGGCGGCCTCCTGCTGCCACCCGCGGGTGGTGAGCTGGCTGCCTCGTGCGGCACGAATGGGCTGGGTCATCTCTGGTCTCCTCCGGTCAACCGAGGAACAACTGTCGGCGGGCCGCCGAGGCTTCGAACGCCTCCAGTCGGCGCTGGGTGTCGGCCGGCGCGGCATCGCAGATCGCCTGCAGCAGCACCATGGCCAGGGTCATCGGGGCGGTGTGCAGGTCGAAGACGAGCTGCGCGCCCACCGCGGCGGCGAGCACCACGTCGGCGTGCTCGGTGGCCGGGCTGACCGGTGAGTCGGTGATCGCCACCACTGTCAACCCGGCGTCGCGGGCGTCGCGCAACGCGTCCAGGGTTTCCCGGGGGTAGCGGGGCAGCACGAAGGCGAGCACGGCGCTCGCCCCGGCCTCGGCGGCCTGCTCCAGGCGGTCGGTGAGCAGGCTTCCCCCGTCGTCGAGGACGCGCACGTCCGGGTGCACCTTGGCCGCGAAGTAGGCGAAGTACGCGGCCAGCGGTGCGGCGGCGCGCAGGCCGAGCACCGGCAGCGGACGACTCGCGGCGAGCAACCGCCCGGTTTCGGCGATCCGGTCCCGGTCGGCGAGCTGACCGGCCAGTCGGTCCAGGTTGTCCATCTCGGCGCGGACCGCCTGCTGGAGCTCGTTGCCGGCGTCCGCCGACCCGCCCGGTGCGGTGGTGGTGAGGTCGCGCAGCCGGCGGCGCAGCGCCGGGTAGCCGTCGTGGCCGAGCGCGACGGCGAACCGGGTGACCGACGGCTGACTGACGCCGGCCAACTCGGCCACCTCGGCGGCGGACAGGTAGGCCACGGTGGGCGCGTGCTGCACCAGACAGTGCGCGATCCGGCGCTGGGTGGGGGTGAGCCGCACCCCCTGGAGCAGGTCGAGCACCTGCTCGGCCGGTGCCCCGACAGCTCCTTCATTCACACGGTGACTCTATGCATGAAAACTTTCAATAAGCAACAGGCGTCACACGTCGCTTGCCGGCTGGCCGGGGAACCCCTTGACGGGCTGGGAAAGTGCGCCTCGCGGGCCCCGTCAAACCGGCTGTCGGGCCGACGACCACCAGGGCGGCGGACGAGCGCGCTCTCTGTAGTATCCGCACGGCGGTTGAGCAGAGGAGTGCGCATGCAACCGGTTGGTCCGTACAGGTTCACCCACATGCTGGGCACCTGCCCGGCCGGTAAGGCATGGGCAGCCATCGACGGGCAGGGCCGGTTGGTGACGATTGCCGTGCTGAACGCGGCCGTCGCGGACGCGCCGGGCTGGCGGGAGGCCTTCGTCGGCACCGCCAACGGGTTGGCGCAGGCGCCCGGCGGTCAGACCTTCGCCTACGCCGACTTCTCCGCGGCCGAGCCGTGGGTGGCGTACCCCGCGGAGGCAGGCCCGGGCGCGGAGCGACTGTTCCGGGCGCTCGGCCAGGACTACCAGCCGGTGCCCACCGAGGGCGTTCCCGCCGCCCCGGTCTCCGGCATCCCGCAGCAGGTTTCCGGCGTGCCGCAGCAGGTGTCGGGCATCCCTCAGCAGGTGTCTGGTGTGCCGCAGCAGGTTTCCGGGATCCCGCAGCAGGTGTCCGGCGTCCCGCAGCAGGTGTCCGGCGTCCCGCAACAGGTGTCGGGTGTGCCGCAGCTGACCTCGGGCCCTCCGCCGGCGCCCTGGGCGCTGCACGCCGGCCCGCCGGTGGCGCCCAACCCCAACCCCGCGCCCACGCAGCCCGCCACCGACGAGCCGCAGCCGCCCGCCGTCGGACCGGTGGACGCCCCGCCACCGCACGATCCGTTCGCCGCGCCGGTGCGACGGATCCAGCCGTCGGCCCCACCGAAGCGGCGCACCGGCCTCTGGGTCAAGGTGGCCGCGCTCGCGCTGGCGGTGGCGGTGGGCAGCGGTGCGGCGGTCTGGGCGCTCGCCCCCGACGAGCCGACCGACCCCGACATCCCGCCGACAGTTGGCGCCACCGCGTTCCCCACTGCCGCCGCCGTCGACCCGCCACTGAAGCCATGGGCGCAGGCCGCCCCGTACAGCCCCGAGGAGCGCGCGTTGGCGGTTGCCGCGCCCGCGCTCGTCTTCGTCGAAACGGTCTTCACCGGCTACGTCCGCGACGCCAGCACCAACGCGCCGATACGGGCCACGCCCATCACCTTCACCCGCAGGTGCAGTGCCTTCGTGGTCACCCCGGACGGGCACGCCCTCACCAGTAGCGCGTGCGTCAAGCCCACCCAGGAAACCGCCCGGCAGATCGCGCTCGACACGGTGGCCCGGATGCTCGTGCGCGAGCAGACACTGGTCCCCGCGCAGGTCCAGGAGTACATCCGGACCAACATGGGCAAGACGAAGTTCACCGGCATCGATCCGGGCACCGAGCCCGGTACCGAGATCCACGGCCAGCTCAACACCGCCAAGGGCAACCTCACCACGGAGCCGGCGATCCCGGCGCAGGTCGTCCGGGCGCTGCCTCCCGACACCGGCAACATCGCGCTCATCAAGCTGGGCCGGGGGAGCCTGCCGGTGGCGGAGCTCAACCCCTCGGCGACCCTCACCGACGGAAGTTCCCTGCTGATTGTCGGCTTCGCCACCACCGATGACGACTTCCGCACCGCAACCTACGGCCCAAAGTCGAAGCTCGTCGGTATCACCGGCACCGGGCGGCGGGGGTCGGCGTCGATCTCCCGCATCAACCAGGATCTCGGAACCACGTCCCACGGCGGTATCGCCCTGGACGCGAGCGGCCGGGTGGCGGGGATGATCGACCAGGATCAGGCTCGCCCCGACAGGGCAAATCGGGTGATTGTCCCGTCGTCGAGCCTGAACGCGCTGATCGGCGAGGCCGGAACCGCCAACAAGCTCGGTGACTCCGACAAGCTGTATCGCAAGGCCCTGGACGCCTACTTCGCTGGTCAGCACTCGGCGGCGATCACCCAGTTCGACGCGGTCGCGCAGGCATCCCCCGGCAACCTGCTGGCGAAGGCGTACCGGCAGAATGCCGTGGAACGGCAGCAGAACGAGTCCGAGCCGAGCGACCAGTCGGTCTGGCTGATGGCGTTGCTCGCCGGTGCCGGCGGCGCGATCTTCGTCGGTCTCATCGTGCTCGTGGTGATGCTGGTCCGACGCCGTAGGGACGTGTGATGAACGGTTCCATCCAGAGCATGGCCCCGCCGACGGATCGGCCCGCCCGGCCCATCTCGGGGCTGCTCTCCACCGCGATCGTGGTGGTCGTCGGCGCGCTGCTGGTGCATGTGCTGCTCGAAACCTGGGCCCAGGTGCTGAGCGGGCCGACGAGCGTGGATCCGCGCGCCAACCTCGACGGCTCGGCCCAGTGGCCCAAGCAGCTGAAGACCGTCCTCTACCTGGGGCTCGCCGGGCTGACGGTGGTCAAGGTCGCCGTCGATCGGCTGTGGCACCGGTTCCTTACCGGCGCCGACCTCGCCCTGGTGGTGCTGGGACTGGTGATGGTGCTCGCCGGTCTGGTGAACGACTCCTCGATGTCCCTGATGGGCGAGGCGCTGTTCGTCTACTTCCGTGGCGTCATCGTCTTCTACGCGCTGCGCGCGGCCGACCTGAACTCGATGATGATCCGTCGCCTGCTCATCGTGGTGGCCGTGGTGGTGAGCGTCAACGTTCTGCTCGCCCTCGTCCAGATGGTCGTGGGTGAGCCGGCCTACCGCGTACTCGGCTGGGTGGACCTGACCTGGTCGGAGCAGAGCCGCGCGCAGGGGCTGCTGTCCCACCCGAACCACCTCGGCCACGTCCTGGGGCTGACCCTGCTCGGTTTCGTCGCCTGGCTGGCGACCGCCACCGACGTCCGACGGCGCTGGTGGGCGGTGGCCGTCGTCGCCACCGTCGCCATGTCCGCGACACAGTCCAGGGAAACGCTGCTGGGCGTCCTGATCGGCGCTGTGGTGATCGCGGTGGTGGCCCGCACGAACACGCGACGCATCCTCGCCGTCTGCCTGCTGGTGGTCCTCTGCACCGTCGCCCAGATCGCCGCCCGGCCCGACAACCGGGCCGAATGGGAACGCCGCATCGGCAACGCGTTCACGAGCTTCAATCACCCGGCGGGCAGCGAGTCGTCCCCGCCAGCTCCGCCGGCGGCGGCCACGGCCAAGCCCTCCCCGACGGCCACCCCCCGGCCGGACGGCGGCTCGACCGCGTCAGGTGGCCCCAAGACCTCGGCGAAGCCGTCGACGTCGCCCGGGACCAGCGGATCCGGCGGTCCGGGCGGATCGCCGGGCGCGGCCACGCCGCAGCCCACCCACTCGCCCGCGCCGGTCCGCGAGATCCGGGTGCTCTACCTCCAGCAGGCAGGGAAAATCCTGCCGCGTCAACCCCTTCTCGGCTTCGGTATCGGCCAGTTCGGCGGTGTGGTCGCCGAGAAGGACAATCCGAACTGGCACAAGAACCCGAAATTCGGCCCGGGTGGCTTCAACCGCTACGGCTTCCAGGCGGTTCAGGTGGACTCCTTCTGGCTGCACCTGATCATGGAGGTCGGCGTTCTGGGGTTCGGCGCGTACCTGGTGTGGCTCTTCATGATTGCCAAACCACTGCTGGCCCGGACCCGTCAACTGCGTCGTACGGGCCACCGGCCGGCACCCAACGTGCTGTGGGGAATCGCCGCACTCATATTCGCCTGCATCGTTGGCTTCCTCTCGCCGTCGATGGAGGATCCCCTGCTCCCGCCCCTTCTCTGGACGGTCGTCGGTCTGGCCTGGTGGGCCGCACGGCGCTCCGCCCCCATCGATCAGAAGGACGGCGGGCCCGCCGATACCACGGGCCCCGCCGGTGCCCGGGAGGACGACACCCGCATCCTCGCCACCGACGAGATCCTGGCGCAGGCGCGTCGGGTGCGACCCCCGGCGGGGTTCCGCTGAGGTAGCGCGACACGCGTTTGTGTCACTACTCGTCCACATTCAGTAGTGGTGCGATCATGAGTGCGTCGCTAGAATCCATCTGCCGCGCGCGGCGTTCAGATCGGGCATCCTTCGGCGTGACGGTCCTACCGGAGCGTCGCCAAGGGACGACCAGCAGTGACCATCACGGGGGTTGTGGGCATGGGCGATACAAGTAGAGCCGATGGCTCGTCCGTTGGCCGGGCACCGGTCGACGCGAGCCTCGCCCCGAGCGGCGGTCGACGCTCGCGGTGAGCGAGGGCCCTTTCGCGGTGCGCGCCGCTCAGTTGACCGACCGGGATCCTCGCGCACTCCAGCCACTGCCGGGCGCCCCCGGCCGTCACGTCGACGCGCCGACGGTCGGGCTCACCGGGCCGGTCCGTCCCTCCGTCGACGCGCCGACGGTCGGGCTCACCGAGCCGGTGCGCCGGGTAACTCCGGCGATCTCGGTCTGCATCGCGGTACGGGACCGTCCCGAACTGCTCGTGACGTCCATCCGCAGCGTGCTCAGCGGCACCTTCGATGACTTCGAGATCGTCGTGGTCGACGACGGCTCCACCGTGCCGGCCCAGGAATGCCTGGCCGCCGCCGATCTCCTGGCCGATCAGCGCATTCGACTCGTGCGTCAGAAGCCGTCGGGCATCAGCGCAGCCCGTAACACGGCCCTGCGCGTCGCTCGTGGCCGTTACGTCACCGTCCTCGACTCCGACGACGAGTTCACTGAGGACGGGCTGGCCCGCATCCAGGAGTTCCTGACCCGGACCGGGGCCGTCTGGATCTACACCGACTACGAAGAGCTGGTGGGCAACTCCGCTCGGTCGATCAGCCTCCCGTCCTACCCGACGGCACGCCGCATGCTCTGGTCGGTCCTGACCCGTCCGCGGCTGCCGTTCAAGCACTCCGGCATGTCCATCGAGCGCGAGCTGCTGGTCCGCCTCGGCGGCTACGACGAGAAACTACCGATCAAGGTCGACGTCGAGCTGGTCCTGCGGGCGCTCGCCAGCGGCGTCCACCCGGCGCACCTCGACCATCCGGTCGTCCGGTTCCACCGGCACGAGGGCAGCATCAGCCGCCGCCGGATCGCCGGGCTCAGCGTCTGGTTCCAGCTGATCAGCCGGTACACCCGCCCACGGGTGCCGGGCCTGGCGCTGGTCATCAAGGCGGTGCGCGCCAGCAGCGAGATCGGCAAGTGGTTGGTTTCCGCGCTCGGTCGCTGAACCAAACGACTCGGCCCGGCCACCCCTCGGGGGCGGCCGGGCCGAATCGTCGTGGTGGCGTTAGTCGGGCGGCAGGAACCCGGTCGGGTTCTCCGCGAACATCTTGTTGGCCAGGCTGTAGTCGTCCACCCGCCCAATGTCCAGCCAGAAGCCGCGGTGCCGCCAACTGGAGACCCGCCCGTTGGTGCTCAGCTGGTCGAGGATGAGTTGCGGCATGTCGTACGCGCCGGCCGGAATCTTCTCGAGCGCCTTGGGTGACATGGCGTAGGCGCCCATCGAGACGTCGAGGTTCAGCGTCGGCTTCTCGTCGTAGCCGACCACGTCACCGGACTCGTCAATCTTGAGGATGCCCAGCTCGATCTTCTCCGACCGGGTGTACACGCTGATCGTCACCGGGGCTCCGCTGCCCCGGTGATGCGCCATCAGGGCCGTGAAGTCCAGGTCGGTGAGCAGGTCGCCGTTCATCACGAAGAAGTCGTCGTCCAGGGTGCCCGCCAGTTGGCGCAACGGCCCCGCCGTACCCAGGGGCTGCTCCTCGCGGACGTAGTCGATGTGCAGGCCCAGCTTGCGGCCATCCTCGAAGTACCCCTCCAGCAGGTACGCCAGGTGACCGGTCAACAGTGTCACGTCGGTGACGCCGTGTGCCTTGAGCTGGCGGAGCAGGATCTCCAGGATCGGGATGTCACCGACCGGCATCAGCGGCTTCGGGAAGCTGGTGGTGAAGGGACGCAGCCGGGTGCCGCGCCCACCAGCGAGAATGATCGCCCTCATACCACGTACCGGTCCACATCGAACCGGCCCAGATTCGCCCGCACGTAGTCGACGACCTCGGTGAGGCCCTGACGCAGCGACACCGTGGGCTCCCAGCCACAGCGTTCCCGCGCCCGCTCGGTGCCGGCGATCAGTTCGAACACCTCGCTCTGCGGGGGCCGCAGCCGCTGGCTGTCCTCGACGATGTCGATGTCCGGTCGCCCCGCCACCTCCGCGATGAGGCGCGCGAGGTCACCGATCGTGATGCCCCGGCCGTTGCCGATGTTGGTGACCTGCCCGACGCACTGGTCGGCAGCCGCCACGGCCATGAACCCGGCCGCCGTGTCGGTGACGTACGTCAGATCGCGCACCGGCCGCAGGTCGCCGAGGGCGATCTTCTCCCGCCCCGCCACCACCTGGGCGGCGACGGTGGGGATCACCGCGCGTGCGCTCTGCCGGGGACCGTAGGTGTTGAACGGCCGGATCACGGCCACCGGCAGATCGAACGACCGGTAGAACGACTCGGCCATCGCGTCGGCGCCGATCTTCGAGGCCGAGTAGGGCGACTGGGGCTGAATCGGGTGGTCCTCGTCGATCGGCGTGTAACGGGCCGTCCCGTACGTCTCGGACGTGGACGTGTGAACCAACCGGCGCACCCCGAGATCACGCGCCGCCTCCAGCACGTTCAGCGTGCCGGTCACGTTCGTCGCCACGTAGGACGCCGGGGCCACGTAGCTGTACGGGATCGCGATCAGCGCGGCCAGGTGGAAGACCGTGTCGCAATCGGCGATGGCACGGCGGACCGCGAAGGGATCGGTGATGTCGGAGTGCACCACCTCCACCGACCGGCGGACCTCCGGGTCGACGTCGGCGAGCATGCCGAGGTCGGACCGACCGGTGTACCGGACCATGGCGCGTACCTCCGCCCCGGCCCTGACCAGTCGCTCGGTCAGGTGGGAGCCGATGAACCCGCCGGCACCGGTGACCAGAACTCGGCGCCCCGCCCAAGCCCCATCGGTTGATAACGCCGTCATCCCGTGCCTCTCCTTGTCATTCATTGGCCGGCTCCGGCCGGCGTTGCCAACTCCGTCAGCAGGCCACGTAGGCTATCCCGCAACGGCGTCTCAGCCTTCCAGGGTGTCTCGGCGGCGAGTTTGGCCGCCGAACCGACCTGACAGCGAAGGTCGCTGTGCCCGGCGACCACGTCAACGACGGACCAGTCCAGCCCGGCCAGGTCCAGCAGGATCTCCAGGACCCGCCGGACGGTCACCCCGGAACCCGAGCAGACATTGTAGATTTCACCGGCCCTGCCCAGCTCCGCCAGCTCGACGTACGCCCGCGCGACATCTCTGACGTCGGTGAAGTCGCGCACCGCGTCGAGGTCGGCGACCTGGACCCGGTCGGCGCGCCCGGCCACCACGTCAGCCACCCGTCGGGCCAGCGAGCCGGCCACCGTGGCACCGTCCTCGCCCGGGCCGACATGGTTGAAGGGACGGGCGGCCACCACCGCGATCCGCCCGTCGGCGCCGAGCGCGAGGGCCAGCGACTCCGCGGCCGCCTTGGCATGACCGTAGGCGCCCACCGGTCGGGGCAACGTCTGCTCGGTGATCGGGTTCAGTTCCGGCGGCACCGCGCCGTACTGGGCGGAGGATCCCGCCAGGACGAGACGCGCCGGCCGGCCCGACCGGGTGTCGACCCGGCGCAGCTCCTGGCACAGGTTGTAGGTGGTGTTGACGGCATCGGCCACCACGTCCGCCCCGCTGGCCCCCCGCTGGGGGAGGGTCGCGGCCAGGTGGAAGACGACGTCGGGGCGTACCGCCTGGAGCCGGGCGCGGACCGCCGCCGGATCGTGCAGGTCCAGCTGGTGGTAGGTCTCGCCTGGACCAGGCTGCCGGGGCCGGCGACCCAGCCCGACCACCCGCTCACCGTTGGCGGCGACCAGGCGACGCAGGTGGGTGCCGACCCAACCGTGCGACCCGGTCACGAGCGTGGTGCTCACGACCCGAGCACCGACCGGTAGATCTCGGCGATCCGCTGCGCCACCAGGCGCTCGTCCAGCCAGCTGCTTCGCTCGCGCCCGTTTGCCCGTACGCCGTGGTGCAGCACCTCGCGGACCCGGTTGGCCAGCTCCGACACCAGGTGGTCGCGGGCCGCCCCGGTCAACGGACCGGCCGGGAACGGCACGACCGCTCCCGGTCGTACGTCGGCCAGCACCTCCCCGACGTCTCCGACATCGACGGTGACGACCGGCAGGCCCATCGCCGTGGCTTCCTTGACCACCGTGGGGGAGCCCTCACTGCCCGGCCGTGACGTGAACAGCATGACGTCGGCCGCGTCGTACTTGCGGACCAGGTCGGCCTCGGGCTGACCCGGCGCGGACAGGATCAGCTCCTGCACCGAGGGGTCCTGGCGCCGCAGCTCGGCCAGCGCGTCACGAAAGACGTCGTAACCCTTCACCGCCCGGCCGGGGTCGGCGCCGAAGAGCACCACCCGCGCGTCGGGGGCGATGCCGAGTGCCTGCCGGGCGGCGAACCGGTCACCGGGCTGGAACAGCTGGAAATCGACCCCGTTGGCCACCACGTGGCCGGCGGCGTCACCGGCCGTCTCGGCCAGCCGGCGGGACACGTAGATCCGGGCCCGGGTGCCACCCCAGCCCAGCTTCGTCATGAAACGTTGGCGGGGTGCGTTGACGTCACTGCCGTAGAGCGACAGCACGCGGGCCGGGTGACCGGCGAGCCGCGCCGCCGGTGCCGTCATCCCGTAGTGCACGTGGACGATGTCGTAAGCGCCGGACCGGGCCCGACGACGGATCCGGCTGGCGGCGGTGAAGTAGTCCAGTTTGCCGCGGGACTGGGCGACCACCTCGACATCGACGTGGTGGCCCAGCGCGCGCAGCGCGGACACCTGTCGCTGCACGAAAATGCCCCGGTAACTGCCCTGCTCCGGCCACAGGTTCGTGACCGCCAGGATCCGCAGGGTGCGCTGCTGGGCGAGGGGTGGGGACAACTGCTCGGACGTCTCGTTCACGCTGTTCTCTTTCTTCAGACGCTCTGTCGGGTCTCAGACGGCAGTGGTGACCGGGGTGGACGCGGAACCGCGGCGGTGGCTGCGGGCGAGGACGAGCAGCCGGCGAATGTCACCACTGAGCACGAGCCCGGCCACGACGAACCCGGCGAGGGTCACGCCGGCGGCGGTCCACGACCAGGTCTGCATGACGTCCAGGCGGGTCACCAGCGCGGCGACCACGACCAGGGCGATGCTCCGGACCAGGGTCATCGTCCAGGCGAGCCGGTGCAGCCACCAGACCGCGACGACCGGAATGGTCGCGGTGACGGCGGTGCCCACCAGGTAGCCGATGCCGACCCCGGTGGCACCCATCGACCTGGCCGCGCCCACCACCACGGCCAACCCGATCAGGCAGCCCACCACGGCGGAGATCACCGGCACCCGGGCCTGGGTCAGCGGGCCGCTGGCCAACGCGTTCACCGACGGCACCTGAAGGATGCCGAGGAAGGCGGCGCACAGCATGACGCGCAGCACGGTGGCGCCGGCGGCGTACTCCTGGCCGCCGAAGAGGCCCAGCACGAGGGGCGCGGCGAGCAGGCCCACCACGAAGACCGGGGCCATCGTCACCGCCAGGGCACGCGTGGACGCGTCCACCTGTCGGCGTACCGCTGTGGTGTCCCCGGCGCCCTGAGCCCCGGCCATGGCCGGGAAGAGCGCCAACGCGAGCGCCCGGGGCAGGAACCACAGCGGTGCGATCAGGGCGACGGCCGCGACCAGGTAGGCCACCTCGGACGGGTCCGCGAAGTGACCGCCGAGAAGCTGGGTCGTCTGGAGGAAACCGGCGCTGGCCAGCGTGCCGATGCTGCCCAGGACGGCGAACGTGACGACCTCGCGTCGATCGAACCGGCCACCGGCCGGCACCCCCTCCCGCCGACGGTGCGCGCGCAGCTGGTGCCGGCACAGTGCGACGAAGACGCCGTAACCGAGGCAGAGCGGCAGGAGGTAGGCGGTCTCACCGGTGGCGATCACCACGACGGTGGTGACCACCGCCAGCGCGGACGTGGCCAGTTCGATGCGGGCGTACTGGGGGACGAGGCCGTGGCCGTACATGGCCGCCTTGTCCACGGTGTAGAGCGAGTAGGTGGCTGTCAACACCGCGAGCGTCAGGGTGTCCACCACGCCGAGGTGGTAGATCCCTTGCACCACCAGCGCCGTCGCGGCGCCGAGCACCAGGCAGGCCGTCAGGCCGAGCCGGGAGAGGAACCGGTGTACGGCCCAGGCCCCGGGCAGGTCGCCGGCGCCACGATGAAAGGCGACGAACTTGGACAGGCCGCTGGAGACGCCGCCGGGCAGCAGCAGGCTGGCCACCATGCTCGCGGCCAGCATGATGCCGACCAACCCGTAGGTGGCGCGGTCCGTGGCGTGACTGGTGAGTGAGCCGTGCACCAGACGGGTCGCGCCCACCGCCACCAGGGCGAGCATCGAGAGCGCGCCGCTGCGCACGATGGTGGAACCACCACGAACCGGAGGCTTCGGTGGGGGCACCGCGGCGACTCCGCGCGCGGCGGCGTCACCGGGTGCGCCGCCGAGCGGTGGGACCCCCGGATCCCGCAGGCGTGCGCCGCTGCCGTTGATGGGATGACCGTGCTGCACTGTCAGACCGCCGATGTCTCTATGGGTCGCGGCGCGACCGGGGATGAACGCTGGCTGCGGTCGGCCTGCACGGCAACGTCGGCGCCGAGGAGGTCAGCCGACAGGCGGGCGGACCCTTATGGTCGAGGGTCGTAGGATCGATCAGGCGCATCAGTTGGGCCTCGTCATGCTGCGTCGCAACTTCTGTCTGGGGATGCTAATGACCGAAGAGGTCCGCGCCGGTGCCGCGACGGGCACCGTTGTCCGAACGGACGACGGCTGGCCGGTGTCGCCATCGCGGGTGCCGACATCGGTCGACCGCACGATGTCACGGCTGCCCCGGGCTCGTGTGGTGGTGCTGTCGGTGGTGGTGCTGGTCCTCGTCGCCTGCGCAGCATACTTTGGCTGGGACCGCGGGGTGGGCCCGGTCGAGTCGGTCGCCGCCCCCACCGCACAGCCGTCGGCAACCCCGGGTCCTCCGGCGCTGCGGGACCTGATGCCGCCGAACGTCAGGATCGGAACCGCCGTCAGCGGGCAGATGTTGGCTTCGGACCCGCGGTACCGCGCGACGCTGTCGAGTCAGTTCAACGCCGTCACGTCCGAAAACGCGATGAAGTGGACGATCCTGGAACCGAAGCGCGGCGTGTACGACTGGTCGGCCAGTGACCAGTTTGTCGACTTCGCCAAGGCCAACGGGCAGGCCGTCTACGGTCACACCCTGCTCTGGCACAGCAACACTCCGGTGTGGGTGACCGAGAGCTGGTCGCCCGAGCAGCTGCGCGCCGTGCTCAAGCAGCACATCACCACAGTCGTCAGCCGCTACCGGGGCAAGATCTGGGCCTGGGACGTGGTCAACGAGGTGCTCGCCGAGGACGGGTCGTTACGAGACTCGTTGTGGCTGCGCAAGCTGGGCCCCCGCTACATCGCCGACGCGTTCCGCTGGGCCCACGAGGCGGACCCGGACGCCCGACTGTTCATCAACGACTACGGCACCGAGGGTCGCACCCGGAAGGCCGACGGCCTGCTGCGGCTGGTCAAGGAGCTGCGCGCGGGTGGCGCGCCGGTGCACGGGGTCGGCTTCCAGAGCCACATCCGGTTGGGGGCGCCGCCGAAGGACGCGACGGGAAACCTGCGCCGCTTCGCCGCGTTGGGCGTCTCGGTGGCCATCACCGAACTGGACGTACGGATTCCGTTGCCGGTCACCACCCAGAAACTGCTGGACCAGGCGCTGCTCTACCAACACATGCTCAAGGCCTGTCTCGCCGTCGCCACCTGCGAATCGGTGACGTTGTGGGGCTTCACGGACGTCAGCAGCTGGATCGGTTCGCACTATCCCGGGTACGGCGCCGCCTGCGTCTTCGACGAGGAGTTCGCGCCGAAGCCGGCGCACGGTGCGCTCGCCCAGGAGTTGAGTGCCCGGAAGTCGCGACCACCGAACTGATCCGGCTGAGGAAGGACCCGAACCGCCACTAGGCACGACGTGGCATGGACGCATAGGGTGCACGTCGCGATCTCCCGACGGGGGCGACATGGGAAAGGAAGGTCGTGTCCGCACACACGCAATTCCTCACGGCTGTCTCGTCGCAGCAAAGACCGAGCTTCGACCCCGACCTGGGTGTGATCACGCCTCCGTCCAACGGCATGGCCCGGTCGGTGTTCGCCCGTCCGGTCGCGCCTCGGGCCAACTGGCGTCGCCGCTACGTGGCCTGGCTGGTCCTGCTCGACGTCCTCGCGGCCCTGGCCGCCAGCCGGACGGTCGTCACCCTGCTGGCCGACGCCGACGCCGGTTTCTGGGACCAGCGGGTACTCGGGAACGTCAGCTCCTTCAGCCTCGCGGCCTTCGTCGGCGTTCCGGTGGGCTGGCTGATTTTGCTCGTCGCGTCCGGGGCGTATGACCAGCGGGCGCTCGGGCTGGGCACCGAAGAACTCAAGCGGGTCGCCCGGGCCAGCCTCGCGATGGCCGCCGCTGTCTCGTTCCTGGCGCTCGGCTTCAAGAAGGACCTGTCCCGGGCCACTGTCGCTGCCATCATCGTCTGCCTGCTGCTCTACACGCTCGTCGTTCGGTTCGCCGCCCGGGTGGTGCTTCGGCGGATCCGGCGTACCGGGCGGGCGTCGCAGAAGGTGCTGCTGGTGGGCCGCCTCGTCGACGCGCTCGCGCTGCACGAGGTGGTGACCCGCAACTACGGGGCCGGGTTGCACCCGATCGCCATCCACCTGCCCCACCATCCCCGTCCGGGCGAGCGGGTGAACGCCCCGGTGCCGGTGTACGTGGGCTGGGACCTGGTGCCGCTGGTCCAACAACTCGGCGCGGACACCATCGCGGTCTGCGGGCCCGCCAGCCTGGAGTCGTACGAGCTTCGCAAGCTCGCCTGGCAGTTGGAGGGCACCGGCCTGAACCTGGTGGTGGTCCCCCAGGTCACCGACGTCACCGGTCCCCGCATCCACGTCCGGCCCATCGAGGGCCTTCCCCTGCTCAATGTGGACGAGCCGACCATCTCCGGTCTCTCGCTGTTGGCCAAGAGCGTGCTGGACCGGGTGACCGCGCTGGTCGGGCTGGTGCTGCTGAGCCCGGTGCTGTTCGCCATCGCGCTGGCCATCAAGATCAACGATCCCGGGCCGGTGATGTTCCGGCAGACCCGCATCGGCCACGAGGGACGCGCCTTCAAGGTGTGGAAGTTCCGGACCATGTACACCGACGCCGAGCAGCGGCTGGCGACCTTGAAGGATCGCAACGAGAGCGACGGCCTGCTCTTCAAGATGAAGGACGACCCCCGGGTCACCCCGATCGGCCGGCACCTGCGGGCGCTCTCCCTGGACGAACTGCCCCAGCTGATCAACGTGCTGCGCGGGCAGATGTCGCTGGTCGGGCCACGTCCACTGCCCACCGAGGACGACGACTACCGCGGTGACGTCCGCCGGCGGCTGCTGGTGCGGCCCGGCATCACCGGCCTCTGGCAGATCTCCGGCCGCTCCGACCTCACCTGGGACGACGCGGTCCGACTGGACCTGCACTACGTGGACAACTGGTCGCTGGTGTACGACCTCGCCATCCTCTGGAAGACGGCCAGCGTGGTGCTGGCCCGGCGCGGAGCGTACTGACCGACCCCGATCACCGGGGTTTCCCGGAAGAACCACCGACAGCGACGGGCGGCGGCCGTGAGGCCGCCGCCCGTCTGGTGTCTCGACTGCCGGCGGTTCCCGCGCCGGCTCCAGGTGTTACTTCTTGCCGAGGCTGACGATCTCGCCGACCGAGTCCCGGCGGACCGCGTCGTAGAACGTCTTGGCTCGGGCGTTGTCGGCCAACACCACGCTCTCCGAGCCGATCCGGCCGGTGCCCTTGGTGGGGCTGGTCACGAAGGTCATGTTCCCGCCGCGAACGCCACGCATCTGCGTCGCCATGTCGAACAGCGACAGTTCCTTGTCCACCGAGACGGAGTTCGAAGTCGCCTTGAGGAAGCTGTTCAACTTGCCGGGGTTGGTGAGGATGCCGCCGGAGGAGGCCTTGTCGATGATGGCGCGGATCACCTGCTGCTGGTGGCGGATCCGGGCGAAGTCACCGTCGGCGAACTGCTTGCGCTGGCGGGAGTAGTCCAGAGCCGCCTCGCCGTCCATCCGCTGCACACCCTTCTTGAAGGTGCGGAACGGCTCGTGGATCGAGGTGAAGCTCTTCTCCGAGTCGATGTCCACGCCGCCCAGCGCGTCGATGATCTCCTTGAAACCAGCGAAGTCGATCAGCGTCACGTGGTCCACCCGGACCCCGGTGAACTTCTCCACCGTCTGCACCATGAGGGGCACCCCACCCCAGGCGTACGCGGCGTTCACCTTGGCGTCCCGGCCACCGTTGTTGCCGTCCGCCGACTTCGGCACCGAAACCCAGGTGTCGCGGGGAATCGAGATCAGCTGGGCGCTCTTCCGGTCCTTCGGCAGGTGGGCCAGGATGATCGTGTCGGTACGCGAGCCGCTCGTCTTCTCCGGGTCGCGGGAGTCGCTGCCCAGAATCATGATGTTCATCGCGCCGTCGACGGCCGCTTGGGGGCGCGACTCCTCGGGCACGCCGTCGAAGGCGTCGACCCGCTCGATACCCGACTCGACCGACCGCAGGTAGAGACCGCCGGCCACCATGCCGCTGCCCCCCAGCACCAGCAGGATCAGCAGGCTGAACAGGGCGATCCGGCGCCAGCGGCGGCGGCGCGGCGGTGCGGCGGCCGGCGGAATGTCCTCGGTCGGTTGAGGCCCGCCGGCGGCGCCGTAACTCGGTTCCGTCCAGTGCTCCGCTGTATGTTCACGACGTGGCATGGGCGCGATGCTACTGAACGTGGTTTCTCAGCGCGTACCCTCGTCCGGACACCATCGTGCGACGTAAGTCCCAAATCGGGCGGCGCACCATCCGCCGTTTCCCTCTGCCGACGCTCCCGGGGAAGTGGTATGAACCTTCGGTGGACGCAACGAAGCTCCGCCGAGCCATCGCCCGTACCCCGCTCGCACCCGTCGCCGCCTTCCCCAAGCGGTTCGCCCGGGTCGCCCGCCACGACGCCAAGGTGCTGCGCGCCTCGGCCCGGTGGCTGGTCACCTCCCGTGAGCATCACAACTACACCTACGAGCTGACCAAGCTGAGCCGCCACCACCTGACCTGGTTCGTCAGCGTCGTCTGCGACATCCCCGTGCAGCAGGTCCGCGGCTACGTCGCCGAGATCGAGTCCGACGACGCGCTGCGCCACCACATCGAGCAGGCCACCGCCACCGCAGCCCGCCGTGGCCTCGCCGACCGGAAGGTCCGCTACGCCCGACGCGTCGGCTGGTACGCGATCGTCCGGGCCACCCACCCCGCACACGTCGTGGAGACCGGCGTCGACAAGGGGTTGGGCACCTGCGTCCTGGCGTCCGCCCTGTTGCGCAACGCGCAGGAGGGGCACCCCGGGCGGGTCACCTCCCTGGACATCAACCCGGAGGCCGGCTACCTCGCCCGGGTCGCGCCCTGGTCCGAGGTCGTCGACCTGGTGATCGGCGACTCGGTCGCCTCGATCGGCGCGCTGGACCGCCCGGTGGACCTGTTCCTGCACGACAGCGACCACAGCCGTGCCCACGAGAAGCGTGAGTTCGACGCCGTGGAGCCCACGCTCGCCCCCGGCGCGATCCTGCTCACCGACAACGTCACCAGCACCAACGTGCTCGCAGAGCACGCCGAACGCACCGGCCGCCGGTTCCTCGCGTACCGGGAGAGCCCGGTCAACCACTGGTACCCGGGCGACGGGATCGGCGTGGCATGGTAGCCGGGTGCGGCTGACCTCCATTCACACGTACCCGATCAAGGGTTGTCACCGGCTCGACCACGACGGTGCGTTCGTGCACCGGTGGGGGCTGGCCGGCGACCGGCGCTGGATGGTCGTGGACGCCGACGGCGTCGGCGTCACCCAGCGGGACACCACCCGGCTCGTGGGCCTGCGCGCCTCGGTGCGCCCCGGAGGTCTGTCGCTACGCGCCGACGGGCAGCCCGACCTCGACGTGCCCGAGCCCGCAGGCGGTGAACCGGTACCGGTGCGCACCTTCCGCAGCCGCGCCTTCCCGGTGCCCGCGCTGCCGGCCGGCCAGAACGCCGACGACTGGCTCACCGCCCTGCTCGGCCGACCCGTCCGGTTGGTCTGGCTGGCCCAGCCGACCCGCCACCTGGCCGCCGGGTCCCGCGAACACGACACCGGTGACCAGGTCAGTTTCGCCGACGCCTACCCGGTGCTGCTGGCGAACGCCGCCTCCCTCGACGGCCTCAACGACTGGCTCGCCGAGGCGGGGGAGGAACCGGTGCCGATGACCCGGTTCCGACCCAACCTGGTGGTCAGCGGCGCGCCGGCCTGGGCCGAGGACGACTGGGTCGGTCGGCCACTGCGCATCGGCGACCGGCTGTTCCGCGCCGCCGGGCCGTGCGACCGCTGCGTGGTGACCACCACCGATCAGGAGACCGGGGTACGCACGAAGGAGCCGCTGCGCACCCTCGGGCGGCACCGCAACGTCAAGCAGAAACTCCTCTTCGGACTGAACCTGGTGCCGATCGACAGTGGACCCCTGGCCGTGGGCGCCCCGATCGTCGTCGAGCCCTGACCCCGCCAGCAACCGGCAATCCGCACCCCCTCATCACCGTCCGTCGATGCTGTCTTAGCTTTGGCTTAGCCCGCTTGTCGGCACCCGCCAGAATCCGGCAGCATCGCCGTCGTGCCGGACGGAAGCGTTGTCGACATCACCATCGACCTGGACCATCCCCCAACGGACCGGCCGGCACCGTCGTCCGGCGCGAAGCCCTGGCTGGTCGCCACCGGCGTCACCGTCCTCGCGGCGACGCTCGGGCTCACCCTCGCCCTACGCTCCGGATCCACCCCGGCCTGCGCCGCCGGCCGGACGCTCGCCGCCGCGCCGCCCACCGGCAACGCCACGCACACCGGAAAGGCGACCTTCTACGACTCCAAGGGAGCCGGCGGCAACTGCTCGAACCCATCCGCCCCGGCCAATCGGCTCTACGTCGCGCTCGGGCCGACGGAATACTCCGCCGGTGCCGCCTGCGGCGGATTCCTCGACGTCATCGGCCCGAAGGGCACCGTCCGGGTGCTCATCATGGACCAGTGCCCGGAGTGCCAGCCCGGCCACCTCGACCTGTCCCGTGAGGCGTTCGCCCGGATCGCCGACCCGGTCCAGGGCGTCGTTCCGGTCACCTACCGCGCGGTCGTCAACCCCCCGCTGCCCGGACCACTCACCTTCCGGATCAAGGAGGGCGCGTCGCAGTGGTGGTTCGCCGTCCGGGTCGGCAACCACGGCAACCCGCTGCGGTCCGTCGAGGTCCGGCAGAGAGACAGCGACCCCTGGCAGCCGGCCGCACGGCAGGACTACAACTACTGGTTGATCGCCTCCGGCGTCGGGCCGGGTCCGTTCACCCTCCGGGTCAGCGACGTGTACGGCAACCGGGTCACCGTCGGCGGCATCCGGATGGCCCCGGGCCAGGTGCAGAACAGCACGGTCCGGATGTACGCACCCGGCGGCGCGGCGGCGGCCACCCGGCGTCCCGCCGCGTCGACCCGACCGCCGAGCAACCGACCCGCCGCCACGCCGACGCCGACCCGTCGCCCGGTCGAGGTCGCGAAGGCGAGCGCGCCGGCCACCGCCACGTCGACCACCAGTTCGGCCCAGGCGAACGCCCGTCGGTGCGCCGGCTGACCACTCAGTCGGCCACAGCCAGATCGAGCCACATCAGGATCTCGTCCCGGTCGTCATCGGGGGCCACCCGCAACGCGCCCGGCAGACGGCCGATCTCCCGATACCCGAGGCCGGCGTAGAACCTGTCCAACCCCAGCCCGTCGCGCACCGTGACGTGCAGCGCCTCGTGGCCGAACGCCCTGCCCAACCGGGCCGCCTCCGTCATGAGCGCCGCGCCGTAGCCGGCGCCCTGGGTGTCCGGGTGGACCATCACCCGCTTCACCACACACCAGTGCGTCTTGAGCGCGAACCGGTTGTCACCGAAGATCAGCATCGCCGCCAGCCGGTCACCGGCGTAGCCGACCAGCAGCCGGTCCGGCCCGTCGGTGATGCCCGCGAAGGTCGGCTCGGCGATGACGTGCACGTCGGTGGTGCTGACCGGTGGCACGAAACCGACGGCGCCGCCAGCGTTGCTGACGTCCACCCAGAGGTCGACGATCTCGGCTCGCAGCTGCGGGGTCAGATCGGGGTCGAGGACGAAGCGCAGACTCACGCCCGCCATCCTGACCCGACGACCAGGCCCGCGACCCACGACAGTGACGCGCCCAACAACAGTCCTGGCTCTGACCGAGCCAGGATCCGTCGTCATTCAATGGCGATGTGGGGCCGACGGGATTCGAACCCGCACTGGTGCGGACCTAAACCGCATGCCTCCTGCCGTTGGGCTACGGCCCCTTGAAGCTGAACTCCACCAGCGTCCACGGCCACTCCATCCGGCGCGGCAGTCGCCTGCCCAGTGGGAAGCCGGTGGGAGTAACCGCATCAGGATCGTAGACCACCTCGGGCGCAACGACCGCAGGCCGTCGCTGACCTGCGTAGGTGGAGGTCTGGCTGTGGCAATTAGGGCAGAGCAGACGGAGGTTGCGTGGTCGGTTGTCGAGAAAATCGCCATTGATGTGGTCGACGTGCAGCGTCAGTTTGGCGCCTTGCCACGTTGACCCCGTGCCACACACCTCGCAGGTCTCGGGTAGGCCGATTGTTGCCAGGGCGCGTTTGAGGCGGACTCCCGGGATTCGCCGAGAGTCGGGCGGCAGCACCACCAGCAGTTCCGTCGGGGACACCCGTCGCCACCGCACGCCTCGATTGTGTGCCTGACCGGTGAAGTGTGACGTGTCGATGCCGAACCGCTTGAGCTGCCGGCTGATGTGCGCGTGCGAGCCGCCGCTGACGCGTACGCCGAGCAGCCGCATCACCTCGGTGATGTTGCGGGCGGCGGCGGCAGCGGCGGCGAGCGCTTCGGGCGTGTACTTGTATCGAACCACTGACGGACCGTAGCGAACCGGTACGACAGGTCAGTCCAGGCCGAGGTCGCGGCGGAGTTTGGCGACGTGCCCGGTGGCCTTGACGTTGTAGAGCGCGCGTTCGATCTTGCCGTCGGCGTCGATCACGAAGGTCGAGCGGATCACGCCGGTGACGGTCTTGCCGTACAGCTGCTTCTCGCCGTACGCGCCGTAGGCGATCAGGACTGCCTTGTCCGGGTCCGACACCAGCGGGAAGGTGATCGCGTCGCGCTCGCGGAACTTCGCCAGCTTCTCCGGCTTGTCTGGGGAGATGCCGATGACCTCGTAGCCGGCGGCCTGGAGCGAGGCGAGCGAGTCGCGGAAGTCGCAGGCCTGCTTGGTGCAGCCGGGGGTCATCGCGGCCGGGTAGGCGTACAGGACGACCTTGCGGCCTCGCAGGTCGCTGAGGGAGAGCTGGTCGCCGGTGTCGGTGCCGAGGGTGAACTCGGGGGCGGGGTCACCGGGGGAGAGGCGGTCGGGCGCGGTCATGGCCCCGACCCTACCGCCGTGCCGGGGGGTGCCGCGCCGGCGACCAGCAGCAGGCGGTCGGGAAAGCCTGACCTGGAAAGGTGATCAAGCCCATGCCTTGTTGCCAGAGTCTGGCAACAACGAGGCTTGGGAAATAGGCTGACCCATGCCGGCCCGGTCGGGTCCGCTCAGGCGTGGGAGGTCGCGTGGAGACACTGGCGATGCACATCTCGAACGGGATCATCGACGGTCCCGTGGCAGCGGTCTTCGCTGCGCTCGCTCTGGCCGCGCTGACCGTCTGCGTTCTGCGTGGCCGACGGGACCTGGACGACCGACTGGCCCCGATGGCCGGCCTGGTGGCGGCGTTCATCTTCGCCGTCCAGATGCTCAACTTCCCGATCTTCACGGCCGGTGTCAGCGGGCACCTGCTCGGTGGCGCGCTCGCCGCCATGCTGGTCGGCCCGTGGGTCGGCGCGCTCTGTGTGGCAGTGGTGCTCGTCGTGCAGGCGCTGATCTTCGGCGACGGCGGCGTGGCGATGCTCGGCCTCAACATCACGAACATGGCGTTGCTCGGCACTGCCGCTGCGTACGCGCTGATCGCGCTGCTGTTGCGGGTGCTGCCCCGCACGCGGGCCGGCCTGGCCGTGACCGCGTTCGTCGCCGCGATGCTCAGCGTGGTCGTCGCCTCGCAGGGCTTCGTCCTGCAGTACTGGCTCGGCGGCACCACCGACCTGGGCGGCAACCTGGCCGGGCTGGCCGGCACCATGGCCGGCGTCCACCTGCTCATCGGCATCGGCGAGGGCCTGATCACGGCGACCACCGTGCTCACCGTCGCGAAGGTGCGCCCCGACCTGGTGTACGCGCTGCGTTCCCTGCGTACGCCCGCCGTCCCCGTCGTCCCGGTCGCCGGAGGTGTCCGATGAAGAACCGCTCCTGGGCCTTCCTGGCCGGCAGCCTGCTGGTCGCCCTGCTGCTCGCTGGTGTGGTCAGCAACTACGCCTCGTCGCATCCGGACGGGTTGGACTCGTCACTGCTCAAGGGCTGCACCGTCGACGCCGACGACAACATCGTCGGCGGGAGCTGCCCGGCGCAGCAGGCCCGCGACCACGAGTTGGCCGACAGCCCGCTCGCCGACTACGCCGTCCGCGGTGTGCAGAACAGTTTCGTCTCCACCGGCCTGTCCGGGGTGCTCGGTGTGCTGGTGACCTTCGCGATCGGCGCCGGCGGGTTCTGGCTGCTCCGCCGGCGGGGCACCCCGCCGACCGACGGTGACGCGCCGACGCCCACGCCCACCGACGGTGACGCGGCGGTGCCCACGCCCACCGACGGTGATGCGACAGCGTCGCGCGCCGGCACGGCCAGCTGAGCAGGGGTACGCGGATGGGTGCCGGTCACGGGCACGTGCTGTACCGCGAGTCGGACTCGCCGGTGCACCGGCTCCCGCCCGAGGTCAAGATCGTGGCGATGGTGGTCTTCACCATCGCCGTGGTGGCCACCCCGCGCGAGGCGTTCTGGGCCTTCGGCGCGTACGCGGTGCTGGTGGCCGTGGTGGCGGCGCTGGCCCGGGTGGGGCCACGGTGGTTGCTCAGCCGAGCGTTGATCGAGCTGCCGTTCGTGCTGTTCGCCGTCGCCCTGCCGTTCCTCGGCAGCGGCGACCGGATCGAGGTGCTGGGTCTGCGGCTGTCCGAGGACGGGCTGCACGGCGCGTGGAACATTCTGGCCAAGGGCACCCTGGGGGTGCTCGCCTCGCTGCTGCTCGCCGCGACCACCACCACCCGGGATCTGATCGTGGGGCTGGACCGGCTGCACTGCCCGCAGGTGCTCACCCAGATCGCCACGTTCATGCTGCGCTACCTGGACGTGCTGGTGGGCGAGGCCCGGCGGATGCGGGTGGCCCGGATCTCCCGGGGCGACGACCCGCGCTTCCTGTGGCAGTTGCGTGGCTTCGCCGCCGGGATCGGGGCGTTGTTCCTGCGCGCCTTCGAGCGCGGCGAGCGGGTCTATCTGGCGATGCTGTCCCGGGGTTACACCGGGCGGATGCCGGCCGTGTGGCAGGGCGAGGGTGCGGCGAGCGCCGGTCAGTGGCTGGTCGCGGCTACCGTGCCGGTGGTGGCGGCCTCCATCGCCGCCACCGCCGTCGTCCTGTCATGATCGGTGTCGTGCAGACCGCTGTCTCGCTCGACGTTCGGGGTGTTCGCTACGCGTACCCGGACGGGCACGTCGCCCTGCAGGGGGTTGACCTGGTCGTGCCGCGCGGCGACCGGGTGGCGCTGCTCGGGCCCAACGGCGCCGGCAAGACCACGCTGGTGCTGCACCTCAACGGCATCCTCAGCCCGACCGAGGGGAGCGTGAGCGTCGGCGGGCTGACTGTCACACCGGACCGGGCCACCCTGGCCGAGGTGCGTCGCCGGGTGGGCATCGTCTTCCAGGACCCGGACGACCAGTTGTTCCTGCCCACGGTGGCGGAGGACGTGGCGTTCGGGCCGGCGAACCTGGGTCTGCGGGGGGCCGAGTTGGCCGCCCGGGTGGACGAGGCGCTCGCCGCGGTGGGGATGGGTGAGCACCGGGACCGGGCCCCGCAGCACCTGTCGTTCGGGCAGCGCCGCCGGGTGGCGGTGGCCACGGTGCTCGCCATGCACCCGGAGATCCTGGTGCTCGACGAGCCGTCGTCGAACCTGGACCCGGCGGCCCGTCGTGAGCTGGCCGAGATCCTGCGCGGTCTGCCGGTGACCCTGCTGATGGTCACGCACGACCTGCCGTACGCGGCGGAGCTGTGTGAGCGTTCGGTGATCCTGGACGGCGGCCGGATCGTCGCCGACGCCCCCACCAACACCCTGCTCAACGACCCCACCCTGCTGGCACGGCACCGCCTGGAACTGCCCTACGGGTTCACCCCGCAGCCGTAGACCCACTCTCGGCGGGCTCGACCCGTGGTGCGGCCGCAGTGCTGCGGGAGGCGGCGTGCAGGCGCAGGATGCCGGCGGCTGTCGCGCCGGCGCCGGTGATCAGGAAGAGCGCCACCAGCACGCGGGCGGTCGTCGGCGGCCAGGGCACCGGGGCGATGGCGCGGGCGAACACGGCGGCGTTCGCCGCTCCGGCGAAGAGCGCCAGGCAGGCCCCGGCGAGCGCGACCACGAAGTCGGCGGCCGGGCGGCGGCGTAGCGCGTACCAGCCGGCGGCTATCGCGCCGAGGCCGGTGAGCAGGGACCAGATCTGCCCGGACAGCAGCCCGACCAGCACGCCACCGACGCCCTGGGCGCCGGCGTCCAACTCGCGTCCCACCGGGTAGCCGACGGCCAGCGCGCCGCCGACCATCAGCAGCACGCCCAGCGCGGACAGCGCGCGGGCGCCGGCCGGGCCGGCGGCGGGGAGCAGGCCGAGCGCGCCCACCGCGAGCAGCCCCACGATGGTCACCGCCCACCAGGTGTACGCGTCCGGTGGCGGCACCCAGTCCAGCGTGCCGCCGATCGCCACCGGGTCGGTGCCGTCGCGCAGCGGGATGCTCCAGTTCCGGACCCGGTGTTCGCGCTCCGGTGCGGCGCGGACGGCGGCAGGTGGAGCGGACTCCTGCCACAGCGCGCGCTGGTCGTGCCATCGTGCCGTGGTGCCGTCGGCGATCCGCCGCCAGACCGGTGCGGCGGCCGGGTCGGCCTCGGCCGGGAGCGCGGTCTCCCCGGTGATGGTGCTGTTGAGGTACGTGGCGGGGGAGCGGCTGTTCTCGAAGACCCCGTCCGGGCCGACGCGTAGGTACGGCTCGCCGGAGTAGCCGATGACCTCGATGGTGCGGCCGGTGTGGTTGGTCAGCTCCAGTCGGGCACCCGCCTCGATGACGCGTACCTCAAGTCCTGGCCGCGCCGGTGCGACGCCGGTGGTCCGGGTGCGGTAGTCGGTGCCGTCCGGGGCGTCCGCGCCGTGCGCGGCGGCGGGCGCCGCGCTGATCACTGTCGCGAGGCCGGCCGCGGCCGCGACCAGGCCGGCGCGGCCCAGCAGGGTACGGATCACTTGCCAGCCGCCGCCACGGCTGCGGTGAGCGCGTCCGGGGTGGGGTTCTCGACGGCTTGACCGTTGACCCTGACGGTCGGCGTGCCGGTGACGTTGTTCCGGCTGGCGTCGTCGGTGACGTGTTCGGTCCACGTCCGGTACGTCTGGTCCTTCACGCAGGTGCCGAAGGAGCCCCGGTCGAGGCCCACGCTGGTGCCGATGTCGATCAGCTGGTCGTCGGTGAGCCCGGCGCTGCCCTCGGGTGGCTGTTGGGCGAAGAGCGCCTTGGCGTACTCGTGGTACTTGCCGCCGGCCGCGGCGCAGCCGGAGGCGGCCGAGGAGCGGGTGGAGTACTCGGTGGTGGAGAAGCGGTTGAGGTACGCGACCGGGTGGTAGACGACAGTTGCCTTGTTCTCGGCCACCAGTTGTTCGAGCGTCGACCCGCTGGTCTGCTCGAACTGCTTGCAGGCCGGGCAGAGAAAGTCCTCGTAGACGTCGACGGTGACCGGGCCGTTGCCGGTGACGATGCCCGTGCCGGCGCTGTTGGCGCCGGGCGGGGTGGTGAAGTCGTCGGAGCGCTGGTTGGACCAGACGGCCCAGCCGACGACGCCGGCGATGACCAGGACGACGACCGCGGCGGCGGAGACCCAGATCGTGCGGCGGCGACGCCGTTCGCGGGCCAGTTGCTCGCGGACCACCCGGGCGGCGTCCCGCTGCCCCTTTCGACTACTCATCCTCGTCCTCCACAACGGGTTCGCCGGACAACCACCCGTCCACCGATACCGGCGTACGCGGCCAGATCAGCAGAAATCCGGCTAGAACCAAGAATCCCAGGTCCCGGAGGATCTCCGGGAGGTAACTGGGTGCCTGCCCGGCCGCCAGCTGCCCGCCGCTGCCGAAGCAGCCGCAGTCGATGGCCAGCCCTCGCGACCAGGCCGAGGCGATCCCCGCGATGAAGACCACCAGCAGTGCGGCGGAGACCCCGGCGACGAGCCGGGTGGCCAGACCGAGCAGCAGCAGCACGCCCAGTGCCAGCTCGACGAAGGGCAGGGCCGCGCCGATCACTGTCGCCACGTCGTACGGCAGCACCTGGTAGGCGTTGACCGCCCGTCCGGAGGCGGCGAGATCGCTGACCTTCGACGCGCCGGCGACCAACCAGACGGCGGCGAGGCCGAGTCGGGCGGCGATGCCGAGCCAGGGGCGGACCACTGGCCACCGGCCGCCCCGGGTGGAAGGTGTCACGCTCATTTGTCGTCCCGTCCGCGCCGGAAGTTCCACTGTCAGCCGGTCAGGGCGTCGCCGACCGCCTCGACCAGGTCGTCGCGGGCCCGGGCGACCCGGGAGCGGATGGTGCCCACCGGCACCCCTTCGACGGCGGCGGCCTCGGCGTACGACAGGCCGAGCAGTTGGGTGAGCACGAACGCGGAGCGCCGCTCGGGGCCGAGGCGGCGGACCAGGTCGGCGGCGCCGAGCTGGCCGGCCGGGTCCGGGTGCGGTCGGTCGGTGTACGCGTTCGCCGTCAGTCGCTCGTCGAGCCGCCGACGCCGGATGACCGTGCGTAGGTGGTCGGCGCAGGCCCGCCGGGCGATGCCGAGCAGCCAGGTGCGGGCGCTGGAGCGACCCTCGAACGCGGGCAGCGCCCGAAACGCCCGCAGGTAGGTCTCCTGGGTCAGGTCGTCGGCGCTGTCCGGGTCGACCAGGGCGGCGGTGAACCGCCAGACGTCGGCCTGGGTCAGCCGGACGAACGCCGCCTGGGCGGTGGGGTCACCGTCGCGGGCGGTCAACGCCCACCCGGTTGCCGGGTCCCGGGCGACGTCGTCGACCGGCTCCGCCGGACCGGCGGCACCGGAGTCACGCGGGACAGGGATCACGACACACCAGGTTACGCGGCACCCGGCGGCGCGTCAGGGTCGTTCGGCCCTTGGATGGTCTGCGCCACGTCGGGAACTTTTCCCCGACCCGGGCCGACTACCCGTTCATGACGTGCGATCTCCGACGCGGCCACCCCCCTCGGGTCGCCGAACGGGACACCGATCGGCGACCATGGCCGGCATGACTGTCGCCCCCCGCCGCTGGGCCGCCCGACTGGCCGCCGCCGCCGGCCTCCTGGTCACCGTCGTCGCCTTGTTGATCGCGCCAGCCACCTCCGCCAGCGCCCACGCGGTGCTGCAGAGCAGCAGTCCGGCTGCCTCATCCGTCGTGCCGAGCGGGCCGTCCGAGGTGGTCCTCACGTTCAGTGAGTCGGTCCGCAAGGTGCCCGGCAAGATCCGGGTCATCGCGCCGGACGGGTCCCGGGCCGACCGGGGCGAACCGTCGTTCAGCGGCGGCGTGGTGACCATCCCGGTGGACCCGGGCGGCGCGCGCGGCACCTACCTGGTCAGCTTCCGGGTGATCTCCGCCGACAGTCACCCGGTCTCCGGGGCGTTCACCTACTCGGTCGGCGCCGCCTCGACCCCGCCCGTCGACTCCGGCACGGACAGCCGCGCCAACCCGGTGGTGGGGACGGCGGTGAAGGTGGCCCGCTTCCTCGGCTACGCGGGTCTGGTGCTGCTGGTCGGGCCGGCGTTGGTGCTCGCCGCGCTCTGGCCGCGCCGGCTCTCCCGGCGGGGGCCGACCCGGCTGGCCTGGACCGGCCTCGGTCTGGTGGCCTTCGCCACCCTCGCCGACCTGTGGTTGCAGGTGCCCTACACCGCCGGCGGTGGTCTCTTCGACGTCACCGGTGAGGGGTTCGGCAGTGTCTTCGGCAGCGCCTTCGGCGCCGCCCACCTGGTCCGGCTCGGCCTGCTGGCGGCGTCGATCTTCCTGCTCCGCCCGCTGCTGGCCCGGCCCGCCGGTCGGGCGGACGCGATCATCCTGGCCGTGCTCGGCGGTGCCGCCCTGCTGACCTGGCCGCTGGCCGGGCATCCGGCGGCCTCCCCGGCGCCGGCGGTGTCGGTGGTGGTCGACGCGGTCCACCTGGGCAGCATGGCGGTCTGGCTGGGCGGTCTGCTCATGCTCGCCGTCTTCCTGCTGCGCCAGGCCGACGAACGGGAGCTGGGCGCGATCCTGCCGATCTGGTCGCGCTGGGCGGCGCTCGCCGTCTCGGCGCTGTTGCTCGCCGGCACCGTCCAGGCGCTGATCGAGGTGGCCACCCCGCGGGCGCTGATCGACACCACGTACGGGCGTCTGCTGCTCGCCAAGATCGGGCTGTTCGCGATTGTCATCGCCGTGGCCGCGTACTCCCGGCACCTGGTGCGCAGCCGGGTCGCGGCGCAACGCCCGGCGCCGGTGCGCCGAGCGGTCCTGGTGGAGCTGGCAGTCACCGTGGTGGTGCTGGCGGTGTCCGCCACGCTCGTGCAGACCACGCCCGCCCGCACCGCCGTGGCCGGCCCGTCGGCCGGGTCCGAGTCCGGCTTCTTCAGCACCAGGCTGGACAACCCGTTGTTGGCAGTGGAGGTCGAGGTGAGCCCGGCCCAGCGGGGCAACAACTCGGTGCACCTGTACGCGTACGACAAGAACAACCAGCCGTTGCTGGTCGCGGAGTGGAAGGCGACAGTCGCGCTGCCCTCGGCCGGGATCGAGCCGATCGAGGTGCCGTTGCTGCGGTTGACGGACAGTCACGCCTACGGCGACATCAGCCTGCCGACCTCCGGCGAGTGGCAACTGAAGATCACCGCCCGAACGACCGACATCGACCAGGCCACGGTGACCGCCACCGTGCCCATCCGTTAGAGAGGTTCGCGAAACCCATGACCCGATTCCGGCGCACCGCAACCGCCGCTGCCGCCCTGGCGTTCACCGCCGCCGCCACCGCTGTGCTCGGCTTCGCCGGGCCGGCGTCCGCGCACGTCACGGTGAACCCGAAGGAGGCGACCCAGGGCGGCTACGCCCGGGTGGCGTTCCGGGTGCCGAACGAGAGCGACACCGCGTCGACCACCAAGCTGGAGGTCGTGTTGCCGGAGAACGCCCCGGTCGGTTCGGTGTCGACGATGCCGGTGCCCGGCTGGACGGTCACCACGGAGAAGCGCAAGGTGGACCCGCCGATCGAGGTGCACGGCAGTCAGCTCACCGAGGCGGTCTCCAAGATCACCTGGACGGCTTCCGGTGACGCGGGGGTGAAGCCGGGGCAGTTCCAGGAGTTCCCGGTCTCGCTGGGGCCGCTGCCGCAGGTCGACTCGATGATCTTCAAGACCCTGCAGACCTACTCGGACGGCAACATCTCGCGTTGGATCGACGAACCGGTGGCGGCGGGTGCCGAGGAGCCGGAGCACCCGGCGCCGGTGCTCACCCTGGCCGCCGCGGCCGCGCCGGCGGGTTCGGCCTCGCCGAGCGCCGCCGTCGCATCGCCCGACGATGATGACGACGACGACGGCAACGGGCTCGCTGTCGGCCTCGGTGTGGCCGGTCTCGTCGCCGGTCTCGCCGGCCTGGTGCTGGGTGGGCTGGCGTTCACGCGGACCCGCCGGGAGCCGGTCGCCAAGGCCTGACCCCGGTCTGACCCGCTGGCCCGCCGGATATTCCGGCGGGCCAGCGTGCTTTCCGCAGTCGGAGTCGGCCGTGCCGTGGATATCCCCTGATCAGGCGGGTTGCGTCGGTAAGGTCGGCCGGGTATTTGGCTACGGAGGGGGACGGTGCGGATGCGGTTCGTGCGGGCGATCGCCGGGATGCTGCTGTTGGTTGTGGGAATTCCGGCGCTGTTCGCCGGTGGCGGGCTGTGGCTGGTGACCCGACACGCCGACCCCGGCGGGGTCTTCACCGCCCGCTTCGAAACGGTCCGCACGCCCGGTCGCGCGGTGGTGGTCACCGACCTCGACCGGCTGCTGCGACAGGAGGCGCCCTTCGCGCGTACCGCGCAGGCCCGGCTGCACCTGGACGCCCGCACCACTGGCGGGCCGGCGTTCGTCGGGCTGGCGCCCACCGCCGAGGTGCGTGGCTGGCTGGCGGCGGTGCCGCACGCCACGGTCCGTCGGGTGGCGCTGGCCCGGGGGCCGCTGCCGGTCCGGCTCGACCCGGCCGGACCGGCCCTCGACACCCCGCGCGCCGACCCGCCGGGCGCCGCGACGGCCGACGGCCTGGTCACGCCGCTGGGTCGGCCCTTCTGGGTACGCGAGGGAATCGGCTCGCTGGAGTGGAGCGCGGACGACCTCGCCGACGAGCCCATGAGCCTGGTGGTGATGCGCCCCGACGGCGGTGCCGACCTGGCCCTGGACCTGCGCGCGGAGTTGCAGGTCGGGTGGACCGGTCCGGCCGCCTGGGGTCTGCTGGCGGTCGGCGTGCTGCTGGTGGTGGGCGCGGTGCTGATCCTGCTGCGACCGCTGCGCCCGCGCGAGGTGATCTTCGTGGTCGAGCCGGACCAGGTGCCGGTGCTCGCCGGCCGCCTCGGGGTCACGTCGCTCAGTGGCCTGGGCCCCCGGAAGCCGGAGCCGACCGAGCCGTTGGCGGTACGTCAGCTCACCCCGGTCGGTGCCGGGGCGGCGGAGCGGTCCCGGTCGGCGATCGGTGCCCGCCCGGCCACCCTCGCCGACCTTGACGAGCCGGTACGGCTGCCCCGTCCGCCGGAGGTGACGCTGAGCCTCGCCTGGCCGCCGGCCGACGCGGAGGAGCCCACGGCCCGACCGGTGGTGGCCCCACCGGCTGACGGTCGGCCCGATGGCGATCCGGCCGGCTGACGGTCCGGTTGTTGCCGTGCCTGGTGGCGGCCGGCCGCTGGCGGCGGGTGGAACGGCGAGTGGCCCTTCGCGCTGCCGACGCGGAGGGCCACTCTCACCGGGGGATCGGTGCTACCCGAGCGACGCTTGAGGTAGATGAGGACAGGTTAGCGCCGATCATGGCTACTCGGGAGGTCTGTCCAATTGGTGCGATTTTCCGCACGCAGCCTCGACCGCACCGGCAGCGCGACCAGCAGCAGCAGACTGAGCAGCACGTACGTGTTCTGCAGGAGGAAGTCCAACGGGTCACGGGTGCGGACCGGCGCCACACCCCAGGCCTGGAACGTCACCACCCCGTAGATGGTCAGGGCGGTGATGCCCACCGCGAGGGCGGCCAGCCACCGACGTCGGCGTGCCTCGTCGGGGCGGTTGGCGCTCAACGCCGCGTCGGCGAGCAGCACCACCGCCGGCACGAACCAGTAGATGTGGTGGGTCCAGGTGATCGGGCTCGCCAGGGAGCCGACCAACCCGGTCAACGTCAGGCCGGTCAACGGGTCACCGGCCCGGGCCGCCCGGGCGGCCCGCCACAGCCCGTAGCCGGCGACCACGGCGACCAGCAGCAGCCAGAGCAGCCGGTCCGGCTTCTCCGGGGCGGTGAACCGGCTGAGCAGGCCGAACAGCGACTGGTTGCCGACGATGTCGGTGCGCCCCACCCGCTCGGTGGCCCACAGCTCGTGGGTCCAGAACCGCCACGAGTCGCGCGGGGCGATCGCCGCCGCCAGCAGTGTCGCCGCCGCCGCGGTCGCGCTCGCCACCGCGGCGGCCCGCCACCGGCGGGTGACCAGCAGGTACACGATGAAGATGCCGGGGAAGATCTTGAGCGCCGTCGCCAGCCCCACGCCCACCCCGGCCCAGCGTCGCGCCCGCGGTACCGCGAACAGCAGATCGGCCAGGATCAACACGACCAGCAACATGTTGATCTGGCCGAAGGTGATCGTCTCCCGGATGCCCTCCACCGCCAGCACCAGCAGGACGGCGGTGACCACTGTGAACGTTCGGGGCAGGCCGTGTCGGTCGATCACCGGCATCACCAGCCACCGGGTGGTCAGCACCACTGCCAACACTGTCAACGCCGTGAAGATCGCCACGGTCGCGCCGAGCCGCAGCAGACCGAACGGCCACAGCAGCAGCGCACTGAAGGGCGGGTAGGTGAAGTACAGCTCGCCCTGCACCCGGTCGGGTTGCACGTAGTCGTAGAGCGGGTGGCCGACCCGCCACCAGTCCATCGCGGACATGTAGATCTTGAGATCGAAGAAGTCGTGCACGAGGCCGGGCAGGTAGAGCGCTGGCAGCACGGCGCTGAGCGCCACCACGGCGACCAGGCGACGGACCGTACGACCGCCGGGATCGTCTTCGGTGACGGCGGGCGGTGCGACGGGTTCTGCTGGCACCCCGAAACCCTAGCGGTCCGGTCCGCCGAGAGCGCGCAGCCACAGGGCGTGGGCTGCGCGTAGGCTGTCCCGGTGGCTGATCTCCTCGTCTGGATCGACTGTGAGATGACCGGGTTGGACCTCGGCAGGGACAAACTGATCGAGGTTGCGGCACTGGTCACCGATCCCGACCTCAACGTGCTGGGTGACGGTGTCGACGTGGTGATCCACGCCGACGAAGCGGCGCTGGAGGGGATGCCGGAGATCGTGCAGACGATGCACGCCAAGTCCGGCCTCACCGAAGAGGTCCGCCGCTCGGCGGTCACTCTCGCCGAAGCCGAGGACCTGGTCCTGGAGTACGTCCGCGGCTTCGTGAAGGACCCGCGTACCGCCCCGCTGTGTGGCAACTCGATCGCCACCGACCGGGGCTTCATCGCCCGGGACATGCCCCGCCTCGACGCGCACCTGCACTACCGGATGATCGACGTGTCGTCGATCAAGGAACTCTGCCGTCGCTGGTACCCCCGGGTGTACTTCGGCCAGCCGCAGAAGGGTCTCGCGCACCGGGCGCTGGCCGACATCCGGGAGAGCATCCGGGAGTTGGAGTACTACCGGCGCACCGTCTTCGTCCCGTTGCCCGGCCCGGATGTCGAGACCGCCAAGGCCATCGCCGCCGAACTCTGACCCCGGCGGCGCCGACCGGCAACCCGCTGGACGTGCCTGGCTGTGGTGTGGCTATTATTGGTCCGCACCCCGCCCGGAGCGATCGACCGGGCGACGGCGGCATGGTGGCTGTAGCTCAGTTGGCAGAGCACCGGGTTGTGGTCCCGGTTGTCGTGGGTTCAATTCCCATCAGTCACCCCACTGCTTTCACCGCTCAGGCCCCCTCTTCGGAGGGGGCCTGAGTCGTTTTGGGGGTCAGCCAGGGGCAGCCACGAGAAAGCCCCCTCCGCAGAGGGGGCTTTTGCTCGGGTGGCTCAGGCGGTCGGCGTGGCGGACGGGGTGCTCGTCGCGTCCGGGCTCGGGGTGGTGGTGTCCGGGTCGGCCGGGGGCTCGTACGGAATGGCACTGCCCTTGACGTACTCGTCCCAGCTCATGTTCCAGTCGGTCCAGCCGTTGCCGTTCTGTAGCTTGCGCTCGGTGCCCTTGACGGTGATCGGGTCGCCGATCTGGGTGTTCTTGAAGAGCCAGTCGCCGTTGGCCATCGACACGTTCACGCAGCCGTGTGACACGTTCACGCTGCCCTGCTGCCCCTCGGACCAGGGTGCCGCGTGGATGAACTCGCCGCCCCAGGTGAGGCGCTGCGCGAAGTCAATCTTGGTGCGGTAGCCGTCCTCCGGGCCCAGCTCCTCGAACGTGTCGAAGACCGTCTTGCGCAGCTTCTCGATCACGACCATGGTGCCGCTGGACGACGGGGTGCTCTTCTTGCCCAGGCTGACCGGGATGGTCTTGATCACCGAGCCGTTGCGGGTCACCGTCATCCGCTTGGTCTTGTTGTCGACCGTCATGACCACCGCCGCGCCGATCTTGACGTCCACCGAGAGGTCGGCGCGGCCGTACCAACCCGCACCCATCGGCAGGCCACCCGCCTGCACCCGGTAGGAGACAGTGCTGTTGGGCTTCCAGAACTCCTTCGGCCGGTACCGGATCTCGGTGGGGCTGACCCAGTGCCAGATCCCCTCCTGCGCCGGGGTCGAGGTGACTGTCATCCGGCGCTGCACGTCGTCGCGGTAGTCCTCCGGGATGTTCCGGCTGAACTTCACGATCAGCGGCATGCCCACCCCGACCACCTGGTTGTCACCGAGGAAGCTGCTCACCCGAACCTGGTTGCCGGGCTTGGCCATGGTGGTGAAGGTGCTGGTGGCGGTGGCCGGACGCCCGTCGTCGCCGGTGGCGGTCACTGTCGCCGTGTAGCTCGTGCCGTACGCCAGCGCGCCGGCCGGCAACCACGACGTACCGTCCTTGGCGAGGCTGCCCTCGACCGTCTTGCCGGCGGAGTCCTTCAGCTCGACAGCGGTCTCCACGGCGTCCTTGGTGGTGAAGGTGATGCCGGTGGACGCCGGCACGTCCTTGGCGTCGGCCGCCGGCTCACTGATCGTCGCCGCGGCCTTCGGTGCCGGGTTCTCGCCGCCGCCGTGCCACGAGGACGGCTTGCCGCCGTCGCCGTCGGTGCAGGCGGAGGTGAAGGCCAGCGCCACGGCGAGAAGCCCCGCCGCGAACACGCGGCGTCGCCCACCGGGCCTGATCAGCTGGTCCTGGCTAGCTCGCATGGTTTCCCTCACAGTCGTGGTCGCTGCCCCATCGTCTCCTACTGACGCGCCAGAGCCGGCCCCGGTTGCCGAGGGTGAACCGAAACACGCCATCAATAGTGTCCGAATTCTGCTACTATTCGGCGTTTCGTGAGCCTGGCTCGTCTCCGTGCGGGGATCGCGGGGTCGCCGTGCAGCCCTCGCGCGGCGGGAGTGCAAGGGTACGCCGGCCCCGCCAACGACGGAGCCGGCGTAACGAGCCGACGCCTCAGATCGCCGGACCGGCTCCACCACTGGGCACCGGCAACGCGCTGCCCTTGACGAACTCCGACCAGCTCAGGCTCCACGCCGTCCAACCGTTGCCGGCGGCGATCCTGCGCTCGGTCCCCTTGATCGTGATCGGATCACCGATCCGGGTCTTGTCGAACAACCACCGGGCGTTCGCCATCGACACGTTCACGCAGCCGTGCGAGACGTTCCGCCGCCCCTGCACGTGCTCCGACCAGGGCGCGGCGTGGATGTACTCGCCACCCCAGGTGAGCCGCTGGGCGAACTGAATGTCGGTCACGTAACGGTTGGCGGGGTCCGGGTCGTCCCGGGTGTCGAAGACTGTGGCTTCCTTCTTCTCCATCACCACCATCGTGCCGCTCGACGACGGCGTGCTCTTCTTGCCCAGGCTCACCGGGATGGTGCGCACCGGCGCGCCGTTCTCGTACACCGTCATCTTCTTGTTGGCGTTGTCGACCTTCATCTCGAACGACCGGCCGATCTTGGCGGTGGCCTTGCGGTCGATGTCGCCGTACCGGCCGTTGCTCAGCGGCATGCCGGCCAGGGCGATCCGCACGGTGATGGTGGTGCCGGGCTTCCAGTACTCGGGGGCCCGGTAGTAGGCCTGCGTGCCGTTGCTGACCCAGTGCCAGGCACCCGGCTGCGGCGGGTCGGTCTTGACGAACATCCGCTTCTGCACCGCCGCGCGGTCCTTCTTCGGGATGCCCGGGTGGAACTCGGTGACCACGGGCATGGCCACCCCGTAGCTCTTGTCGTCGAAGAGGTACAGGCCCGAACCGATCGTCGACTTCGGCTTGGCCATCGTGGTGAAGCTGCTGGTGCCCTGGCTGCTCGTGCCGTCCGACGCGCTCGCCGTCACCGTGGCCGTGTAGCGGGTGCCCCACTTCAACGGCGCGGACGGCACCCAGGACGAACCATCGGTACGCAGCTTGCCCTCGACCGAGCCACCACCGTCCGCCGTCAGGGTCACCGCGGACACCTTCCCGCCACCCGGGAGCTTCGCGCTGATCTCCGTGCTCACCGGCCGGTTCTTCGTGCCGTCGGCCGGGCTCAGGGTGAGCGGCGGGCCGCTCGGTGCGCTCGGTGCCGACGGCGCGGCTGAACCAGGGGCGGCACTCGCGTCCGAGGACGCCCCGCCAACGAATTCCGGCTTCTTCTCGTCGCCGCCGCACCCGGCCAGTGCCAGCGACGCCGCCAGGGCCAGGGCGCCCACCACCGCCCCGGCTCGCGTGAACCGTGCCATCCCCACCTCTGTTCTCGCGTACCTGGCGGACATCGTGCCGTATCAGCGCCGCCACCCACGCCCCGGACTTTTGTGCGCGGGGGCTTTTGTGGCCATATGCCCGGTAAGCTCGACCGAAGGGGGGAGCCGGGTAACCGGATTGGAGCCCGGCTCGACCGGGTGCTAATCTTCTCTCCGTTGCCGATCGAGCGCCGCTAGCTCAACTGGCAGAGCAGCGGACTCTTAATCCGCGGGTTCGGGGTTCGAGTCCCTGGCGGCGCACCAACGAGCAAGGCCCTGACCTGGCAGATCTCTGCCGGTCAGGGCCTTTTCGCGTACATCGGTGCGACGAGGCGATGTCAGCCGCTAGAGGCGGAGTGCGGCTCGTACAAGATCAGCGACGGCTCGGGAACGGCTGTGCGGGGGCCAGGCGATGACCGTGGTGACGTCCGGCGCGTCCACGATCGGCACTGCGACGACATCGTCGTTCAGCTGGGATCGGGCGGAGTCAGGCACGACCAGCAAGGTCCGGCCAAGGGAGGTGAGCTGCAAAAGTTGTGAGTGGCTCCGTGCCTCAGGACCCGGGCCGTCGGGATAGGTGCCATCATCCCCGGGCCAGCGCGGTAGAGGCAGGTCGGGCAGCTTGGTCACCTCGCTCAGCTGCAAACTCCCGCGAGTGGTGAGGGGGTGGCCGGCCGGGAGGATGGCGACCTGGCCCTCGGTGAACAGTTCCTCGGTGTCGAACCCGCTCAGGTCGTCGAACGGGTGGTGAAGGATCGCGACATCGGCACGGCCGGTCCGCAACAGTCGTTCCTGTTCGCCGGGGCCACACAGCATCACGTCGACGTCGACCGATCCAGGTTCGGTGGCGTAGGCGTTCAGTAGCTTCGCGAGCAACTCACTGGACGCTCCAGCCTTGGTCGCCAGGACGACGCCAGGGTGACCGGTGACGGCGAGAGCTGCGCGGCGGGTGCGATGTTCGGCAGCTTCCACAGCGTCCAGCGCTGCTCGTCCTTCGTGCAGCAGGACCGCACCGGCTTCGGTCAGGGTCACCGACCGGCTGTCACGCCTCAACAAGGTGGCACCCAGACGACGTTCGAGCTGACTGATCGCCCGCGACAATGGAGGCTGGGCTATGCCCAGGCGTTGCGCTGCTCGGCCGAAATGCAACTCCTCGGCCACGGCGACGAAGTACCGCAGCTCTCGTGTTTCCACCCGTAGAGCCTAGCCGGGGGGTACGTAGGCGCGGCGATACCGTGAGGGTATCGCCCGTGACTCAGGTGGTCTTGGACGGTTCGCCAGCCGCGATTCAGAGTCGAAGACATGAGTGACAAGAAGATCGCCCTGGTCACCGGGGCTAACAAGGGCATCGGGTACGAGATCGCGGCAGGCCTCGGTGCGCTGGGCTGGAGCGTGGGTGTCGGGGCGCGTGAGCAGACCCGGCGGGACGCGGCGGTGGCGCGGCTGCGGGACGCCGGCGTCGACGCCTTCGGTGTCCCGTTGGATGTCACCGACGACCGCAGTGTCGCCGCCGCAGCCGACCTGATCGCCGAACGCGCCGGACGCCTCGATGCCCTGGTCAACAACGCCGGAATCACCGGCGGCGGGCCGCAGCAGCCGAGCAGCGTCGATCCGGCCGTCATCCGCACGGTGGTGGAGACCAACGTCATCGGCGTCATCCGGGTGACGAACGCCATGCTGCCGTTACTCGGCCGGTCGGCCTCGCCGCGCATCGTGAACATGTCCAGCAGCGTCGGTTCTCTGGCCCGACAGTCAGGTCCCGGTGGTGAGACCTCCACAGGCCCGGTCGCTGTCGCCTACGCGCCCTCGAAGTCGTTCCTGAACGCGGTGACCCTTCAGTACGTCCGGGAACTGGCGGACACGAACATCCTCATCAACTGCGCCTGCCCGGGCTACGTCGCCACCGACCTCAACGGCTTCCGTGGCGTGCGTACTCCCCAGGAGGGCGCGGCGACCGCCATCCGCCTGGCCACACTGCCCGACGGAGGCCCCACCGGCGGATTCTTCGAGGACGCAGGTGTGGTGCCCTGGTGACGGTTCGCGGGCTCTCGCGCTGGCCCGACGCTGCTCGGCGTCGGGCCGGCTGCTGCACAGCGGCTGCGTCATCCCTGCCCATCGGGTGCCCGGGCGTTGCGGTCACCGGAAGCTCCGCCGATACGCCTGCGGGCTGGTGCCGGTGATCCGCTTGAAGCAGTCCCGGAAGGCGGTGGTGGAGCCGAAACCCACCTGCGTCGCCACCCGGTCGACGGGATGGACGGTGGTTTCCAGGAGATGCTGCGCCTGGTGAACGCGGACCCGGTGCAGCCACCGCAGCGGGCTGGTGCCGGTCTGGTCGCGGAAGTGCCGGTTCAGCGTCCGGGTGCTCAAGCCGGCGTGGCGGGCGATGTCGGCGAGGGTCAGCTCGCGCCGGGCGTTGTCGCGCATCCAGGTCAGCAGCGGCTCCAGTGTCGCCCCGGCGGCGGCGGGCGGTTCGTGCGTGATGAACTGCGCCTGCCCGCCCGCGCGTTCCAGCGGCATGACGGACAACCTCGCCGTGGCGGCCGCGACAGCGCCGCCGTGGTCGCGGCGGACCAGGTGCAGGCACAGGTCGAGCCCGGCGGCGGCGCCTGCGGAGGTCAGGAACTGGCCGTTGTCCACGTAGAGCACGTTGGGGTCGACCTGGATCCGCGGATGTTCGGCGGCGAGCCGGTCGGTGGCGAGCCAGTGCGTGGTCGCGCGCTGCCCGTCGAGCAGGCCGGTGGCGGCGAGGGTGAACGCGCCACCGCAGATCGAGGCGATCCGGGCACCGTTCGCGGCGGCGGCGCGCAGCGAGTCGAGGACCGTGGCGGGCGTCGCGGCGGCGGGGTCGGACACACCCGGCACGACGACGGTGTCGGCGTCGACGAGCACGTCCAGGCCCCACGGCACCGCCATGCTGAACGCCCCAGCGGTGACCGTCGGTGTGGCGGCGCAGACGAGGACGCGGTAGCCGGCCCGGCCGTCCGGCAGGCGGGTGCGCTGGAAGACCTCCATCGGGGTGGCCAGATCGAACGGGACGACGCTGTCGAGGGCGAGCACGGCCACTGTGTGCATAGCGGAATTCACCCAGTCAGGACTGTGCGGTCACCGACGGCCGCGCATCGGTCGCCCGTCGCGTGACCCGGTCGTACAGGTCTCTGACCGACAGACCGCCGGCGAAGCACCAGAGCGCGATGACCGGATCGCAGAGCGCGCAGCCGAAGGACGAGTCATGCAGTGACGGGATGATCGGCGCGCCGCGCCGATGGTGCAGCACGTCCCAGACCGTGTGCAGGAGCCACCCGACGCCGATGAAGGTGTACGAGGTGAGCCCGGCGTAGCCCACCACCAGCAGCAGCGCGCAGAAGAGCAACTCCCACAGCCCGAATCCGCCACCGCTGATGTAGGCGGCCCCGGCGCCGGTGACGACGAGCGCGTTCAGGCGTCGCCGATGCGGCTCCGGGACGAGGGAGTTGAGCCCGACGTAGACCAGCCCGATCACCACCGGCATGACATAGCGAAGCACGTCCGCCCCGTTTCCGTTCCAGTTGAAGCCTGTCGAGAGGGAGCCTAGGAAAGCTCGCAGTCGGGGACGAGAGGCGAAAATGCCATGGTCCGCCGGATTCTCGCCACCGATCCCGGCGGTCCTGACCGGGTAGCCCGCGCGGACACCGCGGCGGGGGTGTCCCTGTTTTTCCCAGCGGCACCCTGGCGTGCTAGCGTCTCGTCCCGTTGCCGATCGAGCGCCGCTAGCTCAACTGGCAGAGCAGCGGACTCTTAATCCGCGGGTTCGGGGTTCGAGTCCCTGGCGGCGCACCAACGAGATAGGCCCTGACCTGGTGGTTCACACCGGGTCAGGGCCTTTTTCGTGTACGGCCGCGGCGGATGGCGGCTCGGCGGGTGCCCGGCATCCGCTGTCCCGGATCAGGGCGTAGCGGGCAACCCGGTGCGGCACAGTTCAAGAGCGTCTCGAGCACCGCGCAGGGCTGCGATCACATTGGGCGAGGGCCGCACGTGCACTTCAGGAAGATCGAGGCCGGTCGAGCCGTCGGTGATCGGGTAGGCCAGTTGCTCACGCCCGAGCCGGAACTGGGCGTCGATGCCGGTGCGGTTGCCACGCGGGTCCTGGCGGTGCCAGCGGCCCGCAAGGTGTACGGCAACGAGGCCGTGCAGGAAGGGCTTTCCCCCGTCGGTCAGCTGTTGATAGCACAACCCGGCCGGGACGCCGGCGGCCCGGGCCACGGCCACCAGCAGGTGCGACTTGGCATAGCAGAGGCCGACGCCGGCGCTGAGCACCTCGCCGGCGGTGACGGTGATCCGCGGATCCTGGGCGTCCACGGAGTGCCGGATCCGGTCACGAACCCATGCGAAGGCGGCCCGCGTGAAGTCGACGTCGTCCGGGTGCGCGGCGCGGAGTTCACCAGCTAACGCCCGCACTGCCGGGTGGTCCACCTCGACGACCGTGTCACCGCCCAGGTACTCCATCGGTTCGCCCGCGACCAGTTGCACAGCTGTCCTTTCCCCGCCGCTTGTCGGATCGAGGCTGCTCCATCGCGCCATGACCCGTCGCGTACGGTGACGGTCCCATCTCACCGCAGCCATGCTCGGCCTGTCACCCTCATTCCCGGCCACAGCTGCGGCAACGCGCCGGCAGGGTCTAGGTTCTTCGCGGCTGGCATCGACGACGGTGAGGGGTAAGCGTGAGCGACGTGAGGCTCAACCAGGGAGGCTTCCAGGGCGGGTTCGACCTGCTCGTCACTCCCGACGTGCGGTTCACGCGGTTGCTGCGACGGGATCTGCGGCGGATGAGCTGGTTGTTCGTCATCTCGGGTCTGCTGTTGTCGATCACGAGCCTCGGTACGTTCACTGCCGACGGCGGGTGGCTCCTAGCCGGGCTGTTCGGCGTCCCGTTCGGGGCGGTCTGGTGCATCGCGGGGCTGATCAACGGCTCGGCGTACCTGCGACGTCACGCTGAGTTGAGCGCGCCGGTGCGGTACGTGTTCACCGCGGACGCCATCGAGTGGCACACCGCTCATGCGGCGTTGCGGTTGCCGTGGACGGCGATCAGGCACGCCGTTCGGATGCGGGAGGCGTACCGCCTGGACTGCGCGGACCAGCAGCCGCGGTACCTGTGCCGGACGACGCTGGCCCCGGCCGAAGATGCGCGGGTGGCCGCGTACCTCGATGAACGGTTGGCGGCGCGGCTGGCCGCCGAGGCGTCCGTGCGGCCGATGCCACCTGTCGGGGGTGGAGCGTAGGCGGGCCGGCCCGGCGACGACAGTCGCCGGGCCGGAGAGCCTCAGTAGTCGATGTTGATGGCGGCGATCTGGCGGGAGCCGTTGTAGACGATGGCGGGGCCGGCGAAGCGGGAGCTGGCGTAGGTCAGTGCCGTCTTGTGGCCGGGACTGTTGAACCACGCCTCGATGATCTGCTCGGGCGGGGAGTTGCCCGAGGACGCGAACAGGACCTCGTGCCCGCAGTGCTCGAAGGTGCCCGCGTCCAGGTTCTGCTTCACGCAGTCCTCCGCGAGGTTCTGCTCGTTGGTGCGCATCTTGACCTCGGTCAGCCCGAGCGCGCGGCGTCGTTCGTTGAGCAGCACCAGCAGGCGTTGTTCGGCGGCGGACACGCCGGCCGGCAGAGCGGCGGCCGACTTCTTGGCCGGCCTGTTCGGCGTCGGTGACGGGGTTCGCGTCGGCGTCGCCGACCTGCTGGGGGTGGGGCTCGGGCGTGCGGCGCTCGGGGAGGGTTCGGGCGCCGTGGGGGAGGGCGACTCGACAGCGGGTTCGGTCGGCTCGGGGGCGGGGTCGGTGACCTGCGCCGAGGGTTCGGCGGCTGTGACGCTCGCCGGCTGCTTCGTCGGCCGGTCGGCGTAGGTGGTGATGATGAGCCCGCCTCCTCCGACCATGGCGACGGCCGCGACGGCGCCGACCAGGGTCTTGGGCAGCGACAGTGCCGTGAGGCGGGCCTTGGGCACCAGTCCGGCCTTCGCGTACGCGCCTGTCGAGGCGGCGCCCTGCGAGGTGGCGACGAGCTGGGCCTGGTGGGAGACGTCCGACGCGAGGCGGGCCGGGACCGGCGTGAGCGCGAGGCCGGCGAGCAGCCGCTCGGCGGGAACCAGATCGGAGGTGGTGTTCGGGCAGTACGTGCAGTCGCGGATGTGCCGTGCCAGCCGCTTGCGCCACACCGGAGCCGGCTGGCCGTCCCAGTCGGCGGCCGTGTCGATGAGGCCGGCGCAGCCGGGCCGGGCGGTGAGGGCCCGTACGACGAGCCGCGCGGTGTCCAGCTGCGCCTTCATCCGGCCCACCCGGACGGTCACGAGATGCGCGTCGAGGCGCAGGGCGTCGACCAGGTCGGCGCGGGAGAGGTGACCGGCCTCGACCAGCCACCAGAGGGACAGCAAATGGCGGTGGTCGTCATCCAGCCACCGTGTGGCCAGCACGACCTCCCGGCGCTCATCGGACAGGCGGAGCCGGGTCAGTGTCAGGTCCTCGAAGTCGGAGCCCGGGACGACCAGGTTGTCGATGTCCTCCGGCGCCGTGGGTGTGGTGTGCCGGTACTGCTTGTGCGCCCGTACCTCGTTCATGGTGACGGCCACCAGCCAGGACCGGAACAGCCGCGGATCGCGTACGCCCGCCAGCCCGCGTACGACACTCAGCATCGTGTTCTGGACCACGTCGTCGACGTCCGCGGAACGGCTCATCGCCCGGCCCACGATGTTGTACACCAGGGGTAGGTAGTGCGAGACCAGCTCATCCATCGCGGCGTGGTCGCCGCGGCGGGCCGCGTCCACTACCGCCGACAGGTCGGTCCTGTTCGGGTACGCGTGATAGGTCACGCTCACAACCTCGCCTTCACGGGACATTCTCGTACACCGTGGAGATGGGTTGACACCCGCCCAGGTCACACAAACTGAGCTGTCACCTGTCGCTGTTGAGACGGACGATCGCGCCGTTGAGCACGGTGGCGAAGAGGGTCCACGCGACGTACGGGGCCAGTGCGGCACCCGCGGCGGCGTCGGCGTGCGCGGCGCGGCGGATGAGCGCGACGTTGGAGGCGTTGAGCGCGGCGATCTCGGCCAGCGCGACGGTGGGCCTGCGGGCCTTGAAGAACAACGCGCTCCACCCGAAGTTGAGCGCCAGGTTGAGAGCGTAGGCGCGGGTGAACGCGGCGCGCTCGGCTCCGCTGGTGCGGTCCAGGGCACGGGCGCCCGCCACCGCGATCAGCGCGTACAGCGGCGTCCAGACCAGCGGAAACGCCACGGGCGGTGGCTGCCAGCTCGGCTTGCGCAGCCGCCGGTACCAGCCGTTGGAGGTGTCGTTCACCGCCGTACCGGCGGCGGCCGTGACGGTGACCGCCGCCGCGGTCTTGACCAGGGTGGGAAGTCGCATGCTGTTCAGCTACCCCGCCGGTGCCGGATCAACCACGGCCGGTCGACGGGAGTCGGCGAGGGCGCGCGACAGCCCGTCACCCCGGGCGCGCTGCGGCGTCGTGCGGTGCCTCAAGTAATGCTCAAATTACGTTGATCCGAGCCGATGCCGTCGAAGATCCGCATACGCTCAGCCAACTCGCGCACGGCCTCCCGGACCTCCTCGCTACGCCAACCCTCACCGTGCCCCGACCCAGGGTGCGCGAGCGTCAACCATCCCTCCTTTGTGGATGGTCGCGAGCACATCATCCACCTGTCGCAAGGAGAAGGAGGGGACAATGCGACGCAGACAACGGCGCATCGCGTTCGTGGCGCTGCCCGCACTGTTGGCGGGCGTCCTCGTGTCGACCGGGCCGGCGGGCGCGGATCCCGCGCAGTCGGCCGCCACGGCCGGCTCCGCACCATCCCAGCTGGAGAGCCGGGACCAGGTCCGCCGCGTACACGTCAGGCTGGCCGGCGCCGACATGCTGGACAAGGTCGTCGCCGCCGGCTTCGACCTCGAACACGGTCTCAAGCGGGTGCCGACCGGCATCGAGGGCGAGGCGGTGGTCACCGCCGAGCAGATCACCGAACTGACGACGATGGGCGTCGAGGTCCTCGCCGACGACGCGGGCTTCGTCTGGAGTGACGAGGCCGACGGCGGCATCCAGGGCAACGCTGCCGCCCGCACGGCGCAGCCGGCGAGCCACGACGCGACGGTGCGGATCGCCCGCGCCGACTGGTTCACCACCAAGGGCCAGGGCTTCCTGTACGTCGAGGCGCGCACCACCGAGGGACAGCAGGCGGACCCGGTGGTCGAGATGCAGCTGGAGAACGACTCGGGCCGGGGCACCTCGTTCGGCTTCGCCCGGACGATGAGCCGCTTCGTGGACTCCGGGCAGTACATGTTCCACCGGAACCTGTTCAAGCTCGACGCGCGGCCGACCCAGATCCGGGTCACGAGCTCGACCGGGGGCGTCACCACCGGCAAGGTGTCCGACTGGTTGGAGGACGCCCCGCCGCCACTGACGGCGGACCCGTCCTACAAGTCGGACTTCGTGGACGGGTACAAGCACCCGCAGCAGCTCTACAGCCGCGCGAAGGAGATCGCCCGCCAGTACCCGGACATCGCCGAGATCGTCTACCTTCCGAACCAGACCAACGGCTACCAGCGCAAGGCGCAGGCCACGATCGGCGGTACGGGGCAGTCAGCGGTCGTGGTCAGCTCGGCGGCCTGGGGCCACGAGGGCGGCAACGACGTCACCGTCGAGTTCGTGGACCGGCCGGAGGCGGACCTGCCGCTCGCCGTTGAGGTCACCGGCACGGCGGTCCGCGTGCTGCTCGCCACCGACGCCTCCGGCGCTCCGGCGAGCACTGCCACCCAGGTGGCGGACGCGCTGCGGACCCGCTCTGCGGGCCTCATCGACCGGGCGCACCCGTACCGCACCAACACGGGCACCGGCGTCGTCGCGCCGACGGCCGGCCCGGTCGCGTTGACCGACTTCCTCGACCAGAAGCGCGTCGGCGCGCCCGAGGGTGAGGTGCCCCGGGGCCCGGTCACGATTCCCGTCCTGCGGATCGGCAAGCACCGTGACGGCAGGAAGCCCGGCGTCCTGATCCAGGCGCAGGACCACGCCCGCGAGTGGGTGCCGGCGACGACCAGCCTGGAGTCGGCCGAGCGTCTGGTGCACAACTACCGGTCCGACCGGGAGACGAAGGAGATCGTCGACAACACCGACGTCTTCTTCATCCTCTCCAACAACCCCGACGGGGCGAACTACAGCTTCTACAACTTCGCCTCGCAGCGGAAGAACATGACGAACCACTGCCCGGACGCGACAGCCGATCCTGGGCAGCGGAACTCCTGGGGCGTCGACCTGAACCGCAACTACCGGGTCGGGTCGGGTCACGACGGGTACGCGGGCGGGTCGACCAACTGCGTCAGCGGCACCTACCAGGGCCCGGAGGAGCTGTCCGAGCCCGAGTCGAAGAACATCATCTGGCTCGTCGAGAAGTACAAGAACATCAAGTTCATGATGTCGGTGCACTCCAACGGCGGCCAGCTGTTCTGGCAGCCCGGCGCGTACATCGCTGACGGGCGGATCACCACGCCGCGCCCGCCGCTGGGTGACGAGGCGTTCTACTGGCAGTCGGCGGCCCGGATCCTGTCGCAGGTCAAGGCGCACCGGGAGACCGTCGTCACGCCGGAGAACGTCGGTGGCTCGTCCGACGTCCTCTACTCCTCCGCCGGCAACGTGCGCGAGGACCTGTACTACACCTACGGGATCTACGCCTTCGGCTGGGAGGTCGGCGGGTCCGTCTACAACCCGGCCACCGGTGACTGGCAGGGCGGTTCGTTCCAGCCGGAGTGGGCGGGCAACCCCGAGCTGGTCAGCGGCCACGCCGAGACGATGGAGTACGCCAACGGGATCATGGAGATGTTCCGGGTCGCGGCGGACTGGGGACGGGACAGGAAGAACCCGACATCGCAGCTCGTTCCCGGCGCCGGGACGTACCGCGGGCCGGTGGACGTACGCTTCGAGACGAGCGAGCCGGCCACCATCTACTACACGACCGACGGCAGCCGGCCCACGCTCCAGTCGCCCCGCTACGCGGCCACCGAGTTCCGGGAGCCGGGGCAGGTGTTCCACGTGACCGAGACGACGACGTTCCGCTGGTTCTCGGTGGACAGCGCCGGCAACATCGAGAAGAACTACGACCCGACGAAGAACGACAGGCGCAACAACTACCGGACGGCGACGATCAAGATCGCCAAGAGGTAGTCCGCGTACCGTGATCGTTGCCCCGCCGGTCGATGTCACCCGCACCGGCGGGGCAACGGTCAGCAGGGCCCGCGCGGGCGTCGGCAGCGCGGATAGGTCCTCATTTGGTGGGTAAGCGGCGCGCATGCCCGCGAGCGAGGATTCGGCCGCCGACCTGGATTCGGCACCACACGGGCGTTCTCGCGTCGACCGGATGTTCGGCAGCCTGCGGGAGCGGGCGCGGGAGGCGTGGCGCGTACGTTCCTGGCGGTTCCGGCTCTACGGTCTGCTCGCCGTGCAGGCCGCCATCGCGGCGGGGCTCGCCTGGTTCGTCGTGTACCAGTTCCTCGGCAATCCGTCCCCGGTCTTCGCGCCCACCGCGGCGGTCGGCATCACGGCCGCCGCGATGGGCTCCCTACTGCGGCGCACCATCGAACTGCTGGTCGGGGTGGTGCTCGGGCTCGCCGTGGGTGACCTGCTCATGCCGCTCTTCGGCATCGGCCCGTGGCAGACCGGTGGGGTGGTCCTGCTGGCGATCATCGTGGCCATCCTGCTCAAGGGCGGTGGTTCGCTGCTCACCCAGGCCGGCGGTACGGCCGTGCTCATCGCCACCCTCGAACCACCGGTCCGTGACCTGTCCATTCCCCGGTTCGTGGACGCCGCGGTCGGAGGGCTGATCGGGTTGGCGGTCAGTCTGCTGCTGGTACCCATCCATCCGCGGCGGACACTGCACCGACTGGCCGAGCCCGTGGTCGGTCCCGCGGTGGCCGCCATGCACCACCTGGCGGCGGCGCTGCGCCTGCGGGATCTCGGACAGGCCGAGCAGGGCCTGCGCGAGCTGCGGAACATCGGCCCGCAGGTCATCGCGTTACGGGACGGGCTGCAAGCCGCCCAGGAGGTGGTACGACTCGCGCCGCTGCGCTGGCATGAACGCGACTCGTTCGCCCTCCACGCGGAGTCGATCCGACATCTGGAACGCAGCGTGCACAGTTGCCGATCTCTGGCGAGGCAGCTCACGACGGCACTCAAGGACCACGAGCCGCTGCCGGAGGAGGTCCCGGACGCCATCGACCTGCTGGCCGACGGCGCGCTGGACCTGCGCGCGGCGATCGTCGCGCGGGAGGAGCCACGGGAGCCGCGCGAGCGGATCCTGGAGGCTGTCGAACTAATCGGACGGGCACAGGGCGGGTCCGTCCGCGACCCCACCCGCCTGCACCGTCACCGTCTGGGCTACTCCGGGATGATCGCCGTGGGCGAGTTCCGGACCATCGCCCATGACCTGCTCATCGCCAGCGGCCTGGACCCGGAGAAGGGCGCGGCACTGGTGCGGCAGGCGATAGACCGGGGCCAGCACGAATGATCGCACTGTCGGCCGGTCAGATGGACGTCCGCCTGGGCAGCAGCAACTCCTCGTGATCGAGTTCCCGTTCCAGGACGCGCAGTTCCTCGTCGGGCAGCCGACCGCTGTCGCGCCAGCGCACGAGTTCCTCCCGCTGGGCGTCGATGGCCGTCCGGCGGACCTGGAGCGCCGTCTCGTACTGCGGTGAGGTCGGTAGCTCCGACGACCCGCTCTGTTCGAGCAGGTCAAGTCGCCCGCGGTAGCGCGCCAGTCGGGCCAGCAACTGGGTACGGGTGGTGTTGACGGCCATCGCGCTGTCCGGCTCGGCGGCGGCGACCTCGTCCAGGCGGGCCAGGGCGGCCTCGACCGCCGCCGAGCGGGCCTCGTTGCGTACCCGGGCCTGGTCGGTCTCGTTGGCGCGCAGGCCCAGCCTCCGCACGAGCGGCGCGAACGTCAGGCCCTGCCCGACGAGCGTCACGAGGACGACCACGAAGGTGCAGAACAGGAGCAGGTCCCGGTCGGGGAACGGCACCCCGCTGTTGGTGGTCAACGGCAGGGTGAAGATCGCGGCCAGGCTGATCACCCCACGGGTGCCCGACCAGCTCAGCGCCGTCACCTCGCGCAGGGACAGTCGTTCCGCGTTGCGGTCGGCGCGGGCGACCTGCCGGGCACTACCGGGCTCGTCCGGGTCGTCCTGCTCGGATACGCCGCCCAACCGGCTGTGCAGCGACCGGGGGAGGGACTGCGTCAGCACCAGCCAGGCGGGGCGTAGCAGCAGCACCACGCCGACCGACACCGCCACGGCGATGACGATGGTGGACGTCTCGTACTGGCGCAGGCCCTTGACGACCTCGGGGAGCTGCTGGCCGATCAGCAGGAAGACGAAGCCCTCAAGGAGGAAGTCGACAAGCCGCCACACGGCGCTCGTCTGCAACCGGGCGGCGCCGGAGCCGAGCTGGGGCGTCTGGTGGCCGACGATCAGCCCGGCGATCACCACGGCGAGCACACCGGAGACGCGCAGCTCCTCACCCACCAGGTAGGCCACGAACGGTGTCGCGAGCGAGATGGCGTTCGACAGCAACGGATCGGTGGTGAGCGGTCGGGCCAGACGTACCAGCCAGGCGATGGCCGCCCCCACCGCCACCCCGCCGACCGCCGCCAGCACGAACTGGCCGACGGCGGCCGGGAACGAGAATTCGCCGCCCACCGCGGCGGCCACCGCGACGCTGAGCATCGTCAGGGCGGTGGCGTCGTTCAGGAGCCCCTCACCCTGGATGATCGTGACCATCTTCGGTGGCAGGTTGACCCGGCGGCCCACCGCGAGCGCGGCCACCGGGTCGGGTGGCGCGACGGCGGCGCCGACCGCGATTCCGGCGGCAAGTGTCGCGCCGGCGACGAACAGATGGAAACCGATGCCGACGAGAACGCCGGTGAGAAGCACCAGCAGCACGGACAGGCTGACCACGATGCGCAGGTTGCGGCGGATGTCCAGCAGCGAGGAGTCCAGTGCGGCGCTGTAGAGCAGCGGCGGCAGCACGACCATGAGCACGAGGTCAGGATCCAGCCCGACGTTGGGGCCCGGGAGCAACGCGTACGCGATGCCGATGAGCGGCAGCAGCGCCGCCGCCGGCAGTCCGGTGCGGGCCGCCACCCACCGCACGGCGACGATCACCGCGACGGCGGCGAGCACGAACAGCAACATCGAGTGGGTGCTCACGTGGTGACGTCCCCCTGGAGCGGCGCGAGCGAGATTGTTCGGGGTGCCGGGCGGTCAGCGCAGCACGCAGCGGTGACGAGCCTACCCGCTTGATCAGCCGAACTTCCTGGTCGACCGGGCGGGGCCCCTCCCGTGCGTGGCTGCCCCGCCCTGCTCCACCCCACCTTCGCCGGACGCCGTGTCGGACGGCTGCGTTACCTTCTCCGCCATGCCGATGATCACGATCGCCGATGAAGTGACCGGAGCCCCGAGCGGACCCGAGTGGAGCGTGGAGGTCTTCGAGGAGTCGCTACGCCTCGACGAGTTGATCCGGCGGCGGACATTCCTGGAGGTCGCCGAGTCCGGTGCTGACGTCGACGCGGAGGCGCGGACGCAGGTGGCACTCGACGCGTTCCGTCGCAACGGGTTCGTCGTGCTTGTCGACGACCGGCAGGTGACAGCCCTGGACGAGAAGGTCCGCCTGCACGCGGGGTCGCGGATCACCTTCCTCAAGCTCGTCCCGCTGGTGGGTGGCTGATGGACACGCACGACGCGGAGTTGGCACTGCGTGACGTTGTCGACACCGTCAGGGGATGGTGTGAGCGGAGCGACAACACCCTCAACGAGCATGGACGGCGGGATTTCGTCAGCCGGATGACCACGGTGCTCGGCTGGGTGTCGGCCGGCACGCTGCCCGCGCTGCTCGCCGCGCTCACCGATCCGCACGGGCCCTACCAGCTCGCTGCGCCGCAGGTCGAGCTGCTGCCGGAGGCAATCCGGCAGGGTGAACTGCTTGCCGCCGCGGTGGCGGACCTGGGCGGCCACGACGCGGACCATGATCGCCGTCGCGCCGCGGCGATGACAGTGGTCGAAACCCTGCCGATGCTGGCGTACCAGACCGAGACCCCGTGGGACCGCGCCCGTCGCGAGGTGTGGGCCCGGGCGGCGCAACTGCTGGCCGCACAACCGGCGCCGGTCCGGCAGACGGTGTTCGACGCCTTGACCGTACCGGGGGAGGACAGCGACGGGCGGGGCACGCTGATCAGTGCCGTGCGCTCCGGCGGCGGGCTCGACGGCGCCGTCTGGCTCGACCGGCTGGGCGGTCAGGCATGGTTGGGCTTCGGTTACTGGAGCACGCAGCTCAAGCAGTTCACCTGGGAGTCCATCCAGGCGGAGGCGTCGGCCGGGCGGGTGAACCCGGCGGCCCTGGCGACCTGGCGCCGGACCCGGGTCGAGCGTTCGCTGCGCGACATGAGCGACGAGGCTGACCGGGTGTGGCCGATCCCCAATGTCGGCGAACAGTGGGCCGACCGCGCGATCGCGGACGTCGAGTCGATGCCGGAGGACCGCCGGGCCGCGTGGCAGGCGCTGCTGGCCCACTGTTCGGTCGAGGCGGACAGGGCGAAGCCGTCGGCGGGCTGGCGCAAGCAGGCTCGGTCGCTGCTCGACGCGGTGGGCGGCGACGAGTTCACCGCCCGGCTCGACGATTGGCTCCCGCTCGTGGGGCAGGCGCGTACCTTGCCGCTGCGCATGACCAAGTGTTGTCCCGGCCACCTCGCGGACGTCCCGCCCCGGATGATCGACCGCTACAACGTCGGGCTGCTGTGGGGCCTGGTCTGGCTGCGGACGATGCTGCCGTCGTCGGAGGAGACCCTGCGCAGCCTCGGCCAGATCGCGGAACGCGCAGCCCGCAAGATTCCGGGCCACGGCCCGGCCAGCCCGAAACTGGCGAACGTCGCGGTCGCGGCGCTCATCGACTCCGATCATCCCGCCGCCCTCGCGCAACTGGCCCGGCTCGCGTCGCGGCTGACCTACAAGAGCACCCTGCGCATCGTGGAGAAAGGGCTGACCCAGCAGGCAGAGGCGCTCGGCGTCAGCCGCGAGGACGTCGAGGAGATGGGCCTGCCCGGTTTCGGCCTTCCCCTCGCGGACAAACTGGGTGACTGCTCGTACGAGCTGGAGGTGCGCGGCATCGACGCCGTCCTGGTGTGGCGCAACGCGGACGGCAAGGTGGTCAAGGCCCCACCCGTGCAGGTGCGTAAGGAGCACGGCGACGAGCTGAAGGAGCTGAAGGCGACCGTCACGGACGTCGCGGCGACGCTGATCGCCACCCGCGACCGCCTGGAGGGGCTGCTGCGGCGGGACCGGGCGTGGACCGTCGAGCAGTGGCGGGAGCGTTTCCTGGACCACCCACTGGCCCGGACCCTGGCCCGGCGTCTCATCTGGACCGTCGACGGCGTGGCCTGCTGCTGGGGCGGCGACGCCCTGCGGAGCGTGGACGACAGGGTTGTCGAGCCCGCCAGCGACGCCACGGTACGGCTGTGGCACCCGGTCGACGACCCCGCCGCGGTCCAGGCTTGGCGGGACTTCCTGGGCCGGCACACGATCACCCAGCCGTTCAAGCAGGCGCACCGTGAGCAGTACCTGCTCACCGACGCGGAGCGCGCCACCGGCACGTACTCCAACCGGTTCGCCGCGCACATCGTGCGCCAGCACCGTCTCAACGCGCTGCTGTCCCGGCGCGGCTGGTCGTACGTCCAGCACCGCAACGACGGCGCCAGCTACGACCTGCCCTGGTTGGCCCTACCCGACTGGGGTCTGCGGGCCCAGCTGAACATCGCGGGCATCGAGGATCGTGCCGACGACGCGGTGTTCGACACGATGGGAACCGACCAGCTGTGGTTCGGCCGGGGTGAGCGCACGCCGGTGCCGCTGGAGGAGATTCCGGCGGTCGTGCTGAGCGAGGTGATGCGCGACGTCGACCTGTTCGTGGCCGCGGCCGGCGTGGGCAACGACCCGAACTGGTACGACGGTGGCCCCCAGGGCCGGTACCGCGACTACTGGTCGCAGAGCAGTTTCGGCGACCTCACCCCGACCGCCCAGACCCGCCGGGAGGTACTGGCCGGGCTGATTCCCCGGCTGGCGATCGCCGACCGGTGCACGGTCACCGACCGGTTCCTCGAAGTGCGCGGTGACCTGCACACATACCGCATCCACTGCGGCTCGGGCAACATCCTGATCGCCCCGGACGACAGATACCTGTGCATCGTTCCTGCCTCGGCGAAGGCGAAGGAGCCGGAGATGTTCCTGCCCTTCGAGGGCGACAGCCGGCTCGGCGAAATCATCAGCAAGGCGTTGCTGTTGGCGGCCGACAAAAAGATCAAGGACCCGGTGATCCTGCACCAACTCTGAGGCACCAACGGGAGCGGCCGTGCTGTCGCCAGGACCCGGCGACAGTTGTTGTTTCGCCACTGGCCGAACGAGTTCAGCGGCCTGGTGCCGGAGTCGGCGGGGTCGTGCTACCCCGCTGCCCCTACGCTGGCGACACGAGGGAATGGTAGGTACTGATGAACCAGCACGCAGCGGCACGTGCCAGGGCGATCCCTGACACGATCCGGGCAGACGTGGAGACGCTGTGGAGCTACCACGACATGCGCCACGAGTTGCGCCCGTGCGACGTGGGAATCGGGTTGGGCAGTCATGACCTCGGTGTGGCCGTCATCGCGACGCGCTTGTTTCACGAGGGGCTGTTCCCCAGGATCGTGTTCACCGGCGCGAACGCTCCGACGACCGTCGAGCGGTTCCCGAGCGGTGAGGCGGTGCACTACCGCGAGTACGCCGTCGAGCGGGGCGTTCCCGTGGAAGCGATTCTCGTGGAGCCGCGTGCGACGAACACCGCCCAGAACCTGGAGTACTCGCGTCAGATCCTGACCGAACACCGGATCCCGGTGAGGTCGGTGCTGATCATGTCGCGGCCCTACCAGCAGCGTCGGGCCTACGCCACCTGCAGGTTGATGTGGCCGGAGGTTGATGTGGTGTGCGCGTCGAACCCGCTCGAACTGGACGACTATGTAATCAGCATCGGTGACCCGCGGCGCGTGGTGGACATGCTGGTGGGCGACACGCAGCGGATCGAGGTGTACGCCGAGCGCGGGTTCGCGATCCCGCAGGAGATGCCGGACGAGGTGCGGACGGCGTTCGAACGCCTGGTGGCGGCCGGCTACACGAGCCGGCTGATATGAGCCCAGCTACCAGCGCGGCTCTCCTGACCGGACGCCCATCCGGTCGCTGAGTTCGACGGCCAGTCGGGGCGGCCGAGGGCGGGTGAGGATGTCCCGGACGAGGTCGCGGGAGAGCTGGTGGTAGCGCACCTGGTCAGCACCGATGACCTCTGCGTTCAGGAGCGCGGCGAGCGCGTCGTCGATGCGGTTCCATCGGGCAAAGGCTCGGGCGGTTTCGATGGCGTGGCGAACCTGTCGCTCGACGGGCACGGTGCTGGTGTCGAGTGGGGCGCCGATGGCGATGGCGCGCTGCACGTCGCCGAGTTCCATGGCCACGGTCGTCTTGTGGATCGTCACGTTGGTCGGCCCGAACGCGGTCCACACGTGGTTGCCATCGGCACCGAGCCGCTGTGCGGCGGCATCGGCCTCGGCGATGTGGGTGTCGGCGGATGCTCGGTCGTCGTCTCGAGCGGCGGCCAGCGCGCAGACGAGATGCAGGCTGCCGTAGACCGACAACAACTGCGGAGTCGCCTTGGCGAGCCGTGGTTCCAGAAACTGCGCTGCGGTGGCGGCGAGGCGGCGGGCTTGGGCGTATTCACCGATGGAGGCCAGGGAGTGCGCAGCAGAGCGGCTGAGTGAGCCGATGACGACGTGGTCGTGGCTGGCGTTGGCGGCGGCCAGCCCTCGGCTGGCTGCGGTCCACGCGAGGTCACCTTCGCCGAGCTTGGTGAGGAACAACGCGGCGAGCTGGTGGGCGTAGGCGGTCATCGCGTGCGCTCGCTGGCCGTTGTCTCCGTCGTACACCTCGGTGGCGGTGAGGCAGTCGTGGATGAGGTAGGGCAGCCGGCGGGCGAGGGTGCCGTACCGGGAGTGCTGGTAGGCGGTCCAGATCTCGGCGACGTCGTCCTCGATCTCGCGCAGTGCGGGAGCTTCGACGTCCCCCGTGCTGGCCAGCGTCGGCGCGAGGTGCCGATAGTCGTGGAGCGCGGCCCGCAAGGCCGGGATGGTCTCGCGTCCTGAGTCGTCCGACCACTCGAACAGGCTCGGTGCGCCGATCAGGTCGCCGAGGGACACGTCGAGGGCTTTGGCGATCGCGCGTATGACCGATAGCCGGTCGAGGTCTGCCCGGTTCGTCTCGACCTTGCGTAACCATTCCTGGGTCTTGCCGACCAGACCGGCCAGCACCTCCTGGGAGAGCCCTCGTCGACGCCGGTAAAAGGCGACGCGCTGGCCGATGGTCATGTCTTCCGTCATCCCTCGCACACCATCACCCTGCCCGCTGAAGGCCGCCGGACCCGGTACGGATTTTCCCGGTCCTCCACACGGGCCGCCCCTACGTTCAGTTCACCTCGGATCACCGGCGTGTGTCGATGCCGGTGTCGGGATGGCTGACAGGGAGCTGCAGATGGAGGGATCGATGGGCGGCGCAGCACACCACGGCTTGGGCCGCTGGCTCGGTCCGTCCGGGAGCGAACTGTCTCGGTGTTCTCCCCGCCTGCGTACCGCCATGAGGGCTGCGTGGGTGGGTGATCGGCGGCCTGCTCCCAGCCGCCGTGATGCGGCGGCGGGCTCGCCATTCCCCCGGCGAGCCCGCCGCTCATCGTTCCTGGCGGGGGTGGCGGCATGACGGTGTACGTCTCGCGCAACGCGATGGCCGGTCAGTCCCGACGCACCGAGCCCAGGTGGACGTCCTCACAGGGGCGGGGGTGGCCCGCTGATCCGCCGCTGCTCACCTTCGTGTGGCGTCGGTTGTTCGAGCAGCAGGCCCGCGAGGGCGGTCGCCGATGACCGGGCAGCAGCGCCGTCTCGCGGCGAACCGGCTCGCGCCAGCCGAGGTGGAACATCTGCCGATGCGCCCGCTGTGGCTGTGCCGCCGGTGCGGGCAGCCGTGGCCCTGCGGTGCGGCGAAGCTCGCGCTCCTCGCGGAGTACCGGGAAGAGCCGATGAATCTGTTCCTCTACCTGGCCGGCTGCCTGCACGACGCGATCGACGACCTGCACCGGCTCAGCCCGAGCGTCACGGGAAGCGCCGCCGACATCTTCGACCGGTTCCTCGGCTGGCCCGCTCGCCGCACCCACGCCTACCGCGTCAACACCACCACGGCCGTCAGCATCGAAGAGGCCTCCTCGTGAACGGCATTGCCCTCATCAACTTCATCGGCCATCCGGCGATCGTCGGCAGCTTCCACACCCTGGTCGTGCAGCCGACCGCATCTGCAACCTCGGCTGCATCTACCGCTACCTGTCTGACCGGAGTATCCCCAGCCTGAGCGGCGCGGTCGCGCAGGCTTGTGCCGAGTCGATCGCACAGCAAGACAGCGGTCTCGTTCTACCGCGCACGCACGAGCCGGCTCTCCATGACTGTGAACTTGCGCTCGATCAGCCCGCCTTTGGGCGATCAGGAGCCGCCTGCCGAACGCGGCGCGTACATGATCAAGGCGACGCCGACGAGGCAGATGCCTGCGCCGATGACGTCCCACCGGTCGGGCCGGAACCTGTCGACGATGACGCCCCAGGCGAGGGATCCGGCGACGAACACGCCGCCGTAGGCGGCGAGGATGCGCCCGAAGTTGGGGTCGGGTTGGAAGGTGGCGACGAATCCGTACGCGCCGAGGGCGATGACCCCGGCGGCGATCCACCACAGGCCGCGGTGTTCGCGCCAGCCCTGCCAGATCAGCCACGCCCCGCCGATCTCGAACAGGGCGGCGACGGTGAACAGCAGGATCGAGCGGACGACGGTCATCGGTGGACCGTACCGAGGTGGCGCGGTCCACGATCATGCCGGTGGGCTGGTCGGGCGTCGGCAGTCGCTCCCGCCGAGCCGCCCGCGGCGGATCGGCCAAGGTGCTCCCCGGCTGCGGTGGCGACCTGGCTGCTGGGCGATGCGCTCACGCCGTCATCCGGGCGGCGGCGCGCAGCGCGAGCGCGTCGAGGACGTCGACGTGCGCGGCCGGCACCTGCACGTCGAGGCGTAGCGCGCCGGCGTCGGCGGCGATGGTGAACGAGAAGAACGAGCAGCAGGAGCTTTCCCGGGCGGTCAGGTCCCGGGTGGTCGCCTCGGCGGCCGGGTCGAGACGCCACCGCAGTGCGGTGGGGGACAGCCGTTCCTGCTGGAGCAGAGCGGTGGCGAACAGGTCGTCGAATTCGGCCAGCCGCAGTGGCTGTTGGGCGCTCGGCAAGGTGCACGACTCGGGCACCCACGTCTGGGGATCAGTGGTCATGTCAACGACGCTAGGCCTTGTTTCGTCGATCGCCGCCGGTTCGAGGGCGCTCAGACGGTTGGGCGCTGGGTTCACGCCTTGGGTGGTGTGACACGTTGCCGGCGCCCGGAGGCGCCGGCAACGGTGGGTCAGCTGGCGTGGGACAGCCGCGTGGTGATGCGCAGGCCCACGAGGGTGTCGTTCAGCCACGGCACCCGCTCGTGGTGCAGCCCGGCGGTCATCTGGTCCGCCCAGACCTCGTACCGCTGCATCAGCGCGTTGGCGCGGGACCGCGCGCTGGTGATCAGACAGTCGCCGAGGGGGTCACCGGGCAGGTTGGACGAGTCGACAGCGGGCTCGCAGGGCACCTTGAGGCTGACCTGGTCGCGCAGCGGACGGCTGAGGTCGAGCGGGCACGGCGTGGGCCCGCAGAGGGTGTAGTTCCCGCTCGCCCTGGCATAGGCATTGCCGATCTTGGCGTCCGTCGGCATGTTCACCGGAAGCTGGTACTGCCCGAACAGGTTCGCCGACAACACGTCGTCGGAGTCGAGGGCGTTGGGCAGACCCAACCTGGTGTACGCCTGCAGCAGCCGCGCGGCGGTGTTCACCTTTTTCAGGGCGGTGGGGATCGACCCGCTGACCTGCGTGCTCTGGTCCCGGACCCGGTCGTACATCAGCTTCTGCCGGGCCTGGAGGAAACCGCGCAGGGTCGGTGTCAGCGTGGTGTCCAGCGCCGTGTTGTTGATGGCCGTCGCGGCGCTCGCGAAGGCGTACCGGCCGGTTGGCCACTTCTGGGTCAGGGCCTGGTCGGGCGTGGTCTCGCTGTCGCAGTTGAACAGCTCGCAGTCGACCTGGTAGACCTGCTCGTCCGGCCAGGTGTAGTCGGCGGTCCGGGAGTTCTGCCAGGCCGCGTTGGAGTTCAGTCGGAACCGGCTGTGGATCTGCAACCGCAGCTTGCCGTAGTGGCGGATCACTCCGGTGCCGTAGCCCGTCGTCCGCGTGTAGACCCAGCTCGGCGTGTAGCAGTGGCCGACCTCGGGCAACTCCCGCACCCCGGCCGGCGGCTCGTCGAGGCGTGGCGTGTACGCGTACTGGAGTGCCCGCACCACGTTCGACATCAGGTCGTAGCGGACGTTACCGGGTCGGTCGATCTGCCTGCTGCCGCCACACGAGGGCACCGTCGCCTCGTCGGCCTTGGCCGGGGCAGGGGCGAGCGGCTTGTCGGTGTCCCAGAACAGGTCGTAGTTCTTGAGGGTCCTCACCTGTACGCCGTTGGCGTCCGGCTCGTAGCGGGCCTGGACCTCGTTGGTCCGGAGAGCGGCGAGCGCTGTCGACAGCTCGTTGGTGGCGCCGACGTACTCGTCGACCAACCCGGTGATCAGGCTGTTGGCGTTGCCGTTGGCCGGCCGACCGAAGCTGGCCGCGAGGTCGGCGATGCGGGTGCCCTCCGCCTCGATCTGCGCCGCGCGTCCGGTGCTGACCTGGGCGGCGTACGTCGGGTTCTGCAGCATCAACATGGCGTACGCCTGCGCGCCGAGGTTCCACACGGTCGGGTTGCCGACCGGTGTGGACGGTTCGACCATCGACGGGTCCCGCCCGCTGGCGACCCGGGCCAGGTAGTTGATCGACCGGGCCTCGCCGAAGCTGTTCAGCACGGTGGTCGGGTCGATCGCCGGGTTGTCGGCGTCGGTGGCGGGCACCACGAAGGCGGCGCCGCTGGCCAGCTGCGTCGCGGTCAGGTGGAATTCGTTCTCTGGGCCGACGAACTCGTTGTACGTCGGGATGGGTTGGCCGAAGTTCTCCCGGTAGCCGAGGTACTTGTTGATGTCGGCGCGGGCGTCGTGCAGGGTGGCGTCGCCGATCGCGGCCAGGACGGTGGCGGCGATGTCCTCCAGGCGCAGGCCGAGCTGGGCGACCTGCTGCTGGACGAGGGTGATCTGCGCGGTGTTGCCGGCGATCGCCGCGTTCAGCTTGTCGAACTGGGCCATCATGTTCGCGTACACCGTGTTGATCTGGGCCTCGACCCGCGCGAAGCTGGCCCGCATCTCGTCGCCGAGGGCCCGCACCTCGTCGCGCAACGCTTTGACCTGGGCGAGGATCTGCGAGTCAAGCGACGGGGCGCTGCTGCCGAAGAGCCCGACGACCGACATCACCGCACCGAAGATGTTGCCGGTCATCGCCAGCGTCGCGGTGCTGAAGATCGATCCCGCCAGGCCGCGGCCGGTGATCGCCGCCGCGTACTTGGAGATCGCGCTGATCGTGGTGAGCACCGCCTCGCCGATCACCTTGGACTTCTTGCCGGCGTCGGGGTCGGCGAACCCGATGAGGGTGGAGACCATGCCCACCCCGGCCTTGATGTCGGAGATCGTCTGCTGCCGGTCCTTGTCCCGGTCCTCGGCAGCCTTCTTCGCCGCCGCGGTGCACGCGGCGCTGGGCGGCCCTTCGGGCGGACACTTCTGGTTGTTCTCGCCGATTTCGAGACGGATCTCCAGGCTGAGGCCGAGCAGCTGCGCGTGCAGGGCGGCCAACTGCTGCTTGGCCGCCGCGACGAACGCCGCAGGATCGCCCTGCAACGCCAGGATCGCGGCGAGGTCCACGTGGGACAGCCCGGGGTCCTGGCTGAGTTCCTGGTATCCGCTGGTGATGTCGACCCCGAACGGTTCGCCCAGGACGGCGTTCCAGGCGGTGGCGACAGGTGCGCTGGCTGCCGCCGCCTGCCGGATCGCGGACCAGACCGTGGCGAGAGCGTCGTCACGGCCGCGCAGCCACTGGGCGGTCCGCAGCGCGCCGGATGCGAGTTCCTCACGGGTGTCCCACGCCTCGACCGTCTTCCCGATGACGGCCCCGATCAGGCCGGTGATCTCCGGTGAGGTCCGGGTGTCGCCGCCGGGCGCACCGAGCAGGATGTCGACGGACTTGAGCAGCAGGTCCTGCTCGGGCAGGAGCAGGTCGAACGCGGTCAGCGAGTCGTCGAGCAGCTGCCTGCGGGTGGTGAGCTGGGTCTGTGCCTGTTCGGCGGTGGCGGTCGGGTGCAGCCGGTGCCACTGGACGAATTCGGCCGACAGCACTGCCGCCGTGATCCGATCGGCACCCTGGAGGTGGGTCTCGGCGACCTGGCCGAAGGCCCGATCGGTGAGGGCGGTCTGCGGGATGGGGACGTGATCGGCCGACGCGGGTTCGCCGAAGAGCGCGCTCGCCGCGGTGACCGCGATCATCGCCAGCACGGCGGTCCCGCGCCGGGCGCGCGGGCAACGTTTGGGTGTCATGCCGCGAACGTATTGAGCGGCCTGAAAGGGTGCTGAAACCGCGCTGATTCGCTCGGGGGCGCCGCTCAGCCGGCGTCGGGTGGCGTGGTCGGCGCGTCGAGGGCCGGAGACACCACGGCGAACGCCCGGTCGGTCAGCTCGGTCAGGCGCTGCTCGTCGTCACCCGGCTGCCACTGCTGGAGCACCGTGTCGAGGGCCAGCAGGGCCATCCCGGCCGCCATCCGTGGGTAGGGGTCGGTGTGCGGGTCGAGGCCGCACCGACTGGCCAGTTCGGTGGCCAGCTCGGCACGCCACTGGATCTGGCTCTCCAGCCAGCGGGCGTGCAGGGCCGGGGTGTCCAGGATGAGGCGGACGACGACGCGGGCCCGCTCGGAGTGTTCCGGGTGGTCGTTGCACGCGGCCAGCGGCACCCAGAGGGCGTGGCGCAGCGCGACCGACGGTGCTTCGGCGGGTGGCCGGGCGGCGAGTTCGGTGATGACGTCCACGCTCATGTCGGCCAGGAACCGGACGACAACGTCCTCCTTGGACGCGAAGTAGCGGAAGAAGGTACGCCTCGACATGCCGGCCGCCGCCACGATGTCGTCGACGGTCACCACGTCGAAGCCCTTGGTGGCGAGCAACATCAGGGCGGCGTCGCGCAGTTCGTCGGCAACGAGCTGGCGTTTGCGTTCGGCCAGGCTGCTGTCCGCGCGGGATCTCATTCGCCGATGCTACGCCATAGGGTGCTACCTCCTGCCAACGTTGACACCAGACGTATGTCTTGACACTCAGTGTCACCGGTTGCACAGTGGGTCGCATGACTGTCAATGGCTGGTCCACCGAACAGATCCCCGACCTGAGCGGTCGCACCTTCGTCGTCACCGGTGCCACGGCGGGCCTCGGCCTGGCCACCACCCGGGCGCTCGCCAGCCGTGGCGCAGCCGTCGTCATGGCCGTCCGCGACCAGGCGAAGGGTCACCAGGTGGCGGCCGACATCGCCGCGGCCCAGCCCGCCGTCGACCTGGAAGTCCGGCGGATCGACCTCGCCGACCTCGACTCGGTGCGCATGTTCGCCGACGGGATGCACGCCGACCATCGCCGAGTGGACGTGCTGATCAACAACGCCGGGGTGATGGCACTGCCGCGCACTCTCAGCCCGCAGGGGCATGAAATGCAGTTCGCCACCAACCACCTCGGGCACTTCGCCCTCACCGGTCTGCTGCTCGACCTCCTGCTGGCCGGTCGGGACCCGCGGGTGGTCACCGTCACCTCGGTCAACCATCGGCAGGCGAAGGTGCGGTTCGCCGACCCGACCGGCGAGCGGGGCTACTCCCCGATGGGCTTCTACAACACGTCCAAGCTGGCCAACGCCATCTTCGGCTACGAACTGCACCGGCGGCTCAGCGCCGCGGCCAGCCCACTGCGCAGCTTCCTCGCCCACCCCGGCTACACCGCGACGAACCTGCAGAGCGGCGGCAGCACGCCGATCTGGCGGCTGCTGCTGGGCCGGATCGGCAACCCGCTCCTCGCCCAGCCGGTCGACAGTGGCGTCTGGCCGCAGCTGTTCGCCGCCACCGACCCCGCGGCGCAGCCGGGACAGCTCGTCGCACCCGGCGGCCCCGCCGAGCTGCGCGGCCACCCCGCACCCGGGAAACTCTCCGCCACGGTGACCGACCCGGAGCACGGCCGCCGACTGTGGGAACTGTCCGAACAGGCCACCGGCGTACGGTTCGAGTCGCTGCGGCCAGCGAGCTGATCGCAGGACCGTCCGGCAGCCGTCACATTGCAGCGTGCCGGATCGCCCAGGTGGCGAACGCCCGCCTCACTGCGCTGGCTGTTTCACCCGCAAGCTTCGTACCCATGGGGTGAAGCATGATTCATCGATGCTCCTAGGAGTGGGTCCGTCCGCCTGTGCCGCTATGGCATCGTCACCCGATCTTGGGGGCGACCTCGACGAGGTTACGGTGCCGGGCACGGTTGCCCATTGATAGGCGCACATCTATAGTTGCGCGGATCACCACAATCATGGCCGTCGTGACGCGGCCGGGTCGTCGAAGCGCTTCGACGATTCGTCGTTCAGGCCCGTCAGCCGGGTGTCGAGCCAGGTCACACGGCCTCGGCGCCCGCATGGGCGTCTGTCGTACGACATGAGGAGAACCGCATGCGGAACTGGCGCCTTCGGCGCGGAATCACCGCGCTCGCGCTTGCCCTGCTAGCCCTACCGGCCGTTCCCGGCACCGCGCTCGCCGAGCCCACCTACCCGTTCCGAGATCCCGATCTGCCCGTGAGCGCCCGGGTCGACGACCTGCTCGGCCGTCTCACCCAGGACGAGAAGATCTCCTGGTTGCACCAGTACCAGCCGGCCGTTCCCCGGCTGGGCATCGGCCTGTTCAAGACCGGCACCGAGGCGCTGCACGGGGTGGCCTGGTCGACCGACATCGACAATGGCGGCGCGGTGGTCAAGGCTCGCGGCACCGCCTTCCCCCAACCGGTGGGCATGGCGAGCACCTGGAACACCGACCTGATCCGGCAGGTCGGGTCGGCCGTCGGCGACGAGGCGCGCGGTTACCACGCGCAGAACCCCCGGGTCTGGGGGCTCAACCTCTGGGCGCCGGTGGTCAACCTGCTGCGCGACCCCCGCTGGGGCCGCAACGAGGAGGGCTACTCCGAGGACCCGCTGCTCACCGGCGCGATCTCCACCGCGTATGGCTTGGGAATGACCGGCGGTGACCCGAACCACCTGAAGAGCGCACCGACCCTCAAGCACTACCTGGCCTACAACAACGAGGTCCGGCGGGACGTGACCTCCTCGAACGTGCCACCTCGGGTGCTCAACGAGTACGACCGCGCCGCCTTCAAACCAGCCATCGCCGCCGACGCGGCGACCGGGATGATGGCCGCCTACAACCTGGTCAACGGACGTCCCGCGACAGTCGATCCGGACCTGGACACCGTGGTCCGCGGCTGGACCGACCAGACCCTGATGAACGTCACGGACGCCTGGGCGCCGAACAACCTGGTGAACTCGCAGAAGTACTACAGCACCCAGGCCGAGGCGAACGCGGCGATCATCAAGGCCGGGCTCAGCAGCTTCATCACCGACGACACCAACGCCCAGCCGACAGTCACCGCGATCAAGCAGGCCCTCGCCGCCGGCCTGCTCACCGAGGCGGACATCGACGCCCGGATCCGGGACATCCTGACCATCCGGTTCCGACTGGGTGAGTTCGACCCGGGCGGCGGCCGGTACGGCGGCATCACAGCGGATGTCATCAACAGCCCCCACCACCAGCGACTGGCCCGGCAGGCCGCCGGCGAGGCGATGGTGCTGCTGAAGAACGAGCGGCAGGCACTACCGCTGGACCCGGCCCGGACCCGCAAGGTGGCGGTGCTCGGCCCGCTGGGCGACACCCTCTACTCCGACTGGTACGGCGGCGACCTGCCGTACCAGGTGACGGCGCTGGACGGCATCCGCGAACGGTTGGGCGGCTCGGCCAGTGTGAGCGGGCTCGACGGCGCGGACCGGATCGCCCTGAAGGATGTGCGGACCGGCAAGTACGTCTCGGCCACCGGCACCACCGACGCCAACCCGGTTCTCGGGACCGGCGCGACCCCGGCGCTCGTCGCCCAGTTCGACGTGGTCGACTGGGGGCAGGACGTGGTGACGCTGCGCAACGCCGCCAACGGCCGCTACCTCGGTTACAACTGGGGGCCGTTCGTCACCCGCGACGAGCAGCCGAACGGTTGGTACGTCCAGCAGCAGTTCAAGCTGGAGCCGCAGCCAGACGGAACGGTGGTGCTGCGCTACGTCGGCTACGAGACCAAGGAGAGCTGGTTCGGCGCCGACACGTACGTGACGATCGGCGACGACGGCGCCCTCAAGCTCGGCGCATCGACCCCGGCCGCCGCTACCCACTTCAGTCGCGAGCTGATCAGCAGTGGGATCCACCGGGCGGTGGCGGCGGCCAAGGCGGCCGACACCGCTGTGCTGGTGGTCGGCAGCAACCCGTTCATCAACGGGCGGGAGGCGCACGACCGGACCTCCACGGCGCTGAGCGCCGGCCAGGAGGCGCTGGTCAAGGCCGTGGTCAGGGCGAACCCGCGGACCGTGCTGGTGCTCCAGACCAGCTACCCGGTCACCATCCGGTGGGAGCAGGAGCACGTACCGGCCATCGTCTGGACCACCCACGCGGGCGCGGAGACCGGTCACGCCGTCGCCGACGTCCTGTTCGGCGACCGCAACCCGTCCGGCCGGCTCACCCAGACCTGGTACCGCTCGGACTCGCAACTGCCGCCGGACCTGCTGGAGTACGACATCATCTCGTCCCGGCAGACCTACCTGTACAGCACCGCGAAGCCGCTCTACCCGTTCGGCCACGGGCTGTCGTACACCAGGTTCCGGTACGGCCAGCTACGTGCCGGCGCCCAGTCGGTGGCTGCCGACGGGACCATCACGGCCAGCGTCGACGTGACGAACGTCGGCAGCCGGGCCGGGACCGAGGTGGTTCAGCTCTACACCCACCAGCGCACCTCGCGGGACATCACCCCGATCCGTCAGCTCAAGGCGTTCGAGCAGGTGAGGCTCGCGCCCGGGCAGACCCGTACGGTGACCCTGCGCCTGCCCGCCACGGACCTGGCGCACTGGGACGTCACCCGCAGCCGGTGGGTGGTCGAGTCGTCAGTGCACGACCTGATGGTCGGAGCGTCCGCCGAGGACATCCGGGCCCGCGCCGCGGTCCGGGTCCGCGGTGAGACCATTCCGGCGCGGGACCTGTCCCGGCCCACCAGGGCGGAGAACTTCGACCGGTACGCGGGGGTCCGGCTGGTCGACGAGACGAAACCCAGCGGTACGGCGGTCGGTGCCACCGGGGCCGGTCAGTGGATCTCCTTCGACGGTTCCGCGTTACGGGCCGGCGCGCAGACCTTCAGCGCGAAGGTCGCCAAGGCCGGTGCGGGTGCCGGCACCATCCAGATCCGGTTGGGGTCGCCCACCGGCCGGCTACTCGGCACGGCCACCGTGCCCAGCACCGGCGACGACTACCGGTACGTCAGCACCAGCACCGAGTTGGCCCGTGCCGTCGGCACCCGCGACGTGTACCTGGTGTTCGACTCCCCGCTGCGGCTGGCGGACTTCTCCATCAGCTGACCGGCTTTCGGGGCCGGGTCGATCGTCGGCCCGGCCCCGAACGGGTGGTCGGTCAGCTCGCCGTGCAGGTCAGCGTCGGTGTGCCGGGTGTGCCGGTGGACGATCCGAGGAACCCGAAGGTGGTGCTCGCGCCAGCGCCGAGGGCGCCGTTGTAGGCGACGTTGCGGGCGGTGACCGCGGAGCCCTGGCTCGTGACTGTCGCGTTCCAGGCCTGGGTGATGCTCTGACCGCTGGCGAAGGTCCACGTCACGGTCCAGTTGCTGATCGCCGAGGCGCCTGCGGTGACCCGTACCTCGCCCTGGAAGCCGCCGGTCCACTGGCTGGTCACCGCGTACGCAGCGGTGCAGCCAGCCGCCGGCGGTGGGGTGGTGGGTGGTGGCGTGGTGGGGGGTGGCGTGGTCGGCGGCGGCGTGGGGACCGACCCACCCCAGCCGGCGGTGGAATCCAGCCAGGCGGCCCGTCGCAGCATCCAGTCCCGCATGACCTGGACCTGCCCCTGCCAGGTGGGCGAGGTCGGTGTGCGGAAGAAGCTGACAGTCGGTGACGTCAGGTTGGGCCAGCGTTGGAAGTTGCGCTGGGCCGCGTTGGTCAGCGGGGCCGCGAGAGCGTCTATCCGGGTCTGGAGCGCGGCGTCGGAGAGCAAGCCCTGTCGCAGCGTCTGCCAACGCGATCGGGCCTGGTTGACGAACGCGGGGTCGCGTAGCAACTGGGCGAACCAGTCGTTGGCCGACGGCTGCCGGGTCTGCTGGTGCTGCCAGCCCGACACCTGGTCGTTGGCGAAGAAGCCGCCGACGCCGAAGCTGAGGTCGAAGTCCCACAGCGGCCCGGCGAAGATCTTGCTGTCCCGGTCCTTGTAGAAGTGCGAGCTGCGGACGTACGCGTCCATCTCCCGGCTCAACTCGTTGACGATCATGAGGTCGATGAACGAGTCGACGTCGATGTACCTGCGGTAACCGGTGGTCGGGTCGGCGAAGTTCGACGAGTGCAGCACGTCGTGGAACTCCTGGATGTGACCGCGCAGCCAGTCCCGTTGCTGCGGTTGCAGCGGCGACGGGTCGGCCACCTCGAGGTAGTTCCAGCAGGTGGCGGCCGGCCCGGTGCACGGCAACGTCGGCTCTTCGGCGGCCATCCACTCGAACTTCCAGATGTACCCGCCCTGGATCTTCGGCAGGGTGATGTCGTCGGAGTCCAACTGCTTGAGGTCGAGCCGGTCCTTGGAGTTCTTGATCGTCTCCATGAACATGTAGACGCCCAGGTAGTCGCTGGCACCCACCGGCCCGGCGTCGGTGTTGAGATAGAACTCGACGAACCTGTAGCGCGGCGCCGGCAACCCCATCTCGCGTCCGAGGTCGTAGACGAGAGCCTCGCGGATCAACGCCTTGTCGGGGAACGGGCCGCGCAACACCCAGTCGGAGTCGGCGGGCATGCCCAGCACCGGGTGGTCGGCGTCGTCGTCCTCGTTGTCCCAGAACTCGACGCGGAACGGCGTCTTCTCGAACGTCGCCGATGAGTTGCCGCGCAGTCGGAAGCCAGCTCTGGTGCTGAGCGTCGGGGCGGCAGCCAGCGACGTGGTGCCGCCGCCCGTCGGTTCGAAGATCATGGTGGTGGAGTCGAAGTACTCACGGTCCGGCCGGCCCGCACCGTACGAGTCGATAAGGACCACCGGCAGGTCGTGGGCGGTGGTGACGTTCTGCGCGGCGTACATGGCGGTGCCGGGCGCACCCGTTGGCGCCTGGCCGACGAACGCCTGTGCCCGCAGTTGGGTGGTGCGGGTGAAGCGCAGCGCCGAGCCCGAATAGAGCGCCGACTGGGCGGTGGGTGGCTGACCGTTGGTGGTGTAGCGGATCTGGGCACCGCTGATCGTGCTGCCCAGCGTCACCGCCACCTCCCCCTGGAAGGTGCCGCTGGGCACCGAGAAGGTGATGTCGCCGGTCAGGTCGTCTGCCGCCGCCGCATCGGCGGTCTGGGCGCCGGCGAGGAGCTCGGAGACGGGCTGGGCGGCGGGGACGGATTCGGCGCCGGCCTGTGGCGACGACACCACGAGGAGGCCTGCGACGAACACGGTGGCGGCGGCGATCCCGGCGGCCCGAAAGGCCGCCACCGGAAGACCGGTGTTGCGGGTGGTCATGCGCACGATGCCTCCTGTTCTGATCGGTGGGGAACGGTCAACTCGGGCAGCGCCGAGGACGGGACGGCGCGGAAGTGGCGGCGTAGCGTCCGTCGCCAGGGCACGTCTGGGAGGTCCAGGCGGAGGGCCGCGAGACCGGTGGCGTACTTCGAGATCCGGACCGGTCTGGTCCCGCGCTGCCACAGCGCCCGGTCGACAAGCGACGGGGCCGAGCTGGTCTTGGTCTCGACCACAGCGATGCCGGGCAGCCGGAGCGCGCGGTCGCCGTCCTGCCAGGTGAGCCCGGTGTCGATGGTGACCCGGCTCGCGGTGGCCGGCAGCAGCAGGGTGGCGCGACGGTAGGTGGTGACCAGCACCGGATCGAAGAGACGGGCCGCGAGGTCGGTCAGGATCGCCTCCTGATCGAGGACGTCGTTCACGAACCCGCGACCGGACCGGACGGTGCTGCGGTCCTCGGCGTGATACGGCAGTCGGTGCTTGGTGACCCGTCCGCGCGCTCCGCTGATCTTCACCTCCAGCCAGCACTGAGCCGAGTCGAGGTAGGTCCGGGTCCGTACCTTGAAGCGCCTGCGCCGTCGGTACGCGGCGCAGTGGTAGCTGGCCAGACAGGGAGTGTCGAAGTACACCGACTCGTAGCGGAAGGTGCGCTCACCCTCGATGTCCAACACCCGGGCGTACGGGGTGAGGTGGTCCAGCAGGTGCGGCAGCTCGTCCACGGTGATCACGTACTTGCGGTCCACCCTGCACTGCAGCGCCGCTCGGTCGATCACCTCGGCGAGTGTGACCGGCGCCAACCTCGCCAGCGGTGGTGTGGTCATTGGAGCGCTCCGACCCGGACCCGCTTGCTGGTGCCGGCCGCCGGGCTGCGCCGGGCGACCGAGTATCGGACGTCCACCACTGTGGTCTCGTTGACCAGGTCGAGTCGCTGGACGATGGCATTGTGCACCCGGGCATTGAGCAGCTGCTCCAGCTGGGCGACGAGAGCGACGTGATCGGTGACGGCGGAGTCGAGCACCATGATCTGGTGCCGGTAGTGCCGGAGCAGCCGCCGGTGGTCCCCGACGAACATGACCGCGACGATGAGGGCCATCAGACCTCCGCTGAGCCAGACCGAGGTGGTGCTGAGCGCGCCGAGAATGCCCAGTGCGAGAGCGGAGAAGTAGTACGCGACCTCGTGCTGGTCGAGTTCCGTCGAACGAAGTCGAATGATGGAGAGCACCCCGAACAGCGCCAGCCCCAGCCCGAGCCCGGCACCGACGTCGCTGGCGCTCAGTGCGCTCGCCACCGCGAGGACGCCGACGTTGACGCCCAGGTAGGCGACGACCAGGTCGCGCCGACGGTGCCGCGGGAAGTAGAGCCCGAAGACGAGCAGCGCCACCGCGCAGATGTCGATCGCGAACAGGACGAGCTGCGACATCGCTGGGGTTCCTCCTGATCTGCCGCAGGAACGGACCGACGCCCGCCATCGCTGCGTGGCGACCTGCGGAAGGCGGCCGGACCTCCGGGTTACTTTTCGGTAAACTTTCGGTATTTCGTTGGTGACTGTAAGCAGAACATCCATGTAAGTCAATGCGTGATTCGTGTGGCCACCGGGGCGCTGGGTCGCCTGGCTAGGGTGCAGTGCGGCTGACGTGGGCAGAGTGGGGGCATCGTCTCGGGTTCCGGGGTCGCCGAAACTTTCGGAGTTTTTCGGGATCGTGGGTGGACCCGTGGGCGGCAATTGCCTCACCGGGTCGCCTGTGCCGAACCTGGCGCTGTCGGCAGCCGTGCCGGCGACCCGGCTCGGTGCAACGGGCGTGAATGGAACCGGCAGCGGGTCGGAGCGGGCCGGTTGACTTGGCCGCCTCGATTGATCGGGCCGGGGAGTGGGCTGATCGTCGCCCGGCCCGGCCCGGCCCAGCCGGCGGCCGTTGGCTCTCTTCCGTGGCCGCCGGTGTGGGCGGGGTGCGGTACCGCAGTGCCTATGGAGCTGATGCCGCAAACGAATCAGGTGAGGGAACCCGTGGGGGTGGTGTCGCGACCAAACCCGCGCGAGGGGACCGCGCGGAGGCGGTGTCGTGGGGGATCGCGCGGAGGCAGTCCTCGGCCCAGACGGCGAGGCTGCCTGTCGAGCTGTCGTGGGTGATCGTGCGGAGGCGGCGTCGTGGGTAATCGTGCGGAGGTGGCGTCGTGGGTGATCGCGCGGCGGTGATGTCGTAAACGATTCAGCTCCAAAGGAGCGTCGTGCCACCTGCGCCACCTGGCCGGCGGGCCTGGACCACTCTGAACGGTCGTGGCCGGTCAGCGCGCCGCGCGCGTGCGGCCGCGTCCCGAGTCGGCGTAGTTGGTGGCACCGACATTCGGCGAGGGGTAGCTCGTCGGCGCTGATTCGTCGGACGACGCACCCGGGGGTGCCCGAGCACTCTGGCCGATCTGCCCGGTCCGGGTGCATTTAGGCATAGACGCCCCCCAATTGACGGTTGCATTGGTCAGATGTGTGACCTACGCTCCCACTAAGAATTTCGGGGCGGTTAACAAAGAGTGCGGTCGGGGCGACGAAAGTCCCCGCCGGCCTTGGTGGCGTCCCTGTTCCGTACTCGTCGCTCGATACCCGCATTGGGCACCCACACGTCGACGACCAGTGAGAGGAACAGACGTGAAGTCAGCCATATCCACCGCGCGAACGTCATTGTTGGCGGTGGCGGCGCTTGTCGCCGCCACACTGCCGGCCGTGCTGGCACACCAACTGCCGGCCTCGGCCGCAGTCCAGGCGACCTACTATGTGGCCCCGGACGGCAACGACGCCAACCCAGGCACGTTGCAGTCCCCGTTCAAGACGATTCAACGGGCCCGGGACGTCGTCCGCCCGATAAGCGCGAACATGACCGGCGACATCAACGTCTATCTCCGTGGCGGCACCTATCCGGTGAGCAGCACGATCGAATTCGGGGCGAGCGACTCCGGCACCAACGGATTCCGGGTCAGCTACGGGGCCTACTCCAACGAGAAGCCGATCCTTGACGGTGGCGTCCAGGTGACCGGGTGGACCCAGCACAGCGGCAACATCTGGAAGGCCCCCCTCGACCGCGCCAACAAGCTGCGGGCGCTCTACGTCAACGACAAGCGCGCGGTCATGGCGACCAAGACGGTCAGCTCGGGCGGGTGCTTCGGGACGTACAACATCACGGCCGGCCAGGCCGCGTGGGCCTGGGAGTCGGGGTCGCAGTGCGACGGCGCCAGGTACAACCAGAACGACTTCCCCGCCATCGCGCGCAACCAGGACGACATCGAGATCGAGACGGGCACGACCTGGACCACGGCCATCGTCGGCGTCCGGCAGGTGACCACCGACGGCGCGAACCGGGTCGCCCTCTTCCAGCAACCAGGTGCGGCCATCGCCCAGGGCGCGTTCAACGGCAACGCCCAGGTCGGCGGCACCCACAAGCTCATGAACGCGTACGAGTTCCTGGACGCGCCCGGCGAGTTCTACTTCGACAAGGGCGCCAAGACGGTCTACTACTACAAGACCAGCGCCGAGAACATGTCGACAGCGACGGTCTACGCGCCGAACAACGTCACCACGGTGCTCCGCGTCGCCGGCACCTCGACGACCAGCCATGCCCGCAACATCACGTTCTCCGGGCTGACGGTGCGGCACTCGGACTGGAATCTGTTCAACGTCGCCGGATCGTCCTTCAAGCAGGCGCAGCAGGGCAACCTCGGAGCGCAGGTGTACGCGAAGGGCAACTTCCACGTCTACTACTACCGCAACGTGGATGTCACCCCCGCCATCGTCCAGATCCAGAACGCCGACGGCCTCCTGCTGCAACGCAACCGGATCGAGCACACCGGCGCCGACGGGATCAGCATGGTCAACGACGTGCAGGGCACTCAGTTGATCGGGAACGCCACCAACGACATCGCCGGGTCGGCCATCAATGTCGGCCATCCCCAGCACGTCTACATCGGAGACGGCACGTCGACCAACCGGGAGAAGTACTCCGCGTCGGTCGAGGGGCTGCCGAAGAACATCGACATCAAGAACAACTACCTGTACGACAGCGCGGTGCTGTTCAACGGGCACAGCCCGATCTCGGCGTACTTCGCCGACACCCTCACCATCCAGCGCAACCGGATCGAGAAAGCCCCGTGGTCCGGCATCACGCTCGGCTGGGGCTGGTGGAACTTCGACGGATCGTCGGGCTCGATCGTGCCGAACCGACCGACCACGACGGCGCGCAACAACACCATCAGCTACAACCACATCATCGACACGGTGCAGCGACTCAGCGACACAGCGCCCATTTACACGCTCGGTAGTCAGCCCGGAACGACCATCACCAACAACTACCTCCAGGGTGTTCCGTCCGGCCACAAGTACGGCCTGCACCCGGATGAGGGATCGGCGTTCATCACCTTCCGGGACAATGTCCTGAGCATCGACAAGAACGTCACCTGGATGATCAACTCAGACGACTTCGGGCGGAAGCACGACCTGAGCATCACGCAGATCTACGGGCCGATCAACAAGGTCTCGAACAAGAACCTGCCGAACAGCACGATCGGCGACATCATCGTCTCCTCGGATTATGTCTGGCCGGCCACGGCGTACGGAATCGCCGCGAATTCCGGTCTGGAGGACGCGTACCGGGACATCATTCCGGCGAGCAATTTTTCCGCGCCGAACTACGTGCTGCCGGCCAGCACCTTCGTCACCAGTGCCACCGCGTCGATCCCGATTCGCAGCACCGGCGACGCCGCCAAGTCGGTCTGGCTGGCTCCGTACGGCACCACCACCTTCACCGCCGGCGCGACGATGACCAGGGCGTCCGGCACCGCGACGTCCATCGCCGTGCCGAGCACCCAGGGCGAGTACCGGCTCTACGTCGTCGACGCCCAGGGCAACCGGTCGGCCGAGTCGACGTCGATCGTCCGGCAGCAGCAGGGCGGTGGCAGCGGTACGGGCAACGGGCAGCTCGTGGGTGGCCAGTCCGGCCGCTGTGTCGAGGTGCCCAACTCCTCGACCACCAACGGCACCCAGACCCAGCTCTGGGACTGCTCCACCGCCAGCAACCAGCGGTGGACCCAGACCGCCAGCAAGCAGTTGACCGTGTACGGCAACAAGTGCCTGGACGCCTCCGGGGCCGGCACGGCCAACGGCACCGCGGTCATCATCTGGGACTGCCACGGCGGTGCGAACCAGCAGTGGAACGTCAACGCCAACGGCACCATCACGAACGCCCAGTCCGGGCTCTGCCTCGACGCCAATGGCGCTGCCACCGCCAACGGCACCAAGATCATCCTCTGGTCCTGCAACGGCGGCACGAACCAGCAGTGGACGCTGCGTAGCTGACCGACCAGACCCCGGGGGCCAGGCCGACACGGGCCTGGCCCCCGGCTGCTCGTGACAGCCCGAGTTGTCACAGGTCCGGCGCCCGGCTCGGCGCCGCCGACGTCGCTAGCTGGCGGGCTCCGGCGTGGTCTCGGCCGGCTCGGCGGCCTCGGCGTCCTTGGCGGGCTCCTGCTCGTCGGCCACCGTGACGCGCGCCGGTTCGGTCCAGGAGAACTCGATCTCGACGGACACCTCCGTCTCGCTCTCCCGTTCGATCTCCAGCTCGCAGCGCACCGCGTCCGCGACGGTCACCGCGCCGGCCGCGCCGTAGAAGAGCCGCCCGTCAGACTCCAGCTGGTTCGCCAGCTGGCGCAGCCAGGCGGCCAGGTCGGAGCGGGACACCGTACGGGAATCCTCGTAAATATCCATGCCGGCAATGCTCGCACTCCACAAAGGACAGCCAGTGAAGGGCTTCGGCTCCACCCGGTGGTGCCGGCATGGTATGGATCTTGTCGGTGGCGATCGTCCGGATAATGCCGGCTCCGGAGGTGCTACCGGGCCGCGTGCGGGTAATGCTGGGCGATGACATCAACCTGGAAGCCCCACGAGAAGCACGGCACCCTGTCGGACAAGGACAAGCGCGAGCTGCCGGAGAGCGTCTTCGCGTTCCCCGGGAAACGCAAGGAGCCGATGACCGACGCGGGTCACGTCCGCAACGCCATCGCCCGATTCGACCAGGTGCAGGGCGTCACCGACGCCGACCGCGACCTGGCCTTCCAGAACATCCTCGCCGCGGCCAAGCACTACGGCGTCGACGTCGCCGAGACGAACTGGCGTCAGCTGGGCAAACTACCGCACACCCCGAATCCCGCCCACTAACCGTCATTCCGCCTTCAATGCGGCGAGGACGTCGAGGTAGTGCGGGTTCTGCATGACACCCAGCACGTTGCCGAACGGGTCGACCACCGACGCGGTGATGAACCCGCCGTCCCCGTGCGCGGTGATCGGTTGGTACTCGGTGGCGCCCATCGCCAACAGCCGCTCGACGGTCGCGTCGAGGTCGTCGACGTGCCAGTGCATCACCACGCCGCCGGGCCCGCTCGCCGCGCCGGCCGGCCCGAACCTGCGGTCGATGATGCCCAGCTCGGCCTGGTAGTCCCCGATGCGGAACTCGGTGTAGGCCGGGCGTCCGTCGGGGCCCGGGCGCATGAAGTACGCCTCGACGCCGAGGAGATCCGCGTACCACCGTGTGGCCGCTGCCACGTCGTCCGCCCAGATGTTGAGTGTGGCAAATCCGCGCAGGCTCATGGGTTGTCCTCTCGTCGATGGCGGTGGTGCCGGGACGGGGTGATGTCGACGGTACGCGTCGTCCCGGGCCGGAACCGACACCGACGGGCGGCATCTTTCGTCAGCTCACGGGTAGTCCCCGCCATTGCCCGTACGAGCGGCGGGGGACAGCGTGGAGAGCTACCCGGCAGTCGAGAACCACGGTCTGATCGGTGATCTGCAGACCGCCGCACTGATCAGCACGGACGGCACTGTCGACTGGTTCTGCGCGCCCCGCTTCGACTCGCCGAGCGTCTTCGGCGCGCTGCTGGACCGCCGCAACGGAGGCCACTTCCAGCTCTCGCCCGACGGTGTCGACTACACGAGCAAACAGCTCTACCTGCCCGGCACGCCAATCCTGATCACCCGCTTCCACACCGCCGACGGTGTCGGTGAGCTGCTGGACTTCATGCCCGTGACGGGAGCGCAGGCCACCGATGAGCACCGGTTGATCCGGCTGGTCCGGATGGTGCGGGGGACCATGCGGTTCCGCGTCCAGTGCCGCCCACGGTTCAACTACGGGCGCGACCCGTTCGAGCTGGAGGTGCACCCCGAGGGTGACCTCTTCCGGAGCCCGACGCTGACCTTCACCCTCGCCGCGTTCAAGGACGTGGAGCGGGCGTTCCACGTGGGGGACTTCCACCGCGACGCCGACGGCGTGTCCGCGCGGTTCACGCTGCACGCGGGCGACATCGGCGGGGTTGCCCTGGAGACGGTCGGCGCCCCGCGCGCGCCCCGCGCGCTCAGCACCGAGCAGGCGTGCGACCTGCTCGCCGAGACCCGTGACCACTGGCGACGGTGGGTGGGCGGTTCCCGCTACAAGGGCCGCTGGCGGGAGGTGGTCGAGCGGTCGGCGATGACCCTCAAGCTGATGACGTACGCGCCGACCGGTGCTCTGGTCGCCGCGCCCACCGCGGGGCTTCCCGAGCAGATCGGCGGGCAGCGGAACTGGGACTACCGCTACACCTGGATCCGGGACGCGTCCTTCTCCGTGCACGCGTTGCTGCGCCTGGGCTTCACCGACGAGGCCCAGAAGTATCTGCTCTGGCTCAATGCGCGCATCCGTGAGGCACGCGACGGCGCCATGCCCCTGCAGATCATGTACCGCATCGACGGCTCACCGGACCTCCCCGAGGAGGTGCTGGGCCACCTGGAGGGATACCGCGGCTCGGCGCCGGTGCGGATCGGCAACGGCGCGGCGGACCAACTCCAACTCGACATCTACGGCGAGGCGCTCGTCTCGTTGGAGCTGGCCGACCGCAACGGCCTGATCGCGCCGTACGACGGGTGGCGCAAGACGGCCGGGTTGATGGACTGGCTCTGTGAGCACTGGAACCAACCCGAGGACGGCATCTGGGAGACCCGGTCCGGTCGGCAGGACTTCACGTACGGCCGGGTGTTGTCCTGGGTCGCGCTGGACCGGGCCATCCGCATCGCGCGACGCCGGGGCCGCCCCGGCGACATCGCCCGCTGGTCCGCCGAGCGTGACGCCATCTACGAGCAGGTCATGACCCGTGGTTTCCACAGTGGGCGGCGCGCGTTCGTGCAGCACTACGGTTCGGACATCCTGGACGCCTCGTTGCTGGCGATGCCGGGGCTGAACTTCATCTCGCCCACCGATCCGATGTGGGAGTCGACGCTGCGCGCCATGGACACCGGCCTGGTCTCCGACAGCCTGGTCTACCGCTACGACCCGAGCGCGTCGCCGGACGGTCTCGCCGGCACCGAGGGCACGTTCAACATGTGCACCTTCTGGTACGTGCAGGCGCTCGCGCTGGCCGGCCGAGTCGACGACGCCCGGTTGACGTTCGAGAAGATGCTCACCTACAGCAACCCGCTGGGCCTCTACTCCGAGGAGATCGCGCCGACCGGCGAGCAGATCGGCAACTTCCCGCAGGCGTTCAGCCATCTGTCGCTGATCAGCACGGCGACCCACCTCGACGAACTGCTCGACCAGCAGGGCTGAGCGGTCCCGGTCAGAACAGGGTCAGCGGCTCGACCGGGATCGGCTCGGGCAACGCGGCGAGTCCCGGTACGCGCGCCCGTACCTCGTCGTGGAACCGGCGGGCGAGCGCCGGTGCGTCGGAGTTGTCCGGGGTGTGGATGAACACCGTCGGGGAGCGCCCCTCGTGCAGCCAGGTGACTGTCACGTCGATCCAGCGCTGCCATCCCTCGACGGTGCGCGTCGGGTCGTCGCGACCGAGGTAGCGCACGATCGGCCGGTCGGTGAGCGCGAGCGATCGCAGCGGCACGCGCGGTTTCTTGGACCAGGCGTCCCGTTCCGCGTCGCTGGTTGGTGGGCTGGCGAAGAAGGCGGTGGTGTCGAAGGGGATCCATTCGGCGTTGGCGGCGGCGAGGGTCGCCCCGAGCAGTCGGGCCGGGTGGGCGTCGGTGAAGAACGCGGGATGGCGGACCTCCACCGCGTACCGGTGGGACTGCGGAAGCTGCTGCAGGAAACGGCCCAGGGTCGGGACGTCGCCGGGCGCGAACGAGCCGGGTAGCTGGATCCAGAGGGCGTGGGCGCGCGGGCCGAGCGGTTCGATCGCGTCCAGGAAGGCGCGCAGCGGTTCGCCGACGTCGGTGAGCCGCCGTTCGTGTGTGATGACCTTGGGGAGCTTCAGGACGAAGCGGAAGCAGGAGCTCGTCTGGGCGGCCCACGAGGCGACGGTGTCCCGGGTCGGGGTCGCGTAGAACGTGGTGTTGCCCTCCACCGCGTCGCACCAGCTGGCGTAGTGCCGCAGGCGCTCCGTGGGCGGCAGCCGGTGGCCCGGCCACGACCGGTGACTCCACATCGCGCACCCCACGTGCAGACGCATGACCCGCCCTTCCCGCCGGTGACCGCGTTCGACCGGAGCCCACGGTATATGGGCCGGCGACGGGGCCCCGGTGTGGCGGGTAGGGTCCGACGCCATGCGCGTGCTGTTCGCCAGTCTTGCGTCAGTCGGTCACACGTATCCGTTGATCCCGCTGGCGATCGCCGCCCGGGACGCCGGGCACGAGGTCCACTTCGCCGCCGGTACGGAGGTGCACGCGCCACTGGCCGCGCACGGCCTGCGGCCGTTCCGCCCCGGCGACGCCTTCTACGAGGTGTACGCCGAGGACCTCGCACCGGAGTTGGCGCGCCTGCGGCCGGACCTGGTGGTGCACGAGTGGGGGTTGCCGGGAGCGGCGGTGGCGGCCCACCGGGCTGGCATCCCGGGTCTGTGGCACGGGTTCGGCCGGATGTTTCCCGAGGGCATCGGTCTGGAGCTGCCCACCAGGAACGCCGAGGTCGTCGGTCGACCGCACCTGGACATCTGGCCGCCGTCGCTGCAGGACAGGGACTTCCTCGCCACCGAACGCCGGATCGAGCTGCGACCGGTCGCCTTCTCGACGCCGGCTCCGCTGCCCGAGCGGGTGAGCCGTCGGACCCCCCGCCCGTTGATCTATCTGACCCTCGGTACCGCGTTCGGCACGCCGGAGCTGCTGCGCACCGCCATCGCCGGTCTGGCGGCGCTGGACGCGCAGGTGGTGGTCGCGGCCGGCCGGGTGCCGGTGGAACAGCTGGGCGAGATTCCCGACCAGGTCAGCGTCCACCGGTGGGTGTCGCAGGCGGAGCTGCTGCCGCTGGTCGACGTGGTGGTGCATCACGGGGGCAGTGGCACCACCCTCGGCGCGCTCGCGGCGGGCGTACCCCAGTTGTTGTTGCCGCAGGGCGCGGACCAGTTCGCCAACGCGGAGGTGCTCGCCGCCGCCGGGCTGGGTCTTCGGCTCCTCCCCGGGGAGGTGGACGCTGCTGCGGTCGCCGAGCAGGTCCACCGGCTGCTGCCCCGGCACGGCACCGTCGGGCAGCGCGACGCGGCCCGCGCGGTCGCCGAGGAGATCGCCGCCATGCCGTCCCCGGCGTCCGTCGCCCGACGCCTACCGGAGTACGCCCGGACGGGTGCGTGATCGGAGACGGAAACGTCAACCCAGCGTTGACGAAGGGGGGTCGTCAACCTATAGTTGACGCATGACGGAACCCAGCGAGATGAGTAACGCGCTGAAGCTCGACGACCTCATTCAGTCGATCAAGAAGCTGCACACCGACGCGCTCGACCAGCTCACCGACGCGGTGCTCGTCGCCGACCACCTCGGTGAGGTCGCCGACCATCTGATCGGGCACTTCGTCGACCAGGCCCGGCGCTCGGGCGCCTCCTGGACCGACATCGGCCGCAGCATGGGGGTCACCAAGCAGGCCGCCCAGAAGCGCTTCGTGCCGAAGGCGACCGACGCGGCCGCGCTCGACCCCAACGCCGGCTTCGGCCGGTTCACCCCGCGCGCCCGCAACGTCGTGATGGCCTCCCAGGAGGAGGCCCGCGCCAGCGGCAACGTCGAGATCGGCCCCGAGCACCTGGTGCTGGGCCTGCTCGCCGAGCCGGACGCGCTGGCCGCCAGGGTGATGGCCGGTCGCGGGGTCACTCCCGAGGCGGTGCGCGAGGCGGTCGCAGCCGTCCTCCCGCCGCGGTCCGAGCAGGTCCCGGACCTCATCCCGTACGACGCACGCGGCAAGAAGGCGTTGGAGCTGACCTTCCGGGAGGCGCTGCGTCTCGGGCACAACTACATCGGCACCGAGCACCTCCTGCTCGCCCTGCTCGAACAGGAGGACGGCGCTGGTGTGCTCACCGACCTCGGCCTGGAGAAGGCAGCGGTCGAGACCGACCTGGTCGCCGCCCTCGCCGCGGCGGTCAACGCCACCAGGGCGGTCAACGACGCCGAACCAGGTGACGACGCCCGATAGCCCGACGCCGCCATCGGTCAGCGGGCCGGGAAGGCCCGCTGACGCGGGTCGGTCAGGAGACGTCGGGGAAGCCGTACCGCAGGGCGTGCTCCGGATCGGTCGGGTCGATCTGGCGTACGCCCGCGTCGGCGAGGCGCTTGTTGACCTCGTCGAGCTGCTCGCGCACCAGCCGCGCCTCCTCCTCGGTGACCCGACCCCGGTGCGGCTTTCCGGCGTGCTCCAGCGTGCCGTAGTCGATCTTCTCGGCGCTCTTGCGGGCCTTGGGAGGGCGGACCCGCTCGGCCGTCTTCAGCAACTGCGCCATCGGCACGTCGGTGGCCATCGCGTCGAACTCGCTGGCCGTCAGCACCACCCGGCGAGGCTCGCCGCCACCGTGCCGGTCGTGGATCTCGACCACCGCCACGTCCAGCGCGGCGTCGTCGATGTTCTCCACCTCGCCCGGGGTGGCGTCCAACTGCACGGGCCCGGCGACCAGGTCCGGGTGCTCCAGCACGACGACGCGGACCACCTCGTCGTCCTGCTGCAGAACCGTGCCGGTGAAGTCGGAGACGTGGATCGTCTTCTTGCCCATGCGCGGAGCTTCTCCTGTCGTAGGCCGGGATGAGGGACCACAAGAAATTACCCGACAGGTGTGCGAAAGCCGCCGCTGGACCTCCTCCGGTGTGTCGCCCCCCGTACTTCCCGGCGGTCGCCGTGACGGCCGGCGTCAGTGGGTGTTCAGGCGGTGCCGACTGGAGCTGCCGGCGGGCAGCTTGTTCAGCCCGGCCCACGACAGGTCGCCGCTGCCGACCGTCCGGGGGTTCCGGTAGCGCGGCTGGGGCGGATTGCCGCCGACGGCCTCCGCCGCCCGCCAGAGTCGCTCGGGGTCCTGCTCGTACTGGTCGTTCGGCTGAATCGGCATGCGTTCACCGTCCCAAAGAAAGGTGTCCAGGTATGGAAATACATATGACGGTCGATTTGTGCTCCTGGTTCCCGTACCCCTTGCCCACTCGGCTCTGACGTATCCTGCGCCCGGCCCCGCCGTCCGGGCGTACGGTGATCCACGACGGGTCGGGTGACCGGGGAGGTGCGCATGCTCGACCGGCGACTTCACCTGCACCTGGCCAGCTGGCTCGGCCAGTGGCCGGCCGGGCCGGGGTTGCACGTGGTCGCCTCGCAGCGGCGGGCCAAACCGGCCTGGGACGGCCGACTGCGCCCCGCGCTCGCCGTGGACACCGGGCGCAGCGCCGTGCTCTCCGTGGCGCCGGACCGCGTGGCGGCGATCCGCGCGCTGGCCCGCCGTACGCCGAACCGCCTGCTCGCCGCGCTGCCGGAGGCCGTCGGCCGGCCCGAGTTCTGCGTACACGACGGCCCCTTCCGGTGGAGCGTGGCCCCCGCGCCGCTGCCCGATGTGGGGGAGTGGACCGAGCCGACAGCTGCCGGGCTGCCGCCCTGGCTGCGGCTCTTCGATCGGCCGGTGCTCGTGGTCCGTGCCCCGGACGGCGCCTACCTGGCCGGTGCCGGGATCAAACGACACGACGCGTACGGGCACGAGTTGGCAGTTGGCACCGTGCCGGCCGCCCAGGGGCGCGGCCTCGCCCGTCGACTGGTGGCCCAGGCGGCACGGCGGGTGCTCGACGAGGGTGCGGTGCCCACCTACCTGCACGAGCGGGACAATCACGCCTCGGCCCGGGTCGCCGAAGCGGCCGGGTTCCCGGACCGGGGCTGGCGCGCGTACGGGGTCTATCCGCGCTGACCCGCGCCCCCCAGCCCAAGCGGCCCGCGATCTTGCGTTTTCTGTTGCGACATAGCGGGCATTGGCCCGCATCTCGACGACCGAAACTGCAAGATCGGCGCGGATGGGTCCGTGGCTGAGTCGGCATTGGGCACGGACCGTGGATCCCGGGCCGGATCCACGGTCCGCAACCTCCCCCCAGGCCCCGGTTCCGGGTGTAACGGCCTCGCCCGGGGGCGAGCCGCTACGTGTCGATCACGCTACGTATCGAGAAGGCTCGGGGCAAGGTTGAAGCTGTCGGTTCGGAGTGTCGAGAAGTGGACTTGACCTGCTTCTTCGCCCGATCGAGCGGGTCGGCGGGTCAGTGACGGAGCGTGCGAATGAGGTCGAGCACCGATCGGGGAACGGATGGCTCAGCCGGCCAGGCCGAGCGCCTCGGCGGCAGCGCGACCGTTGGCGTGGCTCGCTCCGTAGGTGGTGACGAAGGCGCGGACGCCCGCTGGCCGCCACTGCGCCGGCCAGCCCATCTCCACCACTGTCACCGGGTGCTGCGCGGCCAGGTCGGCGATCAGCTCCGGGCCGCCGGGCAGCCGGTGCAGGTGTCGCCCGACCAGCACGATGGGACGGTCGCCGGCCAACCCGCGCAGCGTGGCCGGGTCGGTTTCGGTGGCGATCACCCGGATTTCCGGCACCCCGTCCAGGTGCGGACCGAGGCCCCACGGCACCCGGCCCTCGGCGATCGTCGACTCGGTGTGCAGTTGCACCACCAGTGCCTGGTCCAGGCCGGTGAGCTGGCCGTCCACCCGGATCGCCCGGCGCGCCGCCGCGTACCCCAGGTCGGCGTCCTCGGTGCCCGGCGACCCGCTGGCGGCCCGGGTCCAGGCGGCGAGATCGGCGGCGCGACCGGCGGCCTCCTCGACCCGGGCCATCGCGAGCCGGCCGTCGGCGAGCGCGTCGACGATCTCGGCGGCCACCCGTTCGACCAGCTCGGCGTCGACCCGCGCGCCGATGCAGAGCAGGTCGGCGCCCGCGCTCAGGGCCCGGACCGCGGCCGGCCCGACGCCGCCGGCGGCCACCGCGGCCCCCTTCATCTCCAGCGCGTCGGTGATGACGGTGCCGGTGAAGCCGTACTCGGTGCGCAGCAGGTCGACCAGGACGGCGCGGCTGAAGGTGGCCGGGTCGGCGCCGGTGAGTGCCGGCACCCGGATGTGCGCGGTCATCACGGCGCGAGCGCCGGCGGCGACGACGGCCGCGAACGGCGGTAGGTCCCGCTGGCGGAGCAGGCTCAGCGCGGCGTCCACGGTGGGCAGCTCGTGGTGGGAGTCCTTGACGGTGGCGCCGTGCCCGGGGAAGTGTTTGGCGCAGGCGGCCACGCCGGCGGCCTGCAACCCGGTCACGGCGGCGGCCGAGTGGGCGGCTACCCGCACCGGATCCGCGCCGAAGGACCGGGTGCCGATCACCGGGTTGTCGTCGGCGGTGTTGACGTCGACTGTGGGGGCGAGGTTGACGGTGATGCCGAGCGCGGCCAGTTCGGCGCCGATCGCCTGGTAGATCCGCCGGGTGAGTGCCACGTCGCCGATCGCACCGAGGGCGGCGTTGCCGGGGTACGGGCTGCCGGTGGCGTGCGCCAGCCGGGTCACGTCGCCGCCTTCCTCGTCGATGGCGATCAGCGCGTCCGGCCGACCGGCGCGCAGCGCGGCGGTGCTCGCCGCCACCTGGGCGGGGTCGTGCACGTTGGTGCCGAACAGGGTGTGCCCGGCCAGGCCGTCGGCCAGCAGGTCGACCGCCCAGTCCGGCGGGACCGGTCCCGGGTACGCGGCGAGGAGCGTGCCCAGCGCCAGCCGGCGCAGTCCTGGATCCAACCCCACGTGATCTTCCCCCTTCGGTGTCCCGCGGGTACGAAACGTCGTACCGGTGGTGGTCCTGGCCCTACCGACTTGGCCGAGCGTCCCACCGCCGGGTGGCCGTTACGCTACGGCTACCCGTTCGCAGGTTGGTTTACAGTTAGCAAAGTTTACTAAAACTAGAGGACGTGTCATGAGTGCGACCCGGCTGCCCGGCACCCCCCGCCTGTTGCGGGCGCTCAACGACCGTGCCGCACTGGAGCTGCTCCTTGAGCGCGGCCCGCTGACCCGGGCTCGACTCGGCGAGCTGACCGGGCTGTCGAAGGTCACCGCCTCGCAACTGGTCGAGCGGCTGGAGGAGCGCGGCCTCGTGGCGCGGGTCGGCGAGCAGGCCGGCGGGCGCGGGCCGAACGCCCAGCTCTACGCCGTCCGCCCGGGCAGCGCGCACGTGGTTGGCGTGGACGTCGGGCCGGACCGGGTGGTGGCCGCGTGCGCCGACATCACCGGTGCCGTCATCGGCCGGGTGGAACAGTCGACCCGGGACACCGACGACCCGGTGGGCGTGGTGCACAACGCCGTCGTGCAGGCGGCGAGCAGCGCCCAGGCGCAGCTGAGCAGCGTACGACGCATCGTGCTCGGCACGCCGGGCCTGGTCGACCCCGGCACCGGCGACATCACCTTCGCCTTCAACCTGCCCCGCTGGCACAGCGGCCTGCTCGCCGCGCTGCGGGACGACCTGCACACGCCGGTGGTCTTCGAGAACGACGTCAACCTGGCCGCGGTGGCCGAGGCGCAGTCCGGCGCGGCCCAGGGGCTGGCGGACTTCGTGCTGGTCTGGGTGGGTGCCGGCGTCGGCCTGGCGATCATGCTGGGCGGGCGGTTGCACCACGGCAGCAGCGGTGCGGCCGGCGAGATCGGCTACCTGCCGGTGCCCGGCGCACCCATCCCGCGCGATGTCTCCCGGCGCGCCAAGCCGGCCTTCCAGCAGCTGGTCGGCGCGGACTCGGTGCGCGCGGTGGCCGCCGAGCACGGCTACCCGGACGCCGACGCCGCCGAGGCGGTCCGCGCGGCCGTCGCGGCCGGCGCCGACGGCGGCCCGATGCTCGACGAACTGGCCCGCCGGCTCGCGCTCGGCGTGGCCAGCACCTGCGTGGTGCTGGACCCACCGCTCGTCGTGCTCGCCGGCGAGGTGGGCCAGGCCGGTGGGGCGGCCCTCGCCGACCGGGTGCAGCAGGAGGTTGCCGCGATCACCCTGGTCCAGCCGCGGGTGGTGCCGACCGGGCTGACCGAGGAGCCGATCCTGCACGGCGCGCTGCGCACCGCCCTGGACGCGGTGCGCGACGAGGTGTTCGGCTCCACCGTCGGCTGAGCGCGCTGCGGCGGTCATGTGAAGGAATATTTCACCGCGCCTCGGTGAGTCGCAAGCCCTTGCCGCGTACCGGGCTGTCCCGGTGCGCCGGGCCGCCCATCGCGGGACGGGCGGCCCGGCGCGGCGTCAGATCAGGTCGCGGCGACGGAACACGGCGAACGCCAGCACGGTCAGCCCGCCGGTCAACGCGACCAGCACCAGCAGCGCCGGGCCCCAGGTCAGGGTGTAGAGGCCCGAGCAGTAGCCGGTGCCCGCGGTGGCGGCACAGAGCTGCGGGTCGAAGAACCGTGACTCGCCGCTGAGCCACGCCCCGATGTAGCTGGAGAGCATCAGTCGGTCCGGCCGTCGGGCGTCGATGATCTGCAGCACCAGACGGCCGCCCAACTCCCACACCACCGCGTACGCCGCCACCGCCCCCAGCGCCGCCGACGTGTGCCGACCCAGCGTGGCGATCGCGAAGCCGAGCGCGGAGGCCAGCAACACCAGCACCATGCCCCGGCCGTGCACCGCGCCGAGCGAACCCCAGAAGTCACCGTCCAACCGGCCCGGCAGCCCGGCGCTCTGCCCGATCACCCAGAAGGTGGCGAGGTAGACCACCGACGCCAACAGGGACAGGGCCAGCACCGAACCCAGCAGGGTGCCCAACTTGGCCGCGAGCACCGTCAACCGGCGCGGTCGCCAGAGCAGGAGATTCACCACGCCGCCCGAGTTCAGATCCGCGCCGATGTAGGAGGCGCCGACCAGGAAGCCGAACAGCACCAGGAACGCGATCAGGAAATAGAGCAGCGACTCGGCCTGCTCGGCGAAGCTGAACACCCCCGGCAGGAAGTCGGCGGCGATCGGCAGCCGTTCCTGCCGGACCGGGTCGAGATCCGCGCAGTCGGCGAAGTACTCGCTCGTGTCGGTCGGCGACCTTTCCTGCAGGCGGGCCAGGCACTCCTGGTGCGTGGTCTCCATGCTCCGACGCGCGTCGACGGCCTGCTGCCGCGCCGAGTTCAGTTCACTGGCGGTCGGCTTGTGCGAGCCAGCCAGCGTGGTCGCCGCCGTGACGGCGAACGCGAAGACCAACAGGACGACCATGAGCTGCACGAAGCGGCGCGCGGACAGCCGCTCCAACTCGGCACGAACCAGGTTCACGCGTCCACTCCCCGATCGAGATCGATAACAGCGCCGTCGCGCGGCGGCGACGAGTCGTCGACCTGCCGCGGCACCGACGAAGGCCCGTACGCGCCCGTCAGCTCCAGGAAGACGCTCTCCAGGTCCGGCCGCAGCGGCGTCAGCTCGCCCACCCACAGCCCCTGCTCGCCGAGCGCCCGACTGACCACCGTCGGGTCACCCACCCCGCTCACCACCAGCGCCTCGCCGTCGACGACCGCCGTCAGGCCGGCCGCGTGCAGCAGCTCGACGGCCCGCTCCGGCTCGGCCACCCGCACCAGGAACTCATGCCGGTCGTGACCCGCCAGCACCTCGTCCACCCGGCCGGCCGCCACCCGACGTCCCCGCGAAATGATCGTGACGTGGTCGCAGATCAGCTGGATCTCGCCCAGGATGTGACTGGACACCAGCACCGTCACACCGTTGGCCGCCAGCGATCGCATCAGGTCCCGCATCTCCCGGATGCCCGCCGGGTCCAGCCCGTTCGCCGGCTCGTCCAGGATGAGCAACCGCGGGTCCTTCAACAGCGCGGACGCCACCGCCAGGCGCTGCTTCATGCCCAGCGAGTAGCTCTTCACCCGATCATCGCCCCGGTCGTGCAGACCCACCAGATCCAGCACCTGGTCCACCCGCGAGACCGGCACCCCGCCGGCCCGGGCCAACAGCCGCAGGGTGCGGTGACCGGTGAAGTTGCCGAAGAACTGCGGGCTCTCCACGATGGCCCCGACCTGGCCCGCCACCCGGGGCAGCAGCTCCGGCGACGGTTCACCCAACACGGTCATCCGCCCGCTGTCGGCGCGTACCAGCCCGAGCAGGGCGCGCAGGGTGGTGGTCTTGCCCGAGCCGTTGGGGCCCAGGAACCCGTGCACCTGGCCCGCCTCCACCAGCAGGTCGAAGCCGTCCACCGCCACCCGTCGGCCGTTGCGCAGGCTGTGGAAGGTCTTGCGCAGACCCTCGATCTCGATGACCGCGCTCATCCGCGTGGCTCCGTACGTCGACGGGGCATGGGCCGTCCTTCAGACTTGGTGATCAACGACACGGTGCCTCACCCTATGGCCGAGGCGCCGCCCATGGGGGGCGCCTGGGCGCTGCGTGGTTGGATGGTGTGGTGACTGGTGACCTGATCCCCGGCGCTGCCGGTGCCGCGCCTGCCGCCGCTCTCGTGGACCCGGATCTGGTGGTCAGCCTCGACGGCGTCGGCGTACGCCGCTCTGGCACCGCCCTCCTGCAGGACCTGACCTGGCGTGTCGAACTGGACGAGCGGTGGGTGGTGCTCGGCTCCAACGGCGCGGGCAAGACCACACTGCTCAACCTCGCCGCCGGCCGGCTGCACCCCACCACAGGTGTCGCGCACGTGCTCGGCGAGCGGATCGGCCGCACCGACGTCAACGAGCTGCGTACCCGGATCGGGCTCACCACCGCCGCGGTCGCCGAGCGACTGCCCGCCGACGAGCGGGTCAGCGACGTGGTGGTGACCGCCGCCTGGTCGGTGGTCGGCCGCTGGCGGGAGAACTACGACCGCGGCGACGAGGCGCGGGCGCGGTCACTGCTGAGTCAACTCGGCGTCGGCGGCCTCGCCGAGCGCCGCTACGGCACCCTCTCCGAGGGTGAGCGCAAGCGGGTGCAGATCGCCCGGGCCCTGATGACCGACCCGGAGCTGCTGCTGCTCGACGAGCCCGCCGCCGGGCTGGACCTGGGCGGTCGGGAAGACCTGGTCGCGCGGCTGGCCGAGCTGGCGTACGACCCGGACGCCCCGGCGATGGTGCTGGTCACCCACCATGTCGAGGAGATCCCGCCCGGGTTCACCCACGCGCTGCTGCTGCGTGAGGGTGGGGTGGTCGCCCAGGGCCTGCTCGCCGACACGCTGACCGGTGACAACCTGTCCAAGACCTTCGGGCTGCCGCTGGTGGTCGAGCGGTCCGGCGACCGCTTCACGGCCCGCGCCGCCTGAGCGCCGGACCGGCGGAGACGATCGTGCCGCAGACCCGGGTCGCCGTGGTGGGCAGCGCCAACATGGACCTGGTCGCGATGGCACCCGCGCTGCCGCGACCGGGCGAGACCATGCTCGGCACCGACTTCGTGATGGTGCCCGGCGGCAAGGGTGCCAACCAGGCGGTGGCCGCGGTCCGGGCCGGCGCCTCCTGTGCCTTCCTCGGCGCGATCGGCTCGGACGCCTTCGGCGTCACCCTCAAGGCCCGCATCACCGCGGCCGGCGTGGACACCAGTCAGCTGCGCGTGGTCTACGGCGCCTCCGGAGTGGCGCTGGTGATGGTCAACGCCCAGGGGGAGAACGCCATCGTGGTCACCCCGGGCGCCAACGACGCCCTGCTCGGTCTCACCGAGGAGGAGCTGACCACGGTGCGCGCGGCGGACGTCCTCGTCGCCCAACTGGAGATCCCGGTGCAGACCGTGACCGCCGCCGCGGTGGCCGCCCGCGACGCCGGCACCACTGTCATCCTGAACGCCGCACCCGCACGGGACCTCCCGCCCGAGCTGCTCGCCGCGGTGGACCTGCTGGTCGTCAACGAGGGCGAGGCGCAGGCGCTCGCCGGTCGTGGCCGGGAGGAGCCCGGGGCGCTGCTCGACCTGGCCCCTCGGGCCGTGCTCACTCTCGGCGATGCGGGCGCCTGGTACGTCGACCGGGACGGCACCGAGGTGCACGTACCGGCGGTACCGGTGGACGTGGTCGACTCCACCGCCGCCGGTGACGCGTTCACCGCCGCGCTGGCCGTCGGCTGGGGCGAGGGGCGGGACGTGGTCGACGCGGTGCGCTGGGCATCGGCGGCCGGTGCCGCGTGCGTCCGCAAGCTCGGCGCGTCGGTGGCGCTACCGCAACGTGCCGAGATCGACGAGCTGTACGCGTCGGTCTGACCGCGTCGCCCGCCCCGCCGCCTCGGCCTGACCGCGTCGGCGCGTCAGGCCCGCTGGCCAGCGCCGGTGCGGAAGGCCCGACGGTACGCCGTCGGTGAGGTCAGCATGGACCGACCGAAGTGGTGGCGGTAGGTGACCGGGGTGTCGAAGCCGACCGCCCAGGCGACCTGCTCGACAGCGAGGTCCGTCTCCTCCAGCATTGCCAGGCTGGCGCGGATCCGCTGGTCGATCAGCCAGCGGATCGGGCTGGTCCCGGTGGCTCGGGCGAAGTGCCGCAGGTAGGTGCGGGACGACATGTGCGCTTGCGCGGCGAGCTGGGCCACGGTCAGTGGTTCGCCGAGGTGGGCCAGCGCCCAGTCGATGCTGCCGGCGATCCGGTCGTCGTCCGGGTCGGTGGGCACCGGAGCCTCGACGAACTGGGCCTGCCCACCGTCGCGGTGCGGCGGGATGACCAGCCGTCGGGCGACCGCATTGGCGATCGCCGCACCGTGGTCGCCCCGGATCACGTGCAGGCACAGGTCCAGCCCGGCCGCGCTGCCGGCACTGGTGAGCAGGTCGCCGTCGTCGAGGTAGAGCACGTCCGGGTCCACCTCGACCCGTGGGTAACGCCGCGCCAGCAGCTCCGCGTACCGCCAGTGGGTGGTGACCCGCCGGCCGTCCAGCAGCCCGGCACCCGCCAGCGCGAACGCGCCGGAGCAGATCGACATGATGCGGGCGCCACGACGGTGGGCCTGACGCAGCGCGGTCACCAGCTCGGGGGAGGGGTCGGCGGTCACGTCCGCCACGCCGGGCACGATCACCGTCCGGGCCGCCGCCAGCTCGGCCAGGCCGTACGGCGTGTGCAGGCTCGCGCCGCCGACCACCGGCAGCGGTCCCGGTTGCTCGGCGCAGAGCACCAGGTCGTACCAGTCGACGTCGAACTCGGGCCGGGCCAGCCCGAACACCTCGGTGACGATGCCGGTCTCGAACACCGACATCCCCGGGTACGCGAGCACGGCGACCCGGTGCGCGGCTGCCGGGCGTCGGGGAGTCGGCAGTGGGCGGGAGCCGGTGGTGGTGGCCGGGATCGGCATGGCGGGATGTTAGCGCAGGACGTCGTCCGCGCCACTCGTCGCGGGCACCCGTACTGGCGAGGATCGGTGCATGACCTTCACCTTCGCCGTTGCGCCGGCCGATCCGGCCACCGCCACCGCCCACTTCCGCGCCCGACTCAGCGTCGAGACCGACGTCAGCGACGTGCACGCCGACCTGTCGGCGGGTACGCCTGCCCTGGTGGTGGTCGACTCCCGGGGCGCGGCCGCCTGGACCCAGGGGCACCTGCCGGGCGCGGTGCACCTGCCCACCGCCGAGATCGCGGCCCGGGCGGCGGAGCTGATCCCGCCCGGCTCGGCGGTGGTCACCTACTGCTGGGGTCCGGGCTGCAACGGGGCGACCCGGGCGGCGCTGGAGTTCGCGGTGCTCGGCTACCCGGTCAAGGAGATGCTCGGCGGGTTCGAGTACTGGGTGCGGGAGGGGCTGCCGGTGGTGACGGAGACCGGGCTGACCCGGCGCCCGGTCGACGACCTGACCGCCCCCACCGCGACGATCACCTGCGACTGCTGACCCCCGGCGCGGGCGGTCGAGGGCTCAGCCGGCGGGCTCGTCGGCGAGCTTCTCGCCGCGTCGGCGCAGCATGCCCAGCCCGGGGATGCCGGCGACGGCGAGCTTCAGGTCGCGGGTCACGTCGAGCAGGTCGTGCAGGTCGGGCCCGACCCGGTCCAGGGTGGCCAGTATCGGCAGGATGTCGGCCGTCAGGTGCTCCTTGAGCTTGGGCAGCTCGTCGATCAGGTGGATCGCCGCGGTGATCTCCTCGTGACTGAGCTGCTCGACGAAGCGCTCGGTCATCGGTGCGGCCCGGCGCAGCGCCGGCTCGTACGCCGTCATCAGCTCGGCCGCCGTGGCGGCGGCCTCCGCCGCGGTGCCCACGGTGACGGCGGCCCGGCCGGCCACCCCGTCTGCCTTGGCGATCACGGTGGCGGCGGTCCGGGAGACCCGGTCGGCGTCGGCGACCACGTCGGCGGCGGCGGTGGCCACGGTGGTGGCGGTGTCGATGGCGGTGGTCGCGGCGGCGCTGATGACGGCCACCTCACGGACCGCCGCCTCGGCGTCGGTGAGCACCTGGTCGGTCCGGTCCAGGGTCGTCTCGATGCGGTCGACCACGCCGTTGATCCGGGCCAGCAGAGCTTCCACCCCGTCCAGCACCGCGAACGCGCGGGTGGGCACGGCGGCGAACGAGGCGGCCGAGCCGAGTGCCTGGTCGAGAGCGGAGCGGGTCAGGCCGACCACGGCGGACGGGGTGGGGAGGGGAATCGCCATGGGATCAAGTGTGCGTCGGCCGCACCACAACCGCCCGACGAGCCTGGTCGGCGGCGGGTGGTCGTCAGTGGTCGCCCTGCTGTTCGACGGCACGCTGCACGGCCCGGTAGATCTGCCCGAACCGTAGCGCGTCCGGGGTGCGCACCAGCAGGTCCTCCCGGCCGTGGTGCTGCACCCACAGCTCGTGCACGTGGCTGCCGCGCTCGTAGGAGCGGTCCAGCCAGCCCAACGGGATCTCCAGGAACGGCAGCAACGCCAGCGCCCCCACCGCGCAGGCGGCGAGGATGATCAGCGCGAGCTGCCAGTTGCCCCGGTCCTGTGCCGACCAGGCCAGTGACAGCACGCAGACCACGGCGACCAGCGGCGGCAGCGAGAGCAGCAGGACCAGGACACCGCGACCCAGCACCCGGCCGCGTACGGCCAGGGTTTTCTGCCCCCGGGCGTGCCAGACGAACGTCACGTCGGACAGGGCGATCACGTGACCGCCGGCCCGGATCGACTCGGAGGTCACCTGCACCGCGTCGTCCCGGTAATAGAGGGTCATCACTAAGCCTAACCACCGACGGGCAACCCTCGCCTCGTCTGTCCCATCCTGAGCGCGCCGGGAACGCGGGGTGGTGCGGTCGTCCTTTGGAGCTGAATCGCCTACGACATCAGGGCGGTGTCCCGCCGCTCGAAAACCCGGTCGAAGCGGCCTCCCCCGCCTGATTCGTTTGCGACATCAACTCCAAAGGCTCCCGCAGCGGCACCTCTCCCGCGCTGACGACGGGTCGGGGATGGATCGACCATGCGCCCGCTGACGGTCGAAGGCGGACCCCGCTCGATCAGGCACTGTCGGAGATCAGGCGCTCCTAGCGGCGGATGCCGGGGCGGGCGGGTTGGCTGTGCTCGACCGCGCGCTGCACCGCCCGGTAGATCTGCCCGAAGCGCAGCGCGTCACCGGTGCGCAGCAGCCGCACCGGCTGACCTCGCCAGCGGGCCCAGATCTCCAGTTGCCGGCTGCCCCGGGCGTACGAGCGGTCCAGGTGTTCGAAGAGGAAGTCGGCGACCGGCCCCACCGCCAACCCGACCAGGACCGACGCGCCGACGATCGCGATCGTCACTGTGGGTGAGCGGTGCAACCAGACGGCCACGCCGATGCCGAGCACCGCCGCGACCAGTGGGCCGGCGAGCGCGGCGCCGATGGCACCCCGCCCCACCAGCACGCGCCAGGATCGGGTGCCACGGCGATGCCAGATCATGGTGATGTCGGCCAGCGCGTAACTGCGACCGTCGACGCGGACGCCGGTGGAGGTGACCTGCACCGATCTGTCGTCGTAGTACGTGACCATCGTTGAACTCCCGCCCACGGGGCTGACACCACACTACTTACCCAAACGACCCGGGTCGTAAGGTTGGCACGCGACTTCGACGAGGAAGTGAGGGCAGCGTGGGCGAGTTCGTTCGGCTGGAGACCACTGACGGCATCGGCACGATCCGGCTGGAGCGGCCGCCGATGAACGCGCTCAACACGCAGGTGCAGGAGGAGTTGCGCGCCGCCGCCACGGCCGCCACCGCCGACCCCGAGGTCCGCGCCGTCATCGTGTACGGCGGGGAGAAGGTCTTCGCCGCCGGCGCGGACATCAAGCAGATGGCCGAGATGTCCTACGTGGACATGGCCGAGCGGGCCGCGAACCTGTCCAGCGCCCTCGGCGCGATCGCCCGGATCCCCAAGCCGGTGGTCGCCGCGATCACCGGGTACGCCCTCGGTGGCGGTTGTGAGCTGGCGTTGGCCTGTGACTGGCGGGTCGTCGCCGAGGACGCCAAGCTCGGCCAGCCGGAGATCAAGCTGGGCATCATCCCGGGGGCGGGCGGCACCCAGCGGCTGGCCCGCCTGGTCGGCCCGGCCCGCGCCAAGGACCTGATCATGTCGGGGCGGATGGTGGACGCGCAGGAGGCACTGCGGATCGGCCTGGCCGACCGGGTCGTCCCGGCCGCCGAGGTGTACGACACGGCCGTCGCGTTGATCACCCCGTACCTGACCGGGCCGGTGCAGGCGCTGCGCGCCGCGAAGCTGGCTGTCGACGGCGGCCTGGACATGGATCTGAACTCGGGCCTGGCCTGGGAGAGTCAGCTGTTCGCGGCGCTGTTCGCCACCGACGACCGGCGGGAGGGCATGGCGGCCTTCGTCGAGAAGCGCAAGCCGGACTTCACCGGCCGCTGACGATTAGCCGAGAACGGTTCACATTGCTCCTACCGGCCAGTAGCGTGGGGCCTCGGTCACCAGGGACGAAGGGGAGCGGCGAATGACGGAGCGGATCGAGGGTCACGGCGGCGAGTTGGCGCTCGCGGCACTACGCGCGCACGGCGTACGGGAGATGTTCACGCTGTCCGGTGGGCACGTCTTCCCGCTCTACGACGCCGCGTACAAGACCGACTTCCCGATCTACGACGTCCGGCACGAGCAGTCAGCGGTCTTCGCCGCCGAGGCGGTGGCCAAGCTCCAGCGCCGCCCCGGTCTCGCCGTGCTCACCGCCGGGCCCGGTGTCACCAACGGCATCTCCGGCATGACCAGCGCCTTCTTCAACGCCTCACCGGTGCTGGTGCTCGGCGGCCGGGCACCCGCGTTCCGCTGGGGCTCCGGCAGCCTCCAGGAGATGGACCACCTGCCGCTGGTCGCGCCGGTCACCAAGCACGCCGAGACGGTGTTCAGCACCGACGACATCCCGCGCGCGGTGGGCGCGGCGCTGCACGCCGCGCTCACCCCGCACCGCGGCCCGGCCTTCCTCGACTTTCCGCTGGAGACGGTCTTCTCGGTCGCCGACGTCGAACTGCCCAGCGTGACGGGCGTCGACCCGATCGCGCCGGACCCGGAGGAGGTCGGCCGCGCCGCGCTGCTCATCGCCGGGGCGCAGCGGCCGGTCATCATCGCCGGCTCCGACGTGTACGCGGGGGACGCCGTCGCCGCCCTGCGCGAGGCCGCCGAGGCGTTGCAGGTGCCGGTGTTCACCAACGGCATGGGTCGCGGTTCGCTGCCGCCCGAGCACCCGCTCGCCTTCGCCAAGGCCCGCCGGGCCGCGCTCTCCGGCGCCGACGTGGTCGTGGTGGTGGGCACTCCACTGGACTTCCGGCTCAGCTTCGGTGACTTCGGTGACGCCAAGGTGGTGCACATCGTCGACGCCCCCAGCCAGCGGGCGACGCACGTGCAGCCGGCCGTTGCCCCCGCCGGCGACCTGCGCCTGATCCTCTCCGCGCTGGCCGACCACAGCGGCGACCGGGCCGACCACACCGACTGGATCGCTGACCTGCGCGTCGCCGAGGACGCGGCGAAGGCCCGCGACGCCGCCGAGATGGCCGCCGAGACCGACCCGATCCGCCCCGCCCGGATCTACGGCGAGCTGCGTCGGGTGCTGGCCCCGGACGCGATCACCATCGGCGACGGCGGCGACTTCGTGTCGTACGCGGGCCGGTACCTGGAGCCGGCCCAGCCCGGCACCTGGCTGGACCCGGGCCCGTACGGCTGCCTGGGCACCGGCATGGGTTACGCGATGGGGGCCCGGGTCAGTCACCCGGACCGGCAGATCTGCGTGCTGATGGGCGACGGCGCGGCCGGCTTCTCGCTGATGGACGTCGAGTCGTTGGTCCGCCAGAAGCTGCCGGTGGTGATCGTCGTCGGCAACAACGGCATCTGGGGGCTGGAGAAGCACCCGATGCGGGCCATGTACGGCTACGACGTGGCCGCCGACCTCCAGCCGGAGCTGCGCTACGACACGGTGGTCAGCGCGCTCGGCGGAGCGGGGGAGACGGTCGCCAAGGCGGCCGACCTGGGCCCGGCGCTCCAGCGCGCGTTCGACTCCGGAGTGCCGTACCTGGTGAACGTGCTCACCGACCCGACCGACGCGTACCCCCGGTCGTCGAACCTGGCCTGAGTCGGACCCGCCGCCGCCGTCGCTCGCGCGCCGGCGGCGGCGCGTTCACACCTCCGGTCGGTCACCCTCACGCGGCGGATCACCGTCGCGGCGGCGCAGGTCGTCCTCGCGCCGCCGCAGGTCTTCCTCCCAGCGGCGGAAGAGCTCCTGGTCCTGCTGCTGGGCGCGTTCCTCGACGGAGCGCAGAAACTCCGGGTCGTCGTCGGGGGCCACCGGCCGGGGGCGCTGCCGCTGGGCGCCGCCGGTGCCGCCCGGCCAGCCCGCGCGGGCACCGGGGCTGGGCGTGCGGCCGACGATGAACCAGGCGATCGAGCCGACCAGCGGGAAGAACAAGATGATCAGCACCCACGCGATCCGGGGCAGGGCCCGGATCTGGCCCTCCTCGGCGGAGAGACAGCTGATCAGCGCGCAGACCGCGAGGACGATCTGCACCAGGAAGAGAAGTACGCCAAGCCGGGCCATGCACCCATCATGGCTCACCGGATCCCGTCACCACAGTCCGCGCAGCACCAGCAGCACTCCCAGTAACGCGAGCACCACTGTACCCGCCGTGACCAGGGGAAGTGTCCGGCCGCCGGTGCGGGCCGGACCGGTGCCGGTGCCGCGGCGCCAGCAGAGCACCAGCAGGGCGCCCCACACCAGCACGGTCCCGCCAGCGAGCACCGCGCCGGTCGGGTCGCCGGTCGACGCCAGCCGGACGGCGAGCGCGGTCACCACCGTCACAGTGAGCAGGGTCCGCCGCCAGGCCAGCCGGGTCCGCTCCGGTTGCAGCCCCGGGTCGCGTCCGGTGCTCACCGACCGCCGACCGCCCGCATCAGGACGGCGACCACCAGCAGTAACGCGCCGCCGCCGACGGCGAGGGCCAGGATGGCGGGGAACCGGGACGCTGGCAGTTCCTCACCGAGCCGGATGGCCCGTTCGGTACGCGCCCAGTGGTCCACCGCGCGGATCGCGACCGCCGCGCCGAGCAGCAGCAACGCCACCGCGATCACCTCGCGCAGGTGGCTCATCGGCAGGGTGGGCAGGAACTGGGCGGCGGCCAACCCGCCACCGACCAGCGCCAACCCGGTGCGCAGCCAGGCGAGGAAGGTCCGTTCGTTGGCCAGTGAGAAGCGGTAGTCGGGCGTCTCGCCGACCGAGCCCAGCTCGGCCGGGTCGAACCAGCGCCTGATCACCTCCCACACAGTGGGAGAATATCCGCTTCCCAACCGGCTTAGCCTGGGTCGGTGACTGATCTCGACGTACAGACCCTGCGCGACGCCTACGACAACCAGCTCCGCCCGGAGATCCCCGACCCGGTTCCGGCCGGGGTGACGGTGGAGCGGGACGGGCCGTTGGTCCGGATCATCGGGCTCGACGCCGGTGGCTTCCTCACCTACCGCGACCTGGGCGGGTTGACCGGCGACGCGTTGGACGAGCTGATCTCCCGGCAGGTGCGGCTGTTCCGTGAGCGCGGCCAGTCGGTCGAGTGGAAACTCAACGAACACGACGAACCGGCGGACCTGCCCGACCGCCTGCGCGCCGCCGGCTTCGTGCCGGAGGACCGGGAGACCGTCGTGGTCGGTCCGGTCGCGCCGCTGGCCGCCGCGCTTCCGGTCGTTCCCGAGGGGGTACGCCTGCGTGAGGTGACCGACCGGGAGGACCTGGAGCGGATCGCCGCCATGGAGGAGGAGGTCTGGCAGGCGGACCGCTCACACCTGGTGTGGGGGCTGGCCAAGGAGATCGACGCCGACCCGAACTCGATCACCGTGGTGGTGGCCGAGGCGGACGAGACGGTGGTGAGCGCCGGTTGGGTGCGGTTCCCGACGAACACCGGTTTCGCCACGCTGTGGGGTGGCTCGACACTGCCGCAGTGGCGGCGCAAGGGCATCTACCGGGCGCTGGTCAACTACCGGGCGCGGCTCGCCGAGCAGCGGGGCCGGACGCTCATGCAGGTCGACTGTTCCGAGGACAGCCGGCCGATCCTCCAGCGGCTCGGCCTCGTCCCGGTCACCACCACCACCCCGTACGTCTACACTCCGTGATCATGGAGCAGCGGTTGACGGACGAGGAGCGGCTGACCCTCAAGACCGGTGCCTTCGGCGCCGTCTTCCTGGTCTCCAACGCCGATCCCGGTGTCGTGGGGGTGATCCGGGAGAGCATCGCCGCGTCCGGCGCGCTGGCCGACGCCAGTGGGACTGTCAAGGAGGCGCTGACCAGCGGCCCGTTGCCGCGACTTCCCCGGGACTCGCAGCTGGAGATCGAGTCGGTGGTGCTGCCGGCGCTGGGGCGGGCGGTGCGGATTCTGCGCGACAAGTCACCGCAGGACGTGGACGCGTACCGGGCGCTGGTGTTGGCCGCGGCGGACCGGGTGGCCCGGGCGCATGACGGGGTGGCGCCTACCGAGGCGGCGGCCATCGACCAGATCCGGGCCGCGTTGACCGAGCCAGCCTGATCGCCGGCCGGTCGGTGAGCTGTGTCACCCTGAGTGCTGCGAGGACGCAACCTACTGGCAGGTAACATTGCGCCGTGGGCAACTGCACAGCCGCCCTCGGTTGACCTGGCGTCGACCGACGCGCGACGCTGCGCCCCAGACCGGGCGAGCGAATCGCAACACCACACAGGAGGGTCGTCGAAGCGCGATGAACATCGTCGTACTCGTCAAGCAGGTGCCTGATTCGGGCGCGGACCGCAACCTGCGCAATGACGACAACACCGTCGACCGCGGTTCGGCGAACAACGTGATCAACGAGATGGACGAGTACGCCATCGAGGAGGCGCTGAAGATCAAGGAGGCGCACGGCGGCGAGGTCACCATCCTGACCATGGGTCCGGACCGGGCGACCGAGTCGATCCGCAAGGCGCTCTCCATGGGCCCGGACAAGGCCGTGCACGTGCTGGACGACGCCCTGCACGGCTCGTGCGCCGTCGCCACCTCGAAGGTGCTCGCCGCCGCGCTCGGTCAGCTCGGCGCCGACCTGGTCATCTGCGGTGCCGAGTCCACCGACGGTCGGGTCCAGGTCATGCCGCACATGATCGCCGAGCGGCTGGGTGTCGCGGCGCTCACCGGTGCCCGCAAGCTCACCGTCGACGGCGCGACGCTGACCGTCGAGCGGCAGACCGAGGAGGGCTACGAGGTGGTCACCGCCTCCACCCCGGCCGTGGTCTCCGTCTGGGACACCATCAACGAGCCGCGCTACCCGTCCTTCAAGGGCATCATGGCCGCCAAGAAGAAGCCGGTGCAGACGCTCTCGCTGGCCGACCTCGGGGTTGCCGCCGACGAGGTGGGCTTCGACGGCGCCACCAGTGCCGTCGTCGAGCACAGCAAGCGCCCCCCGCGCTCCGGCGGCGCGAAGATCACTGATGAGGGCGAGGGCGGCGTCAAGCTGGTCGAGTTCCTCGCCACCGAGAAGTTCGTGTGAGAGGGGGGTTCTGACATGTCTGAGGTTCTCGTCGTCGTCGAAGCCACCAAGGAATTCGGCGTCAAGAAGGTCACCCTGGAAATGCTCACCCTCGCGCGTGAGCTGGGCACCCCGAGCGCCGTGGTGCTCGGCGGCGCCGGCGCCGCCGAGGCGCTGAGCGGCAAGCTGGGCGAGTACGGCGCGGAGAAGATCTACGCCGCCGAGGGTGACGAGATCGACGGCTACCTGGTGGCCCCCAAGGCGACGGTGCTGGCCGAGCTGGTCAAGCGGGTGCAACCGGCCGCCGTTCTGCTGGCCTCCGCCCAGGAGGGCAAGGAGATCGCCGCCCGGCTCGCCGTCAAGCTCGACAACGGCATCCTGACCGACGTGGTCGGCCTGGACGCCGACGGCACCGCGACGCAGATCGCCTTCGCCGGCTCCACCATCGTCAAGTCCAAGGTCACCAAGGGCCTGCCGCTGGTCACCGTCCGGCCCAACTCGGTCACCCCCGCCCCGGCGGCGGCCACTCCGGCGATCGAGCAGCTCAGCGTGTCGGTCACCGACACCGACAAGCTGGCCACCGTCGTCGAGCGGGTCGCCGAGCAGAAGGGCTCCCGCCCCGAGCTGACCGAGGCTGGCGTGGTCGTCTCCGGCGGCCGGGGCGTCGGCAACGCCGACAACTTCAAGCTGGTCGAGGAGCTTGCCGACCTGCTCGGTGGCGCGGTCGGCGCGTCCCGGGCGGCCGTCGACTCCGGCTTCTACCCGCACCAGTTCCAGGTGGGCCAGACCGGCAAGACGGTCTCCCCGCAGCTCTACATCGCCCTCGGCATCTCCGGCGCCATCCAGCACCGGGCCGGCATGCAGACCTCGAAGACCATCGTCGCTGTCAACAAGGACGGCGAGGCACCGATCTTCGAGCTGGCAGACTTCGGTGTGGTGGGCGACCTGTTCAAGATCGTCCCGCAGGCCGCGGAGGAGATCCGCAAGCGCAAGTAACTCAGCGACAACAGCAGTGGCCGCCCGTGCGAACGGGCGGCCACTGCCGTGTGGGGAGCTGATCGGCGGGCCGGGGAGCTGAGCCGGCCCACCGATCAGCCCGTCAGGGTGCCCCTCAACAGGCTGTCGCCGGAGTGGCGGGTGTTGTTGTCGTACTGCTCGGCGGAGACGTCGACCACCGAGTAGCTCTTGAGGTCGACATTCGGCGGCAGGGGAAGCAACGCATCCGAGCCGCCCCCCAGGGTGCCGACCGAGAACATCTCCATCGTCGTCGGATTGATGAGCCAGACCTCGTAGTACCCCGGGACGCTCGGGAGATTCGCCACATGCAGATGTAGTTGGCCGTCCTGGAGAACCCGCGCGTCACCAGTGGCCGCCGGGGGCGTCGCCCCGTACGCCGCCAGCGGCGCGCTCGCCACCACCGCCTGCGGCGGGGTCGGAGCCGGGTCGTCCGGGCGCAGCACGGAGGCCGTGCCCACCACACCCACCGCCGCGGCGGCGACAGCGGTCACCGCTACCGACGCCCAACGGGACCAGCCGCGGCCCCGGCGGGACCGGTCGGTCGGATCCAGGCGGGCGACGGTGGCGGTGCTCGGCTCGGCCGTCGTGCCGTTCGGCTGCTCGGGCAGCACGTGCTGGCGCCGGGAGTCGGTGAGCGACGGCAGTGTCTCCGCCGCTCTGACCTCCGCAACGATGCCCTGCCAGATGTGCTCCGGCGGGTCGGGCAGGTCGCCGAGACCCTGCGTCTCTGCGCCGAGGCCGGCCACCTGCTGAAGCGTCTCTATCTCCCGCCGGCAGTGCGCGCAGCTGCCGAGGTGGGTGCTCTCGCCGTTGTCCGCCTCGCTCTCACCGAGCGCCAGAAAGACCAGCCGGTCGTGGTCCAGGTGCTGCACCGTCCACCTCCCATCTGCGTTTCAAGCTCGCCATACCGCGTCGGATGTGGCTCTTCACGGTGCCCAACGGCACACCTGTCATCGCCGCTATCTGCTGGTGTGTCAGGTCGTCGTAGAACGCCAACTCCAGCATGCGCCGTTGGTCGTCCGGAAGTTGGGCCAGCTCATCGGCGATGACCAGCCGGTCCACCACCCGGTCCGGGTCCGGGCCGGCCTGCGCCGGCTCGGGCAGCTGCCGGACCGTCTCCACGACCCGCGTCTCCCGGGCCGAGGCCCGCATCCGGTCGATCACCTTGCGCCGGCCGATGCCGAGCAGCCAGCCGATCAGCGACCCCTTGGCGGGATCGAAGGTGTCCCTTCCCAGCCAGGCGGCGACGAAAGTCGCCTGGGTCACGTCCTCGGCATCGGCGCGGTTGGCCAGCATGGTGGTGGCCAGGTGCAGCACGGCACGGCCGTAGCGGTCGTAGGCCTCGCGCAGCGCCGCCTCGTCGCCAGCACGGAACCGGAGGGCTGTGTCGTCCACCGGGGGGTCTGGATTCTCGGGTGGCGCCGTCATCAGGCGGCTCGCCTTCGATGGGGCATACCCGACTGTAGCCGCCACAGCCCCCGCCCCACTTTCCCGGTCGATGTCATCTCACCTGCTCTTCGTCCCCCGACCCGGAAACGGATGCGGGTGACGCCGGAAAAGAAAAGTTCGTCCGGGGCGCATCCGTCCGTCGCGGAGCCGGCGTAACCCGTTCTGCAAGCCAGGCCTGACGAATCAGCAGTAATCACCAGGAGGCAGACATGCAGCTCTCGTACTTCCGTCGGGTCGCCGCGGGCGGCGCCGTCGCCGCGCTGGCCTTCGCCGGCGTCGGCGCGTTAACCGCCACCCCCGCGTACGCCGCCACGTCGAAGGTCTCCGTCGTGCACGGCATCCCGGACACCCCCGTCGACGTCTACGTCAACGGCGAGAAGACGCTCGACAACTTCAAGCCCGGCGACGTCGCCGGCCCGCTGAACCTGGAGGAGGGCGACTACGACATCGCGCTCACCAAGCCGGGCGAGCCGATCGGCAGCGCGATCCTCAAGGTCGACAACGCCGCGGTGCCGGGCGGGGCGAACATCAGCATCGCCGCGCACCTCGACGCCGCCGGCCAGCCGAAGATCACCCCGTTCGTGAACGACGTCTCGAAGGTCGACGCCGGCAAGGCCCGGCTGATCGTCCGGCACACCGCCGCCGCCCCGGCGGTCGACGTCCGCGCCGGTGGCACCCCGGTCTTCGAGGACCTCACCAACCCGAACGAGGCCAAGGGCGACGTCGACGCGGGCAACGTGAAGGCGGACGTGGTGCTGGCCGGCACCGACACCGTGGCCATCGGCCCGGCCGACCTCAACCTCAAGGAGGGCACCGCCACGATCGTCTACGCGATCGGCTCCGCCGAGGGCAAGACCCTCGACGTGGTGGCGCAGACCATCACCGGTCTGCACTCCTCTCCGGGCGGCGTGCCCAGCGGTGACGGCGGCCAGGCCGGCACCGGCGTGAACACCTGGTGGTACGCGCTGACCGGTGCCGGCGTACTCCTGCTGCTCGGTGGTGGGGTGCGGATGGCCACCGCGCGGACCGGCCGCAAGTGACGGTGCGCAACCGCGGCGCGCTGGCGGCCCTGGCCGCCGGCGTTGCCGCGCTCACCGTCGCCACCCTGGTGGCGTGCGGCTCCCAGCCGGCCGAGGACGTGGGCGCCGACGAGGCGGCCCAGCTCGCCACCGCCACCCCGTCGGCCGCCGGGACCGAGGGCCCTTCGGTCCCGGTGACCACCGGGGAGCTGCCGGCCGGGGCGGAGACCGTCAAGCCGGTCCGGCTGGCCATCCCGGCGATCGACGTCAAGGCCACGATCAACGCGGTGGGCATCAACAAGCGGACCAACGAGTTCGAGGTGCCGCCGAGCGTCGACGAGATCGGCTGGTACCGGTACGGCCCCGGCCTGGAGGCGGACGCCGGCTCGATCGTCATCGCCGGTCACGTGGACAGCGCCCAGCAGGGCAAGGGCGCGTTCTTCCGGCTGCGGGAGCTCGACCAGGGCGACACCCTGACCGCGACCGGCAGCGACGGCAAGGCCCGTGAGTACCGGGTCGTGGCCCGGGAGGAGTACGACAAGACCAAGATTCCGTTGGACCGCTACTTCGCCCGGGACGGCAAGCCGCGGCTGACCCTGATCACCTGCGGTGGGCCGTTCGACGCCAAGGCCCGCAAGTACCGCGACAACATCGTCGTCACCGCGGTGCCCGCCTGAGCGGGTACGCAGGCGACCGGCCGGGGTGGGGATCCCCACCCCGGCCGTTGCGCGGGAGGCCCCTCCGGCCTCCGCGTCCCGACCACACGGCCGTAGGCTGAACGGTGATGGCATACCTGGATCACGCGGCGACGACTCCGATGCTCGACGAGGCACTGGAGGCGTACGTCGCCACCGCCCGCGAGGTCGGCAACGCGTCCTCCCTGCACGCGGCGGGTCGCCGTGCCCGCCGCCGGGTCGAGGAGTCCCGCGAGCGGGTCGCCGCCGTTCTCGGTGCCCGGCCGTCCGAAGTGATCTTCACGGGTGGCGGGACGGAGAGCGACAACCTGGCGGTCAAGGGCATCTTCTGGGCCCGCCGGGACGCCTCCCCGGACCGTCGTCGAGTGGTCTCCAGCGCCGTCGAGCACCACGCCGTGCTGGACGCGGTCGACTGGATGGTCGAGCACGAGGGCGCCGAGGTCGGCCTGCTGCCGGTGGACGACGCCGGGCGACTGCACCCGGAGACCCTGCGCGCCGAGCTGGCCGCGTACGCCGACCGCGTCGCCGTGGTCACCGCCATGTGGGCGAACAACGAGGTGGGCACGGTCCAGCCGGTGACCGAGCTGGCCGCCGTGGCCGCCGAGTACGGTGTGCCGTTCCACACCGACGCCATCCAGGCGGTCGGTCAGGTGCCCGTCGACTTCGCCGCCAGTGGGGTCGCCGCGCTGACCGTCACCGGCCACAAGCTGGGCGGCCCGACCGGCGTGGGTGCTCTCCTGCTCGCCCGGGACGTACCGGCGACGCCGCTGCTGCACGGTGGCGGTCAGGAGCGCGACATCCGTTCCGGCACGCTGGACACGGCCGGCATCGTCGCCTTCGCCGTCGCCGTGGAGGCGGCGGTGAAGGGCCAGCAGGAGTACGCGGCCCGGGTCGCCGCGCTCCGCGACGACCTGATCGAACGGGTCCGCCGGGCGGTGCCCGAGGTGATCTACAACGGCGATCCGGCCGACCGGCTGCCCGGCAACGCGCACTTCTCCTTCCCCGGCTGCGAGGGCGACGCCCTGCTGCTGCTGCTCGACGCGCAGGGCATCGCCTGCTCGACGGGCTCGGCCTGCTCCGCCGGGGTGGCTCAGCCCTCGCACGTGCTGCTCGCGATGGGCGCCGACGACGACCGCGCCCGCTCCTCGCTGCGCTTCACCCTGGGCCACACGAGCACCCAGGCCGACATCGACGCCCTCATCGCGGCCCTCCCGGCGGCGGTCGACCGAGCCCGCCGAGCCGCCGCCCTCCGCACCCCCCGCTAACCCCCCGCCCCTCTCGCCCTCCCTGCCCCGCCCCTTCGCCCGCGCCGATCTTGCACTTTCGGTCGTCGATTCGCGTCTGATGCGGCAATTGTCGGAGCAGCAAGTGCAAGATCGGCGCGGGTGAGGGGGTGCGGGGGTGACTGCGCGGGCTGGTGGGTGGGTGGGGTTTTCGGGGGTGGTGGATAGGGTTGTCGTGGGGGAACGGGTGGGGACGGGAAAGGGAGTGCGTCGGTGAGGGTTCTGGCGGCGATGTCGGGTGGGGTTGACTCGGCCGTGGCGGCGGCGCGGGCGGTGGCGGCCGGGCACGACGTGACCGGCGTGCACCTGGCGCTGGCCCGCAACCCACAGACCTATCGGACCGGGGCGCGCGGCTGCTGCACCCTGGAGGATTCCCGGGACGCCCGACGGGCGGCCGACGTGATCGGTATCCCGTTCTACGTGTGGGACATGGCCGACCGCTTCCACGAGGACGTGGTCGACGACTTCGTCGCCGAGTACGCCGCCGGTCGTACCCCGAACCCCTGCCTGCGGTGCAACGAGAAGATCAAGTTCGCGGCGGTGCTGGACCGGGCGGTGGCCCTGGGCTTCGACGCGGTGGTGACCGGGCACCACGCCCGCCTCGGTGCGGACGGGTTGCTGCGACGCAGCGTCGACCTGGCCAAGGACCAGTCGTACGTGCTCGCCGTGCTCACCCGCGAGCAGCTCGACCGGTCGATCTTCCCGCTCGGTGACTCGACCAAGGCGCAGGTCCGCGCGGAGGCCGCCGAGCGTGGCCTGGCGGTGGCCGACAAGCCGGACTCGCACGACATCTGCTTCATCGCCGACGGGGACACCCGCGGCTTCCTGGCCGGTCGCCTCGGTGAGGCGCCCGGCGACGTGGTGGACGCCACCACCGGCGCTGTCGTCGGCAGCCACAGCGGCGCGTACGCGTACACGGTGGGGCAGCGTCGCGGGCTGCACCTGGACCGGCCCGCCCCGGATGGCCGACCGCGCTACGTGCTCTCCATCACCCCGAAGACCAACACGGTGACGGTCGGGCCGGCCGAGGCGCTGGAGGTGTCCGACGTGCACGCCGTCCGTCCGGTCTGGACCGGCGGCGCGCGTCCGGACGCGCCGGTCGAGTGCGAGGTGCAGTTGCGCGCGCACGGCGACGTGGTGCCGGCGACCGTTGCCCTCGACGGTGACCGGCTGCACGCCGAGCTGCGCCGACCGGTACGCGGCGTCGCCGCCGGTCAGGCCGTGGTGGCGTACCGGCCGGACCCGGCCGGCGACGTGGTCCTCGGCTCCGCGACCATCACCGGCTGACCGCACGGCCTGGGTGTTCGCGGGATAGCCTTCGCCCGTGACAGATCAGGCGTGGCAATGGCCGGCCGGCGCGGCAACCGGAATTGGTTCGCTGCCCGGCACCGACATCGGCGAGGCTCAGCGGGTGGTCCTCGGTGAGCTTCCCGAGCTGCCCCACCTGCCCGAGTTGCCGGCCCGTGGCCCCGGAGCGGACATGATCGGCCGGTCCGCCGGGCTGCTCGTCGAGCTGCCCGTCGAGGTGTACGCGGGGCGGTGGCGGGTCGCCCCACGCCCGGGCCGCGACCTGCGCCGGGCCCGTGACCTGATGGAACGTGACCTGGACCAGCTCGCCGAGCAGGCCGAGGGGTACGCCGGGCCGCTCAAGGTGCAGGCCGCCGGCCCGCTCACGCTGGCCGCCTCCCTGGAGCTGCCGATCGGTGGCCGGCTGTTGCGCGATCCCGGCGCGGTCCGCGATCTCACCGGCTCCCTCGCCGAGGGGCTGCGCGCGCACGTCGCGGCGGTCGCCCGCCGGCTGCCCCAGGCGTCGGTGCTGCTGCAACTGGACGAACCGTCACTGCCGACCGTGCTGGCCGGCCGGGTGCCGACCGAGAGTGGGTTGGGCGCGTACCGGGCGGTCGAGTCGGTGGACGCCGCCGCCCTGCTGCGCACCGTCGTCGAGGCGGTCGGCGTGCCGACGCTGGTGCACTGCTGCGCCCCGGACGTGCCGTTGGAGCTGATCCGCTCGACCGGTGCCGTCGCTGTCGCCCTCGACCTGGACCTGGTCACCGACCTCGACCCGCTGGGCGAGGCACTCGACGCAGGCCTCGGGTTGCTGGCCGGGGCCGCGCCGACCCGGCCGCCGTCGGCCGGTGGCGCGCCGACCTCCGCCCAGATCGCCGACCGGGTACGCCAACTCTGGGACCGCCTCGGTTTTCCCCGTCGGCAACTCGCCGCGCAGGTGGTGGTCACCCCGGCCTGTGGCCTCGCCGGCGCGACCCCGCAGTACGCCCGGGCCGTGCTCGCCGCGTGCCGGGACGCCGGCCGGCGCCTCGCCGAAGCCTGAGGTTTCCTGTCGTACCGGCTGGGCAGGATGACGGTCATGATTGGACAGCTGCGTTCAGTGGTGCTCGACTGCCCGGATCCGCGGGCGTTGGCGACGTTCTACTCCGAGCTGCTCGGCATCCCCTTCGCCGAGGGTGACGCCGAAGACGACTGGGTGGTGCTGGGCGGTCCGCCCGGTCACCAGCCACGTCTCGCCTTCCAGCAGGCGCTCAACCTGCGGCCGCCGGCCTGGCCGGACCCGGAGCGCCCACAACAGTTCCACCTCGACGTGACGGTGGACGACATCGAGGCCGCCGAGAAGGCGGCGCTGGCGCTCGGGGCCCGACGGCTGCCGGGTGAGGGCGAGGGGTTCCGGGTCTACGCCGACCCGGTCGGCCACCCGTTCTGCCTCTGCTGGGACTGAGCCCGCGGTGGGTTGCGGCGGCCGGGCATGATGGCCGCCGTGATCCACACCTCCGCGCTGCGCGCCTCCGGCTCCCTGTTCGGCCTCGCCTACGGTGACGCGTTGGGCAAGCCGACCGAGTTCCTGACCGTCGCCGAGATCCAGCGCCGGTACGGCCCGGCCGGCCCGCGTGAGCTGTCCGGCAAGCCGGCGCTGGTCACCGACGACACCCAGATGGCGCTGGCGGTGGGTTGGACGCTGCACGAGACGCCGTCGTTCACGCCGGAGGCGGTGCAGCCACTGCTGCGGCGGCGCTTCCTGACCTGGGCGGTCAGCCCGGACAACAACCGTGCCCCGGGCATGACCTGCCTGCGCGCCTGCGCCGAACTGAGCCGTGGGACGCGCTGGCAGGAGGCGACAGTTGTCGGTTCGAAGGGTTGCGGGGCCAACATGCGGGTCACCCCGGTCGGGTTGCTCGACACGGACCTCGACACGCTCGCCGGGTTGGCCCAGTTGCAGGCGGGGCTGACCCACGGCCACCCGACCGGGCTGGCCGCCAGCGAACTCACCGCGTACGCGGTCTTCGCGCTGCGTACCGGCGTACCGCTGACCGAGCTTCCCGCGGTGCTCACCGAGCGGGCGCTGTCGCAGCGCCTGGTCTACCGGGAGCGGTGGCTGGGAGACCTCTGGCAGCGCGCTGGTTCCGACACTCCTGAGGAGTTCATCGCCCAGGGCTGGGACGACTGCCTGGCAGTGCTGCGCCGACTGACCACCGCCCTGGCCGAGCCGGACGACGGCGCCGACCCGTGTCGGGCCACCGGCGAGGGCTGGGTGGCCGAGGAGGCGCTGGCAACCGCGCTGCTCTGCGCCGTACGGCACGCCGACGATCCGGTTTCGGCGCTGGCCCGGGGGGCGACCACCGCCGGCGACTCCGACTCGATCGCCGCCCTCGCCGGCGCCTTCCTGGGCGCGGCCGTCGGCATGAGCGCGTGGCCGCGCGAGTGGGCCGACCGCATCGAGTACGCGGACCAGCTCGCCACCCTGGGCGCAGCCTGGGACTGACCCCACTCGGCCTCGGCCTGGTCTGGGCCTCGGCCTGGCTTGGTCTGGGCCTCGGTCTGGCCTGCCTGGCGTGGTTCATCGGCTTGATCGACTCGGGATTCTGAAAACCGGGGCATCCGGGGCCGGCGGTTTCAAGCGGCTGTTGCGACTAGGTGTTTGTGGAGTACCTCGGCTGGATTCTGCCAGTCGAGGGTTTGGCGT